>NZ_FOAT01000004.1 GCF_900109655.1 Hominimerdicola alba
TTCTCTTATCCCTAAGTTTCCTGCGCTCTTTCGCTTCTCTTAAGCTCTCTCGTTGACAGCTTAATTATTATAGCACCATTTTTCGCGTTTGTCAACACTTTTCGATGTAAAACGATTCTACAAGTTCCGACAATATTATATGCATTTTGACAATTAGAAAATCTAAACTTACTTTTCCATCCTTATCATCTCATCATACAGTATATACATTTTACCATCAAAGTTTCTGTTTATATGCCAATGCCCTGCAAACCATTTCTTAAAATCCAGTTGTCTGTATAGCCACTCAAAATACCCCGTCAATTCGGCATCATGTACATCTGTATTCTTCCCTATCCGGTATATCATCGAATCAGGCATCGTATGCGTCAGCACATAATCCACCTTGTATCCGACCTTTTCCAGATTCTCCCCTGCTTCCTTGTATTCCTCATTAGATGGCAGTTCACGCGCCCACCAGCTTCTTCCCTCTTTGCGCATAAATTTATCTATGGAATACGCACCGCCGAAAGTAAAGTACCTCTTCCCTTCTATATCGAATATCTGTCCCCGCATCAGATGATATATATTCTCCGCCACCTTGTGCGCCCTGCCACCGCAGTATTCCACCACAGGATAAGTCTCCAGCACATCAAAATTCTCGTGATTCCCGTCCACAAACAGTATCGTAAACTCCTCTTTCGCCAGCTGTTTCAGATAATACTGATGTTTCCCGCCGATGCGTCCCACAAAGCCAAAATCCCCGCACACTATAACAGTATCACCTTTCCCGACTCCGTTTTCCGCGAAACGACTTACCGTATCATTATATTCACCGTGAGTATCCCCTGTGATAAATATCATCCAAACTCCTCCTTTATATAGTACAAAAAGAGGACCGTTTTCCACAGTCCTCTCAAAACATTTAGCTGAATTTAGGTTCGCAGGTGAGATTGATACCAAGACGCTTGAATATCCTTTCGTCTACCGCGCTGAGTATTACCGTAGAATGTACCTCACAGCCACGGAGCTTTTCAAGCTGATCCATAGCACGTTTAGCATTTTCATCGGTAGCAGCACAGATAGACAGCGCTATCAGTGTCTCATCTGTATGTATCCTTGGGTTGTTGTTGCCGAGATGATTTGTCTTCAGATTCTGTATCGGCTCAATTACATGGGGCGACATCAGAAGCGTATCATCATCTATATTGCCGAAATACTTCAGAGCATTGAGTATAAGTGCAGAGCAGGCACCCAGCAGATTTGAAGTCTTACCTGTGATAATAGTACCATCGGGAAGCTCCATTGCCGCCGCAGGAGAACCTGTCTCCTCTTCTTTTTTCAGCGCAGCAGCCACTACCTTTCTGTCAGCAGTGCTTACTTTCGCCTGATTCATCAGCATTTCCAGCTTGTAAGTATCTTCTTCGGAACAAGTACCCTTCTTTCTGTCACAAAGGGCAACATAGTAACGGCGGATTATCTCCTGCTTAGCAGCCTCACGTACTGCCTCATCATCAACGATGCAGTTACCCGCCATATTTACGCCCATGTCAGTAGGCGACTTGTAGGGCGAAGTACCAAGGATATTCTCGAACATCGCATTCAGTACGGGGAATATCTCCACATCACGGTTGTAGTTTACTGTGGTCTCTCCATATGCTTCAAGATGGAACGGGTCTATCATATTAACGTCGTTCAGGTCTGAGGTAGCAGCCTCGTAAGCCAGATTTACAGGGTGTTTAAGTGGTATGTTCCATATCGGGAAAGTCTCGAACTTAGCATAGCCAGCATTTACGCCCCTTTTGTGCTCGTGATAAAGCTGAGAAAGACAAGTAGCCATCTTTCCGCTTCCAGGACCGGGAGCTGTGATCACAACCAGCTTGCGTGTGGTCTCGATATAATCGTTCTTGCCATAACCCTCATCGCTCATAATAAGCTGAAGATTAGCAGGATAACCCTCAATAGCATAGTGATGATATACCTTTACGCCCAGAGCCTCCAGTCTCTTCTGGAAAGCCACAGCGGAACGCTGACCGTCATATCTTGTCAGTACTACCGAGCTTACATAAAGCCCGATCTTGGTGAACACATTATAAAGACGAATAACATCGATATCATATGTGATGCCCAGATCGCCTCTTATCTTGTTCTTCTCGATGTCATTTGCATTGATGACAATAACTATCTCAGCCTCGTCCTTCAGCTGTAAAAGCATCTGCAGCTTACTGTCGGGCTTGAAGCCGGGGAGAACTCTCGAAGCGTGGAAATCGTCGTAAAGCTTTCCGCCGAATTCCAGATACAGCTTGCTTCCGAAATCCGCTATCCTCTCGCGGATACGCTCGGACTGCATCTTAAGGTATTTGTCATTATCGAATCCTATCTTATTACTGCTCATAAAACAACCCTTTTCCTTCTTCAGCCGTAACTGCCCTGTGCAGCCCCGTCGCTGTAAGATTTTAACTAACCTTGATTTTCATACTTTTCAATTATACCACGCAAAACCCGTGTTGTCAATAAAGAAAACCATAAAAAATCATACCTTTCGAGCCCGAGACCTCCGTCAGCCCATCATTGTGAGTTATAAACGACCTCACACGTCAGATATCATGCAAACATACGTTTTATATTTTAACTCAGACATATTTCTGCAAGAGTTGTACAAAAACGTACAACTTTTCAGTAAAAATCGCTGTATATAAGAAAGCATGAATATATTTCCCACTTATGCGCACGCAGACAGGCAGCTGCCCACTATGACTACGGCATACGAGGTGGCGTGTTATGCTGTATAAGGGGAAGTATCTTGACGACTCTCGCGAGCTCATATCAAAGAAGCACAGCAATGACCAGACCCTGTCAACAAAATAACGGAGAACAGCCAATGCCATTCTCCGTAAAGATACTATCTTCTGTCCTGATCGATAAACTCAAGCGAAACGATAGAGAGGAATGCAAAACCAACTATGAAGATACCAAGATTTCCCCAGCATTTCAATACATTCTTAGTTGAGGATTCGTACTTCTTCTCCTGATTGTTGCTTCCGCATTTCAGCATCAGCTCGTCCTTACGGTTTGATGCTGTGATGTAGTCAAGCATATCATCCACCGGCTTTTCTCCCTCCACTTCAAGACTTCTCATCTTGCTCATGGAAGTCCATAGCGAAGTCATGGGCAGGTCATTATAATGCCCCTGTGCACAAAGCGAGGTCAAACCCCATTTTGAAACCGTCAGATAAGACATCTTGTAAGCCTTGCCCTCCAGTGAGAAAAATCCTCCCGAGAATATCAGCTGGAATATCAGCAAAAATGGCACGAATGTCATGGCAGTAGTGGTGTTCTTCACCACCGATGATATGAAAAGGGATATCATATCTGCCGCGTATGTAATAAGGAACATAGTCACAAACAAGTCGAATCCAGCCTCAAATACCAAACCGTTTTCAGGCATACGAACCTTTGCAACTATCATCACAAATATCATGATGATGACCTGACTTCCGCATAAAAACGCCTGATATATCATGTGCGCGAATACATAAGCCGTCATGTGCAGTCCCGAGCGGTGTTCACGCTTTATGATCGGTCTTTCACGACATATCACCTGTATCGAATTGAAAAAACCGTTCCAGATACATATGCAGGAAAACGCGAACGCTCCCCTCAGCGTGCCCTCCATGGAAACATTCATCTTTTTGCCCACAACAAAGGATACCAGTCCCGATATGACAGCCGCCATGGGCATAACTTTCCAATCGTTTCGGAATATGAACATACGGAACAGTTTGCCAAGGTATACAAAAGTCTGCCTTGCCCTGCCCGTATGCCTTACACCTACAGCAGTTTCCATTAAAGCTCACCTCCTGCCACAGCGGTCGCATACTTTCTTACAAATTCATCAGCCTTGCCCTCGCCGCCCTCTTCACGGCGGTTAACGGACATCAGTATTTCTTCCATGGACTTCTTCCCGAAAAAACCGTAGGACTTTTCAGCCGCACCGTAGTATGCAAGTCTGCCTGTGCGGTGTGCGTCCTTTGCTACGACTATCACATCATCAAAAAGGTCAGCCACACGGTCGGGAGTATGGGTTATCACTATTACTATCTTTCCGCTGTCCGCAATACCGCGAAGCTTCTCGAAAAGCGCCCTCGCCATTACTCCATCAAGTCCCGAATCGGGCTCGTCCAGAATAAATAGCGTCGGGTCTGAGATATACTCTATCGCGATGGAAAGCCTTTTCCGCTGACCGCCCGAAAGCTTGTCCACAAGACTGCTCTTTACAGGCATAAGTCCGAAAGTATCAAGAACTTCGTTTATCCTGTTCCGCCTTACATCGCCTTTCATCTCCGTGGGAAGTCTCAGCGAAGCCGCATCGGATAGCGTCCGGTAGACCGTATCACTTCCGCGCACAAGGTCCTGCTGGGGTACAAATCCGATATCGTACTTCATGCTTTTGTAATCCTTGTAAACATTGCTGCCTGCCAGCGTTATTACAGCCTTTGCCTTTTCATAACCCGTTACCGCATTCAGGAAAGTAGTCTTGCCCGAACCCGAGCCCCCAAGCAGAAGCACCATGTGTCCCTTGGGTATGCTAAGGTGTATATCTCTGAGGAGCACCTTGCGCTGAAGAAAATTCATCGCCGTTCTTTTGGTAATATTTATCGAAAGTCCCTCACCGAGCGATTCAGCTTCAAGTCCGCTGACCTCGGGAGCGACATCTTCATCGTCAAATGGATAACCATCGGCTGTATGAAAGCCTTTTCCCAAGCCCCAGAGCAGTGCACAAAAACACCTGAGTACCAGCCAGGGTATAACCCAGAGCCTGTTTCGCCCGAAAGCGTCAGCAAGCCCGAAATAAACACGTATGCTGTATATCACGCATGGTATCATCAGCAGTATCAGCAAAAACAGGGATATCATACTTTGCAGGCTGTTAGGCTTGTAAAGATAAGCCGTCGTTATCATCACAACGATGCCCAGACTTATGAGCATCAGCGAGCGACCTTCCTGCTCTCTGCCCGCGCATTTGCCCATGCGGTCATGCCTGAGGAAAGGTATGAAAGCCAGCCAGGGTCGTCTGCCGCATTTTTTGAATATCCCGTATGCACCGATCATTTCGATAATTTCGGATATCACCAGTGCGGCGATTATGGTATTTTTATACTCCATCATTTTTCATTCACCCCCGGGGCGATCTGATCTCTGAGCCATTGTTTGACCTCATCGTTCGCAAAAACAGCATCTGCCGCATTTAACAGTACTTCACGCTTCTGCTCCGCAGTCATACCAAAACGGCTCTCCATATATCTGAACTCCGCCGCGATATCGGTACGCTCTATCGCAGGATCGTCAGTGTTGATCGTAACTTTTATCCCTCGGCTGAGATAATCCATAAAGGGATAATCATTCATATCCTCCACCGCATGTGTGAGCCTGTTGCTGTTTGGGCACATTTCAAGAGGTATTCCCCGTTCAGCAATAATAGATACCAGCTCGGGGTCTTCATTTATCCTTACTCCGTGACCTATGCGAGAAGCCCCGAATTCCAGCGCTTTTCTAACGCTCTCCGCGCCATCGGCTTCACCTGCGTGTATTGTAAAGGGTACTCCGCTTTCACGTATCTTTGCAAAAAGCTCCGCAAAATTCTCCGTTGAAAAAAGCCCCTCGGCACCTGCAAGGTCAAGAGCGTTAACTCCTTTGTCCAGATACTCTTTTGCCAGTTCAGCCGTTTCAAGATTTTTTTCTTCGTTGTCCGAACCACGCATACAGCAGAGTATCAGCCCTGTTTTTAATCCACTGCGTGAAAGTCCTCTGATGACAGCATCAACAGCGTCACGCTGAGTAAGCCCTTTCTCACAATGCAGCTGCGGTGCGAACCTTATCTCGGCATAGATGACCCCTTGCTCACGCATTTTTTCTGCCACAAGAAATGCACACTCGTCCAGTGCTTCGACTGTCTGCAAAAGCTTCAGCGGAAGTTCAAAACATTCAAGAAACTCATTGAGATCTTTGCAGTCCTCACCCACCGAAAGAAGCTTTTCAAGGGCGTCGCTCTCAGCTGGCAGTACTATCCCCTGCATATCAGCAAGGCGCTTTGCAATATCTGAAGTAACAGCCCCGTCAAGATGAAGATGGAGATCTATATATTTATCCGGAAATATCCTGTCTGTTCTTCCCATTTAAATGACTCCCTTTCATTAGTTAAAACAAATGTCATTTTTTATATTGTACTACCAATCCCAAGGTTTGTCAACTCAGTTTTTGCTCATTGTCACCAAATTCTACGATTGACTTGCCGTTATTCTTGTGATATAATCAATATAACAGCAACACAAAGAAAGGAGAAATGTTTTATGAAGCTATGCGTTCTTTTCCCCGGCATAGGCTACCACTGCGAAAAGCCCCTGCTTTATTACTCGGCAAAACTAGCCAGAAGCAAGGGCTATGATGTGATACCTCTTAAATTTTCGGGGTTCGATAACACGACAAAGGGCAACGAAGAAAAAATGTCCCGAGCGGCAGACCACGCTCTTGCCCTCGCATCGGAACAGCTTTCTGTAATTGATTTTTCGCAATACGAAAAAGTGGTATTCATCGGCAAAAGCATAGGCACAATTGCCTGCCTTGCTTACCGCGAAACATCGGGCATCAACGCCTCATGCATACTGCTTACACCCCTTGAAGCCACATTTGAAAGCCTATCTCACCGCTGTACAGCTTTCCACGGCACATCCGACCCGTGGGCTGACACCGAAGCTATCCGCAAGCTTTGCAGAAAGCATCTTGTCCCCCTGAATGAGTATAATGGCGCTAACCATTCTCTTGAAACGGGAGATACTTTTACCGATATCCAAACTGTGCTTGACGTTACCGAAAAGATAGATGCACTGCTTTGATATCAGTCATTGGCAAGATGTTCCATGAAATTCTCCTTGTTTTCAAGGGCTGTTTTCGTGGGTCTGCCAAGGTCTGCACGTGCGCCCAGTGCGCATTTCACCTCGATGAATGTGAGTCCGCTACCATCTTGTGCGGCAGTCAGGGCTTCGTCCAGGCTCTCAAAACTATCCGCCGAAAACACCCTGCTGTAACCGCAGGCACGTGCTATACCAGTTATATCTGTCTGCCCCGCAGCAGTCGGAAGTCCGCCAACAGTCTCGTGAGCAGAATTGTTTATCACGATATGCACCAGATTCTCGGGCTTTACCGAACCTATTACCGCAAGGCTGCCCATGTGCATCAGCATTGCGCCGTCGCCATCTATGCACCATACTTTCCTATCCTTTTTATTAAGGGCAATGCCCAGTGCGATGGATGAACTATGTCCCATTGAGCCTACAGTCAAGAAATCTCTGCCGTGGTGCTGACCGTTCTGTTCTCTTATCTCAAATAGTTCGCGGCTGGCTTTTCCCGTGGTGGATACCACAGGGTCATCGGCGGTAAATGAAACTATATGCCTGATGACTTCCTCACGGGACATGGCATAGCTGTTTTTATAGGACATTTTCTTTTCATAGGTCAGTGTGCCCTTGCGTATCACAAAGGCAGCCTGTCTGCCCTCGGCAAAGGCTTTTTCAAACTCTGCAAGTGCGCGGCGTACTTCGTCTTCGGTGGTATCCTTACTTATTACGAAACTTTCTATCTCCATATCTTCCAGAAGTTTCAGGGTAACTTCCCCCTGATATATATGCTGTGGTTCATCATGAACTCCCGGTTCTCCTCGCCAACCTATTATGAAAAGCATGGGTATGGCGTATACCTTTCTGTTCAATAGGCTTGCGGCAGGATTGATGATATTGCCCTCACCCGAATTCTGCATATAAACCACAGGTATCCTGCCTGTGGCAAGATGATAGCCTGCTGCTACTGCTGTACAGTTGCCCTCGTTTGCAGCGATTATATGATGTGCGGGGTCGGTGCCGTATCTGTCCATCAGCATATCACAGAGGGGTCTGAGAAGGCTGTCGGGAACACCTGTATAGAAGTCTGCGCCTATTATATCGGTAAGTTTTTTAACGTCCATAGTTATCTCCCTTTATGTCGTCGGGTATCAGCCTGATTATTTCCTTGAATGGCATACATATATCATCGCATTCCTGAGCACGGTGGTTCCTGAGTATCATTTCCGCCGCATTTTTCATTGCAGGGAAACTGCTTCGTGTCAGCTGATTTGCGTATATGACTATGTTCACGCCCCGCGCTTTGAACTCTTCCTCGGTGACGGAATCAAAAGCCGTAGGCACCACGACTATCGGAGTATCATCGTCCTGCGCCCTGAATCTTTCCACAAACTCAAAAACTTCCGAGGGGTCTTTCTTTCGGCTGTGTATCATTATGGCATCTGCACCTGCTTCGGTATAGGCAAAAGCCCTTTCCAAAGCGTCCTCATTTCCTTTTTCAAGGATAAGGCTCTCGATGCGGGCGCATATCATGAAATCGGCTGTATTCTGCGCACGCTTGCCCGCGCTTATCTTCCCGCAGAAATCCTTGATATCCGCCTGAGTCTGTACGACCTCATTGCCGAAAAGGCTGTTCTTTTTAAGACCCGTCTTGTCCTCGATAATGACCATTGAAACACCCATGCGTTCAAGGGTGCGGACGGTATACACGAAATGCTCCGTAAGACCACCTGTGTCACCGTCGAATATTATGGGCTTGGTAGTTACTTCCATTATCTCATCGACCGTCCGATAACGGCTGGTCATATCCACAAGCTCGATATCGGGCTTGCCCCTTGCGGTAGAATCGCAGAGAGAGCTTATCCACATGGCATCGAACTGTCTTGCGCCGCCGTTTTCGCAAACCACTGTCTTTTCGGCTATTAGCCCTGTTAGTCCGCTATGTGCCTCTATTGCGGTCACAAGACCTTTGATGGAAAGCATCTTTTTCAGACGGCTTCGCCTTATGCTTGGTGTAGAAAGTTCAGCCAGAGAACGGCGCTCGATCTCGATATATTTTTCATCATAGGCGTAGGGGTACTCTACCAGTCTGCCGCCGTATTCTTTCAGCAGGACGAGAGTTTCCTCGCGGACTGTACGCTGTACGCCTTTTCGCCAGTCGTCGCCGTGTACAACTATATCGGGGCGCAGACGCATGATATTCTCCCTGTATGAAAGGTCCCGCTGACCTACCACACGGGATACTCCGCTGATGTTCTCAAACATTGTCTTGCGCTCTTCGTATGGCAGAAGCGGGAAACGCTTATAGCCCGCAACAGCTTCATCCGAAAGCACACCTATGGTCAGCCTGCCAAGATTTGAAGCTTTTTTTATGATAGCGATATGACCGCTGTGTATAACATCGGTGGAGAAGCACATATAAACGCTTCTGCGATTTATACTATCCAGTTTTCGGGACACTTCTTCAAGATCATCGGCGTTGTCTATCTCACTGCAAAGAAGTTCGCCAACATCAAGAGGACGTATATCACATTTATCCGTGACTTCATTCAGAGCTTTCTCAGCGTAACAGGTGCGCTTTTCAGCAATACCGCTTTCGCAGTAGGCGATGATATTTTCAAGCCATGTGCAGAAGTCTTTCTTCGTCAGCTTATAGAGTGGCTGTGCAGCCGCGGCATTATCAAAAAACTCAATGCCGACCTTGCTTATCTTTCCGTTTTCAATGACGGCTTTGAAGTCCTTTTCGGGCAGTGGTGAAGAACGTGACACCGTCATGCAGCTGCCCTCATGGGCGATGACATCATCGAGAACAAGGCTGTCAAAGACCAGGTCGCCGTGCATCAGGATAATATCGTCATCGAGAAGTTCCCGTGCAAGGTAGATCGACCATATATAATTAGTGGTATCATAGTCGCGGTTTTCTGCAAAGGTGATATCAATGGGCATATCGAGAGTGCGGACGTGATCTTCAAGCACTTCGCTGAGATATCCTGTGGTTATCACCACTCTTTTCAGCCCTGCGGAATAAGCAAGTTTCAGCTGTCGGCTGAGGATAGTTTCGTTCGCTGATATCTCGGTCATGCATTTGGGGTGACTGTCGGTGATGTCACCCATTCGCGAACCTCTGCCCGAATCAAGTATAAGAAGTGTCATATTTTCTCTCCGTCTTATTTTGCAAACTCTGCTATATCTTCATCGGATATTTCTGCACCTATATCCCAGCCCCGTTTGTAGGCGGTCATATCTGGTACTTTCACTTTTCTGCCGTCATCGAGGACGAGTGTTACCATGGGTTCTTCGCCCTCTGCAAATCCTTCACAGCCGTTATCGGGTTCGATGAGGTCGGTTATTTTATGCATCATTTGTTATCTCTCCCTTATTTTAAAGTTGGTATTCTGCTTCGGTTGAGTTATGGTGTCTTGTGCCGAATTGAGGTTGTTCATATCTTCTACATTATCATAGCATAATTTGTTTTAAAAATCAAGGGCGGACGTGGACGGAGATATTCCGAGAGTGAGTTAAAAATCATGCTAAGCTAGTTGGGATAGTCGGATGTTTGCTATTGGCGGTAGTTTGCGAGTTTTTCGCCCCTCGTTCCTCGGGTCGAGAAATCAACTAACAGCGACTGCGTCGGCTGTGGCTATCGCCGTTGATTTCGGGCGCGGCAATATATTTACGCAGAAAGAAAGAGCGTGGACGTTTGTATTGTCCACGCTCTGAAATTTTTTTGCCGCGCCCTATTTGGTCGTCAGTACGCTTTTCTATTTATTGCCTTGTTGCCGCGTCGCTTTTGTGCCTTGACCGAAGGGCTCTGCCCTTAACAGTCAGCTTTGCTGACTGTGGCTCCCGCAAGCCTTTCGCAAAAGGCTTGAGCCAAAGCTCTCTTCCTTGGCAGTTTCCACAAGTTTACTATTCTTCCGAAAAATCCGTATCAAGCGCTATCTGGAGTTTATGGTCAGGGAAAGCTTCTTTCACATCTGCAATTATCTGCTTATAAACTTCCCTGCGGTCGGGTGCATCAAAACTTACCACCACATCAAAGCGGATAGTATTTATCTCTTTAGTAAGGTAGAAACCGTGCATTTGCAGTACGTGTTCGCGGGCAAAAACTATCTCGCGGACTTTCTCTTCCACCGCTTTTGATTCTTCGTCCTTTGTATTTATTGAATACACGCCAACTGCAGTAAGTACGACCCTATGAGCGGTATATACAGCAAGCTGTATCTCCCTGATAAGTCTGTCTATCCTATCAGCCGAGAAAGTATCGGGAACTTCGATATGGATAGATCCGTTCCATGCGTCCGGTCCGTAGTTATTCAGCACAAGGTCATAAGCGCCCTGAACGCCCTCGATATCGGTGACGGTCTGTTTGATGCTCTTGGCGAGTTCGGGATCACTGCGCTCGCCAAGTATCTGAGAGATAGTATCTTTCAGCATTTCAAATCCCGATTTTATGATAACGAGTGATATCACAGCACCAAGCCATGCTTCCAGAGAAAGACCTGTGGTCATGAAGATTATGGCTGCCACCAGAGTTGATGCGGATATGACAGAATCGAGGGTAGCGTCTTCGCCCGAGTTTACCAGAGAATCGGAGTTGACTTTTTCACCCACACTTTTTGCATATCTGCCGAGGACTATCTTCACGATGACGGCAACGCCAACTATTATCAGAGAGACAACCGAATAATCTGGGGTGGCGGGCTTGAATATCTTCTTGACGGATTCCACAAATGAGGTGATACCTGCGTAGAGGACTATCACCGAGATCACCATAGCGCTGAGATATTCTATCCTGCCGTAGCCGAATGGGTGTTTTTTATCGGGCTGACGGCCTGCAAGCTTAGTGCCGATAATGGTTATCAGCGAACTGCCAGCATCGGAGATATTGTTTACGGCATCGAGAACGATAGCGATCGAGTGGGTCAGAACACCTATCACGGCTTTAAAAGCGGCAAGGAAGACGTTTGCGACTATTCCTGTGATGCTTGTACGGATTATTATCTTACTTCGATTTTCAGTATCTTGCTGCATTATGCTTACGACCTTTCTCAGGAGTTAACTCCTTTTATTTTTGCACCAGAAATGCCACTTGGGTGCAGGGGGCATAGGTTCATGCCTGATAAGTGCTTTGATCACGCGGCGGTGAGTAAAACAGCAGCATCCGAGAGCTGCAAGAACAACTAACAGAATAACAATACCTTTCATGGTCATTTTCTCCTTATGATTTTACATATCAAGCGTTTATGAGCTGTTCTACCAGCTCACGTTTTTCATAGAGAATACATCCGCCCTCGTGGTCTTCCAGCAGATAGCCTTCGTCCCTGAGTTTCATGAAAAGCGGAGAGTTCATGGCTTCCCGCAGAGAAGAATCCCTGACATTGATATCGGAATATGGTGAGAACGGACAAGGTTCTGCGCCGCCGTGGGAATTGATATGGAAGAAACCTCTGCCTGCGGCTACACAGCCGCCCGAGCTTTTTTCGTCCCCGGGGAATGATATATATACCATCTCGGGGTGAGTTTCTCTGAGACGCTTTATCTCAGCCTGCATGAATTCGCGCTCTGCATCACCGGGAGCGAGTTCTTTGCTTTCAGCGGTGACGGGAACGTACTCCACAAAGATAACTGCTTTACATCCGCGCTCCGAGAGACTGCCAAGAAATTCCTGCGAGGTCACTTCTTTATAATTCTTTGTGGTGACTGTAACGGAAGCACCGAATATAAGTCCGCGCTTTTTTATCTCGTCCATATTGGAAATGAGCTTATCGTAGATGCCTTTGCCGCGCCGTTCATCGGTACGCTGACGGTCGCCCTCGATACTCATTATCGGAATGAGATTTCGGCAGTTGAAAAAAAGTTCGAGATACCTTTCATCAAGGTAGGTGCCATTGGTAAATATAGGGAAAAGGATATTCTGCTTTTTTCCTGCGGCTTCGATAACTCCGCGCCTTAGCATGGGCTCGCCGCCCGCTAATAGAATGAAGCTGATACCCAGATCTTCGGCTTCATCGAAAACGTTCTGCCATTCCTCATCAGAGAGCTGTTTTATAGGCTCTGAATCCACAGTGGCGTGGTTACAACGTGAGTAGCATCCTTCGCAGTGAAGATTGCAGCTGCTGGTGATGCTGGCGATGATGAAAGGCGGGATATGCTCGCCGTTATCCTCAGCTTTGCGGCGCTTTTTGGAAGCTGCTCGGCTGGCGGCAGCAAATTTCAGCATGAACGCGCTTTCCTTAGGGTTTTTGAGTGTGGCTTTTACCGCTTCGGTAACGATACGTTCAACGCCTGCGGTAAGATAATTCTGTAGATCAAATTCTTCGTGCATAGTGATCACCTCTTTGATGATGGTAACGTTATAGTAAACGACATCAGAAATTGAACTTTGAGAACGAGTAAAAGTTCGATTTATGCTTTTGCGAAGTTCGCAAAATAGCAATTTCAATGTCGTTTACTATAGACGGTTTGTATTATTGAGGAGTTCGTATAACAGTTCCCGAAGCTGAATTGCTTTTTCAGGTGAAAGATCAACGCAATTACCCACCTGTGACGGGATATCCTTTGCCTGTTGCTGAAGTTTTCTGCCCTTATCGGTGAGAGTGACGATGAATGAGCGTTCATCCATGGTGCTTTGATGTTTTTCGATATAGCCCTGCTGACGGAGTTTTTTCAGTATCGGAGAGAGTGTGCCACTATCAAGCATCAGGCGGTTACATATCTCACCGACGGTAAGACCGTCTTTTTCCCACATTACCAGGAAGAAGATATACTGGGTATATGTCAGCCCAAGGGGTTTAAGGTACGGAGTATAGAGTGAGGTTATGACCCTTGAAGCGGCATATAACGGGAAACATAGCTGGTTATCCAGCTTCATCATTTCGCGGTAATCGGTATCCATGATATCACTCCCCTCCGACATTGTTTGTGTACAAATATATTTTATCACACATATTTCATTTTGTCAAGAGGAAAATGAAAGTTCATAGAAAAATAATTTTTTAGTTATGAGTATTGGGAAAGCTGGATCTGTTGGGATAGTCGGATATTTGCTGTTAGTCGTTAGTTTGCGAGATTTCGCCCCTCGTTCCTCGGGTCGAGCTGTCAAATAACAGCGACTGCGTCGGCTGTGGCTTCGCTGTTTGACAGCGGGCGCGGCAATATATTTACGCAGAAAGAGCGTGGACGTTTGTATTGTCCACGCTCTGAAAAATTTTTGCCGCGCCTTTTTGAAAAGGTCGGTAGTTCTTTGTTCTCTTATAGTTTGCTTTGCATTTTGGCTTTGCACCTTGGTGATTGAGGGCTCTGCCCTCAAACTCACGCAAGCCTTTCGCGAAAGGCTTGCGCCAAAGCTCTATTCGCGGCTTCGTCTGTTTTGGTCGATAATTTGTTGCCGCGTTCGGTATCCTCTTTGTTGCCGCCGCACTTGACAAAACTATCTCGATATGGTATATTTATTGTGTCAAAAAAATATTTTCGGGAATGATGATCTCCCAAGGTTTTTACCTGAACCGCTTATTCCAAGCTGATGACGTCTGCCTTACGCAGATGCTGTCGGCTTTTTTATTTTGTTCGGAGGTGTATTTATGCTTTTCTCATTTGCTGTGATATTTCTTGTCGGGCTCGGAGCAGGAGCGCTTTTTCAGGCGATGAAGCTCCCACGGGTCATCGGTATGCTGGCAGCTGGGATAATTGTGGGTCCATTTGCTTTGGGTTTACTGGATGACAAGGTGATGTCAATATCGGCTGAACTTCGGCAAACGGCTCTCATCATAATACTTATAAAAGCTGGTCTGGCGCTGGAGCTTTCAGACTTGAAAAAAGTCGGGCGGGCGGCGGTGCTGATGAGTTTTATGCCTGCTTGTTTTGAGATGGCGGGGTACATGGTATTTGCGCCGTTATTGTTGGGGACTTCGTTGATAGAATCGGCTTTGATGGGTGCTGTGCTGAGTGCTGTCTCCCCTGCGGTTGTTGTGCCGCGAATGGTGGCGCTGATCGAAAAGAAACGGGGTACGGAAAATGGTGTTCCGCAGATGATACTGGCGGGAGCTTCCTGTGATGATGTATTCGTACTGGTTCTGTTTTCGACTTTTCTGACCATGGCGCAGGGTGGAAAAGCTGAGCTTTCGGGACTTATGAACATTCCAATTTCCATAGTTCTGGGGCTGATACTCGGCGGGATATCGGGGTATCTGGTATTCGGGTTATTTGATTTTTCAATCAGGCGTGGGAAGAAAATCCGCAGCAGTGTGAAGCTGATAATAATGCTTTCGGCGGCATTCCTACTGATGACTTTGGAGAGTTCGGTGAAACCTTACGTTGCAATTTCGGGATTACTGGCTATAATCGCTATGGCTTGCGTGATAAAAAAGAAGAGTGAGGTTTCGGACGCAAAGGGACTTTCTGATAAATTCGGTAAAGCCTGGATAGCCGCAGAAGTGATACTGTTCGTGATGGTTGGCGCGGCTGTGGACATTCGTTACACCATTTCAGCAGGATTATC
The DNA here is from genome assembly GCF_900109655.1 of Hominimerdicola alba. Classification (GTDB taxonomy): domain Bacteria; phylum Bacillota; class Clostridia; order Oscillospirales; family Ruminococcaceae; genus Hominimerdicola; species Hominimerdicola alba_B. Next base: position 15,373 of record NZ_FOAT01000004.1, read on the forward strand.
TGCGGCAGTAATGATATTTATTGCGCTGGCATTCCGCGCGGTGGGAGTTTTTATCTGCACGCTGGGTACAAAGCTGGATTTCAAGGAACGGTTATTCTGCGTGGTAGCTTATCTGCCAAAGGCGACTGTACAGGCGGCGATAGGTTCTGTACCACTGGCAGCGGGGCTTGCCTGTGGTAAGACTGTGCTTTCGGTTGCTGTACTGGGGATAATCCTGACTGCACCACTGGGTGCGATCGGTATTGATATGAGTTGTGAGAAACTGCTTTCGGACGACCGAAAAACTTGAAATATGTAAAACTGACTAAAAAGTCGGTGATGTTTGATGCTTTCGGGGCGGTGTCAGGCATGAAAAAGCCTTTGCCGACGGGCGCTGTCATAACAGATCGGACTTGCTAAAATCTGTTTGAATGTGATGAAAATTCGTGAAATAAAGTCAAAAAGACACGTTTCTGACTCAAATGTAAAATATCTGTTTTAAATTTTGTTCATAATCACGAAAACTTTTTTCGATAATGCTATTGCTATTTTGACTAAAATAATATATAATTATGTTATGCGATTGAGGTTTTTGTGTATATTCACCATCACGAAAATTTCCGCTGAAAATATAAAGACGAAAGTCACAGATAGGAGCGAATCACATTGAAAAAGTTTGACAGTACCAAGATCAAGAATATTGCCGTTGCAGGTCACGCAGGGTCAGGAAAGACCTCACTGACAGAGGCTTTGTTATATAAGAGCGGAACAGTTGACAGACTTGGCAAAGTGCTTGAAGGCACAACGGTTTCGGACTACACTGCCGACGAGATAAAGAGAAAGTGTTCTGTATACACTTCCCTTTCAGTTATGGAAACAAGCGATCTGAAAGTTAACCTTCTGGATACTCCCGGTCTGTTCGATTATGAGAGCGGCATGGTCGAGGGCATATATGCAAGCGGCTGTGTGCTGATAACCGTTTCTGCGAAGTCGGGCGTTAAAGTCGGCACTCACAAGGCCTATGAGTGCGCTAAGAAATTCGGCAAGCCCACAATGTTCGTAGTAACCAAGATAGACGATGAAAATGCTAACTTCAACAACGTGCTGACACAGCTCAAGAGCGAATTCGGTCCTACGGTGTGCCCTGTTGTTGTACCTGTTATTGCTGACAGAAAGATAGTTTCTTATATAAATCTCATCGAAATGAAAGCATATAAATACGAAGACGGCAAGGCTGTTGAAACAGATATGCCCACAGCTGAAGTATCGGAGAAAATGGAATACCGTATCGACGGTCTGATCGAGGCTGTATCCGAAGCTGTGGCTGAGACAGATGAGGAGCTGATGGATAAGTTCTTCTCGGGCGAATCATTCACACAGAAAGAGCTGATAGACGGTATACACAGAGGTATGAATGCGGGTGTTATCACTCCTGTTACCTGCGTATCTTCAACTGATCTTTCCGGCGTTGATATGCTTCTGAAAGAGATCGACCTGCTGCTGCCTCCTCCCTCCGAGAAGGATGCTATGGTGGGTGAGACTGCTAACGGCGACACCATCGAAGTTGAGTGCAAGGAGAGCGATCCTCTGGCAGCATTTGTATTCAAGACAGTTGCCGATCCTTTCGTAGGCAAGATGTCATTCATCAAGGTGTTTGCAGGTGTTCTGAAGCCAAATATGGAAGTTGTAAATGCTACCACTGGCAATACAGAAAAGGTCGGCAAGCTTATGACCCTTGTGGGCAAGAAGCAGATAGACATTACAGAAGCAGGCGCAGGCGACATTGTTGTTGCAAGCAAGATGAATGTCAACACCAACGACACCATCTGCGACAGCAGCAGGGTTGTAAAGTTTGAAGCGATCGAGTTCCCGAAGCCTTGCTACAAGATGGCTGTAAAGGCTAAGAAACAGGGTGATGAGAGCAAGATATCCGCGGCTATCGCTAGACTTCTTGAAGAAGACCTGACCCTCAATTACGAGATGGATACTGCTACTAACGAGATGATACTCTCCACACTGGGCGGACTGCATCTGGATTCAGTACAGGGCAGATTGAAGAGCGATTTCGGTGTTGATATGGAAGTTGCGGCTCCCAGAATAAGCTACCGCGAGACTATCCGCAAGAAAGTCAAGGTACAGGGCAGACACAAGAAGCAGTCCGGCGGACACGGTCAGTACGGTGACGTTTGGATAGAGTTCGAGCCTTGTGTATCAGACGAACTGATATTCGAGGAGAAGGTATTCGGCGGTGCTGTGCCCAAGAACTTCTTCCCCGCGGTTGAAAAGGGCTTACAGGAGAGCGTAAAGAAGGGCGTTCTGGCAGGCTTCCCTGTTGTGGGTCTGAAAGCTATACTGGTGGACGGTTCGTACCACCCCGTTGACTCTTCTGAAATGGCGTTCAAGATGGCGGCATCAATCGCATACAAGGAAGGTCTGAGACAGGCTGAGCCTATACTGCTCGAACCTATCGGTGCACTGAATGTTATCGTACCCGATGACAACACAGGCGACATGATGGGCGAGTTGAACAAGCGCCGCGGCAGAGTTCTCGGCATGAACCCCACAGATAAGCATGGTCTTACCGAGATAGTTGCAGAAGTTCCCATGGCAGAGATGCAGGACTTCACACTGACCCTGAGACAGATGACCCAGGGCAGAGGTTCATTCACATTTGAAAAGGTGAGATACGAGCCCCTTCCCGCTAATCTTGTGGCTGATGTTATTGCTAAGAATGCAGTTAATGATTAATGGTTGATATAAAGAGCCGAAGATTTTTGGTCAAGCTTTTCGAAAGGCTTTCGGGATATTTGCACAGTCCTCAATCTCCAAGGCACACAACCAAAATGCACAGCGAATAATAAGAGCATCAAAACTACCCGCTCATTCAAAAAGGCGCGGCAAAAAATTACAGAGCGTGGACAATACAAACGTCCACGCTCTTTCTATGTCCGTAAATCATTGCCGCGTAAAATCGACGGCGGTACGCCACTGCCGACGCAGTCGCTGTTAGTTGATTCCTCGATTCGAGAAACGAAGGGAGAAAACAAGCAAAGAAACACTGTTTGCCACCGACAACAAATCATAGCACGAAAAAACTGCCCCGAAGCACCATAAATGCTTCGAGGCAGTTTTTATTAAATCCAACCATATCAGAGATATTTACAGCGAATTCAGCTTCTTCTGCAGTTCTATCATGTGATTTCTGCAAGCGGTGATCTCTCCAGTGTACTTGTTGAACCACTCAACGTCGTTTTCATCAGGCTCTTCCTGCAAAAGCACCGCCTGTACAAGCGCTGACTGCGATCTTGAACGCTTGCGCTCTATCTCCTCGATAGTCTGACGGCATATCTTTATCTCGCGTTTGAGCTTTCTCTTTTCATTCATATTTGACCACTCCTAATAACCTAATTTGTCCACAGAATCGACCACAGCCTGAGCTTCCTCATAGCCTTTGTCAAGGTCTGCGCCGATGTCATCAAAAGCCTGTTTCAGATCTTCAAGCTTAGTACCCATCTGCTCGGGATATTTTATCAGGCAGGTGTTTACCTCGTTGATGACTTTCTGCTCCTCGGCAAAACCTTCGTCGATCAGGAAAGCGTAGGAATTCGCACAGGTCACATAGCTCATTATACGCTTGTAACGGAGCTCCGTATCGCCCTCATTCAGAAGATAGGATTCTATCTCCTTGCTTGCATGGCTCAGCTCTACCTTGTACTGTTTCCTGTACGTTTCCTGAACGCGCTTGGTCTCGTCGATGTATAGTCCGATAAATACCAGAAGACCGATCAGTGTGATTATCCAGAGAATCAGAAATGTCAACACTCTACGTTTCAGTATCTTCTCTTGGTTCATCAGCTGTCACCTCTTCCTCGGGCTGATAGTTTTCTTCTGCCAGCCTTTGTTTTTCTTTCTCGATAGCTTCTATGATAAGCTCCTGACGGCGATCCTCATAGGATACCTTTTCTGCCTCACTGACTTTCTTGCCCAGCTTTGCAAGGCTTTTCAGTTCATAGATGAATACTGCAAATACAGGTATGATAACAAGTATCATAAGCAGCTTTTTCGGACTCGCAAATGAGTTAACCCATATAAAGAACCTTGCCTTGCCTGTGTATTTTCCGACTATCCTGCCGGGTTTTACAGCTACGCTGTCCTCAATGGTATTTGCATCGCCCTTTGTTATAAAGGTACCGTCTTCCTGTATATCAACTATCCTGTGGGTCACAAGCATACCGTAGATGTCTGTCTGCTCGGAATAGAAAGATATGATATCGCCTTTGTGAAGCGACCTTGTATCTGTCTTTTCAACCACGATGTATTCACCAACGTTTATCGAAGGCTCCATACTTCCCGTGACGACTTTCAGTACGCTCTTTCCGAATACATCCACAGCCTTGTGCCTTGCCGCACATATCATCACATAAGCCGTGAAGATAATAGCCGCAATAAGTATGATGCTCGTGATGATGTTTGCCGCCCTGCGTATGCCGCTTTCGTCCTGTTCATTTTCATGACCGCCGTTCTGTATGCGGTCTATAAGATCAGCGGACTTGTTCCTGCGCTTGTTTTCATTGATGTTTCGGCTTATCTCATTGATCTGCCTGCGCATCTTCTCGAAAATGCTTACATGGTACTCCTTATACAGACGCTTCATCTCGGTTTCGATAGCCTTCTGCTCTTCGGGAGTACGGTTAGGCGGGTTGTATACCGGCTTTGGCTTGCCTTTCATTTCAAGACGCTTGCGCTTCTTGAACTTTCGGTCTGCCAGCATTCTCATGAAGCGGTACTTGAAGGTGCGGGCATACTTTTTGTAGTATACCTCCATCTGGTTGCGCTTTTCCAGTTCTTCCTGTTTCTGGCGCTTCTTCGCTTCTTTCTCGTTGCGCCTGCGCTCGTAATCGGGATTATCTGTATATTTCGGGATTATGCTGAACCATATGACCAGAAGGTAGGTGATGAATCTCGGTATAACGTATATCGGATTCTTTGAGTACTCTTTGTATATTGTCCAAAACGGCTTGTTCTCGAAGTATTCTCGCTCCGCTTTGAGCCTTGCGGCACGTTCAGCTTCACGCCGTTCTTTTTCCTTTTGCTGCTGTTCCAGCTTGATCCTTGCAGCCACTGCACGGGGGTCTTCAAATTCAGCCGAATTCTCTTCGTCTTCCTGCTCTTCCATAGCAGCTCTGACTTCTTCGACCTCTTCTTCCGTGACTTCCGCGTATGCCTGTTTCTGCAGTTCTTCCTCGCTGGGACCGCTGTTTATCTCTTCGCTGTCAAGACCCTCAGCCTCGCCCAGCTCGTTCCTCATCTTCGACTTGTTCAGGCTGATTCGCTCACGCTCGGCAGCCGCACGTTCTTCTTCCTCGCGGCGCTTGCGCTCTTCTTCTTCGCGCCTGCGCATATCTTCAAGACGTGCCTGTCTTTCGGCTTCCTCGGCCTGTCTGCGGCGTTCTTCCTCTTCCTGCTCACGCCGCTTCTGAGCCAGCATCTCTTCCAGTCTGCGGTCTTCTTCTTCGCGGCGCTTGCGTATCTTTTCCAGAGCTTCCGCCCTTGCCGCTTCGATGCGCCGCTGTTCTTCGATTCTTGCTTCTTCTTCAAGACGCTGCTGCTCGGCTTTCTGCCTTTCAGCCTCGCACTGTGCTATAAAGGCACGTTCGATATCGATAACATTATTTACCTCATCGAATACCAGTCTGATATCCGCAGGAAGTTCTTTTTTTACTTTGAATTCGCCCTCGGATGCCACGAAACCCGCAACACCCTCGGCGTAAACATTGTAATCTCCCGAAAGTGAATTGCTGAACCGTTTAACGACCTTAGGCGCCGCTTTTTTCAGCTTCTGGGTCTTCAGCTCAGGGAGCTCTCTGCCCTTTTCGTCCGTATATGATCTGAAAAGCAGAAGATTGAGTATAACCAGCTTGTAGAAATCCTCAATGTAATTATCCTGAGGCTTCACTGCTGTATCCTCAACGTTTATCTCATAACCGACCTTTTCATACCCTACTATATACTGCCAAAGGGTAAGGCAGGCTTTGAGATCCACGTTTTTCATTATGGCATTTGTACGCATGATAGGCGGTCGCACAAAGGTATTTCCCAGCGCCTGACAAAGCTCCGAGCCTTTGTAGCCCTCGATTATCTTTTTAAGCTTTTCAACTCTCTGCCAGACCGTGTATCCGCTTTTATTGTAGCTGTCTAGGCTGGAAGTCGTTTCCAGCTTGACCTGTATCTTCATTTTTCCGCCCGCACCGTCGTCTATGGAGGTATCATATCCCAATGTAAATACTTCCTCATCACGGGCGACCTGTGCGAGTTTTTCGTATCTTGTGGTAATGAATATGTAAAGCCTGTCAACAAGCGTGTTCACGAACTTGTTTTCGTAGGTCATAAGGCTTTCTTCCTTATGTACATTCAGTACCTTTGAAGGCGTGACCTTGCCTGTCTTTTTGTCGAAGCTCTGTATAAGGTCGGTGTGCTGTGCCAGATGTTTCACCGATTCAACGGTTATCTTCCTTGAAAGGGCTATGGGCACTATCTCCTCAACGTCTTCTATTGTACGCCTTGGGTTCCTCAGCACATTGTCCAGATGTACAAGCCCGTTCTCGATAGCCTCTACCCAGCTGACATCTATCGCCTTAGCCATGAGCTTTTTGTTCATCGCAAAGGTGTTCCTGCTCGAATGTAACAGGTTGTCCAGCGATCCGAAAAGCTCATCATCATCAAAAAGCCCCGTGGACTCTTTAAAATCCTCATACCACTTGCCGTACAAGCTATCCAATCGCCTCACCTGCCTTTGCATGAATGATAATTAGTGACTGTGCAAAAAGTACGGGAATAAGCTGTCAGAACAGCTTCTGCAGTCTTTCCAGATATTCGATGGATTCTTTCATCTTGTTCTTTCCGAAGGACTTGTTCATGTAGTTTACGAGCTCTCTCAGCTCATCTCTCAGCATCGCAAGGTTCAGCGATTCAAACTTTCTGAATATCTTGGTAGCCAGAACGTAGTCTACACCCTCCAGTTCCTCGCCGCCGCAAGCAACGTAAACAGGTACGAACAGACCCATCTGCTTAAGTATACGGTTACCGAAAGCCACACGCAGCTTTTCTATTACCCACAGGTCAAGCTGCTGTATCTTCTTGAGTGTATCCTGAGATATGGGGTATTTGTCGAATGCTTCCTTGAAAAGCTGATCCAGATGATCGAAGCCCAGGTCGATAGGACCTGTATCGGGGGCATCGAAAGGAACGCCCTTAGCGTCAAGGTTTATAGGCTGAGCACGGTCGTAAACCTTATCGGATATAGCGTATGTGGAGTCATCGTTGTTCGCTGTGCCGATGTACCATACGTTCTGGGGTATCTTCAGTTTGCCTCGGTTGAGGTTCACAGGGTCTGTGCTCCATACGTTAGGAACCAGGTCAAGTTCCCATTCATCGGCGTTCGGCATTTCAAGGATAGACAGCATCTCCGCGAAGTAGTACTCAACACGGGCGATGTTCATCTCATCGAGAAGCACCAGGTTGATATCGTTGTTGTAGCTTGAAGAGTATATCCTTTTAAGAACTTCCGTCTCGTTGAAGTTCTTTGTGAATTCGTTGAAGTATCCGAAAAGTTCCGTTCTGTCACGCCATGAAGGCTGAACCGAAGCAATGGTAGTATCATGCTGTAAAAACTTACCAAAAGAATAAGGAAGTGAAGTTTTACCTGTACCAGAGATACCCTGCAGGATGATAAGCTTTGTAGAAGCCATACCTGCAATGAAAAGACGTATGGTCTTAGGCTCATAGAACAGGTGCATACGCGAGCAGGCAAAGTTCCTGTAGGTATCGCAAAGCTCTTCCAGCGTGATGCTGTTGTTGTACTCGGGGGGAGTGTAGGAACGGTAGAAGCTGTCCACTTCCATAAGTCTCGAGAATCTTCTGTCCGCCGTTTGTACAACACCGTCGTCCCCGGTCTCTCCGACCACTGCTACAGCACCTTCCGTGCCGCCTTCTGTTCCAAGTGCAGGTACCATACCCTCTGCACCCGCAAGAGACAGCGCGCCCGAAGTAGGTATGCCCATCTGTGCCACCTTCATCGCCATGATCTCGTCCTTTTCCTTCGTCATCTTAAGAACCTGTCTCTGCAGATCGGCGATCTCTTCCAGCAGATCCTCGTTGCTGACGATGGAATGCCTGAACCTGACGTACTTTCTGATCGCCAGCACTATCATCAGACCCAGCAGCACAAACACGCCTGCCACCAGGATTATCGCAAGTATAGACAATATCCAGCCCACCGCACCGAAATCGGTGGAATAGGTCTTGAATATCTGAATGTAATTCTTTATGTTGAAGATATGCTTTATGCCGTTCCAGAGCCCTTTGAAGATCATGGAAAAGCCTTTAAGCATCTCTGTCATAAATACAAAAAACCATTTGAGAAATCCTGTCATAGCCTTTCTCCTTATCGATTAGTAAGCTCAGCTTTCCCCGCTGTACTCGGTTTATTTCTCAGCTGCGGCGGACTTATCCTCGCCGCTTACGGACTGCTCAGCTTTTTTCTTGTTTTCTTCTTCCTGCTTTTGTGCCGCAAGGTATTCCTCGATAGCGCGCTTCTTGATCTCTTCCTCGTCTTCATCGGTAAGCTCAGGCTTTTTCAGCTCAACGAGTGTAACGATGAACTTGTAAAGCTCTACCAGGAAGAACACTGCCATAGGTATAACGATGCAGATAAAGAAACCTGTTTTCGTTCTCAGAAAGTTCATTACCTTGCCAAAGCCGCCAAGCTTGACATCTGTCCACTTGCCGATAACATCGTTGGCAGAAGCAGGTACTGTATCGTCCTGAGCATTGTTGTCGCCTCGTGTAACGAAGCTTCTGGTATTGTCCAGTTCGTTTATCTCCACGATACGGTGGGTATTCTTTACTCTCTGACCGTCGATAATCGTCCAGAAAGTGATAACGTCACCTTTCTGAAGCGAGTATACGTCATCGACCTCTTTACAGATTATCAGGTCATCTTTCTGAAATGTGGGCTTCATGGAGTCCGATTCAACAGTCATGGGGATATATCCCAGCAGATTTGCCACACCGTTGTTTCTTCCCGATGAGAATACCATTATAGTTACCAGCAGTGCAAGGATAAGTATTATCCACACAAGAACGTTTGCAGTTATCTTAAGAACTTTTTTCATATATCTTTTCTCCTAACATTAAGTAGTTTCAACTATCTTGAAGTCCATGCCAAGCTTGAGTGTGCCGCCGATAAGTTCATCTGTACAGTCAGGGTCGTTGCCCTCCAGCCAGATGACCACAGTATACTTATCTTTAGCCTTAGGCTCAAACTTTTCGCGCTTGTTCCTCATAACCACGGTGGCTGACGTAAATTCGCTGTCGCAGTCGCTCTCCTTCCCTGTTCCGTCAGATTTCGTCTTACCGTAGACAGTTTTTTCGCCATTGACGTAAACCGCAACTCTTATGGCTTCATCAATATTGTTCGTCACATTTTCTATGGACATCTCGCCCTCATAGCTTATTGTGTCATCCCCGCCGTTGATAAGGTAGAATGTGTAAGCTATGTAGCTTTCGCCGTTGTGACTGCCGTTTATCATGTCCAGATTATCCGGCAGGTCATCGCCGCTGATGTTGGTCATGTCGTAGACTATATTCGCATTCAGCACCGAGTTCGTCTTGTCGAATTCGGGAGTCTCGGAAAGTGTCAGACCTTGACGCATCATATCGTATTTATTGATCTTTACTGTAAAGCTTCCGTACTTGTCATAGAAATACGATATCGCATAAGCGATGGCGATGATAGCTATCAGAAGTATTACCAGAAGCCCCAATACCCTCATTACCACGACGTGCCGTTTTGCTTCCTTGGCAGTACGCCGAAGTGTCAGCACATCTATAACTTTGGTATTATTGTTATTATTGTCTGCCAAATCAGATACCCCATTCCTTTATAAAAACTGTAATATACTATATTAAAATATCAGTCCTCTTTGCCCCTGCGCCTGATGTACCTTTCAGCCATGTACTTTCCTGCAAGCTCGCCGGCGCAGTAGTGACATTCAAACTCGTAAAGTATTTCAGCTTGATGCACATTTGAGATACCGTCCGCCACAGGCTCGGCGCCCAGACCCGTCACAAAGTCGATAAGGGATTTTACCGCACTGTCCGACCTTTCGTCCTTGCCGATATACTGCGTAAGCTCGGGGCTGAGCATCACATAGTCCACCTCGTATTCCGAAAGCTTCATTATCGGACTGCTTATGCTGCCGAAATCCATCAGCATAAAGTGGAATCCTCTGTTGCGCATCTTTTTGATATTGTCCGCCACAACAGATTCCGTCTCCTCAAAGAGCTTTTCCGAAAGCGCGAAACACAGCTGTGAGGAATGTACCCCCATCTTTTCGCTTTCTTCCAGTATCCTGTGCTCCGCTTCTATGTCACGCAGGAACTTCGCAGGCATATATACCGATATCCAGTTGAACAGCAGTTCGCGCTCATTAAAGGTAGTCACCGCCTGCATCGCCTGAAACATCTCCAGCTCAAACAGGTTAAGGCACTGCTGGGTTATCTCGGATACGTCCCTGAAATTCTCGGGCATCAGCACCCCGAGCCCCGGCGTGTTCAGCCTTGTCTGGGACTGATAAAAGGCGGTGTTTCCTGCGGAAATATTCCGTATCGGCCTGTAATAAAGCTCGACAGCACGCATACCGCCCACAGTAGTCTGAACATCTGATCTCATTACGCCGCCCTCCTTACGTATTTTTATTCTATTTTATTATACAACATATTGTGAATAATGTCAATCGAAATTGGGTATTTTTTATAGATTTAATTAATTATTATTTAACAGCCGAGTTAATGCTTTATTTAATGAATGCTGACGCAAAATGCAGATCATTGAATTGTTAAAAATAATTAAACGGCGTTATATGGCGCTTAACAATTTCTTATCAATCAGAACGCAATGCTTACAAGGTTAAATTCCGGGTTAAAACACTACACTTTGTAGTTAGATAACATTAATATTAACCTTTAACTAGCAAAATTACACAAAGAAGACTTCTGCCTTTGTGCATGTAACTGATTTTGAAAGTTAAAAATATGAATAAAATCCAAAAGTCTTGACAGCGCAAACAAAATCATGTATAATAAGTTCAAGTTAAGAAACAAAAACAATCTGTTTCGTGGAAGTTTCGAGTCATCGGCGAACGTGGCGCCGAAATCTGATATGAAAGGAAAATGCATATGAAAACTAATACAAAGAAAAAGGGCAATCCTGCCAAGAAGTTAATACCCGCCGCCGGCTCGCTGATGGTTTCGGCAGTAATGCTTGCAACATCGACCTACGCTTGGTTTACCATGAATAAGACGGTTACACTTACCGGTATGGAAGTTAAGACCCATGTTGGAAGCAACTTGCTGATTCAGAAGTCAACTATGGCTCAGACCGCAAAGGAAGCTGAGGCCACATTTATTACTGACGAAACACAGACCCTTAGCGCAGTGATAGAACCTGTGTCTACAGTTGACGGCGTAAACTTTTTCTATACTCTTGATGCTAAGGCTGATGGTTCCAAATTAACTGACGTTGCTACAAAGCCTTATATTGAATATGATTCTACTACTGCAGCAACTAATACAACGGATTATGGCAATAAGTTCTCTGAGGATTATGGTGCTACAAAGACATTTGTTAATTCTTTTGCAGCAGCTCCTTATGCGGATAGTGCAGTAGGCTACGTGGATTATGTATTCCAGCTCAAAGCAACTAATACAGACACTGGTGCTGAAGCTGCAAAGGCAATTAATCTTACTAAGTTGGAACTGACCTATAATGGAACAGATGCTAATACTTCAGACGGAAATAAAGCATTTAGAGCAGCAGTTTTCGTTGAAGATTTTGATAGTTCATCTGCATTTACGGCAGGTGTTGGAACACTTGATGGCATCTACAAAGCAACTGGTGGTACGAACTGGGACGGTAAGGCTGTTAGTGATGTGGATGAGTTAACAGCAATCACTTATACCACAGATGGTGTTCTTGCAACAGTTCCTGCAGATTCAATCAAGTACTACAAGGTTGTTGTAAGGCTTTATCTTGAGGGTGAAGATCAGAGTTGTAATACAAGCACATTCAAGACCCTTACTGATGATTGGAGCTTGGATCTTGAAATTAAGCTTGGCGAAGGTACACCTGTTACTACAATGTCTGTAGTAGACTAATACATTACCGAATAACAATAACAACTAACTAAACAACCACATTCCTCTAACCCGTAATAATAGAAAAAACTAACCCCTATCTTAAATAAACCCTCTCTAAACTCCTTATCCCCCACCCCACCCAGGTGGGGGATTCTTTTTGTCTGCCCACTTGCCCCCGCGGCAATACGGTGCGCACTGTATCTGCATTTTCCCCGGCATCGCCCCCACAAAAAGCACTTACAAAAACGCAGGAGCGATCCGCATTTTATACACATTAATATATTAACTGACGGTGTAATACTGTGGCTTCATCTGCTTTCTCTCACTCATCAAAATATGCTCTCAGGCGCACAGGATCGCCCTCAGATACCGTTCTGATATTATTTTCGTCAAACTACCCTCTGAAAACACAAAGCGGCTCAGAATCGCTCTGAGCCGCTGTTTTCTTTCTGATCTTCGTTTCCTCGCCGAACTTATCGTAGACCGTGATGACATTATACAAATCTAATGTAACCACCATTCTGTATACCTATTTGGGCAGGATTAGAGGATGTACCGGTATTGTTAACCGATACTCGGCTCACATTAAGATTTGCAAATTTGCTGGCTTTATTCACGAGAAGCGGTGCATAGTCCGACACCTTCAATGCATAATCGCTCGCCGAATTAACATTATATACTCTAATACCATTCAATTTTATACTTCCCTTATTACCAAACATTCCTATGGAAGCCTCATCAACCTCACGGTTTTCATACTTTTTATGAACTATCAGTGTTATTGAGAAGAGTACGGTCAAAAGCCAAATGACAATCCAGTGTTTTTTTAGAAAGAAGCAAGCCAATACATTGATAATTGCATCTAATTTTAAAAATAAATAACACCCCGGTGGGTAAAGTAGAAAAGTATTACTCTTCTCTTCCCCTGGGGTGTTATTAAAATTGATTTGTTTTATTGCTACCTGCTACGGATCAATCACTTCCGGTATCACTCTCGCATTCGTATAGATAATATGATCATACGCATAGGATGCCTTTGAGTAATTGTTTCCGGCGCTGTTAATTGTAGGATACATAGCTGCCGTAAGCGAAACTTTGTAATTTGAGTACATCAAACCATCATTTTTGAAGAGTGTATTTCCGGTCTTAACCTTATAGTCAATCGGTATGTAGTAAACTCCTTCCGTCTGCGTCTTAAGTAGCGACTTATCAACTCGTACCTTATAAATGGTTGAACCGTCCGTAGTAACTGTGGTCGCTGTGTTTGTCGGATCTGCGCCCTGTTCAAAAATTACACTATCACCCGCGCCATAAATCTTAAGTTCTGACAGATAATCTTCTATTGGTAGCGCCGTTCCGGAAACGACAGGATTTCCTACCGTAGCCTGTACATAAGCTGACTTATTTGAGAGTGTCAACGTCAGTTCTATATAATCTCCTGTGCTCTTTAATGCACGAGTATCATATACAGCATAAGTGTTGATGTAACACTCGTCATCTCCTGTTTCAACAGAATTAATTCCAAGATAATGATACTGACCTGCTACGTCTCTCGAAGTAACAACATTATATTCAAGTGTGGCTGATGATTCATCACTGATATAGTATCGTGTGGAATCTGTTTCTTTATCAAACGCCGCACTGTTCGCCGCTCCTTCAACTGTTGATGCTATCTTTGAATATCCTATAACGCTCGAACCACTGCTGATTAAGGAACCATCTTCTCTCTTCGGGAACTGATAACCTAAAGCATTCGGTGCATATACCATTTCAAAGTCAACCTGAATTGTTACAGCATAGTTGTTGACTGATTTGTATAGCTCTTTAATCAGATTCTGACCGTTTCGAAGTTCAACATACTGTTCAGAGATAATATGTTGTTCATGATCCACAGTCCTTAAGCCACAGCCCAGATAATAATACCGATGGAACATTCCGATTGTAATCATACCCTTTGGCATGAAGCATCGTCAGTTTTCTTGGTGTTCCTTTCATTTGAACCTCCTTACCACAGTCATCAGCTGTAAGGTAGACAAGAAGCCGAAGAAAAGGAGTCACTAATGAATAAGGTACCCTCTCCGTAATCCATACAGAAAGGGCAAATTCTATTATAAGGGCTGTGGCGGTCAGCAGTCAATGGGGGAATTTCAGAAATTTCTCCCCTTGTACTCCACCCATTTACACGTAAGCATCAAACCCTCCGCACCTAGTTCACCAATGTCTAATAAGGTATAATAAACTCCAAGGAACACCATGAAGTAAATTGAATAATCTAAATTGATCCATGAAATTAATTGGAGTCGATTAGACAAGGAGGTAACAGGTATGGACAAAACAACATCCATCACAACAATCAAAAAAGAAATGCAGCTTCAGGAATGGTCTGCGCAGATCAAAGCACAGCAGGCAAGCGGTCTGACGATCCGGGAATGGTGCAAAGAAAATGGGATCAAGCCAAACACGTATTACAACCGCCTAAGAAAAGTGCGTGAAAAGTATATCGAAAATTCTCCGACCATCGTTCCTGTATCAGTTCCTTGCTCAAACGAAAATATCCGCATTGAGAAAAACGGACTTCAAATATCTCTTCCGGCAGATATATCTGCGGACACTCTGACCGCTTTGGTGCATGAGCTATGCTGAATGATCTGGCAGCGGACGCACAGGTCTATCTTGTTACGGGATACACCGACCTTCGACGCGGGATAGACGGACTTTCGACTATCGTTCAGGCTCAGCTTCGACTTAACCCGTTCTCGAAAGCATTGTTTTTGTTCTGCGGCAGACGTTGTGACCGCATCAAAGGTCTGCTGTGAGAGGGCTTATCCGCAGGTTTTTGTTATCCGAACATTTATTAGAGATAAGGCGTGTTCCTGCTGTTTAAGATAAATTCCGAAAAAAAATGTTCGGATAACAATATTTGGGTGTATCATTATCTCAGGAGGTGATACACAATGAACGAATATCGCAAAAATGTTACTATTGTTTTAAACTTTCTGAAAGAAAGGGGGTATGCGCAATCCACAGTTAAAAATCATGAACGGTTTTACACTCTGCTGGCTGACGATCTTGCGGCTAAGGATATAACCTATTCACCAGAATACGGAAAAGCTCTGTTATCCACATTACCGGTGCCTGCATGGCTCCCTAAAAGCCGTATAGAAAATGCGGCTTGCATTTCAAAACTTGATGATGCATATATCCACGGATGCATCATCAATGCCCAGGCATCACCCAGGAAGAGTTACTCCAAGCTATCGCTTAACAGCAACTTTGAAAACCACATCACAAGATTCCTGCGTTCTCGCGAAAATGTTTTTACGGAATCGCAAATAGCAAATGTCAAACGAAGGTGCTCATTGTTCTTGAAGTGTATGCAATCCAAGGGAAGGATGGATCCATCTGAGATAACCTACGGTGACATAGATTCATACCATGAGGAGCTTGCACACTTGAAAAGGATTTCCCGAGTTATTGAAGAGTCAACTTTGCACAAGTTCCTGCAATTCCTGGCCGAATCGGGAAAGGTTCCTTACGGTCTATATCTGCGAATATATGCATTGGAGACGGAATGTTCCGTCAACCTGGACGATTTTCCACCTGATGAACAATCCGGACTTATAAAGAATAGCTCTGAGGGACAAGTCCGGTTGTCGCCTGAAAGGTTTTTGTCTGAGGGCCTGGAACTTATCAGACTCCATCAAGAGGCAGGCTATGTCCAGAAATATACAGAAGCATCTAAAAGGGCAATTCTTCAGCTATACCTGTTCCTTGATTACCACAATCTGTGGTATGACCCAGACATGGCAGACATTTGGCTTCATTCGGACTGCGTAAAAAAACGTCTGTTCAAAGGCTGTTCGTGGAATACAGCGCGGCGCATAATGTTCATGTTTTCCGATTATGTTACATCCGGGTCAGTCCATTTCGGGAAGAAGTTGCCGAGGGGAATCAACGGCATAAATAACATTCCAGAATGGTGCTTGACACCACTGCTTGACTTTGCCGAGAGCCGCCGCAAGATGAAACTGGATGAGAACACCGTTAAAAACGATATTTACTCCATACTCAGATTTTGCCGGTTTATAATCGGTGAGGGCCTGTCATCGTATGGCGATGTTAACGGAAGTCATCTTGCTGATTTCAACCTTGCAGACCACCATGGAACCCCAGAGGGCAAAAATGCATGCAACAACCGGGTGAAGCGGTTCCTTAAGTACCTGTATCGTAAAGGTCTCAACGCAAACCCATCGCTGTATATGGCTCTTGGCTGCTCGGCGGCACCAGTGGAGACCGTTGTGGTAGTACTCACTTCCAGTGAGATAGAGGAGATCAAAACTTTTGTTGGCAATGCTTCTACGGATCTTGAGATCCGCGACAGTGCAGTCATAATGCTCGGACTTGAAATGGGAATGCGCAGCAGCGATATTGCAAGCCTGAAGCTGGAGAACATTGATTGGAAAAACCGTTCCATTCTGTACAGGCAGAACAAGACAGATGCTGATGTATGGGTACCGATGCCAGTGGCGGTAGGCAATGCCATCTTCAGATACCTGAAGCAGTCACGTCCAAGAATGGCGGTATGCAGAAATGTATTCGTTGATTTCAAGGCGCCGTTTTGCGGCATGAGCCGAAACATATGCTACGGTGCGTTAAAGCGAGCTTTGCCTGACCGAGATGTAAGGGGATCAGGTTTTCACGTCACCCGAAAAACATTTTCGACAAACAGGCTTAGAAACGGAGTTCGTCCTGAAAGCATAGCAGATGTAATCGGGCACAGGGACACGGAAAGCCTGAAGCATTACCTTTCCCTTGACGATGAACGCATGGCGGCATGTCCGCTCTCCCTTGCGGATCTTCGCCTTGAAATGGAAGGGAGCGATGCGTTATGATGAATATCGCTTTCAAGAGCGTCCTGGCCCCATACATACAAGGGTTACTGGATCAAAAAAGGGCACTTGGCTTCAAGTATGACAACGAGGCATATATACTCGCACGCTTTGACAAGTATTGGCTGGAGACCAATGGGGATTCGGATGACGTGACAATGGAATCTCTTGAAGGATGGACGCGACTGCTTCCGACAGAGGGAAAGTCATCCCAGGCTGGGCGGATATCTGTGATACGGCAGCTGACTCTGTACATGAATGGCCTCGGCAAGATTTCATATGTTCCTATAGATGTTATACGTTACAGCCGCCCTGTTGTCCACGTTCTGTCACCAGAAGAGGTTGCCGATCTCTTCCGTGTGATTGACGGGTATGTTCCCAAAAAGCAATCCACGGAAGTGACAAGGATGGCGTATGGTTACAGGGTGATTTTTCGACTGATTCTTGCAACGGGTCTGCGCAGAAGCGAGGCGGTGTGCCTCCGGCTTGATGACATCAACTGGAAGAACGGTTCCATTACCATTTATAATGCAAAGGGTCATAAGGACAGGGTGGTTTTCATGTCTGGGGATCTTACGAAAGTCATGAGAAAATACACCAGTGACAATCTACGCCTAATGGACACTGAGTGGGTTTTCCCGTCCTTTGATCCCGCCAGGCATTTTTCCGGTGGTGCACTTTCCATACGCTTCAGGCAATTTTGGAAAGAAACCGTATATGCGCCGAGTTGCGCAAAGCCCCCGACAATCCACTCACTGCGGCACACTTATGTTGTTATGCGCATGAATGCATGGATATCCGAGGGAATCGACCTGAATGTCATGCTGCCTTACCTCAGCAGAGCATTGGGACACAAATCGTCCAATGAGACCTTCTATTATTACCACCAGGTCAAAGAGACGTTCCGTATTATACGGGAAAAAGACAGCCTCGCGTATGAGATTTTTCCGGAGGTGAGGGTCAGATGAATAATACGGTTAAAAAGAAGCTCTTCTTTTCCATGACGTTGGACTTCCTTGAAACCTACATACCCCAGGACAGTCCAAGCCTGAAGACGGTAAAAACATATAGGGACGGACTTAGCATTTTCAGGAGGTATGTCTCGGACGAAAAAGGGATATCCATGAAACGATTCCTTTTTGAGGATTGCACTTTTGACTTTCTCCTTGACTACCGGAACTGGTTGCTCGACTACAAGAAACACACCAGAAGCACAGTCAACAACAGGCTTGCGGCAATAAAGTCATATGTCCGGTACGCTTCATCACGCGATGTTTCTCTCCAGCAGGTATATTTGAGCATTACCGATGTTCCATTTTTGCGCGTGGAAAAGAAGATGCGACCCATAATCGAGGAACGTTCAACGCTCAAAGCTTTTTTAGATGCTCCGCCCAATACAAGGACGGGATGCAGGGACACGATGATGCTTTCCGTTCTGTTTGACACGATGATACGCGCGGACGAACTCATAAATATCCGGTTGAAAGATGTTAATCTGAAGGTTGCTGCACCCTATATTCTAATTAAGGGTAAGGGCAACAAGGAACGAACAGTCCCTATTTCTGAAAATGTAGTGTCTCTCATTGAAGCGTACATGGCAGAATACCATGATGGGGAGTCAGCTGGGTCTTCCGTCCCATTTATCTACACAGTGTCCCATGGTGAGATACATTCTATGTCGGAAAGGAATGTGGAGCGCATAGTGAAAAAATATGCGGACATTGTCCGAAAGGATCATCCAGACCTGCCCAATCCAGTTTATCCACATATGCTTCGAAGAACACGGGGAACATACCTTTATCGTGATGGAGTGGCAATAGAGACAATTGCTGTGGCAATGGGGCATTCGAGCATCCAGACCACGAAGGACCATTACGCATTTCCATCTTTGGAACAAAAACGCAAGGCCATGGAAATAGGGAACCCTGTAATATCTTCTGGCAATGAGGTACCAGAATGGCCCGATGACGAGGATGAATTTGCACGGCTTTGCGGCTTGAGGTAAATTTTTATCCGCATATTTTTTGGAAGGAACAAGGCTTGATCATCAGCATCAAGCCTTGTTCCACAAAAATGTTCGGATAACAAAAACCTGCGGATAAGCCTTCTTATCCGAATATTCGGATAAGAGGGCGATGGTTTTCTGCTGCTGTACAAGCGCCTTGACAACGGAAGATTTCAGTGGCCGCGCAGTGAAACAGAAGCTGTAATGCTCACATCTCAGCAAATTCGCTGGCTTTTAGAAGGTTTGAAGATCGAACAGCCGAAAGCTATCCGTGAAGGAAAACCGGGCGCGCTGTATTAAGGCAATACTTACCGAATATTCAGAATATGTGCTTGAAAAGCCCCTCTTTTCGTGGTATTATGGATGTATCATCACGAACGGAGGGGTGCTTTATGTCCGAACAAAATATGACATCGGAAATAGTATCACTCCGTAATGAAAATGCTGTCCTCAAAGAAGAACTAGCACTTGCCAACCATGGTTCAGAAAGCAGATATTCGGAAGAAAAACGGAGCAGACAGCTGTTGTCATGGAAAAAGAATTCGGTGTTCAGCTATCGATGTTCGGGAAAGAAGAAAAGTCTGTATATAAAGAGCATGGAACAATAACTGTTCCCGAACACAAGCGCAAGAAAAAGCGAACTTATGATGACTGGATGAGCAGTCTTCCTGTTAAAGAGGAACATCATGAGATCAAAGATCCCGTCTGTGAGATATGCGGCGCGAAAATGGTGGAGATCGGTGATGAAAAGGCTTATGATGAGCTTGTATATTCACCCGCCAAATTCTATATCCGCAGACATATCGTACATAAATACAAGTATCCCGAGTGCGGAGAAAAGCCCGAAGAAAGAGACGAACCTTGTCATATCATCCGTGCGCCGTACCCTCACGCTATGATCCCGGGAAGCTATTGCTCGCCCGAGCTTCTGGCGCATATCGTCTATGAGAAATACGGCAAAGCTGTTCCGCTGCACCGTCAAGAAAAAGACTTTAATTCAAAGAGGATACCTTTGCTAAAAGCGACTATGTCTAATTGGGTAGGTGCTGCCGCTGAAAAATGGTGTCTGCCGGTCGTCGAGAAAATGCATGAAATGCTTATCGCAGGACAGATCATCCACGCGGATGAGACAACAGTGCAAGTTCTTCACGAGGAAGGCAGAAAAGCCACATCGGTATCGAGGATGTGGGTGTACTGCAACGGCAAGATGAACGACCGCAACATCATCATTTTCGATTATCAGCCCACAAGGAAAGGCGAGCATCCCTCGAATTTCCTTAAAGGCTTTATCGGATATCTGGTCTGTGACGGATATGATGCCTACAACGCTGTCGAGAGTGCGAAGCGGTGCGGCTGTATGACTCATACCAGGCGTGGTTTTATTCAGGCTCTTCCGAACGACCAAAAACTGCACAACACTTCTGTTGCGGCAAAGGCAGTAGAATATTTCAACAAGATATATCACGAAGAAAATCTGCTTGCCGACAGCTCCACAGAATACAGATATGAACAGCGCCTTGCAAAGATAAAGCCTTTGCTTGACGAGTTTTTTGCGTAGCTTGAAAACGGAGATGTTCCTATTGACAACAACAGGGCTGAGAATGCGATAAGACCGTTTGCTGTCGGCAGACGCAACTGGCTATTCAGCAACACAGCCAACGGAGCGAAAGCGAGCGCGGCGCTGTATTCGATCATATCAATAGCTCAGGCTAACGGGATCGATGCTGAGAAATACCTGACCGAGCTGTTTTCACAGCCTGCGGGAACGATATTATTACCATGGAGGGAAGAAAATGAAACTTAGTAATGAAGATGCAAAGCTGTTTTATGAACTGTTTTTTCCACTGCTTGACTATGTGAACAGAGAATATCATATACTTCCTGAGGAAGATTATTTCGGGCAAGGAATGATCGACCCACAGGATGCTGCGGAGGTTGCCCACTTTTTATGGGAACGGACATGGATCATTGATGATTATCTTGAGCGATCGGATCTGCCCGAAGAACACATGGAGATACTTGAAAGCTGGAAAGGGTGCATCACCGGCAGATTTATCATTGAGCGACATTTGAAAAAGGGATCGGTATTTATATCGATCGATGACAATTCTGTTTTTCTTGTAAACGGCATTGTCAGCAGTTGGGAGGAAATGCTGAGAAATGCACCGATGCCAACTTTGCTTGATGCAGCGCTTCTGCCATTTAAAAATGCGATCATTTCCGATGGCCTGGTATCTGTTATGCCGATCATATTCGGTCCGAACAGCAAAGCTGATTTCAAAGAAATATACATGGACGCAAAGAGAAATGGAGAAATCAAAGCCAGAATATGATGTTACAGCCGGGTGTTATCTGCCCGGCTGTTTGCTTTTATGATGCGGGGGTATACGCTTACGAAAGAAGCAAGCCAATACATTGATAATTGCATCTAATTTTAAAAATAAATAACACCCCGGTGGGTAAAGTAGAAAAGTATTACTCTTATCTTACCCTGGGGTGTTATTAAGAAATATTAATTTGATTTAATACTCGGTGATATTCATTACTTGTTTTCTACCACTTTACCTTTACCCTTTTCTACATAAACCTACGGCTTCTTTCTTAATCCTCTCCACTTCATTGGATTTGCCGGGTTAAAACACATGGGGCAGATAGCGGGATTGGGGGACAGGCGCGGGTCATCCTCGCTGACACAAGCTATTAGATTTTTAACAGGAATTATACCTATCTCATCACACGCCCTATATCCCCTGTATGCCCTGTGTGGATGGATCGTTTCGGGTTGCCAGGGGCTAGGGAGTGTGGTGGTTAATCTTCAATCACATCACTTATCAGTCTTGCATTGGTGTATACTACCCAGTCCGTAGCATCTGAATTCGTGAGATATGAGCCAGTAGAGGTTTCAAGCATACCAACTGTAACCGTTACACGATAATTTGAATACTGCATATCTTTCCCAGCCTTACTCTCAAATCCTGAGTTTACACCTGTGTACACATCAAAGCTTATTGGAATGACATATGAATCATTTTCCCCGTCAAGCTCTTCAATAGGAATTATATAAGTGTAGAGATAATCCTCACTAGCCTCAGCAGGTTTCGTTACGGTTATATCTCTTTCTGCATCTGTTGAAGAGATATCATCATCATCCTTATCATACAACTCAAAATTATTCAAGTATGTCGGAATATACAGGGCTTGAGAATAATCCGCCTTCTTTGATAGCTGAACTACTACTTTCAGATAGTGTCCTCTGCTCTTCAAGCTGTAGCCTGATGCATCGTAATATGCCGCCGTATCAATGTGCATTGTGGTATCATTTCCTTCAAGCTGATTTGCATCAATACCAAGCTGACCATAGTTGCCATTCTTTCCAGCTGCAGGATAATACTTACCATTCGGAGCCAAATAATCATCATTTTCAATGGCTTTGTACGAAAAATCAACAGAAGTAATTTCGCTCATGAAGTACAAGTACCGATACAATGGTTCGGATTTTTCCGTCTGAATGGTCTCAGTATTAACGCTTGCACGGCTCGCTGTGGCATTCGTTGAAAGCGATGATATATTAGAGTATCCTATCATATAGGTACCTACACCATCACCTCTGGATGCCTTTGGAAATTGAACTGACATCATAGTCGGATCATATGTCAAAGAAATACTTGATTCAATCTGTACAGTGTAGTCTCTTTCCTCTCCATTAATAATCGGATGTCTTGCAGCATTGATAAGATCATTTTTCAGGTTTTTATCATTGAGTATTTCAACATAACTACCTGATACCCTGCATCCAAGAAGATGGCTGTCATTATTATCAAGAACCCCTTCTATGCCACTTGCATTTCTTCCTGTCAATTTATATCCAGATGCAACGCAAGCTGGATCTATCTGTATACCTCTTTTATTCGTAATTGTATTACCGTCCTTTTCAACCATATTGAGGGATACAAGGAATGTCTGGAATATCTGTACATTCGGATTTCCAAGAAAGCCTGTGATTCCTGCATCAATAGCACTTGGAGTAAACCCTACTTTTGCGACCAGATCAGCTCCTATAGCTGTATTAGTCTTTGACATCTCATCATTTTCGTTCGTTTCCGAAAGAGTCAATGTATTGCTATAGATATTACCCAGGAAGAGATGTGGAGCTTCATTGTTGGTTCTTGCAGAAGGATACGCCTGCTCACCAAAGTCTGACACACCATTTATCTGATAGTGATAAATATTTGTTATGGTTGAGGATTTGGTAAAGATGCAAAGATAATATGTTTCTTCGATATTACTCTTTCCATCCTGCAGGCTTGTAACCTTTATTGCCACCTTGGATCCTTCGCTATCACCCGCTTCAGCTACCCTAAGTTTATCGCCATTGTTTCCTGAACCATCGTTAATAACTGCCACAACTTTATTGTCAGGGGCGCTATTATCAATCACAAGATTCTTTTCAGTTGCTTCTGAGTCCAGGGAAATGGTCATCATATCATTCAATTTACAAACCGCAAATCCGTCAAAACTACTGAGTTTAAGTTTATAAATACCATCTCCTGCCGGCTCCATCAATCCATTAGTGTAGCTATATACAGGATCTTGCCCTTCCCCTGCAGTATTTGTTGCCGCCGCAAACTTGCCATAATAGGATTTATCCTTGTCTCCGTTTCGGTCAAGTAAAACTATCTCTGCACCCTCGGGAAACAAAGTTGCGGATGGTGTAAACATTAGATATTTTCTTGATCCATCATAGTTTCTGTATACACTTTCACCTTCATTAATTGCTGCTGTCCATTCATCCTTGTCGCGAATATAAACAAAACTTGCTTTGATTGTAACAGGGTTGCCAAGGTTCTCAGCAATATTATATACAGATGAAGGATACGTATCCGGGTCATAGGTAGTACCTGAACTCATTCTAATATTTACATTGTAATGAAGCATTTTCTTTACAACGACAGGAACATAAAGATGATAAGCTATCTTGCTGGTATCACTTGGATCAAGATACTGAACATCTATCAACGAGAATTGATAATCAGTATTATCGAATTCACTGGATGTAATATAGAAGCCCTTTGTGGCAGGATTACGCTTAAGTGCCGGTTCAACGCCCTCTCCTGTACGCTGTGTAAATACACCGCCTTCGTACTTCCAACTGCTTATATCAACATTAAATACATTACCGGTATCATCAGTACCATAGTTAAAATTGGTGTTTGATAACAGTCTCAGATAGTTTGTCAATACCGCATTGCAGTTAATGTTGCTGACAACAAGAATCGGAAAATCTGTGCCGTCGTAGCCGGTTTTTGTATGTCTCGTAAAGGACGACATGCCTCCTGTAAGGAAATCACGCAGATTAACATAATCTGAACCTTCGGTTGCCGAATATACAAAACCAGTGTTCTGATATCGCTTATTTTTAGCGGAGTTCATATCATCAAGTATGGTCTTTGCAGTCGAACCCACGTAGCTTGAATCATGAGCGCCATCACTGGTGAGATACTGTGTATTCGAAATATCGGTTTTAGGGCTGGAGGTGACGTACGGCCAGTTGTCACTAACATTTGAACCGTCCACTGTTCTATCACTATAAGCTACATTAGATTTAGATCCACTAGCCAATACATTTGAGAACAAAGTCTGTCTGTTGGCATATACAGGATTATCCTCTGCATCAGTTCCGGTTTGTTTGTTGCCGGCGTTGTTGTAGTCGGCGAAGACGACGTAGCCGTTTTTACTGTCTGCATCTGTTCCGAAAAGATTATCATTATTTGCATAGCTTACAGCACTTGCCGAAGTCCACGTTGCAGTATATGCTTTACCTACTACATTTTCAGTTATCTTGGCGTTTGAACCCTGGCGAGTAAAGCCTGCAATCTTTATACAGTTAGCAGGTGCATGCCCATTTCTCCCGCAAACAGCGCCCTTGTTCGTGCCAATAACATTCACGTCTTCTGTATAGATATTATAACCATACAAATAATAATTTGCGGCAGTAGCATAACCTTTATTATTTGAATCTTGAGCTGGAGCAGTTCCGATTTTATCATGTCCATGCCCATCATTAAGGTTGCCGAGTAATCCACCAGCCGAACCTGTTGTGCTTTTTGATTCAACCATGCAATTAGAAATAGCATCATTCTTTAGTATCAGAATATGATCATTAAATCCACACCCGCCATATGTCGAATTGTCTCCCCAACTACCAACAAATCCACCAGCATATCCATAACCTTCTATTGTATATTTTGAAATATTACTGTTCTGGATGGTAACATCGAACATATCCTCTTTTCCGGAGCCAATAAATCCTCCTGCAGTGCAAAACTTCTTTTCTGCTGATTTGGTATATGTTCCTGTACTTTTTATTGTTGCATCAGGAATGGTGCAAACAACAGACACATTTGATATTATTGAGGTTTTCCCCGCATTACTAGCTCTTGATACACCAGTATTTCCAGATGTTGCCCAATGTCCAGCAATTCCACCAGCAGCAAAGTTTGAATCAATTGAAAGATTATATACCGTACAGTTCTGCATATCAAGATATGCTCTGTTCAGGATTCCAAACATTCCTCCAGTATATATATTTGCTTTTTCACAAGAAATAATTGACAAAGCACTCTGATCAGTGCTTCCAATATTAGCATTATATAAAGTTATTTTATTATTTGCTGCGCGGCAAGTCCCTATCAATCCACCAAGTCCGTAATTGTAAAAATTAGCATCATTAAGAGTAAGTCCACCATTGTTAATGTTTTCAAATCGACTGATTACTTCAACAAGATCAACTTTTTTATTATTGAAATTAAAAGTAGATGCTCCTGCATAGTTCCTTCCAATTAGGCCGCCTGTTACAGCACCGCCATGAACTCTTATTTCATCCGAATCATAGCCTTCGTCATTTGATAACGTTATTTTTCCTGCAGGAAGATTCCCAATCATTCCTCCAGTATACTTTGGTCCCTCAACCTTGATATTATTTATGGAAACTGATTTTATAGTCTGATCAACCGAAGCCGATCCAATCAAACTCCCCGCTGACAGTACCCATTCTGAGGTTTCAACTTTATAATTTGCTGTAGTATATGGGTACGGATTTCCATCGGTTTGGATTATGTCTGTTATAACATTTCCAGTCAAATGAAGTTTTTCAATTGTCGCACTTTGTGGTTGATAATTAAACAAGCCCACACCCGTTCTGTTGACTTTATCTGCTGCATTTAATGAAGCATTACTATTGTTGCTTTTAACAGCTCCCGCGTCTTTAAGTGTTTGAAAATCTGAGAATGCACCATAATAATCAGAAAGATCCTTGCTCTTATGGTAATAGTATACACTTGTATTCTGAGATATAGTTGCCCCATATCCGGTAAACTTTGATGCATAAAGGAACAAATCTTGATACAGCGAATAGTATGTAAGGGTTTTCGGTGTACCAGAGGGATGGTCAACATAGTCATATCTTATTGCGGTATAATTATTCCCAATACCTTTGTAACCATCAGGAAGATAATATACAACATTTGATGCTTTGCCAGAATTAATGGTTATTTCAGTTGTATTATTAGAATAAGCTATGCACTTCGCATAATACTTACTATTTTCACTATTTTCTACTGTATATTTCTTTACAATATACGGTGTGCTCGTTACCCCTGACTTATCCCATGTATTAACTGTTGTATAGGAAGGATCAGATGTATTAGGCGCTGTTCCAATATTCAAATAATCAGAATGATGTGTCATACAATAATCTGTATAGTAACCCATACGAGGCTTTGTGGTAGTAATATCATAAGCAGATTTGCTACCATTTGCATTGGTATGTGCTGTACTACTTCCAACATCATGCAGACTGCTTCCATTCAAATTCCAATCAAGCATACCAATGCCGCTGTTGACAATTACAGACATAAGGAAAAACGCCTGAGCACTATCTGCGGTGATTTTTCTTCCGCTGGTTACATTCAACTTTGATTCACTCGTGCTGATATCCGTAATAGAATAATTCTTTGTACCATTGCGCATGGTAACACCAACAGTTGTTCCCGAGTAGTTATCAATATCATCAACTTCGGTAAAGCTCGAACCGTCAAATATAACTCCGGATCCATCACCGTATTTTCTCTTGCCGTCCTCGAACGGCTTATAAGATGTACTCTCCGTTACAGCATAACCATTCAAAACCCTACCAACGATAGGATTCACATAGAGCCATTTTGTATTTGTAGAAGCGGTAACATTGCCTGTTCCGCCACTGAAGTTTGTCAGGTTTGAAGCACCGATACCAGCCTGATTGTTCGCTGCTGTTCCGGTCATGCCTCTGAAAATGAGACCTCCGTTTACCACAACACCAACATAGCCGCCAATCGGCACAAGTTGCGCTTTTGACTTTCCATTTGCATCAATAATCTGTCCGGTAAACTTTACGGAAACACTATCAATAATGTTATCTCCGCCAAGTATCTGTCCGATGACAGCTCCGTAATATTCGCAACGATCATCGTTAAAGTTGCCCTTTGAAATAAAAGGCTTGCTATTCGTTTCTGTCAGCTTTCGCGCTGTAGTAGGTTGAACATCAATAGTAAGGTTATAAACAACGCTTCCGTTGCTTGAAGATATTAGTGGATAAGCGGACTGTGTCTTTATGGTACTACCGCTTCCGTCAATAACGCCACGGAAAACATAGGGTTCTTCAACGTCATTAGACAATCCTGTAAACCCACTTGGAATAGTGATATCTGAACTTGCATTAATTTTATAATACGCGCCGGCAAGATACTGCGCGAGAGTATCATCGGTTATTGTTCTGGTTCCACCCGCGTTGGACCATGTATTAAGAGTTCTTTCAGTGGTGCTATTGACAGTTTTCGTGGTATATACGATGTGTCCTGAATTATCAGTTTTGTCAGAGCACCATGTTGCTGTGTGGTTATCATTAGTTATTTCAGTAGGAACTTTTATGGTAGTTCCTGTGGATGAACCATCTATTATAGCCTCGATAGTAGCAAAATCACTTGCGTCTGTAATGATATATGGATCATTATATGTTCCACAGCCACTAAATGTTGATGCTTTGATATTTACACGAAGTTCATGGGTATTTTCAGATGCTTTATACCCTGTTGTTTCTCCACTATAAGACTTAACGTAATTCATGAATTCAGTTGAAAAATCAGTATACTGTAATCCAACACTAGTCTTATTATCCGGACGCACATATCTCGGTGTAGTAGATGTTGCCCATGAATCCTTGTACCAATGCTGAGCATTCGAATTTTCTACCGAACCTTCTATCTCATAACCATAGGTAACGCAACGAGGATCTGTACCGCTATCGTTCCAATCAACTTCATAGGTGAAGTTATAAGTTCCCTGAGAACCGGAATTATCACCATAGCAAAGCTCTTCCAACAGGATTGCCTCTTTAAAGAGACAACCTTTGGAATTATAAGTAGTTGTTAATCCCGAAAGATTTGTAACACCAGTAGAATTTCTTCCGTCAAGCTTAATATCTTCAAATGAAAGTCTAAGTTTTTGAACTGATGTTGATCCCATCTTACCGAGCAGAGAACTTGCAATATAAGTAGGAGTTGTTGCACCGGCACCCATCGATGAATAAGCGGAGGTATTTTCTATCGAAGGAGTACCTGCTGTATCATTTTTGAATGTAATCGTGGCATTACTACCTGCCTTGTTAATTAGCAGAGGAGCATAAGTATAAGTACCTGACCCGCTATGTTTTGTAGCACCAAGGTTATCTACCTCGATACCTGCAAGTTTGAGACTCTTTATCGTAACAGTCGCAGGGCTACCCGAAGCATCACTCCATACTGTTC
Organism: Hominimerdicola alba; assembly: GCF_900109655.1. Taxonomy (GTDB): domain Bacteria; phylum Bacillota; class Clostridia; order Oscillospirales; family Ruminococcaceae; genus Hominimerdicola; species Hominimerdicola alba_B. The sequence continues at coordinate 44,283 of NZ_FOAT01000004.1, forward strand.
CCATAACGAGAGCGCCGGCTCCAGTGTCAGTATAATCAACGTTTACTTTACCATATAGTTCAGTATCCTGAACGGTGAGTGAGCCATTAACATTACGGAACAGAGCATTATGCATGGTATAATGCTGGGTTGTGTTATCAAGTGAACTGCGTTTATCACCAGAACCGTTCTCTGTGGTGTTGAACTCCGTATTATAAAGAGAATACTTGCCCTTGATAGTAATTGATTTTCCAGAGTTTATATCAACCGGATAATAGCTGTATCCACGCATATTGAATACATCTGTCGAGGCTGAACCAATAGTGTCAGTATATGAACTGCTAAAATAATCCTTTATCGATGGATGAGCATATTCCTTTACGCTCCACATAAGGAAATTCTGTTCATTACCGGAAGGAGAAGTTCTATATGAATCCAAATTATAATAATACCTTGAATGCGGATTATACTGCTTTGATGCATTAGTTCCGGCAAAGGCGGTCTTATGCTGGTAGGTTACACCAGTATTAGAATCATCCATTTTAAGCAAAGCGTGGCTAGCCGTAGCAACAGAAATCACACCCTGACCGTTTGCAAGAACATTATTGTCAGGACCTGTATATGCAACCAATTCATCGAAAACTGCTACAGTTGCGGGAGTAAGAGTGAGCGTATCTCCTTCCACTGTGAAAGCGTTCGGAGCAAGTTCAAGATAAATTGCAGAAGATAAAGTAGATGAAGGATCTCCCCACGTCTCATCTTTTTGTTTATAATAGCCCTGATTAATTATCAGACCAAAAGAAGTCGCACTGTTGGCCGTCACAGTTATGCCATCGATATCGATACCACCCGTATTGACTTTCCAATAACCCGTTGCAATGAGACAAAGACCAGCTGCCGATGTTCCGGTATTAGTTATTGTTGGCGCAGTGGTTGAACCAACTTTAAGACCATTACTCGTTACAAATTCTACATCTGTCTTATACCAGCCATAACCAAGCAGACCTCCGCAGTCACCGTTTGCACTGACCGAAAGCCCATCTGTTTTCAAGTTTGTTATATTGACTTTACGTCCACTGCTTGCGTTTGCATTGGTTTTTATTACACCAATAGCTCCGCCGATATGATGCTCAGTTCTTGTATGAGTTGAGGCAACGGTACCTTTTAAATCAGTATCAGTAAGATTAATTGTAAATGTATTACTATCTACGAGACCGATAAGTCCGCCTATATTAGCACCGCTACCATTATCCTTATTTGAAGAATCTCCGGTAATGGTTCCTGAATACTCACATCCACTGATAGTAACAGTGCCTGCACTGGTCACATCACCTATAAGACCACCAATGTTATAACTGTTGGTAGTTCCGGCATGGTTTATCGTTGCCCCGGAACTGATAGTAACATTAGAAAGTGTCAGTCCACCACTTGCCTTTGCAATTATATTACCAACATTCATTCCACCTGCAAGCTCTCGTGTATTGATAACACTTGATCCAGAAATTATGAGATCCTCTACGGTTGTGGTTGTACCACTCGTTTTGGCAAAAAGACCGTTGTACTTATGACGGTAGATATAATTATTATAGTTGCCGTTTCCGACTGCCAGCTTGATTGTGCCACCATTACCATCAAATTTTCCAGAAAAAGTTAAAAATGCTGTGTCAGCGTCAGCACCATTATCTCTGGTAAAGCCGGTTATTCCCGTACCATCGAGTTCAATATTTGTTGTATTCTTTTCAAGTTGAAGTGAATCTGATGCAAGCAATGTGGCACTAGTGCTATCAGAAGAACATTGGAGCACGCCAGTGGACTGCCCCTTATTCAACTGAATATTCAGGGCAGTTTTTGCAAAATCATCTTTATCTTTGATAGTGGTAACCGCATCTGCAAGGGTTACATAATGATCTGTTCCTATAGTGCTATTATTAGTAAATAGTTTACTTAATGTTAATTTATCTCCGCAATTCAGCACTTCTCCCCAGGAACCGACATCATCTAAAAGACGTGCTGAAGAAGGTCTCGTAAGAGTCCAGTCGCTTTCGGCATAAACAAGACCGCAGTCTCTGTATCCAACTATCTGACCGGATTTGGCTGTATAAGTAGATGAATCTGCCGCACCGGAAAGATTGGTTGTTCCATCAAGTCTTAAAACACCCTCTGATAAATCACCAACAACTCCTCCGAAATTCCTAGCTCCAGATATTCCCGAATATGATATAACATTAGTACTAGCTAGATCAACAAAACTATACGGCGATCCACCAACAAGGCCACCAAAATAGCCATTTTCTGTAACGCCACCTATACCGCCGGCACTTACTGTAATGCCGTTGAACTTTACATACGCGGAATGAGTATTGGTGGTGTCAGCACTGTCAAGGTAACCGATTGCACCACCATAGTAATCAGCAGACCCGGCTGACCTTGTCATAGTTATTATTGCAGAAGAGTCTACAGTAAGGGTGTTAGAAAGAGCACTAGCCGTATATTTGCCCACAAGACCACCGAGATTTGCAGCCACACCGCCATTGTGATCAGAAGTAACAGCCGTCGCTGCACTAAGTGTCATGGTTCCACCATTCACCAGTTCACCAAACAATCCGCCACAATTTCCCGTTCCGTTAACCTTGCATCCGCTTGCAACACTGACTTTGCCTGTCGAAATAGTACCGCCAGACGAAGCTTTGAAATAGCCAGCGATGCCACCAACTCCATCGGTACCTGTGAGTTTTTGTGTTACTGTATAAGCCGCTGAATTATTATATGTGATTATTCCATCATTGCAAAATCCGACAATGCCGCCTGCATAACCATCTGTTACAGAAATATCCATACCTGAGTTCTGGTGGTTAACAAGTGCTGTTCCAAGTGTCAAAGTCGAGCCCACACCCATACTACCAACAAGCCCGCCTGCATTTCCACTCGAAGTTGATTTGACAGTATAACTACCTGAACTTCTGTTATTCTCTGCATTATATGTGGTACCGTTAATGGTGACTTCTATCTCGCCAATCTCGAGCTCAGAGCCGGCTTTTACTGTACAACAAACAAGACCTGCATCACCCGTTGCAGAAACATTGGCTATTCCATTAGTCCCAAGATTATCATGAGTAATCTTGCCAATCTTAACCTTTGCTCCGCCATTTAAATCGTCACCCAATACACCGATATATCCTGCAAAATCAAATACATATGAGTTAGTGTCATCTGCAGTTTCTTTAAAACCGGTATATTTGAAGTTCCATTCCACAGTTTCTCCGCTTGTTCTGCTTTTTTGAACATGCTTTGCAAACAGAGGTTCATCAACAGTTCTGGCAGTCCTCGCAAGGCAGACTGTTGTCTCGTTTCCGGTATTATCAACTATCTCAACATCATCAGTTATTGTATCAAACATTGCACAAGGCAAAGTAAATATCGGTGTTTCCTGAATTATTATTTTGCCGTCAAATGGTCTGGTGCTTCCTATCGATTTATAGGTCTGAGAACCATTTTTGAACTCGCCATATGTTGAATCACTACCAAAAGTAATCACCAATGTATCATTTGGATTATGCTGGCCACTTTCGTACTCGTTAGCATATTTTACAAATTCCGCCACAGTTCCGATGCTTACAGTTTCGGATGTGGAGGAGTCATAAGCATAAGCGGTTCTTGAAGTAATGTTTAAATCTCCACCCAGATCAGTCAAAGGCAACACTTCTAAGCACATCACAACAGCCATTGTAAAACTGATGATGCGCTTCCATCTCTTGCGTGTTCTTTTGTTCAAATTAATTTTTTTCATATATCCATCCACTCCTGTGTAATAACAAGGCAGTCAAAATAATGCATAGACAGATTACGGTAATTCCGTAGCAGATTGTACAAGTTCTATACAATTCGAAGACATCCATTTAAAGTTATCTTCAGCCGATGTTTTATTTGAATTTGAAGCTGAAGACGGATCAAATCCGTTCACCTTATAAAACTGTAAGTCGTATCTAAAAATCTTATCTGTGTCGGGATTAGCATGAATCTTCAATGAATACCAGCCAGTCCTTCCACCAGTAGTTCCCTTATATGACGTGATTATTTCCACCTTAGAAGTTCCTTCTGCATGCTGAAGGAAAGGATTAACATCAAGTTTAGTAGGATCGTAACAAACATAAAGCCACTTTTCGCCTGTTCCCAGAACGCTATAGTTATATGCATCGTATTGAGAAATAGGAATAGCAACGTTAGATTCCGTCTTTGTGGCATCCATGAATTTTCCTTCCCATCCCTGCGGATGGACATCCGGACTTGTTGCTATGCCAATTGTTGCAGAAATAGGTTCAAGATCAGCATTCGTTGGCGTCGCAGTTATCTTTACAAAATAATCATCGTCATCAAGTTCAATATTATTAAAAGTCACATTCCATGTGTCACTGGTGTTATCTGCATTAAGAGTAAATTTCGTTTGCTCCGTACTACCGAAAATTTTACCAACCACGTAAGCACCAGCATCTGTATCATAAGAACCAAGTGTTACATAATTAGTTCCGTCCGAAACAGCTATTGAAGGTTTTGCTCCCTGAATACTTGCAAAGGCTGTTGCCACCTCTGCTGATGTATAAGGAGTTCCGTTTGAATGTGCGAGCTGAATATTAATCGAATATTTTATAGACCCGTTATACAGAGTATTCGGATCTGAGGGATTATAGTTCCTTATGTAAACAGGGAATTCATATTCCTTATCCGGATCTACGGTGTCAAAATACGCCAATCTATTATTGGATGAACCAAGCCCTAGATAATTCGAAGTAAAAAGGTTACCTAAACTTGCCGAGGGTGCCAGAACTCGCTTTATCTTATTATTTACTTCTCCATACTCTGCAAAAGCAATCATTGTGACTAGCATCAAGGAGGCAACAATAAGCCAAACGAGTATCCATTGTCTCTTCAGAAATTTTTTAATTTTTCTACCCATGTTCCGCCTCCTCCTTTCTGAATTCAGTACGCAATTAATCAATCTTCTGCTTTCACAGTGATATAAATGATGTCAGTTTCCTTGGCAGCATTGTCAAGTTCACCTTCATCCCATTTTACCCTGAGAATAAAATGTCTGCTGAATGGTGACTTATCAGGATTCTCGTCTCCCGGAAATGCTTCGACTCCGTTTGCCTGCCAATACACCGGATCAGCATTTCCTTGAACATTATTGTATCCGGGATAAGTTGTCGCTTTGTAGGTACCATCAGCTATTTCATTCCCGCTAGTATCGGTTGTTTTATTAAGGTATCTACCCGTATACTTTCCGCTGGTAGCCTGTGTATCTAAACACGCTGTGTCAATCCTGTAATAGAGCGAATTAGGAGGTGTTACGTTTAGATGATATTGACTTCCAGTTATAGCAGGCAATTCAGGATTTAGTTCACTTTGAGAAAACTGATATTCAACTAATACAGCTTCATTTTCTGCAACCTTTAAGCTCTGCGAAGTCACTTCAGCTGCAGTGTATTCATTAGCCGCATAAAGTTCATAAGAAAACGGGTTGTTTGTAGTGTATGCCAACTGGATAGTAAATGTATCCACAGCCTCTCCTGTCACATTGAAAACATAATCCTTGTGAGTGATATTCTTTTCTTTACCATTTACCATGTCAACGTTTCCTGAATCGTCATATAACACAGCATTACCATAATCATCAACAATCTTTTCTTCTGCGTTGATACCTTTCACTTCAAAATTGATTGCATCCTCTCTGTGAGCGGAATTCAAATAAAGAACATTAGGTGAATCTATTTTCATCAGTTTTGCAATTCTTCGCTGATAGCTGAACCACGCAAATGTTGTAGCTGTTGCAAAAAAGGCAACAGTAACAGTAAGTGCCGCTATAAGCTGCACCTTCTGCTTCGTTGACAATTTCTTTATGGCTTTGTTTATCTTTTTCAATAAAGTCATAGCATCAGCCTCATTCAAAAGCGGTAAATCGCTTACTCTAATTTATGTTCGCTGTAAGAGTAAGCAGGATAAAATCAAGATTACTACCTATCTCACGGTCTGCAGAATTATATCCCGCACTAAGTTTCTTATACTCATTATCATAGTTTTGTCCGTTTGTCTTTTTTGTATAAAGATCGGACAAAAGTGTACTGTAGCTCTCGCTACCCTTAAAGAAAACATTCACATTTGAACCACTCATATATGTGGTAATGGCACTTCTGTCACTGGTTTCTCCTGTTGTATCAAGTACAGCATTCGCACCAGTCTTCTGACTAGCAATAGGCAAGGCAATCTGACCAAATGTGTTAGGCCAAATCCAGTATATAACTGCGTTATAAACTCCATCGTGATCTTCATCAGTCGGAGTAAGAGTGAAGTTACTGGTATCGCTGATAAATCCATGATACCCTGTGGGGTCAACATCAGGATCATCAGGATCAAGTGTTGCAGACTCAAAGAACATTAGATGTGTAAGCAATCGGTTTCTAGCGCTCTTTTCAAGAGCTGTCCCAGATGTTGATGTAACCTCACTAAGACTATCCACTCGCTCATAGGTGGTTTCATTTTGTGTCACTTTTGTTGTTTCAGCAGTAAAAGTTGAAATATCAATCCTATAGACCAATGTGCTCGGATCCAAATTCGAGTAGGGAATAATTTCAAATTCGAGTTTTCCACAGGTTCCCGGTTTTATCTTATCGTCACTACCAGCAATTCTCCAACGGATAGTATCTTCGCCTGTTCCTGGACCTGTAGTCAAATCAGCGTTTGCACTATAGCTTGGATCAATTACATTAAACGAATATAAATCACTATACCCAATATTTCCGTTGGAGACTCTAAGTTCAAATCCGTTATACCCGGCCTGAACCCCCATCCCAGAAGTCCCTACTTCCCTATTCATCGTAAACCACGCAATTGTAGTGAATATCAGTATCAGAACAGTGAGCGTAATCATCGCTCCGAGTTTTATCAGGCGCTTTTTTCGTTTCTGGTAATCTTCATTAAGCTGTTCTATCCTTGAATCTGCAAAGGCTTCTGCTGCTTTGTTCTTTTCTTTAGCCCAATCAGCTTTAGCCAGCTCGCCGGTTGCGATCAAGCTGTTTATTTCTTTTCCACTCACTGTTCTCACCTCACTTATTCAAGCATTTTCGTCGTTTGGGCGTACTATCCCTATTATTATTTTATACTCTATATCATTGTAACATATTTTTTAATTATTTTCAAGCAATAATAACAAGAAAAAGCAAGCGAAAAATAGTGCAATATGCATAATAATTCAGTTAATTTCTGCTACAGGTTTAATGTTTTTTGTATATATATTAACTAATTCAATGATGCTGGGGAGATTCAATGTTTTAACTTTTTGAATTGCTAGCACTCATAGTACATATTTCCAGATTGATTATATACATTTTTATATGGCAGTAGTCCGCTTTTCATAGGATAATTCATCTCGACCTTGTAATAATCAGTTGCACACTAACCGATTTTTTCGGGCATAAATACTGCCGCCCAGCACCTTTTGGATAGCCTTTGCCGCCGCACATCTTGTGATGCCTGTCATTTCGATCTCGACAACGAACCGTCTGATTTTGATGCCATCAAAGTTTCCGACTATTGTTTCACCTCCCCTCGGATAAAAATGATGCTGTTGATTAACAACCTTTATACCGAAATCAAGTCCTATCTTCCGCCTGCCGACCCAAACAATGCCGCCGAGATGTTGCCGGTGTTGAACAAAAAATGATGAGTCGGATTACTGCCAGACAGCATAAGCAAAAATTCAGAAGCCAAGATACACACAATTTTCGCGTACACTTTCTGAATATATGCGAGCTCCTTTTTTAGTGGCTATATTGTCCGTGGAGATGGCTCTCAAACTGTGGCAGAGTAGCTTTGAAATTACGTGCTGGTCACTCCGGAAAGTCGGTTGGAACATGTTTGTTAGAAATAATCGATGCATGGAGCAATGGAACAGACAAAAGAAAGTGAATTCAAAGCAGAAAATCAATTGTATTTAATTGAGACTTCCTCTTGACAATTATGAATAAATATGATATAATGTTTTAAAATAACGGGATTGAGTGAATTTTTAATTAACGCAAGAAAGGACTGACAGGTATGCTGAACCGTGTTACAATTCCACAGTCAGGGTTTGTCATGTTTTCTTTATATTATATGTATCGATACAAGCGTGTCTCAATAGGATAATTCCTTTTGAGGTACGCTTTTTTGCTGTAAAACCCAATTAAAAACTCAGAATAAATTTTCACCAAGGAGGAACGAACTTATGAAAAACGCAGTAAAAAAAGTTATGGCTGGCATGATGACTTTAGCTCTTGTAACGGGCACTGTACCCGCAAACGTTGGAGTTTTTTTGACAGAAGACACGGCAATTATAGCGAGTGCGGCAACGGTTTTTAAATCAGGCGACTGCGGTACAGCAGGTCATGAATCCGAAGTTAGATGGACGTTAGACAACGACGGCGTTCTTACGATCAGTGGCACAGGTCCTATGGCGGATTATACCGAGATTGATATGCCATGGAAAAGATATAGAACTGAAAGAAATCCCAAAATCAAAAAAATAGTTGTAGGATCCGGTGTTACCAGAATAGGGAATTATGCATTCTATGGTACGTCAAATGCAACATCTGTTGAAATTCCAAATACTGTCACAACAATTGGTGTAGGTTCACTTCAAGGTTCAAGTATTAATTCTGTTACCATTCCGGATACTGTCACAACAATTGGTGATTATGCATTTAAAAATTCAAGTTTGACATCTATTAATATCCCAAGCACTGTAACAACTATTGGAGAAGGTACATTTCAAGGTACAAATATAAACTCTGTTACAATTCCGGATACTGTCACAACAATTGGTGATTATGCATTTAAAAATACAAGTTTGACATCTATTAATATCCCGGGTTCTGTTACAAGCATTGGTAAAGAAGCGTTTCGAGAATGCAACGATCTATTGGCAGTAAATTTTGAGAACAGAACAACGGAGCTTTCTGTTGGCGCTTATGCATTTTCTACCGATTTGAGAACGATTACACCAGAAGGTCTAAAGTATACTACTAATACAATGACTGAACAAGCAGATCTTAAAACACACATACTGTCTGGTAGTAACCCAATAACCATACTACCCTTGATAACGTACACAGAAGTTCCTGCAAAAGAAGCTACCTGCACAACAGCAGGAAATATAAAATATTACGTTGGATCTGATAATAATCTCTACACTGATGATCAGGGAACACAGCTGACCGACCTGAATGATGACGGTGTTATAAATATCAATGATACCGTTGTTGAGGCAAAGGGACACAGTTATACATCGCCAATATGGTCATGGGTGAAGAATAACGGCGAATATACTGTTTCAGTAACATTCAAGTGTTCCAAATGCGGTGATATCGTAACTCCCGATACACCGCCCGAACTGACATATTCAGACGATTCCAACGGCGTGAGGACTTATACCGCTTCTATAATTTATAACAATATAGAGTACACAAGCACCAGAAACGATTCAGCAAGCTACGATATTACCGTCAACGACACCACTACTCCATATAAGTATGGCTCTCAGGTAAAGGCGCATGCTCCCGCCAAGAAGGGCGGTCAGTATTTCATCGGCTGGTATGATGTAGATTCCAATACTAAGGTCAGCGGTACGCAGACTTATTATTTCTATGCTACACGTGATATGAGAATCGAGGCGAGATATGCTGACTCAGCAGTAGAGGAAGAACCTGTTTGTTCAATGAACATCAGCAGAGCAGCTATTCCCGAAAGCGAAAAGCAGAAGATATCTTTCACAGTCGATTGGGAGCTTCCTAAAGATTATGAATTTGTCGAGGCAGGAGTAGTAAGGAGTTACACAAATGACAATCCCAAACTTGGCGGTGAAGGTGTAAGTAAAAAGGCATCGACACTCCAAACTGCAAGAGGTACATTTAAATACAACCTTAACCTCAGTGCAGCAAATTCAAACAAGACCATTTATTCCAAAGCGTATGTGACCTATACAAATAAGACTACCAATGAGCAGACAACAACCTATACAGAACTTTTTACTACTAATCCGGTATAAATATGTGACAGAATGATCTTGTATGTGAAAGAAACTTCTGGTTATAACAAAACATCTTATGGTATTACACAAATAATTGAGCGTGGACATTTGATTGTCCACGCTCGATCTTTTTTGTTAGCGGTAACTGCATCAACCGCGTCCTGCGCCAATTATGAACTATAAAACTGTAGTTCTATCGACAGCATTATGGTCACGTCAACTTTGAACATTGAATAGATGGCTCTGCCTCTAATAGTCAGCTTTGCTGACTGTGGCTCCCGCAAGTATGATAGCACGAGGCTTGAACACGTACTTTATTTTCTGCAAGATCGCTGCTTTTATACTTTTACTTATTGCTGATCGGTACAGTATTACTATGCATACGATTTTTTTCATCGTACATGGCTTTATCGGCGCGGGATAGTATACGCTCGAAATCCTCATCACCCTCAATGAATGACGCATAGCCTACTGCGATACTTAGAAAGAACTCCTTTTCATAGGCGAACTCTCCGTACTCACTGCGGTCGATGTTCATTTTATCCATCATATCGTGCAGGGTTGCGTGAAGCTCTTTAAGTTCTTCTTCGGATTTATCACTCAGCAGTGCAATAAACTCATCGCCGCCGACTCTGTATACTTTATCGAATACCGAGAGCATACACTTGGCAGCCGAAACCAGCAGCATATCTCCGCCAAAGTGACCGAAGCTGTCGTTAGTAGTCTTCAGCAAGTTCAAGTCCATTGACATGACACTGATATTCTCCAGCGGGATAGATTCGGCATCTCTTTCAAGGGCATACCTGTTGCCAAGACCTGTGAGCTGGTCAGTATAGGCAAGGGTATGGAGAAGCTGAGTTTCACGCTCGCGGTTGACCTCGTTCATGATCTTACGCAGACCGTTAACTATTTCAAAGGCAAGGTAGATAATGAAGCCTATCCTTATGATAAAGGACTGATCGCCTACTGTGGATACAAAAAGGTAGAACACCACATTCGCAAAGGCAAAGCCCAACAGGCACAACAGACCTATCCTGTATTCTGGCTCTATCAGCCTGAATCGCTGGATTATCAGGAAAGTGGTGATTATTGCGAATGCTCCCAGTGCGGCTGTAAATATCACGACTGTTCTGGTATAAGAAGCTATCTCGGTAAAATGGACTGCGGACAGACCAAGTTCAAGAACTAAAAAGCCGTAGAACAGCCATTTCAGATTCAGGGTGGGAACTATATCCTCAAAATACTGGATAGCCGCCAGTGGCAGCATATACAGTGAGAAATATATCATGTAGTACTGTGCCACGGGGTTACAGCATATGAACTGGTTGAAAAACAGCGGGCAGTTTGAGTATACTGCAAACAGCAGTGACAGCGCACCAAGTGAGAAAGCCTCGGGGGCGTTTATCTTTTTGAATGAACCCACAAGGTGTATGACCATCAGCAGTATGCCGAAGACCACCATGATGATATTCATCAGTGACAGATTAAATTCCTTTTTAAGGTAATAATACACCAGCTCGTTCTCTTCGGCTGAAAGCACCTGATAGCTCTCCATATACTTATGTGGGTACACGGTATCCACAACGATATTCAGGTATTTTCCGCCCTCATCGGGAATGTGTATAAAGTGGGTATATGTTCCCGGAGAATCACCGAATATCGGTTTTTCACCGAAATGATAGACAAGATCACCTGAATGGACATTCGGCTTATCGCTGAGATATGCGTTTACATATGAATCATAAGTCTTGAATGACAGCGTCTTTCCTTTGATATCATCACTCAGGAGACGGGTCATTGTCAGCTGCAGGATGCTCCTGCCATTTTCGTTCTCATATTTTGCTCGCTCATAAGACCAGTCAGTGCTTACTTTTTTTACATTATAATCTTTACCCACAGGAACATCTTTATCGATAGAAAAAGCAAGTATCAACACTATTATCATTATGCTGAAAAGATATAGTCCTATATACCTCTTTTCCAGAAATTTCATAGGGTACTCTCCTTTGCGGACAGAATTTAAAATTAGTTTTATCCACACATGTATTATAACATATCCTCAAAAATTGTTAAAGATTTTTTTGGAAATTTTATTGTAATTGATTAGATTAATTACTAATTCATTGTCTGCCGATAATTCACATTAATTGCAAAAACAGCGATTATACGTGCTTTCAACAATTTATATTTTTTGTCCGAATGTCGTTGTGATTAAAAAAAATATTGCCCAAAAAATTATAAAATTTCGTTCCGGTGATTGACTAATTCGTGTTTTTATGGTATAATATATACAACATATAGTTTGATTATTTCTTCATTTTTATACCATATAAATAAGCTAAAAGATTATACTATTGATGGAGGAGAATGAATATGCGATTTAATACCTATGGCAACAGAAGTAATCCTATAATAGTCATGCTCACAAGTTCTTTCTGTTCTGCAGATTCCTTGTCGTATCTTTATGAAGAGCTGACAAACGAATACTACATCATTGTACCCGAATACAACGGACACTACGAGGGCAGCAGTGACTTCACCACAAGCCAGCAGGAAGCTAAAGAGATCGTTGGTTTCCTCAAAGAAAACGGCATCGGACACCTCTGCCTTATCTACGGACAGGCTATGGGTGCTGAGATAGGCATGGTGCTTATCGCACAGTGTCTGAAACAGCATATAACTATCGAATCTGCTTTCTTTGACGGCGGCACTTTCCTGAAACAGCCCAAGCTTTACAAGGCTATAATGAACTTCAAGCACAAGTCGATGATGAACAAGATGAAGAATCAGAGCGTTGATGAAGTAGTCAACTGGAAATCAGTTGACCAGTTCACCAAGGACGACACAGCCACAATGCGCCCTGTTATCGAATCCATGGTCAAGACTGCGCCTGTTATTACTGACGGCAGTATCAAGAACGAGACCGAGGCAAGGTACACTTTCAACTTCCCTTACCTGCCTGATGAAATGCAGGAAAACATCTTCTTTGTTTATGCTTCGGATGAGAAGAACTTCAAATCCTGCTTCAAGCACCTGATAGAGGCTTATCCTTCTGCGAACTTCAAAACGCTGAGGGGCGAGGGGCATCTTACATATTCGGTAAGAAAGACCGACGATTATCTCCGCGTTATCAGGGCTATCTGCAACAGGAACAATGAAGATGATTAAGGATCATCTTTGAATCACATGAATCATGCGCCGCGGTCATGTACTGCGGCGTTTTCATATCATAACTAAGGAGGCGGTCACCGCGTTTAACACGGATATTATTGAACTTCCCTGCACGCTGATAGATATTGGTGAAAAGGACGAAAGGTTCACGCTTATTTTTGACAGATTCGATGAGGGGCTTACCGAACATTCGGTAAAAAGCCACGGCTTATCGGGCATATTCAAAGCCGTATACAAATGCAGAGGTATGGACTGCTGTTTTGATATCGACCTGACTATCGGTAATCTGTACTATTTCAGCTATGATCTTGACACCGCATGGGATATCTATTTTGGAAGAAACTCCAAAGCAGTTCTGAGAAGTTACGGCGAGCCACCTTTCGGGAGCGAGCTTATTTTCGCCTTTAATGAAATTGGCAAATGCACTGTCAGCGGACATTTCATGAACAGCGAGTACGGATTCAGGAACGGTATCAGCTTTGAGATGGCGGCTGACAATTCCGTTATTTCTTCGCAGATCGTTGCCATGAAAAATTTCTTTGATAAGCTTGATGAGATTCAGGGAAACAAGAATTTTTATTAATTAAATATCCCGAAAACAGCCTCTGCTTTCGGGATAATTTATTTGCTCAAAGTATCAGACTACGTCTTTTTCCTGTCGTCTGATTATCTCGGGTTCAGCGCCGTCTCTCACGCATTCAGCGGTAATTTTGATACCTGTGATGCTGGAATCGGAGGGAGCATCGAACATGAGCTTTGTGAGTATGCTCTCAACAACTGCTCGCAGACCTCTTGCGCCTGTTTTCTGCTCGATAGTCACCTTTGCGATCTCAGTGAGCGCTTCGGGAGTTACCTCGAAGTCGATATTATCGAACTCAAAGAGCTTGGTGTACTGCTTTATGAGAGAATTCTTAGGCTCGGTGAGGATCCTGCAAAGTGCGGGCTCATCAAGTTCGTCAAGCACTGTGATAACAGGCAGACGTCCAACAAGCTCGGGAACTATACCGAATTTCACGAGGTCGTGAGGAACCACCTTTTTGAGTATATTATAATCGGAGCTCTTATCCTTTACCTTGCCGCCGAAGCCCATGGACGAAGAGTCAGTACGCTTCTTGATAACAGCTTCAAGACCGTCAAATGCGCCGCCGCAGATGAACAGGATATTCTTTGTATCGATCTGGATAAACTCCTGATGAGGATGCTTTCTTCCGCCCTGAGGAGGAACGTTGGATACTGTACCCTCAACTATCTTCAGCAGAGCCTGCTGAACGCCTTCGCCGCTTACATCTCTTGTGATAGAGGTGTTCTCGGACTTTCTGGCGATCTTATCGATCTCATCGATATAGATGATACCGTGGGAAGCTTCCTCAACATTGTAGTTAGCCGCCTGTATAAGACGTGTGAGCACGTTCTCAACATCGTCACCCACGTAACCTGCTTCGGTAAGTGTGGTAGCATCGGCGATAGCGAAAGGAACGTTCAGAAGTCTTGCAAGGGTCTGGGCAAGCAGAGTCTTACCTGTACCTGTAGGACCCAGGAGCAGAACGTTGCTCTTCTGTATCTCAACGTCGTCAGTATCGTCTTCAAGGGTCAGTATACGCTTGTAGTGATTGTACACAGCCACGGACAGCGCGATCTTAGCGTCGTCCTGACCGATAACATATTCATCGAGGACAGCCTTTATCTCGGCAGGCTTTTTAAGAGTGATACCGCCGTTATCAGCTGCCTTGTTCTTTTTCTTTTCGGTGACCTTAGCCCTGGGAGCTACGCCGCCCTGCTCTTCAAGGATATCATAGCAGAAAAGCACACATTCATCGCAGATATGGTTATTACCCGCAGAGAACATATTCCTGACTTTGTTTTCGGGCTTACCGCAGAAAAGACATTTTTTCAGTGTATCATTAGCCATTAAGATCTAACCTACCTTTTAGTGATAACTTTGTCGATCAGTCCGTACTCCAGTGCTGCCTGAGCGGAAAGATAATTATCGCGCTCAGTATCCACTGCTATCTGTTCAATGCTCTTGCCTGTATTCTCGGCAAGTATCCTGTTGAGCTTTTCTCTTGTAGCAACAAGGTGATCGGAGTGTATCTTTACATCGGTACACTGTCCCGAAATTCCATTGCCGCCGATAAGAGGCTGGTGTATCATGATCTCACTGTTGGGCAGCGAGAATCTCTTGCCCTTTGTACCGCTTGAAAGCAGGAATGCGCCCATGGATGCTGCCATACCGATGCAGATGGTATTAACATCGCATCTGATATACTGTATGGTATCATAGATAGCCATACCTGCGGTCACGGAGCCTCCGGGGCTGTTAATATACAAGTCGATATCTTTCTCGGGATCCTGGCTTTCAAGATAAAGAAGCTGTGAGATCACGAGGCTGGCAACATGATCGTCTATGGCCTCGCAGAGCATGATTATCCTGTCGTTCAGCAAACGGGAGAATATATCGAAACTTCTCTCTCCCCTGCTGGTCTGTTCTACTACATAAGGTACAAGTGCCATTGTAATGCCTCCTAAACAAATATAAGTATTCGCCCGCAAAGGTCGGGAAAACCCCGACTAGTGCAGGCGACGTATTTTTTTCTTACTTGATAACAGCAGAATCCTTAACGATCTCAACTGCCTTGCCGACAGCCAGATCCTTCTTCAGATCTTCTGCACGTATGTAGCTCTTGACCTGCTCAACTTCCATCTTGTAAGTTTCAGCCAGGTTCTTGAACTCGTTCTCGAGGTCTTCATCGGTAACTTCTACCTTCTCTACCTCAGCGATCTTCTCAAGAGCAAGTCTCAGCTTGACCTGCTTCTCAGCCTGCTCAGCATAGCCTCTCTTGATTGTTTCGATGGTCTGACCTGTGAACTGCAGATACATATCCAGGGAGATGCCCTGAGGAGCCATTCTCTGCTCCAGCTCAGCTACCATCTCGTTTACTCTGTTATCATACATAACATCGGGTATCTCAGCTGTCATGTTCTCGATCACCTTATCGAAAAGGTCGCCCTCGACCTTAGCGTCAGCAGCCTTCTCAGCAGCTTCTTCCAGCTTGGTCTTAACGTCAGCCTTGTACTCGTCAACGGTATCGAAATCGGTAGAATCCTTTACCATATCATCGTCCAGCTCAGGCAGCTCCTTCTTGGAAATGCCCTTGAGGTTGATCTTGAATACAGCTGCAGCGCCTGCAAGATCCTTTACCTGATACTCCTCAGGGAAAGTAACGTTGATCTCGAACTCTTCACCGGTGCTGTGACCTACGATCTGATCCTCAAAGCCGGGGATGAACTGACCGCTGCCCAGCTCAAGATCGAAGTCCTCAGCCTTGCCGCCGTCGAATGCAACGCCGTCCTTGAAGCCCTCAAAGTCGATCTTAACGGTATCGCCGTTCTCTGCTGCTCTGTCGTCAACAGTAACGATCCTTGCGTTCTTCTCTCTCAGCTCGTCAACCTTCTTCTGGATATCCTCATCAGTTACAGCATTGACAACTTTTTCAACCTCTATACCCTTGTAGTCCTTAACTTCAACTTCAGGTCTGGTTGTGCACTTAGCAGTCAGCTTAACGCCGTTCTCCTTGTTGATCTCGGTAACTTCGATAGAAGGCTGACAAACGAGGTCAAGACCAGACTCATCGATAGCGCCGTTAACAACGGGAGCGTACAGCAGATTGATAGCGTCCTCAAAGAATACCTCTTCACCGTAGGTCTTCTCGATCAGCTTTCTGGGAGCCTTACCCTTACGGAAACCGGGCAGAGCAATGTTCTTCTTTGCTCTGAGGTATGCCTGCTGCAGTGCATCTTCAAAATCCTTTGCGGGTATCTCGATCTCCAGCTCGTAGCTGTTAGTGCCAACATTATTTGTAGCTTTTAAACTCATTTTCTAATTCCTCCAAAATAAAATATATCTTTAATATTATAGCACACTTTTACCTGTATTTCCAGTACTTTTTCAATAATTGTCACTTTGCACAATTTCAGTAATGTCTAATGGGTCAAAATGCAAAAAATCACTTGATATCAGCCGATACTCTATACCGTCATACATACCGTTGACTGCATAGCCGTGGGCTTTGCCGTGAAGATGTCCGTAAAAGACCTTATTCACGCCGTATTTATACAGAACGTCAAGTATCTCGAAATTTCTGCTTTCACCGAATACAGGCGGATAGTGCAGGAACACCACGGGTGTCAGTCCTGCTGAAACTGCGGATTTCACCGACATATCAAGCCTTATGGCTTCGCGGGCTATGACCTTTGCACTTGCGGGTTCGGAGTTATCATTGACCCAGCCGCGGGTGCCGCATATGCCGATACTGCCGAACTGATAGTGGTTCAGATGAAGTATATTCAGGCTTTTGAAGCCTTTTTCATCGAAGAACCGCTGCATTTTCGAGACGGTGTTCCACCAGTAATCGTGGTTTCCTTTGGATATTATCTTGGTGCCGTTCAGCCTGTCAAGGAACTCAAGGTCCTTTTCGGTCTGTTCAAAGTTCATCCCCCAGGAGAGATCCCCGGGAAGAACTACTATATCATCGGGATTTATCTTATCCTGCCAGTTTTTTTCAAGCCTCTGCACATGGTCGTCCCATCCGCCGAATATATTCATCGGCTTATGGACACCGAAGGAAAGGTGCAGGTCAGCTATTGTATAAAGCTTCATATCTTGCTCCTGTCTGTTTGGTATAGATTTCCTGTAATATCAGCCATCGTTCTGCGGACACTATTCTCACAAGACGAAAAGGAGTGATACAAAATGGAGAAGGATAAGATCAGAGGTATCTGCTGCGATGTCGAAAACTGTATCCACAACCACAATGGCTGTGAATGCACCGCAGGCAGCATACAGGTGTGTAGCACCTGCTCCGACCCGAACTGCTGTGACGAGACCATCTGCAAGACTTTCAAGCCCTGCGATGGCTGCCACTAAACTACGCCGCCCTCGGGCGGTACATATTATTTTACATTCAGTGCCTTGAATACGAAGTCCTTCATCTCGTCCTTTGCGATAACTTCAGAGAAGCGGATCTCCTTGTTCTTAAGAGATGCCAGAGAAGCAGGTACGGGCATACCGGATGCTTCGCCCAGTTCTTCAACGAGAGTGAACTCGTCGCTGCCTGTATCCTTGCCCAGAGCGCTGAGTACGGAACCTGAGAACTTATAGGGGCTTGCGGTGGAAGCGATGACTGTCTTGGTCTTATCGCCTGTTGCCTTTACATACTCCTCATATACGGAAACTGCAACTGCGGTATGAGTATCGCAGGTGTAGGAATACTTATCGTAATACTCCTTGATGGTAGCCTTTGTCTTAGCATCGTCGCAGCAGCCTGCATAGAACTCGTCAGCGAGAACAGCCTTGACTGCGTCTGTAACCTCATATCTGCCTTCGCTTGCCAGCTTGCCGAACCACTCTCTGATCTGAGCATCATTCTCGCCGCAGAGGTGATAGAGAAGTCTTTCAAGGTTGGAAGAGATCAGGATATCCATAGAAGGTGAGATAGTTGCGTAGAACTGTCTGTTTCTGTCATAAACGCCTGTCTTGATGAAATCTGTCAGTACATTGTTGGAGTTTGAAGCGCAGATCAGCTTGTTTACGGGGATACCCATCTTCTTTGCATAGTAGCCTGCAAGGATATTGCCGAAGTTGCCTGTGGGAACAACGATGTTGATCTTGTCGCCCTCATTGATCTCGCCGTCCTTCAGCAGCTGTGCGTAAGAAGAAACGTAGTAGATGATCTGAGGTGCAAGTCTGCCCCAGTTGATGGAGTTTGCGGAAGAGAACATCATTCCGTTCTCAGCCAGCTTTTCGCCGATCTCCTTGTTTGTGAAGATAGCCTTAACGCCGTTCTGTGCATCGTCGAAGTTGCCCTTGATAGCGCATACGCCAACGTTCTGACCCTCCTGAGTGGTCATCTGCTTCTTCTGCATAGCAGATACACCGTTATCAGGATAGAATACCAGTATCTCAGTACCGGGAACGTCCTTGAAGCCTTCAAGTGCAGCCTTACCTGTATCGCCCGATGTAGCAACGAGGATAACTACCTTCTTATCAAGGTTTATCTTCTTGGTTGCTGTTGTCAGAAGATAAGGCAGTATCTGGAGAGCCATATCCTTGAATGCGCAGGTAGGACCGTGCCACAGTTCCAGCATATAAGTGCCGTCGAACAGATGCGCAAGCTCTGCGATATTCTCGGTATCAAAGTTCTTGGTATTGTATGCGCCTTCAACACAGTAGCGTATCTCAGCCTCTGTGTAATCGGTGAGGAACTTTGAGAAAACGAAGAATGCTCTCTCTGCATAGGTCATATCTCCCAGCTTCTTGATATCATCCATGGAAATGGAAGGTATCTCGGAGGGAACGAACAGACCGCCGTCCTCGGAAATGCCCTGTGCTATCGCCTGTGCCGATGTAACATTAACATCGCTGTTTCTTGTACTTCTGTAAAACATAAAACAACAACCCTTCTATTTTATTCCCCATACGGGTATTTTTTACTTTACTTACTGCTTGCATCAAATGCGGACTTATAGTACTTGAAAAACACTACATTACCGCCGTCGTGATGCACGACTGCAACATCGAATCGGCAGAAGGCTTTGATATTCTTCTTTGAAAGATAGACCCTTGCGGTCTTTATAAGCCTTTGCTTTTTCGTATATGTGATGGCTGATTCGCCTGTGGTCAGCGCCCCGACTTTTCGGGTCTTGACCTCGACGAAAGCTATCTTATTGCCTTGTGAAGCTATTATATCTATCTCGCCGCCCCTTATGGTGAAGTTGCGTTCGAGTATCTCATAGCCGTTCTCTTTCAGATATCCGCAGACATATTCCTCGCCGATATCACCGATATCACGGCTGTTCTGATTTTTTTGCATAATACTTTTTCAAAAAGCTCGGTCTGTGTATCGGACTTTCGCCGTACTTATCTATCATCTGATAATGGAGCTTAGTACCGTAGCCCTTATGCTTTTCAAACTGCCATTCGGGATACTTTTCAGCCATATCCAGCATATATCTGTCCCTTGCGACCTTCGCAAGTATTGAAGCCGCCGCTATCGCCTGTGACTGTGCATCGCCCTTGACTACTGCTATGGCATCACATTCCAGGTCAGGAGTCTTATTGCCGTCTATCAGACAGACATCGGGCTTGGTCTTCATGGCTTCAACGGAACGCTTCATAGCAAGCATCGCGCAGTTGAGGATATTAATATCCTCTATCTCAGCCACCGTTGCGCACTGTATCGAAAAATCCAGCGCCTTATCGACTATTTCATCAAAAAGTTCCTCGCGCTTTTTGGCGGTGAGCTTTTTGCTGTCGTTTATGCCCTCGATGACCGTATCCTTATCAAATATCACCGCCGCCGCAAAAACGTCCCCTGCAAGAGGTCCTCTGCCTGCTTCGTCACAGCCGCAGACAATGCTGTACTTTTCGCGGTAGGTATCGTCAAACTCTTTAAGTGTCATATCATCGACCTCTCGGCTTTTCAAGTGAAAGTCTGCCAAGCTTGCCGCCCCTGAATTCGTCAAGCACGGTGTTGGCCGCCCTTTCGGTATTGATATCGCCGCCCGAAACGAGGAAGCCTCGCTTTTTGCCAACTCTTTCAAGGAGCTCATAGCCCTTTACACAGCCCTGCATATCGTCCATAGGCTCGGGCAGGTCTTCAAGGGATATGCCGTATCTTTCGGTGAGAAGCTCGGGATAGTCCTCAGAGAGATATTCCAGAAGTCTGCACGCCAGGTACTCAACATCAAGGATAACGTCCTTGACTGCACCTGTGAATGCAAGTCTTTCGCCCACCAGCTTATCATCAAATTTAGGCCAGAGAACACCGGGCATATCCAGAAGCTCAAAGCCCTCGTCAAGAGCCACCCACTGTTTGCCGCGGGTAACGCCGGGTCTGTCTTCAACCTTTGCCAGCTTTGCGCCTGCCAGCCTGTTTATGAATGAGGATTTACCAACATTTGGTATGCCCACTATCATCATTCTTATTGGTCTGCCCGTCATTCCGCGGGTATCCCATTTTTCTATCTGCTCGGAGAGCAGTTCTTTGAGCATTGGATAGAATTTATTGACGTTCCTGCCGCTGCGGCAGTCGGTAGCGAGGGCGGCTACGCCCTGCTGCTTGTAGTACTCTATCCACATTGAAGTCACATTCGGGTCGGCGGAATCCGCCTTATTCAACAGAACAAGCCTGGGCTTGCTGCCGCATATCTTTTTTATCTCGGGATTGCGGCTTGAAAACGGTATCCTTGCATCGGTTATCTCCACCACTGCATCAACAAGCTTCAGGTTTGAAGCCATTATGCGGCGGGTCTTCGCCATATGTCCGGGAAACCACTGCACCTTGGCAGCTTCGCTCATATCAGCCGCCTCCTTTCGTTATTTGTAAGTATCGGTCTCAGCTTACAAAGCCTGTTTTAGCTTCATCTGAATGGAATCTGTAAACTGCTTTTCCGATTATATCATTCTCCGAGACCGCACCAAATACTCGGCTGTCCGAAGAATGATTGCGGTTATCGCCCAAGAGGAAGACTTCTCCCTCAGGCACATCGTATTCAAAGACTTCCCTTTCGGGGTCATAATAAGTCATATCATAACCGCCCATATCATCGAGGGCGTGATATTTAAGATATGGTTCGTCGATCACTTCGCCGTCAACACTGACAGTTGCCGACTTATAATCCACCGTGACTTTCTGTCCGCCCACCGCTATCACGCGCTTGACGATCAGCTTGCCCAGCGCTTTGCTGTCGCAGATGACTATATCGCCGTTCTCGGGCTGATACATAAACCATGATATCACCAGTTTGTCGCCGTCGAACAGTGTGTTCTCCATAGATTCACCATCAACGCTGACACGGCTGAAGAACAGTGTGGTCGCGATAAGGACTGCAACGATTGAATTCACGACGACCAGCGTCCATTCAAGAACATTATCGGTAAATCGGGGAATATCCTCGCGCTTTTCAGCCATTATCAATCAACACGGCCAATACTGTTGAATGGGTAAACTCTGAATATTGCCTTGCCCATTATCTCGCTCTTGTCAACAAAACGAACATCGGCGCTTCGGCTGTCCTTGGAATCATTTCTGTTATCGCCCATTACGAAAACACAATTATCAGGTACTTCGTACTCATACACACCCTCGGACACACAGAATGAAGGATCATAATAGAAGCTGTCTTCCATGATATCTCTGATATGTTCATTTGAGATCTGCTCACCATTTACGTAAACATGATTCTCATTGTAGTCAACTTTGACTTTATCACCGGCTATGCCGATAACACGCTTGATGAGCACCTTATTGGCACCTGAACTGTCAAGGACTACGATATCATCTCTTTCGGGTTCGTATGCAACATGGGTCATTATTAGCCTGTCGCCGTTTTGCAGAGTATTGGTCATGGATTCGCCGTCTACCATAACTATCCTCAGCAGGAATGTAAGTACCAGCTGTACTACGAGCAGTGCGAACACCAGAGATTCAAACCACTCCAGTATCTCCCTGCCTATATTGAAAGGCTCTTTTTCCTTGATATCCTCAGGCTCGGCTTCCTTTGCCTTTTCGATATCCTCTTCGCTTACCTCAGCAACTTCCGCGGTTTTCTCGATATCCTCTTTGATGTCATCAGAAGCTTCTTCTGCTTTTTTGACAACTTCTTCGCTGTCTTCGGTAATACCGGCAGCTTTTTTGATGTCTTCTACGCTTACTTCTGCAGTTTCAGCCTCATCAACAAGTGCTTCAACATCAACTACATCTGCACCCATACCATCAGGGTACATCTCATTCAGCATATCTTCGAGTTCTTTGCCCTCCTCGGTAAGTTCTTCACCGCTAACACCAAAGAACCATGCATCTTCGCTTTTTTCTGCAGCACCGAATGCAGCGTCGGGAGCATTTTCATTCAGAAGTCTTTCAAGATCTTCGTCAGCCCCTGTTAAATTTCCATTTGTTGTCTTTTCGTTTGGTTCACTCATAGATAATACCTCTTTTCGTGATAGATGCTGTAATCGCCGTGATACTATATTTCTGCGACTACTCATATACAATATATTATAGCAAAGATATTCCGAAATTACAAGGGTTTTTTCAAAAAAAATTATTTTTATACTTATAATGTTTACTATATATAAATAAAAAGAGCCGACCTGCGCCGACTCTTTTATCAGAAGAATTATCTGATTGCTTCCTTGACCTTAGCTGCCTTACCAACTCTGTCGCGGAGATAGTACAGCTTAGCTCTGCGAACCTTACCGCTTCTAACTACCTCTACCTTAGATACAGCAGGCGAATGTACGGGGAATACTCTCTCGATACCGCAGCCGTGTGCTACTCTTCTTACAGTGAAGGTCTCGCTGATGCCGCCGTGCTTCTTAGCGATGACTGTGCCCTCGAATACCTGGATTCTGGACTTGTCACCCTCGGTGATCAGAACGTGTACCTTTACGGTATCACCTACGTTAACTACGGGTGCGTTTTCCTTCATGCTTGACTGTGCGATCTGTTTTAAAGCGTCCACTTTAAATTCCTCCTTTAATTTTCCGGACGTTCATACACTGCCGCTCTGGCAGCCAGTGGACCGTCTCTTTAATGTCGTGCCTTTTGGCTGGCATTAACTCTCGTCGGGGATACCGACGGTATTCATGCTTGAATATTATAACATATCACGCATAAGATTTCAAGTGTTTGTCAGCAAAAAACTTCACCGTTTTCAATAAGTATCTTTGTGCGTTCTATACAAATCTCATCGGCGGTCATGCCGTACATATCTAGAAAAGTCTCTGCGGCGACATTGGCATTAAGGTTGAACCCACCGCCTGCGGGGAGCTTCATCTTGAGATTCAGGTGATTTTCGTCTGTATCCATGGATATAAGTTCCAGAGACGGACGTATGTCCACGGGTTTATATGTACCTTTTTTTGTACGCTTCTGTATCTCAATGACTTCCCTGCTCATGAAATCCTTGAACATTTCAGCCATTTCGTCGGGAGTTCTATCTGCTGAGATACAGATATCATACTCGGCATGAGTTATCTCGGTATGGCTGTGTACAGGGGCAGAACAGCTCACGATTCTCATACCCTCGGGCATCTGGGCATCGAGAGCTTTCAGCACTTCTTCATCGGACAAGTTTTGAAGCAATGCAAAATCCATGACCTCCACCTTGCTTTCAAAGCCCAGCGACAGGGTCAGGGGGAACATTATATATATATGCGGGTTGAAGCCCTGGGTATACCATATCGGGAGTTTCGCCCGCTTTATTGCCCTTTGCATGGCACGCATAAGGTCGAGGTGTGAGATATACTTTGCTCTGCCGCATTTTTCATAGACAACGCGCTTATCGTAGCGGTCGGGGCGCAGGTCTACATTTTTAGGTTGAAGTCTTTTTTCCGCCACAATAAACACCTCCACATTCGGGCTTTATGCCGCAGCCCGAGCAGCCTTCCTTACAGTTTCTGGTAGTCTGGGCAAGATGGGCTTTTTTGTTTTCTCTGACAAGAAATTCGTGAGACACCAG
Organism: Hominimerdicola alba; assembly: GCF_900109655.1. Taxonomy (GTDB): domain Bacteria; phylum Bacillota; class Clostridia; order Oscillospirales; family Ruminococcaceae; genus Hominimerdicola; species Hominimerdicola alba_B. Next base: position 69,010 of record NZ_FOAT01000004.1, read on the forward strand.
ATAATCCAGATGCGACCATGGCGCCACCTCATCGTAGCTTCTTGTCCTGTTGGCATAGAATGCCGTATCTATGCCTGTTTCGGCAAATGCTTCCAGCCATTTGTCGTACTGAAAATGCTCGTCCCAGCTATCCATATAACAGCCTTTTTTCCAAGCCGCATATACCGCCTTGCAAACCCGCCTGTCGCCCCTTGCCAGGACAGCTTCAAGCACGGAAGTATTGGAATAATGCAGGCTGAGCTTGATCTTCTTGCTGGTGACAGCGGATTTGAGTATCTCCTGCTTGTGCTTTATCTGCTCTTCCGTCGCCTGAGGTTCAAACTCGAAAGGTGTAAATGGCTTGGGCACGAAAGTCGCAGTGGATACCGCTATCTGCACGGAGCGTCCGCGCTTTTCCTTCGGAGTTTCAAAGTAAAGCTGGAGTATCTTATCTGAAAGCTCTGCTATTCCGCGGATATCGTCATCTGTTTCCGTAGGCTGACCCATCATAAAGTAAAGCTTCACCTGAGTATAGCCCCACTCGAACGCCATTTTGCAGGTGTTGATAATCTCATCCTCAGTGATGTTTTTGTTTATTACATCGCGCAAACGCTGAGTTCCTGCTTCGGGGGCGAATGTCAGTCCGCTTTTTCGTACAGCTTGTATCCTTTCAAGAAGTTCCTCGTTGAAGCTGTCAAGTCTCAGCGACGGCAGTGCGAGGTTTACATTCTCACCGTCCGTATACTCCGAAAGGCTCAGAAGAAGCTCGTTTATCTTGGTATGGTCACTGGTGGAAAGTGACGATAGGGATACTTCCTCATAGCCTGTCTGCTCACAGAGAGACTTCGTTTCATTTTTAATAGTATCTATATTCTTCTCGCGGAAAGGTCTGTAAATAAATCCCGCCTGACAGAAACGGCAGCCGCGTATACAGCCGCGCAGTACTTCAACAACAGAGCGGTCATGGACTATCTCGCTGAATGGCACAACAAAGCTATCGGGATAGTAGACCTTATCAAAATCCGCGATAATACGCTTTTTTATACGCGGCGGTGCTTCGGGGACATTTGGAGTGATGTTCTTCACGGTGCCGTCTTCGTTATAGTCAACGTCGTAGAAGCTTGGCACATATATGCCCTCTATCTTCACGGCTTCGCGGAGGAATTCCTCTTTAGTGGGATTTGAGGGCTTCATTTTTTCGTAGAGCCTCAGCAGTTCAAGGTTGACTTCCTCGCCCTCGCCCAGAATAAAAAGGTCAAAAAAGTCCGACATCGGCTCAGGGTTACAGACGCAGGGACCTCCGCCTACCACAAGCGGTGTCAGCGAGGTACGGTCTTTTGCCAACACAGGCAGTCCTGCAAGGTCGAGCATTTGCAGAACGTTATTGTACGATAATTCGTACTGCAAAGTAAAACCGATGAAATCGAAATCCTTTATGGGGTCAAGGCTTTCAAGACCGTAGAGCGGGATATCATTTTCACGCATGAGATTCTCAAAATCCTTTTCGGGCATGAATACACGCTCACACCACCAGTTGGGCACCTGATTTTTCAGACCGTAGAGAATTTTCATACCCAGGTGGGACATACCCACATCGTAGGTATCGGGAAAGCAGAAAGCGAAACGCACATCGACTTTATCCCTGTCCTTTATTACACTTCCTATCTCACCGCCGATATAACGTGCGGGCTTGGTGGCTTTAAGCAATATTTTATCGAGTTTGTTTTTTATCTCTTCCATAGATGACCTCCCGTAGCAGTTATTATTTTTCTGCGAAGTTTTTCCGCAGATATGGCGGTTCACGGTTTTCGATTCGTTGAAAGCCTGATATTTGAGTATTATTATAGCACAACGGGCGGTCAAAATCAACTGCGAGATGTAAATAAACGTGGTTGGATAAAATGTTTACCCCGATACGCTTTATTGGGTTTATGCGATAAATCGGGATTAGTTCGTATAGACGGATATTCGCTGTGGTCATTTGCGCTCGTATCCGCCCTGATACCAAACAAGCGTTCCAAACGGAACATTTACGCTCTTCAACATCCGTACTGCGATGAACATTTCGCCCCTCGTTCCTCGGGTCGAGAAATCGGATTTGCTATAGCTGTCCGATTTCGGGCGCGGCAATATTTTCCGCAGATAGAAAGAGCGTGGACAGTCATTTTGTCCACGCTCGTGATTGTGTTATTGCCGCGCCTTTTTGACATGGCGGATAGTTTGCTGTGCTACTTGTTGTTTTGTTGCCGCGACGCTTTTGCGCCTTGACCGAGAGGCTTGACCGCGCGCTTTTATTCGCGGCATAGTTTGTTTTGTGCGCGAGTTTGTTGCCGCGCAAAGCTTGAGCCAAAGCGCTCTTCTTTGGCAGTTTTACGCCGTGTTATGTCATCGCATTTACTGCTTTTTCGCAGTGATGATATACCCTCCGCAGTTATCAATCGAGATATCACAGGTACAGTTCTCAGGCAGAAGAAGTGTATCACCCTTCTGACGGGTTATGATATAATCCTCATACGCATAGAAACTGCCGTACTCCAGACCATCGATATATTCTTCAAAAGTCAGACCATTAGCTGTGATTATCTTCGAATGGGGCTGACCCACATACCTGAAATGCCACGGCTCGTAATCTATGCCTGTAACGATCCTGCCATAGGATGGGTATCTCACGATAAAACCGTATTCGGGAGCGTGTTCGGTAAGGTATTTGCCTGCGGGGCATTTGTTGATGCTGCTGCCTGCAAATCCGCTGAAATACAGATCCTGTGCAAGACCTGTCTCATGCTCGGAGCAGTGTGCAGGCATAGCTTCGTTACTGCCCTGATTTTCATAGAGTTCCTGCTGTTCTTCGGGTGTGCGGTAGGATGACATCACATACAGCGGTTCACCGCAATTATCCATAATAGCTTTCGACAGTGCCGCATAGCTGTCAACCGAAGCAGTTGACATCATCACGCCTGAATCCTTATATTCGCATATGGAAGGCTTATAATACTGATCCAGAGGGTGGTCTTTATTTACCAGAACAAGTGTATTACCTATTTTAAGATCTTTCACAGATGCGCTCTTAAGCGTAAGCTCATCGGCAGGCATCTCATCAAGATGATACTCTACCCTGCCGCGGAAAAGCGCAGTGACCTTTCCTGCAACATTGAATTTTTCGGGCTTGATGATGACTACCATCGCCGCTAATAAAATGAGTACAATTACCAAGACCGTAACAAAAGGTGTTACAGCCGATCTTCTTTTTTTCATAATGTCGTCTCCGTTTCTTTGTTCTTTTTCTATGATATTATATTGTCTCTTTTTCTTCTTCGGATTCTTCTTTGTTTATAAGGGGCATGGACATGATAGCTTTGAACATATCGCCGTCCAGCTGTATCTCAAATCTTCCGCCGCAGGCTTCGGTGAAGCTTTTGGCTATTGAAAGTCCAAGACCGCTTCCGCCGTCCGTCCTCGACTTGTCACCGCGGACAAATCTTTCTGTTATCTCGTCCGCGGTAAAGTCGATAGGGTAAGAAGAAATGTTCTTGGCGGTAAAAACTATGTTTTCGCCGTCACGTGTAAGCTCCAGGAAAATGCGCGAACCGTCCATTGAGTATTTCAGCGCATTGTCGATAATGTTTTGCAGCACGCGGTAAAGCTTGTTTCCGTCGCCCATAACAGGTGCTGTTTCCTCGGTGACGTTTATCTTGAACGTCTTTCTGCTTTCTTTGATCTTGTCCTCCGCGTCTGCAAGGCTCTGGTTGAAAAGCCTTACAAAGTCCAGCTCCTCCATGTTGACATCAATGCCGCTGGTCGCCTTGGCAAGGCTGAAGACATCGGCTACTATGCCTTTGAGCTTCTGGGATTTCTTATCCAGTATCTGAACATAGCCCATTGCTTCATCATCAAGCTCCGTCTTTTTAAGAAGGTCGATATAGCTTATTATAGAAGTCAGAGGTGTTTTCAGATCGTGGGATACATTAGCCACAAGTTCTATCTTCATGCGCTCGGACTTTATCTGTTCCTCCACCGCATCACTTACGGTATCGGATATATTTTTCAGCATATCCGAAGGTCTGCTGAGTTCCGAAAGAGGAGATATCTCTTCCTCAAACGGAGTGTTGCGGTTGAGTGCTGTGATGCGTCTGTCCAGCTTTGTAAGATCACGCGAGAGAAGCATAGCCCTTATCTGCGAATAAATAAAATACAGCGAAGATATGCCGCATATCAAAGAAGCCACTATCAAGTATGCTTCATCCTGTTCATTTATCACAATAGGAAGTACCGCCGCCGACACCATAAATGCCGCAAGGCTGATTATCGAGCGACGCATAAGACCGCTTCCCGCAGGTCTGTTCCTGCGTGTTTCATACATTGACGTTTCGAGGTATTTCTCGCTCAGCTTGTTCATCAGCTTCGGCAGCATAAAACTGCTTCTGAGTTTTCTTTGAGATACCAGCTTGATGCCGTGGGTGATGCTGTGTACAGCCACACCTGTCATCACAGCATATGCAGCCCCAAGTACCATATATCCGAAACCCGTGTCATCATTCAGCACATCGGAAGCTTCATTCATCTTCCAGTACATAAATTTCATCTCAGATGATCCTGCAAGTATTAAGAACCATGCCGCGATGTAGAATTCACATGGGATCATATCCGCAAAAGAACTTATATGTTCTCCTGCCAGCCCCCTGACAACAGCCGCTGCAATAAGATAAGCTATCAGCACCAGTGCCAGCACTCCGCATTTGATCGTAAGCGCTCTTGTTTCGTAATACACATCCCACAGATCATTGTACTTGCCGGTCAGGGATCTGAAATAACTTTCACGGGGCGATATGAACACCGTCAGCCCCTCGGTATCTCCGGCAACAGCAACATAATCCGGCATATCACATATAGGCAGGGTCGAATAATATACACCCGAACCTTCTGCTGTGTTTGATTCTAAATCTACCCATTCACGCCTTGCCGTGAATCCCACCTCTGTGTTTTCGGGATATTCATAAAATTTTATTGGTGACTCATTGCAGAAATTAAAAACATACCTTCCGTATGAATCACTGTACCATCCGCCCAGCGGGAGATAGTTTTCAGGATAAGATTCATTCACATCCCTTAGTTTTCCGTTCTCTTCAGCGACCTGATAGCTGTAATAATCCATCGTCCCGGATGATTGCATCTGCGATGATATAAAATCACCCGTGCGCAGGATATAGGTATATTTTTTCGATTTCAGCGCATCCAGCCTCTGTTTCTCGGTCTTGTTTTCACCAAATATTTCAGACGAGATATTAGTGACGTAATGTACATTTTCCTCACCCGACACTGTTTCCGCCGATGTTGTCTCCTCATCGGTCACGGTTTCGTCCGCCTGTATTTCGGGCACAGTGTAGGACACATAGTAATCGAATGTATCCGAATACGGCACTATGCCATCATCTGTCTTTTTGTAGCTGTATCCATTGTAGTCGAAATAGTACAAAAGATCGGACTTTACATATTTATTGCCTACATAGTTCCCGCTGCTGTCAGTATTTGCAAGCTCGCACACACCCAGTATGCAGAGCTGTTCATACATATTTTTCAGCTCTGTACAGTATTCATCCGAGCTGTCAATACTTCCGTCCATATTCCAGCCCAGATCCGACAGCCTGCCATTTATACGGCTAATATACATTTCACCGAACAGCGCTACACCCGCTGCCACACAAGCCGTAATGAACGCCGTCACCCTGGCTGCCTTAGGAAAAAACTTAGACATTTTTTTCGATCTTGTACCCAATGCCCCACACCACTTTCAAATAACGCGGCTCCTTCGGGTCGATCTCTATCTTTTCCCGAATGTGCCTTATATGTACCATTACTGTGTTCTCCACCGCGTAGGCGTCTTCATTCCACACCTTGCGGTATATCTCTTCTGCCGAAAATACGTGACCTGCGTTCTCCATCAGCAGTTCAAGTATCTTCAGTTCCGTTGCGGTGAGCTTTACGGGTGCGCCGTCCACCGCGATGGATTTTTCACCCTTATCAAGCACCAGACCGCCTATTTTAATAACGTCCGTTTTGTTTATGCCGCCTATGTCCCCCAGCTGCATATACCGCCTCAGACTGCTCTTTACGCGGGCTGTCAGCTCCATAGGGTTATAAGGTTTGGTGATATAGTCGTCAGCGCCCATTGAAAGTCCGAGTATCTTATCTGTATCTTCGGATTTTGCTGACAGAACTATTATCGGGATATTTCGCCTGTCTCTTATCTTCATTATCGCTGACAGTCCGTCAAGTCTGGGCATCATAACGTCTATCAGTATCAGCTGTATGTCGTTCTCCGAAAGCTTCTCCAGTGCCTCGATGCCGTCATACGCCCTGACAGTTTTGTAGCCTTCAAGCTCCAGCAGCTTCGCGATAGCTGCCACGATATCTCTGTCATCATCCACGACAAGTATTGTTGCTGAAATATCTTCCATATCTTTTCCTCTCCTTGTGTGATTATATAATAATACATCATTCTTAATTTCAGGTGAATGTAAATCTTAAGATTAGCTTAAGTTTCCGATTCAAACAAAAACTTCACCTGCACTCATACTATATTAAATGATAACACATTTTAGCTAAAAATGCAATGCCGCTAAAGCTTGATACAGGCAAAAAAATAAAGCCCGACACCAAGCCGAGCCGCCTAACAAAAACGGATATTTGCTTTGTGCGTTAGCTTGCGAGCTTTCGCCCCTCGTTCCTCGGGTCGAGAAATCAACGAGCGTACCGCCGTTGATTTCGGGCGCGGCAATAATTTTCCGCACATAGAAAGAGCGTGGACGGTTTGATTATCCACGCCTATGATTTTGTTATTGCCGCGCATTTTTGACATAACGGATAGTTTGCTATACTCCTATATCTTGCTTTGCATTTTTGTTTCTTGCCTTGGTGATTGAGGGCTCTGCCTCTAACAGTCAGCTTTGCTGACTGTGCAAACATCCCGCAAGCCTGCTAGCGCGAGGCATATGCCGACGCAGTCGCATAAACCGTGCGCTTTGCCTCTTTGGCAGTTTACACGACCGATGCGTTTTTTCATTCCGGTTTTATCAGTATTTCAAATTGCTGTCACATTAAATCACAAAAATATTACAACCATACTTTAATATAGTATCATGGTTCAGCCGATGGATGTCAGATTTAAAAATTCACCCGCGATCATTTGTATCACCATTATGCAAAACGTCGAAAAATCCTGCAATTCATTGACATATCCCACTAAGGCTGATATAATAAGAACCGTTGTGAATACGGAATATCGTTGGCAGAATACCTGCTGAAAAGAACAAAAGGAGATATCATCATGAATAAGAGAATTCTTGCTGCTGCTCTCGCACTGACAATGAGCGCCTGTATCTGCGGATGCAGCGAATCCGAAAAGACAACTGCTGCTACCCCTGTTTCTCCCAAGGAAACTGTTGCAGGTGAGAAAGGAAACAACATCGACGATGTTGTGACAGACGATGAAACTACCGAAAATGAAACTACTGCCGAGGAATCTGCCACCACTGAAGAAGAGACCTCTGCTGACCCTCAGGCTGAGCAGGAAGAAGGCTTGCACACACTGAAATGTAGCCAGAGATTTGCTGCCCTTGATGACAAGAACGGCTTCTGCTTTGAAGTCGAGGTATCTCCAGATGAGGCTGCTTCGGGCATAACCATCGGTCTTTACAATGAGAAGGGCGAAAAGGTCGCTGACATGGTAGACGACGGAAGCAAGAAGCCCGATAAGGAAGCAGGCGACAATATTTTCAGCTGCTACTTCAAGCCCGAAAGCAAAAAGGCTGCTACATACAACTTGACCGCCAAGATAGGCGCTATCGAGACCGAGCCTGTAAGAGTCCGCCTGTACGACGAACTTGATGACGCTGATTTCGACAGACTGAGAGAAGTTACTGCTGATTTCATGAAGATCGACGCAAAATACAGAGATACCACAGGTTCTATCCCTGATGACAAGAAGGACGCTGCTATCGAAGAGGCTGCGGCTCTTGCGCAGAAGATGTACGATGACGGCGAAGTTATTGAATTCTCCGTTGACAAGCAGTTCGGCAATGTATTCATCTGGCTGGACAGCTATCTGCCATACATCTACAATATCGATTCACTTGAATAATATATACCCATAGACAAATTCAGCCCCGAAGCGTTTCAAAGCACTTCGGGGCATTGTTTTTATGACTGCAAAGATAAATTCAGTATTCCTTTTTTATCTCCGCTATTTTGTATATTTCCTTGAACTTTTCCAAGTCCGTATCATCTCTGATCAGCATAACCTCAGTAAAATGACCGTCCTCTTTATTCTTAAAACCTGCTATCTGCTCTCCTGTACAGATACTGCACCTGACCACAGCTGTCTGTTTGTCGGGGTCAAAAGGTATATCTTCGCTGAGATAGCTCTCATAGTATGGGGTCTTACCAAAATCCTGATGCATTTCTATGCTGAACACAATGATGAATCCCAGAAGTATTATCCCGCCGATAATACATAGTCCCCAACAGAAAACACCTGTGATGATACGGATAACAGCAGGCAGCAACAGCCCGATGACCAGAGATACTGCTATCCATTTAGCCCCGAAATCCAGGGAATTTATCTTAGGTATCCTGAACTTGTTCATACTCTATTCCGCCGCAAACTGCGAATTATACAGCTCGCTGTAAAATCCGCCTTTTGCCATAAGGCTTTCATGAGTTCCCTGCTCGATGATATGACCCGAGCGCATAACTATGATGTTCTCGGCTTCCTTGATGGTGGAAAGTCGGTGGGCTATGATGAAGCTCGTTCTGCCTTTCATCATCTTTGCGAAAGCACGCTGTATGATTATCTCGGTTCGGGTATCTATGGAAGATGTAGCTTCATCGAGAATAAGCATTGGCGGCAGGGAGAGCATAACTCTGGCGATGCAGAGGAGCTGTTTCTGACCCTGTGACAACGTGCTGAAAGCATCGGATATAACGGTATCATAGCCGTTTGGCAGACGTTTTATAAAGCCGTGGCAATGTGCCGATTTAGCGGCGGCTACCACTTCTTCGTCGGTAGCATCGGGCTTGCCGTAGCGGATATTATCGCGGATAGTGGCGGTCTTCAGCCATGTTTCCTGAAGCACCATGCCGTACATTGAGCGCATGGAATCGCGGGTACAGTCCTTGATGGGCTTGCCGCTTATTTTAATGCTGCCGCTGTCGGCATCGTAAAAGCGCATGAGCAGATTTATCATGGTGGTCTTTCCGCAGCCCGTGGGCCCGACTATCGCTGTGCGCTCGCCTGCCTTGACGTGGAGATTGAAGTCCTCGATAAGCTTGACTTCGGGGTCATAGCTGAAAAATACGTGCTCGGCATCAACACTGCCGTCAACTGCGGTAAGGACTTCGGCATCAGCGGCATCGGGTATCTCCTCGGTCTCATCGATAAGTTCAAAAACACGTCCCGCTGATGCGAGAGCACTCTGAAGTTCGGTTATAACGCCTGATATCTCGTTGAAAGGCTTGGTATACTGGTTGGCATAGGAAAGAAAGCTGGAAAGATTTCCCACCGTAAAGCCGTTGCCGCTGAAAACTGCCAGCGCACCCAGTATGCCTACGGAGGTATAGACAAGTCCGTTGACGAACCTTGTGCAGGGGTTTGTAAGGGATGAGAAGAATATGGCTTTTACGCTGACTTCCTGCAATTTCTTGTTATATACTTCAAATCTGGATTCACCCTCATTCTCGTAGCCGAAAGCCTGAACGGTTTTGAGGTCGCCTGTTATTTCTTCAACCAGGGCGGTCATTTCTCCGCGGGCTACGGATTGCTTGTGAAAGAGGTCGAAGGTGTTCTTTGCGATGAATCTCGCAACAAACAGAGAAAGTGGTGTCAGCAGGATAACCACCAGTGATATCTTTACATTTATCGTCAGCATGAACACAATTGTACCGATTATTGTACAGATACCCGTGAATAACTGTGCAAATCCCATAAGCAGGCCGTCGGATATCTGGTCGATATCGGTGATGATACGGCTTATTATGTCGCCGTGTGGGTGGGCATCGATGTAGGAAAGAGGAAGTCTGCCCAGCTTTGCGAATGCCTTGCGGCGGATATCCCTGACAACATTGAAAGTTATTTTGTTGGTACACAGGGACATCAGCCACTGTGAAACAGCTGTCAGGGAAACGGTTACGCAGAGCTTTATGATTATGGGCGTGAGTGCCTTGAAATCGACGTTTTTCGGACCTATGATGAGGTCAACGCCCTGACCGATTAGGATAGGCGCATAGAGGGTGGTGGCGACCGTTATTACTGCCAGCAGCATCGATATCACAAACAGCCAGATATAAGGTCTTGCATAGGATAGCAGAGGTTTGAGTACAGGTTTTTGTACTTTTTTAGTATCAGCCAATCTCCCTCACCTCCTTTTCGGAAAGCTGTGACAGACATATCTCGCGGTAGATGTCACAGGACTGATAAAGTTCCCTGTGAGTGCCTGTCCCCGCTATTTTTCCGTCATCGAGGACGATTATCTTATCAACGTTCCTGATTGAGGATATCCTCTGTGAAACGATGAACACGGTCATATCCCCTGTCTGTTCGGCGATGGCTTTTCTCAGCCTTGCATCGGTGGCAAGGTCAAGGGCAGAAGCCGAATCATCGAGGATAACTATTTCGGGGTGACCTACAAAAGCCCTTGCAATGGTCAGGCGCTGTCTTTGTCCGCCTGAAAGGTTCTTGCCTGCCTGATGTATCATTTCGTCCAGCTTATCAGGCTTTTCCATGACAAAATCATAAGCCTGGGCGAGTTTCAGCGCGTTGATTATCTCCTCATCGTCAGCAGAACTGTCGCGCCATTTCATATTATCGCGAACAGTGCCCTTGAAAAGCACAGCCCTCTGGGGCACGATACCTATCTTATGGCGAAGCTGTCTGAAAGGGTAATTCTTGACGTCGATACCATCAACAAGTATCTCACCTTTTGAAGCATCATAGAATCGGGGGATAAGGTTTATAACGGAAGTTTTTCCCGAACCTGTACCGCCAATGATGCCTATGGTCTCTCCCCTGTTGGCAGTAAAGCTAATGTCTTCAAGGGCATATTCTTCGCTGTCGTGGTAGGAGAAGCTTACTCCGCGGAACTCAACTGCGGGGGCTGAGGTATCTGCTGTGACCTCGGTATTGCCGTCATCGGTGACAGTGGGTTCGATATCGAAAACATCGTTGATACGCATGGCAGAAGCCTGCATTTTCGTGATATTGGTGACGAGTATCGCCATGGCGAGAAGTGCAAGCAGAATCTGGTTCATGTAGTTTATCAGGGCTAATACATCGCCCTGAGTGATGCTGCCAATATTGACCTGATGTGCGCTCGCTTTGAGTATAACTGCTATGGCGAGGTTCACGATAACATAGGTCATAGGGTTCATGAGGGCATTGATCTTGCCCGCCTTAATCTGGAGATCGGTGAGTTCATCGGTCAGCTTGTCGAAGTCTTTCTCTTCGTCCTGCTGTCTTGAAAAAGCGCGTATAACCCTTGCGCCGGAGAGGGCTTCACCTGTAAGCAGATTGGTACGGTCGAGGGTCTTCTGGATATGCTTGTATCTTGGTATAGTGATGCTCATTATCTTATAGATAACAAAGGCAAGGCAGGTTGCTGCCACCAGGAATATCAGTGTTATCTTCACCGAAATGGTGAGTGACATTATAACCGCGCCGACCACGATAAACGGCGAGCGCAGAAGCAATCTCAGCAGTATATTCACACCTGACTGTGCTGTGTTAATATCCGCTGTCATTCTGGTGACGAGGGTACTGCTGCCTATTTTATCAATCTCGGAATAGGAAAAGCGGTCGATGTGACGAAGCAGGTCGGTGCGGAGTGCCGTGCCGAAGCCAACCGAGGCTTTAGCCGCGAAAAACTGCGCCGTCAGCGAACAGGCAAGCCCCAGAAATCCCAGAAGTACCATTATACCGCCCATACGCAGTATATAAGGCATATCCTCGTTTGCTATACCAATGTCGATTATGCGTTTCATGACAACAGGCACCGCAAGCTCGAAACAGGCTTCAATAAGCTTGAACAGCGGCCCTATGACACTTTCCTTTTTGTAGTTTTTAAGGTAACGAAAAAGTCTGAACATATTTTTCTCCATACATAGACAGACGGACAGTTCAGCACCATCCGTCCGATAATTAACTGTCTCCCGTCCACGCCCTATATTGCCGATAATGCAGTTCTATCGCACTGACTGCGTATCTCATTGAGGAAGACCCTTTTGAAAAAGGGTCCTCCTCAAACTCCTCCCCGAAAACTTTTAACTCTTTTTGGCAGGGGGCAGATATCTTTATAAAATTCACCTAGTACGGTCACTAACTGCACTTTATAGAAATAGCTGCCCCCTGCCAAAAAGAAATAGAAGTCTTTGGAAAGGAGTCCAGCATGACTTCGTGATGCTTGGGAATAACCTTTCTTCAGAAAGGTTTTCCCCAGTAAGATACGCACTCGGTATGATAGAACAGCGTTAGCAGCAATACACGGCGTGAACGGGAGCTATTTGATTTTCTTAACCTTTACTTTTACGACGGAACAATCCGATGAACCTTGACCAGAGACTTTTTTTTTTTCGGGTGCAGGCTCGGGCTTTTCGGGGATATCGGGCTGTACAGCGGGGGTATCCTCGGGTTTGGGCTCGGGTGCGGTCACAGCAGTCACGGTGGGTGCGGCTGTCATTTGTTCGGGTTGCGGTTCGGGTTTAGGTTCCGGTTTCGGCTTGGGTTTGGGAACATTCGCATAGGCTTCTGCGAAGAACCTGCTCTGGGCATCTACTGCCGCGCCCGATGCGGGTTTGCGGACGTAGGTACCGTCGGGGAGCATATCCCTTGCCTTGACGTTGTCGTTCATCTGAGTTTCAAAAATATCGAGTATCCGCTTTTTGATCTCGGCATCGAGAACAGGTGCGGCGACCTCGACACGGCGGGTGGTATTGCGGGTCATGTAGTCTGCGGAGGATATATACACGCTCTTTCTCACACCACTGCCGAATATATAGATACGGGAATGTTCAAGATAGCGACCCACGATGGATCGTATGCGGACGTTTTCGGTAACACCCTCAACACCTGCAACAAGGCAGGATATTCCGCGTATCACCAGTTCGACTTTAACGCCTGCCTGTGAACACTCGATGATCTTATCAATTATCACCTTATCGGTGAGAGAATTCAGCTTAGCGCCAACATAGCCGTCTCCGCCTGCTTTGGCGATAGCTATCTCGTTATCCATCATTTCGAGGACACGGTTTTGCAGACAGCGGGGTGCCACCAGCAAAAGGTCGCTTTTCTCAACAAGTTCGCCTATACTGAGGGCACGGAAGACTTCCTCGGCGTCCTTGGCGATATCCCTGTTGGCTGTCATAAGGCAGAGGTCGGTGTAAAGACCCGCTGTCTTTTCGTTATAGTTGCCTGTGCCTATCTGGGTGGTATACTTAACGCCCTCTGGGGTCTTGCGGGTGATAAGACAGAGCTTCGAGTGGACTTTCAGCCCCTTGGGACCGTACATTACCCGACAGCCTGCTTCTTCAAGCTGTTTTGACCAGCCGATATTGTTTTCCTCGTCAAATCTGGCGCGGAGTTCCACCAGCACGCAGACTTCCTTGCCGTTTTCAGCGGCGGCGCACAGGGCTTTTATCACCTTGGAATTCTTTGCCACACGGTAGAGGGTCATCTTTACAGAGACAACACTTTCGTCCTTTGCGGCTTCATTCAGCAGTCTTATGAAAGGCTGTATGGATTCATAGGGGTAGGACAGGAAAAGGTCGCCGTCATCTATCTGATCTATCATGGGACGGCTCTCGTCTATCATGCGGGAAAGCTGAGAGGTGCGGGGTTCAAAGAACAGCTCTTTCTTGTCAGCCGCTTTATCGAACACCGTGAATACATAGGAAAGATCCAGAGGTGTCTTTTCAACGAAGACCTGTTTTTTGGACAGTTCCAGCCTTGTGCAGAGCTCTTTCTGGAGAGGCTCGGAGATCTGCTTGGAAAGCTGTAATCTCACAGGACACAGGCGCTTTCTCTTGTTTATCAGCACGGACATATTCTGCCTGAAATCCAGTTCGCGGTCGAAGCTTTCGTCAACATCGATATCGGCATTTCGGGTTATGCGCATGAGGGTCTTTTCCTCGACCTTATAGCCTGAGAATATCTTGTCGGTGAAGTGGTATATCAGCTCTTCCACCAGCACATAGGCTATGGAATCGTCCTGACGGGGCAGGAATATCACACGCTCAAATTTTTCACTGCACCCGATAATGCCCAGAGTTATACCGCTTTTTGAAGACAGCTTTGCCGCAACGTATATGCTCTTGTTGGGCAGAAACGGGAATGGGTGGCGCTTATCGATTATGAGCGCATTAAGAAAAGGCTTGATCTCGTAGGCATAGTAGGCTTCCAGAAATTCAGCTTCCTGCATCGTCAGGCTTTTCATGCTCTTATGCTCTATCTTTTTAGGTTCAAGGGCTTTGTGTATGGTCTTGAAGCTTTCGTCCTCGGTGGAGATAAGCTCACGCACCCTTGAAAAAATAGCGCTGAGCTGTTCCGAGGGCTTCATCTTGGATTTGTTGTCCTTATGGGAATCATCCACCAGAGAAGCATCATAAAGCGAACCTACCCTGACCATAAAGAACTCATCCAGATTGCTTGAATAGATGGACTGGAACAGCAGTCTTTCAAGCAGAGGATTGCTCTCGTCACGGGCTTCTTCAAGCACGCGTTCATTGAATTTGAGCCATGATAGCTCACGGTTATCGTATACCCTGTTTTTCACGGTATTGTCTCCTATCGTATATAATAAGCTATTATATATTATAGTACATTGTGACAGAATTGTCAACAGTTCAAGGACAGGTTATTTCCATCTTGGTAAATTCAGGATGCGGAATGTTTATAAGCAGAACAGCGCCCGAATTCACGGACGCTGCCTATATCAATTCAGTAGTTTTTTTCCCTTTATATGCGCCGCAAGCCTTGTACGATCGGTGATATTAACCTTGCCGTCACCATTTAAGTCGGCAAGTTTCGGATCGGGAAGGAGTTTTTTGCCTTTGATGTGGGCGGCAAGACGAGTGAGATCTGTTACATTGACCAAGCCGTCATTGTTCAGGTCGCCGCGTATCCTGCCATCTGCTTTGATGTCAAAATAAAAAGTTCCGCCCATGGTTATATCATCGCCGTTATAGGGCAGATTTATTCCGTTTACCGAAGCTTGAAATTTCTTGGAAAAGTTACTGCCGTAGGCTGGGGTAAGTTTAAATTGCAGTATATAGGTCTTGCCCTCTTCAAACACATCGCCCTCTGTACCCAGTGCCATCGACTCGCTTTCTATCCACATGAGATCGGTAACATTGACACCGCTTGGTATATTTCTAAACCATTCTTTGGGGTCTGTTGTGCATTTTACGCCGTCCCATGGAGTTTTCAGCGTAAGATCAGCCTTTTTAATTCTGGGTTCACCCAAGATCCTGAGATAGCCGTTGTATATGCCCTTGGTGAAAACGTAGGTCATCTGGAGTTTTCCTGCTTCGGTGCATTTTGAATCGATAAAGGTATCTGCCACTACACCGTCATCGGTATAGGACATACCTATGGGGTAAAAATCACCTGCTTCTGCGTCTTCGGGGATCTGAAAATCTATGGTGAAAAGGCTGGCGTTGCTGAGTTCAATATCGGTTTTTGAATAGGCGTAGAAAGCTATCTGACCTTCTTCAACCAGTTTGGAGCCTGTATCCTGGAAGTCTGCTACCGCTTTACCGGGGCTGACGGGATCGCCGTTTGAATTATTTACCACTTTCAATCTGGTGTCATAGAAGACATGGAACTTCATCATGCTGACAGGATCGGTCGCACCATGCACGCTGACGTAGACTCTCTGGATCTTGCCGTTTGCCTTTCCCGGTTCAAGACCTATTTTATCAAAGAATACCATTATGCCGCCCTCATAGTTCCTCGGATTGATGGTGGGACAGTTCCATGAGGGGGGCTGAACCCACTTTGAACCGTCATAGCGAACTTCCTTATCGTCCTGATAGTTGAAGGGGTTTGCAATGGACTCAGCACCTGCTTTAACGGCGCTGCACGGAAAGAACGCGGCGAGAGTCAGCAGCATCACAAGTGCCGCGGCTAAGCTGAATAAACGTATTCGGGTCGTTTTCATATTTTTCCATCCTTTTCAATGATCTCAAAACGGCAGAATTACCGTGCACATATTATATAACATATTTTTCCAGATGTCAATGCTATTTTATGACCTTGTATTTCCTGAGTAATTCAAGGTTATGATCTTTTCTCCTTTCAAGTTCTTCCATTGTCTGCTTGTGTATTTCTTCATCTTCAAGAAATGTCTGCACTCTTTTGCGGGCTTCATTATATCGATATTCAAATTCTAAAAGATTTTGTGATATTTTCTCCTGCGAACGTGAAGCTCGTATGCTTGCTTCATTTCGACGTTTCAATTCAGCTGAGTATCGCTGTTCAAGATCTGCCAGCGGATCATCTAAAATATACCTGATAACCGTATCACTGAATGGCGCAGCAAGAGATTCATTTATTGGCAATGAAATAACAGCAATATGTTCTTTAAATGTTTGTGCATCATAATCTACTACATCTTTGAGCGTTTTAACATTATCCAGAACAGGAAGAATCCAAGTCATAGTTGCATTAAATGAATTCTGAACTGCGTCTGATAAAGGCATAAAATCAGCATAGTATTTAAATCCGCCATTATCAAATGGCTTGTCTGTTATATGCCACTCATGATAGAAATCCCATAGATCTTTATACCATATTTCGTTTTGCCGGAATGTGCGGTCAATACAAAGATCTTTGCGGTAAACAGTGGCGATTGCGCCAAAGGGTACCAGCTGATTTTTCATATCATGGATACCAACAATATGTATGATCTCATCGTTGATAACACGAACGTACAGTGGCATACGAACTTTTGGCTTTTTGAAGCCTAATGGTTCAAGTGCCTCACCATAGATCTGCGTAAACAAAGTGTTTAACGTCGGCTTCTTTTCTTCGGCTTTTTTGAAATTAAGTTTTATTATACTTCCTTCATTTCTTGTACCGAGTTCATCACTGTCAGCAAGCATATCCACACCCAAAAGTGATGATATTTTGCTAAGTCTTTCATCAACCAAGCCATCACTTTCACCGATCAGCTCAATGAGTTTTTGGGTATCTGCTTTGTTATTCAGCAGTGGTTTCCAGCATTCGGGCTTTATTTCATTATTTTCCATGCCGTAGATCTCACCATCGCCCACAACGATCCTATCTGCACACTCTCCTGTTTTGTCAAAGAGTTCAAGTACTGCGATATCGCTGTCTGTTACTTCCTCTGTAATACATGGAAGTTTCATACTTTTTGAAATAGCTTTAGCTTCACTGAAAAGCGCTCTCGTATCATCACTGCTTTCCGAGTCAGCAAGTGTTGCCCAACCCTGATCATCTGAAAACGCAATAATGTATGTTTTCACAGCTTCGTCATCATCACATGGCACGAAGCCTTTCTTTTTCATATGTGCTTTGAAACCCTTGATAAGTTTCTCTTTGTCGCTGATCTTAAAATGAACTGAGTGAAAAAAGCTCCCCATAAATGTTTCTCCTCCTATAAATTACGGTATTATCTCATTTATTTCATAATGCTTCTCCCCACAGCATTTTTCCATCCGCTTATTAGTTCGGTGCGTCTATTTTCAGCCATGGCGGGGATAAATTCGCGGAATTTCTGGGATACGCGGTTGAGTTCCTCGCGGCTTTCCCAGAAACCGCAGTGAAGTCCTGCAAGGAACGCCGCGCCTGTGGCGGTGGATTCAACGTTGCGGGGACGGATTATGCTTCTGCCAAGGATATCTGCCTGAAACTGCATGAGAAAATCGTTCTGCGAAGCGCCGCCGTCAACCTTGATAAGACCCAGCGCGGAGGTGTCTTCTTCCATGGCTTTTATGACATCTGCGGTCTGGTAAGCGATGGCTTCAAGCGCCGCACGGACGATGTGAGCACGTCCCGAACCTCTGGTAAGACCGCATATCACGCCGCGGGCATCGCTGTCCCAGTAGGGTGTGCCCAGTCCCACAAAGGCGGGAACGAAGTATACTCCGCCGTTATCGGGAACACTTTCGGCAATGGCGGCGGTCTCCTCGGCTGTGCTGATTATGCAGAGTTCGTCACGAAGCCATTTTATAACAGCACCCGATACAAATACAGACCCTTCCAGCGCGTAGGTAACTTTTCCGCCCATGCCCCATGCGATGGTGGTCAGCAGTCCGTTGGCGCTCTCGACACATTCGTCCCCGGTATTCATCAGCAGGAATCCGCCTGTGCCGTAGGTGTTCTTGACATCGCCTTTAAGGAAACAGCACTGTCCGAAAAGCGCCGCCTGCTGATCGCCCGCACAGCCGCAGATGGGTATTTCAGCGCCTATCAGCGACTTATCGGTAGTGCCGAAATCTCCCGAGGAATCCCTTACATCGGGGAGGATATTTTCGGGTATGCCGAGAAGACCAAGTATCTCCTTGTCCCATTCGAGGGTGTGGATATTGAACAGCATTGTGCGTGAGGCATTGGTGTAGTCGGTAGCATGGACTTTTCTGCCTGTGAGGTTCCATATCAGCCATGTATCCACCGTGCCGAAGAGAAGTTCGCCACGCTGTGCTCTTTCGCGGACACCCTCAACGTTATCGAATATCCACTTTATCTTTGTGGCGGAGAAATAGGGGTCGATGAGCAGACCTGTTTTACTGCGGAAGAATTTTTCCAGCCCCTGTTCGGCAAAATGGGTGCAGGTGGAAGCTGTGCGGCGGCACTGCCATACTATGGCATTATAAACGGGCTCTCCGGTGTTTTTATCCCATATCATGGTGGTCTCGCGCTGGTTTGTCACACCGATGGCGGCTATCTCGGAGATATCCTCACCGTTTGATGTGAGGTAAGCTGTGCAGTCATTAACGGCGCGAAGCTGAGAATCAAGGATATCCTTGGGGTCGTGCTCCACCCAGCCCGCTTTGGGGAATATCTGGGGAAATTCGTACTGTGCCGAAAATACCTTTTCGCCTTTTCTGTCAAAAAGTACGGCGCGTGAAGAAGTTGTACCCTGATCGAGGGAAAGTATATATTTTTTCATGATAATCATCCTTTCGTTTTACGTTTTAAAACCTTTTGTATATGATACTACCAAAAACCGAAGTTGTCAACCGCGGTCTTTGTTTGATGTTTATAATTAAAATCTGTTTGCAGCTGCCGAAAAGTATTATGCGTCCTTAATTTATGAGCCCGCGGAGATGCTTGCAGTAAACAGCGATATACGAATCACGCGGGTATTGTCAAGATGCTTGGTTGCTCCCCCTCTTATGCAGTATAACACGCCGCCTCATATCCTCGTAGTCATAGTCAGCGGCTGCCTGCCATCGTGCGCATAGGTCTGGTGAATAAGTTTTTCACTATCAGTGATTTTAGCCGAAAAGTTGTACGTTTTTGTACAACTCTTGCAGAAATATGTCTGAGTTAAATCAAAAAACAGTTGTTTGCACAGCGTAACAGGTTTGGATATGGGCAGTTCTCACATATATTTAATGGTAGATTTTAGGAGACCGGAGGCTGTGTTTATTTGCAAAAGAGATCTATTTCAGGGTAAAAAAACGGACTTATGATTTTTGGGGCTTTACATTTGCATTTTCAGGTGTTATAATGGTTGCAGTAACGATCTGAGGAGGTCAAAAAAAATGATTAGACATATTTGTATGTTCAAGCTGAAAAACGAGAACAAGGACGCACTGATAAAGGAATTTCTGGAGAGAGCTGAGAGCCTGAAAACTATCCCTCAGCTGAAAAGATATGAGGTAGTTTACAACGACAAGAGAACTCCCGACAGCAACTATGATGTTTCGCTGATATTCGATTTTGACAGTGTTGAAGACCTGAACGCTTATCAGAGTTCGGAAACACATATAAACTTCGGCAAATTTGTGGCGACCGTAAAGGAAGAAAGAGCCTGCATCGACTACGAATTCTGAGGTGAGTTATGGCTAAGGCGAAAAGCGCGTATGTATGCTCGAACTGCGGGTTTGAAGCGAGCAAGTGGAACGGCAAATGTCCCGAATGCGGCGAATGGAACACCTTTGAAGAGGTGGAGATACAGGTATCTGCAAGAACTTCGGGCAAAAGCAGAGGTTCGGCTGTAAAGGATATCTCCGACAGCATACTGAACATCGGGGCGGTGGACGCAAGTGCGCGGGAAATACGTTACGACACTGGCATGAATGAACTCAACAGAGTTCTCGGCGGCGGGCTTGTAAAGGGTTCGCTGGTGCTTCTGGGCGGTGAGCCGGGCATAGGTAAATCCACCATGCTTTTGCAGATTTGCCAGACCATGGGGGACGACCACACTATTTTATATGTATCGGGTGAGGAATCCGCAAGGCAGATAAAACTGAGGGCTGACAGGCTCGGAGTGGACAACGAGAACCTCTACCTGCTTGCCGAGACCGATGCTGAGAGCATATGCGCGGCGATAGTCAAGGAAAAGCCCGAGATAGTCATAATCGACTCCATACAAACCATGAGCATCAGCGGGATATCATCGGCACAGGGCTCAGTCACACAGGTGCGCGAGTGTACTAATATGTTCATGAGGACGGCGAAATCCGAGGAGATACCCATATTCATCGTCGGGCACGTCAACAAGGACGGCGCCATAGCGGGACCTAAGGTAATGGAGCATATCGTTGACTGCGTGCTGTACTTTGAGGGTCAGCGCAACATGACTTACAGGATACTCCGCGCAGTGAAGAACCGTTTCGGTTCCACCAATGAGATAGGCGTTTTCGAGATGGCTGACGGCGGGCTTGTGGAAGTGGACAACCCCTCCATGCTGATGCTTGAGGGCAGACCGCTGAACGTTTCGGGAAGCTGTGTCGCCTGCGTTATGGAGGGTTCGCGCCCCATAATGGCGGAAGTTCAGGCGCTGGTATCAAAAAGCAGCACCTCACAGCCGAGGAGGACGGCTACGGGTTTCGACTATTACAGAATGTCAATAATACTGGCGGTGCTTGAAAAGCGGCTTGGATATTTCTTCGGCGGGCTGGACGTATTTATTAATATAGTAGGCGGTCTGAAACTGGACGACACTGCCGCCGATCTCACAGTTGCTATGGCGCTTTATTCAAGCGTTACCGACAAAGTGGTAGACGATAAGACAATCGCGCTGGGCGAGATAGGTTTGGGCGGTGAGCTGAGAAACATCACCCATGCCGAACAGAGAATACAGGAAGCCGAGCGAATGGGTTTCGAGAAGTGCATAATCCCATACTATGCGGCGAAGAAGATAAACACCGCGAAATACGGCATAAAGGTCATCGGCGCAAGGTCGATAAAGGACGCTTTCAAAGAGCTTGGATAGAAAATGTAAATTTTCTGTTAAGTTCAGTAGATACCTTGACATTTACAGGGAAGTATGGTATGATAATAAAGCCGCATATTCACGGTTTCTTTAAGTGTGTCATGATGAAGTCGTGCTCCACCGTGCGTAGCGAGTTCATGTAAAGGCAGGTGCATATAGATGTACGCAGTAATTGAAACAGGCGGAAAGCAGTATCAGGTAAAGGCAGGCGACGAGCTCTACATCGAGAAGCTCAGCGTTAATGCAGACGAGAGCGTTACTTTTGACAAGGTAATGGCAGTTGGTTCTGATGCAGGTATCAAGGTTGGTGCTCCTTATGTTGAGGGTGCTACTGTATCCGCAAAGGTAGTCAAGAACGGCAAGGCTAAGAAGATCACAGTCTTCACCTACAAGCCCAAGAAGGGTGAGAAGAGGAAGATGGGTCACAGACAGCCCTACACCAAGGTAGTTATCGAAGCTATCAACGCATAATTTGTGATGGTCGAATGATCGCCGCAGATTTTTTCAGAAATGAGAGCGATATGCTCACAGGTTTTCGCGTTACGGGTCATGCAGGTTTAGCCGATTTCGGTTATGACGTTTGCTGTGCAAGCGTATCTTCCGCCGTTATGATGACGGCTAACACCATCACTGAGGCTTTCAAGCTGGAAGCAGATGTTGAGGTGGGGGAGAACGAGATCAGGCTTGACATGAAAACACCCGATGAGAACGCGGACAAAGTAATAATGGGACTTCTGATCCATCTGTATAATCTGAGGGACGAATTTCCCGGGCATATCAAGCTGAAGGTCGGCTGAGGCTGACTGTATCACGTTACATGGAGGTGTGATCTCAAATGATAAAGATATCAATGCAGTATTTCGCTCATAAAAAGGGTATGGGTTCTACCAAGAACGGCCGTGAGTCCGAGTCCAAGAGACTTGGTGTGAAGAGAGCTGACGGACAGTTCGTACTGGCAGGCAACATTCTTGTTCGCCAGAGAGGTACTCACATTCACCCCGGTGAGAATGTTAAGCGTGGTTCTGATGACACTCTGTTCGCTACCAGCGACGGTGTTGTAAGATTTGAAAGAATGGGTAAGGACCGTAAGAAGGTTTCTGTTTATCCTCAGGCTTAATTGCGAAAAGACAGACCCTGAGCTTACTTTGCTCGGGGTCTTTTTATAAGAGATAAAAAGACAAAAGACTAGGACAAAACATCGGTATTACCGATAAAATATTAAAAACTCAACAACAGATAACATTTGAGGACAACAAAAATGAATAATGATGTTCAAAATATCAACAGGGATATGGGCAGATCTTTCAGCAAGTTCGGACTGATCCTTATCTGCATCGCGCTTGCTGTTTTCGGATACAAATACTTTTTCGGATTCAGAGATGTCAGGCTGTACGAAACCTACGACAACTGCACTGTAAAAACATGGACAGAGCAGCACAGGGATTCCGAGGGTGATTTAAGCACGTATTATTACGTCAAAGTCGTCCGCGAAGACCCGGATCATGTTCCTGGTATAGCCGATGATGATCACAAGAAAGAAAAAGCTCAGCCGAAAGACAGCCGAATGAAAGTCAAGATCGACTACAAGGACAATGAAGACGTAAAAAAGGATCACGACAGCAATACAGTGCTGTTTTCTGATTCTGTGCCACGTAGTTACTACATGCTTTTCACAAACTACCAAAACCCAAGGGTGACGATGTATACCACCGACTGGGGCAGACATTATCCCGTTTCGACGGTTGGATGCAGTAAAAAGAATGCTGAGCTCGAATACAGAAAGCTCGATCCTCCCACAAGCTGGTATTTTCTGCTGGGAGCTCTTGCTTTTATCGGTTTTCTGAATCTTTCACTTGGCGCACAAAACAGGCGAGTTGCCAATAATTACAGCTCTGACAGAGTTTATGAGCCCGGGTTCACTTTTTCAGACAAAGAAGACGCACTTGTGATGATGGCACACGCCAGGATACAGCGTGAAAAGGAAGAAGAACGGCGGCGCAGGAACCGCAGAAACGGTGGATTCTGATTCAAATGATATTTCTGCTGCAATAGTGACTTTTACGGATAAAGTACGAAAAAGCAGAGCATATCGTTTTTACGGTCAGATATCCGTTATGATAAGTTAAGGATATAATGAATAAACAGTCAAAAAAATCATACAGCTATTTGCTTCATGCTCTGATTGCAGCTGTATTTTGTCTTGGGATATTATACTATCACACATCTCATCCGATAGTTGCCAAGGTAAAAACTTATGAAGATTTCAAGGTAAACAGCTGGACTAAAAGAGAGAACACAGGGAAAAACGGTTGGCACACCTATTACTATATCAGTATAGACAGTAAGTCCTATGATGACTTTGAACCTGTTTTTACTCCGGGCGACGAAGATATATATACATCATACGAGAAGCAGAAAGCGGAAGCAACGAAGACCAAAATGCTTTTCAAAGGCAGCGTCAATGAGATGATTTACGGGAAATTCGCAAATTACTCCAAAAGCAAACTGACGCTTTATAAGACGAACGATGAAGAAGTCTTTCCTGTTTATTTACCCGATTGCGATGCTAAGGAAGCGCAAAGAGAGTACAGGCAGATGCACCCTACATACTTATGGCTTATAGCGATAATATATTTGGGCGCAGACTTCTTGTTAAACGTAATATTTGGTCTTTCGGCGCTGTGTAAAGAAATTAAAATGAGAAATATATAAAGGGAGGTCGGAGAATGTTCGTCGATCAGGCAAAAATCTATATCAAAGCAGGCGACGGCGGCGATGGTGCGGTATCGTTCCACCGTGAGAAATATGTCGCAGCAGGCGGTCCCGACGGAGGCGACGGCGGAAAAGGCGGCGATATCATCTTTAAGGTCGATGACAACATCTCGAACCTTATTGATTTCAGATACAAGAAAAAGTACGTGGCTGAAAAAGGTCAGAATGGCGGCGCAAAGAATTCCTACGGAAGAAGCGCTCCTGACCTAGTGATAAAAGTTCCGAGAGGTACAGTCATCAAGGACGCTGATACAGGCAGGATACTTGCTGATATGTCCGCTGACGAGCCTGTTACCGTGGCACACGGCGGCAAGGGCGGCAGAGGTAATGCTCATTTTGCAACCTCTACAAGACAGATACCCAGATTTGCCAAGCCCGGTTTCAGGGGCGAAGAATTCAACATCAGACTGGAGCTGAAACTTCTGGCTGACGTTGGTCTTGTGGGATTCCCGAATGTGGGAAAATCCACGCTGATATCTGTTGTTTCGGCGGCAAAACCGAAGATAGCGAACTATCACTTCACTACACTTGTACCCGTGCTGGGCGTTGTAAAAGTCGGAGATGAAAGGTCATTCGTTATGGCTGATATCCCCGGACTTATCGAGGGCGCAAGCGAGGGCATCGGACTGGGACATGAGTTCCTCAGACACGTTGAAAGATGCAGGCTGATAGTTCACGTGGTTGACGTATCGGGTATCGAGGGTCGTGACCCCATCGAGGACTTTGAAGCCATAAACAAAGAGCTTGCTAATTTTTCGGAGGAACTGGCAGCGGCTCCGCAGATAGTTGCGGCAAACAAGACCGATATGGCTACCCCCGAGCAGATAGCAAGATTCAAGGAATACATCGAAAAGCAGGAGCTCCCCTATTACGAGATATCTGCTGCCACCACAAAGGGAACCCAGGAGCTCATATACGGCATAAACGAAAAGCTTGCAGAGCTCCCGCCTGTTAAAAGATTTGAAGCACAGCCCCTCACCCGTGAGGAAGTTGAGCGGAAGAATACCAACAACCGCGAATTCTCCATCACTGTGGAAGACGGTGTATACTTCGTCGAGGCGGACTGGCTGTACGATATCCTCAGAGTTGCGGATATGGACGATTACTCATCCCTGCAGTACTTCCAGAACGTTCTGGTATCCAGCGGCATAATCAGAAAACTGGAAGCTATGGGCATTCAGGAGGGCGACACTGTTGCTGTGTTCGACTTTGAGTTTGAGTATATCCCGTAAAGGTGACACTGATGCATATAGATATGACAGAGCGCGAGGCTAATCAGTACTCCCCTCTTGCCCTGGCTTTTCTGGGCGATTCAGTCTATGAACAGCTGGTAAGGGAGCGGATACTTCTTGCGGCAAATATGCCCGCCCACAAGCTTCACAAGCTGGCGGTGAGCAGAGTCTGCGCTGAGTATCAGTCGGAATGTGCGATGCTTTTACAGGAGCAGGGCGTACTTACCGAGAATGAAGCAGAGGTCTTCAAGCGCGGGCGCAATACCAAAGTTAATGCGCCGAAACATTCCACGATAGCTGAATACCGCAATGCTACGGGTCTGGAATGTTTATTCGGTTATTTATATTTGACAGCACAGCATGAACGAATCGATGTGCTGTTCAGTCTTTGCTGGGAACACGGTGAGGACGAATTCAACGAAAAGATCAAGGAGTGAATTTTATGTCAGGACATTCAAAGTGGGAAAATATCAAGAGGAAAAAGGGTGCTACCGACGCTGCGAGAGCTAAGATATTCACCAAGATAGGCAGAGAGATAGCAGTTGTAGTTAAGATGGGCGGTCCCGACCCCGCAGGTAATGCGAAGCTGAGAGACCTCATCGCTAAGGCTAAGGCTAACAACGTTCCCAACGACAACATAGACAGGATCATCAAGAAGGCTGCAGGCGACGGCGATAAGAACAACTACGAGTCAATGGTATACGAGGGCTACGGTCCTAACGGCGTTGCAGTTATCGTTGAGTGTCTGACAGACAACAAGAACAGAACTGCTGCCGATGTAAGAAGCTATTTCAGCAAGTTCGGCGGAAACATGGGCAACTCAGGCTGCGTATCCTATCTGTTCTCCGATGTTGGTACTGTTGTTATCGAGAACAACGGCGCTGACGAAGACAAGATCATGGACGACGTTTTCGAGGCTGGCGCTGATGACTTCAACGTTGATGACGATGTTGTTGAGATAGCTTGTGCACCCAACAGCGTTACTGCTGTAAGAGAAGCACTGGAAGGTCTGGGCTACAAGGTACTTTCCGCTGAGGCTGACAAGGTGCCTTCCACCTACGTTACCCTGACAGACGAGGATTCCATCAAGAAGATGGGTCTGCTTCTGGAGTATCTGGAGGACAACGACGACGTTCAGAACGTTTACCACAACTGGGAGAATATGCCTGTTGAGGAAGAAGACTGATATACTTCATAAATTCAGCCGACAGTTTTGTACTGTCGGCTTTTTCTTTAATCTTCATAAACCAAAAAATGACCGACAACGCATTACGCTGTCGGTCATGAATTTTTTTAGCCTATGCTCTCAAACATATTGCTCCATACCTGTTCGCCCTTGCTGTTGATAAGTCCATACTTATCATCGTCAACTTTTACAACAGCATAGCCATCGGAGTAGAAAGGAGATGCGGCCTTGTATTGATTGGGGATAACGACCTCGCCCTTATAATCGAGATAGCCGTACTTATCATTCAACTCAAATACCAGACGCTTTTTATCTTCGCCGAAGCTTATCCAGTCATACTGGGGTTCGCAGAGAACCTTGCCCTTTTTGTTGATGATGCCGTATCTATTATTATCCTTTTTTTTGGAATAAGTAGATACGATAGCCACGCCGTTATGAAAAACGCTGGCGGAATCGTACTGAGGATTTACGGTATAGTTTCCCTTCTTGTCGATATAACCATACTTGCGGGAACCGTCTATCCTTACTGAGACAGGTGCGAGACCTTCCACAAAGTGTTCAGCGGAATCAAATTGGGGATTGATAACGTACTCGCCCTTCTTGTTGATGTAGCCGTACTTCATATCATAATCGCCGTCTTTAACGCCTACTACAGCCATGCCGTCACAGAAAAGACTTGCATAATCGTACTGGGCTGAGATAACTTCCTTGCCCCTGCTGTTGATATAGCAATACTTGCCTGTTTCTGTTTTCAGGGGAATAGTCTTCCAGTCCTGCTTAACATCGGTATTGCCCCAGGTATCGTTAAACAGCGGGCAAATGATATACTCATTATCGGGCTCATCGAATCTTGTTTCGCTTATCTTCTTACCCTTCTTATTGCAGAGCGACCAGTAATCTCCGCTTGAATCCTGGATAAGGAACATATCATATCCGATATAGAAGATCTCATCTTCCTTATACTGGGGATTGATGATGTATTCGCCCTTCTTATTGATGAAGCCTGCGTAATCGCCTACAACTACTTCTGCTATGCCATCCTTAAACTTTGAAGCTTCTTGATACTGAAAATTTATAACTGTTTCGCCCTTTTCGTTTATGTAACCCCAACGGTAGCCTTCACTGACCATTGTGGTAACACAGGCAAGGCCCTCGGAGAAATCCTCGGCAGAATCATACATGGGAGTTATAGCGATCTCTCCTTTTTCATTGAGGTAGCCGTAGTCACCATCTGAACGGAATGGCACCAGACCATCATGGAAGAGGGAATTATCGGAAGAACCGCCCGAAGAAATAAGGGATACAACACCAACGATAGCCGCTATCGCTACAACTGCTGCACCTGCAACTATACCTATCTTCTTGATCTGCTTTTTATCAAGTGGCTTTTTAACAGCTGCCGCTGCTGCGGGCTGAATAACGGGCTGCTGAGGGATAGGTGCCTGCTGCTGTATGGGAGCTTGCTGCTGTATAGGTGCCTGAGGTACAGACTCCTGAGGGATCACAGGCTGAACATTAGGCTGGGCTGCAACCTTAGTGCCGCAGTTAGGGCAAAAGCTGAGACCATCAGCGACCTGATTACCACAATTCGTACAAAACATAGTAAAGATCCTCCTGTCAGATGAACTTATAGTTTACCAAAAAAATTTTATTGTGACAGATAAAAACCTAAGATTATTAACATCTATCACAATAATTCTACATTATTATATCATATCCCACTTTATATGTCAAGAATTTTAAGTTAAGGAAGATAATTAAGTAATAATTACAGCGAAATCAGCAAAAATCATATGAAATAAATGATACGAATTATTGGAATTATATGTATACTCTCGCTTTATACTGTGATTATTCTCGTATTTGCTTAATAATCTCTTTACTTTTGTGAAAAAGTATGCTATTATATAAAGGATACAAAGTAAAGACTGAAAGGATGATCGTTTCTTTTATGGACATTGCTTTGATAGCCTTGCTGCTGATACTTTCGGCAGTGTGTTCGGCTACCGAGACCGCCTTTTCCTCATGCAACAGGATAAGGCTGAAAAAAATGGCTGATTGTGGAAGCAAGAGTGCCGCTAAGGCGCTGTACATCTGTGAGAACTTCGATAACGCGCTGACTGCCATACTCATCGGCAACAATGTGGTGAATATTGCGTCTTCGGCGCTGGCTACGGTGTTTTTCACCGAGAAGTTCGGCTCGGGCAGCGTTGGTATCGCGACTGCGGTTATGACGGTGCTGGTGCTTATCTTCGGTGAGATACTGCCTAAAAGTCTGGCTAAGGAGAATGCGGAAAGCTTCTCGGTGCTGATGGCGGCTCCCCTGGTAGCTTTCATGTTCATCACTACCCCGCTGATATGGCTGTTCACGGGTATAAAAAAGGGTGTCGTAAAGCTGGTGGGCTCAAACAACGAAGCGCCCTCCGTTACCGAGGAAGAGCTTAAATACATCATAGAAGAGATAGAGGACGAGGGCGTGCTGGAAGAGCAGGAATCCGACCTTGTGCGCTCGGCGCTGGATTTCGATGAGATAACCATAAGCAGTATCTTCGTGCCGCGAGTGAGCATCGAGGCTGTGGAACTTGAAGATGACATCGAGGAGATAAAGGAGCTTTTCTTTAAAACCAGGTATTCCAGACTTCCTGTTTACGAAAAAGACATCGACCACATAATCGGTGTGATACATCAGGCGGATTTCTTTGAGATGTATGTATCAAAGGGCAAAAATGATATCGCCAAGATACTGGGCGAACCTATATACATAACCGAGAGCAAAAAGATATCGGAGACCCTGAAGCTGATGCAGAAAGAAAAGGTACATATGGCAGTGGTTGTCGATCAGTACGGCGGAACTGCGGGCATATGCACCCTTGAAGATATCATCGAGGAGCTTGTTGGTGAGATATATGACGAGAGCGATGAGGAAGATACTTCCTTTGTAAAGCTTTCGGATAATTCCTGCGAGGTATCGGCTGAACTTTCCATCTCGGATTTTCTGGAAAGATGGGAGCTTGACGAGAATGCCATAGAAACGGAAAGACATTCTGTGGGCGGCTGGATAATGGAGCTGCTGGACAGGATACCCGAAGAGGGGGAAAGGATATTCTCGCCGCCCTTTGAGATGGAGATACATATGCAGGACGAACAGAAGATCGGTCGTGTAAAAATAACATTTACGGAGGAAAAATAAATGCCAATCAAGATAAAACGCCCCGAGCTTAAACCCCGGGAAAAGAGCTTTTGTGTAAGTACGCTGTTGTGCACGGTCATATCGGTGCTGTTCACGGTGGAGCTTTTCACAATGATGCGCAGGATATTAGAAACGGAAAGCAAGGTGATGACCTGCGCAGTGTTTGCGGGATACTTGCTGTTTTTCACCATGTGCATAGTTTGTCTGTGCAAGGGAGCTTCGGCTTACAAGTACGAGGACAGCATGGGAGCCTTAGGAAAAAGCCTGATATATTCGGTGCTTATAGTGATATGTCTGATAAATCTGAGGTTCGCCCTTGCAATGGTATTCTATGTTTTCGGTAAGGGCAATATCGCAGACAAGATCATGGACAAAGATCACCAGACTTTCATCACAGAACAGTTCGTCCCATGGATGGCTATGTTTATAGGACTTCTGCTTGCTGATGTTATGGGCATATACAGCGCATGGAAGCTGATCAAATATCAGAAAAAATAAGATATTCAGCCCCGCGGACGATTAAAAGTCTGCGGGGCTTTTGATATAGGCAGATATGATTTGTAATGAATGTCAAATATTGTTCACAAAATAACATGGTTGTTGTTCAAAGAAATTAAAAATATTTTCAACAATAGCTATTCTCTTGACATTTGGCGGTATAAATGTTAAACTGCTATAGTAAATGCAGATGATTCTGCGGTAAAACAAGGAGGTAAGAAAAAATGAAAAAGTTTGTAGCAATGATCATGGTTGCAGTAATGTGCTGCTTTATGCTTACAAGCTGCGGCGACAGCAAGTATGTTGGCACATGGAAGTCTGAATCTGAAGAGGTTGGCATGACTATCACACTTGAAAAGGATCACACTGCAAAGATGGCATTCGGTGGCATCGAGTCAGGTGAGGAAGACAAGATCGAGTGGGAAGTTAAGGACAAGAAGATCATCCTCAAGGATGGCACAGGCAAGGACGACTCTACAATGGAATTCGACATCGTTGACAGCAAGACTATCGCGATGACTGAAAGCGGTCTGACCGTTAACTTCAAAAAACAGTGATCAGAGTTTTCTGAATATGAAAAGCCTTTCGTGTTTGACGAAAGGCTTTTTTGTTATCACTTTGTTTTTATTGCCGCAAGACGGTTCCTTATATTGCTGTAGCCCGTGAAGGGTGCCATCAGCTTTTTGTTCATTATATAATGGGAATTGTATGAATACGGAGCTGTCTCCTCGTAGGTGGCGCATACGAAATACCAGTCGCCGTCGGTGCCGTAGTTATAGGAATCCATGACATAATCAGTGCCGTTTATGGTAACTTCGCACCAGAAATGCTGCCACTTGTTATCAAGGGATGTACCGCGCCAGCCCTGGATAACTCTTGCATCGTAACCCAGATATCTCATAACCGCGCATATGGTCGAGTTATACTGTATGCACTGTCCTACCTTGTAATTGAAGCAGTTGTCAACATGGCTCCTGTTCCATATCTCGCTGTATGCGGGTCCGTGGTAGCCGTCAGCGTATGAGATATTCTTGTTCAGCCACTGAACGGTATAGTCAAGGAACTCACCAACAGACATATCCGATTTATAGTGTGCATCTACAAAGCGCTTGATGGTCGCCATATCTTCATCGCTGATGGTGATGAGGGTCTTGGTCTCTTTGGAATCCTGACGGTTGCACTCGTAGTAGGTATTTTTCGCTGATGTGCGCTTTGCACTGTCCAGCCTTTCTATGAGGTACTTACTGCTTTTTCTGTAGGGGAAATCGGATTCTGTACTGATATCAGCGGTGGAGTAACTGCTGTAGACAAGAGTGCCGTCGGCTGATTTTACAAAGGCTCTCACCCTGACGGTGTAAGATGTTTCCGCTTTCAGACCTGTGATATCGTAGGAAGTGGTGTTGGCAGAGTTTATCTTCTTGGAAGAACTCCAGGAACCACCGCTTTTCTTGTAGCTTACCTCATAGCCGCTGCACTTGATCTTAATCCAGCTGAAGGTGAGACTGCTCGTATCGGCAAAAGTATTCGTGATCTTTGGTGCTGAGGGCTTGGTGCAGGCTGATATCTCACTGCTCCTGCCGCTCATGATACGCTTGCCGCTATAAGACTTATACGCCACAATATAGTACTTATAGGATGTACCTGCTGTGACCTTTTTATCGGTATAATTAGTAGCTACCGAATTAGCAATGCCCACTTTGATCCATGCCGGTGCAAATGAGGACCATCTGTAAATATAGTATCCATTTGCTCCGCTGACCTTATCCCAGCTGATGGTTATAGATTTATCGGTAGAGGAATAGGTGGTCTTCGCTGTTGGGGCTTTTGAAGAAGACGTACTGTATGAAGCGGACTGTCCTGCTGCGGACACAGGGAACGCTGACAGACTGCTGCCGACGGTAACTGCCGCCATAACAAGAGCTGCTGCTCTGATCTTAAAACTCATTATTTATCACTCCGTTTATATTTGATCGATTTAGCACATAAATATAGTCTATAATATACAACTTTTTTACTAATTTGTCAAGTAGCGAAAAAACATCGGGATCGGAGATAAAAATGGCGGGAAAAGATCTTGTGAATATTTGTAAAATCGAACTGCAAAAAAATCCAAGCCGATAGGCTGTTAAGCGGATTCTTCGTGAGGTGATATCGCATTTTTGCAGGAAAAAATCAGAAATATTTCAAGAAATGTCATTTTACCCCTTGAAAAATCAGAGAAAGTGTATTATAATAGTAACAGATCAATTTTTAAGAAAGAAGGATCACTATGGAAATCAAAATCGAACTGACCAAAACTCCTAAGGCTAAGCCTACTGATGAGACTAAGCTTGGCTTCGGTCACGTATTCACAGACCATATGTTTGTTATGAACTATGACACAGGCAAGGGCTGGCACGATGCACGCATCGTTCCTTTTGACAATGTTACACTGTCCCCTGCTGCGATGTGCCTGCACTATGGTCAGGAGATCTTTGAAGGTCTTAAGGCTTACAGAACTGCTGACGGCAGCGTTCAGCTGTTCAGACCCGACGAGAACTACAAGAGAATGAACGTTTCTGCTGAGAGAATGGTAATCCCTCAGATCGACGAGGAATTCATGGTAGAAGCTACCAAGAAGCTGGTCGAGATTGAGAAGGACTGGGTACCTCACACCGACGGTGCTGCTCTGTACATCAGACCTTTCATTTTTGCTGTAGATCCTTATGTAGGCGTTAGACCTGCAGATCACTATCTGTTCATGATTATCCTCTCACCCTCAGGCGCTTACTACTCCACAGGTCTGAACCCTGTTAAGATCTATGTTGAGCAGAAGTATGTAAGAGCGGTACGCGGCGGCACAGGTTTCGCAAAGACTGCTGCTAACTACGCTATCTCCCTGAAGGGTCAGGACGAGGCTCACAATCAGGATTACGAGCAGGTTCTGTGGCTTGACGGTGTTGAGCAGAAGTACATCGAGGAAGTTGGTTCGATGAACATATTCTTCGTTATCGACGGCGAAGTTGTTACACCTCAGCTGACAGGTTCCGTACTCCCCGGCATCACCAGAAAGTCTGCACTTGAGGTATGCAAGAGCAAGGGTATCCCATGTTCTGAAAGACGCATCACCATCGAGGAAGTTGCCAAGGCTTATGACGAGGGCAAGCTGGACGAGGTATTCGGCACAGGTACTGCTGCTGTTATCTCCCCTGTTGGCCACCTGAAGTGGGGCGACAAGGTAATGACTATCAACGATAACAAGATAGGCAAGATCTCCCAGATGCTGTATGATACAATGACAGGTATCCAGTGGGGCAAGATCCCCGATACTTTCGGCTGGACCGTTAAGATCGACTGATAAATATCTGAGCGCTGCACGAGTGTGGAGCGCTCTTTTTATAATATGTATATTATCCGCAAAATATGCTCATGACGGGGTGATGCACAGATGAACACGATATGTTTTAAAGACTATGCTGACGAAGACTGTCTCCATATTCAAAACGGAAGCACTTCGATGTTAATAAATATACTTTGCCTAAGCGGCGGACGGCTTGCCGAAACGGAAAGCCAGAAGCGCTTGATGGTTTTTCTGGCGGAGAAAAATCAAAGCGTTGTCGGGATAGGAACTGTGGGTTTTAATATAGTTGATATTCCCTGGGACAGGCGCAGTTTCCATGAGGACAAAGCATTTATGCTGAGGGTCATCGAGGGAGCGAAAAACAAGCTGGGCTGGGAGACTCTTGGGTATTCACCCAACGAGGAATATGCAGAAAAATTCCTTGGAACATTCAGGAAACTGATAGAGCGCATGACCACCGATGATATCATCGATGCTTCGCTGGATGAATGGCTTTCGGAAGCCGATGAGAATGATCCCGTGAAGTGCGGTTTTCCGAAATGCGCGGTGCATGATACATATCTGAGCGTCCACGGTTGTCAGGTATGTACTGACTGAATATAACAAAAAGCCGCGGCTTATCAACAGGTAAGCTGCGGCTTGGTTATTTATTTGATATCGAATACTATAGTCGCCAGAATGAAGAACATAAGAGTTGAACAGGTATCGACTATTGTTGTGATGAGGGGAGCTGCCATTATGGCTGGGTCGAGTTTCAGCTTCTTGGCTGCCATGGGAAGCATGGCGGCTATCAGCTTTGAAAGTATGACCGTCAGCAGAATGGCGGCGCTTACGGTGAATGCCAGTTTGTAACAGTTCACCGAGGTATCGTTATGGTATACAAGTATTATCCTGCCTGCGTTTACTACGGAAAGCAGTATGCCGCAGACTATGGCTATGCGGAATTCCTTGAATATGACTTTAAAGAAATCACGCATATTTATCTCACCCAGCGCCATACCTCTGATAACGAGGGTGGAAGTCTGGGAACCGCAGTTACCGCCTGTACCGCTGAGCATGGAAAGGAATGACACCAGCACGGGCACTGCCGCGAAAGCTTCCTGATAGTGGTTTACCACCGCGCCTGTAAGCGTAGCGGAAAGCATCAGCACCAGAAGCCACATTATCCTGTTTTTGGCGTGAGCGAAAACAGAGGTCTTGAAATAGGATTCCTCACTGGGGGCTACGGCTGCCATTTTCGAGAAGTCCTCGGTGGTCTCCTCTTCGATAACGTCCATGGCATCATCGTAGGTGATGATACCCACAAGGCGCATATCCTTATCCACAACGGGCATAGCCGCGAAGTCATACTTAGCCATTTTTGTAGCAACAAGTTCTCGGTCTTCAAGGGTGCTCACGGTGATGATGTTCGTCTCCATGATATCCTCTATCTTATCCTGCTCATCGGCTGTGATAAGGTCAAGGAGAGAAAGTACTCCTATCAGCACACGGCTCTCGGTAACATAAAGGGTATATACCGTTTCCTTGACAACGCCCACATGGCGTATCCATTCAAGGGCTTCCTTTACGGTATAATCCTTTTTCAGGTAGACATACTCGGTGGTCATTACCGAACCTGCACTGTCCTTTGGGTATTTGAGTATCTGGTTTATCTGTTTTCTGGTCTCGGCATCTGCCGACTTGATTATCCTCGCCACAACGTTGGCGGGCATTTCTTCGATGATGTCAACGGTATCATCGACATACAGGTCATCGACGACTTCCTGAAGCTCCTTATCCGAGAAAGCATTTATGAGCATCATCTGCATATCGCTGTCCATATAGGCAAATACGTCGGCGGCGATATCTTTGTTTAAAAGCCTGAAAAGCAGAGTAAGGTCGCGCTTATCGGCTTCATGGTCATCATGGAACCGCTGGAGCAGAGAAGCCACATCGGCTTCGTTCATCTCAATGAATATCCCGCGGATACTCTTGAAATCACGCTCTGTCAGCAGCTGTAAAACTTTTTCATACATATCTATCCCTCCAAAATGTCAAGGGCTACCATGCACGAATCATGCTTTTTATAGTAATGACAGTTTTTCATTTACTATTGCTGCCGCGGGTCAAAAAATATGCACAGGCAGAAAACGCCTGCTCACGGCAGCAAAGCACGTTCGGCAATTATCGGCATCGTCCACTTGTACACACTCCTTCATATAATATAGTATCTGCTCCCATTCGGGAGGACTTTTGTGCTTATCGCACATACATATTTATTATACGCCGAAATTGTATTTTTGTCAACGAAATACAGTAAATTGTACCGAAATTTTAACCTTTTGAAACATACTTTATCCGACAGACAGGGTACAGAGGAGGATCATACGGCGTATCAAGGGGCTTATCTGTCTTTGTAACAAGTGTGTAAAATTATTGGCAGATTAGTTACAATTTGTATAAAAATTTTGGGCGTGAAGTCTTGTACTTTTTTATGGATTATGCTATAATATTAAAGAATGTAGAGTTCATTTACTTTTTTGCAAAGGGTGTGGAATATGCTTCAGACAATACAAGAGACCTTGAATTCAATATGGGGCGTGTTTCTCAATATACGTATTAACGATATTGTTGACATAATCATACTTTATTTTCTTATATACAACGGCATCAAGCTTATCCGTGAGACAAGGGCACAGCAGCTGACAAAAGGTATCGCGGTGCTGCTTGGCTGCTATGCGATAGCTTATCTGTTCAATCTGAACACTATGCGCTTTCTGCTGAAACTGTGTTTTCAGTGGGGCTTTCTTGCTCTTATCATACTTTTCCAGCCTGAACTTCGGCGTATGCTGGAAAAAGTCGGACGTACCAAGATAGCTGAACTCAGTTTTCTGAATCCGCAGGACGCTACCTCGGACGAGATGAAGTGGAGCAGTGCAATAGATGCTATCTGCGATGCGGCACAGAATCTTTCATCAAGCAAGACGGGTGCGCTGATAATCTGCGAGCGCAAGACAAAGCTTGGCGAACAGATAGCTACGGGTACTGTGCTGAACTGTACGCCATCCGTTGCTGTATTCGGAAATATTTTTTACCCCAATACCCCGCTGCATGACGGCGCGGTGATAGTCAGGGACGGTATAATACTTGCGGCGGGCTGTTTTCTGCCAAGGCCGCAGAAAGACGAGCTGATAAACAAGCAGCTGGGTTCAAGACACAGAGCTGCTATCGGCATGAGCGAGAACTCGGACGCACTGGTAATAGTCGTATCCGAGGAAACAGGTGCTATATCGGTGGCTGAGAACGGCGAGCTTACAAGAGGATATTCAAAGGAATCCCTCAAAAAGCTGCTGACTTCCTCGCTGATAACCGATAAGGAAGGCAGCTCGGGCAAAGAAAAATCTTTAGCAGGAAGGGTGTTCTCAAGATGGAAGAAGTAAAAGAAAACACCAAGAACACTCCGATATCCAAGAAGATAAAGAACATCAAGGACAAGGGCACAGACTTTTCCCTTAGGATACTGGCTTTTATCATCGCGGTGATAAGCTGGTTCATAATGTCCATAACTCAGTTCCCGACCATAAATAAGACCATCTCGGGAGTTCATGTGGATTTCAATATGGACGGCACGGCGGCTGAGGAAAAAGGTCTGGAGGCACTGAATTACAAGGATATCACTGTTGATGTTGAGATCAAGGGCATGAACTATGAGATAGGAACGTATACGGAAAACGATCTTAGCGCCACGGTGAATCTTAAAGATGTTACCAAAGAAGGCACTTACCTGCTGGATATCGATGTGAGGAGCAATCATACCACGGACAGATGCACGATAGTTTCGGTAACGCCTGACACCATTAAAGTGGATTTTGACAGGATAACTCAGAAGACTATCGAGGTAACCGCGGAAGCTCCGCTGGTTTCGGCGGAAGAAGGCTATACTCTTAACAAGACCTCGGTGACACCTGAGGAAATAACTATCAGCGGTCCCAAAAACGAGCTTGACAAGATAGACAGAGTATCGGCAAGGATATCGAAATCCAAAAAGCTTTCGGAGGATTCTTCGATGCAGGCTGAGGAACTGGTATTCTACGATGCTGACAGCAACAAACTGGACAGCTCGAAATTCACTGCAAACAGTGCTTCGGACTACAGTGTAAAGTTCGAGATATACAAAAAGAAAGTGCTGAAACTGTCGGTAAATATCACAGGTGCGCCTGATGGATTTGATGTATCTTCGCTGCCTATGAAGCTCTCTGAGGACAAGATCTCGGTGATAACGCCCCATCTGGACGATCCCGATGAGGAAGATCTTGAACTTGGTGATATCCCTCTGAGCAGCATTGACCTCAAAAGGGCATTCTCATTCAAGATACCTCAGAAGAACAAGGGCGAGGTCAATATGAGCGGCACTGATTCCGTAATCGTCAGCTTCGACAAAGAGGGTTACAGCTCAGCAACATTCACCCTTGATTCAGAGAATATAGAGCTTGTGGGAACTCCTACTGTATTCATCAGCGAGATCGACAACGAAAAGCTGCCGAATGTGGTGCTTTACGGGCCCACAGAGGTGATCGAGAGCATGACGGACGAAGATATCCACGCAAAGGTATCACTCAGTGATATAAAGGAGATAGGTTCCTACACCAAGGAAGCAACTATTTATGCAAAGGGTAAAAAGAACGTCTGGTGCTTCGGCACAAACGAGGTTCAGATCACGGTATCCAAACCAAAGACAGACGACAGCAGTTCTTCTGACTCTGAGCTCTCATAAAAAAATTATAAACAGCGGTTCGGCGCGGAAGATGTCGGACCGCTTTTTTGGAGGTACAGCAATGCCTGTTATTGTAAATCAGATAAGTTCCGCACTGGGGACAGATGAGAAAAGCGTCATAGAAACGGCAAGGAAAAAGCTTGGGATAGCACCCTCTGCCATACGCGGAGCGCATATATACAAGACCTCTCTCGATGCGAGAAAGAGGGGGAATATCCACTATGTACATTCGGTGATATTCACACTTGGCAGCAGTGATGAGGAAAAGCGACTGGCAGAAAAGGACATATCTTTCACCTATGCCGCGCCTGCGGGGTTCTCGCCTGTGATATCAAAAAACAAAGTCAAGGGACGTGTGGTCATCGCCGGATTCGGTCCTGCGGGAATGTTCTGCGGACTGGCGCTGTCGGAACAGGGATATCGCCCTATTATACTGGAACGCGGCGAATGCATCGAAGACCGTGTTGCTTCGG
The DNA here is from genome assembly GCF_900109655.1 of Hominimerdicola alba. Classification (GTDB taxonomy): domain Bacteria; phylum Bacillota; class Clostridia; order Oscillospirales; family Ruminococcaceae; genus Hominimerdicola; species Hominimerdicola alba_B. The sequence goes on from NZ_FOAT01000004.1 coordinate 107,882, forward strand.
TGGAAAATTTCATGAGCACGGGTATACTAAATGAGGAATCGAACATACAGTTCGGCGAGGGCGGCGCAGGAACCTTCTCGGACGGAAAACTCACAACACGAATAAAAGACCCGCTTTGCAGATACGTGCTGGAGAGAATGGTGGGATTCGGTGCGCCGGAAGAGATACTCACAAAGGCAAAGCCCCACATCGGCACGGACAGGCTGAGAGGAGTTGTTAAGGCGATAAGAGAGCGTATTATCGAACTTGGAGGCGAGATAAGATTCGGAACGATGCTGGAAGATATCGAACTGAACGGCAGACAGGTTGAGGCTGTGCGCTTCAACGGCGGAAGAGAAGAAGTCTCTGCGGTGGTACTGGCGATAGGACATTCAGCACGAAACACCTTTGAGATGCTGCACAGGAAAGGCATTTTCCTTGAAGCAAAGCCTTTCTCAGTAGGTGCGAGAATTGAGCACAGACAGACTGAAGTAGACAAAAGTCTTTACGGCGAGTATGCAGGAAGTCCCATGCTGCCAAAGGGTGAATATCAGCTTTCACACCGCGACGGCAGCGGTCGGGCGGCTTACACTTTCTGTATGTGCCCTGGGGGTACGGTCGTTCCAGCGGCTTCGGAGAACGGCGGAACTGTCACCAACGGAATGAGCGTATTCGCCCGTGATGGCAAAAATGCGAATTCTGCACTGGTGGTATCTGTCACTCCCGATGATTTCGGCAGCAAGCCGCTTGACGGTATGTACTTTGCTAGGGAGATAGAGCAGAAAGCTTACAATTGCACAGGCAGCTATAAGGCTTGCGCTTCAAGCGTAAAAGGATTCCTTGATGGCAAAGCTGACCTTGACACGGATATCGAGCCCAGCTATTCACTTGGGGTGACTGCGGTGGATTATGAGAAGATCTTCCCCAAGCAGGTGACGGATATGATGCGCACGGGACTGAAAGTTTTTTCTCGTAAAATGAAGTGCTTCGGGGACGGAAAGGCACTGCTCTGCGCACCCGAAACGAGAACAAGTTCACCTGTGCGGATAACAAGAGACGGCGAAAGCATGACTTCCCTTTCCTGCGATAATCTCTATCCCTGCGGCGAGGGTGCGGGTTATGCAGGTGGAATAATGAGCGCGGCGGTCGATGGTCTTAACACGGCGCTGAAGATAATGGCTGAGATAGCACCTGATTAACGGAGGCAGTATGACACCAAAAGATTATCTTAAAATACTGCACACCGCAGAAAAATTGAAAGACACCACAAGGCACTGCACAACTTCAGGCAGACGTATCGAAAGTGTTGCAGAACACAGCTGGCGACTCGCGCTGATGTCGCTGATGCTTCATGGAGAATTTCCCGAAGCTGACATAAACAAGCTGACCGCCATGTGTTTAATTCACGATCTTGGCGAATGTTTTACGGGTGACATACCCACATTCATTAAGACTGATAAAGACAGAGAAAATGAGGACAGATTGCTTTCAGAATGGGTTGATTCTCTTCCTGCTGATATTTCTTGTGAATTCAAAGCATTATATCAAGAAATGGAAGAACAGAAAACAGTTGAAGCAAAACTGTTCAAGGCACTTGACAAGCTTGAAGCCCTTATACAGCACAACGAATCGCCCCTTGACACATGGTCTGAAAATGAACGTGAATTAAATCTGACTTACGGTGCTGATGCGGCGGCTTTCTCGGAATGGTTAACTGAACTCAGAAAAGAGATACTTGACGAAACTCTTGATAAACTCAGAAAATAAAAACGGCGGGGCATTACTGCTCCGCCGCGGGTTTTATTGGTCATTAGTCCACAAGACCTTTATCTTTTATAAACTTCTTGATTGCCGCATAGGTCTCATCGCTGAGGATATGTTCAACGCGGCAGGCATCCTTGGAAGCAGTAGCTTCGCTTACGCCCAGTGAAACGAACAGCTTGGAAAACAGCTTATGGCGCTCATACATTTTCTCAGCTATCTCCATACCTTTTTCTGTAAGTGTGATGTAGCCGTCCTTATCAACTGTAATATATCCGTTCTCGCGAAGATTTTTCATGGCAATGCTGACGCTGGGCTTGGAAAATTCAAGCTCGTTGACTATATCGATGCTTCTTACATCGCCCTTGCGTTCACTGATCATGAGTATGCTTTCAAGATAATTCTCGGCAGATTCCTGTATTTTCAAAGCTGCACCTCCGTTGTAATTAATTATATCATATATCATAACACATTTTTTCAATTTTTGCAAGTGGTACAAAAGAAATATTTGGAAGCAGGTGTCTGCGGGGATATTTCTGACTTAAAATATGCTATAAAACCAATGTCCCAAAGTGTTAACTGCACTTTGGGACATTGGTTTTTATTCGTATTCTTTCGCAGATCACGGCTTATCCTCGGATACAATATGCATATCCGGGTCATCGAGATCATGTGAAACATCATATACCGCTTTTTCCCATAGGTCAAGGCGGGCGTTATTTTCCATATCGGTAAGTATCTGACCTATCTCATCGATGTAACCGATGGCAAGGTAGTCTTTCAGGAATTGTATACCGATTTGATACGGGTCGTCTGGTTCTGATATCTTTTCAATAGCTTTATCCCAGTAATCAGCATAAGCGAGATCGGCTGGACTGCCCAGACTCATTCCGCCAAGCATCCCACCCAGCCAGTCGTGTTCTTCTGCGTTCCAGATGTTTTCAAGATAGCGAAAGAAAATTCGGTAGCCGAGAGTATTTTTCATTGAGATCTGTTCTCCTTTATGATACGATTTGGGTAAATGCCAGATACAGATATGGGCAGAAAGTCATTACTATATTATAGATAAACAGCTTGTTCCCGATTTGGATATGATGTTTTGTTCTCTCGTTTTTGAAGAAGAAAACATTGCAGATCATGCTCAGAATGATGTGAACAATACCTACAACAATCAGCGCACGATGCAACTTCAGGTCTTGAAATTTTCCGAAAACATTTGTAATATCATACATTATAATAATGAACCAGCCAAGCAGGTCATTAAGCAAAAATGCGATGATATCTATCGCGGTGATGGCTTTGCTGTTCTTCATTTTTTGTACCGCTCCTCTTTACGATTTTTGTTAGAATTTATTATATCACAACGGTGCAGAACTGTCAACAAAAAAGCCATAGTACTTCTGACAAACAGTCGAAATATGGCTTGAATTTTTTATTTTCAGTTTCTTTTCAGTGTGCCTGTGAACATTTTAGCCGAACGTATCAACATGGTCACGCCCATAACCGAGCAAACCGAGCCGATGGCTATGGAATGTTTCAGGATAACATAGATGCCTGCTGCTATCACAAAGATGCTTACTGCTATGCAGAGCATAAAAAATCCTGCACGGAGGATAACTCTTATCGGGCGCGGAACATATCTGCTGTTAAGAAAACCGATAACAAATTCTTCTGCTATATCTATGATGAAATCCATAATGTTGTTCTCCTTTATCTGTCATGTCAGATAAGGCTGCTGTAATATGCGCTGAGCTTTGCAGCGGCTTTTTTTATAAGTTGTTCAGCCTTATCGTGAGCGTTGATATCTGCAAAGATCCCTTGGGCTGAAAGCTCCTGTGCCTGCTTGGCAAGTTCTACTGCCCGCTGGAATGCGTTTATATCGTCATTCTCCGTAAGCTGTTCTGCCAGATGCAGGCAGGCTCTTGCTTTAAGTGCGGTGAACTCATCAATGTAGCCGTGGGGCGGTTCAGCCTTTACTATCTCCTCATAAACGCCTGCGGCGTAGAGGTTCCTGAGTTCGATATACCCCATCATACCGGCATCTGCCGCAGGGGTGGTATCGTAGGCTTCAAGCTGTATATCAAGCACTTTGCAGAGATATTCAAGGGTCTTCACTGAGGGCATTGCACTGCCGCTCTCTATCTGGCTGAGCATATTTCTGGTTATGAAATCGCCCACCACTTCATTCTGTGTCATTTTCTTGGCGAGGCGGGCTTCCTTTATAATACGTCCTATATTTTTAGCGTCCATTTGTTAGCCTCCTTTACGTGTCAATTTCATTTACATATAATATATCACACTTTTTGCAAAATTGCAATAGCTTTACAGAAATTTAACATATACATTTACCTCATAGGGTTATGTGATTTACGCAAAAGGTAAATGCAGAATGTTTTTCTATATAATAAAGGTATTATATATTATAATAAATCGATTCTGTAAAAATTTTTTTGAAAAACCCCTTGACAAAGTAAATGGTTTGGTGTATAATTAGGTAAATTAAATTTACAGCACATATTTACCTACGTAAAAGGAGGCGGGAAATATGATGGAAAGATTTGATATCTGGTGGAACGGGCTCAGCGGACTGCTGAAAGTGCTTTACTGCATCGCCTTTCCCTCAACAATGCTGCTGATACTGCAGACCCTGCTGGCGATGTTCGGTATGCACCACGGCGGACACGATGTAAGCGACACTTCCGGACTGGATATGCACACAGATGTGGGCGGACACAGCTTCGATATAGGACACGGCGCCGTTCACGATATAGGCGGACACCACGGTTTCGATATCCACGGCGGTCATCATGATATCGACGTACATCACGATATCGATGCACACCACGACGGCGACTTCCACGATCATTCTTATAATGACAGCGTGACAGACAGCTCGATGCACTTCTTCACTTTACAGACGATAGTTGCTTTCCTGACGGTATTCAGCTGGTCGTCCATAGTGCTGGTAGGTTCAAAGGTACCCAGCGTTGCGGCACTGCCTGTTGGAATACTGCTTGGTCTGGGAACGATGGTACTGGTAGCCAAGATGGTTCAGCTTTCAATGAAGCTTGCCGAAAACGGCACAGTTGACCTGAGAAACGCCATAGGCGAAAGCGCAACGGTCTATATCCCCTGTCCGCCGAAGAATCAGGGCATGGGCAAGATAACCATGACGCTTCAGGGACAGATGATGGAGCTGGGAGCTTTCAACGAGGGCGAAGAGATGCTGAAAACAGGCACCAAGGTAGTTGTGGTAGACGTTCGCGGCGACGATGTAATAGTAGAAAAAGACGCTTAGCAGGAAGTATACAAAAGAACTAAAGACAAAAGAAGAGACATAAAGACAAAACAAAGAGAGACAAAATTAATTGTGTAGAACAAAAGAAAGAAGACAGCAAGACGCTAAAAATAAACAAAAGAAAGAGACATAAAAGAGAGACAAAACAAACTGTGTAGAACAAAAGAAGGAAGACAGCAAGACGTAAAAAAGACAAAAGAAAGAGACATAAAAGAGAGACAATATCTTATGTGTAGAACAAAAGAAGGAAGACAGCAAGACGGCTTTTGATCAAGGTAAAAAAGAGAGAAGAGGTAATTTGAATGAAAACAAAAGCAAAAGCCGCACTGATATCCGCTGCAGCAATAGTTGGGGTAGCAGGAGGAATATGGCTGACATGGTGCAGAGGCATCGACTATGAGAAGAGATACAAGGAGCTCTTTGACAAGACTTTCAAGGGTGATTACAAGATAACCGTGACGAAAAGCGGATTAACTTATAATCCAAAAGCTCCGTTCAAAATACCTTTCAGATACAAGATTTATGATATCGAATATAAGGATAAAAACGGTAACGTTAGACATTTTGATCTCAACACCATGGCAGGTTATGAGAGTAGTGAATACGTAGATGAAAGCATTACCGATTACATAAAAAACAGATATAAAAAATCCGACTATTATGTAATGATATCTATTGTAAATGATATAAATGATATTGCAAGGAAAGATGCTAACTATAATGTAATCCCGGAATATTTTGATGTAAAATATGACCCGGATGTTTCATCATTAAGCGCTAAGGGCGACGGCTATGAAATAGTTGTATTTCCTTTTGAAATCAGTTCGCTTTATGTCGATGGATATGGTCAAAATGACGATAAAATAGCTGAGTACATATCTCCAGAAAACTGCCCTGTACTATCTGATATCGATCTGAGTTCAGCTGCAAAAAGCAAGACCTATATGCTGAGTGTCACTATCAACATAAACGATGAAACTAAATATGATATGATCGATGAATTAACGGAAAAGGCAGATGCTTTTTGCAAAGAATATACGGCAGCTTCAGACGTTGGGGGAAATTACAAATACATCGTCAGAACAATTAAAGGTGAAAAAGATGAAACTGAAATCATTGATAGTAACAACGTATTTGTAATAAACGGTGAAAAAGTTGACTTAGACCCAAATGGGACTAAAGCATATAATAAGTACAAAGATATGATTGTTGAAAAATGCGGATATAACACATCCGATGAATAAAGGAGAAGAACATGAAAAACATACTTCAGAAGTCCGTATACCGATATGAATCGGACGGCAAGCAGTTCACAGGAACATACCGATGTTAACCCCTGTTCCTGACAGAAAGATAAAGGAACATAGAACATAGAAAAAGACAACATCTCACATAAACCAAATTCGTTTACTGACAAAGGAGATCTACTATGGGAACCGAGACAATGATTATTATATGTGTTATAGTTGCGGTACTTTTCGCAGCGCTTATGGCTATACTTTCAAGATACAGAAAATGCCCTTCCGATAAGGTGCTGGTAATCTACGGTAAGGTAGGTACAGACAAGAACGGTCAGGCAAGAAGTGCCAGATGTATCCACGGCGGTGCGGCATTCATCATGCCTGTTATCCAGTCCTATGAGTACATGGATCTGACACCTATCTCCATCAACGTTGACCTGAAAAATGCACTGTCGAAGCAGAATATCCGTATCGATGTTCCTTCGAGATTCACAGTTGGTATCTCTACCGAACCCGGCATCATGCAGAATGCAGCTGAGAGACTTCTCGGACTGAAGCTGATGGAGATACAGGAACTGGCTAAGGATATCATCTTCGGTCAGCTGAGACTTATCATCGCTACAATGGATATCGAAGAGATCAACTCCGACAGAGACAAGTTCCTGCTGGCAGTATCCAACAACGTTGAGATCGAGCTGAAAAAGATCGGTCTGAAACTGATAAACGTTAACGTTACCGATATCACAGACGAGTCCGGATATCTGGAAGCTCTCGGTAAAGAAGCTGCCGCTAAGGCTATCAACGACGCTAAGAAGAGCGTTGCTGAGAAGCACAGAGACGGTGAGATCGGTCAGTCCCACGCTCAGAAAGAGCAGAGGATCGAAGTTGCAGCTGCAAATGCTGACGCTATCAAGGGTGAGAACGATGCTAAGGTAGCTGTTGCACAGTCCGAGGCAGAGAGAAGAGAAAGAGAAGCAGAATCTCTGCGTAAGGCTACCGCTGCCGAGGCAGTTCAGGCTGCAAAGGCTAAGCAGGAAGCATACATCGCTCAGCAGGAAGCAGAGCTTACAAGAGCAGAACTTGAAAAGGCAACCCAGAAGGCTGACGTTATCGTTAAGGCTGAGATCAGCAAGCAGCAGGCTGAGATCCAGGCTGAGGCACAGGCTGAAGTTACAAGACGTAAGGCAAAGGGTGAAGCTGACGCTATCTTCGCTAAGATGGAAGCTGAGGCTAAGGGTAATCAGGAGATACTCACCAAGCAGGCAGAAGGTCTGAAGCAGATAGTTGCTGCTGCAGGCGGCGATGCAGATGCAGCCGTAAGACTCATCATCGCTGACAAGATGGAGCAGCTGATAGCTATCCAGGTCGAGGCTATCAAGAACATCAAGATCGACAAGATCACTGTTTGGGACAGCGGCGCTAACGGCGGTCAGGGCGGCGGTTCTACCGCTAACTTCCTGAGCGGTCTGATGAAGAGCGTTCCTCCTCTGAACGATCTGTTCGAGCAGGCAGGTATGTCTCTGCCTGAGTTCCTTGGCAAGGACATGAAGGATGCTCTGGAGAAGTCCCGCGAAGAGGCTATCCAGAGAGTTGCTGAGGAAGAGACCAAGAAGCTCGGCGCTAATGACGTTGAGATAATCGAGCCATAGTCGGCTAAAACTCATATCACCTCAAAATAAAAAAGATTCTGTCGGGTACGGCTCGTGCTGTGCCCGACAGAAGCATTATCTCTGATGATAATACAAAGGAGAACGAAATGGTCATAAACATAAAAAAGTATTTGTCGGCAGCAGCTGCGCTTCTGCTTACGGTGACTATACCCGTCAGCTGCAATCATTCTTCAAAGTCCGCAAAAAGCGGTAATGCTGATGATCCCTCAAGTCAGACAGAGGAAAGTACAGAGATCTCACAGGGCAGCGATTACAAATTTGAGACAAAGACACATCAGCTGGAGATAGACGGCAGTTATTATCAGGTGTACAGCAAGGAGATAAAATTCAATTATCTTGATAAACCATATGAGGAATGGCTTTCTTATGTAAGCCCATATGATGAATATGTACCTCTGTTATACAGCGATGACAGCGGATATTACACCACTCTGGATACCGTAGCTTTTGCTATACGCTACGCCTACGAGAACGGGATCGAGGAACTGGAATTCCCTGTTGAGTACGATTCTGCCCTTATTGACCTAGGCTGGCAGTACGCAGGACTTTCTTTTCCCGATGTCCCCATGACGGCAGGAGGCTGCGAATACCAGCTTACAGAGAACGGATATTACCGTATGAAGCTTTCGGATTCTGTACTGAAAGCGGCTTCTCACACCGATGAAGTTATTGCCGCCGCTAAGGAGATAGTCGAGAGCATACCGCCCGAATGTACCACTGATGCGGATAAAGCTTATTATCTTTATGACTGGGTATGTACAAATGTCGCCTATGACGAATACCATATAAACAGTACCGGTATGGTAAACAACGAACCGCAGTCAGTTTACGGAGCGATAGTAAAAAAGAGAGCCGTATGTGACGGTATCGCAAGTGCAATACAGCTGCTGTTCAATATGGCTGATATCGACTGCGGCAAGGTCGATGCAGATGCTATAAGTGCCGACGAATCGGGTCATGTCTGGAATTTCGCATACATCGGAGATGAGGTATGGGATTTCGATGCCACTTGGGATCTAAGAAACTATTACGAAACAGAGGACGATGAACTTACTTCCTTTGAAAATTCCGAATACTACAAATGGTTCGGTACTGAACGCAGTTCAAAGCTGGGAATGACCAACCTGAACGATAACTGCATATACTTCCTGCCGCCCACCGAAGAAAAGTTTTCCGCTGATTCTCCTGCGGCAAAGTGCGCGGATATCCTGGTGAACATTACAGATGAAAGCGACGACATCGAGTACATATACGACGGAAAATCACATACATCGGTGGAAAACGAAAAGCTGAGAGAAATTATCGATCAAAAGGGTCATGCGGTTTTGAAGTTCAATGATCCGTATCTTCTTGAAGGTTTCGACCATGAACTTGAACTTTATCGTGAACCAATATATAAAGAGAAAGATAATTCAGAGCTGGTATATGAACTTGACCTTGAAAACTGTTTGCTAGAACTGAGATAGCCAATTAGCTCCGGTTTGCGCCTTACAGCATGCCAGAGCTAATAATTTTTCATGTTTTATCTTTTAATTATTTTGAATTCGTGTAAAATCAACTAATATATTTATTTCAAACGTTTTCTTAAAATATCTTGTTTTTGCCACAAGTTTCATATCATTATAATTTCTTTTAACTAAAGTCACAATCATAGCATTGATAAATATATTTAACATTCAATTTTCGCGATAAACAGGGCAAATTCGGTTACAAAGTTTGTAACAATTTTAGCATTGATCATCTGCGATATAAATTTCTGACACTGCAATAGGCAAAATGACAAAAACAGTTATAAAAATTCGTGAAAATCGCCAACAAATATATAAGAACAAACATTCCTATACTATATATTGTATGTGCTTATTTTATCACAACTATATAGCTTGTAATTATTTTGTAACTAATGAACATAGCGTTTAAATTTAACTAAATATGCTTCACGTTAATAAACCTTATGGTTGACAATGCTAGTATTTTACTATATAATATGAATACAACAAAACAAACAGTACGAGTTAAGAACAATCATAAAAATATGTCCCTTTTGTTCACCCGGAGGTGAGTTCGTTGATACTTAAAAGAACAGCGGCTGTGCTCATGGCAGCGGCTATGATGTTTGGTACAGCTGCAGCATCTAGCAGCAATATCATCAAGGCTGCCGCAGCACAGGATAGAAACGGTGTATGTTCATACACATATATAGACGTCAGAAAAGACGCAGATAAGAACTCGGCTGCCAAAGGCTGGCTGGACGGCGGAGATGCAGTTAGCATACTCGGCGAGAAATACGACAGCAACGGTACACTTTGGTATAAGATACAATATGAACTTCTTATAGGTTATGTTCCCGCAGCTTCTATATCGGTAAACGGTTCTGCGTCAGCTGATTACAGCAGTGATTTTGAAAGCTATCTGGATTCTCAGGCTTTCCCTGAGAGTTACAGGATATATCTCAGAGAACTGCACAAACAGCACCCCAACTGGATATTCAAGGCTCAGCACGTTGGTATCGACTGGAATACCGCTGTAAGCGAGGAGACCGTAGTCGGCAGGAACCTTGTTCACAATGGTGCTCCTGATTCATGGAAGTCCAGAGCGAAGGGAGCTTACGATCCAAACACCGATACATGGTATCAGTTGGATACAGGCTGGGTAGCAGCTTCTGACGGTATAATAAAGTATTATCTCGACCCCAGAAATTTCCTGACCGAGAATTACATATTCATGTTTGAGAATCTCTCATACGACCCTGCTGTACATACAAAGGACGGCGTTGAGGCTATACTCCGCGGCACCTTCATGGACGGCGGATACACTTGCCCCGATACAGGCGAGTGGTATTCTTATGCAGATACATTTATGAAGGCAGCTGAGGTATCAGGCGTTTCGCCTTACCATCTTGCTTCGAGATGCCGCAATGAACAAGGCGTTTACGGTGCACCCCAGTCACTGGGTACAGTATCGGGCTATGAGAATTATTTCAATTTCTTCGATGTCGGCGCTTACGCTACTGCTTCGATGACAGCCGGCGAAATGGCTGCAAAATATGCTTCCAACTACAATGACAGCTATCTAATGCCCTGGACTAATCAGTACAGGTCTATAGTAGGCGGTTCGATATTCCTTGGCAACGGTTATATCACCAAAGAACAGGATACACTTTATCTTCAGAAGTTCGATATGACCGACGGCGGCAACGGATATTTCGCACATCAGTACATGACCTGTGTATTCGGACAAGCCAATGAAGCTGTCAGCCTGCTGAAAGCCTATAGTGATGAAGTTCTGGATTCTGCTATGGAATTCAAGATACCCGTATACAACAATATGCCTTCGTCACGTTGTCCCAAGCCTGATTCAGAATGGGACAACAATGATTATCTCAGTTCTATGAGTATTTCGGGTGTCAGCATAAGCCCTGCTTTCAACAGCTATACTGAGTCATATACCGCTAAGGTATCGGCTGACACCAAGAGCATCTACGTTTCGGCTAAAGCCAGCAGCAACAGCTCAGGTGTTTACGGCACAGGCGAGATAGCTCTTAAAGACGGCAAAAACACTATCGAGGTTTCATGCGTTTCACCTGCAGGAACCACCAGAGTATACAAGATCACTGTTAACAAAGCTTCCAAAACAACAAATACTACTGCAAAAAAGACATATTTGAAATACGATGTCAACGGCGACAACAAGGTAAATATAACCGATGTTATAGTTGTTTTAGCTCATATTTCAGGCAAGAAGTATCTGGTTTCGGCTGCTGAAAAAAGAGCTGATATCGACGGCAACGGCTTTGTCAATATGTCCGATGCTATGCTGATCATCAAAGCCGTTAAAGGTAAGTAAATAAAGATCTTTGCGAAGTATAGTAATATAGACCGCCCTGTCAGGTATCTGTCGGGACGGTCGCTTTTTTGTTGGATATGACAAATTTCACTTGACATTTAGGCAAATTAATATTATAATTATAATAACCGAGATCTTATACGGTAGAGAATAAATTTACGGCAATGCCCCTCAGGCTTGTCGGGTCAGGAGGATATATGCTGATATGCAATAAATGCGGAAAAACAAGCAAGCGCGGTAAATTCTGCGTGTACTGCGGCGGTGAGCTCACCGAGTTCTTTAAGCTGAAAACTGCCGAGAATAACAACGCCCCCAAGGGCACCTGCCCTCAGTGCGGAAAGGAGTACACAGAGGGTGGATTCTGCGTATTCTGCGGCACTAAGCTAGACAACAGTACGGTAACTGAAACTGTTGTGGAAGCTGTTCCGGTTGTTGAAACTGCTCCTGTTGCAGAGCCTGTTGTTGAAACTCAGGCTATTGACGAGCCCGAGCCTGCCGCTACACCTGAGCCTGTGCCAGAAGTTGAAACAGCTCCCGTTGCCGAAACTGCTCCCATAGCTGAGACTGCTCCTGCTGAGGAGAGCCAGCTGAAATGCAGTGAATGCGGAAAGATACACAGCACCGGAAAATTCTGCACCGCTTGCGGCGGAAGTCTTGTGCCAGCGAACGCGCCTGCGGCTGAAACAATATCCGACAAGCTTGCCTGCGTAGTCTGCGGAAAAGTACATGATGGCGGAAAGTTCTGTACCTCCTGCGGCGGCGAGTTGAAACCTGTGGGCGAGGCTGTTGAAGCACCTGGCACCGCTCCCTCACTGACCAAAGAACCCGAGGCAGCGCCTGTAATAGAAAGCGCTCCTGTAGTTGATACTCCTGTCGGCGGACTTAAATGCGAAGTCTGCGGCAAACCCCATGATAAGGGCAAGTTCTGCACTTCATGCGGCGGTAAGCTTGTTTCTGCTTCTAACGAAACCGCTCCCGCGGCGGTCATCGAAAGCACTCCTGTGGCTGAAACTCCTGCAGGCGGACTTAAATGCGAAGTATGCGGCAAGCCACATGATAATGGCAAATTCTGCACTTCCTGTGGCGGAAAGCTCATCTCTGCGGCTAACGATACTGCTCCTGCAAATACAGAAGCTCCCTCAGCTGAATGGCTGAAATGCGCTGTTTGCGGCAAGCTTCACGACAAAGGCAAATTCTGCACAGCTTGCGGAGGTCAGCTTGTTTCTGCAAGCGCGGCAGTTGATCCAACTCCTGCTGTACCCACACCTGCCGAGCCTGTGGCTTCGGTAATACCTACGCCTGTATCCGCTCCCCTGCCAAATAATCCGACGGCACCTGTTTCTGTACCATCGGATGCGAGCGCAGAAGCTTCGGGCAAACTGGTATGCAAGGTTTGCGGCAAGATTCTGGATAAGGGCAAGTTCTGCACAGCCTGCGGCGGCGAACTTGTTCCGATGGACACCCAGTCTGTGACCGCACCTATTGCTGATAACAGCGGTCTTATTTGCCCCACCTGTGGCAAAACTTTCGAACGCGGCAAATTCTGCACGGTTTGCGGTTCAACACTTGTGGCACAGAATGCGGCTCCAGCGGCACCTGTAAATGACGGCAAGCTGCACTGCGTACAGTGCGGCGCTGTATTCGATCACGGCAAATTCTGCACCTCCTGCGGAGGTCAGCTTGTGACTTCGGATAAGCTGAATGTCTGAACTCTCGACAGATGTATTGATATGACAAAAAAATCATATGGCAGATTAATTCTCGGCGGTCACGATTTTCAGGTCAAAGACTGCGGAATGACAAAGTTCTATATATTCGACAACGACGAGGACATTGACGAGGAGCGGGATATCATAACCAAAACCGTTTCCATGGAAGTCAGCTTTGAAAAAGGGAGTTTCGACAATGAAGAGATCACTCCTAGGCTGAATATAAATGAGTTTCCCACGGGAAAAACTACTCTCAGTGAAATGATCGGCATGGAGTTTGAAGTATCGAGTATCAAAGAAGCCTTTGAGCGCGAGGATACTTTGTATGTCTTTGAACATGAGCCGCTAGTAAACTACAAATGGTCTATCATCGGCGTTGAAGATAATCTCGTGCACGTTAAGATAAGCGGAACTGCTATTACGGACGGCTACTCAAAGCCTCCTAAAACTGCGGTATTTGAGGGTGAGTTCTGGCTCGCGCATTAACCAAATAATGGATAACAAGGTATCGGCTTCAGCGGTGATAACGTATCATCGCTGATGTCGATGCTTTTTTATTCGCGTACAAGAAAGCACTTCTGACAGTATTTGTCAAAAGTGCCTTTAATAGGTTATTCACTGCATTTATCAAGAAGTGTTTCAATGACGAATTCAGCGAAATCGCCGTCTCCTTTGAAGACGCTTCTGTTGGGATTTTTAAGAAGCGGGTCGAGGGCTTCGGGGATAATGGCTAGATCTGCGGCTTCAAGCATGGGCAGGTCAATGGTGCTGTCCCCTGCGGCAATGATGAATGCGCCGTTTTCGCCCTGTGCAAGACGTTTCAGTGCTTTGCCCTTGTTTATCTCAGGGGGCAGGAAGTATATTTTTCTACCTGAGAGCATAACGTCAAGCTCGGTGATGGAACTGTATCTGTCCATAAATTCTCCCACATATTTGGGCTTGGCACAGGATATGTAGAGGTACATCTCATCGACTATCCTCACCACATTCAGCTTTTCGTTGCCCTCAAGCTCATCGCGGAGTTTTTCCATCAGTGGCATTAGTTCATCGGCGAAGCGCTTTTCACTGTTACGCCAATCCTCGTTTTGAATACCATTTTCAATGAGTATCGCGCCATTTGTGGTTATCGCTCTGGTATAACAGCCTTCGGGCAATTGTATCCTTTCAAACTGTGCCACGGAACGGGTAGTCAGGGGGACAAGCTCAACATATTCGGGGAGAGCTGACATCTGAGCGTGAACTTTCCCGCTCATGAAGCCCTGCTCGGCACCGTTTAGCATCTCAACGCAGATATCTCCCTCACGCTTGTGCTTGTATGAATGTATCAGAGTATTGTCCAGATCGCTTGCAAGTAGTATCTTTCTCATATCAGTTATCTGCCATCGCCTTGATAAGCCCGCAGGCACGGTAGTGTTTCAGCGGGTACTCCACAAGCTCGCAGCACTTTTCCTCGGCGAGCTGATACAGATGCCCCAGATGCTCATTATCATCAAGGCTGTGTACCAGCATTTTCCAAGGCATTCTGCGCAGAAGCACTCTTGTGGCTTCGCCGATGCTGGGCTTGACCAGATTTATATCGGAGATACCGAAATCGCGGCAGATGCTTTTTACCTCCTCCATGGTGTTTTCTGCTGTGTCGGCGGCATTATCGGTGAGGTCGTAGTCCTCAAAGCTGAAATGCTCCTCCACGGTATTTATAAATTTATAGGTGAGGTCTTTATGGGCGAGTTCTTTGTAGAAAACTGCGCCGTGAAAGTCCTTTTTGCCTATGATATCGTTTCTCAGGAAAGTTCTGCTCAAAAGCCCCGAAACTGTGGAATTAAGGCAGCTGCTGGCTATGAGGAAATCATCGTGAGTGCCACATTTTTCGGAGATAAAGGCGGGGTCTGAAAGCACACCGAGACCTGCACTCACCTGCGGATAATCTTTCATAGCCTCTTCAAGCTGTCGGGTGATAGCGCCCTTGCCTGTCCAGCCGTCAATAAACTGGATATCCTGAGGTTTATGCCTTGCCAAGATATAGTCCATGGCATTTTTGTCGATACCTCTGCCGCGGATAATGGAGATGGTGTAGTGAGCAGTATTTATGCCGTACTTCCTGTCCATATAATGTTTCAGCAGTACACCGATGGAAGTACCTGCCCTGGCGAGGGACACCAGTACTGCATTCTCGCCTTTGTCTTTGTATATCAGCTGTCCGAGCCTGCCTACGGCTTCGGCGGTTATTCCGCTGTACATATCAAGCGCCGTGTAAAAAGACTTCATGTACTGCTCTGAGGGTTCATACTCGATTGGCAGCATTTCGCAGTAATGTCTGCCGCCCTGAATCAGTTTTTCTCTTTCCTCGGTGCTTTGGGGCTTTACCTGACCTGTGATATCTTTAAGGAGTATCGTTACATCTTCATTTTTATATGAACCGAACATCAGCTATATCCTTTCTACGATTATCTCTTTGCAGCCGTAATGCCTGAATAACGAGCCGAGTTCGTTTACAGCGTCCATATTCTCGGGCGCGGAATCTGTCACGATGAGAACAGAATCGTACTTTGCAAGGTCATACAGGAAAGTCTGCCTGCCCTTTTCGTAGAAGCTTTGAAGCTTGTAGCCATTGAATATGGGATAGCCCTCGCTTCCGCAGATACCTATGGGGCTGCGGGTGGTGGCATGGAATTTTACGCTGTTGTATGCGCCGCTGTTTTCAAGCTTTTCGGCTATGATAAGTCCCGCATACATACACTCCTCGGTGCCAATAACGGCAATATCCCTGCCTGAGGGTATCATGGTGCTGTCGGCTGAATTTATCATTTCATGGCGTGCGAGGATGTTATCGATGTACTCCCCTATCACGACGCCTGTTCTGGGTGAAGTGTCGCCATCCTCTTTCAGCAGATAAGCCGCCTTTATCATGTCATCGCTTTTATCGGCACAGGGCAGGTCGGACGCACCGCGTATCTCGAATTTGTTGACCATCTCGGTGTAATCCACGTTGTCTATCTTCAGCAGCTGACGGCATATCATTCCGTGCATTTCAAGTCTGCGGACGTTTTCCTCGCTCATGCGGTCGATGATGGAAGCAGCCACTATCTGCTTATCGCACAGCTGCGGAAATTCGTCCCTGAGCTGTTCTATCATGTTCACAAGGGTCTTGCCAGTGGAAAACTCATCATCCACGAAAATGACGGTGTCCGTGTTGTCGAGGGCGGCAGCAAAGCCGTCAGCAGACAGCTTCTGCTCGGTGGCATGGCTGTGTTCTTCCTGAAACTCTATCCATTTGCTGACCTCGGGGACTTCCTCGCGGGTGGTCTGGATATATACGCAGTCACTGCCCATATACTCTGCAACAGCTGCACCGATGGCAGTTGCTGTTTCAGCAAAGCCTACTACCAGCTTTGTACGTGGGAATTCCCTCTTCAGCTTTGCGCCCAAGGTGCGCAGCATAGTCAGGCAGTCATTTGGGCTTACGGGGATATGCTTGCCCTGCAGTGGGTCTACCAGAAGATATGTGCGCTTGGTGTTATGGAAGCGCTTTGCAAGATGCATCAGCTGCGGGAGAGTGTATTCTCTGAGTTGTTCGCAGTCCTCAGCAACTGATACGTTCATCACCGAGCTGCCCTTGATGACACAGGTCAGTTCACTTTCAAAGCTGTTTCTATTCTCTGATGTGAGCTTGTTTTTCATATTGCTTTCTCCTTTATGTTTGATTCGTTTTATGCCTTTTAAAATGCCCGCGTAAGACCGTGAGCATTATAAAAAGCACCCGATACCATTACTGTAAACACGGCTCGCACAAAAGCGTGTGAGCCGTGTACAGTTGATATGGTTATTGCTTATTCAGCTGTATTGCCGGAGCCCGAAACTGCCTTTCTGATAAGGTCAACGGGTATCATAGTAATAGCCATGAGGACTACTACTACCCAGCCTGTGATACCGAAAGGTACACAGCTGAACATCTTACCAAGCCACTGGAAAGGTGCCAATGGGATAAGACCGCAGTTTACAATAACTGCCTGAACAGCGATGATAGCGCACATAACTCTCAGGAAGCCGGGGTTCAGGTTAAGACCCTTGAAAATACCGAACTTCTCGTCTCTTACATTGAAGCCGTTTGCAAGTGCGCTGACGATGAACAGTACGAAATAGCCTGTTTTTAGCTTATCAACATCACCGTCAAAGAAATTCTGGCAGAGCAGACCCTTTGAGAGATCCTTCATCACGTCGCCGACACTGTTGCCAGCGGCAGGTAACAGGAAGAACAGGAAGCTCATGATGGTCAGCCATGCGCCCATAACGCCGATCTGTACAGCCATAGGCTTGCTGATGATGCTCTCGTCTCTTCTTCTGGGCTTTTCGCGCATATACTTTTCAAGTGCGGGCTCATTACCCAGCATGATAGCGCCGAGGCCGTCCATAACCAGGTTAACGAACAGCAGGTGTGTAACTTTCAGAGGTTCTTCGATGCCGAAGAAAGGTCCAAATGCGGATACAAGTACAGCTGCAACGTTGATTACCAGCTGGAACTTACAGAACTTAAGGATATTGCGGTAGATAGTTCTGCCGTAGAGTATAGCGTCCTTGATGGACTTGAAGTTATCGTCGAGGATAACGATCTCGCCTGCTTCCTTAGCAGCTTCGGTACCGCTGCCCATTGCGAAGCCGACATCAGCCTTTTTAAGTGCAGGGCTGTCGTTTACGCCGTCGCCTGTCATACCTACAACAAGGTTCATTTCCTGGCAAAGTCTTACCATTCTGGACTTATCGGTAGGCAGTGCTCTTGCGATAACTCTGATCTTGGGTATGATAGCCTTCAGCTCTTCATCGGACATCTTATTCAGCTCAGCAGAAGAAAGTGCAACTTCATCGTCGCTCTGGATAAGTCCTGCGTCCTTAGCGATAGCCTTGGCAGTTTCAAGACGGTCACCAGTTATCATAACTACCTGGATACCAGCTTCCTTAACTTCCTTGATAGCTTCCTTAGCCTCAGCACGAACGTCATCACGTATACCAACAAGACCGATGATAACAACATCGTCGTTGATCTGGTTCTCTACCAGGGGCTTCTCGGAATAACCGAAGCTCAGCACACGCATAGCCTTGTTAGCAAGGGCGTCGATCTTAGCATTGAGCTTGTCCATATCGATATCCTTGATATTGCCGTCAGCATCAAGGTACTTTGTAGCCTTTGCAAGGAGTCTTTCGGGAGCGCCCTTGTAGAAGGTCTTGCCCAGATTGTCGATCCTCGACTGGCTGAACTTGTTAGCGGAGTTGAAGCCCTGATATGTGGTTACTTCATATTCCTTGTTATCTTTCAGTGCGTTGAAATCAGCCTCGCCGATGAAGTGCATCAGTGCCTGATCTGTGAAGTTACCGCCGATGACGTTGTGGTTGCCGTCGAACAGTGACTGTGTGTTCTTGCCGATGGAGATATCCAGCAGTTCCTTGACTTTCTTGCAGCCTGCAAGCTTATCATTAGGGATAACTTCGCCGTCAGCTGTGAAGAATTCAACAACTTCAAGCTTACCCTTGGTAATGGTACCTGTCTTATCTGAGAACAGAACGTTCAGAGAACCTGCGGTCTCTATACCCACAGCCTTACGAACAAGTACGTTGTGATCCAGCATCTTGCTGGTATTCTGCATAAGAACCAGGGATATCATCAGAGGCAGACCTTCGGGTACTGCACATACAACGATGATGATAGCGATGGATACGCCTTCAACGATCTTCTTGATAACAGCTGGAGCGCCAAGTGCAAAGAAATCAGCAGGTCCGCCGGCTTTGATAATGAAGTAGATAATATATACGATAGCGATAACGATAGCCGAAACGTAACCAAATACAGATATCTGGTTTGCCAGCTTAGCCAGCTTTACTTTCAGAGGTGAATCGGGTTCGTCCTCGTTCATCTCCTCAGCCATCTTACCCATCATGGTCTTCAGACCAACCTGTCTTACATCGAGGTAGCCTTCACCATCGATACAAACAGCACCTCTGAACAGCGAGTGCTCATCAACAAAGGTATCACCTGTGATGTCGGTAGGCATTTCAAAACCGGGAGCAGCTGCGGTCTTCTTACATTCCTCAGCCTCACCGTTAAGTGCGGAGTTATCTACCTTGATGTTACCGTGAACGAGAACACCGTCCGCGGGTATCTTATCGCCCGACTGGAGCAATATCAGGTCGCCTGTAACGACCTCATCGACCTCGATAACGTTTGTAGCGCCGTCACGGATAGCCTTACACTTATCCTTCTCGGCACTTTCTTTCAGTTCGATATACTTCTGGTCACTTGCTACATTTGTCTTTGCCGAAACGAATGCAACTATCAGAACGGCAACTATCGTTCCGATAGGCTCGTAGGGCTCGGCAAGTCCCGCAAAAGCCATTATTATCATCAGGGCTGCGATAGCAAGCAGTATCTTGATCATGGGATCTCCGAAAGTTTCAAGGAACTCTTTCAGAAACGTGGTGGGCTCTGCCTCGGGTATGGCATTCGAGCCGTTTTTCGCGCGAGATTCTTCGACCTGTTGTGAGGTCAAACCTTTTAAATCCATAGTTCAGTAAACTCCCTTACAGCTTTTTTCCAACGAAAACGTTAGAAATATTTGTCAGAAAATAAGGAGAAACCGCGGACTTGCCGCAGTTCTCCTGTTTTCTCGATTTGAATGGGGTATCACATACCCGCGTATCTCTTGGCAAGATCAGCGATACTGCCGTCGTTGGTACCCTGACCGATAGCATTGAACTTCCATTCATTGCCGTGTCTGTATATCTCACCGAATACCATAGCTGTTATGCCGGGGTAGCTCTCGGTAAGATTGTACCTGCATATCTCATTATTGTTCCTGCCGTCTACCAGCCTGATGAATGCATTTCTGATCATACCGAAATGCTGGTTCTTCTGCAGTGCGTGGTAGATATTTACGGTAATGACTATCCTGTCATACTGAGGCGGCACCTGAGAAAGATCAACTACGATCTGCTCATCATCGCCGTCGCCCGCACCTGTCAGGTTATCGCCCATGTGGACTACCGAACCTGTTGCATGGCGCAGATTGCCGTAATAGATGATATCATTCTTGTTGGTGAGCTTTCCGCCCTGAAGCACGAATGCCGAAGCATCGCAGTCGATGGTATCACCGCCAATGCTCTGCATACTGCCTGAGGTATTGCCGCCGAAGAGGTTGGAGAAGAATCCGCCCTGCTTCTGCGGTGCGGGAGCGGGTGCAGCCTCGTCCCAGCCCAGACCAACTATTACTTTTGAAAGTCCGGCACTTTCCTTGGAAAGGCTGACTTTTTGTCCTTTTTGAAGATTAATAGACATTATCAGGTCGCTCCTTATTCAGCGTCGATGCCGTAGTGACCGCAAAGTGCAGCCAGACCGCCCTGGAAGCCGCTGCCGATAGCGTTGAACTTCCACTCACCGTTATTTCTGTAAAGCTCGCCTACAACGATAGCTGTCTCGATGGAGAAGTCCTCACCGAGGTCGTATCTTACGATCTCCTCGCCTGTTGCCTGATCAACAACGCGGATGAAGGAGTTGGATACCTGACCGAAGTTCTGTCTTCTGTTGTCAGCATCGTATATAGTAACTGTGAATGCGATCTTGGAGATGTTTGCAGGCATCAGGCTCAGGTCGATCATGATCTGCTCATCATCGCCGTCTCCGCCGCCTGTCAGGTTATCACCCATATGTTTAACAGCGCCGCTTGAGTGCTCCAGGTTGCCGTAGAAGATGAATTCCTTTTCGGAAGGGCATCTTCCGCTGTCATCTGCCATGAAGCAAGCTGCATCCAGGTCGAAATCTGCACCTGAATCGAACGCATTAACGTCCCAGCCAAGACCGATCATGATATTTTTCAGTCCGGGATTTCCCTTTGTCAAGCTAACTTTCTGTCCTTTGCTAAGATTGATAGGCATAATTTTGTCCTCCTCATAAATACATTTTGGCTTTGTGCCTTTCTTTTGGTATGGGGCTTTGCCCCTTTATCTTTCTGTATTTGCATTATAACAGATTTTTAACTGCTTGTCCAGCTACGAAAGTTGGAACTTTCGCAACGGACAGTTGCAAATTACAGATAGCGTACATGATAAGCGGTTTACTTCCTCTTGTCGGGAACGTCGTAGTGAGCCTTGAAGTCCTCTTTGATAGCTTCAAGTCTGACCTTGTCTTCCTGACGCTTCTTTCTTGCCTCAGCCTCGATACCTCTGGTCTCCTCGATACCATTCATGATGGTCTTCCATGTGGTCTCAAGAGTCTCGATCTGTATCGAGCTGCCCGAAGCAAGTCTTGCGGTCATCTTGGACTGCTCAACTGTATTGTGGGCATTCTTTATCAGCATCTCGTTGGTCTTCTGATCCAGTGCTGCCATAGATTCAGCCTGTATCTTCTGTCTCTTCAGCAGTATAGCCTGAGCCAGTGCCTGCTTGAATATAGGCAGAGTGATGATGAATGCGGAGTTGATCTTTCTTACAAGGTTGTAGTTGGAGAACTCCATTGTCTTCAGCATAGGTATGGACTGCATAGCAACGTTCTCAGCTGTTCTCAGATCCTGTACTCTCTGTTCCAGCATCATCAGTGCCTGATTGAGGGACTGGAGCTCAAACTGTATGGAGTTATCGCCTGTCTTTTCAAGCTCATCCTGCTTCTGTGCTATGTAAGCTTCCAGCTCACGGCAGCCCTGCTCGCCTGCGAGGATATACTTTACAAGATCGTGATAGAAGTTGACATTAGCATCGAACATTGTGTTCAGCTTTCTGTTGGACTGCTTGATCTCGTCCTCGTATTTTCTCAACTGAACGTAGATCTTATCTACTTCATCGCCCATTGTGTGATACTTGGCAAGTATCTTATCCAGCTGTTTTCTTGCGTTGTTGAAGAACTTCTTGAAGAAAGAAGGATCATCCTTTATCTCGTCAGCATCGAACTTCGACATGATGTTCGCCAGAATCTGCATCAGTTTGCTGGTCTCATCTATCTGTGACATATTCATGCTGTTAAGCACCTGATCTGAAGCCTTTGCTATCTCATCGGCAGCCTCTGCGCCGAAAGATACGATAGAATCAAGGTTATCCAGCTCGATAGTGCTTACAAGAGCATCTACCTCGGGTGAATTAACGAGCTCGGTGGTCATCTTTTCTCTGTCTGCCACGATGTCATACTTTTCTACTACCGAAAGCTCTGTCTCCTGCTGTACAGGAGCTGCTGCCATTGTAGGCATTGCGTCTGTTGTCGGTGCTGCTGCGGGTGCAGGCTGTGGTGCAGCCTTTGTGAAATCAAGTCCCATAGTTATTTACCTCTCTTAAATATTCTTTCTCGCCATGAAGTTGGCTGTTTTTTAACTACAAATCTTCTCAAATCGGGCACGTTAAGATCATAGACGTACTGCCCTATCTGATGTTCCTCCATCACAGTTGTGTTGAAGAATTTTTCAACGCTCTGATATCCCGTAGGCACGAAGAAAACTATATCAAAGCCTATCAGGTTCAGGAATGCGATTATGATGGAATCCTCCAGCGATATCATTCTCTCGCCGGGATTTATATACACGAGTTTGGGATTCGACTTTGTGAAATCAAAGCTCTGTATTTTTCTGACCATATCCATATTAAGGTTCATAATGGTCGCGACTATCGTATATTCGGTGCCGTTTTCAAAAGTACCCTTTATCATACGGCTGTCGATGAGGAGCTGAAGCTTATCCAGCATATGATCCTGTATCTCATCACGCAGGAATCCATATCGGTAGCTGGGGTGATTCTTTATTACACGCCTTTGCAGCATACCTCTTTTAAGGAATTCGGTGCTGTAGCTCTTCATCTCGTTATAGCTGTCAGTGCTTATATAAGGCGCCTGAGTTATAAGGAACGTATCGGGAGTAAGCAGCTGTTTTATGCTGCCCCAGTACTGTTCCAAATCTCCGTCCTTAACACCCGATACCTTCGCGAATATGACAGGCATATTCACAACATCCTCAACGGTGCTGAAATTCGGGCGGTATTTAAGCTCCTCTTTCCACAGCAGAGCTATCTCCTCGTACATTGTTTTCAATGTCAGGGCATTCGCCTTTGAATACTGCCTGTTGCGGTAGATGCCCGAATCCTGATACATCAGGGTGTCAAGTTCGCGCTCAGCATGATAAGCAAGAGTGCCCATCTGTATCTGTGTGGTCTCTGACGGGAATTTCTTCGCATCGAGAGTCTCGGCACAGTTCTGCTCGAAAAGCAGTTTATCGGTAAGGCAGCATTTATCTGCATTAAGGTTGGGGACGAGTATCAATACGTCCACAGGCAGCCTTGCCAGAAATCTCAGGAACATAGCTTCATGCTCGTTCTTGCAGCCGCCCATCAGTATGAAGCAGGCAAGCTCGGGCATACGCCAGTTGGCGAAAAGCTGTGTCATATAGCGTTTCAGCCAACATATGATATATACCGCTTTATTTGTCAGCCTGTTGAGGTTGCTGTTATCGGCGGCACATTCGCCCAGCATGGTATCAACGAAGCTCTTCACCATTACCCTTTGCAGCTCGATATTGTTGCCGTAGCGTATCTGCAAAGCAAGGTCGGAAATCATCTGTTCGGGCTGGTTATAGTATTTTCTGGGAACGCCGTTTATCTCATCCGGTGTGGGAAGAGGTATTCCCTCGTCTATCACCACAACCTGTCTGCCACTCTTTTTAAGTTCGAGCTGCATCTGGTAAAGGTCGTTGAGGTAGGTCAGCTTATCCCAAACGCCGTTTATCCGTGTGAAGATGTTATAGAACATCTTGGGGTCTGTACCTCTCTCGGCGGCAGGCTTTTTGAAATCGGCGATATGTTCTTCTTCGCCGCTCATCCATGCGTTGGTGCAGTTGGTGAATCTCGGCTCGGGTCCGTAGAGCCTTTGCCTGTTAGCCTCAGCCTGCTGCATCTGGCGCATACCCTTAAGGCTGAAACCATCGGGGAAAGCACCCAATCCTGCGATATCCAGTTTATAGGATGTCTTCGACATAGGGTCGAGTTTCAGATATTCGTCATCGCCGTTATACTGCAAAAGCACCACATCGCACCCTGCATTTGAAAGCACGGTTATCAGCAGAAGTTCGTAGTTGCTGATATCGCCCTCATAGAGTATCTTCGGCACTTTGCTCTCGCCCAGCTGAGCTGTCACGCGCTCAAACTTATAGTAAAGCCAGCACATGAATTTTATATAGCAGTTTTTGAGCATATTATCATTCTTGCCCTGACTGCGCAGCTCATTCAAAGTATTATAAATAGAACCTGCCACGGCACCGCGCTGGTAATCGCTCATTCGGGGGAGCCATTTTTTCAGCTTCATTGTCAGGAAATTCAGATCCATCTTGAAATCCATGCCCATCATTTCTTCAAAATAGGCAAGGTTCTTATTATCGGGATTCGGTATCCTGCCCTCGATGATGACACCGCTTGTCCGTGCGGCTTCGTAATATTTTTTCAGAAATTCCGCTACCTGCTCGTTATATCCGCAGACGCGGTAAAAATAAACTCCTTTTTCGGGTCTTGCGCTAAGTTCCTTGAAGTAGTCATCAAGCCCGACCAATCTCTTATGTTCAAACATTCAGACATACCCTTATTTATCCGCAAAACAAGCCTTTTTCGGCAGTTTTTGGCGGAGCATTTTTTCTTTTGGATAATACCGTTATTAAGGTATTATTTTCCTTATCTATTATACCTCATTCAGCAAATAAAAGTCAAGAGTTATTAATAGTTTTGACTTCGATTCGTTAATTTAGATATATCGGCTCGATAATTGTTAGTCATTTCACCCAAAGTGAATATGATGATATTGTGAAAATCGACAGAAACGGTATCGCTTTGCTCAATGAATAATGAATAGTGAATAACGAAAAATGAATAATAAAGGTATCGCCTTTGGCGATGTTTTTTCTTGACATGAAAACGGCACTTCTGCCTTTTTGACAAAAGTGCCGTTATGGTTAATTTAGTAAAATTCAAAGCCATCTGCGCGGATAGCATCTATCAGGTCGGGGAGTATCTGCGCATTGGTGGCAGACACCGAATGCAGCAGATATATCGCACCGGGATGGGCGGCGTTTTTCAGCTTTTCAAGGGACTGCGCGGGGTCGGCCTGGTCGTCTGTATCCCAGTCAGCGTAGGCAAAACTCCACAGCATCGTCCGGTAGCCGCAGTCAGAAGTCACCGCAAGGGACTGCTCGGAAAATTCACCCATGGGCGGACGGAAAAGGTTCATCTCAACACCAAAATTTTTCTTCATATACTCATGAAAGTCAAGTATCTCACTGCGGGCGGTTTCTGGCGTAAGCGTTGGCATTGAGTAGTGATGCACCGAATGGTTTGCCACGGTATGACCCTCATCTATCATGCGGCGCACAAGCTCGGGATTTCTCTCGGCATAGTCCTGCACGAGAAAGAACACCGCTTTGACGTTTTTCTCTTTCAGCGTATCGAGTATTCCCGAAGTATAGCCATTTTCGTACCCCTGATCGAAAGTCAGGGTTATCTTTTCCGTATCCTCATTCAGCGCCGTTGCGTTGAACTTTCCGTATGTGCGGTTAAAATCCAGAGCGCCTGTGGTACGGTTCTTTTCGTCCACCTGAACGCCCTGTCCGTAGCCGTGTTTTTCTGACGAAAGAGCTGAGAGATCTTTTACTGCCTGGGCTGACATCATCACAGGTTCAGCTTCGGCGGTGGTGGTCTCAGGAAAATCCTCATTTTTGCCAGACTTCCCTGTTACACCGCAGGCAGTCAGCACACCCGCCGTGAAAACCGCCGCGAGCCTTGCAAGTATAAGCTTGTTCATGCACATTCCTCCTTTTTCACAGTATCTGCAAAAGCTGAGGATACATACATAAAAAGAGGACGAAAAAATTTTCCGTCCTCTTTGACAGCTTATTATCAGTCCTGAAGATAATTCTTCACAAGTGCCTGAAGCAGTTCATCTCGGTCAATATGACGAATAAGACTTCTGGCATTATTATATGTGGTTATGTAGGTTGGATCCTCTGAAAGGATATATCCTACTATCTGATTTACAGGATTATAGCCCTTTTCTTTCAGCGCATCATATACTTCCGTCAATGTCTTTTTAAGTTCGGATTCCTTATCACGCTGAAGCGAAAATTCCATTGTTCTGTCGTTCATATGATTCATCTCCTTGCTATACAGGATCACACCGCTGCAATCAGGCTGGCGTATATGTTCCTTTTTATTATTATACTCTATTTTTTGGAAAATAACAAGGGGTATAATGAATTTTATCAAATTTGCACAATTTTCGCAACAGAATTTTTACAATTAACATTTATCTCAGCTCTGCGCCGATAGCAGAAAGCTCCTTGATAGCCTTTTCCATTGCCTTATCAGCCTGATCATCGGTCAGTGTGCCTTCGAGAGATCTCATGGAAATGGAGTAAGAAACTGACTTCTTGCCTGCTTCGATCTGCTCGCCTCTGTATACATCAAAGAGTGTAACGCTCTCGAGTATTCCGCCGACAGCTTTCTTGATAGCCTTTTCGAGTGCAGCTGCGGGAACTTCCTCGTCACATACAACAGAGAGGTCTCTTGTGGATGCAGGGAACTTAGGCAGGGGCTTGTAAGTCTTGGTATCGCAGGAAAGCTCCATCAGCTCGGGGATATTGATCTTGCCGATGTAGGTTCTTGCTTCGATGCCGTAGTTCTCCATTACCTTGGGGTGGAGCTCACCGATCACACCTACCTGCTTGCCATCGACCTTGATAACAGCGCATCTGCCGGGGTGGAATGCGGAAACTTCGGGGAACTCGCAGTTCTCATCAGGTCTCTCGTACTCAACCTCTTCAACGCCAACTGCATTCAGCAGACCTTCTGCCATACCCTTGAGGGTGTAGAAATCAGCGGAACTGTCAGTGGTATCATAGAAACCGAAACCAAGTCTCATAGGCTCGTTAGGGAGTACTTCGCCCTCAACGGGGATATATTCATTACCCATCTCGAAAACATAGCACTCGGGGTTACGGTAGCTGAAATTTCTTGCAACAACTTCCAGTACAGAGGGAACGATAGTTGTTCTCATAACGCTGGTGTCCTCGCCGAGAGGATTCATGATGGTAACGGTATTTCTCAGCTTGCTGTCAGCAGGAAGAGCGATCTTATCGAAATACTTGGGTGAGATGAAGGAGAATGTCTCGATCTCGTTGAGACCCATGGAGAGCATAGCTGCCTTTACCTTGCGCTCATAGTTCTGCTTAGGAGTACGCTGTGCATTTGCAACACCTCTGATTATAGTATCGGGAATGCTGTTGTAGCCGTAGATACGCGCAACTTCCTCAGCGATATCAGCCTTGCAGCCGATGTCAACTCTGAACCAGGGAGCGTATACTCTGCCGTCCTTAACAGTGAATTCCAGCTTATTGAGAATGTTTATCATCTCAGCTTCGGGGATATCTGTTCCCAGAAACTTGTTTATCCAGTCAGCGCTGAACTCAACATTAAGGGGAGTTTCGTTCTGGTAATTCTCGTCGATGATCGTCTTTACAACCTCACCTGCGCCCAGCTCTTCAACCAGCTGGCAAGCTCTCATGAGAGCTTCATAGCACTCGTGGGGGTCAAGACCCTTGTCGTATCTTGAAGAAGCGTCTGTTCTCATTCGGAGCTTCTTAGCAGTTGTAGCAACGCTTGCGCCGTCAAAGCAGGCAGATTCAAATACAACGGTGGTTGTATCGTCCATGATGCCGCTGTACTCGCCGCCCATAACACCTGCTACCGCAACAGGCTTCTTAGCGTCTGCGATGACCAGCATTTCCTCGGAAAGCTCTCTCTCGATACCGTCAAGAGTTGTTATCTTTTCGCCCTGTTTAGCATTGCGGACATTTATCTCTGCACCCTCAACGTATCTCAGGTCGAACGCGTGCATGGGTCTGCCGTATTCCAGCATTACGTAGTTTGTGATATCAACGAAATTGTTGATGGGACGAACACCGCTGGCACGGAGTCTTTCTCTCATCCATCTGGGAGAAGGACCTATCTTTACGTTCTTTACAATAGCGCCGATGTATCTCTTACAGAGATCGGTGTTGTGTATCTTAACTTTCAGCATTTCATTAATATCGCCGTCAATGCCCTTGAATTCAGGCTTCTTGACTTTCAGTTCCTTGCCGAAAGTAGCGGCAGTCTCTCTTGCAAGACCGATAACGGACATACAATCGGGACGGTTGGAAGTTATCTCAAATTCAACAGTAGTATCGTTGAAACCTATAGCTTCACGGATATCCTTGCCGATGGTCTTGTCGCAGTCATCACCCAGGATGAAAATGCCATCCTCGATAGCGTAAGGGAAATCATGAACGGAAATACCCAGTTCGCCCAGAGAGCAGAGCATACCGTTTGAAGCCTCGCCTCTCAGCTTACCCTTTGTGATCTTTACTGTCTTGCCCTCGTGAAGTACGGTGGACTTGTGCTTTGCAACAGGAACGAAATCGTCCTTTTTAACGTTCTGTGCACCTGTAACTATCTGTACCAGTGCACCCTCGCCGACATCCAGCTGGCAGATGAACATATGGTCAGAATTGGGGTGAGGAACTATCTCCTTTACCTGACCTACCACAACATTCTCCAGATAATCGCCCTCAACGCCGTAACACTCCACCTTTGAGCCTGAAAGGGTAATACCCGAAACAAAATCCTTTATAGGCATATCGCAGTCAACATAATCTGCGAGCCATCTCATTGAAAGATCCATTTATTTATCCTCCGTTTAAATTATTTTTATTTCCAAGCCCGCCGCCCCACAGACGGCTGAGCCATACATACGATTTTTACTTTTTCTCCTCGATAAGCTTAGTGAAAGAATCAAACCTGCCTTTTATATATCTGCCTTCCTTTACAGTCACTATATGGCTGTCTTTTTCGCCCTTAATTTTTATGCTTATCTTGCCGTAGACATCACCTTCCGCCACTAGCTCTCCGATGGCTCCGTCGACATAATTCTGTTTAAGTGCGATATCGATACTTTCAATATCGCTGTACCTTGTAAGAAAGCATATATCCGGCACACAGAGAAATTTATCTGTGAAATAGAATTTTTCAAACCTACACTCGGGGGCAGCACCGTACAGCGACTTTATCTCATCTTTGCCAACATGAGCCATACACCGCTTCATTCCGGCAAAATAAGTGTTTTTGAAGTAGCCTAGCACCAAGCCCAGCAGATACAGCAGAAGCGCAATCATACACAGTGACAGAAGCCATACTATAGGCTTTGGAAGTTCGCGTATAAGATATGAAGATAACCAGATGATCACACCAACATATATACAAATACACAACACACCAAGTTTAGCCCGTTTTGAAGCTTTTTTGAAGAACCAAGTTCTCATAAATCTCATTAATGTCATACCGAAAACTCCTTCATGCTTTGGGTCAGCTATCACTGTGAGTGAGACTTTTTTTCTTTTCCTCGATCATACGCATGAATTTTCTCTGCTCTATAAAAAATGTTTCGCTGTCTGCGATACGTATATCTACTTTTCTGTTATCATCAAGCAGTACCCTGAGATAATAAGTTACATCGTTCGACCGCGGAGTAGGCATTTTTAATACAGACAAATCCTTTATTTTATCATAACGCAACAGAGCAAAATATGCCGGTGCGCAGAGGAATCTATCCGTCAGGTAGAAAGTGTCGTAATACATCTTGTCTGGAGGATTAGCGCCCAGACTCTCAAGTTCGTATTCTGACATTCCTTTCATAAGCTTTATCAGCTTAGGGTAAAGCGAGAACATTGCAATACCGCCAAAAGCCAGCAAAACAGCGCCTAAAAGTGTTACTGCACACCCAAGCTTTGTCACCGTCTTCAGCTGTGACTTTACACCTGCTATCGTAACAAAAATACCGATACCAAAAGCGACAAAGTGAATGACAAGATGTCCTATGCACATCTTATAGAACCAGTTGTTTCTGTAATTGCTCATATCTCACTCTCCCTTATGCAGATCGGTCTGTCTGAGTTTTGGGTTCAGTACGAACATGCAGTTTTTGCAGTTACTGCGGTGCGCGAAGGTAGCTTCCGATGCAGTTCCACAGTTCTCTTGTATGTTCACCAAGGAGTTTTTCTGCCCTGTCATAGGTCATCTTATCGTCCCACAGGGGTTCCAGCAGAGTTACCTGTACAAGATTCTGTACTTCTTCATCACCCTCTGCCGCAAACTCTTCGTACATATCAAAGATACGGTGCAGAGTTTCGTCTGATAAATGACCGTCACGCATCAGCAGTTCTTCGGTAAGCCTATTGAAGACATTCCCGAAAACTACATGAGGCAGGAACTCGCCATCATCTGTTTCAGCTTCGGTCTGTTCCTTTAATTCGGGGAAACGGTCGGTTATCGTTTCCGCACCAAGTTCAGCATATGCGATCATGGTCTGCACCTCACTTTATCGATATTCTGCTGTAAAAAGTAAGCCTATTCTCGTTACATTTCTGCAAATTCAGCATTCAGACAGCGGTCTTTCAGTGTACCGCAGACAGCTCCGAAAACATAGTCTGCAAAAGTATTATAATCACCGAATTTTCTGAAAGTATAGGTCTTGTCTGCAGTATGCTCCTGTTATATATCTTCCAGAATGTTCAGTCATATCAGAACTGCTCCAGGAATCTCATATCGTTCTCGTAAAGCAGACGCATATCGTTTATGCTGTAACGTCCCATGGTGATTCTTTCAAGACCGATACCGAAAGCGAAACCGCTGTAAACTTCGGGGTCGATGCCGCATTCTTCAAGCACCTTGGGATGAACCATACCCGAACCCAGAAGCTCTACCCAGCCTTCCTGCTTGCACATTGAACAGCCCTTGCCGTGGCAGTTGAAGCACATGAGGTCAACTTCTGCTGAGGGCTCGGTGTAGGGGAAGTGGTGAGGTCTGAATCTTACCTGAGTTTCCTCGCCGTAAAGACGCTTCATCAGCAGTTCAAGAGTACCCTTGAGGTCAGCCATTGTGATGCCCTTATCGATAACGAGACCCTCTATTTGGTGGAAGAGAGGTGAATGAGTAGCGTCAACAGCATCGGAACGGTAAACTCTGCCGGGAGAAATGATGCGGATAGGAGGCTTTCTGTTCTCCATAGTTCTTATCTGAACGGAGGATGTCTGTGTTCTCAGCAGAACGTTCTCATTGATATAGAATGTATCCTGAGTGTCTCTTGCAGGGTGGTGCTTGGGCATATTCAGTGCCTCAAAGCAATAGTGGTCTGTCTCGACCTCGGGACCTTCAACTATATCAAAGCCCATACCAAGGAATACTTCCTCGACCTGCTCGAGAGTTACCTGAAGAGGGTGAGCTCTGCCTATCTTGGTCTTCTTGCCGGGGAGTGTAACGTCAAGTCTTTCTGCTTTAAGACGCTCTTCCTCAGCCTTGCTCTTCAGTTCTTCCTTACGTGCGTTGAGGGCTTCCTCGATATCGCTTCTGACCTTGTTTGCCAGCTGACCGATCACAGGTCTTTCCTCAGCTGAAAGCTTGCCCATCTGCTTGAGAATAGCAGTAAGCTCGCCCTTTTTGCCAAGGAACCTTACACGGAAATCCTCCAGCAGCTTGATGTCGCTTATGCCCGAAAGTTCGGACTTTGCGCGTTCCTCGATGCTAGTTAACTGTTCTTTCATGTTTATCCTCCTAAAAAAATATATACTTAACTTGATTTATCTTATGGCTTACGTACTGTTTTAAGTATGTAAGTATCGTCATAAACAACTTTTCCGCCGTGGGACATCACAGCTTTGTATACGCCCTCAAAGAACGGAGTTCGGTACGGCTCTTCCAGCATGATGTGGTCGCTGTGGGTACCGATGTACTGTATGTACTCGTCGGCAGTGTACTCCCGCCTGCCTTTGAAATACTTCGTTTCAAGCCCTGTGAAGCCGTAGTTCACAGCGTTATCGTAAACGAAACCGCCCTTGTAGTTGGTGGGGGGCTTGAAGTAAGCGTCATAGACCTTCTGGATATCCGCAAACAGCGCGGGGTCGGGAGTCTGATAGTCTCCATGGAGATACATCATCGCCAGCATACCGCCGCTTTCCAGCAGTTCAAAAGTTTTTGAAAAGGCGATATCCTCGGGTATCCACTGTATCGTCGCGGCTGAGTAGATAAAATCGAACTTCGCACCGCCGAAATCATGTGTGATGAAGTCATCGTTTATAAGTGAAAAATTCTCCCGTCCGCCGTACTTCCTGCGCAGCATCTCGGCGAAATTCTCACCAAGCTCAATGGCGGTATAGTCACAACCCGTGGCAAGTATAGGCTCGGTAGCCTGCCCCGTGCCGGGACCAAGTTCAAGCACTTTTGTGCCCCTGCCTATGCCCGTCTTGGCGATGATATGCTCAAAAAGCTCGGGGCTGTAATGTATGCGCCATTTATCGAACTGCTCGGGTATCGTATCAAAGCAAAGCCTGTATTCCATACTCTCTCCTCTGAAACAAAAACGGTCTTGTCCAAAAAACAGGACAAGACCGATAATGACGTTCTTGTATACATTCAAGCTGTACTTGAATGTGACCACCCTGAGGAACCAACATTCCCCTTTCCCGTAACGCAGGCTCAGCGTCCGTGCTTACAAGCCAAAGCCTTCGGCACAGCCACTCACAAGTGAACTTCGGCACTCCGCGAAATAAACCGCTTTCAGCCCAACGGCGGTTCTCTCTGAAATCCGTGTTGAGTACTTACTCTCTTGGTCATAGTGTTTGATGTGATATTGATTTACAAAGTATATGATAGCATATTCTTTCGGGGATTTCAAGAGGTTTACAGAAATTTTACATTTATAAAACATATTCTTTTCTAGTGTTTTTATCAACAATTGTTTATTTCTCTTGATTTTTAAATATTATATATTGCTTCTGTTTAATTAATGACCATAAATATAATACTAGCCAGTATAGACAATAACACCATCTAAACCTTCTACTTGATCCAAAGTTGATAAAAAGAACTGATCCAAACTATGTGTTGAACTATCATCATATTCTGAGTGAAAGATACCTGCTAAAGCAAATTTTCTTCCATCTTCAACAAAAGCTACATTCGCTTCCATATTATTATCAAATTCAATGTTAACTACTTTGCTTCCAGAAACCTCTTCTACCTTTCTCCTAAAGCACTCACTCATAGGATAAAGCCCATCTTCATTATCGGGATAAGTCACTATCCCCGTAACTTCGGGCTGTTCAGCGGGCACAGTGGTTTCGGTAGTGCTCTCCGTTTCAGTGTTTTCAGGAGTTTCGGCAGCTTCTGTTTCCGTCTGTTCGGGAGTTTCTTCAACTACAACAGTTGTGGTAGTCGTTTCCGTCTGCGCCGCCGTTGTTGTAGTAGTCACTGTGGTATCATCAGCCTTTTTTTCGCCAGCAGTTTCTCCACAGCCCGACATGATTCCGAGAGAAAGAACAATAGCTAATGCAGAAACAATCATTTTGTAGGTTTTCATAAAAAACTCCCCTTTCAAACTAAATGTTAATGTTAGTATAGCACATATCGCAGACAATGTCAATATGTCACAAACATAGTTTTACAAAAACAAGCCCGCAGGTCACCCCGCAGGCTTGATTAACTATGTTTAATCTTTACTCAGATACTTCTCATGCAGTATATTATTATAAATAAATACCAGTACCGCCATGGTGATAATTATCGCGTAGCCCACAAAGCTCCATTTATCTGGGAACTGGTTCATGAAAAGTATACCGAGGATAGTCGAGAATATCACCTGTGAATAATCGTACACCGATATCTCTTTCGCGGGGGCGTGGGAGTATGCCGCGGTTATGGAGAACTGTCCGCCTGCCGCCGAAATGCCGGCGCCCAGCAGGAAGATGAACTGCCATATGGTCATAGGCTTGTACTGGATTATAAGGAAAGGAAGAGCAAACAGGCTTGAAAACGCCGAGAAGTACGCAACTATCACAGGGCCTTTCACGCCGTGCTGTCCTAAATAACGTACACAAGTATAGGCAAGACCTGCACCCATTCCGCCTAAGAATCCGCATATCGCAGGGAAAAGCTCAACATTCGAGAAAGTTGGCTTGATGATGAACAGACTCCCAAAGAAAGCACCCGCCACCGTCAGTGCCTGAAATGCCGTCAATTTCTCTTTCAGGAAAATAAATGAGAAAACTATAACGAAAAACGGCGACATTTTGTTCAGCATCAGCGCGTCCGAGAGGTGCATTTTGCCAAGGGCGTAGAAATTTCCCACCATGCCGATAGTTCCGCCGAAAGCTCTCACGAACAGCACCGCATGGTTCTTTTTGTCGCCTATCTCGAATTTCGTGCCGCTTTTTTTCAGCGAACCCAGCGCGATGAACAGTGCGAAAAAGTTTCTGAAAAAGACTTTCTGCATTGTGGGCAGATCACCTGATTTCTTTACAAAAAGCCCCATCAGCGCAAAGAAAAATGCCGATAGTACTATATAAAATACTGCCTTGTATTTACTCTTGACCATCGTTCTCACGCTTTCCGCGGGAGTTCATGTACTCATGCTCCCTTGCAAGTTCGCCCGCCAGCGCGGACACCGTCCAGTCTCTGTTATGGGGCGTTACCATAGCTTTCAACGGAATATCACAGCCCTTGCTCCTCAGCATAGTTACTGCCTTGTTGAGGTCTTTGCTGTCCAGTCCCGAGAAGATAAGCAGTTCCTCGGTAACTTCCGTTCTTGCTGTGCTTTCGGTATACCCCGAAAGTCCGCACACGTATCCCACACTGTCTGCGCCGCAGTCTTTGTCCGCCGCGGTGAACTTTCCACCCACTGCCGCCATGACTTCGGCGATGATTTCAGCCTTTTCCTGCGGGATATTCACACCCGCCGCCACCTTTGGCAAAGGCGAGCTGAGCCTTGCTTTCATTTTACCACTTCCTATAAACCGTGCTTATGGAGAGGATCCCACTCCATATCTTCCTTACTGTAAAAATCGTCATCGTCGGTGATGACTTTGTAATTTTTCTTCGGATACTTTATCTCCTCATGCAGTTTTTCTATCAGCGTGAGCTTTGACTTGGTGTCGATGAATTTCAGCACCGCAAGGCTGTCCTTGGGCTGATGATCGCTCTCGCCGCCCTTTCTGCTGACTTTTGTAAACTGCGACTTCTCACACTTTTTCAGCTTGAAACACATATTGCCCCTGCCGTCCTGAGATGAACGCTCGACTTCATCGTAATATAGGGTAACTTTCAGCATATCCCCCATGAGACCCAGCTTCTGCAGATGTTCAAGTCTGTCGGTATAGATACGAGTGTAAAGCCTTGTATCCCGCGATAGGGTGTAGTATCTGTACAAAATAATTCCCACCGCCGCATTACCTGTCGCAAGGAGCATTAGCAGTACCTTTATGATGATGAACTTCACAAACAGCGAAAGAGCGAATATCACTCCCGCAAGAATGAGATTTCTGTACATCTGTTTGGACATTTTCCTGTGTTCTGCAAGATCATTCAGCGCCTTAGCTTGCTTTTCAGTCCGCGAAAGCTTAGGCGGGAATACGTATATAGGCTCATTCTCCAAGTTCATCACACCTCTTTTCCAAAAATTTATTATATCATATCCCAAGTAAAAAATCAACCCCGCGGAAGCCGAGAAAACTGTATTATTCCGACGAAATTCCGTGTTTATTGGAATCAGATTTTTGATACTTGGGATTTCTCATCATCATCTGATCAGACTGTGATAATTACATATTTTAGTAACGGATTTTTCCTGAAAACCCGCAATTCTCGGCAAATTGTATTTCTACATCGGTAATTTTTACATTTTGTTCATGGAACGGCTTTCTGTGTATGGTATAATATTGTTTGACTTTGAATAAAGTCGATGATTCAACCAAACAGAAATGGGGGAAATACATGACATATATTTCAAGGAAATTCTGTGCTGCCATTGCATCTGCGGCGCTTGTGTTCTCGCAGGCAGCTGTGTGCGCGTTTGCAGACAGCGAGGAAGAGCAGGATGTCTCTGCCGCTGAAAGCTATGCGACTGAGGATGTTGTAACAACAGACGAAGAAAGTCGTTCCAACGTCAAATATGCAGCAGCAAAAGCTGAAGCAGCAGATGATGAAAAAGAACAGCAAGAAGAAAAAGAAGAAGAATACGCAAAGGGCGATGTTAACAACAGCGGTAAGGTCAATATCACTGACGTGACTTTGGTTGCAGCTCACATCAAAATGAAAAAGATGCTGAGTGAAAAAGGTCAGAAAGCAGCAGATATCGATGGAAACGGCAAGATAAACACCACCGATCTGAGAGCGATAATAGCTCAGGTCAAGGGTATAAGACCCATTAACTGGCTTGAGTTGCTGGAAACCGTCGATGAAAGCAGCATCGTTCCCGAAACGACGAAATTCACCAAACTGGATGATATCGTTTCAGTTCGAAGTGATGTTACGGTGAACTGGACAGCTGTTGAGGGTGTAAGCGGTTACGATGTCGTCATCTCGGGCGCAAAGAGAACCGAGAGGATCCAGCCCCGCTACAATAAGCTCACCATCAATGAGCTGAAATGGACTGATGATGATATCATCTCTGTAAAGGTAATGCCATTTAAATATTACAATACCCCCAGCAGACGCGGCGTTAAAAGCTTCTCTGACGGTTACGAGTGCAAGTTGCGTATCAAGCCCGCAAACGTGACAGGGCTAAAAGCTGTTTCCGAGCGCAACTATGTAAAGCTGACATGGAATGCTGCTGCAGATGCTGATGTTTACAACGTCTACTATAAAGTTGACGGCAAGGAACACTACTACGGTCAGTATTCCGAGCGCAGTTTAAAAATCAAAGCTTCGCCCGAGAAGGACTACGAGTTCAGAGTACTGGCGGTGAACACCTTCGGCAATAGCTATGAAAATGCTGATAAGTCACCTAAGGTAAAGGTACACACACTTCCCTACTATGCTAAAGCCGAAGCAGTACTTGATAAAGTGGGCTGGGATCTTCAAAAGGCAT
The DNA here is from genome assembly GCF_900109655.1 of Hominimerdicola alba. Classification (GTDB taxonomy): domain Bacteria; phylum Bacillota; class Clostridia; order Oscillospirales; family Ruminococcaceae; genus Hominimerdicola; species Hominimerdicola alba_B. The sequence continues at coordinate 145,330 of NZ_FOAT01000004.1, forward strand.
TCAATTGGTGCGTAATGCCTTACTCATACTATATCGACGGCGAATATCTGCCGAGAGACGGTTCTCCCGGAATGGAATGGTATGCTGACAGGGGCTTCAAAGCACACGAGGGCAACTGCTACGTTATGGCTGCCTGCTTCTGTGAAATGGCTAAAATGCTGGGTTACGATGCTCATCAGATTGCAAGCTGCACACTTAGCTGGGGTAGTTCCTGCGACCATTCATGGGTGGAGATAAACAACTACAACGGCAGCGGAAAGACATACATCTTCGATCCCGATTTCCAGTACGAAAAAGGTCAGAGCGGCTTCCAGATAACCTACGGTGATAAGGGTACATGGATGTATGATATAAACGGCACGGTAAAACGAGAGATAATGAGCTGATTAAATGGAGGAAAATAAAATGAATAATATAATTATGAAGAAAGCATCTATTCTTGCAGTAATAGCTGTTACTGCACTGAGCATTAGCGCCTGCGGCGATACCAAGAAGAACGATGAGTCCAAAAAAGATACCACTTCTTCTGTTGCTGTCGCAGTCGAAGTAAGCACATCAGATGAGGAAGTAGCAGTAGCTCCTGCACCTGTTGAAAGCAAGGTTGATGAAGCCCCAAAGGTAACAGAGATTGCTGAGAAGATCCACGTTGAGTTCAACAACAACGCTGGCGTAGCTATAACTCTTATACAGGTACTCGACAAGGATGGTAAGTGTCTTGCTGATCTGATCGAAGAGGGTGCTTTTATCTCCACAGGTATGTCCATGGGCTTTGAGATTCCTTCGGGTCAGGATCTGACTATCAGATACGGTACCGAGGATACTACTATTTTCGATATCAAAGGCGTAAACACAAGTGATTATACTTATATACAGCTCTGCCGCAACGTAAATGAACCTTCCTTAGAGTGCATGACAAAGGACGGCGAAACAGTTACCATCAAAGGCAAGTATGTATCAGGTTTTGAATACAGCGAGTATGCTCCCGGTGAGATCGATCCTAACTACAACGATAACACATACGATTATAATAACTACGATGATACTACCGACTATAACAACTATGATAACAATGCCGATTACAACAACGATGGTGACACCTATACCGATAATGGCGGCAATGGCGATGGTGGCTGCGTAGGCGACGACGCTTTCACATTCTGATATGAGCAAGGACACTGAAAAGAAAAGCAGGATACTGTATTTCAGCCGAATAAAGGCGCTTGCCTGCATAGCAGTCGTGGTTCTTCACGGCTGCTATATGACAGGCGGTGCTTTCGCAAGAAATAACATCGTTCGAATGACCACCCTGTTCACGGTGCGCAACCTGATGTACTGTGCTGTCCCGTCTTTCATGATGGTGAGCGGAGCGCTGATGCTGGACGCAAAACGAAAGATCGACTTCAAAAAGCTCTTCGGGAAATACCTGCCGCGTATGGTGATAGCACTGTTTGCTTTTGCCGAGATATTCGCGGTGTACGACCACGCAGTTTATCAGAAGGACTTCAAACCCACACACCTGCTTGAGGGCGTGCGTCACGCAGTCTTTGATACCTTCACCGAAAACGGCATGAGCTGGTCACACACATGGTATCTTTACCTGATGATCGCCTTTTACCTTATGCTGCCGATATACCGCATCATAACGAAATCGGCTGACAAAAAGGAACTGCTGTATCTGCTTGGTCTGCTGTTCGTGGCTAATTCTGTGATAACAGCGGCTAAAACGCTTATCGGCTGTGACACACTGGTGTTTTACATATTCGCCAACAGCATCTTCCCGCTGTATTTCTTTCTGGGATACGCCATCCATGGCGAAAAGCTAAAGATAGGGCGGATAGTCAGTGTGATATTCATACTTATCGGCGCGGCGGGAATGATCTTCCTGACCTACTACCGTCTGCACACCGCAGATACCGAGACTGCTGAACGTGTGAAAAATATCGCTGATCAGTACTTCGCGCCACATACCGTGCTTGCCGCGATGGGAGTTTTCGCGCTGTTCAAGTCTTTTGACAATGGCAAGGAGATACCTCTCCTTGATAAAGCAGCGGCTGAGATAGACAAGTGCTCTTTCGGGATTTACCTGATACACATGATCGTGTACAAGCACATCTTCGCAGTGATGAAGTTTGACCCCTTTGCACACGGCGGCGCAGTTATGCTTATCCTGATAATGCTGATCGCTTTTGCAGTGTCTTATGCGATAACAAGAGTACTGAAATTTGTACCCTTAGTAAAAGAAATAATATAACACAAAACGGAGGATAGAAAAACTATCCTCCGTTTTTTATGATATACTGTTCAGGACAATAGATCAGTTGCTGAGTTCGTCCATCTGCTTGATGAGGTCACCGAAGAGTTTGAGGGCATCGGTTACGGGTTTAGTGGTGGACATATCCACACCTGCATTTTTCAGCAGAGTTATTGGGTCAGCCGAACAGCCGCCGCATAGGAAGCCTTCGATATAATCCTTAACAGCGGGAGCACCCTCTTTCAGGATACGCTGAGAAAGCGCAATCGCCGCAGAATAGCCCGTTGCGTACTGATAAACATAGAAATCATAGTAGAAATGAGGAATCCGTGCCCACTCCATCTTGATGTCTTCGTCCAGAACTATGCCGTCACCGAAGTACAGCTTGTTCAGGTCGCCGTAAATCTGGCAGAGAGTATCTGCTGTGAGAGTATCGCCCGAAGCGCATATCTCACTGCATTTAAGTTCAAATTCCGCGAACATGGTCTGCCTGTAAAGGGTGGTGCGGAACTGTTCGAGGAAATAGTTTATCAGGTAGGCTTTTTCTTTCTTGTCCTCGGTGTGGGCAAGAAGATACTGCATCAGCAGTGCTTCGTTGCAGGTCGAAGCCACCTCAGCCACGAAGATAACGTAATCGCTGTAAACAACGGGCTGATTCTTGTTGGAAAAATAGGAGTGCAGTGCGTGACCCATCTCGTGCGCCAGTGTGAACATACAGTCAAGGGTGTCCTTGTGGTTCAGCATTACAAATGGGTGTACCCTCGCACCCGCAGAATAAGCACCGCTGGCCTTGTTCTCGTTCTCGTATACATCTATCCAGCGGTTCTCAAAACCCTCTTTCAGTATCGAGATGTACTCCTCTCCCATGGGTGCAAGTGCTTTCAGAACAGTCTCCTTAGCCTCTTCAAAGGTGACTTTCATGGTGAAATCCGATACTATCGGGGTGTAGAGATCATAGAAATGCAGTTCGTCAACGCCGAGAAGCTTCTTTCTCAGAGCAACATAATCGTACATATAGTTCATGTTGTCGTGAACTGCCTTGATAAGGTTGTGATATACCTCCACAGGAACTTCGTTGGCTGAAAGCGAGCTTTCAAGGGCTGAGCTGTACTTTCTCGCCTTTGAATAGAATTCCAGCGCTTTCATCTGAGAATCGAGAGTTGCCGCACAAGTGTTGCGGAAACTGCCGTAGCCCTTGTAGATCGATGCAAACGCAGACTTTCTCAGCTCTCTGTCAGCATCCTTTACCAGCGGGATATAGCTGCCGTGAGTTACCTGATGTGTCTTGCCATTGCTGTCAACAGCGTCCTCGAATTTCAGATCGGCATCTGAGAACATTGAGTATATCTTATCAGCAGCATTGCCCATCTCGCCTGTCATGGCGATAAGCCTTTCCTCGGCTTCGGAAAGAACATGGTCTTTTTTCAGGCGGATACGGTCGAGATGTCTGCGGTAAAGTTCAAGACCGCTGTTTGCCTTGTAGAAGCCCTCAAGCACATCATCGGGTATAGCGATGAGTTCTGGGGTCTCGAAACTTCCTGCCGCACCGATAGCAACATATACGTTCATCAGCTGACCTGTATAGCCCTGATACTTAGCCACAGCTGTGTCCTCATCGGACTTTCGGTGTGCGTAGTTTGCAAGTGCATCGGCAGATACGGATATCTCGTCACACAGCTTTAAATATTCAAGCAGAGTATCGGCGCTTTCGCCAAGTCTGCCCTTATATGATGCGATAGTTTCGGGGAGCTTTTTGAAGTCCTCCAGAGCCTTCTCCCAATCTTCATCAGTAGGGAAAATATCTTCCAGCGCCCAGGTGTTCTCCTTAGCGACTTCACTTCTCTTTGGTATTCTTTCTTCGCTCATTTGTTATCCTCCGTTCGGTAAAAAATATAACAGTAATATTATACCATGTTCTGCTGTAAAATACAAGCGTTTTATAAAAAATAGTTTTTCGCGACTAACCAGAATCTTTACGGAATATTACAAGAACATCTACCATATCTTTGCCGTCAGATGAAAAGACAATATGATGTACATGACTTTTTAATTCGAGTGTTATTTTAACAAGTTTTCTAAAGTTTTAAACTGATTTTTTGGATATATATTGACATATGTTTCTGCGACTGTTATAATATAGTTAATAAGTATCAAGCTGATTATCATTTTGCTTGATAAATATTGAAGAAGGAGGAACTCGAATGGACAAGATTCATACGAATGTAGCAATTTATAACGCAAACGTCAATGATATGTAGAAAGGTCAGGTGTTATTTTATGAAAAAGAATTTATCGAATAATATGAAGAGAGTAGCAGCAGGTCTTTGCGTGGTCATGATGATAAGCGGCGCAGTACCTGTGGGCGTTATCGGCGGCGTTGCGGCTATAAATGCAAGTGCTGACACCCAATATGTATATACCCCTCCCGTTATCAGCTATCTGAAGGGTGATAAAGCAGTCAAGCTCAGCTGGAATGAGATAGAAGGCGCTGAAAGATACGCTATTGCAGGCTACATCAACGGCGAGTGGAAGATGCTGGACAGGACAGAGGACACGACCTATATACTTAGTGGTCTTACTGCAAACACAGAATACAGGGTATCAGTTATTCCAATGCTGAACGGAAAATACGTCAAGGATTTCTCCAACAGCATAGTTGTAACACCTAAGCCTGTTTATCCCAAACTCATCTCTATACAATACAACAAGACCTATCATCAGTTCAGGCTGAGCTGGAGCAAGATTCCTAACGCAGAGTGCTACGGTGTTGCTGTATATCTGGCAGGCAAGTGGAAGATAATCGATCAGAATATTTCTGCTAATACCACCACCTATACTTCACCCAAGCTGAGACCCGGCAAGTCCTACAAGATGATGATCGGCGCCAAGGTAAACGGCAAGTGGGATCTCACCAATGTGAACAGCAGATCTTTCACCGTTACTGTCAAGTAAGTACTGAATAATTCACTTTTTTATAGATCTTTAAGAACCGGGATTAAAATTATAGATAAAACGAAACCGCCATACTGCTTTAGTACGGCGGTTTTTCTGTAATGATATATACCGGAGCCCAATGCCCCAAAAATCACTTTTCATAAAGTCGGACTTTACTTCCTGCTGTCCTTACGGGGGAAAAGTTCGCTTATGAAACAATAAACTATCCCTGAGATACCTCCCGGGTCAGCAAGCAATGGTATCAGTTCGAGCCACGGGTGCTTGAATCTCAGCGATATGAGCACGCCCACAGCACACAATATCCCGCCGTAAAGCGGCGCACCCGAGGGAACATAACTGTCGACTTTTTCGGGATCCTTTCTGTTCTGCCTGAACTTGAATATAAGATAGTAGTTTATAAATATCATCGCCGCACCGGGCACGAAAAACACCAGCCCAGCCAGAAAGTATTGAAGTGCCATGGATCACCGCCTCCTTTAGATCAAACTCCCTGTCTATCTAATGGCAGGGGGGATTTATTATCTGTCGGTCTGCACATTTTTTCATTGGAAATATTGTTCACAATTTATGTTATCTTACTTATTTCTGTCTGGCAAAATATTCTCCAATTTCACCATCGTGAAAAGATAAAATAGCAAATACCATTTGGGTATTCCTTCTCTAAAGCGCATCGTCTCACAACCTCTATATTTGTATTGATTGCCATTTTCATCAATAATAATTCAATCGTTCTCAGGCTCAATTTTCCAAGGCAAAACAACTAACAGAGCAAACTCATTTCGGATAGTCAGTTTTGATATCTGTGCGGCTTTATAATAGTCAAACCAAACTAAGATATCGACTCCAGCGGTATCTGCTCTAAGTCCCATGTGCTGTCGGAGTGTATGGTTATCAGTTCGGCGCCGCGCTGTTTGGTCTCATTGTCGATGCCCGGCATTGCAAGATAGTCGATACTCATGCCGTATGTCAGGCGGATACCCTTGTATTCCAGCGATGCGTTGTTATAGTGGTCGTGTCCGCAGAACATACCGGTTGTGCTGCCAAGTTCGACTGCTGTATCGAACAGCTTGCTTGGATATTCGGAACAGCACACAAGATTATTCGTGATACCGCCGTGATCACCGGGGTTTTCGCCGAAGTAGTGTTTTACCTCATTACTGCCTTCAAGATAAAGCTCAGTGGCGGTCTTGTATTCCTGAAGCGGGATATGGAAAAACAGCAGCGAATTTACGGTGTGACCCGCTTCGGCGTTAAGGCGCTGAACTTCATCCGCGTACCAGTCGACCTGATCATCGTGGATATAATCGTAGACATTTAAGCCCTCGCCCGTGTAAGCATTTGAGTCGATCAGGAAAAGACCTGTATTCAGCGAACCATCGGAATTGCGCAGCTCGATAAGCTGATTGTTCCTTCCCATTATATCGGGCTGAACATAGGGGTACAGCAGATTTGCCGAGGTCTTATACGAAAGGGATTTATATACCTCATTGAGCTCGGTCTTGTTCAGAGTGGACATATTTTCGGTGTCGTGGTTGCCGTAGGTGAACGCCCACGGGATACCGGTATTTCGCATAAAAGCCGCAAACTGTTGAACAGGCGCGGAGTTGTTCAGCGACATGGACATAATGCCCATTGGGAAACACATATCACCTGTAACTATCACAAGGTCGGGGTGAGAGTGTTCGATCTCGGCATAGCAGGCGCGGAGAGCTTTCAAGTCTTCGGGGTAGGAATACAGGCTTCCGCCGATGTGGATGTCGGTCAGGTGAAGTATCTTGAAATCATCGGTGGTCTTGGTTATTGTATAAACGCCTGTATCTTCGTCATAGCTGATCTTATGGGTGTTATGCTGTACAACGGGTACTGAATTTATGTATGTCTGGGTGTACCATCTGTCGCGCTTAATAAAAGTAAATCCCGTGACTGCGATAATAGCAGAGGTGAAAACTGCTATCCTAAGTCTGTTTATCTCGATATTCCTGTAGGTGATCTTTTTTCTCAGGGTGAGGTCGTAGATGAGGAGCAGTATCGCAAACAGAATGCCAACAACGGGCAATATATTCATCGGGAAAATGACTTTGCTGCTGTAAATTACAGAGAAGATCGTCGCGCCTATCCAGTAAACCGCTGAAAAAATGATTATTCCGCGGACGTGCTTTCCGTATTTTGATATATCGGGTATTTTTATACGCCGCTGGAAAATCCACAGGCAAAGGATATTTTTTAGCAGGATAAATACAGGTATCTCAACTGCGATGCTGTTTATAAAAGCAGTTTCGTTGAACTCTGCGGGTTTTGAGTTGCTGTAGATATAGAAGAATATCTCCGCTATGAGTATTAGGAATACCATGGCAAATAATAGGGCGATACTGTTCAGCAGACGTTTTGTATACTTATCGCTTCGTCGGCGGAGATATTTATATGCTTCGGTGTCGTACTTATTTCCCTCAGCCTCTTTTTCCGTTTTATGGTATCGTTTAAATGGTATGTAGGCGCATAATAGCCAGAATGAGATAAAGCCTATATCCCCAACTGCATACCGCGGTCTGACAGCGATATCGTGTATCAGCCAGAAGAGCTGTAGTAGGGTCGCTGAAAGAAATAACGCTATACGATACACCCTGATACGCTGTTTCGTGATCTCTTTTCTGAGCGGTTGGAGTGCCTGTGCTTCGCCCTCTTTGCGCCATTTATCTGCGCTGTCCGCGGGATAGCCTGCAAGCTCTGCCATTTGTGAAAGCTTGCCGTATCTGCCAAGGAGTTCTTCCAGTGCTTCGTCCTCGTGCTTATCCGCTTTTATCTTGTCAAATTCGGTATTAAGTACTGCTTCTATCTTCGGCTGAGCTTCGTTTACTTCATCGGAATATGATATATCGTCAAACATCATATCGACAACAGCCTTGATCTTGCGATTGGGCTGAGTATCAACAGAGTTATTCTTCTTGCCCATAAGCGGACTTCCTTTCATATTATTTTGTTAATGACTTTTGCAATATTTAAATATTAATACAATTTATAAATATAATTCTTTGATTGTACATATATTATATCAATTTAATCGCGCTGTGTCAAGCGGACAAATATTTTTTCTCATGTATACGAGATCATTAAGCCGCGCTGAATGTAACTTTCGAGAAATATCAAAATATTTTTTCAAAAGCCCTTGACAAAGGGTAATTTTTCGTATATAATAAATGACATGATTTTACAGATCTGAAATATTAAAGAAAGGAGTGTTTAAAATAATGACAATGAATAAGATATCAGTCAATAACAATATTTTCAAAAGTCATTTGGTCACAGCAAAACGCTCCGAGGAGACAGGCGTTTAATACTCACGCTGTCTTGTGATATATATGCGTTTATGCCCCTGACCTGCTTTTGGTCGGGGGCTTTTTGTGCCATTTTTTTGAAAAAGAGAAAGGAGTGACCTGAAATGGAATATTTTGACGTAATGCCGAAACCTGTCGAAACGGAACTCGTCAAGCACGGAGTATTTGCTGATAAACTGCTGTACTGCGTTAAATCAGATCTTGATGCAGAGGGCAATTATATCGATGTATACCTGACATTTACGGAGGAAACGCTTTCTGTCATTTCGGGCTATGAGGAATTCGGGAAGCTGAAGCGTGGAGAAAAACGTCCTGTGCTGATGGATTTCAAAACCAGTGGATACGAGGAATATCCTCTTGCAGATATAAAAAAGATCTACGTTGACAGATACGCAAATGCCGCAAGACTTATGATTGTTCCCGCCGATGGCGAGGAATTTTCAATAGCAAGATTTTCACTGGGCTTTTCGGACAAGTTTGAAAAATTCTCCGAGAGAGTGAACAAGACCATCGCTAACGAACCGATAGACGATTCACTGCTTGAAGGCAAACACACACACTGTCCCATATGCGGAGAACCTTACCCCGACCCGAACAGACCTGTCTGCCCAAACTGCGTTGACAGGCGCTCGACTTTCCGCAGACTGCTAAAACTATTCGGAGAGTTCAAGTGGTCGGTAGCATTGATACTTCTGACGATACTCCTGTGCAACGTCATGGCTGTGCTGACCCCTGTTTTCGGGACAAAAATGCTATATGATGACATTCTCACAGAGAACGGCAAGCATTACGGACAGCTTGGGCTTATGGTGGGGATTGTTGTTTCGATAGATCTTATATCTCTTATCATGAGAGTTATATCGGGCGTTATAACCTCAAGAGTTGTGCCCAAAGTTGCACACAAGCTTAGAATAAGGATATTCAGTTCGATGCAGGAATTATCTCTCGACTTTTTCACAGGCAAACAAACAGGTTCGCTGATGTCGAGAGTTGACCGCGACAGCATGAACATATACTGGTTCTTTACGGATATAGTACCTTTCGGACTGACGAACATGGTAAAACTGCTGGGCATAACCGTTATCATGCTGACGTTATCGCCTGTGCTTTCCATCGGGCTTATACTGGCTATCCTGTTCATAATGATAGTGCAGTCAAGATTTTACAAATCCCAGAGAAAGCTTTACCGCAAATTTGACGTGGCAACACGCTCGGCAAATTCGGTGCTTTCAGATGCTATGAACGGTCAGCGGGTGGTAAAAGCTTTTGCAAACGAGAGTCTTGAAGCGGATAGATATTCCAAAAAGAACAGCGCGGCTTTCGCCATAAACTGCAATATCAATTCGCGTATTGCGGGGACAATACCTGTAATATGGACAGTCTACAGAATTTTCAGCAAGCTGTTTTTCTACATCGGTGCTGTGCTGGTCATCAGGGGACATCTGCTTTTTGGTTCGCTGACTGCTCTTGTTTCATACACTGAGCTTGCTTATGAACCTATCAATTTCTTCACATGGATAGGCGACCGCTGGGCGAGATGCATGGATGCAGCTTCCCGTATGTTTGAGATAACCGACGCTCTGCCCTCGGTAAAGGAAGCCGATGACCCTGTTCGCATGGAAAGAATGAAGGGAGATATCGAGCTTAAAAACGTAACATTTGAGTATGAAGCAGGACGTCCCATAATAAAGGACGTTAGCCTGAAAGTCGAAGCAGGAAAAATGTACGGTATCGTCGGAAAGACAGGTGCAGGAAAATCCACCATAATAAATCTTATGGCAAGGCTTTACGATGTAACAGGCGGTGAGATACTTATCGACGGCGTAAATGTGCGTAATATCGCATTTGAGGATATGAGGCGGTGCATCGGTATCGTTTCGCAGGAAACATATCTTTTCATCGGTTCTATCGCTGACAATATCAGATATTCCGACCCGAATGTTTCCATGGAAGAAGTAATATCTGCGGCAAAGGCGGCTAATGCTCATGACTTTATAATGAAGCTGCCCGATGGTTACGATACTAAAGTCGGTGAGGGCGCAGTATCGCTTTCCGGCGGTGAAAAACAGCGTATCTCCATCGCGAGGGCTATCATACAGCGCCCCGATATACTTATACTCGATGAAGCCACAGCCGCGATGGATACCCGCACGGAGCGCAGGATACAAGCGGCGATAGATAATCTGAAATCGGGCAGGACAATAATCTCAATAGCCCACAGGCTTTCGACTCTCCGTGATGCAGATATGCTCTGCGTGATCGAGAACGGCGAACTTAAAGAAACAGGAACACATGATGAACTCATAGCAAAGAAAGGCAAATATTTCGAGCTGTACAAAATGCAGTTTGAAGCCCTGGGATTCATCAACAACTAAGGAGGCAAAACATGACTAACAACGAAGAGTTATACAAGGTCGATGAGCTGAACCTCCTCGACTGTAAAAAGATACATTTCACACATGAAAAAAGCGGATTTCTGACCCTTGAATATGAGGGTAAAACATATCACAAAACAGACCCCACAAGGCTCATACCTTTCTTCTCAAAAATCACATATATCAGCCTTTCATATGAGAACGAGGAGCAGGAATTCAGGGAGATAGGGGTCATCAAGGATATGGCTGATCTCGATGAAGAGCAGTACAATATACTGGACAACTATCTTAAATACAAGTACTTCATGCCTGAGATACTAAAGGTTTACAATATCCGTGATAATATGCAAGGCTCGATTTTCGTGAAGTCTCTGACGACTTCAGGCGAGAAAACTATATGCGTCAAGGACTGGTATCAGAACTTCCGTATGCTTTCGGATAATTATCTGTACGTCAACGATGCAGACGGAAACAAGTATTTCTGCGAAGATATACACAAGCTTGACAAAAAGAGCCTTGCGGTACTGGAGATGTTCACGTAATATCAGGCATCAGGCAAAATTACCCATAGCAAAGGAGGCTGATAAACATGAAGCTTATCTTGAAGCTGCCGCCCGAGAATGACAGCGGGATAGTGTATTCACTGCCCTTCGGATTCACGGAAAGCGGCGATAAATGTGACGGAATATTCGCTGTTACTGACACAGATATCCGTATATACATAGACGGCAAAGCTGAAGAAGTGTACAAGATATCGGACTTTACAGAATTTTTCGTCCGCCGCGGAGTTGGAACTTCCATGATACAGGGAAAGACCGCGAATGGCGAAGTCATCGGGCTGTGCGGATTTTCTCAAGATCTTTTTCCGCGTTACGGCGAAGTAGCAAAGCTGCTGAGTCACTACATACGCACAAATGAACTTATCAGGGACACCGGAGCAGACGAACCTGTCTGTCCGAAATGCGGTATGCCGCTGGAGGGCAGCAGCGAATGTGTCTTCTGCAAAAGCAAAACTTCTACCATGCTGCGGCTGGTGAAAATGATACTCCCCTACCGCAAAAGTTTTATTATCGCACTGATCTGCACGGTGCTGTCGCAGGCGGTATGGGTATCATATCCTTATCTGGACAGGCTGCTGATAGATAAATACATCACTCCGAAAAACGAACACCTTGCGGGTATCATACTGATAGGCGTATCGATGATGGTGCTTAAAATAATTGAGGGCGTGTTCAACTATTTCAATATGAAGCACAGCTTTAAAGTATCGCTGAATATCGGCAGGAATATCCGCGAATCTGTGTTCAGGAAATCTCAGCAGCTTTCGATGAACGCTATCTCGCGACGCACAGCTGGCGAACTTATAAACCGTATATCCAACGATGCGGCTAAGCTGGAAGATTTCATAACCGCGAACGGTAAGGATGCTATCGTTGATATATTCTCGGTTGTAGTCATCGGCGTACTGCTATTCACCATGAACCCGAAGCTGGCACTTATGGCGGTGTTACCCATACCCTTTGTACTCATGCTTTCCAAAAAGCTCCACGAGATCATGGCGGTAAACTACACTAGAGTATGGAAATACAGCACACATCACGGTGAACTTCTGCACGATATCCTTAACGGTATACGCGTGGTAAAGACTTACGGAAGCGAAAAGCGTGAGGCTGTTCGTTACAATGAATGTTCGGAAAAGCTGGCGAGAATGAATATCCGTGCCGAAACGATATGGTATCTGACGATGCCCTTTTCATGGTTCCTTATTACGGCGGGAAATTATTTTGTGCTGTATTTCGGCGGAAAAAGCGTTCTCGGCGAGACCATGAGCTTAGGTCAGCTGGTGCAGTTCACAACCTATGTTTCCATGCTTTACGGACCCCTCAGCTGGTTCATATATATCCCGAGAACCTTTGCGGACGCTTCTGTTTCGGCGGGTAAAATATTCGAGATACTGGACGAGCGTTCGGATATTATGGATAATGAGGATTCGCGTGAGATAGAAATCAACGGCGAAATCGAATTCAGCGATGTGAGTTTCGGATACAAAGCCTACGACCCTGTGCTGAAAGAGATATCCTGCAAGATTAATAAGGGCGAAATGATCGGAATCGTGGGACATTCGGGCGTAGGAAAATCCACAATGATAAATCTTATCATGCGCCTTTACGACTGCACCGAGGGTGAGATAAGCATCGATGGCGTTCCCATAAAAAATATCACACAGAACAGTCTGCGTTCACAGATAGGTGTGGTGCTGCAGGAAACTTTCCTGTTTGACGGAAGCGTTTATGACAACATCGCTTACGCTGACCCGACTGCATCTTTTGAGGATATAATCCGCGCGGCTAAGACTGCTAACGCTCACGATTTTATTGTGAAGCTTCCCGACGGCTACAATACCAAAGTCGGAAACAAGGGTTTTCAACTTTCAGGTGGTGAACGTCAGCGTATCGCCATCGCGAGGGCAATACTGCGCGACCCTAAGATACTGATACTCGATGAAGCGACGGCTTCCCTTGATACCAAAACAGAAAAGCAGATACAGCAAGCGCTTGACCGCCTGACCGAAGGCAGGACGACCATCGCCATAGCACACAGGCTGTCAACGCTTTCAAACGCAGACCGTCTTTTTGTGCTGGATAAGGGCAGACTTGCGGAAACGGGAACTCACAAGGAGCTGATGAGCCGGAAGGGCGTGTACTATAAACTTGTAATGGCACAGCGCGAGACTACAAAGATGAGGACGGCTGTGTGATATACAAAAAAATGCAAAAGACGAGGTCAGCAACTCCTCGTCTTTTGCTTTTTCAGATATTATTTCATGGATACATTTTCCGGATAATTCGACTTTTATGTATCTATATAAAGGGGCTTATTAGTTTTTCCTTTTTCTAATCATAAATGCCGCACTGCCTATCAGGATCAAAGATGCAAGTGTACTTCCAATAACGGACTTTCCTGTTTTGGGGTTGCTGTTGGTACTGTTTGAATTTGCGTTTGCCGTATTTGCACTGCTTGAAGTGCTTGTGGTCTTGGAAGAGCTTTCAGATACTGAAGACGATGATGCCGAACTTTCTGAAACAGATGTATCTGCTGCCGATGAAGATATGTCTGCATTTGATACACTCTCGGGTGCGGACTCCGGAGCCGATTCAGAAGATACTGTGCTTTCGGGAGCATCTACTTCGGCGGAACTTGAATCTTCTACCAGGGCAGGAGCTGCCTGAGTTACATGGATATAATTCTTGTGGCATCCTGAACCCATCCAGCAGGTGAAAAGGATATCACCGGGCTCATCGGGTGTGAACTCATAGATGAAGTTCTCGCCCTGCTGCAAAACAATATGACCCTCTTCCTTATTGTGAGTGTCAGTGCCGAATCCCAGACCGGGTATCTTTACAGTTGCACCGCAGCCCCTTGGCTCGGTACCCTCGGGAACGGAAACATACCACTGAACTGTTGTACCTTCCTCAACGGTTATATCGGTGCTTGTCCAGAGGTCGGCATAATCTGTAACCAATACCTTTACATTTTCTGTCTGTTCGGCTGAAACTTCAAAAGCTGTATTCGATGAAATTGCTGCTCCTGCGATCACAAATGATGCAAGCACTGCTGCACTGTTTCTGATAATTCTGTTCTTCATTTCTCTTTCCTCAACTTTCTTCAATTGATATTACTTTTATTACCTCATTTTCCATAGTACCCGTTACGGTGACATAAAGCCCGTCAACACGCTCTGTCTGTTCAAGATATTCAAGGGTGAGCTGCTGCCCTGCTTCATCGAACATATAGAATTTCCACGAACCATCCTCCTTCTGAATATCAAGACCATATCCGCTTTCACGACACCCCTCCATGAACATACAGTTCGTTTCGTGTATCGCGGGGTCTTCGATATCTGAACAGCACTCGTCCATCAGTACGCCGAAAAATGTATCATACTCTCCGCTGCTGACATCAGAGATTTGGGTCTTAATTTCCGTCTGCGGTTTTCTGACTTCGGCAACATCTGCATTTGCAGAAGCTCCGCAGCCTGTAAGAAGCAGCGCTGTAAATGCCGCTATTATCGTTTTTCTCATCAGAATGATCTCCTCATCTGATACCATTTTACTCCACCTATCACTGAGCCTTCCGAAATACCTTCGTTGACAAAACCGAAACGCTCATAAAATCCTATAAGAGATTCTTTGCAAGTGAGAACTGCACCACGTCTGCCTTCGGATTTTGCTATTGACAGAAACTCGTTCATGAGTGTCTGTGCGTATCCTCTGCGCCTGTGATCGGGCAGGGTATCAAGACCGAAAATCATCTGCCATGAACCTTTTTCATTGTGCATTTCGGGCTTCACGTACATCTCGTCCGTTAGATCTGGAATGTTGGTAACAAAGCCGTTTATAAACGAAATTATCTTATCGTTGTCATCGCAAAGCACTAAAAAATGATTCGGATATTTTTTCAGCCGTGCACGAAACTGTTCAAGCCCCGCAGCCTGTTCTGGCGGAAAACAGTTACTCTCTATTGCTGCTAATTCTTCAAGATCTTTTATGTTACCTTTACGCGATCTCACGTTTTATCCCCTCCTGTTTTGTCAAAACTCCCGCATCCATGCGGTATATCTTATGGGCAAAATCTGCCGCTGTGGTGTCGTGGGTGACTGAAATAACTGCCGTTCCCTGTTCAGCTGTTTTTTTCAGCAGTTCAAAAATTATCTGCGTATTCTCGTCATCAAGATCGTTTGTGGGTTCATCGGCGAATATCACTGAGGGCTTATTCACAAGTGCTCTTGCTATTGCGAGTCTTCTAAGTTCGCCGCCCGAAAGTTCATTGGGATAGGCATCTTTCAGTTCTGCAAGACCTACTGTTTTCAGAATTTCTTCTACTTCATTATCGGGTATATTTCTGCCGATAAGTGCCGCGGGAAGAAGCAGATTTTCGAGAACAGTGAGCGCACCG
This sequence comes from Hominimerdicola alba, assembly GCF_900109655.1. Classification (GTDB taxonomy): domain Bacteria; phylum Bacillota; class Clostridia; order Oscillospirales; family Ruminococcaceae; genus Hominimerdicola; species Hominimerdicola alba_B. The sequence continues at coordinate 161,199 of NZ_FOAT01000004.1, forward strand.
AGAGAGCTCTGACCCTGCGGAATGTATCCTATATTTTCGGCACGAAATTTTGAAAGTTCGCTGTCGTTAAGTGTGAAAATATCCTTGCTTTCATATTTCACCCTGCCCGAAGTCGGCTTGATAAGACCTGAAAGGATATTCAGAAAAGTTGTTTTTCCGCTGCCCGATCGACCGAAAATGACTGTAAGTTTACCGCTTTCAAACTCAGCCGATGTGGTTTCTACTGCTGTGACCTGACGGATTTTTCTGCCTTTTTTGATGTAGCTTTTGCTTATGTTTTCTGCAATGATATTCATATCAGTCACCCTCTCTTAGAATATTTCCCGTATCCGCACGGCTAAGCCTGTATGCCGAATATGCCGAGGATATCACACCTGTCAGCAGAACTGCCACAGCAGTGATGACCGCATATCTGATATTGCTGAAAATATCAGGCGAAAGATATGGAAGTCCTGTGCGCTGTTCTATAAGACTTCCAAATTGGAAAACCGTAACCGCCGTCAGCAGGATACCTGCGATTATCCCGCCTGCACATATGATAGTGCTTTCCGAAAAGACCTCTGCACCAAGCTGTTTTCTGGAAAAACCTATGGTCCGCATAATTGCAAATTCACGCCTGCGGACACCTGCCAGCACGGAAAATGCAGCTGTCAGTATCACCGCCGCGAGTATCCAAACTGCTGTTTTTATTATGCCGATGCTTCCCGAAATTGCCGAAAGTCTGTCAGCAGTACCCGTTATCATGGAGCGGGTGCGGACAGCTTCAACACCGTCAACGCGGAGATTTATCTCCCCAACCACCTGCGAGATATCATAACCATCCTTGACTTTTATATAAACCGAGGATATGACATCATCGGGACTCTGCTTTGAAAGGACACCAATCCCCTTTTCCATTGATGCCTTTATCAGTGTGCGGACTGTTTCAGGGGTGGTATAGATCGCTGTGTCCAGCCCTGTTCCCGTTGCATCAAGTTTGCCCACTGCCTTGCAGTCAACGCCGTAAAGTTTCAGCGTGTGACCCACCTTTGTGGAAAGAGATGAACCAACGATTATCTCATTCTCACCAAGTTTGCCGTCATAGCACTGTTTCAGCCATGGCTTTATGGAAAAATCGGAATCTTCATCAAAACCGATGATCTGCACCTGAACTGAGCAGCATTCTGCATTTGCAGAAACCAGGAAGTACTGCGGCGAGGTTAGTTCAACACCCTCTATCGACGCTATTTGCTCCTCTATGGACTTATCCATATAGAAATATCCCGGAGTACCCTGAAGAAGTATATTTTCAAGTTCGACTTTAGCTTCTGCATCTTCGGGAACGACGATTATATCAGCACCCAGCCGCTGTTCAAGGCTGTCAAGACCGTTTTTCATGCTTGCCGCCGCCACCGAACCGCCGAAAAGAGCAATCGTCATCAGCGCCGCGATAAGCACAAGTGCACCTGTCCTGAATGGCTTTTTTCTAAGATTTTTCAGCGGCAGAGTTTTCAGTTTCATTTATCTTTCTCCATTCTTTTGAAGTTAGTCACAGCATCTATAAGGGAGACCACAGCAAGCAGTGATGCTGTTACGGTAACGGCAGGTCTGAACACTGTGTGACAGCGCATGGTCTTCATCATGCAGAGGTTTATGGCTGTTCCCGGAATAAATATCACTGCCACCGCAAGTGTGAATATGCTTATGGCAAGACCTGTCTTTATTCCTCTTAGCTTTATGATCATCTTGGCAAATGTCTGAAGTACCAAAACTATGCCAATAACTGCGAACGCATTCTGTGCCCAGTGGCAAGCCATATGTCTGCCCTCTTCCGAATCGCAGGCTCTGAAAATTGTCAGCGAGCCTATGGTCAGCAAAAGCGACAAGACCAGTTCTGCTGTGTCATATATTTTTTCTTTCATAAAAATTATTCTTCCTCAGATCATATACTCGGGCTGAGGCTGTGCCTGCGCAAGTTCAAAATGCTCGAGTATGGATTTTCTCATAGCAAGGAATTCCGAACCGCCGCGGTGACGGGGTCTTGGGAGATCAACATCGATAATCTTGCTGATCTTTCCCGGACGCGGGGTCATGATTACTATCCTGTCACTGAGATATATCGCCTCGTCGATATCGTGGGTGACGAGTATCATTGTAATGCCGTTTTCTTTCCAGAGTTCAAGTATTTTGTCCTGAAGATCTGCGCGGGTGAAGGAATCCAGCGCACCCATAGGTTCATCAAGGAGAAGAGCTTTCGGTTCGTTTATAAGGGCTCTTGCTATGGCAACACGCTGTGCCATTCCGCCTGATATCTGGTGGGGATAGGATTTCTCAAAACCGTCAAGACCCACCATTGATATATATCTGCCTATCTTGTCCTTGTTTTTCTTGTAGACTTTGCGTGCTTTCAGACCGTAGGCTATATTGTTCTCAACATTCAGCCAGGGGAACAGACCGCCCTGCTGAAAAACATATCCGCGTTCTGGAGAAACGTCTGTTATTCTGCTGCCGTCTATGGTAAGTTCACCCGACTGCGGTTTATCAAGGCCTGCTATAAGACGAAGCAGTGTGGTCTTTCCACAGCCTGAGGGTCCTATTATGGAAATGAACTCACCGGGATGGATATCAAGGTCAACATTATATAGTGCGTTGACTTTGTTGCCCTCGGCATCGGAATATATTCTGTTTACATTGTTTACCGATATGGTACTGCTCATTTTTTCAGCACTCCTTCCTGCCAGCGCAGCGCACGCTTCTGGATACGTCCTATTATGTGATTTATCAGCGAGAACAGCACTGCCATTATGACGATGGCTGCCAGCACTTTGTAATATGCGCTCCATACTTTCGACTGGTTTATATAGTAACCCAGTCCACCGGGCTGACCCAGCATCTCGCTCATGACGAGGGTAGTGAAAGCCATGGCATTTGCTGAACTTATGCCTGTGAAGATATCGGGCATAGCATGGGGTATTGCAACGTTGAATATCAGACCGACCTGCGAACTTCCGAGTATCCTTGCGGCTTCATAGTTCTGCTTTGGTGTTGACTGTATGCCCTGAGCTGTAAGGAAAGCTATCTGGAACCATGCGCATATCACGATGAGAAATACTGCTGCTGTGAATGAATTAGGCAGTAAAGTCAGGGCGAAAGGCATCCATGCAACTGCGGGGACAACGCCTGTGATTTTCAGTATCGGGAATACCCAGTAATATACTTTCGGGAACCAGCCGATAAGTATTCCTGTACCAACTCCCAGAAGTACACCGCAAGAAAATCCTGCTGCGTATAATCTGAGGGAATATAGAGTGTTCTGTACTACGTACTCGCCATCGGCAAGATATGCTTCGATGACCTGTGCAGGTCCCGGGAAGAAAGGCTGTGCGAACACCTGGGTTTTTGTTCCGCCGATATCCCACACAGCCAGAGCGATACCCAGAGCAAACCTGAACGCTGCGGCTTTGCAGAATTTTCTGCGCTTGTCCTTATCTTTCAGCGACACGATTCCAACGCATAAAAATACCAGTATCAGAGCAGCCAGCAGAAAAATATATGCATCGTTTATATTAAGGCTGATGCTGAGACCGAGTGTGTTTATCACATAGGTCTTAAATTCGACTGCCGCTTTCTGGGGGAATACCAGATTTACTATTATCGCAGCAACAAAACCCGATATGGTGAGCAGTGCTTTCAGGGCATAATAGCCGTTGTGCCTGTATCCCCATTTCACTTTCTTTTCGGCAGTCGGCTTTTCCTTTTCAGCTGCGCTTTGCAGGCTGCCCTTTAAAGCTATCTGTCCATTCATACGTTACCGTATCTCCTCTCTTTACTGATTACTATTTTACTTCAACTTTCTGATAAATGTCCTTTGCGAACTGGTCGGGGTCGCTTTTGAGGTAGCCTATCTTTGCCAGACCGTCAACGAAGTACTTTACGTCCTCTTCAACGTGAGTATCCCAGTTTTCATCATGCTCGGCGGCTGACGGGAAACCGTAGCTCTTTATCAGATCAACTGCAAGTTCCTTGTCCTCGATGGAAGCGTAATTCTTATTGATTATGATATCAACCGATTCCTCAGGATTTTCGTATATCCACTCCTGAGCCTTGCGGTATGCTCTGAGGAGAGCTGCTACTTCTTCGGGATCTTCTTCAAGTATCTTGTTAGATGCGTAGAGGAAGCAGCAGAAATGATCTGCGAAATATGGGTCTGTACCAAGGTCGAAAAGTATGCGGACATCGCCTGCTTTTTCGTGGATAGAACCAAGCGGATCCCAGAGGGCTGCTACATCTATCTCGCCGCTTGCCAGCGCCTCAAACTCCAGATTGCCGTCTGAGTAGGGCAGGAATGTTACTTCACCGTCAGAAGGGTCAGCGGAGATGCCTGCATTTTCAAGCCAGAGAGATGCCACCTGATGAGGTGTGCCGCCTATCTCGTCAACACCGATCTTCTTGCCTTTCAGGTCTTCAACAGACTTGATATCGGAATCGGGATTTACCGCAAATTTGATACAGCCCTCATGCAGACCATCGACGACTTTTACGTTTATTCCGTTCTCGATAGAGGGAAAGAACTGGAAATCTCCGTTTACTATTGGGATAGAACCGTTGTTAAGACCTATCTTTCTTGTTTCAAAATCAGCAGAAATGAGAGTTACATCAAAGCCCTCTTCGGCAAAATAGCCGTTCTCATAAGCTATATAAATAGGTGCGCCGCAGAGGGCACCGTCCTTGCCGGGGATATCTATCTTACCGTATTTGAAATCGCCTGTGCTTTGTGCGGCATTATTACCAGCACCCTTTTTTCCATTATCAGAACTTCCCTGTTCGCTTACCGAGCACGATGCCAGCATAATTGCCGATGCCATTATTGCTGCAAAAATACTTTCCTTTTTCATTTCCAAAACTCCTTTGTGTTTGCTATCGTTTTTTGCGATGACTAAAGTTTATCCGAAAACAAGGCAAAAGTCAATTTGTAAATGTGATAACGTTGTCTTTTCAATTGCTGATATATACCGATCTGTATGAGATTTATGGGAGAATCTGTATCCGATATTGCGTTTTATGATAGTATTTCTGTCATTCGTGATAACGATATCTTTTCCGAAAACAAAGGGGTTTTCAAGGGCATTTAGTCGCAGAAATATTACATAAGAGGTGATTTTTGTGAAACGATAAGAATACGTTATCGTAAAATAGGTTTGTTATAAAAGATATTTATAACGCTTAATAGACGGCGGATATCGGCTGAAACAACATGAGATCAGTTGATATATAAGATAGAAAAATTCGCGAAAAAAAATTTAAAAACAGCTATTGACAGGGTCGGAAAAATGTGTTATAATCTAAAAACATATTAATCATATATGAAAACTATAATAAATAAAAAGGAGAGCGAGCATATGCCTATTAGATTGAAAGAAACACTGCCCGTTATTGAAAAGCTGAAAAAGGAAAACATCTTTGCAATGACTGAAGAACGCGCGATGCATCAGGATATAAGAGAGCTTAAAATAGCTGTGCTGAATATAATGCCCGACAAGGAAGAGACCGAGCGTCATCTTCTGCGCCTGCTTTCCAATTCACCTTTGCAGATCGAAGTTACATTTATAAGGCTCACAACTCATAAATATAAGAATACGCCCATGAGCTATCTGCTGAAAAACTATCTTCCCTTTTATCAGATAGAGCACAAGTATTATGATGGTCTGATCATCACCGGTGCGCCTGTTGAAAAGCTTGCTTATGAGGATGTTGATTACTGGGGTGAACTTTCGGCGATATTTGAATGGAGCAGGATACACGTAACCTCTACACTGTACCTTTGCTGGGCGGCTCAGGCAGGGCTTTACTATCATTATGGTGTGCCAAAATATGATCTTGACAAAAAGCTTTCGGGAATATTCAGGCACACTGTCACAGATCCAAGCAGCGAACTGGTGCGTGGCTTTGACAGGAATTTCTATGCACCTCATTCCAGATATACTGGCATCAGCAGAGATGAGATACTGAAAATAAATGAGCTTTCGATAATCGCTGAATCCGATGAGACAGGTGTATATATCGTCAGCGACGGCGGAAAGAACATATTCGTGAACGGTCACCCTGAGTATGATCTTTACAGGCTGGCTGAGGAGTATATCCGTGATACCGACAAGGGTATTTCACCTGATATACCGAAGAATTATTTCCCCGATGATGACCCCGATAAAGAGCCCGAGAGTAGTTGGATATCGGCTTCGAGCCTGCTGTTTTCAAACTGGCTGAACTATTTTGTTTATCAGATAACACCTTATGAATTCTGATATACTGCGCGGATGATGGTGAGTTGTCCGCGCTGTTTTTTATGTCATTTATTAAATATTACAGTGTTAACAATTCGTTTACAACAATTCATATTGACATTATAGGATTTATATGATATAATCTATATATCATATTGATTTAATAGGAATAATTCTGAAATATGAACCTGAATGATAAGGTCACATAAAAACAGCTTCTGTATTAAGGAGGACAAATGAAAAATCAGCTTATATATAAAGGAAATTTCGGATTGGAACGCGAGACTTTGCGTGTTGATAAAAACGGCAGACTTTCACAGACGGCGCATCCTTTTGAGGATGACGGCGAGATAACCCGCGACTTCTGTGAAAATCAGATAGAGTTGGTAACGCCTGTCTGTTCAAGCGTTGATGATGTTATGAAAGAGCTTGATCGTCTGGATAAAAAGGTTAGAAAAGCCCTCGATGATATGGATGAGCGCATCTGGCTTTACAGTAATCCGCCGCATTTTTCGGACGACAGCGAGATACCTGTTGCTGATTTCAAGGGTGATCTTTCAAGCAAGCGTTTCTACCGCGAAAAGCTTGAATTACGATACGGTAAAAGGCTGATGCTCTTTTCGGGAATACATTTCAACTTCTCATTTGATGACGAATATCTGAAAAGCATATCATCAGGCGAAGATTTTTCCGAATTCAAAAATAGATTCTATCTCAGGCTTTACAAACAGCTAAGCAGGCACAGCTGGCTACCGCTTCTGCTTACTGCTGCAAGTCCAATACATGACCGTTCGCTTTATGAAGACGGAGAAAAGGGTGGTACTGTCAGCAGATATTCTTCCATAAGGAGCAGCGAAAAAGGGTACTGGAACAGCTTTGTACCTACTCTGAAATTTGATAGTCTTTCATCATATGTTGACAGTATTCAGAAGTATGTGAACGAGGGAAAGCTGTTTTCGGCAAGTGAGCTGTATCTGCCAATAAGGCTGAAACCAAAGGGTGAAAACAGTATCGAGAATTTTGCAAATGGTGTAAGCCATATTGAGCTGAGAATGTTTGACCTCAACCCGCTGGAACCGCTGGGTATCAATGCGGATGATCTGCGCTTTGCTCATCTGCTTGCAGTATATCTTTCGGAACAGCCTGATTTTGAATACACCGATGAATTGCAGGTCCAGGCTGTACATAATCACAGAAATGCCGCACTGCTTGACCTTGAAGGTGTGACCATAGATGGTACCCCGATACTTGAACGTGCAGGGCAGATTCTCGATAAAATGTCGGAGCGTTTTTCTGACAATAACGAATATCAGAATGTCATAGCTTATGAAAAAGCAAAACTCAGCGACCGCATTTGCAGCAAAATTATAAATGAAAAAATCTACGGATAGAAGGTGATACAGATGTGTGAACTTATCGGCTTTTCTGCCGCCAGACCAACAGATATCAAAGAACAGCTCAAAGAATTTTTCTCTCACAGTGCAAGCAATCCTCACGGTTGGGGAATAATGTACGGTGACAGGCTGATAAGAGGATGTGAACGAGCATCTGACAGTGCTGCCGTTGAACGGCTGCTGCAAACTCTCGAAGACCAGACCACTACTCTGGGGCATATCAGATTTGCGACCGTGGGCTCGATAAAGCTTGAAAACTGTCACCCTTTCACAGGGCGGGATATAACAGGCAGACAATGGACACTTATCCACAATGGGACGATATATTCAGGCAGCAGTCTGATACCATACCTTAACAATCAAAGCGGTGATACCGATTCGGAAAGATTGTTTTTATTCCTGATGGATACACTGAACAGCGCTCAGCAGAATGGCGAACTTTCACAGCAGGAGCGCTGCGAACTTGTGGATAATTTCATTAAGGAGATGTCACACAAAAACAAGCTGAATCTCATGATATATGACGGAGAGCTGCTTTATATACATAAAAATATGAAAGACACAATGCTGTATCGTAAACTGGATTCGGGGTATTTATTCTCCACAACTGCCCTTGACGACAGTGAGTGGAATGACGTACCTATCGCACAGCTGATGGTATATAAAGAAGGCGAACAGGTATACATCGGCAGGCAGCACGACGGGATATTCATACCAAGCCTGCAATATATCAAGGCTATGGATGCTATGCATATCTGACACATATCTTGTATAGAAGTCTTTCGGAAAAAGTTTTGGGCGCTCATCGAGATAATACTACCGATGAGCGTTTTAGTTTATACGGTGAAAAGGAGAACAGTATGACACTTCAACAGATAAATTACGCGCTTATGATAAGCGAGAGCGGTTCAATGAACAAGGCGGCAGACAAGCTGGGGATATCTCAGCCGACCCTTACAAATGCAGTACGTGAACTTGAACGCGAGATAGGTGCTGAGATATTCCTGCGCACACCAAAGGGCGTTGTGCCCACAGCAGAGGGCGAGGAATTTCTTTGCAGTATCGGACAGCTGTACAGGCAGTACGAGCTTGTATGCGAAAAATATATCAACAAGGATATGAAGCGAAAATTCGGTGTATCGACCCAGCATTATTCCTTCGCCGTAAGTGCATTTATTGAGACGGTTAAGCAGTTTGGCACACTTGAATTTGAATTCGCCATAAGAGAGACCGAGACACTGAATATCATACACGATGTGGGCAGTTTAAAAAGCGAGATAGGTGTTTTGTATATCAGTTCATTCAACCGCAAGCCTATAACGAAACTTCTGGAAGAGAACGAGCTGGAATTTACAGGGCTGATAAAATGCCGCGCATATGTATATATGTGGCGCGGGCACCCTCTTGCGGGTGAAGAATCTATTGGGCTTGAACAGCTTGCGCCATACCCTTGTCTTTCATTTGAGCAAAACGGAAGCAACGGATATCTATTTGCCGAGGAAATACTCAGCGAGAATATCTATCCTAGAATGATAAAGGCTACTGACCGTGCCGCTATGGGTGAGCTTATGAAAACTCTGTACGGATATACACTGTGTTCGGGAATACTCTGTGAGGAAATGAACGGTAGTGATTATGTTGTTGTACCGTTCCGTGAGGACAGCGAAAATCACAATACAGTTATGGAGATAGGATATATCCGAAAGAAGCACGGAGCTCTCAGTGAGATAGGAGAAAGGTATATCGAGGAGCTGAAACTGAGTCTTAAAAAGAACGCAAAGCCCGAACCGATAAACACTGTTTATCAGGACTAATAAGGATATTTTATAACAAACGCCATATATGATAACGTATTCTTATCATCTCACAGATGATATATCATATATCTGCAAATCAGCTGAATTTAATGTCAAAAACTCCCGATTCTACAAGCAGATAACGTTGTCACGTTTTCGATAAAACGCTCTGATTATATACTGAAAATCGTGCATATCGATACCCATAACAGACTGGATTTGACTATCGATCGACAGTTGTATGACAACGATATCACCTTTTATCGTTGACCTTTTTACTGTTTTCGGGTAAACTGTAAACATCGAAAACAAAACAACACCGAAAGGAAGATCATTATGGCAGATTTAAGATTTGATACTAAGAAAATTAAGGCAGGTTACAGTCCTCTGGATAACAACCTCGCTATCTCGCCCCCCATATATCAGACAGCGGCTTACGATTTCAAGAATACCGAGCACGCGCAGAATCTTTTTACATATAAGGAAGCGGGATATCTTTATACACGTGTTGGCAACCCCACTGTTAACTATTTCGCTGAGAGAGTAAAGGCTCTTGACGGCGCAAAGAACGCTGTTGCAGTAGGTTCGGGCATGGCGGCTATAAGCTACACACTGCTGAATCTGGCAGTCGGCGGCGGAACGATACTTGCTTCACCCTACGTTTACGGCGGAACGATAGATGCATTTGACAGACTGTTCCCCGAGTTCGGTATTAATATCAAGCTCACAGAAGCTATACTTGACCCTGCAAAACTGGATGCTGAGATAACCGACGATGTTAAGGCGATATATGTTGAATCCATCAGCAACCCCAACGCTTATCTGCTGGATATCGATGCTATATCGGAAGTTGCTCACAAGCATGGCGTACCTGTTGTAGTTGATAACACCCTTGCAACACCTTACCTTTACAGACCTCTCGAACACGGTGCTGATATCGTTGTATATTCCGCAACAAAGGCGCTGACAGGTCACGGAAATATCATCGCGGGTCTTATACTTGACAACGGCGATATGTCACTGTACACCAAGGAGAGATATCCTCAGTTCTACAAGCCCATAGTAATGCTGGGCGGTAAAGCCCCTGCGGATATCTTCCCCGATAACTTCTTTATATTCCGCGCTATACTCGTTTACCTGAACCTGCTGGGCGCTGCGCTCTCACCTCAGGATGCATATCTCGGTATCATCGGTCTTGAGACACTTTCAGAGCGTGTTGCAAAACAGTCAAGAAATGCTGCAAAGATCGCTGCATATCTTGAGAGCTCACCTGCTGTTGAATGGGTACGCCACCCAAGCCTTGCAAGCTACAAGTTCAAAGAACTGGCTGACAAGCACCTCACAAACGGCGGCGGCGGAGTGCTGTCCTTCGGCATAAAGGGCACACCCGAACAGGAGGCTGAGTTCCTTAACAACATCAAGCTTTTCCACTATCATGTAAACCTCGGTGACGCACGTTCTCTCATAGTTGACTCGCCTAATACAACTCACTCTGAGCTGACCGAGGATGAGTTCAAGCTGGCTGAGATACCGCGCAATCTGATTCGTATTTCTGCAGGCTTAGAGGATGCTGACGATCTCATCGAAGACCTCGAACAGGCTTTCAAGGCGGCAGGACTGCTGTAATTATTCTGATATCTGGACATCTCCGTAATATACGGAGATGTCTTTTTGATATAAGTGGAATAACAAAAAATTCACAAATACCTAGTTGACAAGTAGGAGATAAAATGTTATAATCATATATGTCAGATAGGATTACATATATTTCACAGAGGGGAGCAAAAATATGTCTCTGAAAGAAATAGCAAAAATGACAGGAGTATCGGTATCTACCGTGGGCAGGATACTCAGCGACCCGAACCATAAATGTTCCAGTGAGGAAGTTAGGCAAAGGGTCATAGAAGCTGCCCGTGAGATAAATTATATCCCGAATGCCAATGCCCGATCCCTGAGAGCGGGCGGCAGGAATGAGGACAGGATATATCATATAAATATCCTTGTTACCCACCTGGGCAGCGGTGCAGCAGACCCATTCTATGATGAGCTGCTGATGATACTCGAAAAAGAGCTGAGAAACAGCAGCTGTATAGTCAACAACGTATGGCATCGAAGTGAGTTTTCAGATGAGAAGATAATACAAAGTGACAAGCTGCAGAATCTGGTGGAAGAACTTTACCGAGACAGTACGCATAAGTCAGACGGACTAATCATCATAGGCAAGGCTACGAGCCGTGCTCTTAAACAGCTGAAGACCAAGGAGAAGAATATCGTTTCGATAAACCGAAACTCGACCAATTATGAAGTCGATGAGGTGCTTTGCGACGGCAGCAGGATAGCCCGCACGGCGATCGCTTATCTTGCAAAACTTGGTCACACGAAGATAGGATATGTTGGTGACTGCCATAACGAATCGAGATTTAACGGATATCAGGCGGCGATGACCACATTTCATCTTTCACCGGATATCGACTATATCTTCGATACTACCCCGAATGAAGCCAACGGCATAGCGGCTCTGGAATACTTTTCGGGACTTGCCGATCCGCCATCGGGTATATATTGTGCAAATGATATCCTTGCGGTGGGTATGCTTAAAGCTCTTAACCGCCGAAGATCAAAGATATATTCACCATCCATCATATCCAATGATGATATCGATGCAGCACAATACACCAAGCCCATGCTGACAACGATATCACTACCTAAAAACGAGATGGTGCGCTTTTCGCTGATGCTTCTGCTGGACCGCATAAAAGGCGGACACAGGATAATCTCACGACTGGAAGTGGAAGGAACGCTGATAATACGCGAAAGCTGCCGTCCTTACGGGGAATTGAACGAACCTGAATACTACATCTGAAAGCGTGATAACGTTATCACATTTAGGTGTTGACAAATGGAAGAATATGTTGTACAATATAGTCACGATATAAATCATACTATACAGATATGAATGATATGAAAGGAAGTATGGACTATGAGCTACAACAATATTGAAACTGCGCTGATACACGGCGGTATATCAATAGATGAAAGAACGGGTGCTGTTAACGTTCCCATCTATCAGACATCCACATTCAAGCAGGATGGTCTGGGAAAGATGAGAGGATATGAGTATTCAAGAACAGGCAATCCCACAAGAGAAGCTCTTGAAGCACTTATCGCAGAACTTGAAGGCGGCCATGCAGGATTTGCTTTTGCCAGCGGTCTTGCCGCTGAAACAGCAGTCCTCAGCCTGCTTAACACAGGTGACAGAGTGCTGATATCTTCAAATGTATACGGCGGCACATTCAGACTGCTTTCCAAAATATTCAATCACTTTGATATAAACTATACTATATCGGATACAGAGGATCCTGAGGCTTTTGAAAAGGATATCACACCTGATGTGAAAGCAGTTCTGATCGAAAGCCCTGCAAATCCCCTGATGACCATAACCGATATACGTGCGATATCCGAGATAGCTCACAAGCACGGTCTTCTGGTCATCGTGGACAACACTTTCATGACACCTTATTTGCAGAGACCTCTTGAACTTGGTGCTGATATCGTTATCCACAGTGCTACGAAATACCTGGGCGGACACAGCGATGTTGTTGCAGGTCTGGCAGTAGTCAAGACTCAGGAGCTTGCCGAAAAACTGGCGTTCATACAGAATTCCACAGGCGGTGTGCTTCCTCCCTTTGACAGCTTCCTGCTGATAAGAGGTATCAAGACACTGGGTGTTCGTCTCGACAGACACGTTGCAAATGCCGAGGCTGCTGCCAAGTATCTCACTGAGCACCAGGCTGTGAAAAGTGTTCATTACCCCGGACTTCCTACCGACAAGGGATATGAAGTCAACAAGCGTCAGGCTAAAAACGGCGGTGTGATGATATCCTTTGAGCTGAAGGACAACTACGATATCAACACATTCTTCGAGAGCCTTGAGCTGATAACATTAGCTGAAAGCCTCGGCGGAGTTGAATCGCTGGTATGCCACCCATCAAGCATGACTCATGCTTCGATACCCGAAGAAATTCGTAAAAAGGTTGGTATAACCGATGGTCTGATAAGGCTTTCAATTGGTATCGAGAATATAGATGACATTCTGAACGACCTTGAACATGCTATCGCAAAAAGTGAGGTAAAGTAATATGCTGTATGAAAATATGCATGACCTTATCGGTCACACACCACTTGTCAGGCTGAAAAATATGGGGGTCTCCCCCGATGTACATATTTATGGTAAGCTGGAAATGTATAATCCCTCGGGAAGCGTCAAAGACCGCATTGGTGAATACATGGTCAAGGCAGCCGAAAAAGAGGGTCTCCTAAAAAAAGGCGGTACTATAATTGAAGCTACCGCAGGCAACACGGGACTGGGAATTGCATTCGCAGCACTCGGAAGAGGTTACAGAGTGATCTTCACCGTCCCGACGAAGTTTTCCGCTGAAAAGCAGGCACTCATGAGAGCGCTTGGTGCGGAGGTTATAAATACTCCCCGTGCTGAAGGTATGCTGGGTGCAGTACGCAAGGCTGAAGAACTGAAAGCACAGATACCTGATTCGATATCTCTTGGACAGTTCAAAAACCCCAACAATCCTCTGGCACATTATGAGGGTACAGGCAAGGAGATATTCGATGACCTGAACGGTGATATCGACTATCTGGTAGCAGGTGCAGGAAGCGGCGGAACTTATTCGGGTATCGTCAGATATCTTAAAGAACACGGCAAAACAGTCGGTATCCTCGCTGATCCCGAAGGCTCGACCATAGGCGGCGGCGAACACTCCGATTACAACATCGAGGGTATCGGCAATGATTTTATCCCTGATACGATGGATATAAGTCTTGTGGATAAGGTCATAAAAGTCAACGATGAAGAAGCATTTTCAACAGTACGCGATCTCGCAAGGAACGAGGGCATAATTGCAGGTTCGTCTTCGGGGGCGGCTGTGGCAGCGGCTTTAAAGCTGGCTAAAACTATTGAAAAGGGAAATATCGTGGTCGTACTGCCTGATAGAGGCGACAGATATTTCAGTACAGGATTATTCGGATAGCGGTGAGTTAATGGTTTTTAAAATAGCATTTGCAAGCTCCGACGGAGTTAAGGTAGACAGTCATTTCGGTGCGGCGGAACGGTTTTATATCGTGACACTGGACACTGAAAAAGAGGAATACGACATAACCGATCAGGTTGAAGTTCGCCCCCCTTGCAACGGAGGCTGGCACGAAGTTTCAAAGTTCGGCGCAGTGCTTGAACAGCTGAGCGATGTGTCTGCAATAGTTGCACAAAGAATAGGACCCGGGGCAAAGAAGTATATTGAAGAAAACGAAAAGGCTGTTTATCAGATACCGCTTGATATCGAGCAGGCAATATGTCTGCTAATGGAAGAAAAACAATGGGAGGTGGACAAATGGCGATCTCATACGAAGAGCTGACTACAAAGCATCCCTGCTTTGCAAGAGGCGAGAAAAACGGTTCGGGACGAATACATCTTCCCATAAGCCCGAGCTGCAATATCGAATGTCGATTCTGCGAACGCAGTTTCAACAATTACGAGATCCGACCGGGTGTCAGCAGAACAGTAATAACACCTGAGGAAGCTTTAGATGCTATCAAAAGGGCGCTTGAGGTCTGTCCCGATATACACGTTGCGGGAATTGCAGGACCGGGCGATACGCTTGCAAGTCCATATGCACTGGAAACTTTCAAGCTGATAAAAGAAGAATATCCCGAGCTTGTGAAATGCATGAGCACAAACGGACTTCTGCTTGCCGAAAAAGCACAGGAGATACTGGATGTGGGGATAGATTCACTCACGGTAACGGTTAACGCAGTCGATCCAGAGATCGAAGCAAAACTCAATGATGGTATCATATGGCACGGCAAACACTATACGGGTGTTGAAGCCGCTGAGATACTTATCGAGCAGCAGCTGAAAGGTATAAAGATACTCAGTGATGCGGGTATGACGCTGAAAGTCAACACGGTATTCGTTCCCGAGATAAACGGTGACCATATCGAAGAAGTTGCAAGAACAGTTGCGGAAGCAGGGGCTACGATATACAATATCATACCGCTGATACCAAATCACAAACTGAAAGACTGCCGTGAACCTGACTGCATGGAACTTGAAAGAGCGATACTGAAAGCATCAAAATATATAGATGTATTCAGACATTGCCAGCGGTGCCGTGCGGATGCGGTCGGAATACCAGGCGGCAAAGATTACGGTGAAGAGATATATCAGAACTTGCAGAGATTGACAAGAAAAGATACATTCTCGCACGGATAAAATACCATATGAAATATATGAGTAAATCTTAAAATACCATATACGGTATTTTATATATAGAAATATAAACTATTATTTGAAATGAGGTAAAGTAAAATGGCTAAGGAATTAAGACAGATTGCAATATACGGTAAGGGTGGTATCGGTAAGTCCACCACAACACAGAACCTTACAGCAGGACTTGTTGAGCGTGGAAATAACGTAATGGTTGTAGGATGCGACCCTAAAGCTGACTCCACCAGACTTCTGCTGGGTGGTCTGCACCAGAAGACTGTTCTGGATACTCTGAGAGATCAGGGCGAGGACGAGATCGAGCTGGACGCAATCCTGAAAGAAGGCTTCATGGGCACAAAGTGCGTTGAGTCAGGCGGACCTGAGCCCGGCGTAGGCTGCGCAGGACGCGGTATCATCACATCTATCGGTCTGCTTGAAAGACTGGGTGCATATACCGAGGATCTGGATTATGTATTCTATGATGTACTTGGTGACGTTGTCTGCGGAGGTTTCGCAATGCCTATACGTGAGGGCAA
This sequence comes from Hominimerdicola alba, assembly GCF_900109655.1. Classification (GTDB taxonomy): domain Bacteria; phylum Bacillota; class Clostridia; order Oscillospirales; family Ruminococcaceae; genus Hominimerdicola; species Hominimerdicola alba_B. The sequence goes on from NZ_FOAT01000004.1 coordinate 177,463, forward strand.
GGCTAAGGAGATATACATAGTTGCATCGGGCGAAATGATGGCTCTGTATGCAGCAAACAATATATCAAAGGGTATCGCAAGATATGCTCGTCAGGGCGGTGTTCGTCTGGGCGGTATCATATGCAACAGCCGTAACGTTGACCGTGAGGCTGAACTTGTAAGAGCGTTTGCTAAGGAACTTGGCACACAGATGATTCACTTTGTTCCCCGTGACAACGATGTTCAGCGTGCTGAGATCCGCAAGAAGACAGTTATCCAGCACTTCCCCGAGTCCAAGCAGGCTGACGAGTACAGAGCACTTGCAGAGAAGATCGAGCAGAACGATATGTTCGTAATACCCAAGCCCATGACTCAGGAAAGACTAGAAGAGATACTTGTTGAGTATGGTCTGATGGACGATCTGAAGGACGATTATAAGATCTAAGATAATTCATAATTCACAATTCATAATTCATAATTACTGACATGGATCAATGCTTTGTGTTTTTATCATAACTTACTTGATACTCTGATTTTATCAGAATAACAAAAATAAGAATAGGAGTTTTGATAATGAGTAAAGTTAATTTGAATATACCCGAAGTCGAGATACGTGAGATACGTCTCAACTCGATCACGGGATTTCAGGGAACTGCAAAGGAGCTTGTAGATGCTTGCTCTGCCTGCGGCGGAAAAATGAAGGACAAGAACCGTTCTTTCAGCCAGTGTCTCGGATGCGGCACATCAAACGCTGCCTGCACACTGACACTTATACAGGACGCTGCGATAATCTCTCACGGTCCTGTGGGATGTTCTACTTGCCTGCATGAGTTTGCTTTCACCTACCGCGTAAATGCATATCTCAGACAGCTTGAACATCCTACACAGAGAAAGATATACTCCACCAACTTGGAGGAAAAAGATACAATCTACGGCGGCAGTAAGAAGCTTGAAGCTGCTATCCGTGAGGTACACAAGCGCGCTAAGCCCAGTGCAATATTCGTTATAACCACCTGTGCGGCAGGTATCATCGGTGATGATGTTGAGAGCGTTACCAATGCCGCTCAGAAAGAACTTGGAATACCCGTAGTTGCAGTATTCTGCGAGGGCTTCCGCTCTAAGATGTGGACATCTGGCTTTGATGCAGGATATCACGGTATTGCAAGAAAGATCATCAAGCCCGCAAGACAGAAGAGAAATATCATCAATGTTATCAACTTCTGGGGTAGTGATATTTTCCGTGAGTGGTTTGCAGAGTTCGGTTATGAGCCTAACTACATCACACCATTTGCAACTGTGGACAGCCTGAGCTATTCAAGTGAAGCTGCCCTGACCATACAGGCATGTTCAACACTGGGTTCATATCTCGGTGCAGCTCTGGAACAGCAGTTCGGCGTTCCCGAGATACGCAATTCGCCCCCTTACGGTATTGCACAGACCGATCGCTGGTTCAGAGAACTGGGTCAGATAATCGGTAAGGAAAAGGAAGTTGAAGAATTCCTGAAGCGTAAAAAGGAAGAATATATGCCCAAGATCGAAGCTCTCCGCGAGAAACTAAAGGGCAAGACCGCATATGTTACCGCTGGTGCTTCACACGGACACTCCCTGCTGGCTCTGCTGAAAGAGCTGGGCATGGAACCTCAGGGTGCTGCGATATTCCACCATGATCCTCAGTATGATAACGAGGATGAGCGTGCTGATACCCTGAGACATACAGTATCGGATTACGGTGATGTACCCAACTACAACGTCTGCAACAAGCAGGAATTCGAGCTTGTTAACGTACTCAACCGCATCAAGCCCGATATACTTCTGGCACGTCACGGCGGCATGACTCTCTGGGGCGCAAAACTTGGTATACCATCACTGCTGGTGGGCGATGAGCATTTTGGTATGGGCTATGAGGGTCTGGTAAATTACGGCGAGCGCATACTCGAAACTATCGAAAACGATGAGTTCGTAAAGAACCTGGCTAAGCACTCAGCTAACCCCTACACTAAGTGGTGGCTGGATCAGGAGCCTTACACATTCTTGGGAAAGTAAAGGAGAAACAATATGGCAGGATTGATTGAACAGGAGCGCTACACCTGTGCCATAGGCGCATTACAGACAGTAGTAGCTATTCCCCGCGCTGTGCCGATACTTCACTCGGGTCCAGGCTGCGGAGTTATGATAAAGGGCTTTTTTGAACGTTCGTCAGGTTACGCCGGCGGTGAAACTGCACCCTGCACGAACTTCAGCGAAAAGGAAGTTGTGTTCGGCGGAACGGACAGACTTCGCAATATAATCAAGAATACCTACAAGGTACTGGACACCGATCTGCAGGTAGTCGTTACAGGATGTACCGCAGGTATCGTTGGTGATGACGTTGCAAGCGTCACCGATGAGTTCCTCTACGAAGAGGACAGACCCATAGTTCACGTTGAAACTTCGGGTTTCAAATCCAACAATTATGTATCACATTCAGCAGTTGTGAATGCTATAATCGACCAGTATGTAAGCCGTTTTGAGGAAGAAAATCCATCCCGTTCGGAGAAGAATCTGGTGAACGTTATAGCTTCCATACCCTATCAGGATCAGTTCTGGAAGGGCAACCTGAAAGAATACAAGAGACTTCTGGAAGGTCTCGGTCTGAAAGTAAATATCCTTTTCGGACCTCATTCGGGCGGCGTAAAGGAATGGAAGACTATTCCAAAGGCAAACTTCAATGTGTTCGTATCTCCCTGGTACGGCGAGCCCATAGTTAAGAATCTCCAGCGCAGATACGGTCAGCCTTATTTCAAGTTCGGCTATCTGCCGATAGGTGCAAACGAGACTACAAAGTTCCTTAACGGCGTGGTAGATTTTGCACTTGAACAGGGTGCTGAGATCGACGAAAAGAAGGCAAGAAAGTTCATCGAAGAAGAGGAAAAAGCTTACTATGAAGAGCTTGACAACCTCGCAACTTTCCTGCTGGAATTCCGTTACGGTCTGCCAAGCTACGTACATATTCTCCACGATGCGGGATATGTTGTTGGTCTGACAAAGTTCCTGCTTCACGAAACAGGACTTGTACCCAAGGAACAGTTCATCGTTGATAATGTTCCCAAAAAGTATCAGGAACAGATCGAAGCAGACATCAAGGCTACATCTGACAAGCGTGAGATCCCTGTATATTTCGACCCCGATGCAGGTGCTATGCAGGACGTTATCAGAGGTCTTGAACACAAGGGCAGAGGTCTTATCCTCGGCAGCGGCTGGGATAAGGAACTTGCAGCCGAGATCAATGCAGACTTCCTCTCCATCGCTTGTCCTACACCTTACCGCATAGTTATGACAACGAATTATGTTGGTTATACAGGCGGACTCAGAGTTATAGAGGATATCTACAACACTGCGCTTGCAACTTATAAATAAGCAGATATCTCCTGTCAGCCGACAGGAGATATTTTTAAAAGTGAGGTATATGATATGTCAAAAATTGCAGTAGCAACATCTGATGGTTTTACAGTTAACGAGCATTTCGGTCACGCGAATTTCTTTCGTGTATATGAGCTGAATGAAACAGGTCATACATTTCTTGATGTGCGTGATGCGGTTGCAGCTTGTCAGCATTCCCTCGGTCATGATACTACCCGTTTCGATAAGATAATCGAGCTGCTTTCGGACTGCGACGCTTTGCTGGTACAGAAGATCGGCGAAGGTGCAGCAGCGTATCTGATATCGAAAAACGTCCGCGTGTTTGAGGTAAGCGGACAGATAGATGCTGTGCTTGATAAGTTCGTTGAAGATAAGATAATATAGATTCAAAATCCCCTGTCAGATGACGGGGGATTTTTTACAGCAGATATAATATAAAGTTAACTGTTGACATTATCAATATTTAGCAGTATAATATTAATCACAGACAGATCAAAAAATATAAAGGAGACGGACACCATGAAAGCAAGATTAAAGAAAAAATTTTTAATCATTTTTATTGTACTGGCACTGCTTTTAATTACAGCAGTCTGGTATTTTCAGTTCACAAAGATCGGCTATATCCAAAGTATCCCATTCAGACCGGAATTTCAGGAAATAGAGAATAATGTATATCTCAACAAGGATAATTCACTGACCCCCGACGAGATCCTTGAAGTGACCTCAGAAGCAAAAGCACGTGTAAAAAACTTTTACGGGGATATGCAATGTCTTGATAACACCATGGTCGTCATCTGCGACGACAAGAAGATATCAGACAAGATAGGTGAAAAAGACACAACAACTTTTCTATTCCCTACCAAGAAAGATTATATCTGTTTATCTAATGAGTATTTCAATGTTGATGTTGTCGCACATGAATTTACTCACGCTGAACTGCACTCATATCTTTCATCCAACACTCAGCGAAATCTGCCGGTATGGTTCGATGAAGGACTTGCAACACAGAATGATTACCGCGAAAAATACAACTATGAGAACTGGGTCAAAAGGACTGACAACGGTAAAAAAGCTACTCCTTTGAAGGATATGGATTCATACTCCGAGTTTCAATCTAAAGATGAAGACGAGCGTCAATTTCACTATTTATGCGCAAAGCATGAGATCAAAGAATGGCTTGACAATCATTCTGTACAGGAACTGATGGAACTGGTCAAGGCTGTGAATGACGGCGAAGATTTCTATGTTTTATATAGCCAGCCCTGATATTTCATGACCAAAAATATTACCCCCAAAGCGCAGATCTGTCCGCTTCGGGGGTCATTTTTCTATTAAAATATTATCTGGGTTTATATCGTCCATATCAGATATAGTACATATAATTTTTCTTTTCAGCGTGTTCATTCTGACACTCTTTGATAAGATCGGCAAGGGACATCTGCTCGGTAAAACGCCGCATATAGTTGTTGATATTTCCCCAAAGACAGCTGTTCACCGAAGCCCTGATATTGTTGTTTTCCTGATCTTCATCTGCCTCGTATGTATCGGCAAGGATATTGTTATCTAGGGCGTTTAGTATCTCGGAAAGGAATATCTTTTCAGCAGGACGTGTGAGGACATATCCTCCGTGAGAACCTTTCTGACCCTTTACAAATCCGCCCTGACGTAGTCCCAGGACTATCTGTTCAAGATATTTCTGGGATATATTCTGTCTTTCAGCAATCTCCGCAGACGATACTGTATTCCCCTTTTCCGAATTAACAGCAATATCTGCCAGCGCTACGATACCAAGCTCGACTCTTGTTGAGATCTTCATATCAGCTGTCACCTCCATTCAGCAGCTTCTCCATTGTGTTCCAGCTAAGCAGAGCACATTTTACTCTTGCGGGCATTTTTGAAACGTTCTGCAATGCCCCTGCCTCTTCTAGTTCTTCAAGTTCTTCATCGGATATCTTTCCCTCTATCATCTTATGGAAAAGTGAAGCGTAGTACCTTGCTTCATCGGGAGATTTTCCGATTATCAGCTCCAGCATTATATCTGCCGATGCCTGAGATATAGCGCAGCCCAATCCCGTAAATGAACCGTCAGTGATAAAACCGTCATGTATATCAAGATGCAGCTCGATATCATCACCGCAGGTAGGGTTCAGACCCTTACACACATGGGTCGCACATGGCAGCTCATGCCTGTGGAGCGGGTGCAGATTGTGGTCGGCAAGCACCTCGCCGTAAAAGTTATCCGTCATATCCCATTCTCCTTCTTATTGTTTTCAGCGTTTCGATAAAACGCTTTATATCCTCTTCGTCATTATAAAATGCAAGACTCATTCTTGTGGTGGACTGCACACCCAGATGCTGATGCAGAGGCTGTGCGCAGTGATGTCCCGCGCGTATCGCTATATTGTCCGCATCGAATATCGCTGCGATATCGTGTGGGTGAACACCCTCGATGGTAAAGGTTAGTATACCGTGGTGATCCTCAGCTTTTTCCGAACCGATGATATTCACGTAAGGTATATTTTTCATTTCGTTGAATGCAAGTTCGGTAAGCTCGTTTTCTCGCTTTTCGATGGTTTCAAATCCGATATCGTTGATATAATCTATAGCCGCTGCAAGACCAACTGCACCGCCAACATTCACGGTGCCTGCCTCGAACTTATGAGGAAGTTCAGCATAGGTCGCACCCTCTCGGGTTACATACTCTATCATCTCACCGCCCGAAAGGAAGGGAGGCATTTTTTCTAGTAGTTCTTCACGACCGTAAAGTACGCCGATACCCATCGGTGCCAGCATTTTATGTCCCGAAAACGCGAGGAAATCAACGTCAAGATCATTGACATCAACAGGGATATGAGGAACGCTCTGGGCTCCGTCACAAACGATCAGTGTTCCGTTTTTATGGCATATCTCAGCAAATTCTTTTATCGGATTAACTCTGCCGAATACATTGGAGATCTGCGCTATTGCAAATATCTTTGTCCTGGGTGTCAGGGCTTTTTTCAGATCATCTGCCTTATATTCACCGTATTTATCGCAGTCGAGATATTTGATCGCTGCACCCTTTTCTTTCGCAAGCAGCTGCCACGGAAGAAGATCTGAATGATGCTCGGATATCGCAACAAGTATCTCGTCACCGCTGCCGATATTCGCCCTGCCCCAGCTGTAGGCGATAAGGTTCAGGCTCTCGCTGGCATTCCTTGTAAAAATGATCTCTTTGGTACTTTTGGCACCGATAAACTCACGAACTTTTTCGCGGGAATTTTCATATGCATCTGTAGCCTTTACGCTGAGATCATAAAGTCCTCTCAGCGGATTGGCATTCTCCTCCCGATAGTATTTCTCAACACGTTCAAGCACCTGACGGGGCTTCTGCTGGGTTGCGGAATTATCGAGATAAACCAAATCTTTATATTTTTCAAAGACAGGAAAATCTGCCTTTGAGATCAGTTTCTCACTCACTTTCATCACCTCTTCCGAGACGCGCATATATACGTGCAAGCGTCTCCTTGTCATCTATCCTGCTGATGACCTTTGCAAGCTTTGCCTGAGCCGCAAGGTCGTATATTTTTTCTTCGTCGATACCTCTGGACTGCATATAGAAGAACTGCTTTTCATCGATTCGTCCCACTGACGCACCGTGACTTCCCTCTACATTTTCCTCAGCGCATAGTATCAGCGGAACTGTCTTGTTGACGGCGGTATCGCTCATCAGCAGGACTTCTTCTTTTTCAGCACCCTTGGCACCGTCGGAACCGTTTTTGAAATCGATAGTGCCCTTGAATGTCTTTTCAGCATCTCCGCCCAGAACACCGCTGGCATTTATGCGGGATACAGTCTTTCTGCCGTGATGATCGGCTAGAAGGTTGATATCAAGCTTGTCACCATCGTCAAGCTTGAATCCGATATCAGCTTCAAAAGATGCTTTTCTGCCTTTAAGATCGGTAACTATCTCGCTTACAACTTCACCGCCCAGAAACAGCTCAACCAGTTCCAGTGTTGCATTTTCGCCAAGCTCTGCCGTAACTTTCGACTTAGCCTGTCCCTTAACATCAAACACCTGAACAAGCTTCACCTTTGAACCGTTTTCAGCGCTGATGTGGATATCCGAAGAACCCTCGCGGTCGATGTATACTACTTCGGACTTGCTCTCGTTTTCCGAAACGGATATCTCACTTGAATCAGTTTTAAATTCTTTTATATCATGCTTGTAATCATTCACACCGAGCCATCTGAATGTTGGCACGGGCAGAATATTTATTTTTGTTTCGCTCATATTATTCACCCTATGCCTCCCTGCATTTCAAGACCGATGAGGTTATTCATCTCAACTGCGTATTCCAAAGGAAGCTCCTTAGAAACGTTATCCGCAAATCCGCGGACGATCATTGCTCTCGCCTGCTCTTCACTCAGTCCGCGGGACATCAGATAGAAAACTGTTTCATCACTGATACGTCCGATCTTAGCTTCATGCCCGATATCGCACTGTTTTGTGCGTATGTCCATAACAGGCACGGTATCAGATCTTGATATACTGTCTAACATAAGGGACTCACAGTTTACCGAACTCTTACTGCCCTTAGCGTTTTCCTTTACAACAACCGCACTTCTGAAAGTGCTTACGCCGCCGCTCTTCGAGATGGACTTTGTGTTCATATACGAAGAAGTCTCAGGGGCATTGTGAACCATTTTTGCACCTGTATCAAGGTTCTGACCCTCACCTGCAAAGGTTATGCCTGTGAACTCCGCACTCGCTCCCCTGCCGTTTAATATGCTCATAGGATAGAGATATGAAACGTGAGAGCCAAAGCTACCCGATACCCACTCTATCGTTCCGTTTTCTTCTACAAGAGCTCTCTTTGTGTTGAGATTGTACATATTCTTCGACCAGTTTTCTATGGTGGAATATCTCAGCTTTGCTCCCTTGCCGACATACAGCTCGACACAGCCTGCATGAAGCGATGCTTCGTAATATTTCGGTGCTGAACATCCCTCGATAAAATGCAGATAACTGTTCTCTTCAAGGATTATCAGCGTATGCTCGAACTGTCCTGCGCCTTTTGCGTTCAGTCTGAAATAGCTTTGCAGAGGTATATCCAAGTGTACATTTTTTGGTACGTATACAAAGGAACCTCCCGACCATACCGCACCGTGAAGTGCCGCAAATTTATGATCTGTCGGGGGTACCAGCTTCATAAAATGTGACTTTATGATCTCTGCATACTTAGGATCATGCATAGCGCTTTCAAGGTCGGTATAAACAACGCCAGACTGCGCAACCTCCTGACGGACATTGTGATATACAAGCTCACTGTCATACTGCGCACCCACACCTGCCAGCGACTCACGCTCAGCCTGCGGGATACCCAGCTTCTCAAAAGTCTCCTTGATATCCTCGGGAACGTCCTCCCAGTCCGTCTTCATACGGTTTTTCTGACGGATATATGCAACGATGCTGTCAACATTCAGCCCTGATATATCGGGACCCCAGTCCACCATAGGTGTACGATCATATATTTCAAGAGACTTAAGACGGAACTCCCGCATCCAGTCGGGATCGTTCTTTTCATCGGATATCGCTTTGATTATTTCGGGCGCTATGCCGCTTTCAAGATATTCGCTCTCATCCTCTTCATAACGAAAATCATATCTCGAACGGTCGATATCGACCACCTGTGTTTTACCCTTCATCATCTCACTCCCTGCCCGCGAACTGCTCAAAGCCGTTCTCGATGACCTCATCTACCAGCTCTGCGCCGCCTTCCGATACTATACTTCCTGCCGAAAGGATGTGTGTTTTATCAACGGTCAGCGCTTCAAGTATCTTTGTGTTATGAGTTATAACTATCAGCGCTCCGTTTGTCCGCTTTTTATATTCTTCAATGCCCTTGGACACTGTCTTAACCGCATCAACATCAAGACCCGAATCTGTTTCATCGAGTATCGCCAGCTTAGGCTCCAGTATAAGAAGCTGAAGTATCTCGGCTTTCTTCTTTTCACCGCCAGAGAATCCAACATTCAGGTCACGGTCGGCATAAGAGCTGTCCATATCAAGAAGTTCCATAGCTGCTGCCAGCTTTTTCTTGAAATCCCACAGCTTCAGATGCTTGCCTGTTACCTGTTCAAGTGCGTTTCTTAGAAAATCCGAAAGCGTGATACCGGGTATCTCGATAGGATTCTGGAATGAGAGGAATATACCGAGCCTTGCACGCTTGTCCGCGCCAAGTGCTGTTATATCCTCGCCGTCAAATATCAGTTTTCCGCCTGTAACTTTATATTCTGGACTGCCCATGATCACCGAGCCGAGAGTTGATTTACCTGCGCCGTTATGACCCATAACAACGTGAGTTTCACCCTCCGATACTTCAAGTGATACACCATGAAGCAGTTCCTTATCCTCAGCCGCAGCCGAGAGATCTTCTATCCTGAGTAATTCTGACATACTATCTTTCCTTTCTTATCTGAGGAAATATTTTATTCCTATGATTTTGCTATGATTTATTATACAGTGTAAATTATAGTTTGTCAATAGGAATTATATATTTTCATCTAAAGTTTACTTTTCATATATAGTTAGTCGGAAATTGTTGTGCATTATCACCAGACAAGAAAAAAGTGCAAACAATTTCCGCCAGCAGCACTCCGGCAGTATACAGCATAATTAGATTCTGCCAGTGCCAAAGCTTTTTCGTACCTGATTAAGAAGAGCCCGATTATCTGATCATCTGCCACGTTGTCTCACCTTTCTTTATTATATAAAAAATCCCACATAAAAACGTATTCATTAATACTTCTGCCGGTATATCATATATCTAAAATATGGAAAAATTATACTATAATATTTATAAGAATATTCACATAATATCAGATGACTTTTGACCTCATCGGTATTATAATAGGTGTATTATTTTATAACGGAGGTATATGATGTCACGCAGCAGGATAATGACTGAGGGCAGCGAAATAGAATGTATAATCAGCTTTACGCTGCCACTATTAGCGGGAAATCTTTTGCAGCAGACCTATAATTTTGTTGATACCATGATAGTCGGCAAATATCTTGGCGATGATTCGCTAGCGGCTGTGGGTGCGACAGGCTCGATAACCTACCTGTTCTATACGCTGTGCATAGGACTTTCGATAGGTGCGGGAGTGCTGATATCACAGTATTTCGGCGCAGCACGTCCTGACAGAGTACGGGCGGCGGTTGTCAATTCGGCTGTGATAACGCTGATATTCGCCATAGTAGCAACCATACCTTCCGTGCTTTTCGCAAGGCAGGTGCTGACTTTTCTCGGTGTCAAAGCTAACCTCCTGGGGCGTGCTGCAACATATATGCAGATAGCCTGCGCGGGTACGATATGCGTTGCCGCATACAACTGGATAAACTCCGTCATGAGGGCGCTGGGCGATTCAAAAACTCCGCTGATATTTCTGATAGTATCAACGATACTGAATGTCATACTTGATCTGCTGTTTGTGATGGTATTCAAGATGGGCATTGGCGGCGCGGCATTTGCTACTGTTCTCGCTCAGGGTATATCAGCGGGAAGCTGCATTATCTACTGCTTTAAGACGAATACTGATATCCGCCCCAAAGAAGGCGAATGGAAGATCGACCCTAAACTCATACAAAAATGCATTACCACAGGAATTCCGATAGCTGCACAAAATGGTCTGATATCATTATCCATGGTAGCTTTGCAGAGCGTTACAAACAGATTTGATGAGAGCATAATGACAGCATATACCGCAACAATGAGGATAGAACAGCTTGTTCATCAGCCATATTTCAGTATGAGCGCGGCAGTGACCGCTTTCACGGGACAGAACATCGGCGCGGGCAAGCAGGAACGTGCGGTAAAGGGATATAAGTCTTCAATGAAGATAGGCTCGATATTTGCAGCAGTCATGTTCGTGCTGTTTGCATTTTTCGGCAGGAATGTTATCGGTATTTTCGTCAACGGCAACCATACAAAAGAAATCGGTGCCCTCGCACTTATCATCACTGGCAGCTGCTATATCCCTCTGGGCGCTATTCACATCACAAGAGGATTCTTAAACGGCGCAGGTGATACAGGCTATTCGCTGGTCAACGGTATCTCCGAAGTATTTTGCAGGATATTTTTCTCATTTGTCCTTACAAGGATACCATACATCGGCTGGCGCGGGATATGGATAACAACTGCCTTAACATGGGCAATAACAGGTGCTGTCAGCATATTGAGATACAAAAGCGGCAAATGGAAACTCAAAGCCGTTAAATAAATTACAAAGTGCCCGAATCACGTTTGTGTGATGCGGGCACTGTTTTATTATCTATCAATTTGGTACTATCATTATTCTGCCGCTTATCTTGGGCAGCGGGAGTCTGTACTTTCCCGCCAACTGCGGACCGCAGGCTGCAGATCCAACACCTGCCATAGCAAAATCTGCGCATATGACATTGTGTGCGCACTTTACAAGTTCATAGTTGTGACGCTTTGCAGCAAGTTCTTCCTGAGTGTATTCAGAAGCGCTGAAAGAAAAGCCGTCAGGGTTTAAAAAGTCGAGCTTATCGCACCCGTTTGTCAATGACATTCTGGTACAGTCCCAGTGAGAACCGTTCTCCTGAGGTCTGATATAGTCCTCATGCATATCGGCGATCTTTGCGCTGAAATTGCCGACATATGACGCCTGATGTTTGTCGGTATAGCTTTCATATTCTCCATAGCCGAAATAATCAACGCTGTCAAAATCCTTGTCAACAAACAGCCTCAAACCGAACCTCGGCAGGAATTCCACCTTGTTTGAAAACTCCGCATCACATTTGATATCCAGTTCTCCGTTGTTACCGATACGGTATTCGGCTGTCATTCTTGCAAATGGCTGATGTATACTCCAGCCGAAAGACTCCTTCACCCGAATCACTGCACAGCCGTTTTCAGCGGATATACTCGTTTCATATACTTTTGTGATATAGTCATTCAGATGCGCCGCATACCAGTCATTCTTCATTATGTCGTTGTCAACAGGGGCACGGAAGAAGTTGTACTCCATTGGCTTTGCAAGCAGATTTTTTCCGCCCTTGAAAATTCCATCAAACCGCGCTGTCCGTCTGTTGAAGACGTATCTTATCTCCCCCGCTGTTATCTCAAACTTAAGTGGTGTTTCGTTAAATTCCGAAGCTTCCCCCTCTGCGGGAACTGACTTTCTTTCAGCCGTGAAAATCTTTATCTGGTCAAAGCAGACTTCCTCACCGTCAGCAAAAACGCTATAGCCGTTCTTCGCCACGAAAATAAATCGGATATATGCGTCGCGGTCAAAACTCTGTGCGACTTCGGGAATAGTAACTTCTGCGCTGCCCATGGGGTCGGCAGAAAAATCAAAACTTCCAGATGCAGCCTTTCCGCCGTCGTAGGTTATCTCCCAATTGCAGGTGAGATATTCACCCGCATCGATAAAGCGAAGCAGGTTGTTTACTGCAAATCTGTCAGCGGATATCCGCGTTACGCGAACAGGGCGATATACCTGCTTCATTTCGGCAAGACCTGTATGTGGTGTTCTGTCAGGATAGCAGAGGGCGTCCATGCAGAAATTTCCGTCATCGTGTTTTTCGCCGCTGTCACCGCCGTAGCCGTATTTCGGCTTGCCGTCCGCAGTATATCCGAGTATTACCCCATGGTCAGCCCATTCCCAGACAAGCCCGCCAATAAGCCTTTCACTTTTCATGAAAAGCTCATGGTATGCTTCAAGGTCGCCTGGACCGTTGCCCATGGCGTGGGAATATTCGCACAATATAAATGGGCGTTTTTCGTCCTCTCTTTCCAGAAATTTTTGTATATCTTCGGGCGAAGTGTACATCTCCGAAACCATGTCAAGAATGTCATCGGGGGTTTCATCAAGCTTGTAGGTGCTTTCATAGTGCACAGGACGAGTGTTGTCCATGGATTTAATAAGCTTTGCGGCTTCACGCAGATTTTCGCCGTATCCCGATTCATTTCCCAAAGACCATATCACCACGCAAGGACGGTTCACATCTCTGATGACGAGAAGACGCTCGCGGTCGAGTAGCGCTTCACGAAAAAGTGGATCTTTCGCGATAAGCGCAATGCCATTATATGCGTTCTCCGCCGACCATTTCAGGTCATTGTAAACACATACACAGCCGTGAGTTTCAAGGTCGGCTTCATCGATGACATACAACCCAAGTTCATCGCACATCGCATAGAATTCAGGGGCGTTGGGATAGTGTGAAGTACGTACAGCGTTGATATTGCTGCGTTTCATTAGAGTAAGGTCATGAAGCATTTTCTCACGGTCAGCATAATATCCGGTGTCAGGATAGCTGTCATGACGGTTCACACCGAACAGCTTGATATGCTTGCCATTCAGTCTGAAAATACCGTCAACTATCTCAACTTTTCTGAAACCAACTTTCTCTCCGATAAGCTCGCTGTCCGTTTCTATCTCCAGACGATAAAGGTATGGGCTTTCGGCAGACCAAAGCCTGACATCTGCAATCTCACATTCAAAGGTCTTATCCTCAGATGCTTCGCCCTCGCAGATCAGCTTTTCACCGTCATACAGCCTAAGTTTCGACGATGCACCCTCAACAGATACACGCAGTTCACCCTTTGTAAAAGAACCGTCAGGCTTGGCAGTGATACGTAAATTTCTCAGACATTTTTCGGGACGCGAAAGCACATAAACATCACGGAAAATGCCCGAAAGCCTGAACTTGTCCTGATCTTCAAGATATGTGCCGTCACACCATTTAAGAACAGCCACGGTCAGGCGGTTTGTGCCCTCATGCAGAAGTTCGGTGATATCAAATTCGGAAGTGTGATGTGACACCTGCGAATATCCCGCAAAATCACCGTTAACATACAAGTACAGACAGCTGTCAACACCCTCAAAACAGAGGATACGCCTCAGACCATCGGCGGTATAATCATAATCTCTGCCGTAAACACCCACAGGGATATCATCGGGAACATAGGGCGGGTCGTAAGGTATCGGGTAGTTGACATTGGTATACTGCGGCTTGTCATAACCGCAGAGCTGCCAGTTTGAGGGGACAGATATAGTTTTATGATCTCTCATATCCGTAAGATCATCGGGCATATCAATAATGCTTTCGCAATAAACAAAGTCCCATAGACCGTTCAGCAGTTCAAAACGCTGTGAGTTCTCGCGCTCGGCAAAAGCGTTCTGACCTTTCGCAAACGGTATAAAATACGCATGATCGGGCAGAGTACCGATATGAAGCGCATGAGTGTCTTCGTGATATATCATTTCTGACTTTGGTGAACCTTTTTTTGCAATAACTGAAATATCCATAATCTCTCCTTTTCTTACGAATAACACAGAACGTATCGTATTATATTTATTATACCCTTATTGACAAAACTGTCAATAAATGATAGTATATTGTTATAACAATAGTACCATCTTTTTGCGGAGGTATGAAAATGTATTTCTATGATTATCCCATCAAGAACAAGGAACTCGGTCTGCCCATATTCATTGACAATATCGGCAAGCACACCTGTCAGCCTCACACTGTCAGGAGCGGAGGCTTCCCTCACCCGCAAATACTCTACTGCACCAAGGGCTGCGGAGCGCTTCGCATTGACGGCACCACCACTGAAATATCGCCGCATACCGCCATATTCCTGCCTGCAGGATATCCACATGAATACTATCCCACTTCCGATGACTGGGATATTCACTGGGTGGTGCCCGACGGATATGCCTGCACTGATCTGCTTAAATATATCGGGCTTGAAAAGCCCTCTGTCTTTGAGATAAAAGATATGGCACTGCTGGAGCATTTCTTCTCACGTATGCACGAATCTATTCTCGGTGACAGCATCAACGGCAATCTCAGAGCATCGGGGTATTTGTATAATTTTCTCATCGAGCTATACCGTCAGAAAAGCTCTGGCAGAGTTGTCAGGACTTCCAACCGTGCCATCGTCACTGCCATTGACCACATCAACAACAGCTATATGAACAAGATAACAATGGAAGAACTATGTACTGTGACAGGACTTTCAAAACAGCAGCTTTGCCGCCTTTTCAAGCGATATCTCGGCTGCCGCCCAATGGAGTATATCGCAAAACGGCGTATTCAGACCGCCAAGGAACTGCTCTCCACAACGGATATGTCAGTCGAAGCTATATCCGAAAAGGTGGGCTTCTGCAGCGGAAGCTACTTCACAAAACTGTTCTGCCGTTACGAGGGAATGACACCAACACAGTTCAGGATCATATAAGCACAAAAAACGGATAGCCGCCGATTTAGACGGTCTATCCGTTTTGCATTTTATCAGCCCTCGATAGCTTTGATAAGGTTTATCATCTCGATAGCACCCTCAGCACACTCGCTGCCCTTGTTGCCTGCCTTTGAACCTGCACGCTCTATAGCCTGCTCGATGTTTTCTGTGGTGATAACACCGAACATAACAGGAATGCCGCTTTCAAGAGAAGTCTGTGCTATACCCTTTGCAGCTTCGTTGCAAACCAGATCATAGTGAGAAGTGCTGCCTCTGATTATAGCGCCAAGGCAGATAACAGCGTCATACTTGCCAGACTTTGCCATTTTCTTTGCAATAAGCGGTATCTCGAAAGCACCCGGTACCCATGCAGTGTCGATAGCATCCTCAGATATGCCGTGACGGACAAGAGTATCAACAGCGCCGCCCAGCAGCTTTGATGTGATGAATTCATTGAAACGTGCAACTACGATGCCCACACGCACGTTTTCGGGGATAAGTTTTCCTTCAAAAGTGTTCATAATAACAGCTCCTTAAAATATTATCAGTAGTCAAGAATATGACCCATTTTATCACGTTTTGTCTTCAGGTAGAACAGATCGTATGCGGTGGCAGACATCTGTATCGGCACACGTTCCTTGATCTCGATGCCAAAACCGCTGAGACCATAGATCTTATCAGGGTTATTTGTGAGAAGTCTGAGAGTCTTGCAGCCAAGGTCACGGAGTATCTGTGCGCCTATGTAGTACTCTCTCATATCACCGGGGAATCCCAGCGCAAGGTTAGCTTCAAGAGTATCCATGCCTTTGTCCTGAAGTTCATAGGCACGCAGCTTGTTTATAAGACCAATGCCTCTGCCTTCCTGACGCATATAAAGCAGTATTCCCCTGCCCTCGTTCTCGATTTCTGTCATTGCCGCCGCGAACTGCTGTCCGCAGTCACATTTCAGCGAACCGAAAGCGTCACCTGTAAGACACTCGGAATGTACGCGGCAGAGTATGTCCTCGCCGTTTCCGATATCGCCTTTTACAAGCGCCACATGGTGTTCGCCGTTGAGCTTGTTGATAAAGCCAATAGCACGGAACTCGCCGTACTTTGTAGGCAGCTTGGTATCAGCCACACGCTCAACCAGCTTATCATTTACCTTACGGTACTCTTTCAGCTGACTGATGGTTATAAACTTCATGCCCCATTCCTTGGCTTTTTCCTGAAGTTCCTCAGTGCGCATCATTGTGCCGTCATCGCGCATTATCTCACAGCAGAGACCACATTCTTCAAGTCCTGATAACCTCATGAGGTCAACAGTAGCCTCGGTATGGCCCTCACGTTCCAGAACACCGTTCTTCTTGGCGGTCAGCGGGAACATATGCCCCGGCCGACGGAAGTCCTCTGGCTTTGAGTTAGGATCTGCAAGAGCTCTCGCGGTATATCCCCTCTCCTCAGCAGAAATACCGGTAGTTGTATCCACATGATCTATCGACACAGTAAATGCGGTCGAATGATTATCGGTATTAAAATCCACCATCTGAGGCAGATGAAGTCTGTGACAGATAGCCTCGCTGACGGGCATACAGATAAGCCCCTTAGCGTGCGCAGCCATGAAGTTCACATTCTCGGTGGTAGCGAACTGAGCCGCACATATCATATCGCCCTCGTTCTCTCTGTCCTCATTGTCGGTGACAAGTATCACCTCACCGTTACGCAGAGCTTCAAGCGCTTCTTCAATAGTATTGTATTCAAACATATATGCCCACTCCTCAGATAAATCCGTTCTTCATAAGCTGCTCCATGGTTACGCCGCTCTTTTTCGGCTCGGCGGGACGAAGCAGCTTTTCCACGTATTTTCCTATTATATCAGTTTCGATATTTATTATATCCCCCACTTTTTTATATGGCAGAATCGTCTGCTCAGCGGTGTGGGGTATCACCGATACAGTAAAATCCGTATCCGTCACCGCTGCCACGGTAAGGCTTATGCCGTCCAGGGTTACAGAGCCTTTCTCAACTATATACCTCAGCAGTTTATCGTCCGCCGATATGGTATACCGTACAGCGATGCCGTCCTGCTTTATATTGCTAACAGTTCCTGTACCGTCGATATGACCCGACACTATATGTCCGCCGAAACGTCCTTCCGCCGACATCGCTCTTTCGAGATCCACCTTGCTTCCCTGTTTCAGCGTTCCCAGAGAAGATCGGCTAAGGGTCTCGTTCATAACATCAGCCCTGAATATCTTACCGTCATGGTTGGTAACCGTAAGGCACACGCCGTTGACTGCGATACTGTCCCCTACTTTCGTACCATCAAGGACTTTCTCTGCGGCTATGCGTATAAAAGATGCATTACCGTTTCGGCAGACCTCACATACAGTACCCGTTTCCTCTATCAGTCCCGTGAACATCTCTTCACCCGTCCTTCTATAAGTATGTCGCCGTCAAGCTCGGATATCCTGCGGTCTTCCAGCAAGAAAGCTTCATCGGGCACAGACACGCCCTGTCCGCCCACAGGAGTTTTTGCTGTACTTCCCCCGAATATCTTAGGCGCTACGTATGCCATCACCTTATCAACTATGCCGCTTTCAAGTGCAGACCAGCCCAGCGTTCCGCCGCCCTCGATAAGCACGCTGTCTATCTTTTCTTTTCCGAGATATGTCATCAACGCCGCAAGATCGGTACTGCCATTTTTATCAGGCATACTCAGCACCTTACAGCCGTACTTTTCATACTCCCTGATACGCCCGCTGTCCGCATCACCACAGACTATCAGCGTTGGAATTTTATCCGCAGTGCGCACGATATTGCTGTCAAGTGGTGTACGCAAATGGGTGTCACAAATTATCCTCAAAGGGTCCCTGCCGTTTTCGATGCGGCAGGTAAGCATGGGGTCATCTGCCAGCACCGTGCCTACACCCACCATTATCGCAGCATGACGCAGCCTTTCGCGGTGAACGTGCTTACGTGCGGTCTCACCTGTTATCCACTGTGATCTTCCTGTATAGCAGGCGATCTTTCCATCAAGTGTCATGGCATATTTCAAAGTAACAAAGGGCAGACCCGTTGTTATGAACTTGAAGAATATCTCATTAAGGCGGTCACATTCATCTTTCAGCACACCTTCGGCGACTTCAATACCGTGATCTCTGAGTATGGCCGTTCCCTTGCCCGCCACCAGCGGATTAGGATCGGAAGAACCCACAAACACCCGCTTTATGCCGTGTTCTATCACCGCATCAGTGCAGGGAGGCTGTTTTCCGTGATGACAGCAGGGTTCCAGGGTGACATACATATCAGCCCCTCGGCAATCTATGCCCTTTGCGTCACATTCCGCAAAAGCACTGCGCTCGGCATGGAGATCGCCGTACCTTTTATGATATCCCGAAGCGATGATTTCACCGTCACGCACTATGACAGCTCCCACCATAGGATTCGGCGAAACGAATCCCATGCCGCGTTCAGCCAACGCGAGAGCCCTGCGCATATAGTCTTCATGCCCCATGATGACACTTCCCCTCGTAAAAATACAAAAAGCCCCCGCAGCATACGGGGGCAGAACATTCGATTTACCGTAAAAACGGCGCAGTCATCTTCTTTCATCCGGACTATACCGTCGGCTCCGGGATCACACCGGATCAGCCGCATTGCGGCTCGCAGGCTATAACTGCCGGTCAGGAATCTCACCCTGCCCCGAAGACAACTAAATTATATCACAGCATCACGCTGTTGTCAATAGGCAGAATGACATTTCTGCCATAAAAATCATATTTGTTTTTCAGACCTCAGCCTTTACTCCACATCATAAAATCATCGTACACAAGGGGCTTTGAATAATAATATCCCTGAAAACTGTCAACGCTGTACTGCCTGAGTATATCGCCCATACCAGCTGTCTCTACGCCCTCGACACAGACACTTGCGCCACAGGTGTTAGCCATCATGACGAAAGTCTTCACCAGTTCACGCTCCTTGATATCCTCTTCTATCCTGCTGACAAGGCTCCTGTCGATTTTTATCGTATCGAAAGGAAGCTCCTTGACTATGCCGATAGATGAAAAGCCTGTACCAAAATCATCGAGAGCCACCTTTACTCCCCTGCTGCGCAGACTGCATACAGCATTGCCCAGCAGGTCGATATCCAGAAGCCTGCATCTTTCGGTAACTTCAAGGCACAGGTTCTCAGGGGGATAGCCTGTCTTTTCAAGAATATCCATAACCATATCCACAAAATCAGCTTTCTCGATCTGTGAATACGACAGATTGACATTGATGGTAAAATCAGGATATTTCTCCCGCATTTTCTGAGCATCTTTTACTGCTGTCGTGAGTATCCATTCACCCAGCGACGGAAAGAGCGGATCCTGTTCCAGCAGAGGTATAAAGTGATCCGGGGGCACCATGCCGTACTCTTCACTTCTCCACCTCAGCAGTGCTTCAGCACCTTTGAGCTTCTCGGACTTAGCATCCACAAAAGGCTGATACATAAGGTAGAATCCCTCAAAGCCTTGTGTTATCGAGGCTCTTATGGCATGGAATTTCTCTATCCTCTGCCTGTTTCCGCTTTCGAGATCATTGTTGAATAAAACAAGATCACCGCGTCGTTTTATCTTTGATTCATTATACGCAAAGGAAAGGCAGGTCATTACCGTCTGTGAATCGATGTTGAAGTTATCTATATTTATCATGCCCGCATTGAGTTCCAGCATGATCTTTTTGTCATCTATGACTATGCCTTCTCTGAAACGAGCACGCAGATTGTTATACCGTTCAATTGTTCTCTCAACTGAAATATCTTTGGTGCTGAGTAAAGCAAACTTTGTACCGTCCAGTCTGTACACACTGGCGAAATCCGCTGAATTATCAAAAAGAAACCGACCTGTCTTCTGCAGTACAAGATTTCCGAAATGATAACCGTAGATCTCATTGATCTCCGAAAACTTTGCAATACCCACAAGACCGATGTGCATAACATTGTTTTTGACAATGTTCGACTGCACCTCATCAAAGAATCCGTACTGATTTCTAAGTCCTGTAAGGCTGTCGATGTTGCTCTGTATGCCGTGATCTCTTATAGCGCCCACAAAGTATTCGGGTTCGCCGTTTTCATCTTTCAGCACTATACCGCGGCAGGTGCATACATTGTATTCTCCGTTTATTCTCCTTGCGCGGTACTGCATATCATGGCCTTTGCTTTTGCCTGAAAAAATGTCCGCAAGACCGCTGTGATATGCTTCCCTGTCCTCCTCATGGATATGCTCCTCCCAGATATCTCCCGCGCCGTACATATATTCCGAGGGCAGTCCGTAAGAATCCACTGCCGCCTTTGACCATCTGGAAAAATCATACTTCATATCACAAATGTAGATATACATCCCGTCAGCGGCTATGCAGTTCATCTCGAACATACCGTCAAGTACCCTCTTGCGTTCCGCAGGTATGCGCTTTGCGGCTTCCTCCGTCTTATTGATCTCAGCAACAGGTCTGCCGTCTTTCAGCCTGAGTTTGTCCTGATACATATTCTCGTCAGCACGCTTGAAAACATCCGAGAACTTCTTATCGTTCAGCTTGTCATATACACCTATGCCTACAGCCAGCACAGGACCATCATTTTTCTTGAAGTTTTCAAGAGATAATTTTCGCAGTGTTTCAACAAGTGAAATGCGTTTTTCGTAATCCGAACCTGCAAGCACTGCTGTAAATTCATCTCCGCCAATCCTGAAAACAGGGCTGTGGGCAAAAAGTCCGCATATTATCCTGCATGAAGACTTGATATATTCGTCTCCCGCCTTATGACCTTCATTGTCATTTATGGTTTTAAGATCGTTGATATCACATATCACCACAGCGAAAGGAGAATGTCCCGCACCGCTGTCCATGCTGTTCTGGATAGATTCTTCAAACTCACGGAAAGCGATCATATTTCTGGTCTCTGTCAGACCGTCCCGCCTTGCAAGCTCATTGGCTTTGTTGAGCGCATCTATCTGCTCCTGTTCCTTCTTGACTTCTTCATCTATATTTTCAAGACCGATGATAAAATGCGTTTTATCTCCCGAACGCATTACCGTCAGCCTAGTATGGGTGGTTCTGCCACGCGACCTTAACCTGAAATCAGCACTGTACTGGCTGTTGGTTTCAAGGGATGTGATCATATAGTCCTTGTCGCATAACGAAAGTATCCTGTCCCTGTCCTTTGGGTGTACCTGCTTGTTGATGACACTGACAGCTTCGTTATAAAAATCCTTGCCGTCAAAGTTCAGCGAGCCGTCAACCGCAGGATGATCCGATGAATACCGCGAATAATCCCCGGTACTGCTGTTGACATAGTATATAACATCATAGCGCAGAGCAAGGGTGTTTACAATATGACCGTAAGCCGCTTTCTCCTTCATGGTCTCTTCAAGAAGCTGCTGAGTTTTTACTTCATCATTGATGTTCTCGATACCAACTAGGATATGCTTTTTATCATTCGCCCATATCTGAAGACAGCGACAGTGCATCACCGAACCGCCCACCATAAGTCTGTAGGTAAGATTGAATGACTTTACTTTTTTCAGGTTTTCCAATATGGTCTGCTTTTTGAACTGCGGTATTACTCTCTCCTGATCTTCGGGGTGAACATATTTCTTCATGTTTTTGTGGCTCTCGCTGAAGAAATCGTCGCCCTCCGCGGGAACATTCAGGCTCTTGTATATATCCGTGGAGGAATATTCAAAGTATCCGTCAGTCTCCATATCGACATAGTAAAGCGTATCGTAGTGCGCAGCAAGGCTGCCCGCGATCTGATTATAGACCTCAAGCTCATACTTATTCTTTTCAGCCTTCTGTCTTTCTCTAACTTCCTTGTCAACATTTCTGATACCAATAACAAAGTGATTGGTATCTTCACCCACACCCCTTATCAGGCTGAGGGCATGATAGACAGGCTTACCACTGAGTATCACACGATACTCAGTCCTGTATTCGCCGCCTTTTTCCAGAATTGAAAGTAGGTTATCTCTCCTGAGATCCTGCAGGAATATATGTCTGTCCTCTTCATATATGACACGTTCAACATCTTCTTCAAGATCAGCAAAGAAATCCTTGCCGCCTTGTTCAAGTTTGATCGACCGTGAAGAGGCATCAGAAGAATACCACCAATACTCGCTTGTTGCTGCATTGATGTAATATATACCTTTATATTCGATAAGCAGTGTTTCTGCTATTTTTAAGAAAACGGGATCGTTGTTTAGCATAAATAATACCTCCTGCAAACAAGGCAAAATGTATTTATATAATTATACACTATTTCGTTAAGAAAATCAATACAATGATTAATATAATATGAAATTTCAAATATCCAAACAAATATTACAGTGCGATATTGGTCGAAATCACAAGATATTAAAATATTTAAGTAAAACTGAGATTCAGATATAATAGTGCCCCTCAAGGGATATTCCCATTGAGGGGCATTAATATGGAAGAACAAATCTGTAAAGCTAAGTTAAATCGGGAATTTCCCTTATCTTGCGGAATGGGCATAGCTTGCGATGCAATTCTTTTTATCGGAATATTTTGCCTTTTCGCGGGCGAATATCACGATGAAAGCCGCAGAATTTATCAGCAGTGCGCCTACCCATGCGAATATCTCAGCAGCTGCAGTGGCTTTGAAGCCCATGCTGTCGATAAGAAGAACTATCGCGCCAATGCGTAGCACCATTTCAGCTATGCCCGAAAGCATTGGCACAAACGGGAATCCCATTCCCTGCACACCGTTCCTGATAACGAAAAGCATATCGACTGAAAGTATCATAACGCCGCAAACAGGCAGGAACTCTGCCGCGTAGCTTATCTGCTTTTCGCCTGAAAGTATCAGCGAAGCAAGCCATTCGGGGAAAAATACCATCACCGAACCGAACACCAGATATGCCGCGCCTGCAATGCCAAGGCAGACTTTCAAGCCGTCCCATATCCTGTCGAAACGCTTTGCGCCGTAGTTCTGGCTTGTATAGGAAGACATGGCTGCACCAGCGGTTGCGGCAGGCTGCATGAACATATTCAGATATCTGCTGCAAGCCGAGTATGCCGAAGTGAACGCAACTCCAAGACCGTTTACGAAATACTGCACAGCCATACAGCCCACAGCAGTAATTGAATTCATAAGCGCCATAGGTATGCCGTTTCCGAGAAGTACGGAATACATCTTTGTGTCATGGGAAAAATCCGACTTCGAAAGGGCAAGGAAATCTGTTTTGCGCAGTTTATCGAAGCACACAGCACCCGAAAACACCTGTGAAACGATAGTTGCAAGCGCCGCACCTCTCACGCCCCAGCGGAAAATGAAAATGAACACCGAGTTGAGAGTGATATTCATTACCGAGGATACTATTATAGCTTTCAGCGGTGTTTTGCTATCACCGAGAGCACGGAGTATCCCCGCGCACATATTGTACATTATGGTAGCGGCAAGTCCGCCAAAAAGAATGTAGCCGTATTGCAGGCTCTCCTCAATTATCGAAGGATCTGTTCTCAGCAATATAAGTATAGGTCTGAGAAAAAACGCGCTGAAAAGGGTGAGCAGTACTGTTATCACAGAGGCAAGTTCAATGGAATGCGCCAGTGTCCTGCGTAGCTTATCCATGTTCTTTTCACCAAAGCTCTGAGCTATCAGTATGGAGAATCCGTTGGAAAGTCCCATAGAAAAACCTATTATCAGAAAACACAGCGACGACATATTACCTACTGCAGCAAGTGAATCGTCACCGAGACCTTTTCCGACTATGGCGGTATCAGCAAAAGAATACAGCTGCTGCAGTGAATTCGTCAGCAACAAAGGAAAGAAGAAACGCATTATAAGTTTGAACGGTCTGCCTTGTGTAAGGTCGGAAGTACTGTTCATTAAAAGAGATCCTCCTTTTTTGATTGCCCTATTGATTTTTTTTAATATTTGTGTTACAATATTTATATATAATTGGAAAAAACTGCATAAGAAAGGAATCAGCCTATGAGTTCCCTTTTTGAAAAGCAGGACAGCCTTAATTCGCCTATCGAAACTTTCATTTTTGATACCGAAAAAATGAGCTTTCCCGTAAAACCACACTGGCATTATTTTGCTGAATTCATATACGTTATCAACGGTAAAGCCGCCGTAACCTGTGACGGTATACCATACGATGTATCAGAAGGAGAACTGATGATATTCTACCCCTCCTCTGTACATTCAATAATGTCTGCCGACGGAAATCCTATTCTTTTCGCGGGACTTAAATTTGATCCCGCCAAATTCCCGAATTCTTCGTCATATGCACCATCAGTTACTGCCGTTTTCAGATACGCACGATCAAAAGATATGCGGATACATTTTAACTCTGCCGAATCAGACGAGCTCAACTGCCGTGAGATCTTCGATGACTGCGTTAAGGAGACCGAACATTATCTTTACGGCAGGGATATTATCCTCCGCTCCCAGATCTATCGTCTCATTTTCGGAATTGTAAGAAAATGGATATCCTCAGGCCTTGATATCAACGGCTGTCCCGCGAACTCGGCAGATGTTTTCGGCATTGAAAATATCGCAGAGTATATCGACAGCTGCCTCGACGAGAATATCCGCGTAACGGATATCGCCGACAAATGCCACATGAGCTACTCGGGCTTTGCGGTAAAGTTCCGCGAACAATACGGCATGAGCTGTAAGGAATATATCGAGCGTATGCGCATATTCAAAGCCGAAGAGTATCTTCTTTTCACCGATCACGACCTGACTTTCATCAGCCAGCAGACAGGCTTTTCCGACTGCAGCCACTTTATCCGCAGCTTCAAACGCCAGCGCGGGCTGACACCGAAACAGTTCCGTATATCAAAAAAGAGATCGGGTGGTTGACGTATTACATTATAACACCACTTGCCGGATAAAAATATCACTATTTGCTTCAAAAATTGTATAAATCTATAAATGTTTCCTCAGACCGTTGAAAAGCGACGGGAGATTTGCTATTATATGAGCACGGAAAATCAACAGACCCACCAAGGAGGTTTATCATGAGAGTATTGCTTATCGGCGGCACGGGAACTATCAGCATGGCAATAACAAAATTGCTTTTGTCAGGTGATAACGAGGTCTATCTGCTCAACAGAGGCAGCAGGAACAGCGGACTTGAAGGTAATATCAAATTTATAACAGCGGATATCAATAACGAGGAAGAGACCACTGAAAAGATCAAGGATATGGAATTTGACTGCGTGGCTGAATTCATCGGATTCGTTCCCTCACAGGTCGAAAGAGATTTCAGGCTTTTTAATGGCAAGACCAAGCAGTATATCTATATAAGTTCTGCATCTGCATACCAGAAACCACCTCAGAGCTATCTCATAACCGAGGAAACTCCTCTTGAAAATCCTTACTGGGAATATTCAAGGAACAAGAAAGCCAGCGAGGAATATCTTTTTGAAAGATACCGTAAGGACGGCTTCCCTGTTACTATTGTACGCCCCAGCCATACCTATGATGAACGCAGCGTCCCCCTTGGGGTACACGGAAACGGCGGAAGCTGGCAGGTCATCAGACGTATCATGGAGGGCAAGCCTGTTATAATCCACGGCGATGGTTCCTCACTCTGGACGATAACCCACAACAGCGATTTTGCCAAGGGCTTTGTGGGACTTATTGGTAAAAAAGAAGCCATTGGACAGGCTTACCATATCACCTCCGATGAAAGCGTCAGCTGGAACAGCATATACAAAGCTATTGCCGATGCGCTGGGTGTTGAACTTAATGCATACTATGTATCCTCGCAAATGTTGGCAGCTATGGGCAAAGAATATGACTTTACAGGCAGTCTTATCGGTGATAAGTCAAATTCGGTTATATTCGATAACTCAAAGCTGAGGTCGCTGGTTCCTGATTTCAAGGCGGAGATAAGCGCGGCAAAGGGTATTGAAATGACTGTTAAAAACATCCTCGCACACCCCGAATACCAACATGAGGACAAGGAATTCGACCTGTGGTGTGACAAGGTAATTGATACTATCGAAAAAGCAAAGGAGAATATGAATGGTTGATGTAAAAGGACGCTGGGCATTTATAACAGGTGCCGCAAGAGGTATCGGATACAGAGCAGCGCTGTTCATGGCTGAACACGGCTGTAATCTTATAGTTCATGGCAGAACTCCCGCCCACTGTGAAAAGGTGGTAGCGGAAGCAAAAGCGCTGGGTGTACAGGCTTATGCGGTAAGTGCTGAATTTTCCGACATTTCGCAGGTAGAAAAAATGCTTGCTGATATCGACGCTCTCGGTGTGACAGTTGATATAGTACTGAACAACGCAGGCATACAGGTGGCTTACAGAACAGAATACCTAGATACGCCTGCTTCTGATTACACAGAAAGCTTCAAGATAAACACCATAGCACCAATGATGATAACCTATCATTTTCTCGAAAAAATGGGCAAAACAGGCTTCGGCAGGATCGTTAACACCACCAGCGGCATCCGTCTTGAACCCGAGCAGGCAGGTTACAGCGCAAGTAAAGCCGCACTCGATAAGGTTACTATGGATCTCGCATCAAAATACAACGGCACGGATATCTGCATAAATATCACCGATCCGGGCTGGTGCAGAACAGACCTCGGCGGTCCTCATGCACCCAATGACCCCGACAGCGCTCTTCCCGGAGTTGTGGTCGGTGCGTTCATCGACGACAAAAAGTCGGGAAGAAATTTTGCGGCAGGAAATTTCCACGGAATGACCCTTGAAGAAGCAGTTAAAAAAGCTGAAAGCGATATACCCGTTTACACAGGTTCCATCGGACTTTGATCTAAAGGAGGACATTTATGAATAACTTCAATTTTTACAGCCCAACAGAATTTGTATTCGGAAAAGACAGAGAAAATGAGTGCGGAACTTACGTAAAAAAGTTCGGCGGAAGCAAGGTTCTCATTCACTACGGCGGAAGCTCCGCTGTAAAGTCGGGATTGCTGGACAGAGTTAAGAGATCCCTTGAAAACAGCGGTATCGCTTACTGCGAGCTGGGCGGCGTACAGCCCAATCCCCGCGACGGTCTTGTATACAAGGGCATAGAACTTTGCCACAAGGAAAATATTGATTTCATTCTCGCTGTCGGCGGAGGCTCGGTAATAGATTCTTCCAAGGCAATTGCGGCTGGCGTTCCATATGACGGCGATTTCTGGGATTTTTACAGCGGTAAGCATATCGATAAGGCTCTCTCGGTGGGAACAGTACTGACCATAGCTGCGGCAGGCAGCGAGGGTTCGGGAGATTCTGTCATCACCAAAGAGGACGGTATGCTCAAAAGAGGTGCAGGCGCTGATGCACTGCGCCCCAAGTTCTCGGTAATGAACCCAGAGCTGACACAGACACTTCCCGCTTATCAGACAGCCTGCGGTGCTACGGATATCATGGCGCACGTTTTTGAAAGATATTTCACCAACACAACAGAAGTAGAGATAACTGACCGTCTTTGCGAGGCAGTGCTCATTACAATGGTGAAAGAAACTCCCAGAGTTATCGCAGACCCCAATAACTACGAAGCGAGAGCGAATATCATGTGGGCAGGAATGGTGGCTCACAATAATATCGTAGGTGTTGGCAGAGAGCAGGACTGGAACAGCCACGGCATCGAGCATGAGCTTTCAGCCCTGTATGACTGCGCTCACGGTGCGGGACTTGCCGTTATCATGCCTGCATGGATGGAGTTCGTTTACAAGCATAACATCATGCGTTTCTGCCAGATGGCAGTAAGAGTTTTCGGCTGCAAAATGGATTTTGAGAACCCTGAAAATACTGCACTTGCAGGTATAAAAGCTTTCCGCAGGTTCTTGCACGATATCGGTATGCCGATCAATTTTGCAGAGCTTGGCGCTAAAGAAGAGGACATTCCCGCACTTACCGAGAAATTCGGTCTTGGTGATGGCAAAACAGGCGGTTTTGTACATCTCTCCTCCGAAGATGTAACGCAGATATATAAGATCGCTGCAAAAGCTTCACTTCCACAGTAATTAGAACATTCCGAAACACAAGGTTTAACCTGTGCTGTGCTCGGTAAAAAAGATTCTGAATGTCTTTCAGAGGGAAGAATATCATATAACGGACAGCCGCTCTGTAACGGCTGTCCGTTATTATTTCTGTGTTCAAAAAATCTCCGACCGATCTGCATTTCATTTCCCAAAAAGCTTGAATCGATCAAGCTTTTGTGGTATAATATAAAAAACACAGTTCAGCAACTTCGGGAGGTGCAGATATGGATAGATTTATGGCAATAGCTGTCACGGAAGCAAGAAACGGTATCCGCGCAGGACACGGCGGTCCTTTCGGGTGCGTTATCGTGAAGGATGGTGAGATCATCGGCAGAGGACATAATGAAGTTGTTCTGCAAAAAGACCCGACCTGTCACGGTGAGATAATGGCAATACATAATGCCTGTAAAACACTGGGCACTTTCGATCTTTCAGGCTGTGAACTTTACACCACAGCTGAACCCTGCCCCATGTGCCTTGGGGCTATCCGCTGGGCGAATATAAAAAAGGTCTACTACGGCTGTAATGTCTCCGATACTGACAAGATCGGTTTCCGAGATCAGCAGTTTTATTCCGAAACCGCTGACTTTCTTGAAGAACTCGACCGCAAAGAATGTCTAGAGGTCTTCTATGAATACCGTGACATCGAAGACAAGATCGGTTACTGAACCCTATGTTACAAAGAATTTACGCACATAACGCAAAAACGGCAGTCCGCACGGAACTGCCGTTTTTATATTCTCCAAAACCGATAATTACCTTACAGTAACAGTTATCGCATTCTTGATAGGATCGGTTGTATTCCACTTGCCGTTAACTCTTGCAGCTACAGCGACCCTGTAGGTCATGCCGGATGTCAGGTTCTTGGGAGTTACATAGCTGTTTGTAGTAATATTGGAAGTCTGAACTCTCCACTTGCCTGCCAGATATACAGCAATGCCGTACTTGTCAGCACCATCGACCTTATCCCAGATGAACTGGATCTGATGATACTTGGAGTTGGTTATAGCCCTTACATTCTTAGGATAATCATCATTCTGGGGATCGGGATCACCGAAGGATGAATTATCAAATACCACGTTCGCATTGTTCAGGAAAGTCGAATTTGAAGGCTTATCAATGCTGTTCCACTTGTCCTGTGTGCCGTAGAATGTGATTGTCGCACGGCTGTTTACGTCAGAGAATGCATAACCATCGATCTTTGTAAGGTTGCTTGAAAGCTTCAGCTCGCTGAGCCTGTTGCAGTATGAAAATGCCATCAGACCTATGTAAGTTGCACCCTTTGCATCAACAGAAGTCAGGTTCTCACAGTAGAAGAATGTGTTGTCACCGATTTCCTTAACGCTTGTAGGGAAAACAACGGAAGTAACATCATTGTTTCCTGCAAAAGCGCTGGGAGAAACGTACTTTACACTTGAAGGTACAGTAACATCGCCCTTGGTAGTCTTAGCGTCGATAAGAGCGCCGTTAACGATGACCATAGGGTTCTGTTCACGCTGTGCTTTCAGCCAGGGAGTGGAATCAAAGCACTTATCGTGTATCTCTACCAGCTTGTTCGGGAATTTAACTGTATCGAGACTGGTGCAGTACTCAAATGCGTGCATCTCCATAACTTCAAGGCTTGAAGGCAGAGTTACAGACTGAAGATTTGTAGACATCGAGAACGCATAATATCCGATCGTCTTTACGGAATCTGGTATTGAGATGCTTGTAAGCTTAGTGCACTGGAATGCATATCTCGCAATAGCGGTAACAGGCAGACCATCGATAGTTGAAGGTATAGTCAACGAGGTAGTACCGTCGGTACAGCTGTAAGCCTCGATATGGTCGGAATATTTATAGTACTTCAGATTGCCCGAAGTTCCCACAGTATAGTTAGTATCGGTAGGTCCGTAAGCAGCACTTGCAGTTATCTGTGCATTAGGGAATACACCCTGAGCTGCCATCGAAGAAACGGACGCAGCCATAACTGCAATAGCTAAAGCAGTTGTTCTGATAATTTTTCTTCCTGTTGTTTTCATTTTCACACTCTCCATCTCATTTAATTAAAAACACATCCATATCGAATAAAAGCATAGCTACACCGGCTATATAAATGTTTTATCCAATATAACGATTTTATTATATCATATAACAAATCCTTTGTCTACAAAAATTTTCAAATATGAATGTAAACTTTTTGCGGTTTTGTCAATGCGAACTTGACTACATCAAGAAGAATGCAGAGTTCAGGAGCAAGGCAGGGCTTAACTGCTACATAGAGCGTAAGGACGGGCACAACTGCTGTGACTGGTGCTCGAAACTTGCAGGGCGTTATCGCTACCCCGATGAAGTCCCGAAAGATGTGTACAGGCGGCATGACAACTGCACCTGTGATGTATCCTACGTTTCGGAGAAAGGGCGGCAGAACGTTCACAGCAAGCGGTGGGCTAATGAGCAGGCTAAGGCTCAGAGGATAGAGTATGCGGCTAGTCTGCCTAAGCCTATGAAGCTGACTAAAGCAGAGGCGATTGCGAAAGAGTCCGAGATTTTGGCTCGTAAAGAGTTGACTTATGACGAAAAAAGCGGTATAATGAATACGGTGAATAACACTCAGGATTTCATGGACCGTGAACACCATAACACACTAAGCCGTAAGGTAAACAAAAGCTGAGTTGTTCGATTTAGTTAAGGAGTTGATGGGATATGATGGCAAAAGCAAGTAACAGGGAGATAGAGCTATTAAACCAGCTTGCCCCTTGGCTCATAATAAGCGAAAAAGATGGCGAACCTGCAAAACTGAAACCAGATGCTCCCGATGAGATAAAGAAACTCTATAAAGAATGGCTTAATATGTAAACCGATTGACTAAGTTAGGCGATTTTTTCATACCCGAACAACAAAACACCCGAACCCACCTCAAAGCCGCCTCCTGCTGCTGATGAGGAAATAACCGCTATGCTTGAAACGTTGGGAACAACTGCAAGCGGGCTCATAGACGACTAGCATTTGCGACCGACATCAATGTCGGCGGCAGGTGCTTTTTTTATACCTATAAGGATCAATTCTTCTGCTTGCGATATTCAAGGGGTGTGATACCACAGCGTTCTTTGAACTGCCGCGTGAAATGCTCGTAATTCCGATAGCCGCATTTTCCTGCGATATCATGGGCTGTCAGGTTTGTGGAAGTCAGCAGCATCTTTGCGTACTCCGTCTTGGCGTTGATGAAATCCTGTACGAATGTCACGCCGAAGATCTTCTTATAATAGTACTGAAAAGACGCAGGGCTCATGCGTACTTCATGCGCCGCCCATGTTACCGAGCGCGGGATGTAAGGCTCGGCGTATATCTTATGGCGGATAGTCAGCAGTATCTCATGCTCGGCATCTTTTATCTGCTTGTCGGGCAGATAAAGTGTATCGCTGACGCGGTTGAATATCAGCCACATATAGTGCTCCATATTCTCCTGCGCATATGGTGACCCCGAGGTATATTCGTCAGCGATAGCCTTGATGCACCAGCTTAAAAACTCAACAGAATCCGTCGGCACTCCCTTGGCATAGGGTATCTTTCTTTTCAGAAATTCCGCTTCTTCACCCTCACTGAAACGAAAATGTACCCAGTCGTTCGCAAATTCATGCTTTGGAACACACCTGTAATACTGCGCCACGCCCTGAGGATAAATAAAGAAAGAATTCTTCGGAACAAAGATATCTTGACCGTCTATCGTGAAAATGGTTTCGGTTTTGAGTATCAGCAGCAGACAGTCTCCGCTGCCATTGGGACGCTCGATAAAAAAGTCCGTATCGTGCCTGTGATTATAGCCAACATTATTGATTATCATCATATATCACCCGATTTTTTCTAAAAACATCATTCAAGTTATATTATATATCATTGAATTCTCATTGTCAACAGTGTATAATAAATTTAGTTCAGGGGACAGCTTTATGCGCATTATTCACAATGGATATGTGGATTAATGTACATTATCTACAAGGGGTTAATTCAGCACACACTTAGCAACAGGTTAATACACGGCTGATTTTTTCTGTCCCCATCACAGTCAAATGGTCAGATAAGGCTGTGACAGCAACCAAAACAGGTCTGCCGCTTAAATGAGAGGAGTATGCGGCAGACGAGAGCAAAGCAAAACTTTATGATTTAGAAGGGGTAGTTTTTTATGAAAACTAGAAGCAAAAAGACTCTTGCGCTTTCAGTGGTCTGCGCAATGGCAGTTTCCTGTCTTTCAGCCATTGAACCTGTCCGTGCTGAAGCCGCTTTCGAGAAAAACGCTCAGCAGACTGTTGCCGATATGGGTCTGGGGTGGAACCTGGGCAACTCGCTGGACAGCTATTCAGGTACTACGGTAGGTTCTAACAGAGGAAGCACATCTTCCGAAACGGCATGGGGAAATCCCGCAACGACCAAAGCCATGATCGACATGGTAAAAAAATCGGGTGTAAAGACAGTTCGTGTACCCGTGACCTGGTACGAACACATGGATCCTGTCACCTACAAGATCGACGAAACATGGATGAACAGGGTCGAAGAGATCGTAAACTACGTACTCGATGATGATATGTACTGCATCATCAACGTACATCACGATACAGGTGAAAAGGGCTGGCTGAAAGCAAACAGCACGAACCTTCAGACAAAGAAAGCCATGTTCACATCTATCTGGGAACAGGTCAGCGACAATTTTGCCGATTACGGCGACAAGCTTCTGTTTGAGGGCTTCAACGAGATACTGGACGACAGTGCAAATCAGTGGTGGATACCAAGCTCGGAAGCTTGCCCCATCTCCAACGATCTCAACCAGATATTCGTTGATACTGTTAGAAAATCGGGTGGAAACAACGCTAAGAGAAATCTGATATGCAACACCTACTGCGGCGGTGCAAACAATGAGATCACCAGCCAGTACGTTCTGCCTAAGGATACCATCAGCGACAGACTGATAGTTGAAGCTCACGTATATCAGCCATTTGAGTTCACCCACGAAAGTTACCCCGAGATAACATCGTGGACAAAATCTCCGCTGGATAATGTGCTGGATAATCTCAACAGAACATTCTCCCAGAAAGGCATACCCGTTATCATCGGTGAGTTCGGCTGTGCAAACAAGAACAATATGGATCAGATCACTTCATGGGCAAAGTACCTTGTAGAGAAGTGTACAAATTACGGTATGTGCTGCATCTGGTGGGATAACGGTTCTCAGTATAAGATCTACAACCGCCGCACACTGAAAGTTACTCAGCCCGAACTGCTGAATACTATGCTGGCAGCTGCAGGTTCAGAGGTTAACGTTGATCCTCAGAAAGAGGTCAAAGGCGATATCAACGGTGACGGCAAGCTAAACGATACCGACAAGGAACTGCTCCGGAATTATCTGGTGAAAAAGTCCACGAATATCAGCATGAAAGCCGATATCAACAAGGACGGAGAGATCGATATCCTCGATCTCGTTGAGATGGAAAGAGCTATCCTGAACCCCGAGACTGTTCCCGATGAGAATAATCTCTGTGCCAACGAAGACAACTGGGCAAGCTGGACCGATACCTCAGAGGGCGGTCAGGGCGAGCTGTTCTATGTTGACAACGGCGTATCAATGCAGGTAGATAAGGGCGGTAATTACGAATGGAACGCACAGTTCTTCTATGATGCCATCACCCTTGAACAGGGCGCTACTTACAAGCTCTCATTCGATTATATCAGCAATAAGCCTCAGTCCACAACTGTTATCGTAAATCAGGGTCACGGTGATTATTTATCATATTACAGCGATACCCTTAACTGGACGACCTCAGCTCAGCATTATACCGCAACTTTTGATTATACTTCAAAGACCGACAATGCCTGCCGTGTAACATTCAATCTTGGAGGCAAAGGCGTGAACGTTCCTTACAAGGTAACTGTCACAAATCTTTCTCTTGTCAAAGTCAGCGGCGGTTCTTCCACAACAACACAGCCTTCTACAACAGAACCTACTGTTACAACAGGAACAAATATGACATCTGATGCTTCCAAGTTCTCAGGCTGGGCAAATACCGAAGGCGGCGCGTCTGCAACATTCAAGAATCTGAGCAACGGTCTTCAGATCGCTGTTAAGAATTCAGGTACAGACGTTTGGCACGTTCAGGGTATGTATCCCGACCTCACACTTGAAAGAGGAGCAACTTACGAGATCTCATTCGATTATCAGGCAGACAAGTCCGTAGAGATGGGCTATAAATTCCAGCAGAATTATGACCCCTACGATCAGTACTTCTACGCACCTCTGAACTTCACAACTCAGAAGCAGCATTATTCCAAGACTTTCGCGATGACCGAACCTACTGATGATAATGTTGCCTGCGTATTCACCTGCGGTGGTGTAAATGCTCCCGTTACAGTTACCATCACCGATCTCGTTATTAAAAAGATATCTTGAATATAACCTCTTTAGTTGAAAGATCACCTTACAAAAAACTCTCTGTCAGAGCGGCAGAGAGTTTTTTGCTTATATTTTTTTATGATCAGCGTCCCAGAAGCTTCCGCTTCATTTCAACAAGATCCATGATATCGATCTTGCCGTCCATGTTGAAATCAGCCTGTGAAAAATCGTTCAGACTGCCTTGTTTTGCAAGATATCTGTGAAGCATATCGGCATCATTTTCATTAAATACACCGCTTCCGTCAACGTCACCGCTTATAGTAACAACAGGGTTTATCACAAAAGCTTTCTTGGCAACAGGCTCAAATACATAATCTGATCCCTGACCGTTGGCATCCACCAGCTTGTAGCTTCCGTCAGCATTGCACTTTATAGTGTAAGTTCCGCTCTTGCCGTTTTCCTCTGTGAGAGTGTATCTGCCGTCGCTGAGACGCTTGACATTGCGGTTTCCTGTCACCTTTCCGTCGGATACTCTGCGGAAACTGTACACGCCATCGTTTACAGCAGGGCAAACAGGAGTTACCGAGAAGAGCTGACAATCGAAAGTATTGTAAGGATACTGGGCGATATTTCCGCCGTTTTCCTTTGACCACTCAAACACATCAAGGGAGCTTTTCGCACCCGAGCACTTGGTAAGGAATGCGTAATATCCGTTGCTTTCAACTACCTTGAACAGCTGATTATCCGCCCCCGTATAGGTCGAAAGTTCAACATTTGTGCCGTCAGCCCCGGTATTGTATGCAACAGAAATGACCTTAGACTCGTCACCCACCGATGCGATCCTGCACCAGCCGCCATCTTCAGCAATGATACGGAACTGCTGTGCAAAGCAGCCGTTCTGATCCCACTGCTGGATATTTGTGCCGTTGGCGGTACTGCCGTTTGGCAGGTCAAGGGAAAGGTTACTGTTCTTATTCACGATGTAATAGCTGACACCAGAAAGCAGATCAGTGCCGCTGACTTTCAATGAAGCGCCCGGTTTTTCATTCGTTACGGAATCAGTATTGTACACAAGATCGTATCCCGCGTTGGTATAATCCCCTGTCCAAGCGCGCTCAGTGCCGCTGAACTGATCGTTCTTTGCACCCCAGACTGTCTGGTTATTACTGCCCACAGCGGTGAAACTCATGACCTTTTTGCCCTTCTCATTCTTTCCTGCGTAGAAATAACCCTTGTAGGTCTTGCCATCGATGACCAGAGTAGCATCGGCGGTAGTTCCACCCTGCTTCCATGTGCCGCTTGCGTCGCCTGAGATAGTTCCGTTTGAATTCAGATATATGGTCTTATAGTTGATGATATTGCCGTTGGTTGCATTTCCGTGATTGATATACTCATACTTTCCGACGATATCACTTTCATTGTATCCGCCCTTTGAAAGCTTATCCCCCGCATATTCAAAGGGAGTAACAACAGGCCAGCCCTCAGCGTTGAAATACATCTGATGAACACGCACCTGATGTATCTCATAGCCGTCATCGAACCTTGCGTGATATACAAGATACCACTGACCGTCATCATCACACAGAACGGAATTGTGACCACAAGCCATGTACGCTTTGTCAAGCGTCGAGAACTTGTAGTTGCCCATCACTTTCAGTCCCACGGAATCAAGGTTTGTGTTGGAATTCAGCACCGCGGGATTTCCTGCGGCATCAACGAAAGGTCCGAGGGGTGACCTTGAACGTGAAACACGCATATTGTATCCGCCCGAGGAAGTCAGACCGCCGTAGGTCGTCCAGAGGTAGTAATACCCTGTATCTGCATTGTATTCGATGAAAGGACCCTCACCGGATTTGCCGTAGCCGCCTGCTATCTTCGTGCCGAAGTAGCTGTCCACCATTCTGCCGTCAGAAGTCTTTCCTGTTTTCGGGTGGATACACTTGCCTGTTTCGGGGTCGATCTCCAGCGTGAAGATACCACCCGACCAGGAACCGTAGGTCATGTACATCTTGCCGTCAGTACCGTAGTATATAGTGGGGTCGATGGCATTAGGGAACAACTGATTATTGAAATCATGATTATTGAACCAGCTGTTATTGTAAGTTACCTCACCACTCGCCATAAGTTCATCTATATTGGTAGATGTATATTTGCGGTTAACGCTCTTGCTTGAACTGTAAACATAGCTGTCAGTGTCGTAAAATCCCGAATATATCAGCGTATCACCAAAGGTATAAGTTCCCTTGATGTTCTTCGACCACGCATAGCAAATAACCGAACGCTTGTAAGTCGAGCTTGTGCAGAAGTACATCACATAAGCGCCGCGGCTTCCGTCAGGACATTTAAAATCGGGATTCCAGATAACATCGGGAGCCCATACGGCAAATCCGCCCTTGCAGTCCTCCAGATCTTCGCCTGACCATGCAAATGCTTTTTTCAGGTTTTCCGAGAGATTGCCAAACTCCACATTGTTTGTACGTGCATAGCCGTTGGAAAAAGTATTCCAGTTCATGAGATCACTTGACTGTGCCGCATCTATATGTGAACCGAATACATAGTACATACCGTTAGTCTTGATGATAGACGGGTCATGTACGGAAACTCTCTGTCCCGCCGCATTTGCGCCGATGCTGCTCATACCCGAGATACTCAGGCTAAGTGCCAACAGAGCTGCGCTGATCCTGCGCTTTTTCATAATTATTCCTCCTTAGTCCTTTGATTAAATTTTCGGATAAATGTATTATTAAATATTATAACATATAATCCGAATGCTGACAATAACATATACGGTCATTTAGCTAACATTTTCGGTCAAAAAACGTCATCGGCAAGACTTGTATTCGTTTATTTTTTTGATTTCATATTTTTTTAATTTAAACAAAAATGCCCCGTTTTGCGCACACAGCACAAAACGGGGCTGATCATGACTAACGGATATCAACCTTGTGATCGTTCATCTTTCTGAGTATTTTATGGTAATACATAGCTTCGTCAGCTTCAAGTATCAGGCTGTCAAGACGTACCTCCTCGGTCAATCGGCTCAATGCTACGCCGATGCTGGCAGTCACTGAATATGGCTTCTGTAATTTGTCCGTATACTTTTTCAACGCCTGATAGAACCGCTCCTTCTTCATATCCAGAACGATATCATCATAGGGTCCGATGCCGATGATGTAGAACTCATCTCCTCCCGCACGTACACAAAGCTCGTGTTCGTCCGTTATCGAAGCTGCCACATCTCCGATAGTTTTGATGGCATCGTCACCCTCCTGATGTCCGAAGTTGTCGTTTATGTATTTCAGACGATCCATATCGATAACGCAGACAAAAAGCTTATCATCGGGAGCGGCATCTCTCCGCATTTTCTCAAACTCACTGTGCATTCCTCTGCGGTTGAGAAGTCCCGTCATCTTATCATGGAATGACATATCCACAAAATGATGCTTTGAGCGCACCATTTCAAGGGCGTTGTTTGCAAATCTAAGCCAGTTGCGGTAAACAAGATTGATCTTTTCCTTTTCCGAAAGCTTTCTTTGCAGCACAGAGTATCCGAGAGTATTATCGCCGAAGTGCATGGGCGAAAAATAATAAACATAGGGAACGTCACTGTCTTCAAACATTCCCGGAAGCATCTCCTTTGTACTGAACACCTTTGCTTCGGTGTTGGAACAAAGATCGCCGCGGCAATCTTTCGATCTGCGCATGACAAGCTTCATTCTGTCGGTATAGCCTTTCTTGTCCTTTTCGTACATATCCAGCCAATCCTCGCACATACACAGGTAAAAATTCTCATAAGGGAAAAGAATGTACGCCGCATCATAGAGATTGCTTATACATTCATCGGGTGTCTGCGATGCAGTCAGCTTTTCAGGTATATAGCTCTCCATTAGCATACCGATGTCGATATTATCACTGAACAGATCCGTTGAGTAGTTTTTTGAGATAAAGTACATGGATGATTTTACCATATCCAGTGTTTTTTCGATATCGGGCTTGCAGCCGCAGCTTTTGCCAAGATGAAGCATATTAGCAAGATCCGGCTTGAATGGTATTATCTCCTTATCGGGTTCGATCTCAGCGGTTATAATGTCAACTGCATCAGCAGCACATTTTGCAAAGTTCGATTCTATAGTGGTGAGGGATATACTGTTAAGGAGCGCTTCATGAGTTGCTTCAAACCCAAACACACGGATATCTTCGGGAACTCTGACATCGTTGACACGAAGTTCCTCCATAAGCCCGAGAGCCATATGATCGCTGGAAGCTATAACAGCATCGGGCATGGATATTTTTCCCGATAATATATCATCAGCCAGTTTCTGACCGCTGAAATACCAGAAATCACCGTAGATGATATGTTCGTCCCTGACCTGTATCCCCAGCTTTGAAAGCTCGTCCAGCATGACAGCAAGGCGTGATTCAGCTTCGGGATTTCCCTTTTGTCCCGTCAGCAGACATATCTCTTTGCAGCCGTGTACATTTACAGCATGGCGGCAGAGTTCACGGAACATAAGGTCATTATCGCTTCTGACCATTCTGATATCACCGATAGGGATACCTACTCCCACCACAGGAGCATCCGTCTGTTCTCTTATCCTTTGGCAGATCATCTCGGCATTCTCGAACCTGTTCTGCAGCACAAGGCTTATTACATCAATAACTATCCCGTCAAATCTTGAAAAATCAGGAAGATCATATATAGTCATCTCGCCCTCAACATATTCTCTGAAAAAGAAATCCGGCGCTGTCATCGCAGAAAATACAGCCACATTGTAACCGTATTTTTCACACTGTTCAAATATACCTGATGCAAGTCTGTTGGCGTGTACCGATTCCGGAACAGCAGTCAGAAAACATATAGTTTTACGTTCGGACATATCATCACCCCTTTCATATCCTGTAAGCCACGGGCATGACCCGATGCTTCACAGAACTATTTACAGCAACTGTTTCTATTAAATAATTATACAGCATAAAGCAATTAATGTCAATATAAAAATTGTGAAAAACTTACATTTCCAGAAAAATATATTTTTTAATTAACGGATATGGTGCACAAAATCACACAGCTTTTTTATCCCTTAATTAAGGATATTCAAGTTATTCGATGATTGTTTACAAATATAAAAGTCTACTACTTGTATAATCTATTGACAAAGCTGTAAAAATTCGGTATAATATACACGCAGTTCAAACTGCAACTAGTTTTGAAGAGTAAAATTACGTTCGTTAAGTGTTGACTGAACGGGGAGTTGTCAGTCAAACGAAAAGCCGTGCAGATGATCTGCGGGCTTGCGGTTCGTATTTTGCATCCCGCTTCATAGGACAATAGACAAAAGACTCATGGCAGTATATCTGCCTATACGCCTTCTTTTCTGTCGTATGATGTGGAAAAGGAGGTTATTTTTATGCAGACAAACAATTCAGCAGCAAGAAACAACATCAGGGTATTCGGAACTGTAGCTGTTATGACAGCTTCGGCGATACTCGCAACCCTCAGTATCATACTGGGCAAGTTTCTCTCTATACCT
The DNA here is from genome assembly GCF_900109655.1 of Hominimerdicola alba. Classification (GTDB taxonomy): domain Bacteria; phylum Bacillota; class Clostridia; order Oscillospirales; family Ruminococcaceae; genus Hominimerdicola; species Hominimerdicola alba_B. Next base: position 217,998 of record NZ_FOAT01000004.1, read on the forward strand.
GTGGGAAACAGCATACGCATAGGATTTGAGAATCTTCCTATCGTAATTGCATCTATCTTCTTCGGTCCTGTGATAGGCGCGACAACAGCAGTCGTTGCGGATATCGTAGGCTGTATACTTCACTGTTATGCTATCAATCCCATAATAACTCTGGGCGCACTGTGCATCGGTCTTATCTCGGGTTTGGTTTACGGACAGATAGCTAAAAATGACGCAGAATACATAAGCACAGACAGAGGAATGCACTGGGTCAAGATATTCATAAGCGTTATCTCAGCTTATGCTGTCGGTTCAATGGTCATAAAGTCGCTGGGACTGTATATTGCATACGGTACACCTCTCCAGACCATAGTTTTCCGTGTTATCACCGCATCTATCAGTGCAGTTGTCGATACGACAATAATCTGGGGACTTATACAGAATAAAGGTCTTATGAGAACACTGGGCAGGATAACAAAGCGATGATGTACGAAGAAGCACTTGATTATTTGAAGACCGCTGCTTCACGTGGCAGTGTACTGGGGCTTGAACGTATAAAAGAACTCCTGCGTCTGCTTGGCGAACCTCAGGAAAAGCTGAAGATAGTACATATCTCAGGAACCAACGGAAAGGGCTCGTTTGTAGCCATGCTGTCATCGGTACTGCGTAGTTCGGGATACAGGACAGGCAGTTTCTGCTCACCTGCAATGACAGGCGTTACCGACAGCTATCGTATAAACGGCGCTGAGATCTCAAAAGAACGCTTTTCCAAGCTTATCGCCACTATCAAACCAATTGCAGAATCAATGGCTGAAAAGCCCACCGAGTTTGAAGTCATAGCGGCGGCGGCATATCTGCTTTTTGTGGAAGAAGGCTGTGATATCGCTGTGGTTGAATGCGGCATGGGCGGCGACGGCGATGCTACCAATCTTATGAGCGCTCCCCTGCTGTCCGTCATAACCAATGTTGCCCTTGACCACTGCGGATTTCTTGGCAATACCATCGCCGAGATTGCAGGACACAAAGCCGGTATAATCAAACGTGGCTGTCCCGTTTATTTCGGCGGAAGTGACAGCGATGCACTCGCTGTGATATCAAAGCACGCGGAACAGCTTGGCGCACCTCTCACACTATTTGATGACAGCCCGCTTTCAGACATAAAATACAGCCTTGATGGTATATCTTTCAACTGGAACGGAGAACGTTTCAGCGTACCACTGTGCGGCACATATCAGCGCGATAACATCGTCAACATTATGCGCTGTGTAGATATACTGCGAAATTCAGGCTTGATGATCAGCACAGACAGCCTGCGCAGAGGTCTTGCGGAGACAGTATGGAAGGGCAGGTTTGAGGTAATGCGCCGCGATCCTTATATTGTATTCGACGGTGCCCACAACCCCGATGGCATCGCTCGTGCGGCAGAAAGTATTGAAATGTACTTTCCCGACAAGGTAGTTCTGCTTATAGGCGTTATGGCGGATAAGGACTACAAACTGTATACGGATATGCTGGGCAGGTTCATAGACAAAGTCTTCACCGTGACTCCCGACAACCCCAGAGCGCTGGATAGTGCCGCACTTGCCGATGTATTTTCTGAAAAAGGCATACCCGCCGAAAGCTTTGAAAAGCTTCCCGACGGTGTATCAGCTGCATACAGTTACGCCAAAGAAAAGGGTTTGCCTATGATGGCGCTTGGCTCGCTGTATATGTACCGCGAATTCAAGGAAGCTATGGGGCTTATCCCCGGTTAATAAGTTTTCACACATAAACAAAAGATCATCGGAGCTGATATTCCGATGATCTTTTTTATCTGCTGAAGACCAACACAAATGTTCCACGTGGAACATTTGTACCACAGCCAAAGCAACACAAGAAAAGTATCCCCTGTCACAGTGACAGAGGATACTTTTTCGGGGAAATGTTAATTTAGCTGAGACTCCAACTATCTACAGTTGCGTTGTTGTTGAATACGAAGTAGAGATCATTCTTGCCACTGAGGTTTATAACAGGAACAGTTATCTCCTGCATGGAAGAACCTGCGGGTATCTCTACATATGTAACAGCTGTTCCGCTTGCACTGCCTGTGCATACCTTTACGATACAGCCTGTGCTGGAAGAAGCCTTGATCGTCAGGTTCTGAGGATCACTTCCGCAGTCAACACCCTGAACGCGGTACCAGCTTCCCTTCTTAGCCTGTACCATAGAAGAAGCTCCGCTGCCGCTGATGGTGATGCCGCCCTGATGCGAGAATGTAGCTGCACGCTGAGTCTTGTATGGATCAAAGGACTTGATCTGGCTCAAACCCTTCTTAGTGCCTGTAACAGCCTGTATAGTACCATCGGAATTGATGTTCACCTTGTCGATATGAGTGCTGCGGTATCCGCCCTTGAGTCCCATGCTGTCCTGTAAGTACTGTGCATGGTATGTCAGGTACCACTGATTGTTGAACTTGAAGAATGTGTGGTGGTTGTTTCCGCCTGTGCCGAAGAATGTACCTATGCCCTTGAATGCTTCGCCCTTGTAGGTGAAGGGGCCGAGAGGACTGCTGCTGACCATGTAGTTGATAGCGCCGCCTGTCAGACCATACTGATTTCCGCCGGTGTTGAAATTGGAGCAGTAGCTGTAATAGTACTTGCCGTTGAACTTGTGTATACCGCTGTCCTCAAAGAGATAAGGTGCATCGATGGCCTGAGGTGTACCAACGATAGAAGTCATATTATCGCCGAGCTTTACGCATCTTGCAGTCTTAGGATGAGCGTACTGTGAGTTTGGAACACCGCCGCCGAAGTACAGGTAGCCTGTGCCGTCGTCATCGACCAGTACAGCGGGGTCAAACAGCCATTCAACGTTGCCGCAGTTAGGAGTCTGACGGGAGATCAGTGCCTTGCCGATAGGATCTTTCCAGGGACCTGTGGGGCTGTCAGCTTCCAGTACAGCTATTCCGTTGCCGCCGTTTGCGAAGTACAGGAAGAACTTCTCCTTGCCGTTGATCTTCTTATGGCAGGCAGTAGGTGCCCAGGAATTTCCGCCCCATTTGCAGAGACCGTTAGAACCTGCTGCATTGATGAGGCCGTGATCTGTCCAGTTTACAAGGTCATCGGAAGAAATGCATCTCAGGCAGTTTATGGAACTGTACTCAATGTCCTTGACCTTGCCGTTGCTGTACAGCAGATGGTCATCTGTCATAAAGATGTATACTCTGCCGTTGTATTCCATTACTCCGGGATCTGCGCCGAAATACTGGGATATCAGAGGATTGTTCTCGTTATCCTTCTTGTAGCATCTCTCAAGATTTACATTGCCGAACTTGCCTGCCATCTCTGTGAGATCCATCTTAAATACTGTCGGGAACTTGTCTATCTTACCCATGATATAATCCTGAAGTGCGTTGATATCATCGTTGTTTACCTCACCGCTCTTGTCAACATCGGCAGCCTTTTCAGCATTCTTATCCTCGAATCCTCTTATCAAGCCGCGCTTAGCAAGAATAAGATCCATAACATCTATATCGCCGTCGAAATTGACATCGCCTCTGCCGTCACGCTTGGGCTTTGAGGTGCTACCTGAACCGCCTACACTTACTACCTTTGCTTCGTCAATATAGAAATTGCCTGTAACATCTACAGTCTCAACATAGAGTACCATGTCGCTTGCGTCATTGGGAAGCTGGAAGCTTGGGTTTGAAAGCTCCATCCACTGTCCGCGGGAAGCTGTGCCTTGCGCTATGTGAGCGTAGTTTACAGTACCTGTCGAATCGGTATACTGAAGTGAAAGCATGAATGTCTGCTGGCTTTCACCTTCCTCGTAATCTACGTGTATGCTGAAGCTATAGCTCTGACCGGGTATGAAGTACGAAGTATCAAGAGTCTTCTGAAGACCCTGCCATGCGCTGGTACGGTCTTTTATAAGAAGTGCGTTAGTTCCTGCATAAGGATGTCTGCCGCTGAGCGTTAACTCGCCTGAACCTCTTACCTCCCAGTTATCACTGCTGTCCTCAAAGGTATCATAGTAATAATAGCTATCCTCGGCGTTTGCTTTGATAGCAACATCTGCCGGCAATGCTGATTGTGTAAAAAGCATAGCTCCCGCTAAAGCCGCGGTAGTCAGCTTTTTAACATTCGAGCTGATTTTCATGTCAATTCCCCCTCCGAATATGTATAAAAACAATTAAGAATCCCGTCACCAAATTGGCACATATTCTATTTTGTTATTTAATTATACTAAATTCATTTAAATCGGTCAACTCACATTATGAACATTTGACGTAAAATGTGGACATTATTTTGTTCAATTTTTTATTATTTTTATCAAAAATTAAATGTTATCACACATAACAAAACATCTTAAAAACTCCGTAACAGCTGAGTTATCCTCACTTTCATGATACACCGCGATGATAATATCTACAAATGTTAATATCTTAATATCGCATCCAATACTATTTGGAAAAAATTGTCATCAAGCTAAAAAACCTAAAGATGACAGCAGTTTTAATACTCTTTCAGGATTTAACCTATTACAGCATTTATCCTACGCTGTTTTTGAAACCGATTTCAACAAAGTCACGAAAATATAAAGCAGATATAGGTCAATTCGCGGAAAAATCTTTTTACTTATTGACAATCTTCTTATAATATTGTATAATATCACCATATTAAACTGTCTGCATTGTGTTCTGACAGGCAGATGGAGAGGGGAATGTATTTTATGTTGAAAAAAATCATCTCAGGGCTGACCGCTGCAGCATCTGCCTGCACGATAGTCCTCGCTCCGGTTTCGGGCATAGCCGAAAAAAGTGCGGCTATTATCACCGCGAGCGCAGCAACTCCCGATTCTTATCACGATGACTGGCTTCACGTAAACGAAAATGCCGAAGTCGTTGATATGAACGGAAATCCCGTATGGATGACCGGTGTAAACTGGTTCGGTTATAACGTAGGAAGCCAGGTATTTGACGGCGTATGGAGCATCAATATGCATCAGGCGCTCAACGAGATAGCTGACCACGGCTTCAATCTGCTCCGTGTGCCCATGTCCACTGAGATACTTCTGCAGTGGAAGAACGGCAAGCCCGATCCTATCATCAAGATAAACGAGTGGAAAAACCCCGAGCTTACCATTGACGGTCAAGTGGGTGGCAAGCCGATGTACAGCTTTGATATATGGAACAAGGCTGTGGAATGGTGCAGAGAGAACGGCATCAAGATAATGATGGATATCCACTGCGCTACCACGAACGCTGCAGGTCATAACTACGCCCTGTGGTATGATGACAAATACAGTGAGCAGGACTGGCTGGATGCACTGGCATGGTTTTCTGACTACTACAAGGATGACGATACCGTTATCGCTATCGACCTCAAGAACGAGCCTCACGGCAAAAAGGATGACGGCATCTTCGCTAAGTGGGACGGTTCCAAAGATGCAAACAACTGGCGTTATGCCGCTGAAAAGGGCGCTAAAGCCTGCCTCGACAAGAACCCGAACCTGCTTATAATGGTAGAGGGTATCGAGTGCTATCCCAAGTTTGAAAAGGGCTTCGACTGGAATTCAAATTCCACCGATTATGCTCATTACGGCGACCCTGATTATCAGCCTTACCATGGCGCTTGGTGGGGCGGCAACTTCCGCGGTGCAAGAGATTATCCCGTAAACCTCGGCAAATATCAGAGCCAGCTGGTTTACTCACCCCATGACTACGGCCCTCTGGTTTATGAGCAGTCATGGTTCCACCTGCAGGGCAAGGGTCCCAACTACACAAGCTATAAGTTCGACAGAGAATCTCTGCTGAAAGAATACTGGTATGATTCATGGGCATTCCTGGTAGAAGAGAAGATTTCTCCTCTGCTGATGGGCGAATGGGGCGGACGTATCGACAAGGAGAATGACCCCTCAGGTGCAAACAAACACTGGATGGAAGAGCTTCGTGATTATATGATCGAAAAGCGCATCCACCACACATTCTGGTGCTTCAACGAGAATTCCAGCGATACAGGCGGACTTATCGCCAGCGACTGCAACTGGGATCACTGGGACGAAGAAAAGTATGAGTTCGTTAAGCCTTCGCTGTGGCAGGACGAAAAGGGTAAGTTCATCAGCCTTGACCACAAGATAAAGCTGGGTCAGTCCGGAAATGGTATATCACTCAGTGATTATTATTCCACTTCACATTCTGATCCTGATCCCGACCCCAAGCCTCAGAATAATGATTATCCTAAGAACATTAAGGTCAATTACAGCGCTCAGTATCATCAGGTACAGTTTATGTGGGATAAGGTACAGGGTGCTGACAAGTACGGTATCGCTGTTTACCTTGCAGGTAAGTGGAGAGTTCAGACTTCCAACATCACGACCAACAACTACGTAACTCCCAAGAACCTGACTCCCGGCATGACCTACAAGGTTGCTGTTGCCGCAAGAGTCAACGGTAAGTGGAACACGACCGATCCTATCAAGAACGCTATCACTGTTACTATTAAGTAATATAATTCACAGAACCTATAACGGCAGTTTCTTCGGAAGCTGCCGTTTTCTTCTGTATAAAAAACACCGCCCGTACCATAAAAAGCACGGACGGTGATATTATTAATAAGCGTTCGCCAACAGAACAAAATTATTTGCTCTTGGCTTTCTTATCCAGAATAGCACTTTTAAGTGCACCTGTTGGGTCTTTCACCAGTAAAACTATGACCCAGATTACCAGAGCCAGTGCGATGACCGACAGACCAAGGAAAGTATCATTCAGCATATCAGCCGCAGCAGGCTGAAAGTATTCAGCGCCGCTTTCAAGATATTCGACCACTGCATCTACGAGCCACATCAGTGATGCGCCCCAGAACATATACAGCAGAACGCCTGTTTTCAGCTTTCTTGCCTTTTCGCTTGAATACCAGATAACTGTGGATACCACAGCCGCAATTACAGTAATAAGAAGTGTCATGCAGTTGCACCCGCTTTCTTTTCGGATTTATTAACGGAAGCTGTTATCTTATTTGATGCTATCACCAGACCAGCCCATACAGCGGTAACAAGTATCGCCATGGCAGAACCCGATGTCGCCATTTCGTGAAGCATTTCCGCGGTATCAGCGGGATCATTCGCCGCTGTCAGGAAGGGAAAGAACGGTGTTACTTCACCGTGCCAAACGTGCTCAAAAGCAAGCAGTCCCGAGCCGCCCCAAAGCATACCGTTGAGCCATTTCAGCTTATCGGCAAAGCTGAGCTTCATCTCACCGCTGTTTTTATTATCAGCGCTCTCCTTTTTCGCTGCCACTTTCTGTATAACAGTTGTAACTATCGCCTCTGTTGCAGGCACTATAAAACAAGCCATTTTTATTCCTCCAAATTATTTATCCCAGCCAAGCGCTTTTCTCTTGGCTTTCATATCAGCAACTATCTTTTCGCCCAGCTTGACGGGGTCGGTGTCAACATTCATGGACGAACCGAGAGTCTCCAGTGTACCGTATTTCAGGAACTCGATAACGTTCTTCGAGCCGTATATCTGAGCTTCAACGCAGTGATAGGAGCTTATACCGTTGAGTCTGAATCCCAGCGACGCATCTACGCCCTTTTCGTTGCCCCATTCGGGCGATGAAAATGCAAAAGGCATCTCATACATCTTATGGCCCAGCGCACCTGCAACTCCTGCAAATATTCCCGATGAACGTGTATTATCGATACATTCTCCCACGTGCCATACAGGGGGCAGATCGGGTTCAAGAAATTCTCTCAGGCTCTCCCCTGCTTTTTCCTTGCCCGATACAGCACAGTATCCCAGCTTCATCAGCGGGAAAGAAGCACAGCCGTTGGAGATTATCAGAACATTGTTTTTCAGCAGAACATCAGCCACATCTACAATGCACTTTTCGTACAGCACCTTGGGATTGTTACAGCCAACCATATTCACGATACCCAGTATCCTGCCGTCCTTGATAGCTTCTGCAAGGGGCTTCATGCTTCCGAAACGTCTGTGGATATACTCCACCGAGAAACCGACTTCGGCTTCCACCTCGTATGGCGGTATGTAAACGGGTATGCCCTTTCTGGCTTCAAAGCTTTCGATGGCACGGCGGACGATCTTCTCAGCGAGCGCCTTTGTCTCGCCGATATTTGAATGGTGATGATCGTATTCGTAGCGTTCAGCACCCGGAAGTCTTGCAGATTCGCTGGTGGTAACGACGGTAGTCTTGAAGCAGTGTGCAACTTCCATAATGGAGGGGAATACGTCCTGAACATCGGCAACCCAGAGATCAAGAGCGCCTGTTCCAAGTACCAGTTCGGCGGATACAGCATTTGAAAGTGGTATGACACCCGCGTATCTGTACATAGCCGAAAGTCCCGAACAGCATATGCCGTAAAAGCGTATGCCCTTTGCGCCTGCCTTTTTGGCAAGTTCTATCAGGTCTTCACGCTTTCCTGCTTCAACTATCTGGCTGACAAGCAGAGGCAGATGACCGTGTACCGCGATGTTTACATAACCCTTTTCAAGAGCGCCGATATTTACCTTTGAAGTAACTCTGTCGCCAACACCGAACAAGCTGTCCGTCGCGATAGAAGCACCCACAACTCCCGAGAATGTGAAAGCAAGACCGCATCTCAAAAACTGCTGCATAACCGACTTCCAATCACCGTCAGTAGCACATCCCGATTTATGATATGCCTCAAACACCTCGTGGTACGCACTTATGGGCAGTATATCCAGGTCTTTCCAGACTTCCTGTCTTTCGGGAACAGCACAGGCTGAAATAGTCTTGTACTCACCCGGCACCGATCTGGACATATCTTCAAGAAGTGCATCGGCAAGATCTTTGGCAACATTTTTCAGCTGACGATTCTTCTGCTTGATGCCGAAAGCTTCAGCAGTGGAGCGTATTTTCTGCTCGCCAAGTATCGGAACATCAAGCTTGCCCTCTGCCGCCCATTTCAGTGCAAGCATTACTTCTCTCGCGTGCATACCGTGCTGTGCAGCACCTGCCGCAGCGGAACGAAGCAGATTTCTGGCAACGATGAGATCAGCATCAGCACCGCAGATACCCTTTGGGGATTTCGCAGTTATACGGCATGGTCCCATATTGCATATCTTACAGCATATGCCTGCCAGACCGAAATTACACTGGGGTTTCTGCTTATCAAAGCGGTCGAACGCAGTATCTATACCAAGCTGTTCCATGCGCAGCAGCATTTCCCTTACAGCAGGGTCGGGGGTCTGATCGATGACGTCCTGCTTGCTGGGAAAAGTCTTTTTATATTCTGTAACCGCATTCATATAATCCCTGATGAATGCCTGCGGATCATCAGCTTCGCCCTCGCCGTGGCTTGCCTTCAATATCACAGTAGGGATACCGTGTTCATCAAATCCGATGATATTTCTGTGTGAATGGATATGCGCAGGCGAATGATGGTCGTGCTCATGTTCGTGATGATGCTCATGTTCATGATCATGACAGTGATTATGTATTTTCTCGCTCATAATACCAGCCTCTCGTAATAATTCTCAAATACATATTATATCACAATAGTATGATTTATTCAATTCTTGGTCGGTCAATAAATACACCATAAATCAGATATAATACTCTATATATTCGTCGGTCTTCATATTGAAAAGTTCAAATATGCGGTCACGGACGTATAAAAAGTTCTCGCCTGTCCTGTTGCGGTGTTCGCCCAGTGGAACCTTAACGATGCTCTTTATCCTGCCGGGGTCAGCCATCATCACAACTATCCTGTCAGCCAGAAATACCGCTTCTTCGATATCGTGGGTAACAAAAATTATAGTCTTTTTCTCTTCGTGGGAAATCCTGAGGATATCTTCCTGAAGTTTCATTCTTGTAATAGCGTCAAGTGCGCCGAAGGGTTCATCCATAAAGATGATATCAGGGTCTACCGCCAGACCTCTTGCGATAGCCACTCTCTGCTGCTGACCGCCCGAAAGCTGCTTAGGATAGCGCTTTTCATACCCGCTGAGCCCCACCAGTTCCAGATACTTCTGTGCGATGGCAGCACGTTCAGATTTGGGAACTTTTTTGGACTCAAGTCCCAGTTCAACATTTTTCTGAACATTTCTCCAAGGTAGAAGTCCGTAGTTCTGGAAAATTGTTATATTGTTTATAGATGGCGCAGATACTTCTTTGCCGTCTATCTTGACACTTCCGCTGTTGACCTTTTCAAAACCTGCGAGGGCATTCAGCAGTGTGCTTTTTCCGCAACCCGAAGGTCCCAGCAGGCAGATGAACTCACCTTTTTCGATATCAAGAGATACATTATCAAGGGCAACGAACTCTTTGCCGTCCTGAACATAATTCTTGCAGGCATCTTTGACCTCAATATACATCACGCAGCACCTCCCCAAGATTTAAGTATCAGCTTTTCAATGAGTTTCAGCAGACCATCAAGCAGTATACCGATGATACCGATAACAAGTATCGTTGCAAGCAGTATATCCGCGCGGATATTGTTTCTCGCGTCGATTATCTGATAGCCGAGACCCGACTGTGCGCCCACCATCTCGCCTGCAACAAGGAATATCCATGCTGTTCCCAGCGCAAGATGGATACCGTTTGCGATCTGGGGAAAAGCCGCAGGGAAAATAACTTTCCAAGTCAGCGCAGGCTGTTTTATGCCGAAATTCTTAGAAACTTTCAGGTATACGGGATCGATATTTCCCACCGCCGATACCGTTGACAGCAAAACAGGGAAAAATGCCGCAATAAATATGATAACGATAGCAGGAACATCACCGATACCGAACAGCAGGACGATAAATGGCATCCACGCTGTAGGTGAGATAGGTCTCAAAAGCTGCACCGCAGGATTGATATACTGAAAAAGCTTTGGTATCCTGCCAAGTATCAAACCCAGTACCACAGCAACGATCACCGAGCTGAAATATCCCGTAACAAAGCGGTACATACTCGTTCTTATATTCTCAAACAGTTTTCCGTTCTCTATCAGTTCTACCAGAGCATCAAATGCCATTTTAGGCGACGGGAACAATGCCTTGTCGTAACTGCTGACAGTGAACAGCAGCTGCCATATCAATATCAGTATCGAGACCGATATAATTACATTTTTCAGAGAGAGTAATTTTTTCAAGTTGATCACGCCTTATCAAAAATCATTTTTCACAAAATCCGCATAAGCAGGAGGGTTATCTGAAAGTCCGTATTCCTTGACTTTATCTGCAAGCTCATTGTAAGCTTCCTCGGTTATGTCAAGGTCATTGTAGGAAATCCACTGCAAAGATGTATCAAGTACATCATCTGTCTGATTCAGGTACTTCTTAGCCACTTCTTTTGCTTTTTCCTTATCAAGGGCATTTCCTGCCGACTTATAGCTTTCAACAAATGACTTTGCATCATCATAGCGCTCATCAATGAACTTGTCAGTCAGCACCAGTCCACAGCAGAGGGATTCTTCCCAAAGTTCTTCGGAACTGAAAAGCACCTTTCCTACACCAAGGTTCACGCCCATAGCACCAAAGGGTTCAGCAACGCAGTAACCGTCTATCTGACCGCTTGCCAGAGCGGATGGCATCTCGGTGGGCGCAAGCTCGGTGACATTCACATCTCCGATATTAAGACCCGCTGTTGCCAGAGCATCATTCAGCAGTATATTGTGTGATGACTGTCTGTGAGGTATAGCGAAAGTCTTGCCCTTGAGGTCAGCGGCAGAATCAATATCGTTTGATACAATGATAACATTTCCGTCGCGGTGTCCCAGAGCCACGGCTTTCACCCCGATACCTTCCTCCTTGGATTTCATCGCAAGCTCTATCAGCACCGATGCGCCGTCAACTCTGTTTGAGTTGAGAGCGTCCAGCAATTCTGCCCATGAACCGTACTTTACAAGCTCAACTTTCAGCCCCGATTCCTTTTCAAGCTCCTCAGCCTCTTCAAGCAGTGCCAGGGAATGAGTTATGGGGAGATAAGCTATCTTTACACTGTTTTCGCTGTCCTTGCTGTCGGATTTTCCGCAGGAAACAGCAGAGAACGCAAGTGCAGCGGAAATTATAAATGCAGGTAATCTTTTTTTCATAATATTTTTCTTCCTTTCAGTATCAATAATTTGATCTCAGTATTATAATAGTACCTATCTTTAATATTACTAAACATATAATTTATCTCAAATATATATTTCATATAGGTTTGGTAGGCTTTGCTTATTATACATCATAAACACCCCTCTGTCAAGAGAAAAAACAGCGCAGAAAAAAAAGTCGTACAAATTACTACAATTTTACTAGGAATTAGAAAAATTAATTGTGATTATTCACACAATCAAGGCGGTAACACAAAAGCATTTACAATTAATAATAGGATATATGGTTGACTTACCTACTGTGATCAGATATAATAATAATGAGCGTAAATTTGAAATACTAACAAGGAAGATGATATCTATGAGCTTAAATGTTCTGCTGAAAAAGATCGGCAGAAAAAGAGCGGTCTCATTTTTGATACTGTTCATTATTTGCATCGGGGCGGTGATATTCACCGAGAACGACTATTTTCTTTATAACAGAACTATAGCCGAGGTCGTTTCAGTGTCGGAAGACCTCACACGCACATCCCCTGCCATGATAAATTCAACGGAATATCAGTACACTCAGCGGCTGACTGTTGAAATAAAAAACGGCGAACACAAGGGCGAACTTGCGACGGTAACAAATAAATATTCTTCCTCACTTGTGACCGATGAAAAATTCTCAAAGGGCGATAAGTTATTTGTCGATGTCAATAGTTCAGGTGAAAAACTGAAAGCCGTCTGTACTGGCGTAAAACGCGACGTTTACGCTGTCGGCGTCACGATGCTTTTCGTGCTGACAATTGTGTTGGTCGGCGGTAAAAAAGGCGCATTGTCCATGCTTTCCGTCACATTCAACGCCCTTATCTTCGCCGCCGCTATCGAAGCATATCACAGGGGGCTCGACCTCTTCGGACTTTGTCTTGGAGCGGCAGTACTTTTCACTGTTTCTTCCCTGGTCATCGTCAGCGGTATCAACCGAAAAACTGCGGCGGCTGTTGTATCTGCGCTGTGCGGAACTGCTGTAACCATCGCCATAGCCTACGCCGTGCTGAAACTCACAAAAGGCAGAGGCGTGCGCTTCGACCAGATGCAGTACCTTATCAAACCCTATGAGGAGATCTTCATATCCGAACTGCTTGTGGGCGGTCTGGGTGCGATAATGGATATCTCCATAACAATGTCGTCGTCAATGTCTGAACTTATCGACAGAGACAGCAGTATCACTTTCTCCGCCCTCAGGCATTCGGGCCGCGAGATAGGCAAGGATATCATGGGCACCATGACGAACGTACTGCTTTTTACCTACGTATGCGGTTGCATACCACTGGTAATTCTGGCACTCAGGAACAATGTTACGCTGACGGACGTTCTCAACAATTATCTCGACCTTGAGATAGTCCGTGCTTTCGTAGGTGGCATAGGCATAGTCCTTACCATACCCATAGCTATCTTCATCTCGACCCATATGCTGAAAGGCAAGGAAAACACCACCCCTCAGCCGAAAGAAGGCGATGCGTAATGGAATTCATACTTGGAATGATACTTTTCATACTGATGATAGCTGTAGGCGGTGTCAGAGGTGCCAAGACCTTTGCCGCAATGTATGGAAACATCATAATACTGATAATCACCGTATTCCTGATAGCCTGCGGAGTTAACGCCGTTGCCGTGACGTTAGCGGGCTGTGCAGTTATAGGCGTAGTGATACTTTTCTGGATAAACGGCGTTAACATCAAGACCGTGACAGCATTTGCGGCGATAGCAGCGGTGCTTCTGCTGTTTGCGGCGGTGATGCTGTATATAGGTTCAAGCTCACATATTCAGGGATTTGCCGATGAAAACACCGAAGAGATATGCTGGTACAGTCCTGATATAGGGCTGGATATGCGGCAGGTGACACTTGCTATGATGCTGACGGGACTTATCGGCGCCATAACCGACACTGCAATCGCCATAACCTCGGCGCTGTTTGAAGTCCATGAGAATAATCCCGAACTCACCATGAGCGAACTGTTCATCTCCGGTATGAACATAGGCAGAGATATAATCGGCACTACCACCAACACCCTTTTGTTCGCCTACATTGGCGAATTCATGACCCTTGTTATCTGGTTCCGAGAATACGAGTACCCATTCTCTGAGATAATCAATTCAAAGGTATTCTGCCAGGATTTTCTTCAGATAGTATCCAGCGGTGCGGGGTGCATGATGATAATACCTGTTGCTGCCCTGTTCATGGCATACAGCCTGACCCACAGAAAACCTCACGATACCGAAGAGGATACACTCTCCCCCGCAGACTGTGAGACCGCAGATTCTAACGTGAATGACAGTTCGGCAAGCTGAAAAATAATATACTAAAAAAGTAAGCTATCCCTAAAAATGTTTCAGATAGCTTACTTTTTATTTGTCTATTTTTACAAAATTAATTTGAGAGTAATTCTCATTTTGGCTAATGGTTAGAATATATCGTTAAATCATTGACAAAAAGAATATGAGCAGATATAATATAAAACTGATAACGACAGCATACATTGATATATAAGGCATATGCGAAAATGCATATAAAGTGAGGTGAGCAGATATGTCAACAAGAAAAAGCAAGATCGTATCATGGATAGTGGTTGCTGTATTCAGCTTAGTGATATTCTGCTCATCTGCATTTATCATCGTTCATGCCGAACATGAATGTGGCGGTGAGGATTGCTCTATCTGTATGGAGCTTGCAAAGCTTCATAAAACACTTCATGAACTTGGCACAGCAGTTGCAGGTACTATCATACTCGCTCTTATGACCTGCATTATTGCAGTACCCTGCAAGATGACAGCAAGCTCCCGCCCCGCGCACACTACTCTTATATCCCTTAAAGTGGAGCTTCTGGATTGAATAGCAAAACCTTATAATAGTATATAAAATACATTCAAGGATAAGTGCGCACTTTTTTCTGCGTCCTTATCAGGTTATTCGATTCGGAGGTTCAATTTATGTTTAAGAAAAAAATCGGCATTTATGCTTTGACACTCGTAATGGCAGCAGCCGGTATCACAGGCTGTTCGTCAGTTTCTGCGGACAAATCAGAAGGTAAAGGTAAAAAAACTGCGGCTGACGGTTCTGAGTCTTTCAGTGTAGTCTGCACAATATTTCCCGAGTACGATTGGACAAAAGAGATACTCGGCGATCACGCTGACAATGTGGAGCTCACCTATCTTCTTGATAACGGCGTTGATCTTCACAGCTATCAGCCCACTGCTGAGGATATTCTGAAGATCTCAACCTGCGACCTCTTCGTATATGTTGGCGGAGAATCCGACGAATGGGTGGAAGATGTGCTTGAAACTTCACAGAACAAGGATATGAAGGTCATAAACCTCATGGAAGTTCTGGGCGATTCGGCAAAGGTGGAAGAACTCAAAGAGGGTATGCAGGAAAGCGAACATGAACATGAGCACGAGCATAAGACCGACTTTGAAGACAGTGATGTAAAAGACCGTACCCTTGACGAATGGAACGGAAGCTGGCAGTCAACCTATCCTCTTCTGCTGGACGGTTCTCTTGATGAAGTTTGGGAGCACAAAGCCGAGGATGATGATACCATGACGGCTGAGGACTACAAAAAGAAATACACCACCGCCTATGAAACTGATGCTGTGACCATTAATATCAACGCCCCCGAGGTGGAGTATGTGACAGCGGACAAGTCCATCAAGGCTGAGTATGATTACAGCGGATTCTATATAAGAACAAAGGACGACGGCACCAAGCAGGTAAGATATAAATTTGAAAAGAAGTCCGGTGACGACAGTGCCGCTAAGTACATCGTATTCAGCGACCACAATATCGAACCCTCCGAGCCTGAGCATTTCCACCTTTACAGCGGCAACGACGGCTTTGACACTCTCGTTGAAGAGGGCGACCACTTCCCTACCTATTATCCCGCTTCACTGACTGCTGAAGATATAGTCGATGAAATGACAGGCGGACACGAGCACAGCCACGCAGAGGAAGAAGAAGAGGAAGAATACGATGAGCACGTATGGCTCTCACTGAAAAATGCAATGGTACTCAGCGCAGAGATAGAGCAGAACATCGCAGCTATCGATCCTGCCAACGCTGATGATTACAAGGCTAATCTCGACAGCTATGTTGCAAAGCTCTCGGAGCTTGACAACAATTTCAAGACCCTTGTTGACGGTTCTTCCGTAAAAACACTGATATTCGGAGACAGATTCCCATTCCGCTATTTCGTTGATGATTACGGTCTTGATTATTTTGCCGCTTTCGTGGGCTGCTCCGCTGAAACAGAAGCAAGCTTCGACACCGTAGTATTCCTCGCAGATAAGGTAAAAGAGCTTGACATCAAAACTATATTTACCCTTGAAAACTCAAACAAGGATATCGCAAATACTATCATAAGCACCTCTGGCAAAGACGTTGATATCGCCGAGCTGAACTCTCTCCAGTCCGTATCGAATGAAGATATCGAGAACGGCGCAAGCTATATCTCACTTATGCAGAAGAATTACGACGTGCTTGCAGGTGTTCTGAAATAAGATATACCAATTATTACAAAAGACTGCGAAACCATACGATAATATACCACCGCATACGACCGTATAACGATCTAATGCGGTGGCTTTTTATGCTCAGGAGAATTTTCGGACGGAATAAGTTAAATTAGTTAAAATAATGAATAACTTTATCACAAAAAATCTGTTCAAAAACTATTGAAATTTATATTATTTTATGGTATAATAACATATAAATATACTATGTATTTTTTTACAGAAAGCGAAGTGATAATATGTATACCGACCAGCAATATAAAAAAGATCTTGCATTTATTGAAAAAATAGATACGAAAGCATCTAATAAGGTCGTGTTCTTTCTGTATTTCTTCCCGCTTATCGCTTGTCTGGTGGCACACGTGCTTTATCTTGTGCTGTTTTACTTGGCAGACATACATTCAATGGTAAAATTCAACATTGGCAGCGTGAGCTTTTATGCACTGCTGATAATCCTTGCCCGTTTTTTTAAGGAAAAGCTAAATCTGGTCTATGCTTCAATGATCGAGATAATCCTTCATGCGGTAGCTGCAACAGTATGCGTGGGACTGAAACCCGATTTCTGTATGTTCCTGCTTATGATAATACCACTGGCATTTCTGGTACCCAATAAAAACAAGGTCATACCATTCGCAATAATGTTAATATCCGTTCCGACCTACGGACTGCTGAGATTCATCTATATTATTCCCGGACGTGAGCGTTATGATATGAGCGGCTCATCATACACGAACGTATTTTATGCCATAAATATTCTGATAGGTTCTTTTGTGCTTATATACGTAGCATTGATATTTACCTGTATGAATTACTATTATGAATGCAAGGCGAGAATTCAGAACGAACAGCTAAGAATAATGGCTTCCACCGATCCCCTTACAAAGCTGAACAACCGCCGTGAAATGGGCAGGATACTTAATAATGTCGTTAACGAGAGCCGCAAAAAACAAAAAAACTACATCGTTGGCATTGGCGATATCGATGATTTTAAGAAGATCAACGACAGTTACGGTCACGATATCGGTGATGACGTGCTTTCAAATGTAGCAAAGATCATTACAGATAATATAGACAGCAGAGGATACGTGGCAAGATGGGGCGGTGAAGAATTCCTGTTTGTGCTGCCGTGTTCTGAACTGGCGGATGGGATGGTCTGCTCCGACAATATAGTACGCAGTATCAGAAAACAGCGATTCAAGATAGGCAATAAAGAATTCTCTGTCACTATGACGATAGGTATATGTGAGGGACACCCTGAAAACAACGTGGAAAAAGTTATAAGCCGTGCTGACAGCAGGCTGTACAAAGGCAAACACAGCGGCAAGGACCGCGTGGTCAGCGCTGATTAGCCACTTCACGCTGATCGTAATAATCGAATATTTATCCCGCCGCAGAAAAAAATCTGCCGCGGGATATTTTTCTAATTCAGACAAATCAGGACATCTATAATTGAATAAGTTAAAAGAATGAATAACTTAAATTTAAAAAATCCGTTCAAAGTCTATTGAAAAATCTGTGAATATATGGTATAATATAGCAAAGGTGGTGAGACCATGATAAACGGCAAAAAAATAATAGCCTTATGCACCTCAAGGATATATGATCCTCAGCAGCATAGCTATATTAAAAATCTGAATGAGCAACTGAAAAAGCTTGATATGTGCCTGTTCATATACGCGCTTAATATGGATCTTTACTGGAATGAGAACTTGCCCCATTCCGAAGCAGGTATTTTTGAACTCATCCCCTATGACCGCGTCGATGCCGTTGTTATCATGGACGAGAAGATAAAAAGCAAGACCGTAAGCAAAAGTATAATAGCACAAGCACGGCCCCATTCCGTTCCCATTATCGTGGTCGATGCGGAATATGAAGGCACTACAAATATCTATTACGACTATACAGCAGGTTTTGAAAAAGTTGTCCGCCATGTTATAGAAGATCACGGTGTGACCAGACCCCATTTTATGGCAGGATTCAAAAACAACCGTTTTTCAGAGGACCGTCTTGATTGTTTCAAACGTGTGATGAAAGAGAACGGACTCCCTTTTGATGAAAGCATGGTCAGCTACGGCGATTTCTGGGCTGTGCCTACACGCGAGGCCATGAAAAAACTCCTTGCCCGCGATGAACTTCCGCAGGCTATAATATGCGCTAACGATATAATGGCAATAAACGTAATGGATGTACTTGCCGAAGCTGATATACGAATACCCGAAGATATGATCGTTACGGGCTTTGACGGACTGCATGAGGGTGATCTTTGTTCACCGCCTCTGACTACCGCTTCATGCAGCAGCAAACAGCTTGCCGATGCAGTAACAAAAGCCATTTTAAAAAGGCTTAACGGAGAAGACTGTGATAACATAGCCGTTGTTCCCGGATTTATGCCAAAGAAGTCCTGCGGCTGCAGCGGATATTTACCCGCCGACAATGTCACAAACAGCTTCAATATCGGTTTTTATCGTTACGAAGACGATATGCGCGTGCTGTATGAGATGTCCGTAAAAATGCAAATGTCAGATTCAATAGAAGCTGCAATGTGTTGTATGCGCGATGACAAAACAGAAGAAATGTGCTGTATCATCAGCAAGAACTGTCTGGCAGCAGACCGCAACTTCTTTCTTGAAGATGTGGATATGGGAGATATGTGCCTTATATATGAATCCTACACTTATCCGAATGAGATAATGGATTTCGATAGGGAAGATATCGTTCCCGGTTTGGATATTCTGCTGGAAAGCGGATATCCGCTGATATTCAATGTTCTTGATTATATGAACAAACCTTTCGGATATACCGTATTCTCATACCACCGGTACGACATAACCGAATATTCCAAATCAGCAGGTGTTACCAACGCTTTCAATCTGGGTCTCGGCGGACTTATTACACTGCGGTATCAGCGCTATTTATCAAATAAGATAGCACAGATGTACCTGAACGACAATCTTACAGGTCTGTATAACCGGCAGGGATTCCAAGCCGCTATCGATAACGAACTCGAAAAGCCTGCGAACTACGGCAAACCGCTGACTGCGATAATGTTTGATATAGACGGGCTTAAAGCCATAAATGACAACTTCGGACACGATGCAGGCGACAGAGCCATAGCAAAAGGCGCTTCCGCGCTGAAAGAAGCCTGCCCGCCCGACGCATATTGTGTGCGTTTCGGCGGAGATGAGATGATCGCCCTCATCATAGGCGAATACAACAGCGACGAGATAATATCACAGATATACTCGCTGCTGGAAGAGTGCAGCAAAAACGAGGAATTTGAGATAAAAGCAAGTTGCGGTGCATTCTCGCAGCCAATAACACAGGATATGGAGCTCACTAAAGTCATCAAGCGGGCAGATGAGGAGATGTATG
This sequence comes from Hominimerdicola alba, assembly GCF_900109655.1. Taxonomy (GTDB): domain Bacteria; phylum Bacillota; class Clostridia; order Oscillospirales; family Ruminococcaceae; genus Hominimerdicola; species Hominimerdicola alba_B. Next base: position 237,941 of record NZ_FOAT01000004.1, read on the forward strand.
AGATAAAGAAAGCCCGCAAACAGAACAAATAATTCAAGGCGTATGCACGAATGATGCATACGCCTTTTATATTTAAATATACGGTTATCCCACTGACACGCCTGACTTAACAGCGATCAAAGGATAGTGAGATTTTAAATATATAACCGATAATTTACCTGTATTTCCGCTCGGGATGGCGGCGATAATACTCCTTTTTGTCATCATACATACGCTCATCTGCGATACGCATAGCGTTGAGGATATCAATATCTCCGTCAACAAAGCATACGCCCACAGCGAAATGACCTTCATCTTCGTTTTCAGAATAATTCCTCAGCCGTTCAAGCCTTAACTCTATTTCAGCTTTATCAGCCTGCTCAACCAATATCATGAACTCGTCTCCGCCTGCACGGTATATCTCACTGTCGAAAAATACGCATTGAAGCATGTCTGCTACTTTTTTGAGAAGCAGATCTCCCGCGCTGTGTCCTTCGACGTCGTTCACCTTTTTCAGTCCGTTCAGATCGGTGAACAACACTGCATAGGGAGCGTTCATCGTTTTCTTTCCTGCTTTTATTTCATCTACGACATTATTCATAGCATTTCGGTTCTTTACGCTCGTCAGCATATCCATCGAACTTAGCACCTCAAGCCTTTGCAGTAACTGGAAATTGTCTATCTCGGAAGCGATAAAGAATGTGCTGAGTTCAAGGGTCTCTTTGATCTTAACGGTATTATCTACATTGAAATCGCTGGCAAACATATATCCCAGTAGTTTTCCGTTGTGATTCAGCGGGAACATAACGATACTTTTTGCACCCGACTCGGTCAGCGACTTATGCCATACAGGATTGACAGACCTCAGCCATTCCATATCCTCTTTATCCTTGATTATGATACAAGTGCTGTCACCGATGGTGTCTTTCCATGTTTCTACTATATCATAAAAAGCATCGTTATTGTAATTATCTATGGAATTTATAGGAGCATTTACCCTGAATGCTTCACACAAAGTTGTACATCTGCGTTCTTCTTCATCAATAAGAAGTATACAGCAGTAATTTGAATCACATATACTGCGGATATCCTCTATAACTTCCTGAAAGGTCCGTCGTGTGTTATCTGCGCCGTGAAGTTTGATACAAGTCTGCAATACCGCGGCAGAAGTATCGGCTGAAAGGGTCGCTCTCTGTTCAGCATCGACTTCCTGCGTAACATCGTAAGAGTATATGCAGTATCCTATATTTTCCTTATCCGATTCAAGGGGAAGCAGGAACATATTCAGCCAAAGCCCCATCTGCGGAAGGCTGACATAGGAATGAAGAGGCTGTCCCATAAACGCACAGCGGCAGCAGAAATCCTCAAAATTCTTATTTTGTGGGAGATATTCCTCATAGGGAGAATCAGGGATAAACGGACGGTGCATAACATTCATCATGTCGTCACAGTGGGCTTTATTACCCGCAGCTATGCGAATATTTCCGTATTTCCCGTCAGGAAATCTCTCGACAGAAATAATACAGGTCTTACTTTTATAAACAGAAAGAATGCTATCAAGATCCATGGTGCGACCTCCTATATTACATTTATTTTATTATATCACAAGACTTAAAGTAATTCAAGGCCTGCCAACAAAAACTATAATATTTTTTCATGAGTTATCTATAATAATACGACAGTTCACAACGGCAACTGGTTATTTGACTAATATCATATTTCCTTTTATGCTAATAGTGTATTTTAAATAATTTATATTGACAATTGTTCAAATTGATTGTATAATATCATTGGCATATGACCATATTGTCCATGCCAAATATTATTTCAAAGAGGGGTTTCTAATATGAAAAAGAGGATCATCAGTATTGTGAGTGCGGCTGCAGCAGCTGTCACATTAACTTTCGGAACAGGTGTTCTGCCGACAGTATGCGAGGTCACACCGATAAAGGCAAATGCGAGTACATATGCGTATAATAACAGTTATTACGTATACGACGATTTCAGGTATAAATTCATAGATCAAGATGAAACAGTTACCATAATCAAATATACAGGAAAAGATGAGGAGGTCACTATACCCGCTGAGATAAATGGCTATAAAGTTATTGAAATCGAATACGAGGCTTTTGAAAAATGCAAAACTATTACCTCTGTTATTATACCCGAGGGAGTAACCTATATTGGAGATAGTGCATTTTCCGGTTGTGAGAAACTAGCTTCTGTTACCATTCCCAAAAGTGTAAAAGTAATAAGCAGCGATGCTTTCGAGAATACCGCATGGCTGAATGAACAGAGAAAAGCAGACCCTCTGGTCATAGTTAATAATATCCTTATAGATGGCAGAACCGCTTCAGGAGATGTTGTCATTCCCGATACCGTCAAAATCATAGGCAGTTCATCATTTTATAATAATTCAGAACTCACATCTGTGTCTATTCCCGACAGTGTTACAGAAATACATGGCGGTGCATTCTTCAACTGTTCGTCAATGAGATCTATCACTATTCCTAAAAATGTCTCCTTCATAGGCTGGTATGCAATTGGGTATTATTATGATGACTCCACAACTGATGAAAAATTACAAAAAAACTTCAAAGTATACTGCTATGCCCATTCCGAAGGCTTTACATACGCTTACTCAAAAAAATTAAACTATGAGATAATTGGCTGCAAAGCACCTATTATTTACTCCGAAACGCTGCCCGGTGCTGTCATGCTCCAATGGACGAAGGCATCCGGCGTAAGTCAGTATGGTATAGCATGTTATGTTAACGGTAAGTGGAAGCTTCTCGATACTCTTCCCGCTGGTAATTTTTATACATACCCGCTTCCAAACCTCCCATCCCCATACTATGTACTGAAAAACCTCAAATACGGTACACAATACAAAGTTGCAGTTGTTGGTATGGTGAACGGCAAGTGGGATCCGGATTTTTCAAATGCCGTAACCGTTACTCCCGATGCTCCTCACGATCTGAAGGAAAAAGCGGAGGTCAAAGGAAGCAAGTTCAAGCTTACATGGACCGCCGATAAAGAAGCTGAGGGCTATGCAGTGGCAGTATTCCAGAATGACAGATGGAAGATAGTAGGTAAAACTTCCGCTGACAAAACATCCTACATCTCACCTGATCTTCCCGCAGGCACTTATAATGTAGCTGTTGCCGCTAAGATCAACGGCAGATACGATACCACCCACATTCAGGATCAACCCCTGGAGATAACCATTTCATAAACATACATTACAGCATAAAAGACCGACTCGGATATGACGTTCATGTCAATCTTTGCAATTTACTCTGTTATAACGAAAATGACCCTGCCCGGAATCGGGCAGGGTCTGTTTTTTGGGGAAGTTGGGGAAAACTATTTATGATGATCTTACATCACATACAAATCATTTGGCATTCAATTATCAAGAAAAGTAATCAGTAGTTATGGTTAGCGTGCTCTATCGCGAATTCGTCGGTGTGACCTGCTGCAAATTTACAGAATAATTTGGTCGCCTTTTCATCTGCATCTGCATCTGCGAGATTGTTTGTACTAGCTTTTGTTGCACAATATGAAATATCCAGATTACCATCAGGCATTATTCTGAAATGTATCTCATATGCTACCCAGTTATGGTTTGAATGACACATAAGAGTTGTATCTTTTTTATAAACCTGCTGCTCGCCTTCGCCCGGGACATCTCCGCCTCGTCTCCTTATAGCGGCATCTTCTTTTACATAACCATTGTCGATCAGCATCTGCATCATTTGTTTTGATGAAGTTCTGACATCATCTTTACCGACGTATATATATCCCCAGGATGAAGTACCGTCCGGATCCAGATTTGTTGACCATGGATTGTACAAATTAAGGTCGTCATCTAATGCAGCCATAGACATGATCAGTTTTCCGAGATCTTTTGCTTCATTAGCATCACGGGTATTGTTTGCCTTTTCTATAAGCTTCAGCAGATTAGGAACGATCATTGCAGCCATAACTGCAACTATTGAAATAACTGTGATAAGTTCAACCAAAGTAAAACCCTTACGGTTCGGAGAATTTATATTATTATTTTTTTTCATATTAAACCACCCTTATCATCATTGTCTTAGTTTTTAAAAACTATATCTTACCACATATCATCGACCACGCCCGATGGATATGCTTACGAAATATTTTCGATTTTCAAAAAACTTTCTCAATATCTTTCGGCAGTATTTTGTTTTCTGTAAATAACTATAACACAACTTATACCTTTTGTCAATGGGGATTTTGTTATAAATTCGTGAATACGAATTGTAGCCAATCAGTATCAGTGCTGCAATTCCATATATTCCCACGAAAACGTTTGATTTGCGATTTTGAAAACGTTTTTGTTTTGTTGAACGATGTATTGTATTAAAATGATAATTTATTAATACAACTTTTAGATTTTGAATATTTTCAGAATTGCCGTTCAAACTTACGAAAATGATATTTTCGTGATTAGTTAACGCGTTAATAAAATTATAAGATAAAAAGGATACTAACACTCTATCAGCCAAAAGCGATTGACATCCTCGGATAAATGTGATAAAATATTATTAAATATATTAATCAATCATTGAATGACCAGTATTTAATACATTTCAAGGAGGAGCTAAAATGAATTTAACATTCAAACGTATAACCGCTGCAGTCATAGCATTAACGATGTCCGCAGGCTTTATACCGTCCATATGCAGCAGTTTTCAGATGTTTGAAGGAACATCTCTGACAGCTTACGCAGCTGATTTCAACACGGCAAAGGTTTCAAATTATGATGAGCTGAAGGCTGCAATTGAAAATGAGGACATTTCGACCATTATAGTCACTGCGGATATTAATGTACCCTGCGAAACAGTAAAAAGGTCAACAGTGACCACATTACAGCTGATCATCGACCGCAGTCTTACTATCGAAAGTGCAGAAGGCAAAAAGTTTACGATAAAACGTACTGCTGCAGAAGGCGCTAACAGCGGTAGCCTGACCTCTGTATTTGGCATAAAAGGAAACGGTACAGGTGATGGATATAACAACGTTGCCACAAATACCGTTGAAGTGGAGCTTCGAAATATCATAATCGATGGCGGCGCTGTATGGAGCGAAGAGGGTATAACAAATACTTCTCCACACAATTCAGGGGCAAGCGGACGAGCTATGATAGATATATATCAGGGTGCTGTGCTGAACCTCGGTGACGGACTTGAGCTTCGCAACTCCTCTACCACCAATTCCACTGATACCACCTGTTCGGACGGCGGCACATCTGCAAACTACGGCGGTGCTGTAAGAGTTGATTATACCAGACCTCATGGCGGCGGAACAGTCAATGTAAAAGCAGGATCAGTTATACACGATTGCTATGCCAACGGCGGATGGGGCGGCGCACTGGGCGCATACAACTTTGCTCACCTTAACGTTTACGGCGGAACTATATATAACTGCGCTTCGGGTCACGGCGGAGCTATCGGCTGCACATTCAGATCAGGAACTTCAAGAGATGACGCCGCTACTGTAAATATGTACGGCGGATATATCCACGACTGCTATGCAAACTACCGCGGAGGTGCGATAAATTTTGACGGTAATACCGAGAACTTTGTCCTTGGCGGCAAAATAGAGAACTGCCACGCAAGCTTAGGCGGTGCGATAGCTATGAGCGACGGCGATGTTATCCTGCATCTTCCCGACGCTGCCATAGGACAGCTGACCATCGAGGGCTGCGGTGAGAGCAACTTTACACCTGATTATGGATACAGCGGTCTGGGAAGAGATTCTTCGGGCTCAAAATTAGATCTGAACGATAATAACGTTGTTACCATATCCTTTGATGCTATGCGCTCTGACGATGACAAGTATGCTTCTCTGACTATAACCAAACACCTTGATGATGAAGGCTTCTGGCAGGGTAATTCTCTTGGCGAAGCTTTCCCCGGAGACCCCATTCAGGCGGGTTATGTTTTTGACGGCTGGTACGATAATAAAGAATATAACGGCGAACCCATAACCGCACAGACGGTTTTCGATAAGGATACCGCACTTTACGCAAAGTGGAAAGATCACGATCATGAATGGTCATACACAGCTGATAAAAACACGATAACCGCCGAATGTACCGCTGATTCCATATGCAATATCAAAAAAGGTCTGACACTTACCCTCTGCGCTCCAGAAGCTCTTACCTATGACGGAACAGCAAAGTCAGCTTATATAAATGATGACTATAACAAATCAGCTTTCCCCGACAATTACGTTATAGAATACTATAATGGTGACAAAAAGCTGTCCGCCGCTCCTGTTGATGCAGGTGACTATACAGCAAAAATCACTGTAGGCAATGCGGTGGCAATCGTTGATTTTACTGTTGCAAAAGCAGAAGCCAAAGCCACTGACAAGCCAAAAGCTTTAAAAGACCTTAAATTCAACAGCAAGGAACAAAAGCTTGTCAGCGCAGGCTCGTCAAAGGACGGAAATTTCGTATATGCTGTAAGTAACAGCAAAGAACAGGCTCCCGATGATAAGGCATATTCCGTGGATATCCCAAAGGGAAAAGAAGTCGGTACTTACTTTGTATGGTTCAAGATAAAGGGCGATAAAAACCATCTTGATACAAAGGCAGAATGTGTTGAAGCAGTCATCGGAGAAAGAATACCTTTACTCGGCGACGTCAACAACGACGGCAAGATCAACATTACCGATATCACAAAGATCGCAGCTCATGTAAAGGGCAAAAAGCTGCTGAAAAATGATGAGTTCACTCGTGCTGATATAAATAAGGACGGCAAGATAACAATTACCGATATTACAAAGGTTGCCGCACACGTAAAGGGCAAAAAACTGATAAAATGATAAATCGGATAAATTTTCCGTAAAAAGCAAGGCAGCAGTAAAAAACATACTGCTGCCTGTTATTGTTCCGATGTACTATTATAAAACCGAAAACAGATAGTAATGAGCAAAGTCCTGCACAAGACAGTGCAGGACTTTGTTTGCAGGTAATTATCGTTGTTTTGCTTATTATCCTTAATTCTGGAAAGCTATGCGGAAGAAATTGTAAAGGTGAGCTCTTATACAGTTATCACCGTGGTAGCCGCCGTTTACATAGTGCCAGATATGAGGAACACCATTCTTCTCAAAGTTAGAATGATATGTCTTAGGATTATCATAAACAACAGTATCGTCGCTTCCGCCTGTTATCATCAGGAAGTAAGGCTGATTATCAGCGCTCCAGTTGAAGGAACCTGTAACTCCAGGAGCGGGACATATAGCACCGACATAGCCGAAGAGATCGGGTCTCTTCATACCAATGAGGAGAGCCTCACGTCCGCCCATAGAGAAGCCTGTGATAGCGGTGTTGTCCTTGCCTGTCAGGATGCTATAGTTCTTTTCCATATAGGGCATAAGATCCTTGGTGAGATCGTTTATGAAGTTATCATAGCCCTGGTTGTTTGTTTCGTCCATGCCTGTGCAAGCCTTGAGAGTTGGGCTGGAGAATACATCGGGGAATACGCAGATCATTTCCTTAGCTGCGCCCTCAGCGATAGCGTTGCCTATCATCTCGCGGGTATGCATATCAGCATTTCCCTTTGTGAGCATTCTGTCGATGCCCTCATAGTAGCCGTGCATGATGTACATTACGGGGTACTTCTTGTTAGGATCATAGTTTGGAGGCAGAAGTATATTTACGTCCTTCTGTCTGTTGCAGGTGGTCGAATAGTAGCTCTTCTTCTGTATCTGACCGTAAGTTACGCCGCTCTTGGAACGGTTTGCAGAATCAGGCTCTTTTTCAACTATGGTGGACTTAACCTTGTCAGTGAAATCCTTCATTGAAAGATGATTATTGACCACAGGGAATTCTGTGATCTCGCCAACAAGATATGACTGAAGTGCGGATACATCATCTTCATCGATAACACCGCTCTTGTCAACATCTGCATTTTTCTCTGCAGTACTGTTGATAAATCCTCTTACCATACCTCTCTTGAGTTCGATAAGGTCAAGTACGGTGAGATCGCCGTCAAGATCAACGTCACCTCTTCTGACACCCTTGCTGATTACGACCTTTGATGTAGGACCGTCGATCTTTGTTCCTGCGGGAGCAGCTATGATCTCATCAACATAGAAATCACAGGTCTCATCGGTAGTTTCAACTACCAGTACCAGATCGGCAGCCCCTGCGGGGATAGTGTATTCAGCATTGTAGAGCTGAACGAACTCGCCGCGGTTTGCAAAAGTCTGTGCTATCTTATCATAGCTTGTTGTACCGTTCAGGCTATACTGAAGTGTTAGTTTGAATTCGGTTGGATCAGAACCCGTAAGGTTTGTAAAGCAGGCGCTGAAAGCGTAGCTTTTGCCTGGAACGAATGTAGTCGTGCTCAGTGATTTCTGTCCTCCGTTCCATGAAGCGGTTCTGCCCGAAATGAACAGTGATCTGGAACCCATGTACTTTGCATCGCTGCTTACAGCAGCTTTACAGCCGCCTCTTGCGGACCAGTCATCTGTTCCGCTTTCAAAAGTATCATGGAAGATGTAGCTGCTAGTACCGGCTGCTTCAACGGTAAGCGCAGGCGCTGTTGGTACAAGAGCCAGACAGGATGCTGCCAGTGTTGCCGATGACAGCACTGACAATAGTTTTTTTCCAATCGTTTTTGAACTTGACATTAGTTTTTCCTCCGATCTGATTTGGTATGCTATAACCTAGATTTGTTCTTCTATTCTAAAAAGTGCTGATATACAGCACTTCCTAGACCATATTAATTATCGCCGAGTAATATCCTACGCAGTTCCTATCTCGGCTAATGACCTGCAGCGCACCGATCACTCAACCGTGACCTTGAAAGCTCTGGCATTTATGTTGCTTATATCCCACTTGCCGTTTATCTTGGCGCAAACGACCATTTCATAGGTACTGCCGGGTCTGAGCTTAGGTGATGTAAAGATAACATTATCAGTGTAAGCCTGAACTTTCCACTTGCCGCCCAGCTTGACCGCAACGCCGTACTGTGTCGCACCGTTAACAGGGTTCCATTTCAGCTGGAACTGGTGATAAACATCATTGTATGCGATATAGTTTATAGATGGATAGCTGTCGCCAGTGGGAGTTACAGCAATCATATTTGAAAAATCATTGCTCCATTTACCGTTTGTCATTGCAATGACAGCAACATTATATTTGAATCCCGACATAAGTCCTTTGATGGTGTAGGAATTGCCGCCGGTTTCCGCTATCTTCTTCCATTTGCCGTCTGTATAGCCGCATACTGCGTACTTTTCAGCACCGGGAACAGTCGTCCATGTAAGCTTGACAGAGGTATAGCCGGGCTCATATGAAACTGTCGGCGGAGTTGTAACTACAGCCTGAGGACCATCTATAACTGTGCCGCCTGCTGCTGCAAAGAAGTTATCAACATAGAAGTTTGTAGCAGAGGTATTGTCATCTGAATCGCCCTCTGTCTCCACATATACCAGAAGATTTTTGGCTCCGCTCGGTATCTTGTAGCTTGTATTCGCAAGCTGTGTCCACTCGCCCTTTGAAACGTTCTTGGTGTCTATCTTATCATAGTGAGTCTCTCCGTCCGAACCTGTATACTGGAGAGTGAGGTGGAATTTTGTAGAAGACGCGCCCTCGTTATACTTTACAATAGCCGAGAAGCTGTAGCTCTCCCCTGCCTTGAACTTATAATTCAGGCTCTTGCCGAGACCCTGCCATGAAGAGGAACGGTTTGAGCAGTATGCAGAGCCCGTGCCCTCATATGCTTCGTCAGTGCTCAAAGCAACTTTTGAACCGCCTCTGTCAGAACAGCCGTCAAGCTTGCCCTCGAATGTATTCTTAAAAATATAAGTGTCTGTGCCCGATGAATTTGCACCTGCACCGCCAAACTTCCACCAGTCGATATTCATAAGATATCCGTCGCCGCCGTTGAATACAAGGTAGAGGTCGTGCTCGCCTTCAGCACCCGATACATCACAGGATACTTCTTTCCAGTTATGCCAGCCGCCCGTATCGCCGACGTTAAGTGTACCCACAACAGGTCCTGTCTTGCTGTCAAGGTGAAGCTCGATGTATCCGCCGTTTCCTGCCGAAGCAACGGAAGCTGTGAACTTATCAGCTCCTTCACCGAAGTCAACGCCTGCGACCTTTATGTAAGAACCCTTTTTGATATATCCCACATTTACGGAACCGTTATCGTCCTTTTCGGTCTTGACTCCTTCGCTCCAGCAGATAGTTTCAGCCTCTACTCTCTCAAAAGGATCCAAAGCTTCGAGCTGCTGCGGTCCGCTGTTTGTTGGCTTCACAACAGGGATAGTACCGTCAGCGTTGTATGTGAATTCCTCACAGGCAGCACTTCTGTTGAACGTACCTCCACCGGGGAGACCGTTCTTGTGATAGAAAAAGTAAGAATGATCCTTATAGTCGATTATACCTCCATGAGTGGTGAAGCAGTTTGAGCCCTGCTGTATCACGCCGCGGTATGTCCAGGGACCGGTAACGGAAGGACCTGTTGCATAGCACTGGCTCTCTCCGCCGTAACCGTCAACAAAAGATGCCCACACAAGATAGTAAAGGTTATTACGCTTGTATATCCAGGGGCCTTCACCGTAGGAAGTGCTTCTTTCACTGCTGTAACCAAACTGCTGTGTGTTCATATCGAACTGCTTGATTTGACCATCCAGCGTTACCATATCTTCCTTCAGCTTTACATAGTAGCATTTCGGATTGCCGAACATCAGCCACGCCTGACCGTCATCATCTATGATAACAGTCGGGTCGATATAATCCCAGTTAGGACCGCACAGCGGTTTCCCCAAAGGATCTCTGTATGGACCTTCGGGTGAATCTGCAACTGCAACACCGATAGCTCGTCCTCCGCCGCTCTTGTTGGTAGTGGTGAAATAGAAATAGTACTTGCCGTTGCGCTCGATACACTGTGAAGCCCATGCGTCGTTCTTGTTGCACCACGAGAACGAAGTATCCTCAAGTATCCTGCCGTGGTCTGTCCAGTTCTTCATATCCTTTGTGGAGAAGCACTGCCAGCCTGTCATGTAGTAGAAATCATTATTGCCTTCACGGTCACAGCCTGTAAATACATACAGCTCATCGCCGATAACGATGGGAGCAGGGTCAGGTGTAAAAGATGTCTGTACGATCGGATTGTCTGCATTTGCAACAATAGTCGCCGTTGTGCATAGGGTCGCAGCTGTCAGTGCAGCCTTGGTGATTGCTGAAAAAACCTTCTTCATATCAATTCTCCTTTTCATCATATTAAGTATCCCTTTTTCTGACTCGACTACAGATCATATCTTTTAATCAGTTACGATAATTTTCACACCACTATGATAACACGAAATTTCACCAATGTCAATCCAAATTTTTTAGAATTATGTAGGAAAAATGTAGAAATTAGCAAAAAAATTAACAAAGATATCAAATATGCAATCAAAAATTTTTCCCGATAAAGTATAAGAATAATCAGGTCTCATGATTTTATGAAACTCGGCTCAGGTTTCTGATATCAAAATTCAAAATTTGCCACGGGCACTATGAAGACCCCGCCTTTCTGCTCCACCTGCAAGGCAGAGAATGGCAAGATTATATACTAGGTAACTTTACCGCGTCCTTTCGCCACCTACAATAAAACCATCACGGATAGAAAGGTCATCGACCCCAAAACAGCAGTTCCCGATGTGACATTTAAAAAGGAAGACCGAGATGTAAAGCTCATCCCCAATAATATCGAGGGTGCAAAGAAGTACAGCATCGCAGGCTATGTAAACGGCGTATGGCAGGCCGATAATTTATGAATGAGAACATTTGAAGTCACGGTAAAGTGACACTGCGGTAAATAAAGGTATCCCATTGGGCATTTTTTTGTTGTAGTTTACTGTGATTTTTTATGCTAAAGAATCATATATCCTCTGTTTTGATCTTTCAATGGAATAAGTATAACTTTGAACCCAACTATATTAAACTTATCAGGCATTATTAAGCCGGATCATTTTCACGGCAAACACATACTATTTTACCCGCTGTATTCTCGATTTTGCGTAATTTAAGGGCTTGCAGGTAAAATTTAGATTATTTGTCCGGAACGTTGAACGCATGGAACATAATATAACAATTTTCTAAAAAATTTAAACACCGAATCTGCATTTTCTCAACCAAATCTGCAAATCGTAGGTTGAAATCCATGCACCGATTGTTGTACAATATAGTTAGAATATATAACTATATGTTATATTAGCCTATTCTTTTTTTATAAGCCTATTCTTTTTTAGCCTATTCTATATTCAATCGTCAATCAACAATTATGGTCTTTTTAAGGAGATGGTCAGATTATTATGAAAACTCATAAGAAATTTCTGGCAGTATTGATGGCACTAAGCTGTATTCCGGCTACTGTACCGCAATATACTGCCCCTGTCATCGCGCAGGCCGCTGTTTATGACCAGCCCAATGACTACGGCTGGTACTTCAATTTCGGCTTTGAAGGCACTACCGACGGATTCTCGTCAAGAGGTTCTGCAAGCATAGCTTCAAGCAGCGACACTTCATTCGTTGGCAGCAACTCACTTTACGTAACTAACAGAGCGAGTGCCTGGAACGGTGCTTCCTACAAGCTCGGCAGTAACTTCAAAGCTGGTACTGAGTACAGCTTCAGTGCTATAGTTACCTACCTCGATGGAGATAGCACTGATACGTTCCATTTCACTCTTCAGTATGACGGTTCTGACGGCACGACCTATTATGATAAGATCGCTACAGAAACAGTCAAGAAGGGTCAGTGGACACAGCTTGCAAACACTAACTACAGGCTCCCCTCAGGCGCTTCAAATATGCAGATCTACGTTGAGACCGACAGCTCTACTACCTCATTCTACGTTGATGAAGTTATCGGTGCGGTAGCAGGCACAGGCATTCTCGGACCCGACGGCAGCAACAGCAATGCAAACAACCAACCCAAGGGCGGTATAATCCTGGGCGATATTGACTGCGACGGCGCTGTCACTGCAAATGATATTATTTTCGCTGAGAGAGGTCTTTCCAAGGGCTTCGATGACAAACAGGCAGAGAAAGCAGCCGATGTTGATAAGAGCGGTGAATTTGACAAGGATGATGTCGATTTTCTCAAGCAGTTTGTCGCTAAGAAGATAACCGAATTCCCTGTCTCTGCAAAGGCTGTTGATGTATCCGCTATGGAAGCTAAATTCAGAAATGTAAATATAGGCAAGAGCTATAAATATGACGGCGAGAACAATCCTATCTCGACTACACGTTTCGGCGCTGACCCAGGCTGGATGGTTTACGACGGCAGACTTTATATCTACACAACCAACGATGCATTTGAAACCAGATACGATGGTCAGTATCAGGAAAACACCTACAACTCAGGTACTATCAACTGTCTGTCTACCGCTGATATGGTTAACTGGACAGACCACGGTGCTATCCCGATAGCTGCAAGAAACGGCAGAACTCAGAACGGCTGCTGCTCATGGGCAAGCGCTGCATGGGCTCCTGATGCTTGCTGGAAGATGATAAACGGCAAGCCTAAGTTCTTCCTTTACTTCGCAAACAGCGGCGGCGGTATCGGCGTTGTAACTGCTGACAGCCCCACAGGTCCCTGGACCGATCCTCTGGGTCATGCACTTCTTACACACAACTCACCCAACTGCTCAAACGTTGAGTGGATGTTCGACCCCGGTGTATACTACGATGAGAATACCAACGAAGCTTACCTCTTCTTCGGTGGCGGACGCAAGAACGGTGTTCCTGCAGCTACTCCCGGCACAGGCCGTGTAGTTAAGCTCGGAAATGATATGATCTCTCTTGCAGGCACCCCCGTTTCCATGAATATCCCTTACCTCTTTGAAGACTCGAGCGTTATCAAGATCGGTGATACTTGGTATTATTCTTACTGCTCTAACTGGAACGTAGGAAACCAGACAATAAACGGCGTAAACTTCGGAAACGCAGACATTCTTTACATGACTTCCAAGACTCCTCTGGATGCAAATTCATGGAAGCTTTCAGGTAATGTATTCAAGAACACAGGTTCACAGAGAATAGACAACGGCGGTAATAACCACCACTCTATCATCTACTTCAAGGGCAAGTACTATGTTGCTTACCACAGCCGTCAGTATGCTATCCGCAAGATCAAGGCTGAAAACATAAAGGTCTACAGCAGTAACGGACAGCTGTCAGCAGACGGTAACTATCGTTCAACTCAGATCAATGAATGCACCTTCAACAATGGCAAGCTCTCTTGCAGCGGTGATATGAAGGGCGTTTCTCAGATCGAATGGCTCAACCCCTACACAACCGTTCAGGCTGAAACAATGTCCAACCAGTCCGATGACGTTCAGGTAAACGGACTCAGAAATACTACTGTTTCCATGAAGTCAGGCAGCTGGCTCAAGGTAAGCGGCGTTAACTTCAGCAAGGGCGTCAACACCATCACCATCAAGGGTTCAGGCAGCGGCACCGTTATCAAGGTCTGCACAGGCAGCCCCACAGGCAATGTTATAGGCTACGTTGAGCTCAACGGCTCTATGAGCGAAAACACTGTTGCAGCTATTAGTTCCGTAAGCGGTCAGAAGGATCTGTACTTCGTAGCAAGCGGCAATGCAACACTGGACAGCTGGAGCATCGGCTAAGTTCCAAAAAACTCAAAGCTGAGCATATCGGCTAGTATAAAGCGACTGTCATCATGGCAGTCGCTTTTGTTTTGGCAGAACAATATCGAGTAAAATATGGTATTGCTATAAGAATTACTATTGTTAGACAATTATCAAAAATGCACATTAATACCATATTCAATTATGGATAAGCTACGAAAGGTCACAGAAATATGTCAAAAATATTGACAAAAACTTTTGCGCGTGTTATAATATTCTATGATTTACTGGTATATTATCATGTCCAACATAATTGATCAGGAGGCATAATCATGCAGGTAAAAAAATTTTTAGCAGTAGTAATGTCGCTTTGTATGGCAGCAGGTGCAGTCAGCTATGGTGCGCCGATAATCTCGCAGAATATAACCGCACAGGCAGCTTCTATTAAGGTAGATTGCTATTCTTTTGATGAATCAACAGGTGTACTTACGCTAAAGGGCGAAGTACAACGTGATGCAATAAGGGATTTTGGCTATGATCATGATGAAAAGGTAAGATCAGTAGTAGCTGAAAAAGGAACGGTACTTCCCCAGAACTGCAGTATGCTGTTTTACTATTACACTAATTGCACTTCCATAGATCTTTCAAAAGCTGATACTACCAATGTTACAGATATGAACTCCATGTTTTCTGAATGTTCTGCTCTGACAAAACTTGATATAAGCAGTTTCAATACAAGCAAGGTAACGAATATGGAAGATATGTTCTATTGCTGCAGCAGTCTCTCTTCCATAGATTTGAGCAGTTTTGATACAAGTAACGTTACAAATATGTCTGCTATGTTCTATGGCTGTACCAGCCTGACTTCAGTTGACCTGAGACATTTTGATACAAGCAAAGTCACAAAGATGAGCGGTATGTTTCTTAATTGCAGGAAGCTGACAACAATTGATGTAAGCAGTTTTGATACAAGTTCTGTTACAAATATGGGCAGCATGTTCTATGGATGCACAGGTCTGACCAGACTGGATCTGAGCAGATTTAACACTGCAAAAGTTATATATATGTACAGTATGTTCAATGGCTGTTACAGTCTGACAAAGATCGATCTGAGCGGATTTGATACAAGCAAAGTCGAGGAGATGTACACTCTGTTCGCAGGCTGCACCAGCCTTACTTCAATTGACCTGAGCAGTTTTGATACAAGCAATGTCATATATATGAATGATATGTTCACTCTTTGCGGTAAGCTGAGTACTCTCACTCTTGGCAAAAACTTCAAAAAATTACCGGAGAATACATATCTCCCCAACGGCGACGGCTGGGTAAATGCTAATGCTCCCAAAACTGTGGTCAGCGGCAGCGGCGAATATGCTGTTATCGAAAACAACGGCAAGAACACCTACAAACGCCTTGGCACCGAGTCAGAAAATTCCGGCAACACGAACACATATCCCCAAAACATAAAAGCCCTATACAACGAGCAATATCACCAGGTGAGATTCTCATGGGATAAGGTCGAAAACGCTGACAGATACGGAATAGCTGTTTATCTTGCAGGTAAATGGAGAATACAGACGCAGAACATTACCGGTACTGTTTACACATCTCCAAAGAACCTCACCCCCGGCAAGAGCTACAAGGTCGCTATCGCTGCAAGAGTTGAAGGAAAATGGGATACAGCAAACGCTATCAAAAACGCCGTGACCATAACCATAAAGTGATGTACTGAAATACGCCCGAACAAGCAAGTTTACAACGATAAGATTTTTTAACTATCAAAATATATAACGCCCTCCGGATACGAAAATGTATCCCGGAGGGCGTTGCGTTTATCATATTGAAAAGCGGATCAATTTCAGCTTGTCACTTTATAGTAATAGTCCCGGCATTTTTGATGGCATTTACGGTATCCCATTTGCCGTTCACTCTCGCAGCAATTGCGACCCTGTAAGACATACCGGGGGTAAGATTCTTTGGAGAGGTATAGATCGTGTCGATGATATTCTGTGTCTGCACTCTCCACTTTCCTGCCAGATATACTGCTATTCCGTACCTGTCAGCACCTTCGACTTTATCCCATGTAAATCTTACCTGATGATATTTCTCACTATAAGTGACCTTGATATTTGTGGGATATGATGTAGGCGCCTCAACTTTGATAGGTGTATTTATCTTGAAGCTGCCAACAAAGTTTGCTTTAAGCTTGGTGTCATAGACATTGCTGCCCTCATTTGAGAAGCGAATAGGATATTCGCCCTCGCCGTTTTTTCTGTTGGCAATCTTGAAATACACTTTATAAGTGCCCTCAGGCATATCGTCAGGCAGATCAAGTTCGGCTGACATTATATTCGACTTTCTGTCGGTAAGTGAAGTGCCGCTGAGCCATTTTCTGGCATCATAGTTTGAAGCTTTCTCTCCTTTATCTGAATCGAGATCCCAAAGTTTGAACTCTTTCTCCAGACCATTGCCCTTGATGATAACTGAGGTCTGCTCATTTTTGAAAAGGTTGCCAAAGCCTACATTTTCAATAGTTGTTTCAAGTGCAAAATTCTCATCGGCAGAAAGTTCGGTGGTCATTTGTACATCCCGTACCACAAACCTGTATCCCATACGGTTGCGGAGATAATCAAACTCTGAAGTCTTGCCCTTGTAGAGTGAGTCGCCGCCGTTATATGTAGTACTTCTGAAACCATCCATGACCCCATCGTGCCAGTCCTTATTGAGGTATGATGTGTGGGTCTTGAAACCTTCTTTTTCAAAATAAGCAATATTATTCAGCGGAGCACCGCCTTCTTCATCGTCCCACAGTACAAGTTCACCGCCGAAAAGTGTGTGGTCGGTCTGGGTCGTGAGCCATTTTATCTCTTTGTCTCTGTCCTTATAAGTGCCCAGGTCAGTGACCGAACCAAGATAGCCGTCATTGTACAGACCTATCCTGTAAGCATCGGTGCCCTCCTTGGCTACATAGGAATCAATGTTTTTCAGCTTCACACCGCTCCATGCGCAGAAATCGCTTGGCTTGCGGACGTTGACTGTCAGATCCTCAGGCAGTACCTCAAGCCATTTTCCTATTATCTTTTTCTCACTTGCCGCATCTGTGCGGTCTGAGGTATGCATCTCACCCCAGGGTCCGATGATGCCACATTCAACAGCAGCTATGACATCGGTATACCGGCTGATGACCGCGCCGACTTTTTCCTGATGCTGTTCAATAAACTTGTCATCGGTGGGTTCCCATACGGTTCTGTAATAGTGATTGCCGTCTTCGTCAACACCATCAGCTGTTTTGCCTCTGTATTTGTAGTCATAAGCAAAGCGTATAACAGCGCTCTGGTTGTTTTTTCTCAGTCTTGCCAGAAGTTCTCCAAAAGCTTTTTCAACATCGTCCTTTGAAGAATCGATATATGCGTTGTCGGAATGTTTAACGGGGTTTTCACCCTTTCTGTTCTGCGCCGAGAAATCAGAAAGGTCAATCAGCAAATGAACGAGCTGATATTTCGACGCGATCCCGTCAATATTTTCCAAAGTAGAAGCCTGAGCTTTACAGTTGGAACTATCGCGCTTGTAGCTGATCTCATAAGCCTGATAAAAACCTCTGTAGGGGTTATGAGTATCTTCAAGGGTCTCCTTGTAGCTTATCTCATTTACAGCTGTAATTTTGCTGGCAGAATTTGCCGCTGTGCTTCCTGCATAAACCACAGTTGGCAGTGCCGAAACAGCAAGACAGATCGAAAGTCCGCTTGCAGCAAGTCTTTTTACAAGACTGCTCCTGATGTTTGTGTTTTTCATAGTATTTCCCTTTCATATCCATACATTTTGTGAGGCTCAGCCTCTCTTCAACCATTTAATATATACCATTTTAAATATAGCATATCCAACAGGGCAATATGTTAATATTATTTAAAATAATGTTGTACCCAAAGCAAAATTAGATATATGTATTTTGTGATCGAAATTGTAATGAAAAGATAAAACGCCCCTCGGGATACATTACGTATCTCCGGGAGGCGTTAAGATATCAATAGTATTTACGTATCAAATCGGATAATCCGCCTGTCACCTAACTGTAACAGTCACAGCATTTTTGATAGCGTTTGTAACATCCCATTTACCGCCTACCTTTGCAGCGATAGCTACCTTGTAGGTCATGCCGGGTGTGAGGTTCTTGGGAGTTACATAAGATGTAGTCGAACCGGAGATGGACTGAGTCTGAACTCTCCATTTGCCTGCCAGATATACTGCGATGCCGTAGTTCTGTGCATTGGGAACTGCGTTCCATGTGAACTGTACCTGATGATACTGAGTGCTGTAGTTCACCTTAATATTAGTAGGATAAGTATTGTCGGAGGACTGATGAGGTTCTGAACCGCCGCCGTTATTACCGTTTGCATCTATGGTTGTACCTGCTGCCGCACCGATCACTTCATCAACATAGAACGATGTGGTAGAGCTGTCAGTCTCAACATAGATCTGCACATTTGATGCGCCAGCGGGGATCATGAAGTTCTTGTTTGCAAGCTGTACCCACTTGCCCTTTGAAACTGTTTCGGATGCGATCTTTGTGTAATTTGTTGTTCCGCTTGCATCGGTATACTGCATAGTGAAGTGGAACTTATCTGTTGCATCACCGCTGAGGTAGGATACCATAGCACTGAAGCTGTACGAATTGCCTGCCTTGAAAGTAGTGGAATCAAGTGTATAGCTTGCACCGTTCCATGCACTCTGTCTTCCTGATACATACAGCGAGCTGCTGCCTGCGGATGCAGTATCGCTGCTTGAAGCTACGCTTGCGGAACCTCTTCCTGTGAATCCGTCAGAAGTACCTTCAAATCCACAATGGAAGTACCAGCCATTAGGATCGGGATCAACAGGTGGATTGATCACTTCTCCGCCTCCGCTGCTTGTATTACCATCGCCCTTGAAAGCATATCTCATGAAAGTGTAAAGATGAGGCTTTACAGAGTTAGCATCATGTCCGCCGCCGGGGATAGACTGATATACGTGGTTAACACCGTTTCTGGTGAGTATTGTGCTGTACTGCTGCGGGAAAGTACCAACAACGCCATCGTTTGTACCGCCTGTGATCATGAATACCTCAGGCTCGGGACCAACGTTCCTGAACTTCATTTCGCTCTCCTGCATACAGCCGGGGTGAACCATGAAGCTGTCCTGACCTGGTGTGATACCGGGAGCAGGGCAAGCACCGCCTACATAACCGAATACATCAGGGCGCATAAGTCCGCAGTAGATAGCCTCACGGCCGCCCATGGAGAAACCTGTGATAGCAGTATTCTCTCTGCCCTCTTTTACGGAATAATTCTCCTTGATGTAAGGCAGAAGGCTCTCTGTAACATCATACAGGAAGTTGTCATACTCCTGGCAGGTCTGCTGGTTGATACCGTTTGGACCGCTCATGGTCTTACTGGTGAACATATTGGGGCATACAACGATGAACTCCTCAGACTTGCCTGTTGACATAAGACCTGTCATCAGTTCCTGAACACCCATGCCGCTTACCATATCGTTCTCGCTTCCCATAATACCGTGGAGAACGAACATTACAGGGTACTTCTTGCTGGAGTTATAGTTCGGGGGCAGGATAACGTTGCACTTCTTGTTTTTGCCTGAGAACTTGCAGTAGTAGGTCTTGTTTTCGACCTTGCAGCGGCTGGACTGTTCAACACCGCCGGGCACAGTGGTAGGCATATCGTTCTTGATCTTAGCGTTAAGACCTGACTGAGCGTTACCGCCGTTGCCTGCATCAGAACCGATATTTTCATTACCGGTAGTACCGAATCCTCCTGCAAAACCGCTCCAGTCGAAGCCTGCAGCATTAACGGTGAGTGGTAACGAAGCACCGATCATCATCAAGGCAACAGTTGCACCGAGAACTCTCTTCATTTTTGAATGTTTCACTCAAATCACTCCTTTTTGATTTGTAGTCCTGTACTAAAGCAGGACGAAACCTCCGGACAAATATCCGGAAACAGAGACATTTAATTTGTTCTTCCATTTTTAGTCATACTATATAATATATGACCCTATCATTTCGTCTCTTATAGCAAGAATACTATATTTTACAAAAAAAGTAAACAAGAATTTTTCAACATCGCAATCTTTGACCGTTAATCCGCAATAACTGGTTAAACATTTTCTTATATAATAATTTCTTAATATAAATTATAAAAAGCTCAGCAGAATTTAATAAATTTACATAACTAAAGCCATGGAAGATATGGTCTTTTTCATATATAAATACTCATTAAAAAGAATGTTATCACATTTACCGGCCTCGCACTTTCAGTAAACTTGCACAGCTTTTTTCGATGGTTCCGTGCCATTACAAATTGATTTATCGGACGTTCCACGCGGTTGTTATCTGCCTGACAGCTGAATCGGCTGACTTATCATAAAATATTGACATTTTGGGTATATATATGGTATAATATGCCTCAGTCAAAAAGGAGAATGATATGTATACAAAATTCAGAGAAAAATATCTGGGAGACAAAGCGTTCTACAAACGTGTTCTTATAACTGTCATACCGATGATACTGCAAAATCTGGTAACTAATTTTGTCAGTATGATGGATAACATCATGGTGGGACAAGTCGGTACCGAGCAAATGAGCGGCGTTTCTATAGTCAACCAGTTCATATTCGTATTCAATATAACAGTCTTCGGCGCAGTTGCTGGTCCCGGGATATTCGGTGCGCAGTTTTTCGGAAAGCGTGACGCAGAGGGTCAGCGATACACCGTTCGTTTCAAGCTGATGATATGCACCGCGATAATAGTTATCGGCGCATTGGTGTTCAGTCTGCTGGACGAGCCGCTTATACGGCTTTTCATTAGCGAAGATGACAGTCCCGAAAAGATGGCGCTTACCATGCAAAGCGCAAAAGCTTACATGAAAATAATGATAATAGGACTTATCCCTTTCGGATACGGACAGGCATATTCAAGCACCCTGCGCGAATGCAGTATAACAACGATACCGATGATAAGCTCGTTATCAGCTGTCGGGGTAAATCTTGTACTGGACTACGGACTTATATTCGGCAAGCTGGGTATGCCTGAAATGGGTGTACGAGGTGCAGCTGTCGCAACAGTTATCGCAAAACTGATAGAAGCAGGTGTCGTCATATTCTGGACGCACACTCACAATGACAGAAACCCGTATGCGGTCGGGCTTTTTAAAAGCTTTACAATTCCCCGAAAACTTTTAAAGGATATCATCATTAAAGGCTCGCCTTTACTAGTGAACGAATTTCTGTGGGCAGCAGGAATGGCTGTTGTAGCACAGTGCTACTCCGAGAGAGGTCTTGATGTTGTAGCCGCGAGAAACATCAGCGGTACTATCACAAATCTGTTCGGCTCGGTATACATACAGCTTGGCTGCTGCATAGGCATTATCGTTGGAGCTGAGCTGGGTGCAAACAAACTTGATGAAGCCCGAAGGACCGATGATAAACTGAGATTTTTCAGCATTGCGGCTACTCTCCTGCTGGCGGCGGCAGTTATCCCGCTTGCTCCGCTTTTCCCTAAGATATACAAGACCGAGGACAGCATAAGGTCGCTGGCTTCATATATGATAATAATTCAGGCGCTAACCATGCCTCTGTGGTCATATACGAATGCCTGCTATTTCACTTTACGCAGCGGCGGAAAAACTATACTCACTTTCCTGTTTGATTTTGTTTTCACATGGGCGCTTGTTATCCCGATTTCATTTATCATCGCTCACTTTACAAAAATGGATATCCATCCCATGTTCGCCATTATAAGCTTTACCGAGATAATAAAAGTAGTCATAGGATATTTCATGGTGCGGTCGGACATATGGATAAACAACATAGTAAACGAAAAATCATAACCATCACTAAAGTGGTGGTTATGATTTTTTCGTATATTCTTTCGATATCTCAACTCATTTTATCGTAACATTGAAAGCTCTTTGGTTAATGCTGCCTGTATCCCATTTGCCGTTTACCTTGGCGCAGACTACCATTTTATAAACGCCTGTTTCTACCTTGGGCGATGTGTAGCTTGTAACATTTCCATTGACCTGAGCCTTTACGCGCCATTTGCCAGCCTGATATACGGCTATACCATACTTTTCCGCACCCAAAACAGCAGTCCACTTCAGCCTGAACTGTCTGCCCTGTACCTCGGACTTGACAACAGGATATTTGTTGGCATTTCCGTCAAGGGCTATGAACTTAAAGCCGTTGTCAAGAGCGTACTTCTCTGTGGCAGTGCCTCTATAGCCCTTTATCGTAAAGCCATCGCACTTTTTATAAAAACCGTATTCATAATAATATCCGAAAGCATATTCGTCAATAGTCTTAACGCTTTTCGGGATAGTTACGCTTGAAAGGCTCGTGCATCCGCAGAACGTATACTCCGATATGGTTTCAACAGTGTTCGGAATGGTTATACTTGTTAAGCTTGTGCAGCCGTAGAAAGCATATCTGCCAATATTTTTAACACTGTCCGGTATGTTTATTTCTTTAAGTTTTTTACAGTCCTGAAAAGCATAACCGCCGATCTGCGTCACACTGTTCGGGATATATATGCTTTCAAGACCGAAGCAGTAACTGAAGGCATAGTATCCGATGCTCTTAACACTGTTCGGTAACTTTACGTCCGCAAGATTGATGCATTTGCTGAAAGCATCATTGCCGATGCTTGTAACGCCGTCCGCTATAACAACTTTTTTAATGTCGTCACAGTTGCCGAACCACGGAGCTTGTTCAAGCCTATGATCAGCCATAGACCCTTCGCCAGCGGGAGGACCGGAAACACCGGATGCAGACACCGCCTCGGGTACAAAATCAGCCATAGCACCCTCACCCCAAATGGTGAGAGTTCCCTCGCCGTCAAGCGCCCATGTTAGGTTTTTACCTTCATTTTCGTTGTATGCTCCGCAATAGCCGCTGTCAACGATCGTATTGCCGAGGGAGATAAACTCAAAGCCGTTGTCTTTGGCGTATTTTTCAGCGGTGCTGTTTTTGCTTCCCTTTATTGTGAAACCGTCGATCTTTTTACTTTCATAATAATAAAAATAATTATCATCACGATAATATCCAAAAGCCTCTTCGCCAATGTTTGTAACGCTGTTCGGGACAGTAACGTTTGTAAGGCTTGTGCAGTTATGGAAAGCTAAAGACCCGATGTCTGTAACGCTCTCCGGGATAGTAATATTTTCAAGCCTTATGCATAAATAGAAGGCACGTTCGCCGATATCTGTCACGCTGTTGGGGATAGTAATGTCTGTAAAGCTTGTGCAGCCCTCAAAAGCACCGTGGCCGATTTTAGTAACGCTCTCAGGGATTGTAATGCTTGCAAGGCTTGAGCAGCCGTAGAACTCATTATTACTGATGCTTGTAATGCCCTTCGGAAGCTTTACATCTGTAAGTCTTCTGCAGTCGCTAAAAGCAGAGTCGCCGATGCTTGTAACAGTATCCGGTACAGTAATGCTTTTAAGGTTTATGCAGCTTTCAAAAGCTCTTTCGCCGATACTTGTAATGCTGTCAGGTATAGTATAGCTTTCAAGGCTTTGGCAGTTTTCAAACATCTCTTCACCTATGGCTGTCAAGCCGTCAGGCAGTTTTACGTCTGTAAGGCTTGTGCAGTCGCGAAAAACAGCATCGCCAAAGCTTGTAACGCTGTCAGGAACTGTAAAGCTTTTAATTTTTGAACAGCCGTTAAAAGCAGAGTTGCCAATGCTCGTTACGCTGTCCGGGACAGTAATGTCTTCAAAGCTCGTGCATCCGCAGAATG
Organism: Hominimerdicola alba; assembly: GCF_900109655.1. Classification (GTDB taxonomy): domain Bacteria; phylum Bacillota; class Clostridia; order Oscillospirales; family Ruminococcaceae; genus Hominimerdicola; species Hominimerdicola alba_B. Next base: position 262,338 of record NZ_FOAT01000004.1, read on the forward strand.
CATGATTGCCAATGCTTGTAACGCTGTTGGGGATAGTTACGTTTTTGAGACTGTGGCAGTAGTTAAAAACGCCATCGCTAATGGTTGTAATGCTATCAGGTAAATTTATGCTTGTAAGAGCATTGCAGCCGCTGAAAGCATATTCTTCAATGCTTGTAACACTGTTCGGGATAGTAATGTCTGTAAGGCTTGAACAGCCGGCAAAAGCTACGCTGCCGATATTTGTGATACTGTCCGGGATAGTGACGTTTGCAAGACTTCTGCAATCATTGAAAGCATAATTGCTTATGCTTGTAAGGCTGCTCGGTAACTCTATGCTTGTAAGGTCAGTACAGCCGTAAAAAGCATAATTGCCTATCTGCGCCACACCGTCCGTGAGAATTACGTTTTCAAGGCTTTTGCAGCCCCTGAAAGCATGGTCACCGATCTGGGTTACGCTGCCAGGGACAGTAATGCTTTTAAGGCTTGTACATTTGTAGAAAGCATAGTTGCCAATGGTTTCTACGGTATTCGGGATAGTTACGCTTTCAACGCTGCTGCTCTCAAAGAAAGCGAAAGCATCGATGCGCTTTACACCGGCAGGGATAGTTACACTTTTAACTTTCGGACACTGATAGAAAGTATGCGAGCCTATGCTGGTAACAGCTTTTCCATCGATCACGGAAGGGACAGTAACGTTTTCGTCAGTACCGTAGTACTGGCAAAGTTCGATACTGTCATCATCATGTATGATATAAGTGAAATCCGCATACTTACCATACGTTTCCGCGCTTGCCATCAAAGGAAAGCCATCAAAAGTCCCCAATGGCAGCGTCCCCGCGCCCGAAAATACAACAGCCAATGCAGCCAGTCCGCTTAATAAACGTTTATTCATGATAATTGCCTCCTGTTAAAAAATAAATATATTTAATATAATTTAATTATATCATAAATCTTCATATTCTTCAATTACAAAAGCACACAATTATAACACTAAATTTTTGTATATAAATACGTAAAACACCGTTGACACGCCCTCGCAAAATGCTTTAATAATATAAAATATCATTTGGAGCAGATCGATTGCATCTCACTTTTACTGCGATGTAAATTCATTCCATCAAATAGTCGAAGAAGACAAGCGTGTTAGCACGCAGATAATAATATCGCAGCAATACCAAATAGAGTATAGAAACACGTCTGATATTTGTGCATTTATACAAAGTATAAAATTATTTCTAAAAAAGCGTTACTTTTGTGCTGAAATCGGCATTAGTATATGAATGCATTCAATAACAACATTGAAAGTCGACTCAATTAAACGAAAGAAAAAATTAAAGCCGATCTTGAAACTCTGAAAGATCAAAAGGAAAATGAGGCGGCAGCTTATGAAAGAGAATATCGCATATATTCGTCAAAGGCTCAAACCTTCTTATGAGTTGAAACGCCGTGTGATGAAACGTGCGGAAAAGCTCGAAGCCGGCAAAAAGACGTTCGGCTATAATAGGACAACAGCGGATCACATAATAAAAAGGAGCAGATTCAAATGAAAGCAAATAATACAAGAGAGTACTCAAAAATCAAAAACCGTTTTCCCATAGCCGTTATTTCGGTTGCAGCGTGCGCAGCACTTGTTATGGGTCTGACAGCGTGCAGTAATAATAATGACCAAACAGATCTCTCGGCGGCTGCTAAGGACAGCAGTACAAACATAAGCGTGGACAACACTAATGAAACCAACATTGTTTCCGAAACAACGGAGAGCAGTGTTTCAAATGACGTTCAGAATGATCCGGTCGGTGACAGCAATATCTCCTCCGACAACAGCAGCGATAAATCCGAAGCAGGAAACAATCAGACTGAAAAGGTGGAGATGTCGGTAGACAAAATGCTTTCAATGGACGGCAAACAGCTCAGGGCACTGTCGAACGATAACTACGAGATAATTGACGGAGCATCGGCTCAGAGTGCAAGCTTCGGTCTGAAATGCGCTGCTTTCCCCGAATACGTTTTTGTGCTGAAGCGGGTTGAATACAACAACGACAAGCCAGAAAACACCATCAAGGTGCCCATCGATGATTATGTTTTTGAACTGAGTGATGAGATAGAACAGCTGAATCTTTATGAAGGCGCAAACGTCGGCAGCGGTGTTACTGTCGGAATGACATATAATGAGATAGAGGAACAGCTGGGACATGATATCGAAGTAAGTATGGTCAATACTTCACTTGGTCTGGCTGCGTGGACCGAAATAGACGGCAGATATTGGGCTCTGCATTTTGATGTGACCGATGTACCGGATGATGAGATATGGAAGAGACTGGAAGAATCAACGGAAGGTGGAGAGATCAATCTTGACGATCCCGGTCACGCTGACTTATCTGATATTAATCCCGTATGCGATCTGGCTGTATTTGATATAGAAGCAGATAACTGGCATTACGGAAGAATATAAAAGAGGGAAAAAAATGAAAAGAAAACTATTCTGTGAGCTGTCTCCGCTTACTTACGCTATCTCGGAGCGCAAGTGTGAAATGGTAAGAACGGTAAAAAATCTGTTTGAGGCAGGCAACTTTGCAAAAACGAGATCGGATCAAAAGCTTGAATATTCAATATACAAGCACAATTCGCTTATAAGACGCAGGCTCGGAAACGTGGATATGCACTTGCAGGAGAATAAAGCAGTAAACCTTTCTCTTGCTGCACCAAAAATAAATATGCTCCTGATACGTCCCGGTGAGACCTTTTCATTCTGGTATCTTGTTGGCAGTCTATCTGAAAAGAACGGATATAAGGAAGGACTGACGATATTTTCCGATCACCCTTCCTCGGGGATAGGCGGCGGTATGTGTCAGATGACTAACCTTATCCACTGGATGGTGCTTCATTCCGAAATGGAGATAACAGAGCACCATCACCACGACCAGATAGATCTGTTCCCTGACTTTAACAGGACTATACCCTTCGGGACAGGTACAAGTATAATGTACAATTATCTGGACTATCGATTCAAGAATACGACTGATATCACATATCAGCTTGTGATCTACACCACCGACGAATACCTTTGCGGAGAACTAAGGGCGAATAAGCGACAGGAACACAAATACCATATATGGGCAGAAAACGTGTTTTTCTCACAGGAAAACGGTATCGTATACCGCAACGGAGAGGTATATCGTGACAAGATCGACCGCAGGACAGGAGAACACATCGAGAAAAAGCTGATACGAAAGAATCATGCAAGAGTTTGTTATGATACGAGCGGCCTTGAAATAAAAGCTGTGTGACAGCTGCTGTCTCGTCAGTAAGCTTCAAATCAAGCAGTCACATCAGTTATCAACTTGTGCAATGATACAAATCGGATAGTTTCCTCTTCAAAAAGCGTTACTTTTATGCTAAAATCATCATTAGTATATAAACGCATCCAACAAACAAAAAACATAGAAAGGCGGTGAGCGGCAATGTCAATGGAAAGTGCGGAGAAAGACCTGGAATATGTGATGGATAAATACGGAAGGACTGTGAACGGCATTATCTGCTCGATGCTCAGGTCACATTCGGAAAGAGATGATCTTTTTCAGGAGGTGTTCCTGCTGTACTATACAAAGGAACTTCATTTCGAAGACGAAGGAGCGCGGCGCTCGTGGCTTATACGCACAGCACTGAACCTTTGTCGGTCGGCGAACCGTTCGCCGTGGAATCTGCTTCGTAGCGGAGAGGAATTCGATCCGTACAGCGTGGTAGACACCGAAAGTCTTTCGGAAGATACCGGGCTGTGGCAAAAAGTATGTGGGCTTAAAGAAAAATACCGACTGCCGGTGTATCTGCATTATTTTGAGGGACTTTCGCTGGCGGAGGTAGCAGAGATCATGCAGACAAGCGAAGCAGCGGTGAAAATGCGGCTCAAAAGAGCAAGAGAAAAACTCAAAATTGAACTTACTAAAAATGATGATTCAGAAACGGAGGCGGCAGTAAATGAAAAAAGAGAATATATCTGAAATTCGCCGCAGCCTTGAACCGTCCGCAGAAATGAAACGCCGCGTTATGGAACGTGCGGCAAAGCTTGAAGCGGGCAGAAAGACCTTCGGCAATGAAAAGACAACAGCGGATAGCAGCACAATAGCTGCATTCGGCACAAAAGAGAAAAAGGAGCAAAATACAATGAGTGTAAACAGATCAGAAATAATTAAGGTAAAAAGCCATCTTCCCGCAGCGGTGATCTCAGTCGCAGCTTGCGCAGCTGTCGTAATCGGTATAGCAGCTGTCAATATGAACGATAAGAATCCAAAGCCTCTCCCGACGACAAGTCAGGACAGCATGACCACAGACGATCAGACCGTCACCAAAGATGAAGAACTTTCTCCGGAAGATGTGATGACCGTGACCGAAAGTGACGGAAGCACTTTCACGATCACAGATAAAGACAGGATAGCGGCTATTGACGCGATAGTCGAAAAGACCAAAAAGTGCCATATCTGGTATGGCGAAGCCGTTCCGACCGAACGTACTTTAGAATATTATGTTGACGGAAAACAGCGCATTGTCGAGATCAGTGGAGAACAGCTCAGCACGTATCATCCGGACAGTGAACCTCACCCTGAAATTTGCTGGGTAGTCACTGTTGACGGCGAATCATATGCTCTATGCGAGTTTACTCCCGATGAACCATATTATCAATTGTACTATTCGACCCAAAAGGGCGGCAACCTGACTTTCAGGAAACAGAATAATAAAAATAATGACAGCAATAATGAAGACGACTTTTATGATGACCCGTTTGATGAAGAATACCATAACGAAGAGGCTGCCCGTAAGCTAAAAAGTATTATTGATGATATACGTAAGAACAGTACGCCGCAGTATGAAACAGAGAACCTGTATTATTATTATGAAGAACACTTGCCATCAGGGGATGATTGTCGTGCTGATTGTTCCTTCAAGCTGGACGGAAATTACTACGATATCGAACTGTACTGGGATTCCGATCTGATACGTCTTGATGTTTGTGAATGGCGCGACGGCAAAGATCTTACTTTACTGTATAAAGACACACAGAATTGGATAGCCGAATTTGATGAAGTATTTGGCTCGCTGACTGATGTACCTGATGAATTCGGAGCACAGCCAGAAGAAACCGAAGAACTTGAGTGGTTTGGAGAAGAAGACACAGGATTCGGCGCACAGTAAGATGAACTTTCTGATGATATGGTCAAGATACCTGAACTTTTTGAACTGACAGAGGAACAGGCTGTTGCCGCACTTAAAGAAGCCGGTCTGAACTGCCTGATCAGATACAATTTTGATTCTACGAAAAAAGGCTATGTCAGCTCATATTACGGCGATCCCGACACAGATAATTATGTAAAAAAGGGAACATATATCGCTGTGGATATATCACTGGGAGAATATGACGGACCCATTGAAATGGTAAAACCTGAATTCGCAACTTGGTATTATCCTACTAAGGAAAGCGAACTGAAAGTGCCTGTCCCTGACGTTCTGAGCGGTTCGTATACTTTTAACATTTACTTCGGAACAGATCCTGAGTACACAACTACAACAGATGATATAAATGGCGTTAAAAACATCACATTAGATGTAAATGCCAGTGACAAAGAACGGTTCGTTGTTTACGCAAAGAAAAACAACTCAGCTGAAGAAAACCTTATCCGATATGCGACCTATGAGTTCGATTATACAGCCGAGACATGGACTCTGATCGGCGAACTCAACACCGACGAACTTCTCAGAGCAAAATAAATAAACGAATAGCTATTGCAGAGTGGAGTCTATCCTAAAATTTGTGTAAACCTCTGAAGTAGTGTATAATAGAAGAGACACTACTTTGGAGGTTTTAATTATGAGCAGAAGACGAAGAAATGAAACAGAAGAGCAGCGAGCAAGAAGAGAGCTAATAAGTGATTTTCTTTCGGCAGCGAATATTCAGAGCATGGACGATATTCAGGAACTTTTCAAGGAGGCACTTGCCGGATTTATGGAAGGTAGCCTTGAATCAGAGCTTGATTCCGAGCTTGGATACGAGCCGTATGACGTTAAGAACAAGGCTACCGACAACAGTCGTAACGGTCACAGCAAGAAAACTCTTCGTACCAGTATGGGTAAGGTTGATATTGAAGTTCCTC
>NZ_FOAT01000032.1 GCF_900109655.1 Hominimerdicola alba
CACAAAGAATCAGATATGCTCATTCGAAACGGAAAGAAGGGCTTACTGTACAGGAAATAGCCTATCTTCTTCACGCCGGAGTCAGAACAGTTGAAAATTATCTTTCGATTCCGGAAGATCAAATCCCAAAGGACAAGGATACTGTCCGTGAAAGGCAGTACAATGAAACAATTAAACGAAAAGAGAACGAAATAAAGCATGTCCGACAATTATTTGATGAAGGGATGACCGTCATAGAAATAGCATGTGCCACACATCATTCGTCCAAAACCATAAGGAATTATCTGAATCCAGACTTCTCGCCTCACAACGGCCATTATGACTTAAAACGGCGTGGAAAATTGACACCATATGAACAGGATATCATATCTATGCGCAGCAACGGTCAAACTTATACTGAGATATACGAGTTCATCAAATCAAAAGGATATATCGCTTCTGTTGCAGCGATACGAATGTTTATGCAAAAAGAACGGGCTCACGCTAAAAGGTTAGGTCTGCATGGCGGAAAGGACTATATTCATAGGATCACGCTTTCTCAACTCGTATATCGCAATCTGGAAGATGTAAAGCTGATCACTCAGGATCAATATGAAGCGCTTCTTAAACAGTATCCGGAACTTGCTGCTTTATATGGCATCTTAAGAGATTTCCATCGTATTGTCTTCTCTAAAAAAGCAGAAGATCTTGAACACTGGATAGAACAGGCTTCCCATTTGGATGCCGTCCCTGAATTAAAGTCATTTGTTGACGGTTTGAAACATGATATATTTGCAATAAAAAATGCAATTATGTTCGATTACAACAATGGCCTTGCCGAGGGCAGCGTGACAAAAATCAAACTCATTAAGCGAATAATGTACGGTCGAAACAGCTTTGCTCTGCTTAAAGCTAAAGTCCTGATGCATGAGCTTTTATACGCAAACAGCAACTAACATTGGAAAGAGCCGGTTATACGCTTACCCTAATTATCATTTTGATTATGTCAGGATAAGATGTAAAGCACCCACGTAGATACTCACATTTAGTATCCACGTGGGTGTTACGTCTTCAATAAGATCAAATATCAATGCCGCCTGTTATCTTATGGTGACGGTACCTGAATGTTTGATAGCGTTTGCAGTATCCCATTTGCCATTAACCCTTGCAGCGATTGCAACTTTGTAAGTCCTGCCCGGAGTGAGGTTCTTTGGGGTGGTATATACTGTATCCGTGATGTTCTGCGCCTGAACTCTCCACTTGCCAGCAAGATATACAGCAATTCCATATCTGTCGGCGCCTTCGACTTTATCCCATGTGAATCTTACCTGGTGATATTTCTCGCTGTATTCAACTTTTATAGTGTTGCTGATTACCGCATTCGGCAGTACAGCGCCATAGAACGCAAGCTCCGCAATATTGCAGCAGTACACATCATCGGTATTCACGCCGTTATTCGGCTTTCCCTCCGGAACAGCGTAGCGGATATACCTTGCTTTCACCGGTGCATCGAGCATAACGGTCTGTGTGTCCGATGTGGGCATCCTGCCGATCGTGTGTACCGTCTGCCAGCTTGTGCCATCCTCGGAAACGCTGAAATAGCCGTCCACCATTCGTGCTTCGTAGCCCTTACGGGGAGTGTAGGCGATCGCATTCAGCTCACATATTTCCCCAAGATCAGCCTGTACCCAGCCTGCGCCCACACCGTCAAAGTAGGTTGCAGTATCGCCATCAAACGCCTTTTCATAATTAAAGCGTCCCTGCTGCTTCCACGAATCTGTACCGCTTGTTGCTTCGGGCGCAAATTTTGTAAAGCTCGTCTCCGGATTCAGCGTGCCATAGAGCTTGATTTCCGCTACATTACAGCAATAAACATCATTTGTGTTGTAGCTGTTGCGCGGCTTGCCCTCTGGTACTGCATAGCGGATATAACGTGCCGTGATCGGCTTTTCAAGTTTCACTTTGTGCATGGCAAATGTGGGATTCTCACTAATTGTGTGTATACTCTGCCAGTCTGTGCCGTCCATCGACACCTCGAAATAGCCATCCACCATACGGTATTCATAGTTCTGACGAGGGCAGTAAGCAAGTGCGCTCAGATCGTAGACCGCACCCAGATCTGCCTGTACCCAGCCGACTCTCGTGCCGTCGAAGTATGTTGCGTTGTCGCCGTCAAAAGCCTTGTGGAAATCGGTATCTGCATTTTGCTTCCACGAGTCAGAGCCGCTTAGCTTGTCAGCCTGCACCTTGATCTCATTGCCGCCTATACTGCCATTTCCCTCAATGACAAACGTTGTGATGGAATTGCCGGGCAAGGTTGCATTCAGCGTTTTGCCGTTTAGATTGATAGTGCCCACATTCTTCCAGTTCTCATTCTTGCTCGTGCGGATCGCATTTGCCGTGCTGCCAACCTCAGCAAAGTCTGAAAGATCGAAAGTTATGTCAGCACTGCTGCCGCTTGTATTGTAGGAAACAGCCACGATCTGTCCCGTCTCAGGATCATAAGCGGCAACAGTATTGCCGGAGGAGTTCAGCATAATCATACCGGGGCGAATATAGCGCGAGTACTGTCCGAAAGCGTAGTATTTCTTCGTCAGAACGATCTTATTTTCATCATGGTTGGCAACTGCCACGCCCCAGTAGCCCTTCTGCGTGTCCACCATACCGGTATCCTTTCGGCCGTTGTAGCCGTTCTTTGAAATGTGGCTGTCGATCACCTGCCACATGATCCACGCCGATGCGTTCATGTCGTTGACATCGGTCGTGATACGCTGTGCCAGCCAGAGTGCCGCACTCATTTCGCCTGCATTCGTCCCGGCCGTGCCGCTGCTGTCCACCTCGCTCATCCAGAGATTTTTTCCGTTGGACAGGGCAATATTTTTTAGCTCGGCACGTTTGCTGCCGCCGTAGGTGTGGGTGTCGATACGACCGATCGCTTTTTTGGCATCATTAGAGAGATTGTTAAAAGAGCTAATCTGCGTGTCAATGGAGGTCTCATCCGTACCGCAAAGAATAACATCGCCCATTCCCTTGTCACGCATCGCCTTTTGCAGCTCCACGATCATGGTTGACTGCGAGCTTCCCTGATCGAAGTGACAGCCCTCCTGCTTGTAGCTGTTGGCCTTCCAGAAGTTGGTATACGGCTCATTCATAGCTTCCGCGCTCTGGATCTTCACGCCCCAGTCGTGCTGATAGTGATAGCAAACCTCCGCGAAATACCGCGCAAAATCATCGTATTGGTCGTCCTTCAGATTGTTGCTTTTGGCATCTGCCGATCCTGACGAACAGCCGCTCTTCGTCATATAATAGGGCGGCGAATTGGAGAACATTTCCACAATCATATCATCTCCGGCAGCCTGAATAGACCGCATAAGCACATTGCGCTGATTGGCATCAGCACTCCAATCATAGGTAATTTTTCCGTTGCTATACTTAGTATATCCCGGCATATTGGAATCGGTTCGTGTGATATGATTGTGGCTTGGATCATCACCGCCGCCGATATTAAAGCGAGCAATATTAAGACGTAGGCCTTCATCACCGTAGAACACATCCGCCGCCTGCTGTGCCAGCGAGTCAGAATAGCCGAGGCGATTGGCCCACCAGCAAAGAGATGTACCCCAGCCCTCAAATTCGCCATTGTTTATGGTAAAAGTATTATCCGGTGACAGCTTGACTGTTTGTGCCGCATGAGAGGTGAGAACACAGTGTGGTGCTGACATAAGGAGCATTCCACCGGTACAAAACAGAGCGGTCAAGCGTTTGAAAATTTTCATATGATCCTCCTCCTTTAAGAATAAAGAGCTTGTTCTTGTTGAGACAAATTTGAAGGAGCTGTTGCTTAGTTGAAACAGTCCCGTTTTGCATTTATCAAATCGAATCAATTTTGAACTGTCACCTTATAGTAACAGTACCCGAATGTCTGATAGCGTTTGTTGTATCCCATCTGCCGTTCACTCTTGCGGCGATAGCCACTTTGTAGGTCTTGCCCGGGGTGAGATTTTTAGGGGAAGTGTAAACAGTTCCGGTGATATTCTGTGCCTGAACTCTCCACTTGCCTGCAAGATAAACAGCTATACCATACCTGTCAGCACCTTCGACCTTATCCCATGTGAATCTTACCTGATGGTATTCCTTGCTGTATTCAACCCTAATATTTGTGGGAAAAGTAAGTGCGTGTGCCATGGGATAGCGATAAACAATGTTCTTACGTCACACGAATTATACGCTTATTACCTTACAGTAACAGTAACAGCATTCTTGATGGGGTCTGTGGTGTTCCACTTACCGTTCACTCTTGCCGCAACGGCTACCTTGTATGTCATGCCGGGAGTAAGGTTCTTTGGCGTTACGTAGCTGTTATTTGTGATATTGGAGGTCTGGACTCTCCATTTGCCTGCCAGGTAAACTGCGATACCGTACTTATCAGCACCCTGTACCTTGTCCCATACGAACTGTATCTGATGATACTGAGAGTTGGTTATAGCTCTGACATTCTTGGGATATGTATCGGAAGACTGTGACTGCTTGGGAAGAACGAATGCTATGTAGTTCGCAGAAAGTCCCTGGGCACCATTCGTACCGAGTGTTACAGTGCTGTTTGCAGAGAAGTCCTTGCGGAAAACTGTGAGGACTACATCATTAGAGGTCGTCATGGTGTCGGAAGTCTTAGTCCAGCTATTCAGCCAGTTAAGGCCCTGATTTACACGGTCATCAACTGCAACGAAAACAGTTGAATCCTGATCAACAGCAAATGTTGCTTCGTCGTTTGCAAACATCTTGGAATCGCAGGCTGTTCTGATAGTCTCGGTATTTCTCAGGTAGGAAGGAATGCTGTTTACGGTGATATCTCTGTCGCCGTAGAATGGTGAGCCCACTGTGGTATCATAAACGATCGACCAGTCGTCTGCATTTTCATAGTCAGCAACTTTCAGGTCTCTTATGATCCTGCCCTGGATCGGATCGGGCTCGTTTATGATGATAGTTCCGCTTCCGTCACCAAAATCGCCGTCTACTGTAAAGTTATCGATGTACAGCGAAGAGGGAAGAGCCGAATTTGACTTGAACTCGATCTTGTTATCTCCTGCCTTGAGGTTGATCGTCTTTTCATATGTCTTCCAGTTGGAGTAGCCGTAGGTGTTTGAAAGGTGCATAGTCTCCTGCCTGGTGCCGTTGACGTAAAGGTCTACCTGATCGATGTCCGACTGAGAGGAATATCTCAGCTTCAGAGTAAACGCACCTGCCTTATCGGTATGTACGGTATCCTTGACAGCGGCATTGTAGTTTTTTCCGTATTTAAGGAAGCCCTGACCCTGAATACCTGTAACACCGCTGTTGCAGGCGTTGGTAACATTGCCCTCAACGTTCTTGACATCGAGGAATTCACCCTCATACTGACGGGTGCCTGTGTAGAATGCGGGCTTGGTTATGGGCTGTACAGATGCCTTGTTGTAATTGGTCTTTCTGCCTGTGTTATTGCCTGTGCAGTTGATACGTATATCAACAGAACCGTTGTGCTTCACAACAAGGGTATATGTTCCGTTTGAATAGCTCTCGGTTATCTGGGAGCTTGTCTGGTTACGGCCTGTATCTTTAGCGGTGTATGTTGGTCTGGAGTTGCAGCCGTTGACCTTGAAGGTATCGGTAACAAGAGTAGTCTGTGCCTTGTTATCGAAGTTGTTTGCATAAACGTCAATGTGATCGCTGTACTCGTTGATTATCGCATTTCCGTAAGCGTTGAAGTTAGCATCAAAAGTAGAGCAGGTGTTGTATTGCAGATCAATAAGCACGCCCTGATTGCGGTTGAGCTTATCGTTGTTGTAAGTCACCCATGTGTTGTTATAGTGACCCGCATAGCAGGTGCCAGCGTATTCTGAAGGGAATTCTCTGTTGAATTCGTTCTGCTTGGCAGATATACTGCTCCAGCGGGAACCGAGCTGCGATTGTTTCAGCTGATACTTGAATGACTTAGCAGTGCTGTCTCTGAGACCGTAGGTGGTGGGTATAGTGGGGTAACGTCCCGTTGATTTATAGAGGTTCTTGTTATCCCAGAGATTGCCGTCGTTCGGCATACGGTAAAGACCCTCGAACAGCGTCTGATATGTGCTGTACTTTGTGTTGTCACCGCCCGAGCTTACGTCCTGTATGATGATATACTTTGTGCGGTCGATGACTTCCTGACGGGTGGGTATGCGGTAAGTACCGTCTACCATCTTTTCAAAGAAATTCAGAGTGGAATTTACATACTGATCTTTAGTGAACCAGTTACGGCAGGAATAACCTTCACTGTCCTTTACACCGCCCCAAGTTTCACCGAAATCATCGTTCCATACAAGCTCGGGACCATCAATAACGGTAGCACCGTTCATTATCATTCTCTCAGCGTGTATAGGCAGACCTGTTATCTGGCGGTACTGATTTTTTGTGGAAAGAGATGAGCCGTCGGAACCGAGGTCTGTCCAGCCTGTATCATCGTAGCGCACGCCGAAGCAGCCGCAGTAGCCCGAAAGGTACAGACCGAGTATCTGGGATTCAACGTCCTCGATCATACTCTCCTGTGTATACTTTTCTTCAAGCATCAGGTTCTGACCATACTTCTCGCAGGCATCACGCCACAGGCTGTTGGTCTTGAGCATTGCTATGGGATTCAGTCCCGCAGACCAGCGGTTTGCGCAGAAGTTGATGTTCAGATAACCGCCGTACTTGTTGCAGAGCTTCAGCAGGTGAGCAAAATGCTGATAACGCTGCTGGAATGTGCAGGGGTGATCCTGCGATGCAAAGCCCCAGAACTGCTCGGAATAGTTGAAGCCGATAAAGCTGGGATAATCACGGAAGAACTCGGCATATATAGTGTTCTCATAATCCTCGTCAGCGTGCTGTACATATCTGCCCTTGTTGGGTGAGTTTACGATATTGTAATTGCTGTCATAGTCAGGGAAATGACACTGACCGCCCGATGCAGGTTGTACCATGCACCATACACCCATATCCGAGCAGGTCTTCAGCCACGATTTTGCGCACTCGTAGCCATCCTGTACCATCAGCCACTTGTGTTCGGTATTACTCCAGTTTATCGAGAGGGAGATATTGAACACGCAGTAGGGTCTGATGCTCTCGGGGATAGTAGCGATTATCTTTGCGGGGTCGGCATAATTCCATGTGTCGATGTGAACTATGAGCATAGGGTGCTCGGGGTCACATGGACGACGCATTGTTGCTGCTGCCTGTGCCGTTATGCTCACAGGTCTGACTGCCATCGGCAACATACTGCCCACAGGTGATACCATCGTGCCGGCAAGCATTGCGCCTGACAGCAAAAAGGCACACAGTTTCTTGAATTTCATACTATTTCCTCCTTTGTGAAACGTTCTGACCGTACATCTTTACACCACAGGATGAACGATCTAAAATTGTTAAACGTTTTACTTTTGTAATTTCATTATAACTAATGCCGATAGCTATTTCAATGAAAAAAATACATATTTTATGGAGAAAACGTTCCTTGGCCTTATAGTTTGCGGTACTTGTTGGGGGTATATCCCGTGAACTGTCTGAAAAGCCGCAGACAGTAGCCGTAGTCATCGTATCCGCAGTGCTCTGTGATCGCGGAAAGATCTAAGTCTGTGGATATCAGCAGCCATATCATTTTCATCATGCGCTGACGAATTATATCCTGATGATAGGCTATGCCGAAGGTTTCTTTATATATTTTGCGGAAATGTCCTGCCGAGATAAGGTACTGCCTGCAAAGAGTTTCGGCTGAAAGCGGTTCTTCGTTTGTGCTGTACAGTCTGCTTCGTGCATTGATAAGCTGACGGTAATGGGGACGGCTATGCATCTCCTCAACAATTCTGACCTGAGTCATCAGTTCTTTCTCTGCTGTTTCCAGCAGTTCGGTAGAGCAGGTATACTCTGTGCAAACAGATGCGATGCAGAACGAATCCATGCCGAAAAGTCCAATATACTTTTCGTTGTTGAGCATAAGAGAAGTTATGCGCTCATGCAAAAGTTCAACAGTTGTTTCTTTGTTATTCAGTCCTGCAACAGCATAGATGTTTTCCTCAAGTCTTGCAAGTACAAACTGAGATGTCAGGCTCTGCAAAGCAGCTGAAATCTCCTGATGAACAGCTAACTCTGACTTCTTGTTTTTCAGCGACAGACTGTCACGGTCGATGGCAGTCTGCAGCAAAAGGCAGAACACAGGCTGATGCATCTTGTCTTTGTCTATGAGTATATGAAGTTCGTGAGAAAAGCCTTTCCGATTCGGGAGACCTGTAAGTGTATCCTGATATTCCGAGAGGTTGCAGCAGTCCATAAGATACCGTATATCATTTTTCATGCGAAGTATCTCAAGGGCGTTAGATACTGTTTTCATCCAGCTTCGGAAAATATGGTCATAAGTCGCGGGGATATCATACCGTGTGACAATAAACCCCAGCGGTCGGTCACTGAAAAACAGCGGAGAACAGTAGTAAACCGCAGGAGTGTCGCAGTTCTCGGTAAGTGCTGAGATGTTCAGCCGATTAAACGTTCTGCTCTGACCGTTGTCTGAGGCGTTGTAGATAGTATAACAGTTAATTGAGCTGTCATCGCTGACTCCATGATTCCAGTTGCGGTAAAGGCAGAGTTCGGCTCCGCCGATATTCGGCAGGAGATATTCCGAGCCGACGAACTTTCCGCAGAAATCCCTGATGGAATGTGCTTCGGTCAGCCTTTGTTCCAGCTGATTATACAGGTGGAGAAATTCATAGAAAGCTTTTGTCCTTGCGGCGCTGAGTTCGGTATCAAAGTCTGAAAGTTTTATACCGCAGGTACAGCTGTTTCCACAGATGACTCTTCCTCTTGGCGGAACAAAATCACCGAATTCCCCTGTCCCAATCTTTTTAAGGAGCATTTCCGTAACTATTCTTCCGAGAGCTTCACGGTTGCGCTGGAACGTTGTAAGTATCGGCGTGTGCATATGACGTTCACGCACAAATTCATATCCCACAATTGTGAGGTTTTCGGGTACAGAGATACCATGCGCCGAAAAAACATCGAGTATACCGTAAGCCATGTGATCGTTTGCACATATCACAGCCTGCGGCATTTTACGTTCTCCCGAAATATAGGCTTTTGCAAGTTTCTCGCCCGATGGCATCCAGAAATCACCGAACATTACACGGCTCTCATCAAATGGTATGCCGTGTTTTTCCAGTGTACGGCGATATCCGTCTATGCGCAGGTGGGATACCAAATAATTCTGAAAACCTGTGAGCAGATCAATTTCAGTAAAACCGTGTACTGTCACAAGATGCTCCGTAAGGTCGGTTATATCGTCTGCATCTGCGGTGTTCAGAGATATGCAGTGCTCCAGCTCAAAGCCTTCAAAGTAAGAGCCGACAGCTATCTGCGGAACATCGCCCCTGTTATTCATCAGCTGAGATATCTGTTTGCGGTGGGTAGGATTTATGAAGGCTTCCGTCACAAGAATAAGACCGCACAGGTCGGGAGATTCTGTCAGACGATAGATGTCATTCTCAGCTGCAAGCTGTTCATCATCATACTCGGGATCATATATATTCGATATCACCACAACGTCTGTATTATGCTGCCAAGCCACAGGGATTATACCGCGGAGAAGTTCCCGCTGTTCGGTGTCAGCCGTTCTTGTCAGGATAACACCTATGATCTGCCTTTTCATAGTTTTCCACCTGCCATTCTGTCAGTGTATAGTTATTTGTTATAATTATAGCACGATAGCTACAATGGTTCAAGTGTAAAAGCATAACAGTGAACTTAATTTTGTACCAAATGCAGTTCAATACTTTATAACCTTTGTTACTCTTTACAAAAAAATAAAATATATTCATATATTTTACAATTAGCTTGCCATTTTGAATTTATCATGATATAATTAGTCTCTCCTCATTAAGACATAATTTCAAGAGCACCGCCGCAGGCCATATGACAGCTCGAAATTCAGCAAAAACTGAATAAGGCGCAAAAGCATCGCCGCAAGACGGTCGATGTTCATTGCAATGATGCTGAGAACGATCGATGCTTTTGTTGTATCTTCTCTTTTTGTAAGCAGCAGACCCAGACCGAATTTGCGTTTCGCGAGACTAAACTTCCGCTCCACTTCAATTCGGTCGGTATTATCCTGATAGGCGATTTTCTTCTCAGCCTTGCTGTCTGCATCCTTCTTCGGCCTTCCGAGTTTCTTTCCGGAAAGCCGAATGCCGAGACTGCTGCAAAATGCAATGTTATCCCGATTGCGATAAATCTGATCTGCGAGTACACGCTCCGGATAATGTCCTGTGCGCTTCTTATAATTCTCGATCGCAGTTTTCAAAACGGCACTCTCGTTGTAGGCTTCGAAGGATAGCTTTTCAATTCTGCACATTCCGGTTTCATCCACAGACAGATCCAGCTTGGCACCGAACTCAACCGGAGATTTTGCTTTTCCTCTGACGATCGGTCGGATATATGGCTGGCTGATGCTGACGATTCTATTTTCAATGCGATGTGTATTGCTGACAAACATATATTGCTGCTGCGAATAGACTGTCTCCAGAATATCGAGTAAATATGCGTCAGATTCTGAAAGCACAACACCATTGTTTTTCAGAAGATTCGAAATATATCCAAGATCGCAGCGGTTTCCGTGTGATTCCGGATATCCTGCTGCTAATTCGTCTCCTGCTCTCCGCCGCCGTTACCGTGATCATCATCGTCATCCTGATCGACCTGATCGTCTTTCGGTGTATTGTATTCGATGATCATTTCATTGATCTCGTTCAGCACCTCTTCAGACAGACGCTTGCGAAATTCAACAAGCAGAGACGGCACAAACGTAATCTTGTCTTCATATCCGGGCAGACCGATGAAATACTGATAATACGGGTTTTCTCTGATCTGTTCGACCAGTTTCTCATCAGGATAGTGATATTGCTTCTGAATCAGCAGCGAACCGAGTGCCATGCGCAGGGGCTTTGCAGGCATACCGGTATGGCTCGGGAACAGCCTAGCATATTCAGCTTCAATTGTTTCCCAAGGGATCATTTCTGCTTTCTTTACCCAGCGGTTATCCGGGTTCATTTGCAGTCCCAGCGGCTGATTGAAATCGGTAAATGAAATCTGCTTTTCTCTCTTGAACTTATACATGGCATCCTCCAAAGTGCAAGTTTTTTTCTCGTTTTCCGGCTTTTTCCTTGCACTTCTATTATACCATGTTTTATCGCTTTTGTCGATACTACGAGGGTTTTATTTGAATTGAGGAGAGACTATCTTAATATCAGCAATTATCCCCGTGATTTTTGCATTGCGGATAACGCAGAGATGGCAAATATGCCGATGATATCAATATAGGCATTCGGGAGAATGATCTTACTGAAGAACGTGAGCGAGGATTGATGCACTGGTATCATCCAGAAAGTATTGATGATGAGCTGGACAACAAAGTTTTTTCGGCGCATTGCTCCGTGGAGGTAATAGGCGGTGAACTTACAGGAGTTATAACGATAAAGGTGATCGGAGACCTTTCAGAGGATGCAATGGCAAGGTTCATAAAATACTGTTCCGGACAGCTGAGTGATGGCTGGGGTGAGAGTTTAGAGCAGAAATATCTCAAGACCGATGCAGGCGAAATAAATATCAGCTTCTGGAACAGCGGTGATGACTGGCAGCTTTTGCCCAAAAAAGACTATCTTGACAGCTTTACACGATCGGAAGAAATTGGAATGGGAGGTCAGTCGTGAAAGAAGGAATCGATATAACACAGATTTTTATGATAAGTGGAGGAGTATAAAGAAATGAACAATGATCTGAAACAATTCATGGAGAAAACATTTCCGACAGGTACCAAAATCAAGATAGACCGTGCGGCAAATGATGATATAGTAGGAAAGAAATATATTGTAGATAGAATTGACGATAATGGTTTGTACTGTTCAACAGAAAGCGGTAATGTGGTGCTAATAGATCCTGATGAATCGACGTTTTACAAGCTTGATCAGCCGCCAATAGTAGCATACGGCTGCGATGATGAGCCTGCGGAACTGACAGACGTTAGGAAGATATCAGAGTTCATCATCAACAACGGATTGTACGGCGATATCACTATGTACAAAAAGGACACGGGAGAATTTGTGCTGAGTACAATAGGTATCTTCATTTACCAAATTGCTGATATGGATTTCCGAAACGAGCAGCTGACGATACTAGTTCCGCTTCAGCAGCAGTTTCCATTTGGTATGCCGGATACTGTTACTATGAAGGCGAAGTCTATTCATGCAATAAAGATAGTCTTCGCTTTCTTTCTGCCTGGTCTGCACCACACCCTGTTATCCAAAAGCTGTCCGAAATGTTTCCATGCGTGAAGATCGAACATGAGTGGGCTGATGAGGACATAGGTGCTAACTGCGGGCGTCGTACCTATTATAACGGCGAGAGGATAGAGGAATACTATCCGGATTACGGAAAAGAAAGCATAGAGTTCGCCGCAAAAGTTATGGAAATACAGCTTGAGGAACACAGTCAGGAAAGGCCAAAACCAAGATGTCCGCTTATTGGTGCTGACGGAAATGTTTTCAATCTTATAGGGATAGCAGCAAGAACACTCAGAAGAAATGGTATGAGGGATGAAGCAAAGGAAATGTCTGAACGTGTTACAAACTCGGGAAGCTATAATGAAGCGCTGAGTATTATCGGAGAGTATGTGGATATATGCTCGGATGATGAAATGGAAGAAGAGACAATAGATATCGAAGGAGGAATGACAGAATGACAATACTGTTTGCAGGTATGATCATCGGCTGTATGATCGGCATGCTTATTGGCGGTTTTTCAGCTGCATGGTATTATGCGAACAAGGAAATAAAAAGGCTAAAAAAGGCGTTCAGGACTAAGGATGATGTATAAAATAGTAAAAGCTGCTCAAAAAAGCAGCTTTTACAGTTGGTGTTCAAGTATCCATTTCAGAAGATCATCGAGTCTATCCTAAAATTTGTGTAAACCTCTGAAGTAGTGTATAATAGAAGAGACACTACTTTGGAGGTTTTAATTATGAGCAGAAGACGAAGAAATGAAACAGAAGAGCAGCGAGCAAGAAGAGAGCTAATAAGTGATTTTCTTTCGGCAGCGAATATTCAGAGCATGGACGATATTCAGGAACTTTTCAAGGAGGCACTTGCCGGATTTATGGAAGGTAGCCTTGAATCAGAGCTTGATTCCGAGCTTGGATACGAGCCGTATGACGTTAAGAACAAGGCTACCGACAACAGTCGTAACGGTCACAGCAAGAAAACTCTTCGTACCAGTATGGGTAA
>NZ_FOAT01000013.1 GCF_900109655.1 Hominimerdicola alba
AAAGCGTCTCGGTGCTCGTGTTGATGCTTTCGATACACGTCCCGTTGTTGAAGAACAGGTAAAGTCCCTGGGCGCATCTTTCGTTAAGATAGACCTGGGTGAGATGGGACAGACCGATCAGGGCTACGCTAAGGAGCTCACACCCGAGCAGATAGCTAAACAGCAGGAAGCTCAGGCTAAGGTGTGCGAACGTTCAGATATCGTCATCACTACCGCTAAGGTATTCGGTAGAAAGGCTCCACGCCTTATCGGCAAGGACGTTCTTGACCGCATGAAGAAGGGCGCAGTTGTTGTAGATATGGCAGTTTCCACTGGCGGTAACGTTGAAGGCTCAAAGCTCTTTGAGGACGTTGTTACCGAAAACGGCGTTACTATCATGTGCGGCGATATGCTTGAAAGACAGGTACCTTACGATGCATCAAAGATGCTCTCGGGTAACTTCTACGCATTCCTGACCCACTTCTATGATAAGGAAAGCAAGGAACTCAAGGTAAATCTCGAAGATGAGATCATGCGTGGCTGCCTGCTCACACAGGGCGGACAGATAATCCACGAGCGCTTCAAGAATAACTGATTCTTGGCGAATGAATCGAAAACGTTTTCTTAAAAATGATCAGGAGGTAAAGTAAAATGGCGACAGGCGAAATTCTTTTGCTGGTATTCGTGTTCGTTATCGCAGGATTCCTGGGCGTAGAGCTTATCTCGAAAGTGCCCTCGCAGCTGCATACACCCCTTATGTCGGGTACAAACGCGATCTCGGGCATCACTATTGTCGGTGCGATATCTGCAACAGCAGTAGCACTCCAGACAGATGGTATGCTCAGCAATATCTGCGGATTTGCAGCGATAGTTCTGGCAACTATAAACGTTATCGGCGGCTATCTGGTAACAGACAGAATGCTTGGTATGTTCAAGAAAAAAGGGGAGGATAAGAAGTGAATTTTGAAAATATCCGCACCGTCTGCACGACAGTGCTCTATATGGTATCCTCTGTACTGTTTATAAGAGGCATCAAGCTTCTGGGTAAGGCAGACACAGCACGTAAGGGTAATCTGATGTCTTCCGTAGGTATGCTCATCGCAGTAGTTACCGTGCTTTTCGAGAAAGATGTCACAAAAACAGTCACCAAAAACGGACCTATTAACAACGCATATGTCTGGGGCGTTGCAGCAATCGCTCTCGGAAGCATCATCGGTGCTATCTGGGCTAAAAAGGTAGAAATGACAGGTATGCCACAGCTGGTTGCTCTGTTCAACGGCTTCGGCGGACTTTCCAGCTTACTGGTGGCACTGACACAGTACATGACAGCCGAAAACATCAATACATTCTCAGCTATCGCACTAGGACTTACAGTAGCCATCGGTGCAATCGCATTCACAGGCTCGGTAGTTGCATGGGGCAAGCTGAGCGGCAAGATGTTCAAGAAGAACGTAACAATCCCTGCCAAGAACGCTATAAACGGCCTGCTGGCAGTTGTGGGACTTGTAGGCGTTGCTATCTACGCTCTGAGCATTGCAGGAGCAGTTGATGCAAGTGTAGGCACCATCGGTATAATCATCGTAACAGCTGCTTACCTTATACTGGGCTTCACAATGGTAGTTGCAATCGGCGGCGGCGATATGCCCGTTATCATCTCCCTGCTGAACGCTTTCTCGGGACTTGCAGCTGCATTTGCAGGTCTTTCCATCAGCAACAGCGTGCTGGTAGTATCCGGTTGTCTGGTAGGTACTTCGGGACTTATCCTGACCCTCATCATGTGCAAGGCTATGAACAGAACTCTTTACGCACTGCTGTTCAGCAGCTTCGGCGCAACCAAGAAGGGTGCTGCAGGCGAGCAGAAAGAGCCCAAGTCCATGTCTGTTGAGGACGCATATCTCATCCTCGAAGCAGCAAGCAGCGTAGTATTTATCCCAGGTTACGGCATGGCTGTTGCTCAGGCACAGCACGCTGTAAAGGAACTCTGTGACAAGCTTGAAGCTAACGGCGCAGAAGTAAACTTCGCTATCCACCCCGTTGCAGGACGTATGCCCGGTCACATGAACGTACTTCTGGCTGAGGCAAACGTACCTTACGAGCAGCTGAAGACCGCTGACGAGATGAATCCCCAGATGTCAAACACAGACGTTGCCATCGTTATAGGTGCAAACGACGTTGTTAACCCCTCCGCTATCAACGACGAAAGCTCTCCTCTTTACGGAATGCCTATCATCAACGCATTCGAGGCTAGAACTGTTTTCGTTCTCAAGCGTGGTAAGGGTACAGGTTTCTCAGGCGTTGAGAACCCCCTGTTCACCAACGACAACACCGTTATGATCTACGGCGACGCTAAGAATACTGTGGCTCAGCTGGTTAGTGAGTTTGAGGAATAAAATGAATGGGGGCTGAAAAGTCCCCATTTTTTGAGGTGATAAAATGAAGTATCGCGTTAATGATACGCTGACACTTTGCAAGGGCAGGACTGTTTCAATAGAAAATGACCTGACGGCATCGGGTGAAAAATTTGATACTGCTGATGTTGATAGCGTAATAAGAAACGCCGTTGTTATCGGCTCAGATTCTGTCTACAAGGCTGATATCGCCATAACTGACGGCAGGATATCTGCCATAGGCGGGGCTGACGATAAGGCTTGCAGGCAGATAGATGCCGAGGGGCTTGTTCTTACGGCGGGGCGAATTCGCACCGTGAGCGGATCTCTGGATTCCTATATGCTGGAAGAACTGCTGTTCTCGGGCGTTTCTACACTTACTTTTGATTCACAGCCCAGTGATAATGATATCAAGATGATGCTGGAACACCCCATGAACTACTGTGTCTGTTTTGACGGTCATCAGCATGATTCAGACGAACTGTTGCACCATGTGGGTGATGTGGCTGTGGGCAGGATAGCAGATCTGTACATTTGGAAGTGTGAAAAGTTCAACATTGCGCCCGAAAAGATAATCAAGTTCGGCAGATGTATCTTTGACAGAAGCCTTACAGACCGCAAAGACATTATCTACGCACTTTCCTATGATACCACCCGCAGACCTGCAAGGTCAGCATCGGTATTCTTCACCTCACATAATGACGTAAATGGCTACTTCGGCAGACTTTATGAGACCGAACACACTATGATCGCTCTTGACACAAAAAAATAACACCCACCATAAAATCAAGTGGGTATATTACCAAAAAATCGGGAACGCAGATGCGCTCCCGATTTTGTTATTTCTTGTTTGCCACAGATATACGGTTGACTGCTCTTTTGAGCTGTCTTTCAGCAAGGTCGAATTCAGTGCGGCTCGACTCGGCTTTGAGCTGTTTTTCAGCCCTTGCCTTTGAACGCTCGGCACGCGCTACGTCTATCTCATCAGACCATTCCACTGCCGATGTAAGCACCGTTACTGCGCTATCCTCCGATACCTTGACTATGCCGTCTGATATCGCAGCACTGCGGAAATTTCCGTCAGCTTTAATTTTAAGCTCGGAAGGCACTATGCTTGCCACATAAGGCGCATGACCTTTCAGTATGCCCACATAGCCCGAGGTAGTCTTTGCCACCAGCTGTTCGGCATCGCCCTCAAAGAATATCTTCTCGGGGGTCAGTACTCTTAACTTGAAAACTGCCATAGTTTCCGCCTTTCGTTAGTTTTCTTCTGCCGACTTCTTAGCCTTTTCCACAGCTTCATCGATAGAGCCTACGAAGAGGAATGCGCTCTCGGGCAGGTCGTCATGCTTGCCTTCGATTATCTCCTTGAATCCGCGGATAGTTTCTTTCAGCGGTACATACTTGCCCTGATAGCCTGTGAACTGTTCAGCCACGAAGAAAGGCTGTGACAGGAAACGCTGTATCTTTCTCGCACGGGATACGGTCAGCTTATCCTCATCGGAAAGTTCGTCCATACCCATGATTGCGATGATATCCTGAAGTTCAACATATCTCTGGAGTATCGACTGTACCTGTCTAGCCACCTGATAGTGCTCGTTGCCAACTATCTCAGGGGTCAGTATACGTGATGTTGACTCCAACGGGTCAACTGCGGGGAAGATACCCAGTGATGCTATGTTTCTCGAAAGAACTGTGGTAGCATCCAGATGTGCGAATGTAGTAGCAGGTGCGGGGTCTGTAAGGTCATCAGCAGGCACGTAAACTGCCTGTACCGATGTAATCGAGCCCTTGTTGGTAGATGTGATTCTCTCCTGAAGAGCGCCCATCTCTGTTGCAAGAGTAGGCTGATATCCAACGGCTGAGGGCATACGTCCCAGCAGTGCCGAAACCTCAGAACCTGCCTGAGTAAATCTGAATATATTATCGATGAACAGCAGAACGTCCTGACCTTCAACATCACGGAAATACTCTGCCATGGTCAGTCCAGAAAGACCAACTCTCATTCTTGCTCCGGGTGGTTCATTCATCTGACCGTATACGAGAACGGTCTTGTCGATAACTCCCGACTCTTTCATTTCCCAGTAAAGGTCATTACCCTCACGGGTACGCTCACCAACGCCTGTAAATACGGATATACCGCCGTGCTGATTGGCAACGTTGTTTATAAGCTCCTGAATAAGAACTGTTTTACCAACACCTGCACCGCCGAACAGACCTATCTTACCGCCCTTGAGGTAAGGTGCGATAAGGTCGATTACCTTGATGCCTGTTTCCAGTATCTCATTAGCGGCAGTCTGCTCCTCGTAAGAGGGAGGCTCGCGGTGTATCTCCCAGCGTTCAGCTGTTTCTGGTGCGGGGAGGTTATCTACGGGGTCACCCAGCAGATTGAACATTCTCGAAAGAGTTTCCCTGCCCACGGGAACAGATATAGCTCTGCCCGTATCCACAGCGTCAACGCCTCTGACCAGACCGTCAGTTGAGGACATGGCGATACATCTTACCACATCATCGCCGATATGCTGTGCGACCTCGACCACCAGCTTGGTGCCGTTATTGTCTATCTCAAGCGCATTCAGAAGGTTAGGCATATGATCTTTTTCAAAGCGAACGTCAACGACCGCTCCGACGATCTGCACTACCTTTCCTATGTTAGTGCTTTCCATTATCTGACTTCCTTTCCGAACTCATAGTCTGCATACAGCAACTGCCTGTCTGCTACGCAAACTATGCCGCACACATAATTATGAATTATGAATTATGAATTATGAATTGTCATTAAGGCTTGCCGAGCTTATCTCGGTTATCTCCTGAGTGATCTGTGCCTGTCTTGCACGGTTGTACAGCAGTGACAGCTTATCGATCATCTCGCTTGCGTTGTCGCTGGCGGATTCCATAGCCGTTCTTCTCGCCGCCTGCTCGGAAGCGAAGCTGTCAACTATGGCGGAATACAGCATTCCGCCCATATATTCGGGTATCAGGCTGTCGAACACAGCCTCGGGAGATGGGTCGTATATGGTCATGGGGTGCTTTTTGCCAAGGTATTCCAGATTTTCCACTGGCAGAATCCTCAGGTGCTGAGGTTCCTGTGTCATAACCGATACGAATGTGGTATAGATCAGCTCCACTGCATCGAAATCGCCTATCTTGAATCTGTCGATGACCTTGTTGGCTATCATCATCGCATCGACCAGCTCGATTCCCTCGGCTATCTGCGGGAAACCCTCGATCAGCTTGTATTCGCGCTTCTCGAAATACTCCACAGCCTTTTTGCCTATCGCCATGATAACGGCTTCTCCGCCGCTTTCTGCTATCTCATCAGCCTTGCGCTTTGCAAGCTTCAGAACATTGGAGTTGAAACCGCCCGCAAGTCCTCTGTCGCCCGCTATGACTATCAGCAGCACCGAATTCTTGAACTTTTTCTTGGTGAACACCGAGGTGAACTCATGGTCGCGGGATATATCCGCCATCACCTGAAAAACGCCCTCAAAGAACGGGTGTACCGCTTCGGCTCTCTCCTTGGCTTTCCTCATCTTCGAGGACGCCACCAGCTGCATAGCCTTGGTTATCTGCATGGTGCTTTCCACGCTTTTTATACGGCGCTTAACGTCCTTCATGTTAGCCATAAGCCGTTCTCCTTACTTTTGCTGCATAAACTTCTCCGCAAATGCTTTCAGCACTTCTTTCAGTGCCTTCTCGTTCTCTGCGGTGAGTTCCTTTGTATCACGTATGGACGCAAGGATATCGGGGTGAGATTCATCGAGGAAAAGGAACAGATCCTTTTCGTACTCACGTATATCCTCAACGGGTATAGTTTTTAGGTAATTATTTACAACAGCGTAGATTATAACTACCTGCTTCTCAACATCAACAGGGGAGTTCTTGGACTGCTTCAGAACTTCCACGATACGCTCGCCCTGTGCAAGTCTGTCCTTGGTATCCTGGTCGAGGTCTGAACCGAACTGTGAGAAGCTCTGCAGCTCTCTGTACTGAGAATACAGCAGCTTCAAAGGACCCGATACCTTCTTCATAGCCTTTATCTGAGCCGAACCGCCGACACGGGATACCGAGATACCTGGGTTAACGGCAGGTCTTACGCCCGAGAAGAACAGCTCGGTCTCCAGGAATATCTGACCATCAGTGATGGATATTACGTTTGTGGGTATGTACGCTGAAACGTCGCCCGCCTGTGTTTCGATGATAGGCAGAGCGGTTATCGAACCGCCGCCGTTCTCTTCGTTCAGGCAGCAGGCTCTTTCAAGCAGACGGGAGTGCAGATAGAATACATCGCCGGGGTATGCTTCACGACCTGTAGGTCTTTTCAGCAGCAGCGACATTGTTCTGTACGCAACAGCGTGCTTTGAAAGGTCATCGTAGATACAGAGCACATCTTTGCCCTGTAACATGAAATATTCAGCCATAGCAACGCCTGCATAGGGAGCTATGTACTGCAAAGGCGCCATCTCCGACGCGGTAGCCGATACTACTATGGAATAATCCATAGCGTCGTTCTTTGTCAGCGTATCAACAATATTCGCAACTGTTGATATCTTCTGACCGATAGCGACATAGATACAGATAACATTCTTGCCCTTCTGGTTGATGATAGTATCAAGGGCGATGGTGGTCTTACCTGTCTGTCTGTCGCCGATTATAAGTTCACGCTGACCTCTGCCCACGGGTATCATGGAGTCTATAGCCTTGATACCTGTCTGGAGGGGTCTGCTTACTGATTTTCTTGTGATTATGCCGAATGCGGGGCTTTCAACGGGTCTTGTCTCGTTCGTGAGTATAGCGCCCTTGCCGTCGATAGGTGCGCCCAGCGCATTTACAACTCTGCCCAGCATAGCTTCGCCAACGGGTACGGATACTATCCTGCCCGTTCTCTTAACGTTCGAGCCTTCTCTGATGCCTTCCTCGGTACCCAGCAGAACGCAGCCGACAAAATCCTGTTCCAGGTTCATCGCCATGCCGTATGTGCCGTTCTCGAATTCCAGCAGCTCGCCCGACATACACTTCTCCAGTCCGTTGACCCTTGAAATGCCGTCGCCCACCGTACATACAGTACCCACATCATCGAGCACCAGCTTGGTACGGTAGTTCTTTATCTGTGATTTTATCAGACCTGTTATCTCATCAGGACGTAAATTCATAATTTTCCGTTCCCTTCCGTATGTTTAAATGAAACTTCGCCTTTACGCGATAGTGTTCGTTATCTGAGCTTTCAGCTTTTCCAGTCTTGTCTTTACGCTGGAATCCAGCTCAGTATTGCCGTAGCGCACCACTATACCGCCTATTATCGACTTATCGATCTGCTCAGTCAGCACGATGCGTCTGCCCGTGGTCTTGCTGAGCTTATCTGTAAGGCGGTTCCTGATTTCTGCTGTCATCGGCTGTGCGGTAACGGCAGTAACTTCCAGCAGACCCAGCTTATCGTTGTACATCTGCCTGAATTCGCCGTATATCTCACCGAGCCTGTCAGCTCTGTTCTTCTCGGCAGTCAGACACAGAAAATCCAGCAGCAGAGCATCTATCTTATCTCCGAAAACAGCTTTGAGGCTGTCTGCCTTTTCCTTGCCTGATATCAGCGGTGATGCCAGAAATCTCAGATACTCGGCACATTCCTTGTCTTTCATGAGCTCCTGAAACTCGCTGTAATCGCTGAAAACCTTTTCCAGCTTATCCTGCTCGGTACAAAGCTCAAACAGCGCTGTGCTGTAAACCTTGCCTACTGTCTCAGCCATCAGTTTTCACCCACGTTATCAATGAATTCGCCGATCAGTCTTTCGTTATCGGCGCTGCTCAGGTCTTTTTCAATAACAGCCTGTGCCGCCTGGAAAGCGATATCGGTGATATCGTCCTTTATCTTGTTTACCGCGATCTTCTTCTCGCGTTCGATCTCGCTTCTTGCCTGCTCGGTGATGCCCTTGGCTTCGACCTTGGCATCAGCGATTATCTCATCGCTTCTCTGCTGAGCCTTGCGGGTAGCCGCCTGGATTATCTTAGCGGATTCTTCCTTTGCACCGCTTATGCGCTGTTCGTAATCCTCCTCCAGCTTTTCGGCTCTCTCCTTGGCTTCGTCCGCCTGTTTATAGGTCTCAGCGACCTCGTTCTTTCTGTCCTCAATGACCTTGTTCACTTTGCTGAACAGGAAATGTTTCATAACAAGGAACAGTATAAGCAGGTTGAGCCATGTAGCGATGATCGTAGTGAGATTTACCGACAGAAAATCGGTAACGTCACCTCTCGCCAGTATCATATGCAAAACCTCCCTTATATCAGAACACTGTACATATAAGCTATATTACAGCTTGCCGATAAAGGGGTTGCCGAACATCAGTATCAGCGCAACAACGAAAGCGTAGATACCTGTTGACTCTGCCATTGCGACACCGATGAACATTGTTCTTGTGCAGTCGCCCTGAGCTTCGGGCTGTCTTGCGATGGATTCGATAGTCTTACCAACAGCGTAGCCCTCACCGATACCGGGTCCGATACCTGCGATCATTGCAAGACCTGCACCCAGTGCGGAACAACCTAATACAAATGCCTTATCACCTAACATAATAAAAACCTCCAAAGTTTTGTTTACCTATATTTGTTCGCAGTTATACTGCGTATCTAACATTATTATCTCGTCTGAACGAGTATTGATCTGCGGTCAGCTTTTAGCTTTGAGTTCATCAAATCCGCAGGCCACTGTACATTTGCTGTCGCTGTACTCGGCATACCAGTAATGACGGTCATCTATCACAAGATAATCTGCATCGCAGTCATGCTTTGCGGTGAACCTGTATTTCAAAAACACAAATATCCGCCCGTCAGCTTTGCTGATATATGTTTCCTTTACGATATTTCCCGATGCCAGTTCTTCATCGACTATGCGTTTTATAGGCGCTGACAGCTTAGCGAGATGTTCTTCGCTTATCATTCCTCAGCCGCTGCCGCAACGTTTACCATTGTCAGGGTGGAGAATATATAAGCCTGTATACAGCCTGAGAACAGGTCGAAATAGATACTCAGCACGGCGGGTATACCTACCTGTAATATGCTGAGTGCCCATGCACCGAATTCAAAGTGAACATGGAGCGCAGTTGAAGCCGCACCCAGTGCGGAATAGAGAAGTCCTGTTATTACCATGCCGCCCGCAACGTTACCGAAAAGACGGAACGCCATAGATGCGGGAGTTGCTATCTCACTTATGATATTCAGCGGGAATATGAAGAATACAGGCTGTCCGAAACTCTTCAGGTATCCACCGAAGCCGTTTGTCTTTATCTTGGTGTAGGTTATCAGAATAAATGTGAGTATCGCCCATGCGGCTGTAACGTTTATGTCCGCCGTCATCGACCTAAGACCCACCATGCTTATCAGTGCGCCAAGCACCGCAGATACCAGCAAAGCGCCTATGTAGGGGGCGTAATACATCATCTTTTCGCCCATCGACTGCTTTACCATGCCGTTGACGAAGTTCACGAACATTTCCGCCACGATCTGCCGTTTGCTCTCGGGCTTCTTTTTAAGGTCTTTTGTAAGCCACAGACAAAGCAGTGTCACCACAGCGATTATCAGCCAGCCCATGACTACCGTTTCGGTTATTATCAGAGGTCCTATCTCAAAGACTATCTTAGGACCGTCGCCCAATCCGTTCATAAAAAGCTATCCTTTCCTGCCGAAAAACTGATCGGCTGTAAGTATCATTTTCGGGAAAAGCTGAGGTATCAGTATCCCCGTGAAGTTTGCAATACCTGTATATGCGGCGGCACAGCTGAGTATTACCAGTGATGCTACCCTTACTGCGTAGCACACGCGCATTTTGCGCACAGCAGATTTTCTGTCCAGCTTTACTGCGCTTTCGCAGCTTCGTCCGAAGTATT
This sequence comes from Hominimerdicola alba, assembly GCF_900109655.1. Lineage (GTDB taxonomy): Bacteria > Bacillota > Clostridia > Oscillospirales > Ruminococcaceae > Hominimerdicola > Hominimerdicola alba_B. The sequence continues at coordinate 10,244 of NZ_FOAT01000013.1, forward strand.
CAAACTGAGCGCACATAAATCCGTAGCCCAACAAGAATCCCAGCAGCTGTGCAAAGCTGAATCCCCAGAACAATGTGACAGCAAATCCTATGACTGTCAGCACCGCGCCCCACTTGTATATCATCACAAGCAGTGGCCTTGTCACCGAGGCATTATCACCCGAAAGCTTTGGTTTTTCACGGTTTTCCATGTATTAGCCCTGCCTTTCGGTTTGAAATACACTCGCACATACAAATTAATTATAGCATCTTTTCTTTTCTTTTTAAAGGGGTTTAAAGTATCTGCAGCAAGTTTTACAATTTGTTAACAAAATGCTCTCGAAGAAAGGGTATAATTTCTTGAAAATGGGGTAAGTACAGTGCATAAATATGACCATTGGTCATTTGTTGGTATTATAATATCATATCCTGCTAGTTATGTCAATTAGCAAAATGACCAATAGTCATTAATTGCCTAAAAAATGTAGATGTTTGCATTCTAAAAAAACTTTGCTGAACTTCCATCGTTTATATCCAATAAAACAAAATGCAACAAAAAATTCACTACATCTTGACAATTTTTGCTGGATATGATAAAATTGTACTATATTTAATAGGAAAATAGCAAATATTTATTTTCAGCGCAGCAAAAAATCGTGGAAGGGGGCTTACTATGATCGTTGAGGGTTATGAACTGCCGAAATACAGCGTACTTATGTCGGTCTATGATCAGGAGCTTCCCGAAAATCTGAATCAAAGCCTTGAATCTATGTTAAAGCAGTCCTACCCGCCATCGGATTTTGTGCTGGTATGCGACGGCAAACTGACCAATGCGCTGGACGTAATAGTAAAATCTTTCCAGAACGAGTATAAAGATATATTCCGCATAGTGCGCATAGATGAGAATGTGGGCGCGGGCAAGGCGGTCAACAAAGGCATAAAAGCCTGCCGCTATGAGTATATAGTCCGCATGGACAGTGACGATGTATCACTGCGCGGAAGGTGCATGAAAGAAATGTTCCTGTTTGCGGTGAAGCCCGAACTTGATATCGTCGGAAGTTTTGTAGAGGAATTCGATGACCTTACGGACAAGACCCTTACGCTGAAAAGAGTTCCGCTGGAACAGAAAGAGATCCTCAGTTACTCTAAGCAGCGCAACCCTTTCAATCGGCAGACTGTGGCTTTTCGAAAAAGCAAGGCGCTGAAGGTGGGGGGGTATAGTGATCTCAAGCTTTGCGAAGATTATGATTTTGCCGTAAGAATGCTGGCAGACGGTGCAAAGGGTCAGAATATCCCCGAGGTGCTGGTGAGATACAGGGTCAGTGAAAGCACACCAAAGATAAGAAGCAGCTGGCGTCTGACAAAGGGCTTTATCGCCGTGAGGTGGAAACTGTTCACTGAGGGCTACATAGGTCTGAGAGATTTCTTCACGCCCTGTTTTTTACAGCTGATTCTTTTTATATTTCCAATGCGGTTCACGCGATGGTTTTACAGAAAATTCCTGCGTGATACAAAGATCACTCCCCCGACTGCAGAAGTTCTCGGGCGCGATCAGAAATGAATATCAATAATGAATAGTGGATAATAAAGGTGTCTGCACAGCAGACGAGTTTTAAAATATCATCGTGTAAAGCGTTACCTTTATTATCCATTATATATATTATCGTATATACGAAAGGGGTGATACCTGGCAGACAGAATCACACACAGGGTATGGATAAACGGAGGGTATACAAATGAAAAAAATCAAAAGGATCCTTGCGCTCACAATTGCACTAACGATGAGCTCAGGTCTGATCGGGTGTACAAACAGCACCAAGGAAGAAAAAGGAAAGAAAAAATCGGACAATGCAGAAAGCAGATCTGACGATAACAGCTCAGCCGAGGAAAAGCCTGCTGTAGCAGAAACAACGGGCGACTTTGATCTTTCGGACTTCACATCGGATTACGATGTCCCCGAAGATTTCTCCCTTGAACTTGAAGCAGAGAAGGGTACTTTGCTGAATGAAGCGATGTTTATGGACAAGGCTTTCGCAGGGGAGTTTTCAGGTGACGGATATGTTGCCGTGTATGAAAAGGGCGACGAGGTGACATTCGATATCGAACTGCCTACAAAGGGCAGCTACAACGTGATACTGCGCCTTGCAACCGACAATGTGAATTCGGAAAACCTTATCACGTTAGACGGCAGTGCGGTCAAAAAGTTCACATCAAGCGAACCCAAATTTGCGGAAGTCACCGCTGAAAACGTACTTCTTGATGGTGGTTCACATACGCTTGGTGTTCGTGCGGAAAAAGGGCATATATATGTTGATACGCTGAAGATAGTTCCAGCTGCGGCAGTTGATATCACGCAGTATGAAGTCACGGCGACGCTGTGCAATCCCAATGCCAGCGACAACGCAAAGCGTCTTTACAGCTTTCTGCGGGCAACATACGGCAAGTACACCATATCCGGGCAGTATTCTGGGGATAACATGGGTTCTGAAGCCCGTGAGTTTATCGAGATAAACAAGCGTACAGGCAAAACTCCCGCGATTCTCGGCCTTGATGTTGTGAATCTCGGCATATCCACCAAGATAGATCATCAGGCAGGCGGCGGAGATATGGTACCGATACAGGCGATGGACTGGTACAACAATCACAACGGAATAGTGACACTTTGCTGGCACTGGCACGCTCCCGCGCAATATCTTGAAGCGAACGGTCAGCCCTGGTGGAGAGGATTCTACACCGACAGCACGAATTTTGACTTGGGCAAGGCTATGAGCGGAGAGGACAAAGAAGGCTATGATGCCATAGTTGCCGAGCTGGATAATATGGCTGAACAGCTGAAACCTCTGGCAGAAGCCGATATCCCCATACTGTGGAGACCTCTTCACGAAGCCGCGGGTGATCCGAAATATCCCAACAATGCCTGGTTCTGGTGGGGCGCTTCGGGCAAGGAACCATATCTGGAACTCTACAAGCTGATGTACGATAAGTTCGTGAATGAGTATCATCTGGATAATCTCATATGGGTATGGAATGCCCAGAACCAGAGCTGGTACCCCGGTGACGAATACGTTGATATCGTCGGCTACGACTGCTATCCTGCGGAACAGGACAGTTCTTCACAGAAGTACTACTATGATTTCCTGAAAGAGTGTTCACCTACAGGCAGCAAGATCATCGCTGAGACTGAAAACGGAGCAATGTTTGACCCCGATGCCGCTTTTAACGAGGGTACCAGATGGGCATATTTCAGTACATGGAACGGCGAGTTCGCCATAAAGAACAGTCAGCTTTCCGATCAGTATACCACTTTTGAGATGTGGGACAAGATCTATTCAAGCGACCGAGTTCTTACACTTGAAGAACTCCCCGACCTCAAAAAGTGGCCCATCGAACTTGAAGCATACCTCGCCTCAAAATAAAGATTAAAAAAGACCGCGGACGGTTCCGCGGTCTTTGCTGTTTGTATGGGAATATGGGATAGTTTCTTTTGTTGCAGATGTTCGCTTACAGCCCCTTGCCCAGAGCCGAAGCGTGCTTGATTTCTTTCGGGGTCATGAACATACCCAATATGTAGGTGCTCATGATATCCGTATCTTCGATAGTTATTTTCTTTCCGTCGATCCTGAGTTCCTTAACGGCGGTCTGCCCGTCGGGAGCTCTGCCGAATACCATTTTGTATTCAACGCCATCTTTGTCGATACCGGTGAACGTCACTTTGTTGACGCTGAAATCGAACCACCAGTGACATTCTTCAAAATAGCTGTCGAAAGCTTCGCCGTAGCTGCTGCTTTCAAGCTGGATGTTATCGTTCAGGTTGAAGTCGTAATTTGTATGGGATACTATGAATACTTTTCCCACCGCATACAGGAACATACCGACGGTGATGATTATGATGAACTTTATAACATTGGCTAAACCATTGCTGAAAACGCTTCTGTTGGCCTGCTTACCGCTGCCTGTTCCCGTTGAATAGGGGTTGGTCTTAGTATCCTTGCGGGGATCGTAGTTGTCGGGATGATGTTCTTTGCGGGCTTTAGGTGTGCCGTAATTCTCATCGAGCCTGTCCATCTGTCTGCCCGACCTTGTGGCTGCATAAGGCGTCTGAGTCACCAGCCTTGATGCAGTGAGCCCGTCACGCTCCCTGTCAGTTGAAAATTGATTTCTTTTACCCAGCTCAGCGCCGTTATAAGCCGGGATAACCTTTCCGCAGCCCGGGCATATTTTGGCAGAGCTGTCAACGCTCGCACCGCAGAATCTGCAAGTTATGTTCATTGAAACTTCCCTTTCCTTTCAAACTTTGCTCGGGGATCAGATATATCTTATTACCCCTACAACCCGTCCGAGTATCTCCACATTATCAAGTATTATCGGATCCATAGTATCGTTTTCGGGCTGAAGTCTGAAATGACCTTCTTCTTTGTAGAAAGTCTTGACTGTAGCGTCGCTGCCTTCTACCAGTGCAACGACTATCTGTCCGTTCTCGGCAAATGAAGTCTGTTCAACTACAACAGTATCACCGTCGAGGATAGCGGCGTTTATCATGGATTCGCCGCGTACTTTAAGGGCAAACAGAGGATTTCCGTAATGCCTTGCAGGCTGAAAGCTTATATATTCGCTCACATATTCTATGGCTGTTATGGGAGTACCCGCTGTTACAGTACCCACAAGAGGTATCAGCATACCGCCGCCGCCCACCAGCTTTATCGCGCGGTTCTGGTTGTCGCTTTTTTCAAGGAAACCCTTAGCGGTCAGTGTTTTGATATACCTGTGTGCGGTTGAAGTGGATTTGAAGCCGAAATGGGCGCATATCTCCCTTACCGTAGGGGGATATCCATCCTCAACTCTCTCTTTAATAAATTCAAATACCTTGCGCTCGTTATCGGTGACTTTCATATGCTCCTCCTTTGCGGCAGCTGTGTCAGTCGTTCTCTCTCAGTTTCTTTGCCAGTTTCTTCGCTAGTTTGTAAACATCTCCGCAGCCGAAGGTTATCAGGATATCTCCCTCTTCGGCATTCTTGATTATATAGTCGATGCATTCATCGAAGTTCTTTTCCTTCTGCTCGGCGGTCTGCTTGTCAACGACCTCATGGGGAGTATCGAACCAGACAGCGTTCTTGGTCTTAGTGCCCAGCATTTCGGTGTAGATGCCGTGCTCGTTCTTTTCGCGGCTGCCCATTATATCCGTTATAACGGATATATCGGCTATCTCCAGCGCTCTTGCGAAATCGTCCATCAGTATCTCGGTGCGGGAATAGGTAAAGGGCTGGAACACTGCCCAGACTCTCTTGAAATCAAGACCCTTGGCTGCGCGGAGAGTAACTTCTATCTCCTTGGGGTGATGCGCATAGTCATCAACTATGGTAAGACCCTTTACCTTGTCTATCAGCTGGAAGCGTCTTATGGCGCCGTGGAAGCTTGCAAGACCCTTGGCAGCAGCTTCAAAGGAAAGTCCCGAATACCTTGCGGCAGCCATAGCAGCAAGTGCGTTGAGCACATTGTGGTCGCCGGGGACATTTATCTCAGCCTCGCCTAGAACTTCTCCCTTATAGAATACGGTGAACTTGGTCACCAGACCCTTTTTGCTGATTATCTCGGCAGAATAATCATTAGCCTTATCCCAGCCGAAGCTTATAAGCTCCTTGCCCGATATGCCCTCAAGTGATTTCCTTGTATTGGCATCATCGCCGTTGTAGATAACAGCTTTGGTAGCCATATCTGCAAAGGAGTGGAAGCTTTTGATTATATTTTCGATAGTCTTGAAATACTCCAGATGATCCGCATCAACGTTGAGTATTATTGCACAGTCTGGGTGGAGCTTCAGGAAATGATCCTGATACTCGCAGGCTTCACAGACCATATCCTTTGATCTGCCCGCTCTGCCCGAACCGCCAATGCTGGGCAGCTTGCCGCCGATAACACAGCTGATGTCCTCACCTGCATCAACGAATATCTGTGTCAGCATCGAAGATGTGGTGGTCTTGCCGTGGGTGCCACATACGCAGAGTGCGTTATCGTACCAGCCGGTTATAACGCCGAGTATATCCGCTCTCTCGCATACGATGGCATCGCTTGCCTTTGCTGCGATCAGCTCGGGGTTATCCGCCATTATCGCCGCGGTGTATATTATAAGCTCAGCGCCCTGGATATTCTCGGCTCTCTGTCCGAGGAATACTTTTATACCTAACTTGCGTACTGCTTCGAGCGTTTCTGTCTCGTTATTGTCCGAGCCTGAGATCTCGTATCCTTTTGTATGGAATATCTGCGCCAGCGGATACATACCCGAACCGCCGATGCCGATAAAATGAACTCGCTTTATTTTACTGAGTGCTTCTTCTGTCAGTACCGAACTCATGTAAAGTTCCTCCCTGTATGAAAACATTTATTCTATTATATTATACTACACTTTTCAAAAAAAATATTGACATTTTAAGAATATTTATTTGCTATGTGGTAAACATATTCTCAAATAACAAATGCGGCCATAAAATCGGAGCGATTTTCGTATGATTTCCGCAATTAAAGTGAGGGTATAGGGCAGTATGGAGATATCAGGTATAAAAATAAGAAAGATAACAAACATCGGTCGGTTGAGGGGTATAGTCAGCGTGACATTTGATGATGTATTGGCAGTACACGATATCAAGGTGGTGCAGGGAGAACGCAGACTTTTCGCGGCTATGCCCAGCAGGCGTGACGAAAACGGGATATACCGTGATATAGTTCACCCAATAACCGCTACGGCGCGGGCAGATATCGAGAACAGGATACTTCGGGCGTTTGAAGAGGAATGTATCCGCAGGGGTATATCAATTGATAGCTGATAGAAAGCGTAAACCACGCAAAGTTTTTCTTGCTCACAAAACAGGCGATTAAAGGACAGATGTTATTGCCTCGAAAACGTTTCCAAAAAATTAATGATAGGATATGTTAAGAAAAGTATAGTATAAACTATTCAAATCCGCGTGCTGTGTGCTATAATGAATAATATTTCAAAAAAGAGAGTAAGTAAGAAGACAGACATATCAAGGGAGGAAGAATATGTTTCAGCTCAGGTGGCTTTGGGCGAACCTTAAAGGCAGCCGCGCGGTGTATATCTGTGCGCTGGTGCTTTCGGTAGTCTGCAACGGAATGTTTGTGGCTGCACAGTATTTTCAGTCAAAGATAATCGATACTTTTGTATCCAACAAACAAGCCGCGGAAAATCTGCGGGATCACAGGGATCTTCTGCTGTGGCTGATCGCGGGCATGATAGGTGTAACGCTCCTGCGAACCAGCCTTACCTATACCTGCAATATGTACTATGAAAAGGCTTCGCAGGCGATGATATACAGGATACGCACTCACCTTTTCCGCAAAATAGAGAATCAGGATATGGATTTCTACGACCGCTACCGCACAGGCGACCTGATGACAAGGCTCACAGGTGATCTTGATATGGTAAGGCACATGGTATCCTGGGTAATAAGCAATACCGTGGCGAATCTCGCGCTGTTTGTGGCGTCGATGGTTTATTTCTTTACTATCGATTATCGTACGGCACTCTGCATAATGACCATGACACCTGTTATATTCTTTGTGACGAGGCTGTTCTCCCGCCATGCGGGACCCGCTTACCGTAAGGTAAGAGAAACTTCCTCAGCGCTTAACACTGCGGCACAGGAAAATATCTCGGGCAACCGCGTGGTCAAAGCTTTTGCAAAAGAAGACTACGAGATAGAAAAGTTCCGTCAAAAGGACGAGGAATACCGCGAATCGAACATCAAGGCGGCTATGGTATGGCTGAAATATCACCCCTTTATAGATATCGCGGCGGGTGCACTTTCGGTCATACTGCTGATATGCGGCGGATATTTCATGATAAAACAGCACCTTACCATGGGTCAGTATGTGGCTATATCGGGACTTCTCTGGGCTGTGGGCAACCCCATGAGGAATATGGGTACCTATGTCAACGATTTCCACCGCTTCATGGCATCGGCGGGCAAGGTAATAGAGATATACTATGAAGCACCCCGCATAGTTGACAGGGAAGACGCCCACGAGAACAAGGAGAAACTCCGCGGCGATATTGAGTTCAAGAATGTTACTTTCTCCATCGGCGAAAAGAAGATACTGGATAACGTCAGCTTCAAGATCAACGCAGGTGAGACTGTTGTAATAATGGGTGAAACAGGCAGCGGCAAGACCACCCTTGTTAACCTTATACCAAGATTTTTCGACTGCGACAGGGGAGAGGTGCTTGTGGACGGCAGAAATGTACGTATGCACAAGCTGCACACCCTGAGAAGCAGTATAGGCATAGCAACGCAGGACGTTCTGCTGTATTCGGATACCATAGATTCAAACATAGCCTATGGCGACAGCGATATGGAAGAAGAGTATGTAAGGCGTTGTGCCGAGCTTTCAGCGGCGAGTGATTTCATCGAGAAACTGCCCGATAAGTATGAGACTATCGTCGGCGAGCGCGGTGTCGGTCTTTCGGGAGGACAGAAACAGCGTATTTCGCTGGCAAGGGCGATAGCCGTAAGACCCGCTGTGCTGATACTGGATGATACCACCTCGGCGGTGGATATGGAGACTGAGCATTTCATTCAGCAGAGCCTCAGCGGCGGTCTGGATTTTGAATGTACCAAGATAATCATAGCCCAGAGGATATCCTCCTCAAAAAATGCGGATAAGATAATCATTCTTGAAGACGGAAAGATATCCGATATGGGTACCCACGAGGAACTTATTTCCCGTGAGGGCTATTACAGGCAGATATACGAACTCCAGAGCGGCATAAACTGCGCAGTAGAAAGCGGGGTGACGGTATAATGGCAAGAAACAAATACGATGTGGACGAACAGCTTGAAAAGCCATTTGACTTCGCCCATTTAAAAAGGTCATACGTTTACATAAAAAAGTATAAGGGCAAAATGATACTTTCGCTGCTGATAAGCATGGCGGCGGCAGTATGCGGCCTTGTGGGACCGCTGATAACTCAGCGGGCGCTGGACGTTACTATACCAAACAAGAACGTTAAAGAACTCATTCTTCTGGGTCTTGCCCTGCTGGGATTCAGCGTACTTGGCACGGTGCTTGGCAATATCCGAGGACGTATAATGACTGTTGTAGGTCAGGACATAATCTTCGATATCCGCGAGGACTTGTTCGCACATTTGCAGAAATTGCCCTTCACCTACTACGATGACCGTCCCCACGGTAAGATACTGATACGTGTTATAAACTATGTAAACTCCGTATCGGATATGCTTTCAAACGGTATAATCAACTTCGTTATGGAGATACTGAATATGCTGTTCATACTGGTGTTCATGGTGATAGTCAGCCCCAAGCTGACCATTGTGGCGATGTCGGGTCTGCCTTTGTTTATAATGGTAATGTTTGCCATCAAAAAGCAGCAGCGTATCGCATGGCAGGACGTTTCAAACAAGTCCTCCAACATGAATGCCTACTTGCAGGAAAACATCGTCGGCGCAAGGATAACTCAGGTGTTCACCCGCGAAGAGGAGAATGCCGAGATATACGACCATCTGAACGAGAAGTACCGCAAGTCATGGATGAGGGCGGTAAAGTATTCGAACCTTGTTTGGCCTGCTACGGATAATATTTCAACGCTGATAAGGGCATCGCTCTTCATCGTGGGACTTCTGGTCCTTCCGCGGGAAACAGTATCACTCGGTGTGCTAGCGGCTATGACGGGCTATGCGGGAAGATTCTGGCAGCCTATAATGAACATCTCAAATATCATGAACAACTTTATCAACAACGTTGCATATCTGGAACGTATATTTGAAACTCTGGACGAGCCTGTTACCATTACCGATAAAGAGGGTGCTGAGGAACTTGGCGATATAACAGGTCAGGTGAGTTTTGAGGACGTTACCTTTGGTTATGAGAAAGATATCAACGTGCTTGAGCATCTTTCCTTTGATGTTAAGGCAGGTGAGAGCGTTGCGCTTGTAGGACCTACAGGAGCGGGCAAATCCACCATAGTATCCCTGATATCACGATTTTACGATATCGAACAGGGCAGGATAACCGTGGACGGTGTGCCGATATCCGATGTTACACTGAAGTCCCTCCGCTCAAAAATGGGCATAATGCTTCAGGACAGCTTTATCTTTAGCGGTACGATAATGGATAACATTCGTTACAGCAAGCAGGACGCCACCGACGAGGAAGTCCGTGCGGCGGCTAAAACTGTCTGTGCAGACGAATTCATATGCCGAATGGATATGGGCTACGATACCGAAGTAAACGAGCGCGGCAGCAAGCTTTCGGGCGGCGAGAAACAGCTCATAAGCTTTGCAAGAACTCTTCTCAGCGACCCCAAGATACTGGTGCTGGACGAAGCAACATCTTCCATCGATGCAAAAACAGAAGCACTTCTGCAAAAGGGTATAGAACGTTTGCTGAAAGGCAGGACATCTTTCATAATTGCCCACAGATTATCAACTATCCGCAACTGTGACCGCATAATGTACATCGACGAAAAGGGTATCCTGGAAAGCGGTACCCACGACGAACTGATGGAAAAACGCGGTGCTTACTACGACCTCTACACTTCACAGTCCGCATAACATAAAAACACCTTCGTACCGTGCGATGGTACGGAGGTGTTTTTATAATTATCCCACAGGTTGAACGTCATAATAAAATCTGACTATCCCTTTGCCACACCACATAAAATGCCGAATCAACAGGGATATATTATGCTGACGTTATCTTTTCCCCGCCTGCGGCGGGGGAAAAGATAACCGCCAAACTCTCATTATGTTCCTTTGATCGATGTTAAGTCAGGTGTGTCAGCAGGATAACCATATAATAAAAGGCACTTCTGCCAAAAGAACGACAGAAGTGCCTTAAATACTATTTTACTGTATTTACTGCTTTTTATCAGCTCAGGAGCTTTTTGCCCTTTACGTGTGCAGCTATCTTGGTAACATCAGTGCTGTTGACTTTGCCGTCTTTATTTACGTCAGCACGCTGGAAAGAAGCTGCATCGAGTAACTTCTTACCCTTTGCATGAGCAGCAGCCTTTGTAACGTCGGTAGTGTTGATCTTACCGTCACCGTTAACATCGCCGAGCATGAAATCTACTAAAGTGCTCTTTTCAGCTATTGTAAGTGTGATGCTTGCAACAGCAGTGCCGTTAGCGTTCTTGACAGTGATAGTGGTATTACCCATGCTCTTGAACGTTACCTTGCCTGTATCGTCGATGGTAGCGACTTCAACATTGCTTGAAGACCAGGAAAGCGCATCTTTTGCTTCTGCGCCGCTTGCGGTGGTCTGCTTGCAGCCGAATTTGTAGCTCTTGTCTTTATAAGCCAGGGTTACCTTGCCTGTGAGGACCTTACCGTTCTGGGAAAGGATTGTCAGCTTTGAAGCAACGCGGTCATTATCAATGAATGTTACCTTGCTGGAGTTCTTCGCTGCATATTCCTGTGCTGTAGAATTGCTTGTACCGTAAAGTATGATCTTACCCTTGTTTCTTGTAAATACGGTCTTGCCAAGTGTTACAGTTCCGTTCTGACCAAAGTCAACGCTGTCAAGGTTGTGGCAGTCATTGAAAGCTTTATCAGCTATGGACTTCACGTTCTTGCCCAGTACAGCATTTCTCAGATAAATGTTAGCGCCGCAGGCACACTGTTCGATAGTTTCAACGGAATCAGGAACAACATATTTTGGATCACGTTTAGCAACGGGACGGGCGTGCAGGATCTTCATATCCTTGCTGTAAAGAATGCCGTCAACGCTTACGTATTCTTTATTATTTTTATTGACGTTGATGGCTTCCAGAGGAGTGTAGCCGTTCTTTTCAACTTCTTCCTGCTTGATGTAGATGTTGAGCATGGACATACTTATATCTGAAGCAGATGCGGGCAGATTGAGAACTTGCATACAGAAGTTGTTCTCGAATGCCTTGTTTCCGATGGAAGTGAGAGATTCTGGTATAGTATACTCGCCGTCCTTTGCGGATACTGTTCCGAGGGTGTGCAGGTAATAGCAGTAATAGAATGCGCTGTCACCCAGCTTAACAAGAGTTTTTGGGGGCAGAACTACCGTTTTGAGGTTGGTATCCTTGCTGAAGCAGCTTTCCGGTATCTCTATGATGTTTGAATTGTTAAAATCAACAGTATTAAGTGCTACATTTTCAGAGAAAGCGGCTTTGCCCAGCAGAAGCGTGTCTCCGTTAGCGGGAGTGCCGAAAACGATCTTGGTAAGAGCTGTCTTTGTGAATGCGTTAGCATCTATCTTGGTAAGGCTGTCAGGGAATGTAGAAGTTGTGCCGCCGCTTGATGAGGTGAATACAGCCAGTTTTTCGTCGCCGCTGAACGCACTGCTGCCTATGGTAGCAAGAGCAGAGCCCTTTTCCCACAGAACCTTTGTCATTGATGTACAGCCGCTGAAAGCTTCGCTCTTGATGACACTTACGTTCTTGGGGATCGCAGCACTTTGCAGGTTTTTGCAGTTCTTGAAGGTAGAAGCGTTGATCGTGTCAATGTGAGTAAATGCAGATGCACCGCTCTTGGTGTGAGGCATTTTCTTGAGTGACTCGCAGTCAGCAAATGCTGAATCACGTACCTGTTCGATGGTATCGTTCATTGTTATATCTTCCAGAGCAGTACACTTTTGGAAAGCAGAGGAACCTATAGTGGATACACTTCCAAGAAACTCGATTTTCTTAAGAGATGTACATCCATAGAATGCTTTCTCAAATATATTGTTTACTCCTTTTGGCATGAGTATAGTATTGTTTGAATTTCCAACTTCGTTTGAACCAAGCAGGCCTGTGCATCCGCTGAAAGCAGACTCACCTACAACAGCGAACTGAGAATTACTAGCAAAGTTTATGTACTTGAAGGCGGGGCAGTTTTCAAAACCGCTTTTCTGAACACCGCCAAGAGTTGCAGGGAACTGTAAAGTATAGGAAAGCTTTGTTGCGTTGCTGGGTGTGAGTGTTTCAAGTTTTTCACAGTTCTTGAAAACGCAGCCATCTTTAGTACCGATTATGCCAAGGTTCCTGGATACAATTACATCTTTAAGTGCTTTACAATCCTGGAATGTGTAATCATCGAGGGTTTCAACTGCATCGGGGATCCTGATACCTATCAGAGAACGGCAGCCTTTGAATGCACTTTTTCCTATCGAGGTAGCAGAATTGATATTTGCCTGAGTCAGACCGGAACAATTTTCAAAAGTGTTATCGGCGATCACCTGCCATGTTGCAGGCAGTACTACCTTGTCCCTGGTCTTGTTAGAATCGGATCTGGGATACAGAGACAGTACCCAGCAGCCTCCGAAAGCTCCCTTGCCAACGGTTGTCAGGTAATCGGAAACAACTACCTGCTGAAGCTTTTCACAGTTTGCGAAAGCAGATGCACCGATAATGGTATTGGCGGTTGGCAGATCTATGCTTACGAGTGATTTGCAGTTTGCAAACGCGTTTATGCCGATGGATTCGCAGACAGAACCCGCGGCACCACCCTCAAACGTGAATTTGGTAAGCGCTGAACAGTCGCGGAATGTTTCACCGGGTATCGAGGTGAAGTTGCTAGACCATGTGAAGTTCTGCAAAGAGGTGCAGCCCTTGAATATACTGCTTCCGCAGATGATAACATCAGATCCGTTTGGAAGTCTGTTATAGTTAAAGCCTGTAACGTTTACGGCAGTAAGGCTTATGCAGTTCGCAAAAGCGCTGGAGCCGATATTGGAAAGGGCATCATTACCGCTGAATCTGACGGTTTCCAGATCCTTACAGCCTGAGAAAGCGGTGTTGCCTATGCTTATCAGATTGGCGGGAAAATTCAGGTTCTTGATAGCGGTGTCATTTGTAAATGCACTGTTTCCGATGGAGATGAGATTTGCGCCGAACTTTATGTCAATAAGCTGAGGAACGCCTGAAAATGCTGAGTTATCTATTTTTTCGATGTTTGAAAGATCAAGAGTAGTACCCGATGTACCCACAAGATGATCGCAGTTGCTAAAAGCGCTTGTGCCAATGGTATTGATCTTGCTGCCGAAGGATACGGTCTGAAGAGCTTTACATCCGGAAGCGAAGCTTGAGCCTACGCAGGTCACGAGGTCATCTTTGAAGTTGATATGAGCAAGGTTCACATACTTGCTCAGCTTTGCGGTGCTTGAGGAAGGAGCATTAAGTGTAACTGTCTTACCGTCAAGAGAACCTGCAAAATTAATGATATCGTTTTTCAGACCACTCATATCAATATTCAGAGTAGTAGCACTGGCACTAACACCCAGGTATTCGTAAATATTTGTGGGTGTGATCACGATATCGCCGGTGTTTGTCTTAGTTACAGTGACATTTCCGATTACAAGTTTTGTATCAGCCGCAGAAGCAGTGATAGTATCTATCGCGGAAAAGCCGAAATTTGTGTTAGCAGGTATGCATGAAGCTACCATAAGCATTGCTGCCACGCCTGCTATGATCTTCTTTCTCATTTGTTTCTTCCTCCTTCAGGAATGTTCATAGTTTTATGTTGCTGTCCGAAAAATCGGGTACAAATGTACAAAATAATTATAACACATTTTTTACATTTATGCAATAGGCTGTATCGATTTTTTTTACTTTCGGTATTTTACACTGTTCGTGTGATATTCAGACACTGTAAAGCATATGATATACCAAAAAAAGGAGGCTTAGATATGACAGATATACAGGGCAGGCACAATGCTATTCTTGAAGACCGCAGCAAGCTGATGCTGACGGGTGTGAACGATGTGGAGCGCTTCGACGAAAATACGGTGGTATTATACACTCAGCTGGGGGAGCTAACTGTAAAGGGAGAAAAGCTCCATATCAGCGAACTCAGCGTTGAAAACGGCGAGCTAAATATTGACGGCGAGATATCCGCGATGGTCTACGGTCAGCGGGATGCTGTCAGCAGGCTGGACTTTTTGGGAAAGCTGCTGAGATGACACTGTTTGAAGCTGCTGCACAGCTGGGCGGGCTGCCCTCGGGGGTGATACTAGGTATGGTGTGGGGGATATTGTCCGTCCCGCGACTCCGGTGCCCGCGCTGCGTCTGTTTTGTTGGAGATATATTTGCTGTGCTGATGTTCTCATTCTGCCTGTTCATGCTCGGCGTGGGTATTGAAGGACACCTGCGTTATCCTACAGTACTTGGTACAGCGGTGGGGTTCTCGGCGGTGCGGGGGATATGGCATATCCTGCAAAAAGAGCTCGTCCATTTCGATAAAAAAGGATAAAATTATCGCCTGCGGCATTGTTGGCCACAGGCGGTCTGTTGTTATAGCTTGTCACCCTGATATGCATTTCTGCGGGACATTTCCATATCGATACCATTCAAAACGCGGCGTTTGTCGCGGCTCCACAGCGGTGCTATGAGTTCGTTTCGGTCGCCGTCCCCTGTAAGTCTTTCTATGACTATCTGCGGTGGCAGAAGTTCCAGCTGGTCGCAGATAATGCCTATATACTCGTCTCTTTCCAGAGTTCGGAACTCTCCACGTGCATACATATCGGCAAGTACCGTGCCTTTCAGTACATGGAGCAGATGAAGTTTCACCGCGTGGATATCCAGCTGCCCGACAGTTTGCGCCGATTCGCGCATCATGTCGGCTGTCTCACTGGGAAGTCCATTTATAAGATGTATACACACGTTGACGTTCTCCGCTCTCAGCAGTTCATATGCGCGTAGCAGGTCAGCATAGGTGTGACAGCGGTTCATAGCGAGAGCTGTGCTATCGTATATCGTCTGCAAGCCAAGCTCGACTGTGAGATATGTGTCTTTTGCCAGTTCACCCAGCATCTTCGCTTTTTCGCTGTCGATACAGTCTGCACGGGTGGCGATGCTCAGCCCTACTGCATTTTCAAGTTCAAGTGCAGCTCCGAACATCTCCCGCAGTATCCCCACATCGGCATAGGTGTTGCTTCCTGCCTGAAAATATGGGATACACAGCGCGTCAGCCCATTTTTTCTCCATAACGCCGCGTACTTGGGCATACTGTTCCTCAACAGATCTTCTTGGATCGCCTGCGAAATTTCCGCTCATCTTTGCCGAGCAGAAAGCGCATCCGCCGAAGCCTTTCGTGCCATCACGATTTGGACACCCGAGGTCGATATTCAGCGGGACTTTGTAAACCTTTTTGCCGAAGCGCTTTTTAAGATAATAGCTGTAGCTGTGGTAACGCTTGTTGTCGTCAGAATACTCAAAACCGTTCATCGTTCTTCGGGTACATCAGGGGGCGGTTCGGTGTCCGAGGGTTCGGTATCGGGCTTGGAATCCGGATCTTCGGTAACGGGCGGCTCGGTATCGGAAGGTTCGGTGCTGTCCTCGGTATCCTGAGTAGATTCGGTATGATGTGAGATAACAGTCGTAGTAGTAGTCACGAAGGGCGCCTCGTTGTTTGTGGTGGTCATTTCTTCGTCTGCATCTGGCATTGAGTAGGTCTTGTAGGTCGAGGCAGGTCTTGATACTGCCGTTGTTCCGCCGCCGGGGGCAGTTTCGTCGCGGTCTGCTTCGGTGACGGTGTTGCCGTCTTTGTCGGTCATGACTGCCTTTGTGGTCACGGCATTCTCGTCACGCTCATCGTTGTCAAAGGGGTTATATTCCTCGCCCTCCTGCTGACGCCCTATGAGGTTATTGTAGTTTCCGCTTCCTCTTTCGCTGATGGTGTTGCCTATGCCGTACAGAAAAGATATATGCTCCTCTGCCGACTGCATCTGCTCGGGTATGGGCAGTTCACGGAGATACCTTTTTTCGATGCCCTGTTCAAATTCACCACTGAGAAAACTCTCCTTTGTAAGCGTGAGCTCTTCGTCGTTACGTATCTTTCCTCCGTTTACCGCGAGGAATGATACCGCTATGAATATCATCAGCACCGAAAGTACCAGCAGGTTCAGATTATCGTAATGTCCCACGCCTGTTTCAAGTGCCAGAAACTGCACAGCACGGTCGTTTTCTTCACACTCATCGGGAAGGTCTACCTTTGCGGCTTCTGATTTCAGTTTACTGAATTGGTCTTCCATCTTGTCCTCCGATCTCATACCGCCGCATTAGCTGCGAGGGTTATAACGCTTATCACCAACACTGCCGCTGTTGCTATGGTCTTGCAGATGCGTACCGTTCCGTAAGCTTTTCTGCTTTTAGCCGAAAGCTTGTCCGCCGAGCCTGTTATCAGCCTGCGTACAGGTGTGCATACCACACAGAAAGCTATCAGTATCAGCACGCAGTTGTTGAGCACGGCGTCCTTAACTGCTACGCTTAAGGTGTACTGAACGCCTGAGCCCATCAGACCCAGCACCCATTTATGGTAGCCGAAAAATCCCTTGAATTCAAGCGCGCCGAATATCAGCAGGCTTGCCATAACAAGGTAAACATACTTGAAAAATGCGGGGAGTTTTGCCAGGATATTTTTCAGGAAAAGCTGTTCCAGCGCCACCAGCAGACCTGCCGCAAGCCCCACTATAAGGCTTATGGGCTTGACTGCGTACCACAGCCCCATGATACCGCCGCATATCACTGCACATACAGCAGTGCGTACTTTCGACTTGCTGTTAGGTATACCCAGCAAGTCGCTGAAAAATGCTATAACTGTGGAGTTGTAGCTCTTCACAAGTCCTGTGAAAAGCTCGTCGGGCTCTATGTCTCGGTAGTTTATCGGTAGCACGAACCCGCCCATCAGGCTGAATCCGCGGCTCATATCGCAAAGACCTGTAAACATAAAATAGTACTGTGCAAAGAATGCCAGCATACCCAGCCAGCAGCCCAGAGTAGTTATCTCGCTGCCGTTGAGACCCGCAGTGCGTATCTTGCGAAAAACCTCAGCCAGCAGTACTACCTTGCTAAGTCCCCAGATCATTTTGTTCAGACCGGCGTTCAGTTTTTCTGTGGTGACTTCGCGCTTTCGTATCTGACCTTCCATATCGCCGTAATGCACCATAGGACCTGCGCACATCAGGTGGAAAGATACCATATAAGTCATTATACAGAACACGTTCTTTTCGGCTCGTACCTTTCCTCGGCAGACGTCCGAAACGTAGGAAAATCCCCTCAGCGAATAGTACCCCATGCCTATGGGCAGCATAATGTCTTCAAGGGCGAGGGCTGTATCTGCGAACAGGTAGTTGTGCCCAAATATCAGCATCAGCGCCGCATTCATGATACCGTCCGCCGCAGTGAGGAGCACCGCTCCCGTGCGGTTCTTTTCGCGTATACTGCCGATGCATAGTCCCAGCGCCCAGTCAACCACCAGGGACAGGAATATCAGACATACTACAAAGGGTCTGCCCCAACTGAAAAACAGCAGTGAGGTGATTATCAGTATCAGGTTTTTATATTCCGAACTCCTGTCCAGCATGGAAAGCACCGTTGAAACGGGAAAAATTGCGAACAGGAAGATAAGGTCTGTGTAAGTCAAGATGAATTCTCCTTATATATCAAGTTCAGTTTGACTGAACTTGTGATTTTTAATATTAATCTGCATTGAAGTAACTTTGAACGGAAAAAGAACTGATTGCAGATTTTGCCGATATTTCGCGGTTTTTTGACGTTTTAATTAACGCGATTGAAGCTCTGTTATAATATTTTAGCACACTTCACAAAATTACGCAAGCGAATTTATAAAGAAAATCTAAATTTTTCAACTTTTAACCAAAACATATTGCAAATTATAATAATTGTGTTATAATAATAGCGTAGAGAAAAGTGATAGTGCGCCTATCAATACACGGCGCGGGGATATTCGGCAAAGGGATTTAAGCCCTTAACGGCGTGGCGTGCGCTGGTTTTCCGCGGTTCGGTTATTGACAGCATTCATGGCAATCAAGCTGTAAAGGCGCGTGGTTTGGAAGGAAGTGGCATCAATGTCTACTATACTAATTACTGGTGCCAGCGGCATGATCGGTCAGTACCTGACCTCCAGCCTGCTGCATAAAAAACACCGTGTATTCGCGGTGGATTCAAAAACGAATGACTTCATCGGCAAAGACAGCAATTACAGCTTTACTCAGTGTGATATCAATGATAAAAGAGCTATATGCAATATCATGGAATCAAATCATATCGACGTTGTAGTGCATCTTGCAAATTCCGTGGATAATGATATAGACTCACTGGTGACAGATGCCGAGATAAAGAAGAGCAAAGTTACCGATAAATATATCTATTCTGCGGCTGATAAGTGCGGTGTGGGATGCTTTATACTCCTCAGCACTACCGAGGTCTACGGCCTGCAGAAGGGCAGAGAGCCTATCAGAGAGACCATTGCTGAAAAAGCTATAACCAATTATTCAGTGATGAAGCTGAACAGCGAGAAGCTGATGGAAAAAGCTTTCAAAAAGAGCTCGACGATCCCTGTCGTAGCAAGGGTAGCGCCCATCTATGATGCTGAGCATACCGATAATCTTCATTCCCACGTTTTCGATCACAAGGAGAATGTCGGCTACGTTTTCGGTGAAGGCGACTACGGCTTTACTTTCTGCTGTGTGTTCAATCTTATCGATTTTATAAACGGTATCATATCCGTGCCTCAGGGCAAATACAGCGGCGTATATAATGTATGCGATTCAAGACAGCTGAACGCCAACGAGATAATCCAGTACGAAAAGGATCGTCACCGCATAGGTGCCGTTATCCGCCGTTCACCCGGCAGTGAAAAGGCAATGCTTTTCAACAAGGGCAAGATGAGGACTGATTATCGTTATTTTGACCCCACCATCACCTATAACAACTGGTCGTTCGATAATACCCGCGCAAAGCGTATCGCGCCCATGAGGTGGAACCTGAGCAATACGAAATAATAATGTATACAAAGCGCTCCCGTCTTTCGGGAGTGCTTTTTTTGCGTTAATGACCACAATAAACAATTATAGTATATTATTTTGATAAACAGGCGAAAACGGACGGAAATCTTTATGACATAGTTTGTTTAAGCATAGTGTCGAATGATAAAAAATGCGGTGTGGATTTATGCATATCTACAAAGATGCCAAGTGAATTGTGCAAACTCTTGACAAGTACACTTGGCAGTGGTATAATATCATCATACCAAGTACACTTGGCATAATACCAATAAAACTATGCACATCTGAAAGGATGATATTTATGGATAAAGAGAAAATACTGGCAATGAGCCGCGAAGAATATGAATATGAAGATCTGGCAGAAAGGGAGGCGTGTGAAAGAGGTTTTATTAAATCACACGCGCTGTTGTTCTATATTTGTCTGGCTCTGCTATTTCTGGATTTAATATATACTCATCGTATCAACGCCGGTTATCTTCTGATAACAACGCTGGACACTGCGATCAAATATTGGAATAAAGCAATGATTTCAAAAAAGAAGACCGATTGGTTATGCTTTATTCTGATGGTGTTAGCTGCAATTGCAGATGTTATCATAATGATCGTATTCTATTATCTTTACTCAGATATGTAGACAGATTATATATCGAGGTGCTGGACCTATGGACGAAACACTTATTCTTAAAAACCGCCTTAAAGAAGCCCGCGCCGAAAAACGGCTTTCTCAGGGTGCTCTCGCTAAGATGGTGGGAGTTTCACGCAATACTATAAGCTCGATAGAAACAGGGCAGTTCAGCCCGACTGCCAAGCTTGCACTTATAATATGTATAGCTCTGGATAAAAGGTTTGAAGACCTGTTTTACTTCGATTGAAGACACTTATCATTGTCAAGTATATGCATTTCGGGTGAAAATGAGCGAAAATGCGTCATTTTTGTAGAATGTGCATAGAAGTTGAGCGGAAACATTGTGAAAAATTTTATTACTTAAAATGCTCGGAAACTATGGTAATTTTGGCGGAAATCTGTTATAATATATTTACGACCGTAAATTGGCAGTATCCTGCTGCGCAATAAAACGGAATTTCAAAATTTTTGGAGGTAGATAACCTATGGCAACTAAGTATTGCTATCTCTTCTCTGAGGGTAATGCCAACATGAGAGAACTGCTCGGCGGTAAGGGCGCAAACCTGGCAGAGATGACCAACATCGGTCTTCCCGTTCCCCAGGGCTTCACTATCACTACCGAGGCTTGCACACAGTATTATGAGGACGGCGGTATCTCTGAAGAGATCCAGAAGGAGATCAACGAGTATATCGTAAAGATGGAAGGCATCACCGGCAAGAAGTTCGGTGACAAGGAGAATCCTCTTCTCGTTTCCGTTCGTTCCGGTGCAAGAGCTTCCATGCCTGGTATGATGGATACTATCCTGAACCTGGGTCTGAATGAGACTGTTGTTAACACTATCGCTGAGAAGTCCAACAACCCCAGATGGGCTTGGGACTGCTACAGAAGATTTATCCAGATGTATTCCGACGTTGTTATGGAGGTCGGCAAGAAGTATTTCGAAGAGCTGATCGACAAGATGAAGGAAGAGAAGGGTGTTACTCAGGACGTTGAGCTGACTGCTGACGATCTGAAGACACTGGCTGGCCAGTTCAAGGCTGAGTACAAGGCTAAGATCGGCGTTGACTTCCCTGACGATCCTAAGGAGCAGCTGATGGGCGCTATCAAGGCTGTATTCCGTTCTTGGGATAACCCCAGAGCTAACGTTTACAGACGTGATAACGATATTCCTTTCAGCTGGGGTACTGCTGTTAACGTACAGTCTATGGCATTCGGTAACATGGGTGACGACTGCGGTACAGGCGTTGCATTCACCAGAGATCCCGCTACAGGCGAGAAGAAGCTGATGGGTGAGTTCCTGACTAACGCTCAGGGCGAGGACGTTGTTGCAGGTGTTCGTACTCCTATGCCTATCCAGCAGATGGCTGAAACATTCCCTGAGGCTTTCGAGCAGTTCAAGCAGGTTTGCCAGACTCTCGAGAACCACTATCACGATATGCAGGACATGGAGTTCACTGTTGAGAACAAGAAGCTCTATATGCTGCAGACCAGAAATGGTAAGAGAACTGCTCAGGCTGCTCTGAAGATCGCTTGCGATCTCGTTGATGAGGGCATGAAGACCGAGCAGGAAGCAGTTGCTATGATCGACCCCAGAAACCTCGATACTCTGCTGCACCCTCAGTTCGACGCTAAGGCACTGAAGGCTGCAACTCCCGTTGGTAAGGGTCTGGGCGCTTCTCCCGGAGCTGCTTGCGGTAAGATCGTATTCACAGCTGATGACGCTGTTGAGTGGGCTGAGAAGGGTGAGAAGGTCGTTCTGGTTAGACTTGAGACTTCTCCCGAAGACATCACCGGTATGAAGGCTGCTCAGGGTATCCTGACTGTTCGTGGCGGTATGACTTCTCACGCTGCCGTTGTTGCTAGAGGTATGGGCGAGTGCTGCGTATCCGGCTGCGGCGACATCAAGATGGACGAGGCTAACAAGAAGTTCGACCTCGGCGGAAAGACCTTCAAGGAGGGTGACTACATCTCCATCGACGGTACAACAGGTAACATCTATGATGGTATCATTCCTACCGTTGACGCTCAGATCGCAGGCGAGTTCGGCAGAATCATGGCTTGGGCTGACAAGTACAGAACTCTGAAGGTTAGAACTAACGCTGATACTCCTGCTGACGCTAAGAAGGCTAGAGAGCTGGGCGCTGAGGGTATCGGTCTGTGCCGTACCGAGCACATGTTCTTCGAGGCTGACAGAATCGCAGCATTCAGAGAGATGATCTGCGCTGATACCGTTGAAGAGAGAGAAGCTGCTCTGGCTAAGATCGAGCCTATGCAGCAGGCTGACTTCGAGGCTCTGTACGAGGCTCTGGAAGGCTGCCCCGTTACTATCAGATTCCTGGATCCTCCTCTCCACGAGTTCGTTCCTACTGAGGAAGAGGATATCAAGGCACTGGCAAACGCTCAGGGCAAGTCCGTTGAGGATATCAAGGCTCTGATCGCTGGTCTCCACGAGTTCAACCCCATGATGGGTCACCGTGGCTGCCGTCTGGCTGTAACATATCCTGAGATCGCTAAGATGCAGACAGCTGCTGTTATCAAGGCTGCTATCAACGTTCAGAAGAAGCACGCTGACTGGAACGTTAAGCCTGAGATCATGATCCCTCTGGTAGGCGATGTTAAGGAGCTCAAGTTCGTTAAGAAGGTTGTAGTTGAGACTGCTGACGCTGTTATCGCTGCTGCTGGTTCTGATCTGAAGTACGAAGTTGGTACCATGATCGAGATCCCCAGAGCTGCTCTGACTGCTGACGATATCGCTGCAAACGCTGACTTCTTCTGCTTCGGTACTAACGACCTGACTCAGATGACCTACGGCTTCTCCAGAGATGACGCAGGCAAGTTCCTGGGCGCTTACTACGATAAGAAGATCTTCGAGAACGATCCTTTCGCTAAGCTCGACCAGACAGGCGTTGGCAAGCTGATGGAGATGGCTATCAAGCTTGGTAAGCCCGTTAATCCTACACTCCACTGCGGTATCTGCGGTGAGCACGGCGGCGATCCTACTTCCGTAGAGTTCTGCCACAAGATCGGTCTGGATTATGTATCCTGCTCTCCTTTCAGAGTGCCGATCGCTAGACTGGCTGCTGCTCAGGCTGCAATCGCTGAAAAGAAGTAATTCTTTAAGGCGTACAGCATCCACAGTGATGTGTTAACTGAATAGCAAAATCAAAGCTCTCACAGTTTCGGCTGTGAGAGCTTTTTGCGTGGTTATTCTATTACTTGGGATTATTCAGTAACGGATTGCTGCCCTTAAATACGTCTTCGCCCATTTTTGGCGAACCTTCTATGATAGTCTGTTCGAGAGATGGACAGTTTTCAAAGGCATGATCGCCTATCTCTTCAACGCTTGCAGGGATAGTGATCTTTTTAAGAGAGGGGCAGTCACAAAAGGCATATCTGTCAATGACTTTTATGCTATTCGGAAGTTTTATGCTTTCGACAGAAGAATATTGAAATGCACCATTAATATATTTCACACTTTCGGGTATCTCAACGGTCTTGATATTTTGAGCCTCCCAGAATGCTCTGGAACAGATACTTTCTATCCCATTTGGTATCACAACATTTTCATCACCACCGATATACTTATAAAGTAGTACATCATTGAAAATTATGAAATCGCCTGTTGCTTCTTTTTCAAGAGTTTTTTCAAAGGGGGTTCCTCTAAAAATGCAGCCGCAGTCAGTTTTAAGGTTTTTGGGAATATTGGCTTCTGTAAGACCGCTGTTCTGAAATGCGCCGTATTCTATTTCTTCTATGCTGTCAGGAAGAGTCACTTTTTTAAGGGAAGTGCATTCCATAAAAGCGTTGATACATATTTTTTTCAAGCCTTTCGGAAGTGTTACACTTTTGAGAGAGGTACATCCCGAAAAAGCGGAGTCACCAATCGTTGTAAGGCTTTCGGGGAAGACGACCTCTTGTAAGTATTTCATGTCTGCGAAGGATTCCATAAGCGGTCTGGTTCCATAATTAAATCCTTCAGCGGTATCTCCGTAGCCTATCTCAGTGATGCCTTCGGGGAAAACTAGCTTTCTTACCTTAGCATCGGCAAGAATATGCGAACCGCTGAATCTGAGATTTGATGGGATATTTATCGTTCTGAGTTCTTTGCAGTAACCAAACGCCCAGCCGTGTATCTCCTCAACTGTGTCAGGCAGGTGAATAGCTGTAACATATTTGTACATTACATATTTTTTTGTA
This sequence comes from Hominimerdicola alba, assembly GCF_900109655.1. Lineage (GTDB taxonomy): Bacteria > Bacillota > Clostridia > Oscillospirales > Ruminococcaceae > Hominimerdicola > Hominimerdicola alba_B. The sequence continues at coordinate 34,833 of NZ_FOAT01000013.1, forward strand.
TCGTATTTACCATTTTCATATAATGGTTCTTCAAAGATAGAATTTCCTATTGATGTAACGGGCTTACCCTCGATAGTATCAGGGATATTCAGAAGAAAAAAGGGTCCCGTGTAATGTTCTATCTCAATAGTGTCATTTTCCAACACCTCATAATCAAAATAACGTTCCGGCATTCCGATGTTCCAGAACACGATATTGATAATGACATATATCAAAATTATCAGACCCAGTAATATCAGTACGATATTGCGTATTCTCTTTATCAGACTTTTCTTCGGTTTTGTATTTTCCATAATTGACCTGCTTTCGTAATGTAAAATATACCAATGGCTATTATACCACAGAATCTCGCTGACGTCAATCGATATAAATTAACGCATTGTGAGAGCTTTTTTATCCACGCTTTCCGATATTTGCCGGTAAATGCAGATATCACCATAACCGAAAAATCCATATTACCGTCACCAAAAATATTAACCTCGCGAATTGTGCATATCATCAAAAATAAGAACTATACATTTGAACATACTGCACATAGCTGTTCCGCATGAGAGACTAATTTTGTGCAAATTATGTGCAATTCTTACCGAAAATTGCGGAGTAATGGTTAAATTGATTGACAATTCTCAAAAGATATGATAAAATGAATATATAAAAATTTTTGGGAGGAGAATCCATCATGAAAGGAAATCTTTTAAAAAGGCTGTCAGCTTGTGCACTTTGTATAACGATGGCTTGCTCGGCTGTACCGTTTACTGCATATTCAGTTTCGGCTGCTACAAGTTCAAGTTCCAGTGCTTCGGGTAATGCAGCATTTTCTACCGACTTCGAGGACGGAGATTGTTCAATGTTCTCTAAGCGCGGCGACAGCGATACTTCTGTTATCAAGGTCATCGAGGACAGCAAGGCACCCAGCGGCAAAAAGGTAATGGCTGTTACAGGCCGTGACCAGAGCTGGAACGGTCCTTCGCTCGGTGTAAAGGGCGTGCTTCAGCCCGGCGTTAAGTATGATATCTCGGTAAAGGTAAAGGCTCAGTGGTATAACACAGTCTGCATCTCGCTCCAGCATACTCCCGGCGGTTCTGATGAACCTCAGTACACAAACCTCGTTAAAGGTGTATCTCAGGGCGATTATGTTGAGTTGAACACAAGCTTCTCATATGGCGCTGAGGAAAAGGACGTTTCCATATACGTTGAGACATGGGGCGATGCAAACGATCTTTATATAGATGATTTCACCATTACTCCTGCAGCTAACAATATGGATGTTAATGCGCCTTCTCTGAAAAATGTTTACGGCGATATGTTCAAGTTCGGTACTGCCTGCACAGTTTCCGAATTAGCTCCAGATTCCACCAAGGCTCTTATCCGCAAGCACTTTAACAGCCTTACCGCAGGCAACGAGCTCAAGCCCGAGAACGTACTCGACAGAGAAGCTTGCCTTGCACTGGCTGCAAAGGGCGATGATGAGAATCCTCAGGTAACTCTTGAAACTGCAAAGCCTATCCTTGAATTTGCACGCAAGTACAATATCCCCATGAGAGGTCACGTACTGGTATGGCATTCTCAGACACCTATGTGGTTCTTCAAGGAAAACTATGATCCCGATGGTGACTGGGTATCCAAGGAAAAGATGCTCAAGCGTATGGAAAACTACATCAAGAACGTCTTTACAGCTGTTAAGAAGGATTATTCCGATGTCAACTTCTATGCGTGGGACGTTGTAAACGAGTGCTTTGATGATTACGGTTCACCCAGAAAAGCAGGCTTCCCCAGTGAATCCAACAACTACGAGGCTTCACCCTGGGTACAGATCTTTGGTGACAACTCCTTCATCAAGCCCGCATTCGTATACGCTAAGAAGTACGCTCCCTCTGGCTGCAAGCTCTACTACAATGATTACAACGAGTATATGCAGAAGAGCGATGCTATCGTAAAGCTCTGCCAGAATATCAACTCCGATGGTCACTACATCGATGGTATCGGTATGCAGTCGCATCTTAACGTAACTAACAACGGTTCATCTGATCCGTTCCCCAGTGTAAGTATGTACAGACAGGCGCTGGAAAAGTACAGCAAGACAGGTCTTGATATTCAGATCACTGAGCTTGACTGCACCGTAAACGACAAGAGATTTGATCTCCAGGCTGAGTATTACAGCGATATTCTGGATGCTCTTGTAGACTACAAGGATTATATCTCCGCAGTTGTAGTATGGGGCACTACCGATGATATCAGCTGGAGAGCAGACCGCGATCCTCTGCTGTTCAACAAGGATTACTCTGTAAAGCCTTGCTTTGAGTCCATTGTTGATGGTATCGATTACAATGATTATCCCAATATCGATCCTCCCTCTGACACTTATCCTAAGAACGTAAAGGCTAATTACAGCACCAAGTATCATCAGGTACAGTTCGTTTGGGACAAGGTAAAGGGTGCTGACAGATATGGCATCGCTGTATATCTGGCTGGTAAATGGAGAGTTCAGACCTCCAACGTTACCACCAACAGCTATGTAACTCCCAAGAACCTTACTCCCGGCATGACCTACAGGGTAGCTGTTGCCGCAAGAGTAAACGGTAAGTGGAACACAGCTGATCCTATCAAGAATGCGATAACTGTTACTATCAAGTAATATACAGTTCACATACCCTATAACGGCAGTTCCTTCGGGAACTGCCGTTTGTTTTTGATATAAAAAAATGACCGACCTAGCATAAAAAGCGAAGTCGGTCATTGTAATTTTATCAGATATCCAGCCTGAGAGCCGTGCTGTTCATTTCGATGAACTGGGGCTTGACTGTCTTTTTCATGGTCTCTTCAACATCGTCTATGCCAAAGGGGAGCACGCCCGAGCGCACCGACTGTCCCAGCATTATCATGTTGAGTGCTCTGGGGAAACCTACCATACGGCAGGCTGCTTCACCATCGATGGTCTTCAGGTCAGCCACGTTTTTTGCCAGATATTCCAGCATCTCGGTGCCGTTGTAGGTAGTGCCTTTCAGTGATACCGTAACAGGCACGATGGGATGAGTATTGACTATCACCTTGCCGCCGTCCTTTAGGTAGGGCAGCATACGGACAGCCTCCGCAGGTTCAAAAGCGATTATCAGGTCAGCAGTTTTCTCGGGGAACATGGGGCAGTAGAGGTCTTCGCCAAGCCTTAAAAAGCTGAAAACACTTCCGCCTTTCTGTGCCATACCGATAGTTTCCGCACTCATTACGGGGATATCTTTTGCCATAGCTGTTGCCGCGATAAGCTTTGAAGTCAGCACGATACCCTGTCCGCCAACACCGCATATAAGAATATTATTCTGCATTTTTGCCGCCTCCTATCGCATTTACGGGACATACCTGTGAACACAGACCACAGCCTGTGCAAAGGCTTTCTTCGATAGCTATCTTGCCGTCCCTGAGAACAAGTCCGGGGCAGCCGAGAAGATTTTTGCACTTCTGGCAGTTGATGCACTTGTCATTGTCGATGACCGCGGGCTTTTCGGGCTTGATAAGCACAGCACAGGGCGACTTGAATATTATCGCCTTGACACCATTTTCATTTGCAACACGCTTTACAGTCTCAACAGCTTCGTCCAGTTTCAGCGGGTCAACAGTTTCGATAGTTGTAACACCTACGCCGCGGAGTACCTGCTCGATGTTGACCTTTTCAACCACCTGACCCATCATCGTCCTGCCAGTGCCGGGGTGGGGCTGATGTCCTGTCATGGCGGTGGTGGAGTTATCCAGAACTACAAGGGTCATATCCGCCTGATTGTATACCGCGTTAACAACGCCTGTTATAGCCGATGCGAAGAAAGTGGAATCACCCACAAAAGCAAAGCACTTGGTGTCGGGATCGATACGTCCTATGCCCTGTGTGATGTTCACGCCTGCACCCATGCAAAGGCAGGTATCCACCATATCAAGAGGCATGGCGTTACCAAGGGTGTAACAGCCGATATCTCCGCAGAATACGCTCTTTATGCCTTTCATTGCCTGCTTTACAGCGAAGAACGATGCTCTGTGAGGACATCCCGCACAAAGTACAGGAGGTCTTACAGGCAGTGGAGGAACGTCCTCAGCCTTTTCCTCAGCGGGGAGGAATATGCCAAGGAATGAAGCAACAGCGCGCTTTACCGATGTGCAGGTGTTCTCGCCCGCAGTGGGGATATTGCCTGTCTGCTTGCCGTATATCCTTGTTTTAAGACCGTACTTTCCGCATACGTATATCAGCCCTCTCTCGATAACAGGGTCAAGCTCCTCAATGCAGAGAACTTCGTCAAGACCTTCAAGAAAAGCCTTTGCAGCTTCCTCGGGGAATGGGAAAGGAGTGCCCACCTTGAAGAGGGGAACTTCCACGTCAAGAGCTTTCAGCGCTTCCTTGGTATAGGTGAAGTTTATACCGTGGGTCGCGATGCCGCGCTTGCCAGAACCGCATTTTACAGGGTTCAGTCCGCTGCCGCTGAATACAGCAGAAAGCTCACTGTTGCGCTTTTCGATATCGCCGTGTGCCTTGAACGAGAGCCTTGGGAAGATGACCCACTTCATGGGGTCGCGTACAAAGCCTTCGGGCTTGTTCTTTACGCACTCGCTGTCGTCCTTGACTTCGATAGATGCATAGCCGTGACAGACTCTTGTTGTAGGACGGAAAAGCACAGGTGTGTGGTACTTTTCGGAGTACTCAAAGGCTGTCTGTATCATGTCGTAAGCTTCCTGAACGGACGAGGGGTCAAAGCAAGGGAGCTTTGAGTAAGCCGCGAAAGTGCGGGTGTCCTGCTCTGTCTGTGAGGAAATGGGACCGGGGTCGTCAGCCACAAGTATTACCATGCCGCCCTTAACGCCGATGTACGCAAGGCTCATCAGCGGGTCTGAAGCCACATTCAGACCTACCTGCTTCATGGTGACCATGCATCTTGCACCGCTGTAAGCCGCGCCTGCGCCGACTTCAAGAGCCGCTTTCTCGTTCACCGACCATTCAACGTACAGGCTGCCGTCATTGTTCTTTGCGGCAGTTTCCAGCACTTCCGTCGATGGTGTGCCGGGGTAGCCCGAAATAACATTAAGCCCCGCCGCTATCGCACCTCTTGCGATGGCAGCGTTGCCCATCAGAAATTCTTTATGCATAAAAAACGCTCCTTTTTTATGGATATTTTCCTAAATTATTATACCACATCTTACGCCAAAAGTAAAGATGCCCGAAAAGAAGCAGCAGATATTCTTATGATATAAATGTATTTTTTGTAAGTTGAATATAGATAAACTATTGACAACGCTGCGGTGCTGTGATATTATATCTATATGGGAATATTGGTCTTTTGTTAAATATTGACAGTTATCCCCGCGGAAGAATAGCATCAACTCTAAAGGAGGTAAAAAAATGAAAATGAAATTCAAGCGCACAGGTGCAGCGCTGTTGGCGTGTGCCATGCTTTTTGGAACGGTTCCGCCGTATGCGGGCGCATTATTTGGTACGGCGATCACAGCCAATGCTGCGGTGGCAGGCAAGGGCACAGAGGACAGCCCTTACATCGTAACGACATATGACGAACTCAAAGGGATATTCGATATGAAATACACCGATTGGGCGGGCGATGTTTATGTCAAGCTGGGTAAAGATATCATCAGTGAAGATAAGCTGAACGATAATGACTTACGTCTATATAATAATAGCAATATAGGTATTGTAAGTGTTCACCTTGACCTTGCGGGACACAAGCTTGCCAGATATGCAAAGACTGATGATGAAGATATGTTCTACATAGGCGGTGGTTGTACACTTTATATCGATGACAGTGTTGGCGGCGGAGTTATTGAAAGCAGTATCGATAGCGGTGAACAATTATCAAAAATGTTCTACCTTGGTGAAAACGGAGCACTTGTGATAAATGATGGAACCTTCAAGTCAGTAAGACCCGTTGGTTTTAACTGCAGAGAACGTGTTATCTATTGCAATCAACCGAGTGCTTATTTGGATATCCAAGGAGGAGTTTTCTCATCTGATTCAGATACTCCCATGTATGTAAATAATGCGAATTATATTTATATATACGGTGGTACATTTATCCAGAAGGCAAAAAAATGTTATGGTATAATAATCAATGATTACGGAGTACGATTATATATAGACAATTGTAAGATCATAGGCGAAGGTGTGTCTACAAGATTAAAATGCGGATCCTGGGATCTGTCAAAAGTTATTAGTACATTGGCGGAAGTGACTGTTGACGGCACTGTACTGGAACGCTGGAACTTAGGTGAAGAAATATCCGGCAATGAGATCGTTATAAGATCACCCAAGGTGATAAACAGAGTAAATATCATGATCGCCGAACCCAAGGCAGGGCAGACCGTATCATACCTTGCTGATACCAACGACCCTGATAGGGTCAGTGCATGGGGTGTCAGCAAAGGAATCAGACTGCGCGGTTATGTACGCGCATGGCTTGAGGGTGATACTGTTTTGAACGGCGATAAAGTGAACAAGTTCGAGGCAGGGAATACCTACACCGCAAAGTTCAGCATAATGACCGAGCAGGAAGGCGATACTTTCAGCGATGATCTTAAAGTGACCGTAAACGGCAAGCCTGTTGAGAACCTGAAAATTGATTCAAAATCGGAATCGGCATCATTCAGCATCACCTACGATCTTAAAAAGCAAAAAGGCGATGTGACAGGTGACGGAAAAATCAATACTTCCGATGTTACCAAGGTAGCTGCTCACGTAAAGGGCAAAAAGCTCCTTACCAAAGAACAGCAGGCTCTTGCCGATATAGACGGCAACGGAAAGGTCACTATTACCGACCTCACCAGAATTGCGGCGCACGTAAAGGGAAAGAAGATGATCGTATAAACCGTTACTGTTTCGTATGCGGTGGTATTATCTCGTATGACTTGGTATAAAACAAAGCGGAGAATGCAAGATGCGTTCTCCGCTTTTATATCGTTTGTTGTGTTTATATCCGCTTGAATACTGTAGCGGAAAGCGGCGCACAGCGCACGTATCCCGAACATTCTTCCTCGTCGATAGTTCCCGATTCGTCGAGCCGCTTGTAGAATATTCCCCAGGGCAGGTTGAAATACCTCTCCTCTAAGTAGGGGTTCAGGGCGATGACGAAACATTCCTTTTCGTTTTCCAGCTTCCATATTATGAAGTTCGCGTCCCCCGTATCGTGGAACTGCAAATGCCTTTCAACGTCGCCCTTGTTCGCCATGCGGAAAAGTTCGCTGGATCTTCTGAGTTTTATAAGCGCCTTGTAGTAGTTGAAGACAGCGCGGTACTTGTTCTTTTTGCCCCATTTTATGGCGTTGGTGTGGTCGGGGGCGTTGTAGCTGTTGCCGTTGTATACGTTCAGTTCGTTGGGCTTTTCGTTATCCGAAAGATTCCTCGGCTTGCTGCGCAGAAAATCCTGTCCCAGCTGTATGAATGGCATACCCTGTGAAAGTATGATTATCGCAGCTGCCATTTTGTCCATCTTTATCAGGTCGGAGGGGCAGTAATGGTTGCTGCCTGATATCTTCAGCTTGTCCCATAGTGTGTGATTGTCGTGGGCTTCGGCATAATTCACCGCCTGTGTGGGCTCGAATGCCCAGCAGGCTTCGGAAGCATCATTCAGCTGATAATGTGGCACAGAACCTGCGATACCTCTTTTCAGTATCGAAGACGTATTGCGGTTGCCGCTTATGAATCCCAGGTCGTAGGGGTTGAAAGTTCCGCCCTTTACCGAATCGCGGATATTATCGTTGAAAAGTCCCACTCTGCCGAATTCGTAGCTGTTCCACTTGTATGCTAGCTTATCCGCAGGCATGGGGGATTCTCCGCCTGTCCAGCCCTCGCCGTACATCAGCAGGCTGGGGTCTATCTTATCCAGTTCATCACGTATGATATTCACTGTTTCGATATCGTGCAGCGCCATAAGGTCAAAGCGGAAACCGTCCACCTTGTACTCCGTTGCCCAGAATTTCAGGGAATCTATCATGTATTTGCGGAACATCAAGTGGTCGGAAGCAGTCTCATTTCCACAGCCCGAACCGTTTGAAAATGTACCGTCCCGCCTTTTGCGGTGGTAGTATCCTGGAAAAGCTTTCTCAAATGAGCTGTCTTCGGTGTGGAATGTATGGTTGTAAACAACGTCCATGATAACGCCTATGCCGTTTTTATGGAGGGTCATAACAAGTTCCTTGAATTCGCGGATACGGCATTTGGGGTCGTAGGGGTCGGTAGAATATGAACCCTCGAGACAGTTGTAGTTTTTGGGGTCATAGCCCCAGTTGTACTGATTTTTCTCGGGGTGCGCCTCGTCTACGGTGGCATAGTCCGCCACAGGCAGAAGATGAACGTGGGTCACTCCAAGTTCTTTAAGATGGTCAAGGCAGGTCTCGGACTTGCCGCAGCGTGTCCTGCTGTGGGTCAGCCCAAGAAATTTTCCCCTGTGCTCGGGACATACTCCCGAGCTTTCATCGATGGTGATATCCCTGATATGGCATTCGTATACTATCGCCTGACAGGCGTTAAGGCACTTCGGCTTGGGAACTTCGTCCCAGCCCTTTGGGTCGGTAGTATCGAAGTCCACAACAGCGCCCCTGTTGCCGTTTATACCGCAGGCTTTTGCATAGATATCGATAGTTTCAAGACGGTTGTGCATATACTCAAATTCGTAGGAAAATGTGTAGAAAAGTCCGTCACAGCTACGGAAAAGCTCAACATACCAAACGCCCTTGTCAAGCATCTCCATCGGCAGAGTTTCAACCAGGTTGTCGCCCTCGCCGTCAAGGTAAAGGTTGAGATAAACGCCCGTAGCCAGCGGCGACCATGTTTTGAAAACTGTTCTGTCCTTATCCGCGCCGACTATATTTGCGCCGAGGTCGTTTCCGTCGTAGTAAAATTTGTTGTCGATATCTGCTGCGTTGTATCTGAGCAATTGTTTCACCAACTTTGTTTAAAATTCATTTTACTTATTACTTACATAAGCTTTTCAAGCTCTTCGCGGAGCTTTCGCTTCATATCCTCAAGCTTCTCCGCGGTGGGACGATTATCATCGCTGTACATTTCTTCCATGGGTATGCTCCACACCGGACCTCTGCCGTTGTTGTAGCAGTTGCCGATATCTCCCGTTCTCCGCGGGAATAGGTGCCAGTGCAGATGCGCGTCTCCCATTCCAAGAAGCTCGTAGTTCATTTTTTCAGCCCCGAAAGCCTTTGCAGCTGCCTGAGCCACGAGAACCATCTCTTCCATGAACTTTGCACGCTCGGCGGTATCAAGATGGAAAAGCTCTGTTTTATCGCCGTGGTGCTTGTACAGAAAAAGCGTATAACCATAGAAATGCTGATGGTCGCCTATGACCACGTATCCTGTTTCAAGCTCTTTCACGAAATACGGGTTCGTCCCGTTTTTTATCATATTGATCCTGTCGCATATAAGGCACATAGTATCCACCGTTTCTTAGTTGAATTTGTACTTGTCATATCGGCATTTTATATGGAACGTTCCTGCTTCAATGACAAAATATTTTCCCTTGTATGTCGCGGCGGGGTGTACCTCTGTGATGTATACGGAGATATCACCTATCTTCGTTTCCTCAAAACCATCGGGTTCACCGACCGCAAGGTACTGCACCGCATAATAATCCATATAGCCGTCATCGTTCTCTATGGGCAGAAAGACCTCAAAAGGGAGCTCGATATTAACACCGAGCTCCGAAAGAAACTCAGCGACTTTTGGGTAAGCCAATTTTATCTCATCAACAAGATTCTGACAATAATCACAGCTGCATACGCTTTCTCTCCCCATACCTGCGTAATACGCTTTTGTAGCTTCGATATCCATAGGCTACTCTTATTTTACGGACTTAGCCAGCTGTTCGCCCTGACGCACCTTGGTCTCAGCGCCCTCGCGTGTGTTTATCAGCAGGTCTTCATCAACTATGGCAGCGCCTTTTTCAAGCAGAAGCACGATAGTCGAACCGCCGAATTCAAACATACCCTTTTCCTCGCCCTGACGGACTCTGTGATTTCCCCATGGGTGATGGTTGGATATCTTGCCCACCATAAGCGCGCCGACTTCCATCTGCACCACATCGCCGAAAAATTCTGTTCTCAGCATACAGTAGGTGCGGGAATTCTCCTTGTAGACCTCAACATGGCGGTTAGCCACGGGGTTAACGGTGTTGAGAAACCCCTTTATCTCACGGTCATGGCTCTTGATACCGCTGAGTGGATAGATGTAACGGTGGTAGTCGTCAACACTCAGCCTTATTATCAGCGCATAGCCGCCGGCATATTTCTGCGCAAGCTTTTTGTCGCGCAGCAGGCTGTCGATATTATACACCGAATCCTTTATAACAAAGGTATTCGAGGGTGTTATCTCATAGGCGCTGACCTTGCCGTCCGAGGGTGATACTAGCTTGTGTTCATCGGGGACGAAATGTCTGCGTCCCGGCTTTATTTTGCGGGTGAAGAAATCGTTGAAGGAAGTATACTGCTTTTCCTCGTAATCAAACATATCAATGCCGTTCTTTTCGGCAAAATTCTCGATAAAACCGCTGCTGAACTTGCTGTTCAGCACCTTTCTGCTGACCTTTGAGAATACGGGCAGTGAAGCTATCTCCAGCACGCTTCTGCCCAGATAGCTGTCATAAGCATCATTCAGGAATCTGTCCTGATTGGTGGTGACTTTATACTCGTTGCCCTGTCTGTCTCTGTACCTCATGTGTATACACTCCTTTCGATCGCGTTTGCTTTAACATTCCATTTCCCAGTCGTAAGGACCTTTTTCCTTATCATAGTTTACCCTTATTTCAGGTGAGCCAAATAGATTATCGGAACCATATACCGCTATGATCTGTGTCTCATCATAAATATCCAGACAAAACAGAGACAGATCGTCGTATATAGAGCCTGCTCAGAGAGTTCGTTGCTATCTTCATCGAACACTTCATCGATATTTTGTGATGCATATCTCCTGCATTTTTTGTCCAGCTCGGCTATATCGCCTATGCGTTCAGCCGCATTTTTTATAATTGCCTCCCACTTTTCGGGTTCGTTTTCCGCATAGATATATGCCCCGATACTGTCTTCGCCGAGCTTCATCTCGCCCTCGAAACGCTCTTCTGTCTTGTCGTACTCAAGCTCTCCGAAGAAGTCGTCCTTTACTATGATAGGCTTGTTGTATTCGTCTACATATGCCTGTAATTCGGGACACTGCACTTTTTTATCAACGATCTTTTCAAGCCAGAACCCTTGGTGTTCTTCTGTGCCGTCCGTATTCTTTTTCATTTGTTCACGAACACGCACACGGTACAGCCCGTTTTCGGTAAAGCCCTTTATTTTGCCGCAGTTATCGTATGTTTGATTTCTTACGAACCAGTGGAGGTATCCCTTTGCGGGCATGAGTTCGCCTTTTTCTTCGTCATAAAAGGCTGTGCAGAGAACGTCCGCGCAGTACGCTTCGCCTTTTTTTCTATTTACGCTGAATGTGCCGTTCGTATCGCATTTTTCGACAGCTGCTACTATCGTGCGGATATCCTTTTCATAATATGAGTTCGGCCATTCTATGCTGTCGGGGTCGATATTGCCAAGAACGATCTTTCTGAGAGCTTTGTGTCCGAAATAAGTCAGCACTATCCACAGCACTGTCACTGCGAAATAAACACCGAGCTCCCGACCCGATTCTTTCAGACAGTAAAAGGTAAGTATCAGCAGGAAAAGACCTCCGCCGTACCAGACTATGTATAACAGCGCCCTGGGAAAGTACCTTATGATCATCAGGTAAGTCAAAAAGTTCCCTTTGAAGTCCCTTTCACCCTGCGACCTGCGTAACGCCGCATATACGAGTCCGCTCAGTATATGCCCCGTGGCAAAGACAAGCAGTGCGAACAGCAAAGCCTCGGGTCTGCTCTCTTTGATGAAGTCTTTTATCAAAAAGAAATCGATCACACCTGTGAATGTTATCACACAGCTTAACAAAAGTACCAGTATCCCGAAAAGAAATATGTCCACAGCTTTTCCCTCCCGACAGAGTTATATGATATGGTTCATTTTAAGATAGCTGAAAAAGAGAATAAGCCCCAGTGTGAACATTACCAGCAGACCCTTGTTGCTGGGTTTGTTGACCTTTATCTTCAGCACGAACATCACCGATATCAGCACAAGGAAACCCTGAAATACATATGGGAATATGTAACCGGGGATATTATGCCTGCCGATATACAAAAGCGGCAGAACTATACATACACTTGTAACAGGCAGCCCCTCGTATTCCTTGCGGTTCTCCTCTGTTTCACGCTGGCGTTCCTCTTCCATAACATTGAAGTATGCCAGTCTTATAACTGCCGCGAGAACTATCATCAGCGAGGGTATCAGTCTCATGGGGTATACTGTATGATAGTGATATCCCAGAACAGCAGGGAAAACGCCGAAGCATACAAGGTCGCACAGAGAATCTATCTGTATGCCGAAGACCTTTTCGTGATCTGAGCGGTTTTTCATTGAACGTGCTATCTTGCCGTCGAACAGGTCGCATATGCCCGATATAACAAGGCAGAAAAACGCGATCGCGTCATGTCCTTCAAATACCTGTGTTATCCCGAATACCGAGGATAACAGTCCCACATAGGTGAGTATTACCGAATAATTATAAAAGCCTATCATTTTGAATTCTTCCCTCTTCTTATCTTTATAAAGTTTTTTGATCTGTGTTTTAGTCCGGCAAAGTCATGCCCCAGCCAAGAATTTTTAGATAAAAAAATCAATTTCGCGGGATATTCAGCTGCTTGTCCGAACGCATTACTTTCAGGTGGGCTATGAACGTTACTATACCGCCTGCTATCAGCACCGCGTAGAATGTAAGTCCTCGACTGAGGAGCAGAGCGGGTTTTACAAATTCTGAACCGAATATCGCTTCAAATACCAGCAGGAAGCTTCCCTCGGTAACTCCCGCCGCTCCGGGCAGAGGAAGCATCTCCACCGCTATTGCTATCATCACCTGCATGGTCACGATGTCGTAGAAACTTACGCCCGAAAGTCCGTAGGACTTGTATATCACCCATGTTACCGCGAAAAGACAAAGCCTCTGCACAAGGGTCATGATGAATACCTTAGCCACTGTTACCGCATTTTCTCTGACGTACTTTGAACCGATAACATAGGTATCGCAGATACGGTTTATTTTCTCCACAAGCTTTTCGTGGTTCTTTTCCTTGACTATCTTCCAGTCCGTAAGCTTGTTGAGTATGGTGATCCCTGCACGTCTTGCCCAGTCGGGTCTTGCGACGATGAATGCAAGTCCTGCGATGAAAGCTATATTCAGCACAAATCCGACCGTTATCAGCAGCGAAAGACGGCTGCCGTGTTCGGCTACAGCGTCAAAGTTGAATATCAGCAGGATAAGCCCCAGTATCACCAGCACTGATTTGTAAGCTATTGTCACCAGCAGCATTATCAGCGAGGAGAAGCCTATCTTTACGCCGTCTTTTTTCATGTAGTACATCTGTGCAGGCTGTCCGCCCGATGACGAGGGGGTTATATAGCTGAAAAAGAACCCGATGAAAGAGTATTTCAGACAGCTTGTCAGCCGCACTTTTTGTCGGCATACCCTTAGCAGGAAATGTATTATGCAGGATTCTCCCGCCACAAAGCAGAAGGTCAGCACAAGTCCCGCCAAGAGCCATTTGTCATCTGCATTCTTAAGGTCTTTTATGATATCCGAAAGCTCCTGTCCTTTGAAGAGCAGTCGGAATGTCAGCAGCATTATAAGTCCGATAAAACCTATATTAAGAACGTATTTAAGATATTTCTTTACCAGTCGTTTTATTGTCGTTCACCAACTTTAATATATGTCTGTATCGCCCGTCAGCTTAGCTGAGGGAGGTGAGTCTGTCGTAGTTTGTGGCAGCAAGGTACATAATATTTATTACCAGCTGTATTATAGTGAATCGCATTACCACCTGTGTATCAGACCAGCCCTTGTTCTTGCGGCAGTGGTCATGCAGGGGAGTGCGGATATCCTTCATGAAGTTCTTCATTTTGAGGAAACGTATGAAGCTTACCTTCAGCAGGCTGAGACCGCCGTCCAGTATGATAACTATGCACATAGGTACAAAGCTGAAAGGGTTCTTGCTCATCAGGAATACTATGGCAAGCAGTACGCCCAGCGCACGGGAACCTGCATCGCCCATAAGCATGGTGGAGGGCGAACAGTTGAACCATAGATATGCCGCCAGAGTTGCAAGCATTATCACTGGTGCAAAATCCAGGAATGACCAGCCCACGGTAAGTGTCAGCACACCGCTGAACAGAACGAAGCTGCCAAGCACCGCCATCACCAGTGAAGCACACAGACCGTCAACACCGTCGGTGCAGTTGGTGACGTTTATGGAAGTCCAAACCAGCACACCTGCCAGTATGATGAATATCACAGCGGGTATGTGGAAATGCAGGTGGAGCAGGGGCATATCAATATTGCTGCCGTTATACTTCCAGAAAGTAACAGCCGTACCCAGAGATATCACCAGGTCAAGCAGACCTTTTTTGAGGTTGCCCCATGGTATCTTGGCGGCATCATCGAGATAGCCGGTCAGCATAGCGCCGTATAACAGCACGAGATAAATAAGATACTCTAAGTCAAGAGGTATGAACAGCGCTGCCGAAAGGCAGAACGTTGTGATGAATATAAGTCCGCAGCCCCTCGCTTTTCCCTGTGACAGCGCACCGTTTACCGCGAATTCTCTGCCCTGATCTTTCGGCAGGATGTTTCTGAAGAACTTCAGTGCCAGAAAACATGACCAGAACGAAAAAGCGAGCATCAAAAGCATGAAAACCGCATATTTCGAGGGATTGCCCTCATCAAAAAAATCATAATGCGAACCAAAAAACAGTCTGTATAACATTTGCATCTTCCTTTTAAATAAAAATACTCATACATCATATATTATACTACATATTATAAGAAAATGCAAATTTTACGGGCGGTCATTTTGCACAAATTTACCCTTCGTACTTCGGAGTTAACTGGGGATACCTTTTTAATAAGTGTATTGATCCTTTGCGGACTGTTATGCTCATCTGACAAACTGTGTATATATCATGTGTGTGTATATACACAGTTAAGGGGTGTGTATATACACGCTTCGGGGGTAAAATATGCCTGAACTTGTCATATGTGCATAACTTAAAGGGAGGGTGGTTTGCAGAAATTATGCATAGATACAATTGTATTCGGGGGGTATTGACAAAACTGTGCAAACTGTGTATACTGTATACATACAGTTAAGGCTGCAATAACAGTCATAACAGTAACACAGAAATACAGACAACAATAACGTTACCGAAAGGAAGTATAATTATGAATAACACAAACAGAAAAGCTCTGGCAATGAGGATCATCGCAGTATTTATGCTGATCATGGGCATCATCGGAACAGCAAGAGGAAGCACAGCGGCGATCGCGTGCCTGTGCAGCTCGGCAAGCATGGTCGCCGCTTCAAACTGGATAGTACGCAGAAGCAGATAGTTAAAGATAAACTGATACAACAAAACGATACGGAACAAAGGGAGTGGATCTTATGAAAAATACAATGTTCAGAAAGATAATAGCAGTTCTGGCTGCTCTGATAGGAATAGGCTCGCTGATAGCTTATGTATTTATGAATATGGGTGACAGCACCGTAGCACCTGCAATTGTGCTCATGGGTCTGATGCTTGTTCTGAGAGTAGGCTTCAATAAGCTGAAAGGCAGATAAAGATATACAAGGAGACACATCATGAAACTGAAGACAAATAAAAGAGATATCATCACAGCGGTTTCATTGGTAATAATAGGTATCATCGTTGCGATACTTTTAAGCGGTCTGAGTGACAGAGCGTTCAGGCTGTTTATAGCCGCTATGCTGATACTGCCCACATTCGGCAGATACTTTATAAGCAGGATAAAAAAGAGAAAGATATAGAACAAAGAGGGAGACAACAGAATGAAAACAAACTCACAGCGCAGGCGTGATGTGTTGAAAGGCGTGGCAGCGGCTCTGCTGATAGCGGCGTGCTTCTTCGCTTTCAGTCACCGCCTTCCGCAGAAAAACGATATCAAAGGGCTGGCAGCGCTGATGCTGGTTTGTGCGGGCGGAAGTTCATTCGGGCTGATGTCAGACAGCATCAATGAGGATATGCTTTCTCAGGAAAACGCTGAGGACAGCTTTATTTGAAAAATATGAGGTGAAACGTATGGAAACAAGAGAAAAGGTTCTGGAGGTCAAGGGACTTTCAAAGCAGTACAAAAAGGGCGTGTACGCTTCGGAAAAGGTAACTTTCGATGTACACAAGGGCGAGATATTCGCACTGATAGGACCTAACGGCGCAGGCAAGACAACAACTATCAGAATGATATCCACCCTTTTGCAGGCAACAGAGGGCGATGCGGTGGTAAACGGTCACAGCATACTTACTGAGCCCGACAAAGTCCGCAAAAGCATTACCTATCTTCCAGATGAAGCAGGTGCCTACAAGACCATGAAAGGCATCGATTACCTGAGATTCATGGCTGAGCTTTATGCTGACAACAAACAGCAGGCTGACAGCTATGTTGAAAGAGGCAGAGAGATATGCGAGCTGGGTGACAGGCTCAATGATAAGATACAGAGCTATTCCCGCGGTATGCAGAGAAAGCTCCTGCTGGCAAGGGCGATAATGTCAAAGCCCGCACTTGCCATACTCGATGAGCCAACTTCCGGTCTGGATATAATCAATGCCCTTGAGATAAGGCGCATGATAAAGAAACTGGCAGGGGAGGGCATGAGCTTCCTGCTGTCCTCTCACAATATGCTTGAGATAGAGTATGTATCTGACAGAGTAGGCATAATCGCAAAGGGTCATCTGCTTGAAACGGGCACTCCCGCGGAGCTTATAGCTAAATACCAAGCTGAAAATCTGGAGGATGTTTTCGAGACCGTGGTAATGAAAAGGAACAAAGAGGTGTGACACAAAATGAAATTCAAGACACTATTTATAAAAGAGCTTCGTGAGATGCTCAGCGTGCAGACCATAATGACTATGGTCATTTCCGTTGTGATACTCTCCTTTGCGGGACAGGCTATGAGCAAAGCCGTTGAGGAAAGCGCTGAAACCATGATGGATATAAATATCTGTGACCAGGACGATACAGAGTTCACCAAGAACATGATAAAATTCCTGACCGCCAACCTTGCACAGCTTGACGGCGAGGTGAATGTGGTGGAGATAAGCTCCGATGACTATGCCAAGGAGCTGAAAAAGGCTGATGTAAAGAACGTTGTTATTATCCCCGAGGGCTTTACCGCAAGCGTGGAGAACAACGAGGCTGCAAAGGTAAAATTCGTCCAGAGACTTAACTCGCTGGCAACAATGTCCAACCTGAACACAGGTTCACAGGTGGCAGTTGAATACCTGACAGCGGCTGTAAAGGACGTTGTATACAGCACCAAGGTATCCAGCGGCAAGCTTTCAAATGAAGAGGTATCATTCCTCAACAACCCCATAGCACTTGAAGAATCCACAGTAGTAGCGGATAAGAGCGCTGATATCTCCGCAAGCATAGTAATGTCGCTGTGTTCTGCACAGGGTATGATAGTTCCTATCATGATGTTCGTACTGGTCATGATGTCTTCCAACATGATACTTAACGCTATAAGCACCGAGAAGATAGACAAGACCCTTGAAACTCTGCTTACCGCGCCTATTTCAAGACTTTCCGTTATAGCGGCAAAGATGCTGGCAGCAGCAGTTGTAGCGGCTATGCAGGCGGCTGTTTATATGTTCGGTTCAAAGAACATGATGAACGGCGTACTTGAAAAGGTGGGCTCTGACAGCGGCTACTCCGAGATACTGAAAGACCTGGGTCTTACCATGGACGCAGGTCAGTATGTCCTCGTAGGTATCCAGATGTTCCTTTCCATACTGATAGCACTGTCAGTTGCACTGGTACTCGGTGTTCTGGCAAAGGACGCAAAGAGCGCACAGACACTTACTCTGCCTATCATGATGTGCACAATGATACCCTATATGCTTTCAATGTTCGTTGATATCAAGACAATGTCCCCAGCAGTAAGATATATCGTATACGCTATACCTTTCACACACTCCTTCATGGCTTCCGAGAATGCTATGTTCGGCAACTACGGTGTGTATACAGGCGGACTTATCTACCAGTTCATTTTCCTCATAATATGTATGTTTATGGCATTGAGGATATTCATGAGCGACAGGATATTCACCATGTCCATCGGCGGCAAAAAGAGCAAAGGCTCAGCCAACGAGGAGAGCGAATCATAAATAACACTTTAAAGAACTATCGGGAAATCCTTTCAGGCTATTTCCCGATAGTTCGCTTTATATATCAAAAAAACACCGCGGAAATTTCCCGCGGTGTTAGTCGTTATTATGAATTGTTCTGCTTAGCAACTACGGATTCGCCGCAATAGATCTTGCGGAGAACAGGCTTTTCGATTTTGCCTGTGGGGTTTCTGGGCACGTCCGCGAAGATGACCTTGTGGGGTCTCTTGTAGCGAGGGAGTTTGTGGCAGAAGTCATTTATATCCTCTTCGGAACATTCCATGCCCTCTTTTATGGATATTATAGCCGCTGCTATCTCACCCAGTCTCTTGTCAGGCAGACCGATAACTGCAACGTCCTTTACAGCAGGGTGCGCACGCAGGAAATCCTCTATCTGTACGGGGTAGAGATTCTCACCTCCGCTGATGATAACGTCTTTCTTTCTGTCAACGAGGAATATGAATCCGTCCTCGTCTTCCTGTGCCATATCGCCTGTGAACAGCCAGCCGTCCTTGATGGTCTCCTCGGTAGCCTTGGGGTCGCGGTAATAGCAGGTCATCACGCCGGGACCCTTTACGCAAAGCTCACCGACCTCGCCGCGGGGAACAGTCTCGCCGTGCTCGTCAACTATCTTGACCTCCCAGCCGAAGCCAGCCTTGCCGATAGCGCCAACCTTGTGGATATTCTCCACACCGAGATGTACGCAGCCGGGGCCTATGCTCTCGCTGAGACCGTAGTTTGTATCGTACTGATGATTGGGGAACAGCTTCTTCCATCTTGAGATAAGAGAGGGCGGAACAGGCTGTGCGCCTATATGCATAAGTCTCCATTGGGAGAGCTGATACTGGCTTATGTCGATATCTCCTCTGTCAACTGCATCGAGGATATCCTGAGCCCATGGCACCAGCAGCCATACGATGGTGCAGAGCTCGCTTGAAACTGCTTCAAGCACGAACTTAGGCTTGACACCTTTGAGTATAACAGCCTTGCCGCCCGAGATAAGGCTGCCGAACCAGTGCATTTTAGCGCCTGTGTGGTAAAGGGGCGGTATGCAGAGGAATACATCGTCCGCAGTCTGACCGTGGTGTGCCTGTTCAACTCTTGCGGAATGTACAAGGCTCATGTGCTTGTGAAGTATAGCCTTGGGGAAGCCTGTAGTGCCAGAAGAGAAGTATATAGCTGCATAATCGTCATCAGTCAGTCTGATATCAGGTGAAACGCTGGAGCAGTTTGCAGCAAGTCTGTCATAGTGTTCAGCGAAAGTAGGACATCCCTCACCAACGTAGAACAGCAGACGGTTCTTGCTGATATCGTCAACTATCTCTTCAACTCTGCCGATGAACTCGGGACCGAAGACGAGTATATCTACCTCAGCCAGTTCAACGCAGTACTTTATCTCATCTGCGGTATATCTGAAATTAAGGGGCACAGCAAGAGCTCCTGTTTTCAGTATACCGAAGTATATAGGCAGCCATTCAAGGCAGTTCATTAGTAATATACCGACCTTGTCGCCCTTTTTAACGCCGCGGGAAATGAGCAGGTTAGCGAAGCGGTTGGCTTTCTCATTGAATACCGACCATGTTATCTCGCGTCTGTAAGGTACATCAGCGGTAGGCTCGATGAGTTCATATTCCTTCCATGTTACGCGCTTCTCGCGTATCTCGGGGTTGAGCTCAACAAGGGCTGTTTTATCGGGGAGTTCAGCTGCATTTCTTTCCAAAAATTCTGTAATTGGCATTATAAAATTATCCTTTCCGAACGAATTTTGTGCTTTGATATATGAAAGTATAAAAGCTGTAAAGCACAAAAGCAATTAAGTTAATTTTACCACATTCATAGGAAAAAGTAAAGTCTTTAAAGGGCGTTTTTTGTACAAAAATGGTGCAGAGCCTTGTTGCAGTTTGCACAAGCCAAAAGCAGATAGGGGATGAATCGTACAGGATAGAGCTTTTTATGCGCTGCTTTGCTGGCATAATATTACTTTACACCCAAAAACGCCGTTCCCATACAGAGAACGGCGTTCCATATTAACCTTCATTTTCACGAGGTCACTCGCTCGCAGTATACCAGATACCGCTGGCTGTTTATGCCGTAAGGGTGACAGGTGTACAGCGTCAAAGTGTCTTTTCCGGGCTGTATCAGTATAGAGTCTACAGCGTCAGGTTCAACTATCTTAGTGCTGGCCACGCGGTACTCCATTGTGTACCAGTAATTCTGCAGCTTGATGATATCACCGCTCTCCAGTTTTTCAACGTGCCTGAGGAAGTCCGAACCGCCAAGCCCGCGATGAACTGCAATTACACAGTTCGTATTTACATCGCCTATGGGGTACGATGTATAGGTCAGATGTCCGCAGCCCGCTGTAAGATTTGCATCATTTGCTCCCAGGAACAACGGTAGCTTTAGGTTCAGCTTTTCTATCTCCAATAAGCCTATGCTTTCCGTTTTGATACCGTAATCAATAAGATCAAACTCGGGATACTTGTATGCCGTAGGAGAATTCAGCTGGCTCTGTCCGGAAGCGTACAGCTCTTTGTTGCGCCTGCGCATATACTGGTACAGTTCGTTGAGGTACGGCTGATTTTCCTCAGCCTCTTTATCGTATCGTACCTTTTCATAAGGTGCAGGATCACCGTTTTCGTCACGGGGCACATCGTCACCAAAATCAACATCGCCGTTTTCTTCGGCTTCTTTGATTATCCTTGTCAGATCGTCCTTGTATTCCTGTATGTTCTCTTCTACCTGTTTGCTTATGATGATCTTGCTGATAACGGGATACAGAAATAATCCCAGACCTATAAGGAACAGCAGTATCAGTGCTATCAAAGCCGGACGTTTATTCTTCTTTTTCTTTTTACTCAACAGCTTGTCCTCCTTACAAAGGCAGTGCCGCCCGCAAAGCAAGCGGCACTGTTTATCAGCTCATATCATATGTGATCATCGGAGGGTCTTAACAAGTTTCCGAAACATCATTCGCACATAAGATCAAGCATTTTCCTTGTCTTCCTCGTCCTTGTCTCTCTTCTTGAAGAGTATGAAGATGAAGAACATTGCTCCGCCCATTATGCCGATACCTGCTATTGTGAATACGATAGCTGCTGTTGTACCTGTGAAAGGCAGATCGAAAGCCTTGATAGTCTGATCATTAACAAATACTATCTTATTATCTGAGATCAACTTTTCTTCGTTTGCTTCTGTACCATAGTAAACCTTACCGTTCTTGGCAATGAATATGGTCTTGGTGTTAACAGCTTCGTCATCTTCAACATAATAGCCTGACTGTGTTGAGATCTGCTTGATGGTGTAGACACCGGGTGCAAGGTTTGCAAGTGTTACGAGCTTTGTTTCTGCATCGTCGGAATACTCACTGCAGCGTGAAACTTCGAATGTACCTGTAAGTTCCTTTGAAGTATCATTTTTATCTACGTTCGAGATAGTGATGGTTGCAGGTGTGAATTCGTCATATGTACCATCAGGAGGATAATCAGGAGCACTGGGATCGGGATAGCTTGTTATGCCGGGATAGTTATCAACCTTATCAGGATCCGGGATATCATCGGGTATTTCATCATCAGGATCCGATGCAGGGGGATTATAAGCATACTCATAAGCTATCGATGAACTGTTCTTTACTTTACCCGCTGTATAACCGTCAACGATAGTTGATGTAACGGTTATTTCGAGAGAAGTATAATCACCAAGTTCTCCTATGCCATCCTTTGTCAGTGTAACGGTTAATATACCATCGCCTGTGCTTACAGTGTAATCTTCTGTCAAAGCGAGTGTTTTCGAATTCGTACCGTCTGTTGCAACAACACTTGCTATTGCTACATCCTTCTGATTTTCATAGGTATCTGTTACAGCGTAGCTGATAAGGTTTTGAGCCTTATCCGGGATATCAGCAGTGATCTTCCACATATAATTCTTGCCTGTATTAAGATTACTGTCTGTCATTACTTCCTTAGCAACTTCCAGTTCCTTGTCATTTGGGAATGTATTGACCTGAATAGCATTGGATGTTCCGTCAAGTACAAACTTGATGGGTGTCTTATCAAGCAGGTATCCTTCGGGAGCTTCTGTTTCAACTGCGTAGTATGTACCCAGCGGCAGACCGTCTACCAAAAGAACGCCATTTTTTGTTGTGAAATTCTGTTTTTTCACCCAGTTGCCCAGATTATCTTTATAGTAGATATCAAATACTGCTTCTCCAACTGTTGTCCAATTAGTCGCACCGTCACTCAGTGTCTTAGTCAGCTTGATCGAGTGCTTATCGTTAGAATTGGGATTTTCCGGGTCGCTCAGAGATGTGGGATCTGTATTATCGCCATTATCATTATTGTCTGTCAGCTTGGGGTAAATATCAACAGTATTTAATGTTTTACCGCCAACTACCGCAGGCAGATGAAGATAGAAAGCCTCTGCATCTTTGAAATTTACATCTGTATCATTGTTATATGGCGTTATCTTATAAAATGCGTTAGGAATATCAACGACATTTGTAACATTCGAGTATGTGTGTCCGCCTTGTACTTCTTTACCGTAAAAATCCACTTCAACGATATCGAATGTAATACCCGCAGTTTCTTCACCATAAGCATCTGCCACCCAGTTACCATCAACGTTAGCTTTACCTGTGGGTGTATAGTCTGATGCTTTCGCTGCATTATAATTTTCTTCACTTAATACATACGGGTGTATCGTCAAATTGGTTGTACCTGTTGTAGCCGGTGTTGCAAATACATTGTAAGGTGCCATCTGACCGATCATGAGTGCTGAAGCGGCTATAGCCGTTGTGCGTTTAAACATTTTTTTCATAGTTAGACCCTCCTATTATTTAGTTTTTTGATTTTTTCTTCTTCTGTTTTACTGCGCATATGTACGAACAGCAGGAAAACAGCAAGTACCATTGTTGATAATCCGAAAACAGTGTATCCTGTCATCGGTGTACTGCCGGCATAAGGCATCTCAAACGGTGTAACATCCAGGAATATCTCGATATCGTCTATGACTATGGCATCATCGGAAGTCCCGACTGTGACCGTTGCTTCGCCTGTTCCGTATCCGTCAGGCGGTGCAGTACACTTTATCGTGTAGGTCATGCCCTTTCTGATATCGAATTCTTTATTATCCCACGATACAACGCCGCTTGTGTTCTGCTTTGTACCGATCAGTGTTCCGTCCTGAGCGTACAGCTCAAATGTTCCGCCCTTGAGGAGAGGTGCTCCTGCAATGGCTTTGCCGCTGTCGCTGTCCTTATAGTATAAGCTGTAGATATTTGCCTTTATGGTAATATCCGCGGCATTCTCTGTGTAGTAGACCGTTTCCGGCTTGTCTGCCAGAGCAACGCCTGTTACACGCAGCGGTTCAGCAGTATAGTTCTGTAAAGTGGGTGAGATGATCTCATAGCTCTTGCCGTAGTCAGTCTGATGGACATACTGAGCATGGGCTTCTGTGCCGCGGATCGTGGTATCAATCACGTTCCAGGCATACAGATACTTTACGGTTATCGTTATCTTTGAAGATTCCCATACAGCATAGAGATCGATAGGTTTTTCCTTGCTGCCGGTAACTATCGTATCGTCCTCGATGATATCGCCTGCAGCTGTTTTCCAGCCTGTATGACGATATTCATGTGTGGGATCCACAGTTGTGGGAAGAGGTATGAAGTCGTCCTTTTCAGGAACGTAGCTGTACTCTCTGCCGATGACAGCTGTTCTTGTTGCAATGGGATCAGTATCTCCAATGTTTTTGTACAGATTTATTGTCACAGTCTGAGGTATCTCACGGTAGTATACGTTGTATGTTCCCGCGCCTGTGATCTCTTCAACTTCTGTTTGAGTTCCATCGCTTGCGAACTTTGTGATCTTTACCTTATCATATCCGCTTATAGCAGTTGCTATCTCACCGCTGATCAGGCTGTAGTTATAGCCTGAAACGTGTGTTATCGCGGATTTTGAAGAAGCTTTGTTCAGAGGT
This sequence comes from Hominimerdicola alba, assembly GCF_900109655.1. Taxonomy (GTDB): domain Bacteria; phylum Bacillota; class Clostridia; order Oscillospirales; family Ruminococcaceae; genus Hominimerdicola; species Hominimerdicola alba_B. Next base: position 59,100 of record NZ_FOAT01000013.1, read on the forward strand.
GCTCCTCTTACATCGCATTCAACAAAGTTCACTATAAGCTCAGTGTCCTCGTCAACTTTGGTGTAGTATACATCGACCGTCTTCGACGGATGCGCGTAATTATTGACATCATAAACAGTTTCGTTAAGACCGGCTATGAACGCATCGTCCACTTTACCTGATACATAAGGCATATTCGTTACATATCCCTTGATCTCGGGCGAAGCTATGTAGAACTCAGCGCCCTTGGTAAGTGCGATATCGTAAGTATCGTTTTCATACTTCGTCCTGTCGAGAGGAGAGGTATATGTGTGATGCAGTACAGCATCAGCATCTGGAGTATCTGCACTTTCCTTGGTGTAGTATTTTACTGTTATAGCGTAGGTTATCGGCTTGTAAGTACCAATTATTATCACATCTTCCTGACCCATGATATGATCGCCGTTGTTATCGGCTTCTATGGACCAGTCCCAGAAGTAGCCGTCGTATCCGTTTGGATACTCATCGGGACGTGAGGGATAAGTGATACCGCTGATAACGTCGCCGTTAGCGAATGTCTTGCTGTCAACAGCTTCTTCAAGGCTTATCATCTTGCTGATTGGGTCGTACATCTCATAGTAGTACTTGACGCTGTGTTTAGCGTAAACGCCCGAAGCTGTTACTGTGACTTTACCGTTTATGCTTTTCCTCGGGATATAGACTGTGATCTTATCGCCTATCTTCTCCACCACTGCATTTTCTATCACAGTGGGTGAAGCATTGGGTACTGTTATATCCGTGTTGGTTATAGCAACATCTTCTGCTGCGGGAAGATCATAGCCGTCATCAGCGTAGATATCGAAAACCAGTTCGGTATCATCGACTGTCGTGGGGAACTTATCCGCCGCATTTGATGTAAGGTTCGTAAGCTTGGTTTCTATGGGATAGCTTACATATACAGGTACTTTGAAGTTCCTTTCCGCAGTGTCCACTTCATCGATGACCGTAGCCTTGCTTGCTGCAGAATCAGCTTTCAGTGATGCTGTCAGGATATAGTCCGTATCAGCTTTTATCTTGTCCCCGAGTTCGGGTTCGTAAGAAAGGACTCCATAATCTGCATGATCTTTCTGCCAGTCTTCGGGATCAAGTGCGTTATAAACCGCCGCATTGCCGCTGAAAACATCAGCTGTTATCGTAGAACCGTAGTCCACGAATATCGGGTCGGAGCTTATGGTATCCTCCAGAGTTTCATCCGCCAGCTTTACATTTGCAAAGTCGGTGTAGTCAAGTGGGGGGATATCCAAGACATCATCATTATCACTAGCTGTGTTATCATGATGTGCCAGTGTTGCACTTGTCAGCAGAGGTACATCGTTACCGCCTAAGAAACCGTCTTTGGGTTTGAGTTTGACAGTGTAACCGCTTTCACTTATACTCGTAGAGTACGTATAAGATCGCATTGTTGTCTCATAAGTCAAGTCGCTTACACTTTCCGGAGTGAAACTTACGTTTTCTGATACAACTTCATTGATCTCACCAGAACTTACAGTACCTGCATCATTAAAAGTTACTACATTGTCAGATGCTACAGTACCAGTTCCGGCATCATATATATCGAAGTATCCAGAATAACTTTCGGTGAGTGTAAAGTCTCCGCCGTTAGTCTGCAAAGCATCTCTTGCACTAGTCTTTAAACTGTTTTCATAGTATGCAACTTCATCAGCACTTAGAGTTGTTTCAGTTTCATCACCGAATACATAGCCACCCTTTATACCAAGCTTTGTTAATCTTAAAGATCCTTTAAGTTTTGACTGCAAATTTCTTGATATCAGATCTTTGGATCTATCAACAAACTCAGGTAATTCATCTTCGGGTATAAAGTAACTTTCATCTACATAGTTTTGCCCACCATAACCACCGTTATTTCCACTTCGACCGGTGTATTGACCATCAGTTCTTACGCCGTCTTCATTTGGGAAACCAGCAGAATATCCGTTACTACTTGAAGACGAACCGCCACCGCCTCCTGCTACCATTATAATGTCAACAGGCTCATGACGTTCTGAAGTTATTTCGTTAAAACCGAGTGAGATAATAGTAGGGTCAGCACCACCACCGTAGTTTGTGCCATCCGTTCCTGCATCACCTATAAAAACGTAAATATATGTATCATCTTGGGGAACAAAAAAGTATCTTATTATATGTCCGCCTTTTCCGCCAGAATAGCTACTATTTTTCTTTTTACCGCCATCTCCACCATAGATTTCCAAAGCGTAATATCCAGCAGACATCTTTATAGGATGACTAATTTTTAAAACTGTTGAGTAATCAATGTTTTTTCGTTTGATAGGATCATATACATAAAATGACTTATTAGCTGATACATCCAAACCAAATTTTGTGTTTATTGTAAGGTCATAGGTTTCAGTATCACTATTGTATTCCAGCTTTTTATCAATATCCAATCCAAGTCCGTCAACACTGTACGGAGCAGACATGACACATCTCAAAGCTGCTTTATTATAGAAGACATTGGTTCCTGTGCTTCCAACCTTTGCAGGTGTAATGCCTGTGGGTTCTTCAAGTGTTACTTTGATATCGGAAGACAGTGTTTTGTTAACGTCATTTTCTGTGATGGTATAACTTAAATTACTGCTTGCAGTATATCCATCTGTGCCAAGCCCTGATATCTCATAGCTTATACCCGATATGAAATCCTGCATGGGGTCATTTGCGTTGTATGCTATCTCACTGTAACCATCAGCATAAAGTTCAGCCTTTGTGATAACATCATTTTGATGTACCGTGGAGTTCTTTGTCTTTATACTGATGTTGTAAGGCACGTTAACATACTTTACATCGTCACCCACTGTGAACTTGGTAGTTTTATCGCCGCCCTTTACTGTGAATGTCGAGTCGTTCTCCTTGAATATCGGAACTCTGTTTCCGCCGAAGAATCCTGCCTTGGGCTTTATTGTTACGGATATTGTCAGCTTGTCTTTTTCCTGACCCTTTGCAAGACCTGAGCTTACAGGTGCTACCGAGCCGTTGGCTGTAAAGCTGTTTCCCTCTGCCGTACAGTTCGCCGACTTCGATACTATATCAAAGTACTGCGATATCTCGCCGCTGACATCTATGCTGTTAAGGTAATCGTAATCTGTGCCATTATTTGACAGATGTCTTATAACTACCGCACCGCCTGTATCGGAATTTGTATTGCCGTCTCTATTAACGAAGTAGTTAGTGTCTCCCTTATCTCTGGGTGTGAAATTTGAGAACTTACCCACATAGGAAGAACCGCCGCCGCCGCCACCGACATTTCGTGCGTCAACGGGCTCATTCTGCATACCGCCGCTGCCGCCTGCAAATCCTGCACCACCGCCGCCGCCGCGGAAGTTACTTGCGCCGCCGACACCGCGGTCAAGTTCGGGGTGATAGGTCTTCTGCCAGTCATTAGGATAGGAAGAAGCTGCCAGATAGCCTATAAAACTGGTCACTATCTCACCGGGGATATCGGTTCCGCCCTTACCCACGTAAGCGCCCTTGGTACCTGATGTGGAACCATTTTCGCCTGCGTAGTAAAGACCTACGTTAGAATTCGCTGATTCGAAATTACCGATATTCGGGATCTCACTGATATCGCTGTCGAAAGTACCGCCGTCACCGCCGTTGGCTTTGCCATCGCCGCCGAATAATCCGGGGAGAGTATGCAGCGCTGCACCTGCACCGCCGCCGCCGCCGCCGCCGGCTATCATAAGCACCTTACTCGGGTCGTTGCGTACAGTATCAGTTAATTCTTCATTTTCATCCATAAGGTACACAGCGGAATAACCTCCGCCTGCGCCTACCGAGAATATAACTATATCGCCCGCACCGCCGCCGATACCGCCAGTACCGCCGCTGTCGTACCGTCTTGTCTCGCTGAGACCGCGGCTGCCTATCTCGTAGTAGAGTTTCTTCTTCTGAGCAGCCAGTTCTTCGCTGACTTCAAGGAGTCCGTATACGAAGCCGCCCTTGCCGCCTGCACCTGCTTTGAAACTCAAAGGGAACATGGAACTGCCGTCGCCGCCGTCGCCGCCCCAGAGTTCGATAAGGTATGTGCCTGCTTTATCAAGAGTATAGCTTCCGTCCTGGCTTTGCATCCAATTTCTGCTCTCATCGAAGTACGAGTAAGAGGACTTGAGCTCAGTAGTAAAGGTAAATGTACCGTCGCCGTTGTCGATCAGCTGATCGCTGTGAGAAAGTATAGCGGATACTTCATCTACATTATGTATATCCGGAAATTCAACAGCTCCGCTGTCTGAAGCGGATCTTCCCGCCGAAACAACTATCTGCGGAAAATAGGCAAACTGTTCCATAACTATCAGTGCCGCCATAGTAAACGCAGATATTCTCTTAGTCAGTTTGCTGTTCCTTTTGATCGTCAACGTTCTCCACTCCTTTCAGCCAAAATTTTGCACAAAGAAATATGTCAGTAATACACAATTACCAACGGTTAATACCAAAAAATATTGTTGTTAACTTACAAACAAGTATAGCACAGTCATTATGTTATGTCAATAAAATTAATAGCTTTTCAAACTTGCGCGATAAATTTTTGTATGAATAACCATATTTGGAGATGATATTTGTTTACAATTAACACATAAATCACACTCTATTAATTTATTAAATCATTTACAACCATTAATATACTCATTTCCTATTGGTAATTTTCGCAAAATATCGGAAATAAATGGATTTTAGCACGGCGGCCAAGTTCAGGCAGCCGACAAAAAGTTGCTTCGCTTTATTCACATTTCATGCATTTTTTGACATTAAAGCGATAAGTTCGTATCTGCGCGGTTTACTGCATCTGTCCTTCGGGCTAACAAAAAAGACAGCCATTCAAACGAATGACTGTCTTTATGTTATCGGTTATTACTGCATATCGGTATTTCTGTTTTTCAGAAGCTTCTGTCTCTTTCGCTCGTGCATATCCATGTATACCTTCTCGGCAAAATCAACTATCTTCTTCATTATGGGTCTGAATGTGTAGAAGTACTCACCCGCATAGGTGATAACTTCGCCGTTAAAGCCCTTCTTGAACTTGTAAACACCGTAGTTGGGGTTGGTCTCGTCCTTGTAGAAAGGTATGCCCATGAAGTCGTAGATATCGCAGTTGCCCTCCAATGCCCAGTTTATCATAGTCCACTGCATCAGATAGTTGGGGTACAGATTTCTGTGGTGGTTAGCAGATGCGCCGTAAACGTAGCAGGTCTTGCCCGCATACTGTGTTGTTACCGCACCCGAAAGGGGTATCTTTTTGCCGTCTTCATCAACATAGCACATGAAAAGATGACAATGCTCTTTTCCCAGACCCTCAATGAACTTTACAAAGTAATCCTTGCCTCTTATAGAGAAACCGTCACGGATACCTGTAGCTTCCATCATGGGATAGAAATCGTCCAGCGCCTCAGTGCCGCATATCTCGCAGTAAACGCCCTTTCTGGGAGCCTTACGTATACGGTTGCGCCAGTCAGCCTTGAATGACTGCATCATCTCATCGGCTGTTTTGCCCTTTATTCCGCAGAGCATATAGTTATTTCTCGCCTGTATGGTAGTCAGCTCGGGTGCGTCATCGATATGCGAGAATCCCATATCGGTTATCAGCTTTGAACGATCCCTCTCCTTCTCCTCAAAGGGCGGATCCCACATGAACTGATATGCGCGGTATTTCTTAGCCAGAGCCTTTACGCCCTCAAACAGGTCAGCCATTACTTCCTTATCGCTCCAGTCGCAGACAGGACCGTGGGGCGCATACAGGAATGTTGTGGGGAATATGGGTATATTCTTGATTATTACAAGACAAGTACCCCTTATCTTGCCGTCCTTGCCGCGGGATATTACTGCGTCCCAGCCCCAGTTATCCTTTACCTTAGGCCATCTCAGCGACTGCATGAAGTTGCCGTATTCGCTGTTTTTCGCGAAGTCTTCATACTCTTTCAGAAGCTGTTTGTTTTTCTTATCTATAATTTCCATCTTTTACCTCTCCAAAGCAAAAAATCCTATATTGTGACATATCCTAACCTATCTATTATACAATACCGCGCCACAAAATTCAATAGTATTTATAGACAAAACCGCCCATCAGGTAAAGTATCATTACTATCTATTATGGGTATTTTCGCCGCTTTTATCCACGGGCGGTACAAGTCCGTAGCTCTCATAAAAGGCATGGATATCCTCTTTGCCGCGAACAAGCTCCTTGTATTTCAGTTCACCGCTTTTTCTGTCAAAAAAGCCTATGGTCTTTTCGCCCGTGCAGGTTGAGGTCTGCACCTTTATCTCCAGACCCTCACAGCCCTCGGGTATTTTTTTAGTGACCTTTTTCCTGAATATGCTCATATATCCCCCTGAAAGCAGAGCTCGCACAGCATATCGCGGGTGTCGGCGCACTGCTGTATCTCGTCATAGATGATATCCATGTTGTCACTGTCGTACTCGACTTCCTTTGAAAGCTCCTTCACCAGAAGTATCCGCCTGTCAAGGTTGGGAAGAGTGCCGTTTTCCGCATACTCCCGTAGGAACAGCCCTCTCGCCGCAAGGGTCATGTACACCGCTGAGAACAGCCTTTCCTCAGCTGCATAGTCCCTGGTGCATTTGATGAAGTATCTGTACAAAAAATATACCAGTATATTTTCAAGCTCATGCTGATAGGGCGCGTAGCTCTTGCTGAAAGCCTTTTCTGCCGAAAGCATCTTGTCGCGGATATCTTCCGTCAGCGCGAATCTCTCGCCCAGATCACCCATGTACTCCATTCCCGAAAACAGCGAGAACAGCCTGTCCAGCCCCTGTCTGCCAAGAGCCCTGACATCCCCTGAAAGTATATCCTTTTCCGCCTGAATGACTATCTCCATGCGGAAGCCGTCTATCGCCAGCATACCCGATATCTTTTTCAGCTGTTCGCAGTCCTCATCCTGCAAAGCTTCGCTGATATCCTCGGCGCAGTAGCACAGCACCGCCAGCCTTTGCAGCATGGTGAATCCCCTGTCCTGTGCGATATCTATTAGCTTTTCGCGGATACTCTTCACCGCTGCGAATATCTCACTGTCGAATTCAAGGTCATCGGGAGCTTCGTCCGTCTGCTTTTCACTGAAAAGCACAGGGCGCTCATGGGTCAGCACCAGCCTGCTGACTTCCTCACAGCAAAGCCCCAGCCCTGCTTCCTTGTAGTCCCCGAACCATTCGTAAAACCTCGGATGCTCGCGGCATATCTCCGAGATATGCTCCGCACCAAGCTCCTGCTGTACCCCGCAGAGCCCGTCATCAGTCAGGAAAGGACATCCCCCCTCCTGCGACATATAATGCGCACCATCTTCTTCGTATATGTTCCCGCAAAGCCGCTCGCAAAGCTCACCGCCATGCTCACGGTAGTACGAAAGCGTACCTTCATCTATCTCAATGTCCCAGCCCATCTTGCAGCAGTTGTCCCTGCAATCCGTACAGGTACACCTGAAAGCGGAAAAATAATCAGGCTGTAAAACTGTCATATAATCACGTCCTCTACGCTGAATATAAATAGTCCCCGCCTCGTCCGTGTATCGCCACCGATAGTGATGTGTCTTACGAACTGCGGGCTTTATTGAGGAAGACCCTTTTGAAAAAGGGTCCTCCTCAAACATCAGCTTTGCTGATGTTGACTCCATCCCCGAAAACTTTTATTTCTTTTTGGCAGGGGGCAGCTATTTCTATAAAGTGCAGTTAGTGACCGTACTAAGTAAACTTTATAAAGATATCTGCCCCCTGCCCAAAAGAGAGAAGTCTTTGGAAAGAGGTCTGGGGAATAACCTTTCTTCAGAAAGGTTTTCCCCAGCAGAACCCGCAGTCCGTAAGATATACCGCCATCAGCGGCGATACACGGACGGAGCGGGGCTGTTTACAGTTCGCTTTTGCAGTTAGCGAAGCTGCGGAATGCTTGTTTCATGGGTTCGTAGGTAAAGGTGAAAGAACGTGCAGGGGAGGAGAGTTTGTTGATGTATACGCGGTCGTCCTCGAAGCACAGCTGAACTTTCCCGAACATGAAAACCTCGGTATTTTCCGATGGAGTTATGGGTTCGGATATCTCCAGCAATGGTCTGCACTTGCTCAGCAGAGCGTCAAACACGCGGATATTGCGCCCGATACCTTTTTCCTTGGTTATGTAGGAGTATTCCGATCCGGATGCCGAATCTCTTGCGCCGTAACTTTGTATGCAGGCGTTATTAGGGTCGATGATGATGGAGCAGGCAAATCTTCCGCCGACGGGGGCAGTTGAATAATATGGCTCTATCTGCCCGAGTACATATAAAGGCAGCCAGCTGATGATAGCCTCTATCATCTCATGTACACTGCGGTCGATGCTGTGGATTATCTTAATGTGAGTCCCTAAGTTATAGCACACTTTCATTAGGTTTATCCACAGCGAGCCGTAATCCCATGTGAGCCAGTCGATGTTGATATCAGAATACAGAAGTATCTCACGGCTGTTGTTTTTGATGATGTTGTCAAGAAATCGGGTACAGCACTGCTGCAATCCTTTCGCGCCGAAGTACTCGGATTTTATCTCATAAGGCGGAACTTCCGGCATATCGTATTTTTCGGGCACATCGGGGATATCGTTCAGCATCTTGATGAGCCACTTGACGGACTGCATATTCGCAGGCATCTCCCTGCTGCTCAGCCACATAAATATCTGCTCGGAACGCTCGGTCTTGGCTTTATCGTCCTTTGCACCCATAAGCTCATTCAGCCGCATGACCTTTTGCTCGCTGTCGATGCTCTCAGCAATGGCAGAACACAGCTTCATCAGCAATCCCGAGTTTCTGAGCGGCACCCTCTCTCCGTTTCTCATACGGCTGATATAAGATGGGTCAACACCGATCATGCCGCTGAGTTCCTTGTTGGAAAGCTCTGCGATATCCATAAGGCTGCACAGCTTGTTCCCGAAGATATTGCTCTCGGGGCTTTCATCGGTATCATACGGAGTATCCTTGCCGTCAAAAAGCCACACCGTCAGGGCAGAAATGATCTTGTCCTCAGTCATTTCCGAGCATTTTATAATACCGCAAAGCTCACTCAGCCTGCTGTTATCACAGCAGTAGTAGTAAACACCCTCGACAAATTTTTTGACGGTGGTGCTTTTGCCCGTGTAATTTCTGGAACCGCTCCTGAGCCTGCAAAAATTCGCAGGTCCGCAGCCCGCATATCCCGCGATCACGCTGTTTTCAACGCCCAGTTTTTTCAGCAGGAAAGCAACTTTCTTACTTAACATCAGCCGTGATCCTTTCTTGTAGACTTGCATAAACATACAGATATTATATCATATTTCAGGCAGGATTACAAGTGCTTACCAAATCATACCACCGTATGCGGTCGTATCCTCCAAAAAACAATCGCCGAAGGCGATACCATCTATTATTCATTTTACATTATTTACTATTCATTATTCATTGAGCGGGCGCAGATACCGAACGATAAAAATAAAATGCACTTCTGCCATATAATGACAAAAGTGCTGAAAAACATATATTACCGCGCCCGCGATTCAGTCTATCTCGACCATGATCTTCTGACCGGAACGAGAAGCAGCCGCTCTCATAACAACGCGGATAGCCTTGGCGATCCTGCCCTGCTTGCCTATAACTCTGCCCATATCATCAGCAGCAACGTGCAGATGGTATACGATAACGCCCTCATCATTGGGCTCATCAGCAGATACTTCAACAGCGGTCTTGTCTTCCACCAGATCGCTAACGATAGTTTTCAGTAATTCTTCCATAGTAAAGCTCCTTACCTCCCGCAAAAGTTATCGGTAAGGCAGATGCGGGATACGTTTACCTTACCGATCGGATCTTTATACAAAGCTTTCGGCTCGTATATTACAGTGTGCCGTTCTTCTTCAGAATTGCCTTTACTGTATCGGTAGGCTGTGCGCCCTTAGCGATCCAGCTCTTTACCTTCTCGTCATCAACCTTTACCAGGGAAGGCTCCTTGGTAGGATCATAGTAGCCCAGCTCCTCGATAAATCTGCCATCTCTGGGATATCTGGAGTCAGCAACAACAAGTCTGTAGAAAGGAGCCTTCTTAGCGCCCATTCTTCTCAGTCTGATCTTAACTGCCATTTGTATTCACCTCCATAAACTTTCCTTAATATATCAAAGCGGGGAACTCCGCATTGAAAACTTAAATTGAAACAAACAATGTTACAACACCTATCAATACGAGGAACACGCCGATTCCGATATAGAACTTTCTTGCGTCGTCACGTCCGAGTATCCTTACCCAGAACCGCGCCTTGCGGCTGTCCATGTACCAGTCATAGTCCTTGTAAGCACAGAATATTGAGAAACCGCCTGCCAATATGATCAGCAAAGCTATCAAAGGATCACTCATATCCTAACCTCGCGTTTATGTCCTCGGTGTATTGTTCTTTCCTGCGCCCAGGCCTTTCAGCAGTGCAGCTCTCTTGCGTCTTGCGCTCTTGCCGTGCAGCATACCGCCGCCGATACCGAACTGCTTCATCATCTTCTTCATATCATCGTACTGTTTCAGCAGCTGATTTACATCGGACACCTGTGTGCCGCTGCCCGCAGCGATACGTCTTTTGCGCTTGGGGTCGATTATTGCGGGCTTCTTGCGCTCTGCCTTGGTCATAGAATGTATGATAGCCTCAGTCTTTTTCAGCGCAGCCTCGCCCATTTCCAGATCCTCATCGGATACTTTACTAGCACCCGGCAGCATCGAGATGATGTTCTTTATACTGCCCATCTTGTGGATCTGCTTCATCTGCTCCAGCAGGTCATCAAGGTCAAAGCCTTCCTCCTGCATCTTCTTTGCAAGCTTCTCGGCTTCCTCTTCGTCAACCGTCTGGCTCGCCTTTTCGATAAGGGTGAGCATATCGCCCATGCCCAGTATTCTCGAAGCCATTCTCTCGGGGTGGAAAGGCTCGAACTCGTCAAGCTTTTCGCCCATACCCACGAACTTGATAGGCTTACCTGTAACAGCAAGTACGGACAGCGCCGCACCGCCTCTTGTATCGGAATCGAGCTTGGTCAGTATAACTGAATCTATGCCCAGTGCTTCATCAAAGCTTGAAGCTACCTTGACAGCATCCTGACCGATCATCGCATCGACAACCAGCATTATCTCGTTGGGTTCTGCGATCTTCTTGATGTCCTTCAGCTCGTCCATCAGCTCTTCATCGATGTGCAGACGACCCGCAGTATCTATGATAACAAGATCATTGCCGTAGTCCTTAGCCTGTTTAAGACCTTCCTTGACTATCTTGCGGGGGTCTATCTGACCCATCTCGAATACGGGTACTTCCGCCTTTTCAGCAACGATCTTCAACTGATCGATAGCCGCAGGTCTGTAAACGTCCGCCGCTATCAGCAAAGGTCTGCTGCCCTGACGCTTGAACATCTTAGCCAGCTTTGCCGCATGGGTGGTCTTACCAGAACCCTGCAAGCCGCACATCATGATAACACAAGGCGGTTTGCTTGGGAAATTTATCTTTGAGTTTGCCTCGCCCATCAGCTTGACAAGCTCCTCGTTAACTATCTTTATCACCTGCTGTGCGGGAGTAAGGCTCTTCAGAACGTCCTCGCCTACACTTCTCTCGGTAACGTTAGCCACGAAATCCTTGACTACCTTATAGCTTACATCTGCCTCCAGCAGCGCCATCTTGACTTCTTTCATAGCCTCCTTAACGTCGGCTTCAGTCAGTTTTCCTCTGCCTTTCAGCTTTTTGAAAACGCCGCCAAGCTTTTCGCTCAATCCTTCAAATGCCATAAGTATGCCTCCCTGTCCGTGGAATTTATAGTAGATATGAAGCCGTTATTCAGCAGCTTCTTCGCTGATCTCTTCTGCTTCGTATTCGGCAAGCTTGCTGTCAAGATTTTCAAGCAGTACGACAGTCTTTTCGGCTATCGGCCTTGACATACTTATGCGCTTGCATTCGTTGAATATATCGAGCGCCTGTTCTTTCAGCTCTCTGAGCTCCTCAACATACGCTCTCTGCGCTTTCAGCAGACCGAGCTTTTCCTCATAATCCGCCAGTGCCTTTTCGCAGTGCTTTACCGCATCATGAACGCCCTGTCTTGATATGCCGCATTCAGCCGCTATCTCACCAAGACTGAGGTCATCATTATAATAAAGATCCATGATGTTGAACTGCTTTTCAGTCAGCAGCCTGCCATACAGATCGAGCAGGATATACATTTCAAAGCTTTTTGCCAAGATTATCCGCCCCTTTCAGACTTACTGCGAACTTTTTCGGATACCTGTAAAGCATCACAGCTTTACAATGTTACTTATTATATAACACTTTTCCCCTTTTGTCAAGAGGGTTGAGACAAAAACATAAAATTTTACAATTTGTTATATAAATACAGCTTTTTATATGTTATAATTTTAGGATACTAATAATATGATGATTAAAATATTGAACAAGAGGAGGGCTTTAAAATTGATAACCTGTACACTTAAAAACGACAAATACGAGATAAAGATCCCCAGCCTTACCTACGGTACAGCGAATTTTGAGAGAAAGGACAGCGACGAGACCTATTTCTCCTATCTGGATAAATACATCGAACTCGGCGGCTGGTGCATAGATACAGCCCGCGTTTACTGCGACTGGGTCGAGGACGGCGCTGATGTCAGCGAATCTGTCATAGGCAGATGGCTTGAAGCCAGAAAGTGCCGTGAAAAGGTGATCATCTCCACCAAGGGTGGTCATTACGACCTTGAGACAAGAGAATCCCGCCTTGACAGAGCAAGTCTTGAAGCTGACCTTGCAAGAAGTCTTGAATGCCTGAAAACAGACTATGTAGATATATATTTTCTCCACCGTGATGACCCCCATATCCCCGTTGAGGAGATAATGCCCATACTGAACGATATGTATCAGTCGGGAAAGATACACTTCATCGGTGTATCCAACTGGACTACCGCTCGTATACAGGAAGCTAACAAATTTGCACGCAAGCACGGCATGGAGCCTATCCGCATCAGCCAGATAAACTATTCCCTTGCCCACGCCAGCACCGATATACTGGGTGACGATACCCTTGTGTGCATGGACACACAGGAGTTCGGCTGGTACAGGCGAAATCATTTCCCTGTTATGGCGTTCTCGCCTCAGGCAAAGGGATTCTTTGCGAAGCTTGCAAGAGGTGATGCAGCAACAAATCTCCCCGAGAGCCAGTTTGCGTCCACCGCGAACCTTGCACGTCTTGCGAGAGTAAAACAACTCTGCGATAAGACAGGCACTCCCCCCGCAGTAGTACCTCTGGGCTACCTGAACAGCCAGCCTTTCTTTGTATCATCGGTATTTGCCGTAACAAAGCTCTGGCAGATGGAAGAAAATATGGAAGCGCAGGATCTGGTCTATGACGAAAAGACCCTGGCATTCCTTGATAACCGCATATAACTTTTCAGACCGTCGGGTTTCCCTGACGGTTTTTTTGTTTGTCGGGGGCGAGATTTTTCTGGCAAGCTTTGCAAGATGTGATTTATTTTAAATCGGGCAACATTCGATGCAGTCAATGTCCGCCATAACAAAAAGCGGATAGCAAAACACGCTATCCGCCCATGTCAATAATTATGAATTATGCATTATGAATTATCAAGCCATTCCGCTGGCAGCGATCTGGGATTTCAGGAATACGTTGCCCTGATCGATAGTGATCTTGGTGATATACATATTTCCGCCCAGCTGGAACAGTATGCCGTCGCCCCAATTGTCAGGATTTTCGGGATCAGCAGTTGAGCTGTCGATGAGTGCGTTTATCTCGGCTGCGGGGATAGTGAACTCGATGCTCTTTACATCGTGGTTAGTTACCTTGATGAAGCCGTCTGCCTTAACGAATACATCGGGCCATACCTGATCTGACTTGGACTCAGCGTCCTTGGTATCGGGGGTAGCCAGGTCTTCGCCGTTGGCAACAACGTACTCGGTGAGAGCGGGATCGTTTACTGCGGGATAATCGGTAACAAGGCCCTCAAAGGTCTCGCCGAACTTGTTCCAGCCGTTAGCATGTGCAGGTCCTATAACGATCTGCTGCTTGTGCTGATCGGTAACGCCATCGTCGATCATCTGGTTGAACTTCTCGGTGTACTCGAATTCAACTACCATGTGAACGTCCTTATCTCTGTCGAAGCATCTGCCGTCGATGTAGTTATCGCCGCTGCCGCCATCGAAAGAATAGGAGCCCAGACCGTTTGCCCATGCGTCGGATACCTGATCTGTCAGTTCGATAACAGTCTCGGCAGCGTTCTCGTCATAGCCCTCTACCTTAGTTCTGTCGAACTCGGCAACTTCACCTTCGCCCTCAGCGGCACTGTCGTCACCCTCGGCAGTGCTCTCTGCAGGAGCTTCGGTCTCTGCGGGAGCTTCCGTTTCAGCGGGAGCTTCTGTCTCAGCAGGAGCCTCCGACTCGGCAGCCTTGGAATCAGCAGCCTTGCTGCTTTCGTCCTTGGTATCGCCGCATGACGCGAACATCAGCGCAGACATAGTCAGCGCAAGTGTCAATGCAAGGATCTTTTTCATAGTTAATACCCAACCTTTCTGAATTCAGGGATATACCCTGTACCTGTCGGCGGTATCACCGCCTTATTTTCTAACGTAATGATTATAGCAGATTATAAAAGCATTTTCAAGAAATACGCTTTATTTTTATCAGATAGCACAAAACGATATGAAACTCCCGCCGTGATTTCTGATGAAATGATAAAAATCTATATTTGATTTAGTTAATTATTTTTATGGCTATCCCGCTGACACACCTGACTTAAAAACGATCAAAGGAATATAATGAGCGTTTGGCGGTTATCTTTTCCCCCGCCGCAGGCGTGGGAAAAGATAACGTCAGTATAATATATTCCTGTTATTCCGGCATTTTAAGTGGTTTGGTAAAGGGATAGTCAGAATTATTTTTTCAAGACGAACAAAAAGCTGATCATTCATTTAAAATATTCGCACCGAGCGGAACTTTTATGGTGCCGATATCATGACCAATCCTGCTGTTTAGCCGCAGTTACGTGCCTTTTGCGCTGTCTGTTGCTTCATGAAAATAACGTTCACGATGTCTTTACTTTTTATGAATAATGTGCTATAATAAAAATGAGAAATTGTATAGTCTCATAATTATTAGAAAGAAGTGTTTTTCATGACTAAGATCACCATATTCAGCGGATTCCTCGGTGCAGGCAAGACCACGCTGATAAAGAAACTCATCGCCGACGGCTACAAGGGCGAGAAACTCGTGCTTATCGAGAACGAATTCGGACAGATAGGCATCGACGGCGGATTTTTGCAGGATGCAGGCGTTGAGATAACCGAGATGAATTCGGGCTGTATATGCTGTTCGCTGGTGGGCGATTTCGGCAAGGCACTGGTACAGGTGCTTGAGACCTATAAGCCCGACCGTATACTTATCGAACCATCGGGTGTCGGCAAGCTCAGCGATGTTATCAAGGCTGTGCAGGATATCCACGCACATGACGTGGTACTTGACGGCTTCACCACCGTTGTTGACGCTGCAAAGTGCAAGATGTACCAGAAAAATTTCGGTGAATTCTTCAACAACCAGATAACCTACGCAAGCTGCCTGATACTCAGCCATACAAAGGGCGTTCCTCAGGAGAGACTTGATGATGTAGTTGCAAGGCTCCGTGCGCTGAATGACAAGGCTCCCATCGTTACTACCGACTGGGATCTGCTGACAGGCAAGCAGCTCACCGATGCCATGACACAGAAGAATACTCTTGATGATGAGCTGAAGGCTCTGCTGGAAGAGGAAAATGAGCATCACCACCATCATCACCACGATGATGAGGAGCACGAACATCACCATCATCACCATGACGATGAAGAGCATGAGCACCACCATCACGAGCATGGCGAGGACTGCACCTGCGGCTGCCACGATCATGATCACGAACACGAACATCATCACGACCACGATCATGAGCATGAACACCATCATCACCATGATCACGATCATGACCACGAGCATCACCACCATGAGCACGGTGAGAACTGCACCTGCGGCTGTCACGATCACGATCATCATCACCACCACGCTGATGAAGTATTCACCAGCTGGGGCAGAGAGACCGCTAAGAAGTACACCGCCGATGAGATACGTTCCGCCCTTGAAGCACTGGAAGACGAGAAGAAGTACGGCTTCGTGCTCCGTGCAAAGGGAATAGTTGAGGGCACCGACGGCACCTGGATACACTACGACTACGTTCCCGGCGTGCCCGATGTTAGAACAGGTTCTGCAAGCACCATCGGCAGACTGTGCGTTATCGGCTCTCAGCTGAACGAAGAAGCTGTTTCGGAGCTTTTCGGGGTACAGTGATCCCGTAACGCTCCCGTAAAATAAATTATACTATATTAAATGGTAAAACTAATGTATACCAAAAAGGAGGTACAGCATGGATAAGTCAAATTACGAGATAAAGAGAGACCTTTTCTACCCGGGAAGTTTTCAGGGTGAGGACGGCAGCACTCAGTATGTTCCCTTTGAGAACGCAGGCGAACGCTTTGAGTTCAGCAGTGAACTCAACGGCAAGGTCTACGAGAAGGTAAGCGTAAAGTTCAAAAAGGATGGCGAGGACGCACAGTTCTGCGGCGTATGGCACGGTCATATATTTACCGAAGATGAGGTATCCGTGCTGTGCAGCGGCGGGAGCATCACCTTTGATTCTGTAGAGGGTGACATGGTATACACCGTTACAGGCAGCCTGAAAGAGGTGCAGAAGGACATCGACCCCTTCAATGTGTCCTTCAATTCAAGCTACAAGCTGTTCAATGCGGCTGAGTACGAATTCGTGCCTGAGGTATTCCCGAAAAAGTACATACCCAAGATAACCGAGTTCGGTAAAAAGACCCTTTACATCTACCACGAGGGTGAGCTTGTGGAGATGGAGTTCCTTTGCAGGGAACTGCCCGATGCGGCACAGCTGAACCGTCTGCTGGGCGGCGGAATAATCGAGGTCGTAGGCAAGGAGTTCACCGAGAGCGGACAGCCCGCGGCATACTACGGCTACGAGCTGAAAAAGGCTTCGGCAAAGTACGGCGGATGTGTTATACACTACAATGACGGCAGCTATATACCGCTGAAGAACAGTCTGGGCGAATACAGGTTCCTGTATGAGAGAAGCCTGCGCACAGGCGACCTGACTGTTACCCTGAGCAGCTTCTTCATGCCGAAAGATATGGATATGAGGAAAGTTGCAGAACAGCTTTTCCAGATGGAATTTCTGTATGAGAATTACAGCAGCGAGATACTCGACCGCGACCTTGATGAGTTCATGGGGCGTGTGCTCAGGTGTCCCGTGAAGTTCTCGGGCGTATGGTGCGGACACATCTTCACCCCCGAGGAGATAGGCAAACTCAGCAGGGGCGAATCGGTGGATTTCGACTACTTCGATGAAAGCGGTGCGCTTTGCAGAGTAAAGGGCGCGCTGGAGATAAGCGGTCTGCAGTGCATACTCCACAAGGAGGGCGGCTCGGTACTGCTTGATCAGTACGACATAGTACGCGGTTCTCAGGACAAGATAGTTATGCCCGATTACGACTGCGAGCATGAGTATTTCTGCAACATGAGCTTTGTGCCGGAGGGCGGCATGAAGAAGTTTGTGCCTGTCAAGGAGGAAGAGGAGTTTGAATCCTACGACCCCGACGGCATGGTGCCGTTCTGACTGCAGTGATAATAATGGAATATGACTATCCCTTTATCACACCGCTTATACCCGTTCCGGTAATGAATATTTATTTAGATATCTTCTTCCCCCGCCTGCGGCGGGGGAAGAAGACCGCCGTCTATTGATATTGCCTGTTAAAAGGCTGTTTAGTGGTGTGTCAGCGGGATAACAATATAAAAGATCAGGAGAGTAATCTGAAAATGAATGAAGATAATTTTGTGCCCGTGTACCTGTTCACGGGATTTCTGGAGGGCGGCAAGACCACCTTTATACAGAAGACGCTTGAAGACAAGCGTTTCAACAACGGTGACAGGACACTTCTGCTGATATGCGAAGAGGGCATGGAGGAGTACGATACCAAGGACTTCGAGAAGAGCCATATCTATCCCCGTGTTATCGAGGACAAGGACGAGCTGAACCCTATCAATCTGCAAATGCTGTACACACAGGTACACGGTCAGAGAGTAATGATAGAGTACAACGGTATGTGGACGATGAACGATCTGCTGAACGCACTGCCCGAAAGCTGGGCGATCTACCAGATAATGAATTTCACCGACGCTACCACATTCCTCAACTACAACCAGAACATGAGATCACTGGTAGTTGATAAGCTCTCAAACTGTGAGCTGACGGTGTTTAACCGTTTTGACAAAGCGACTATGGACAAGATGGAGTTCCACAAGATAGTAAGAGGTGTCAGCAGACGTACCGATATCGCCTACGAATGCACCGACGGAACTTCCGAGTACGACGACATCGAAGACCCTCTGCCTTTTGATATCAACGCTGATACCATAGAAGTCGATGAAAGGGACTATGCGCTGTGGTACAGGGACATCAACGAAGAGCCCGATAAGTACGACGGCAAGCGGGTGCATCTGAAAGCTATGGCGGCGATGAATCCGAAGTTCCCCAAAGGTACCATCGCACTGGGCAGAAAGATAATGACCTGCTGTGTTGAGGATATCACATTCTGCTGGCTGGCAAGCCTTTGCGATGAACAGCTTGATCTGACAAAGCCCAAGTGGTTCGATGTGACATTCACAGTAAAGATGCAGAAGCACAAGCTGTATAAGGGAAAGGGTCCTGTACTTGTGGTGGAGAAGCTCACACCTGCCGATGCACCTTTGCAGGAAGTCGCTACATTCTATTGATAAATTACACAGGTCTTCCGACGATTTATACATCGTCGGAAGGCTTTTTAATTATACAGAATAGCTAACTATCCCGAAAAATCCACCATAAAGAAACGTCTAAAATTTTCACCTAAAAATCATTGACATTAAAATATTAAAGTGTTATAATTTTAACGAGTAGAGAGAATTTTTCTGCTCATTACCCGTTATATATAGGAGGCATAAAAAATGAAAAACAACAAAAAGATCATTTCAGGCTTAACGGCACTGGCACTTGCCTGCGGACTTGCTCTGCCCGCATCGGCTTCGCTCAACACAGGCGATTCAAGGGCTTACAGAGGCACAGGCTATCTGGCAAAGTACGAGGTGCTTTCCGTTAAGGACGGTTACACCACAGTTAAGATCTCCCTGAAGAACACCAGCAAGAAGACAATAAACAACTGGGCTGTTGGCTTTGAGCACGAAGGCAGGATCCAGAGTGTAAAAAACGGCAGACTGTTCGATACTAACAATTGGTATAACAGCGGTTATCCATGTGGTTACAACGTTATCAGGAACAGCAGCACCAATGGCACTGTTGCTCCGAACGAATACGTTTCGTTCAGCTTTACCATGACAGACGAGAATGGATACAATGAACTTCCCGAAAGACTCAAAGTATACTCCGATGTGGATAAGTCAAACACAGTTGACGGTCTGAACAAAGCCGCAAAGGAGTGCTTCGCTGCTGTTGATGTAGTTTTTAGGGATTATGAATATGAGGGGCTCAGTTTAGAGGATTGCTTCAAGAACGGAGAATTTGCAAAAGCAAATTCAAAGGACGGCATGAAGACGGGCTTCAATTACAAATATACAGCTAAAGGCGACAACGAAGTAAATATCGAAGCATCGAAGTATGCCCGCGGCAATATAAGCGTATATGTCGGCAAAACAAAAATCAACGGCGAGGACTCTGCCTTTGTTCAGGTAAGGGATAACAAGACAGGCAAGGTAGGTCAGTGGCCAAGACCCTCAGATGGTACTGTAACATGGGGCACATTTGACCCTGATTCACCTATATACACGAATTACAGCGTAGAAGATCTTAACAGCGCAGCTAAGGATGCCTATGATGATGTGGCTGAATATATAGCTGATCTGGAAACAATGGGACTTGACTATAAGGGATGCTTTGAAAACGGCGGTTTCCCGAATGCGCATACTCAGGACGGATTGAAGATAGACTATAATTCATCGTTTACTGAGGGTGATAAAGCCATCAACGACTGGCTGAAATTCATGTATGACGGCATGATAGTCTATGTGGGCAAAACCGGTATCGACGCATACGGACAACCTGAATTTTTTGTTCAGGCAAAGGACCCTAAGACCGGAAAGATAGGTCAGTATCCTCACCCCACACAGGGCGAAGCAACATGGGGCACATTCGATGAAAATACACCTGAGGCTGTGAAGACTTGCACATCAAGAGAGCTTGACGAAGAAGCCAAGATTGCGTATAATGCTGTGGCTGAATATTTTGCCGATCTGGAGACCCAGGGCTATGATGTTTTGGAGTGCTATAACAACGGCTACTTCAAATATTCGAGCACAAAGGAAGGTCTGAAGATGGGTACAGCATCACTTACTGATGGTGATAAAGCTGTCGTTTCTGAACTGTACTCATATGGTTCTTACAGTGATGTCACTATATATGTGGGCATAAATAGTGTCGATGAGTACGGAGACCCGTATTTCTTTGTTCAGGTAAAGGATAACAAGACCGGCAATATAGGTCAGTATCCTACAACCGATCACAGGAACCTTGAATGGGGCACATATTCAAATGCAGTTCCAAGATTGGTTCACGACCAAAAGCATCTTAACGGCGATGCTAAGACCGTATACAATGCAGTATCAGAATATTTTGCTGATTTGGAGACCGAAGGCTATGATCTGATGGAGTGCTATAACAACGGCTGTTTTGCAAAGGCAAGCACAATTGAAGGTCTGAAGATAGGTCAGGAAACCTCACTTACCGATGGCGATAAGGCTATCTATGATGAGATGAAATGGAATATCCGCATATATGAAGGTCTTACTGTTTATGTTGGCGTGGATTTGGACAGCAAAAACGAGTACGGCGATTATGCATTTTTTGTTCAGGTAAAGGATGCTACAGGCAGAGTAGGTCAGTATCCTGACCCCACAAGAGATTCAGCAACATGGGGCACCCTGCACGCCAAGGAACCTGAACAAAGCGAAAAGGTTACTCTATCTCTGTATGCTGAGCCCGGTTCTTCTGCTAAGGTACATAGTATACAGCTTGAAGCAGGCAGCACAATACCGGAGAGTACTATCGCTTCCTGGATCAATTTGGGTGAATCAAATACTACTGCTTGGATTCCTTGTCATGGCTATTACATAAGAACAGTTTTCGTAGCGATCGTGGATGAAGATGGAGAAAGAATCGAAGAATACTTAGATAAACCTGTTCTCGCAAACAGTAATTTCTATATTTTGACACAATCTGAAATAAAGGAGGAACCTAACCAAAGCGAAAGGGTTACTGTATCTCTGTATGATGAGCCCGGTTCTTCTTCTAAGGTGACAAGTATACAGCTTAAAGCGGGCAGCACAATACCGGAGAGTACTATCGCTTCCTGGATAAAAATTGGTAAATTAAAGACTACTAACTGGATACCTCATAATGGCTATTCCGAAAGAACAGTTTTCAGCTCGATCCGATCTGATACAGGAGAAACTATCGAAGAATACATAGATAAACCTATTCTCACAGACTGTCATTTCTATATTTTGACACAACCTGAAACAAGGGTGGAACCCTAACAAGATATTCAGCAACATGGGGCACAAACTAACGTATCACAAGTACAAAGCAGATGCCTGATCCATGATCAATGACAGTTCGCAAGGCCATTATCCTGCGTAAACTGCTTATAAAAAATATTCACGCGGTATATGCTGCTTTATCGGCATATACCGCGCTTTGTTTTCCCAGAATTTCCCGTCTGTCTGATATATAAAACGGGCACTTTTGTCATATGACAAAAGTACCCGTTACTATTCATGAAAAGCGGATATTATTCCTCGGTCTCGTCGTCGGAAAAGTCAAATTCAAGACTTTCTCCACAGTTCGGACATTCGATAGAACCGCTCTCGACCATCTTGTCGTCCATTACAATGGTCTCGCCGCAGGTGGGACATACACACTCGTAAAGTGTGTCATCCTCGGGATCATAGTCATAATCCTCATCGTCGTCGTCACCGTAGAACTCATCGTAGAAATCGTCCTCCAGATCGGAAAGATCGTCGCTTAAACTGTCTACTACATCAACAGTCTCGTCAGCCAGAACAGTAACGTCCTCGATAGCCTTAGCCATCTCCTCCATCAGTTCTGCCATAGCCTTCAGTACCTTGCCCTGATCGGTGGTCTCATCGATCTTCATACCTTCCATAAGACCTTTGATATAAGCTGCCTTGTTGCTGAGCTCCATTACAGCCGCCCTCCTTTTCACAGATAATGACGTATTTAGTGTGACTTATGCACGCTCCATGTACTCGCAGGTACGAGTATCGATCCTGATCCTGTCGCCGGTGTTGATGAACAGAGGAACTCTGATCTCAGCGCCTGTCTCAACAGTTGCAGGCTTTGTAGCGTTTGTAGCAGTGTTGCCCTTCTCGCCGGGCTCTGTCTCTGTAACCTCGAGGTCTACAAAGAAAGGAGGCTCAACGCCGAATACCTGACCCTTGTAGGAAAGGATCTTACATACCATGTTCTCCTTAACGAACTTGAAGTTGTCGGAAAGCTCGCTCTTGTTTACGGGGATCAGCTCGAATGTCTCTGCGTCCATGAAGTAGTAGAGATCGCCGTCGCTGTAGGAATACTCCATATCCTTTCTCTCAACGTAAGCAGTAGGGAACTTTGCAGTAGGGTTGTATGTCTTTTCAATTACAGAACCTGTAATTACGTTCTTTACCTTTGCTCTTACGAAAGCTGCACCTTTACCGGGCTTAACGTGCTGGAATTCAACGATCTGCATTACGTTGCCTTCCTCTTCAAAAGTCATACCATTTCTGAAATCGCCGGCTGTTACCATATTTAAGTACCTCCATTATTTTCTTTAAAAATATTTGTCCAAATCATATTTGCACATTTACATATCATAATCATACCATATTTCGCGCTCCATTTCAAGTCTTTTAAAAAACTTTTTAAAAATTATTAGCATTAAATTTTTCGCATATTACAGAATCTTCCCTTGATACGGTGTTTTAGGGTAATAATTTATATCTTGAAGTTGGTAACAATACAAATTTTTGTGAAAAACTGAAAAGATTATTAAGATTTGAAATTCTCTCTTTAATTTGAAAGACAAATATGCTATAATTTTGAGGAAAGCGGAGTGGTGTCCGCTGAAATAAGGTGTTTTATGGAGGTATACAAATGAATATTGCAGTTGCTCAGTCGGGCGGACCGACCTGTGCTATCAACGCATCCTTGGTAGGGGTATTCAAGGAAGCACTGAAAACTCCCGCGATAGACGCTGTTTTCGGCTCTATCAACGGTATCGAGGGCATGATAAAGGATGAGCTCATCGACCTTAAAATGGTGATAAGGTCAAATGAGGACATGGAACTTTTAAGACAGACGCCCTCCACAGTACTCGGTTCGTGCAGATACAAGCTTCCCGCTGCGGACGTTGATGATGAAGTCTACCGCAAGATACAGGCTAATCTGGAAAAGCACCGTATCCAGGCGTTTTTCTACATTGGCGGTAACGATTCGATGGATACGGTGGACAAGCTTTCGGTCTATCTGAAATCCGTAGGCTCCGATATCAGGGTCATCGGTATCCCGAAGACCATCGATAACGACCTGCCCGTGACAGACCACACTCCCGGCTTCGGCTCGGCGGCGAAATACGTGGCGGCTACCGTGCAGGAGATAATCCGCGACAGCTCGGTGTATTCCGTGGATTCTGTTACCATCATCGAGATAATGGGCAGACACGCAGGATGGCTCACAGCTTCCACCTGTGTGCTGAGGGCTAACGACGAGATAGCTCCCCACCTGATATATCTTCCCGAATGCGACCTTGACGCTGACAAGTTCCTTGAAGATGTGCGCATAATGCAGGCAAAGCACAAGGCTGTAATCGTGGCTGTATCCGAGGGTGTGCGCATACCCGAGGAGAACAGGAAGGATATCGTAGTCGATAACTTCGGTCACGAGTACCTTTCTGGCATCGGCAAGACCCTTGAACAGCTGGTAAAGGACAGGATAGGCTGTAAAGTCCGCTCCATCGAGCTCAACGTTATGCAGAGATGCTCTTCACATATCTGCTCCAAGACAGATATCGACGAAGCCGAGCTTATCGGCAGTGAGGGCGTTAAGCGCGCTCTTGCAGGCGAGACAGGCAAGATGGTATACTTCAAGCGTCTCAGTGATGTTCCCTACGTTATAACCGTTGAGACCACCGACGCTTCTCAGGTGGCAAATAAAGAGAAGTTCTTCCCGAAAAAGTGGGTAAATCACGCGCAAAACGATATCATGCCCGAGGCTGTAAAATACTTCCTGCCCCTCATTCAGGGCGAAGTTAAGATAGCCATGAAGAATGGTATGCCTGTACACTTTAAGCTGAAATAATATTTGAACGCACTTTGATGCGGGGGATAGCTGTACTTTTGAAGCACGGCTATCCCCCGCATTGCGCTTTTCGGGACAATGTTTAGAGTATAAAAAAGCTCCCATAACACGGGAGCTTTTGATATCAGAGAACTATCTTGTCCAGTACTTCTCCCACCTTGTCGTGGAGTACCAGTTCGCACATTTCGTCCATGGGGGTGGGGTCGCGGTTTATCAGGACCAGGTGCTTGCCGCGGAAGTATCTTACCATGCCTGCAGCGGGGTAAACTGTCAGGGAAGTGCCTGCGATGATAAGGCAGTCGGCGCGGGAAATGCATTCGATAGCACCCTCAACGGTATCATTATCAAGACCCTCTTCGTAGAGGACAACATCGGGCTTGATAGTGCCGCCACAGGTGCATTTGGGCACGCCCGAACCATTGAGGATATCTTCCACGGCATAGGGCTTATGGCACTTCATGCAGTAATTTCTCAGCACCGAACCGTGAAGCTCGTAAACATTCTTACTGCCTGCCGCCTGATGCAGTCCGTCGATATTCTGGGTGACTATGGCTGTGAGCTTGCCTGCTTTTTCCATCTCGGCAAGTTTCAGGTGAGCTTTGTTGGGCTTCGCCGTAAGGCACAGCATTTTGTCGCGGTAGAATTTGTAGAAATCCTCGGTTTTGTTCATAAAAAACGTGTGGCTGAGGATAGTTTCGGGGGGATAGTCATACTTCTGATTGTAAAGACCATCCACCGAACGGAAATCGGGTATTCCGCTTTCGGTGGATACTCCCGCACCGCCGAAAAATACTACTCGCTTTGAATCGTTGATTATTTCCTGCAATGTCATGGTGATACCTCCTTCTGGTTCAAGATGTTTTTGCTGTTTTGGGTCAAGGCTTTATCAGCCTGCGATCATTTCTTTGAGGAATTCATTTCCGTCAGCATCTACAAAGCGGAAAGTGAACGTAACGTCTTCGTGGAGAGAATATGTGTGGTAAATTGAAGCTGCTTGTTCGATTACCGCTGTTATCTCTTTATCAGAGCTTTTTTCAAAAGCTTCCCTGCTTTTTACTTGGATAGTGAAATCGGTGAACTCTTCGTTATAGGTGATATCCGTTACCGTTTCATAGGCGTCAAGACCGTTAGCGATGAGATCATCGAGAGTTTCTTTGCTTGAATTTATGTTGTTTTGAGCCACAGTATTGAAATAATCTTCATCAAAGGTAAGATAGGTCATATCGGAATTCTCTTCGCTTTTTACCTCTTCCTTTTTGACGATGTGGTGGTCGGAGTAATTTGCTTCTTCGTTGGTTATGCCGTTTGAGGGTATAGCTACCGTAATTGTTCCGTCATCGTTTTGGGCGATTGCAACTTCGCCCTCAGGGTCATCAAAGACGTAGCTTTTGCCGCCATCGGGATCGGTAGCGGGCTTTGATGTAGTCTTTTTGGGCTTTTTTTCAGCCTTTGAATCTGCGGCTTTGCTTTCGGTGGAGCTATTGCTGTCTTCGGTGACAGTTTCGGAACTTTCTGCATCGGTTACGGAGTCATCTTCTGTAACCGAAGAAGTATCCGCCTCGCTCTCGGTCTCTGCTTTTGAACTTGATTGCCTTTTATAGGTATGTGCGTCTTTGCTGCCGCAGGCACTGAGCCCGAAAGCCATTATTACAGCGGCTGTAAGTATATATATCTTTTTCATGGCATATCTCCTTGTCATTCTGTTATCTCGATGAGGTTTCCCTCAAACCCGATGATGCAGCTTTCGTAGTAGCCGTCACCTGTAACTCGGGGCGGGCTTTGAAGTCTGAAGCCGTCATCGGTGATGCGTTTTGTAAGTTCATCGACTTTTTCTCGGCTGCCCACACTGAATGCGATGTGCGCGTAGCCCATTCGGGATATCCTGTTGTCGTCCTCGAATATGTTGGGCTTGTTCATTATCTCAAGGCGTGAGCCTTCATCAAAGCTGAGAAAGTAGGAAGAAAATCCTGTTCTGGGGTTGCGGTAAAGTTCGCCGCTTTTGGCATTCAGGTACTTGGTGAAAAAGTCTTTTGCGCCCTCAAGGTCGTTGACATAGAGGGCTGTATGTTCTATTTTCATGATTTTGCTGCCTGTTTTTCAAAGCACATTACTACTTCTTCATCGCGGGGTTCTTCCATCTCCTTTTTCAGGCAGAGGTATACTACCACGATGTTGACTATCTCGATAAGCAGCAGGAATCTTCTGTCCATAGAGCCCTTGCCGAAAAGATAGCCCGAAAGTGCCTGTACCGAGCAGTACTGTGATGTGAATATCAGCCACAGTCTGCTTCTGTAGCAGAATGCGAAGATAACGAACATCACTTCGGAAAGATAGAAATATCTCTCGTGCATATGGGGCAGTACAAAGGGCACTACGAAGGAGGATATCATGGCAAGTGCCACCATTGTATTGTTTGTGAGTTTCAGTTCCTTTTTGGTGATGTAGTAGTACATCACGGTGACAACGCAGGCGCCTGCAAAAAATATTCCCGCAGGTCCCAGAAGTTCGTTTTCAACTTCTTCCCAGAGTGTCCAGAGGTTGGGCAGGGACATACAGAGGTCTTCGTACTGACCCGACTGACGGAAGTATACAGTCAGCAGACGGAAGAAGTCTCCGCCGGCGATAGTTGCGGGGATTATGCTTATGACGTATACAGCAGGTA
This sequence comes from Hominimerdicola alba, assembly GCF_900109655.1. Lineage (GTDB taxonomy): Bacteria > Bacillota > Clostridia > Oscillospirales > Ruminococcaceae > Hominimerdicola > Hominimerdicola alba_B. Next base: position 86,245 of record NZ_FOAT01000013.1, read on the forward strand.
TCCACAGCAGGTTCAGGGGACGAATCTTCTTTTTGAAAAGGGCTATGCCTATGAAAGGTGCAAAGAATATCGCCTGAAGCTTGAATGAAAAGCTTATGCCGAACATTATCATCGCCACGTTATCCTTGCCTTTCATCATATAGTAAAGGCACATTACAAGGAAGCAGGAGTAGATGACATCGCACTGACCCCAGGTTGCGGAGTTGAGTACAACAGTCGGCAGACAGAATACTGCGGTGAATGCTATTACGGGGAGATGAGGGTTCTTGCTTTTCTTGTCAGCAAGTTCGACTATCCACATGGCGTATATGGCTGTGATGAAGTCGAATACTATAGAAAGTATTTTAAGTCCCGTCTGGGCTGAGATATCTTTGAAGTAGGTGAGTGCTGCTATGTAATAGTAATATAACGGCGTGTAATCGCCCACATCGTCACCCACTGCCTTGAATCCGCCGTGTTCGGCGAAGTAGTTGTACCATCTTTCAAGGTAAAGCCACATATCTCTTGAAGTGTGGGGCATTAGTTTATGCCTCATAAACATTCCGCACACGCACACGATCATGATGTAGATCAGTTTTGCGATATTATCAAAATCCCAGCCTTCCAGAAATTTGGGCTTTGACGCAGTTTTTTTGTTTTCGCTCATTAAATTGCCTCCAGTTATTGATTCATACATACAGTAAACGACATAAATTTCCAGCCTAGTTCCTTCTTTGGTGGGTGAAAATTTAGATGTCGTTTACTATAATATATTTTACCTTATTAATAAACTTTTGTCAATAGCGAGGAAAATGCATAAAATCAAAGCTGTGTTTTGACAAAACTGATCTTGTGAATGCTCCTTTTGATATTCGATTGTCAAGATGCTGATATCCGCTGTACAGTATAACACGCCGCTTCATATACCGTGGTCATAGTCAGCGGCTGCCTGTCATCGTGCGCACAGATGGAGAATATATATAAACGGCTTTTCCTTTTTGGGGACTGCCGGGACAACAAAAAAGGTCTTGTTACTATCAGGTGTTTTGGGTGGAAAAGTTGTACGTTTTTGTACAACTCTTGCAGAAATATGTCGGAGTTAAATATAAAAACAGATGTTTGCACAGAGAGTGAGGGGTGGATATAGGAGATATGACAAGAAAAAATGCGTGGGAAGCTGCCAAAGAAGAGAGCTTTTGGCTCAAGCCTTTCGCGAAAGGGTCCTCGGCCGGACACGTTCGACGCAGTCAACGTTGGTCAATTTCGCGGCACGCGGTCGACGCAGTCACCGCTGCAAAAATCCGAGCGTATGCGACCGTATGCCACCGCACAAACTATCTGCGTATAATATTGCCGCGCCTGCCGTCAAACAGCGAAGCCACAGCCGACGCAGTCGCTGTTATTCGACGGCTCGACCCGAGGAACGAGGGGCGAAAATTCGCAAAGTAATGCCCACTAACAAAACCATCGACTATACCAACAAATTCTGTTTTATGGCAGCAAGCGAAATTCCCATATAAGCACACGCCTTATCATCAGAATAGGGAAGCACCGCAAAAAGTCGGCTTTGTGGGGTGCTATTGAAATAGGACATTTTGGCACGCAGAGATAGTTCAGCAAACAAATTGGCATAAATTTACAAATATAGATATCTGAAACGAAGGCGTAATTTGTAAAACACACAAAAATGTGTGAACTATATATAAAATATTGGATCAGCACTTGCAATTTCGAGCAAAGTATGCTATACTTTGCTTTAGTGATTTAAAGCTTAGACTGCATAAAGCTGTAAAGCGAATTATTATATTAAATGGGAGATGTATGATATGAAAGAGATATCCAATCTGATGAATTACAGAGACAGTATAAAGGTGGTTGACGCAACACTGCGTGACGGCGGTCTGGTAAATGACTTCTTCTTCACCGATAAGTTCGTACACGACCTGTACCTTGCAAATATCAAGGCAGGCGTTGATTATATGGAGTTCGGCTACAAGGGCGACAAGGAAATGTTCGATAAGACCAAGTTCGGCAAGTGGAAGTTCTGCGATGAGGACGACCTGAGAGCTGTTGTTGGCGACAATGATACCGACCTCAAGATAGCTGTTATGGCTGACGTTGGCAGATGCAACTACAAGGAGGATATCATTGACAGAAATGACAGTGTTATCGACCTTATCAGAGTTGCTACATACCTCAACCAGATACCCACAGCTGTTGATATGATAGAGAACGCAAAGAGCAAGGGCTATGAGGTAAGCTGCAATATCATGGCTATATCCACAGCACAGGAGGGCGATCTTCGTGCAGCGCTGGATATACTGGGCAAGAGCCCTGTTGATGTAATATACATCGTTGACAGCTTCGGTGCTATGTACCCTGAGCAGATGCAGAGACTTGCTGCGGTATATGTTGAGCTTGCTGAGAAGTACGGCAAGAAGGTAGGCATACACGCACACAACAATCAGCAGCTTGCATTTGCCAACACTATCGAGGCTGTTGGTGACGGTGTTGACTGGCTGGATGCTACATACTCCTCAATGGGCAGAGGTGCAGGCAACTGCGCTATGGAGCTTCTGCTTGGTTTCCTGAAGAATCCCAAGTACAATGTATTCCCTGTTATCAAGTTCATTGACGAGCACATGACAAAGCTCCGCGAGCAGGGTATTGTATGGGGCTACGATCTCCAGTACCTCATGACAGGTCTGCTGAACCAGCACCCCAGAACTGCTATCGCTTTCACCAAGGATGACAGAAAGGATTATGCTGAGTTCTACAAAGAGATAGTTACTATGGACTGATGCTCGACATTGCTTATAATTGCCAAATATCTTAATGATAATGGAAAAAGATGGAGAGGACGGCGCGGCGCTGTCCTCTCTTTTTTGGTGCTTTAGCGTAAATAAACCCCGGTTCTACCGGGGGAGATAAAAAAGCTTTAGCATGAGTGTTTCCCGAATGGAAACATATGGCGAAGCCAGAAAGTAAAAAGCATACTAAAGGATTTACGCATACTTTGACTGATAAATATATTACCCGTTTACGGGTGGCGGTGCCAGTAATGCAATGACAATAATTCAGTACCCGCTTTTAGTGGGTTAGCCAGTAATAGCCCCTTTTAGGGGCAGAGCAAACCACCACTTTAGTGGTGGTTTTGATTTGTGCGGTGATTTTTCGTGAATAGGGCGTCAGAGGTGGTAAAAAAACTGATTGGAAGTATTTTAAACCGCTTTGTCAGAAAAATGACAATGCATAAGAATGGTCGGTTGCTCGATAACACGATTCATAAGCGCATTTTGGAGTTTGAAATTTCCAAAAATATCCGATTAAGGTATTGACATTTTAGCTTTGTTGTGATATTATAGTATAAGAGAATTTGAAAATATTTTAGATTCGATAAAAGGTTTTCCAAAAGGCGGGCGATTTTTAATGACAGATTTTTACTATCCTGTGCTGGGTGATGAGGTATCACTTCCGCTGTTCGTGCTTGGCGCGGGCGCCAGGGACAGAGAGTGGCATTTTATAAGAGAGGACGGTTATCCCGGTTATCAGATAATCTATTGTACCAGGGGTTCGGGCGTTCTTAAAATTGCTGACGGCGAGTTCCCTGTAAAGGCGGGAGATGCTATGTATCTTCCCCCTAATGTACCTCATGAGTATTATCCTGTGGAGGACATCTGGGAGACACACTGGATAGCTTTTTCAGGCAGAGATGCGCAGTACACTCTTGAACATATAAAGCTGGAAAAGGCGAAGGTAGTACATATCAGCGACCTGAGCGGCGTTGAGGCTATATTCAAGAAGATACTCTATCTTCTGAAGACGAATTACTATTATGCGGGTCACGAGTGTTCGATGCACCTGTATCAGTTTTTGATCGAGCTGCACAGGGTAACGAATATGCAGAACGGCGGTCAGGACAGCACCAAACTGAATCAGCTGAAGCCTGTTATAAACTATATTGATACCAACTTCTACAAGGAGCTCACTCTGGTGGAGCTGGCTGATCTTATTGATCTTTCGCCACAGTATCTTTGCAGACTTTTCAAGGAATGCCTGAATCTTCGTCCCTTTGAATATCTTGCAAGAAAGCGCATACAGCAGGCTAAGATATTCCTGCTGGAGGACAAGCTGAATATCAACGAGATCGCTACCAAGGTAGGTTACAACGACTGCAGTTATTTCTGTGCGGTATTCAAGAAGCATGAGATGCTTTCTCCTGCGGAGTTTCGTTCGCTTCACAAGAAGGCGGGAAAGTAATGCGGGGAGGATCATTCCGAAAAAAAATAATAGATCTCAGGCGGGCAGTTAAGGCTGTCCGCCTTTACTTTTTCATAGGGATATGGTATAATACTTAAAACAAAACGGGGGTGTTTTTATGAATGGCGGTAATGACGAGTTTACTTCACCTGTGTTCAGCAGGGAAACGCTTATGCGGGCGATAGTCAATCCTTACGGGAAAAGGGTGATAGTGAACGGCGTGCCTGCGGAAAGGCTGGGGCTGGAAGAAAGCAAGACAAGCAAGGCGGAAAGTATCAAAGGGGCGATATTCGTAATATCGTTTATCGGCGCGATAATTGCTATGGCTGTGTTCGCGCAGACAGAACCTATGCTTTGTGTGGCGACCTTAGGAGCGGTAATACTGGTCATCGGGTTGGCTAATCTGTTTCAGAACGGGGTATCCCTTGAGGAGATAATGAATCTGGTTTTTCCTCTGATAGGTGCTGTGCTGGTGGCGATACCCGCGGTGAATGTTTATCATAAATCGCACCCCGACAGTTTTTATTTTTCTAAGTCGGAGATAATAGATGTAGTCTGCATCGGTTTTATGATGATCGGGGCAGGGCTTCTGTTTATACCACCTGTGGTGCGTTCGCAGAAAATGAAGACCTGTACGCAGGTGATATCTGCCATGTGCATTTACAGAAATACACATCAGGCGACTTCAAAACGTGCAAACGGCAGGACACGCAGGTATGATCTTTATGCGCCCTGGTGGCAGTATGAGGTGAACGGAATGATATATGTCACCCGAGAGAATACTTTTACAGATGAAGATGTCCCGCAGATAGGGGATATCCGCGAGATACGCTTCTCACCTGAGGATCCGTCGGAGATATACCGTCCGCTCTTGGTGAAAAAGTTCGTGCCGGCTTTTATCGGTGCGATGTTTGTGGTGATACCTGCGTTGGCGATGGTCGTTTTGCATAGACGGTAAAACTGCCAAGGAGGAGAGCTTTGGATCAAGCCTTTCGCGAAAGGCTTGCGGATGAGCACACAGTCAGCAAAGCTGACTGTTAGAGGCAGAGCCTCTCGGTCAAGGCGCAAAAGCGACGTGACAATAATGCCGTAAATAGAACAGCAAACTTCCAATCATGACAAAAAGGCACGGCAATAACAAGGATTAGAGCGTGGACAAATCGAATGTCCACGCTCTTTCTGTGTCCGTAAATATATTGCCGCGCCCGCTGTCAAACAGCGAAGCCACAGCCGACGCAGTCGCTGTTATTCGACAGCTTGACCTGAGGAACGAGGGGCGAAAATTCGCAAGCTATCGTTAACCAGCGAATACCGGCGCATACCAAAGTATGCGACCATATTCGAAAAATCCATACAAAAAACGCCCCGAAGTGCTTTTGAAAAACTTCGGGGCAAAATTTTTATATGGGGAATGTCGTATGGCGGGTGGGTATGGTCGGCATTTTCAGGGAGAGATGTGGCGGAAGACGGGGCTTTAAAATCGGGGTGGGGGAGTTGTTAGTATAAATACGTGATATAAGCGATAATTTATTCCTCAGTGCTTTACATTTTTTGCTTTTTATGTTATAATAATTACATATGTATTTTAAGCCGTTAAATCGTTAAAAACACCGGCATAGAAAGAGTGATTAAAATGGTATTCAGATGCGAATTGAAAAAAGTGGTGGACGACACTTATGATATAGAGATAGGTCACGGTTTGCAGAAACAGCTGGTTGATGACCTTAAAAACGGGCTTACAGGCAAAAAAAGGTTCGCTGTGATAACTGACAGTATCGTTGAGGGGCTGTATGCGGCGGATATCCTCGGTATGCTGAGAGATGCGGGCTTTGCGGCTGAGATGTTCGTTATCCCCGAGGGTGAGAAGTCCAAGACCAGAAAGTGGAAAGAATACCTTGAGGACGCTATGCTTGAAAAGGGCTTCCGCCGTGACTGTGCGGTCATAGCCGTTGGCGGAGGTGTTGTTACCGACCTTGCGGGATTTGTGGCAGGAACTTTCGGCAGGGGTGTGCCTTTTATTAACTATGCCACCACTCTGCTGGCGGCGGCTGATGCTTCGGTAGGCGGAAAAACTGCGGTTGACACTCCTCTTGCGACTAATCTTATAGGCATATTCAATCAGCCTGACAAGGTATACATCGACATAGATACATGGAAAACTCTGCCAAGACAGCAGATAGCCAACGGTCTGGCGGAGACCATAAAGCACGGCTGTCTGGGGGACAGGGAGCTTTTTGAATATCTGGAAAAGAACGTTGAAAAGATATTTGAGGGCGATGTTGAAGCCTGCGAGTATATTGCGGAGCGCAACTGTGCGGTGAAATACAATGTTGTTATGCAGGACGAGCGCGAGAGCGGTCTGCGTGAGGTGCTGAACCTGGGGCATACAGTTGGCCGTGCGGTGGAGACGGTTTCGGACTATGAGCTGTACCACGGCGAGGCGGTATCCATCGGTATGGTGGCGCAGGCAAGGCTGGGCGAGAAGTACGGATTCGTTACTGCTGAGGAAAGACAGCGTGTGGAGGCTCTGCTTGAAAGTGCAGAACTGCCTGTGCGTGTACCCGAGTATATCGACAAGGCGGCACTGGTGAAGAAGCTTTACACCGATAAAAAGGTTAGGGACGGAAAGCTAAGGTTCGTATTCCAGAAGGGGATAGGCGAAGTTGTGCAGTTCGGTGAGAACAATTTTGCGAAAGAGATAGCCGAGGACGAGATCGCGGCTGTTATCGCTGATATGTAAAGTGGCTGCTGAAATGTGATATTTTCGGAGGTGCAGTCGTGAAAGATTTCCCCGATTTTATGAAGAGCAGGCTCAACCATATAGACAGCTCTCAGCAGAATACGCCTGATATTGACGGTTATTACTACGAGGGAAAAGACGGGAGCCAGATATGCTTTTGGACATATTTCTCCGACAGAGAGTCGAAAGAGAATGTGCATGAGTTCGATGAATACGTGTTCTGCGTTTGCGGTGAATATGTTGAGATATTTGACGGCGAGGAACATATACTGCACGCGGGCGATGAACTGTTCGTACCGAAAGGCACACCGCATCACGGACGAGTGACAAAGGGCACAAGAACGATACACGCTTTCGGCGGACAGCGGATAATTGATATAAAGGACTGATAGTATGGATATAAAGATAACACCTGCAAAACTTCACGGCGTGGTGACACCGCCGCCCTCTAAAAGTGCGGCACACCGTATGCTTATCGCGGCGGCGCTGGCTGAGGGCACTTCGGTGATAGACAGGCTGTATCCCTCGGTAGATATACTGACCACTGTTGAGGCTATGCGTCGGCTGGGGGCTGAGATAGATGTAGAGGGTGACAGGGCAGTTGTCCGCGGAATAGGAAATGCTCCCGAAAATGCGGTGCTGGACTGCTGTGAGAGCGGTTCGACGCTGAGATTTCTCATACCCGTGTCGGCGGCACTGGGCGTTAAGACGGAGTTTCTGGGGCGCGGCAAGCTTCCCGAAAGACCTATTACTCCTTATCTGGAAGAATTTCCGAATCATGGTGTTGAGTTTGACTACAACAACACCATGCCTTTCACAATAAATGGTAAGCTCACAGGGGGCAGATACGAGATAGACGGCGGTATATCCTCGCAGTTTATAACGGGACTTCTGCTGGCGCTTCCCCTTACGGGACAGCGCAGTGAGATAGTGCTGACTTCACATCTTGAATCACGCCCTTATGTGGATATGACCATCGATGTGATGCGCAAATACGGCGTAAATGTGGAAGTCACCGAGAACAGCTTCATCATTCCCGAGGGGCAGAAGTTCAGGGCTTATGACGATGCTGTGGAGGGCGATCATTCTCAGGGTGCATTCTTTGAGGTGGCAAATTCTCTGGGTTCTGATATCGATATCAGGGGGTTAAATGAAAATTCTTTTCAAGGTGATAAAAAAGTCATTGAAATATGCAAAGAAATAGTGTATAATGATAATGGTGCGATGAAACCATTTACCGTAAGTGCGGCTGATATTCCCGATCTGGTGCCTATACTGGCGGTACTGGGCAGTTTTTGCGGCGGAGAGAGCAGGATAATCGATGCTGCTAGGCTGAGGCTGAAAGAGAGCGACCGTCTTGCGGCTATGGAGGAGACCCTCAACGCGCTGGGCGGAGATGTTACTGCAACGGCGGACAGCCTTATAATAAAGGGCAAGGAAAGTCTTTCAGGCGGTGCTGAGGTATCTGCGCACAACGATCACCGCATAGCAATGGCTATGGCGATAGCGGCTACAAGATGCGAAAATCCCATAATCATCCGCGGTGCGGAATGTGTGAGAAAGAGCTATCCCGATTTCTGGGAAGTATACAGAAGTCTCGGCGGCATAGCTGAGGAGATCTGAGGTCTCTGCGGGATAAAATTTCAGAAGAGTTTTACTTGACGTTGCGGTCACATTGGTTGTTTTCGGAGGTAATACTATGGAGAGTTTTGACGGTTTCGAGTTCGGGGGTGCTTACAAGGGCGAGCCTGTTGAGGAGATCGGCGGCGTGCTGCTTCCCGAGGATTACCTTGCGTTCATGCGGGAGCATAACGGCGGCGAGGGTGAAGTCGGTGGGACATACCTTGTGCTTTTCCCGCTGGAAGAGCTTTCGACGGTATATGACAACTACGATCTGGGGAGAGTGCTTCCCGGATATGTGGTAATAGGCGGCGACGGCGGCGGAGAGCTCTACTGTGTTGACGAAAATGGCAGGTACTACAATGTTCCTGCGATGATAGATAAAGATGATCTGACCTGTCTGGGCGACAATTTTGAGGATTTCATAAAAAATGCTGTTGCCCTTTGGAAGGGGGATGACTGATATGGCTATCGACAGAGCTGACTGGCACTGGGACAGCGCGGTAAAGCTATACCGTGAAACTTACGGTATAACAGGAGAGCTGACCGAGGAACAGGAAGATGAGATATGGCTGCTGGCGGGCAATCATATCGGTATGTTCCTGCACTGGATAATAGAGAACGGATTCGAGGGCGAAGAGGCTGACCCCGAGCACTGTGAGGACGTCCGCAGAGGGCGCATGACAGGTGCGGAGTTCCTTATGTGGGACTGCGACGGCAAGCTGTGGGATGAGGATATCCGCGAGGATATTCTGCCCTTTGCGAAGAAGTACTACGAGAAGCAGTTTTTTAGTGATTACGGCGAATGCTGCGGCGGAGATCAGCCCTGTTATGGATTCATCAGCGGCGAAGAAGATTATGCGAGGCTCCGCGAACGCATAGATGCGGCATTTGAAGCTTTTTACGAAGAGGATCTCTGAAATGGGTGACTATATATCTTATATCCGCGGAATGGTGGGGCATGAGCTGGTCATAATGACCGCTGCCTGTGCTGTGATAGAGGACGGCGATGGAAGGATACTGCTACAGAAACGCCCCGGCGGAAAATGGGGACTTCCCGGAGGTATAGCGGAGCTTGGGGAAGCTCTGCACGAGGCTGCAGAGAGGGAAGCCTTTGAGGAAACAGGTCTGAAAGTCCGCGCGACAACGCTTATAGGGGTATATTCGCGTTATCTGGCGGAATGTTCAAACGGCGATAAATTACAGCCGATGGTGGCACTGTTCGGTGCTGAGGTCATCGGCGGTGCACTGAAAACAGACGGCATAGAGACACTTGAACTGAGATATTTCGGGAAAGGGGAGATACCGGAATTATACTGTAAACAGCATCAAGATATGATAGGGGATTATTTCACGGGTAAAACAGGATTTTTCAGATGATGCCTGATGTGCGATTGGGGTGATCGTGCGGGCATACGATAGGGGGATGGATTTATGGGTATGTTGGAAAAGCTCCTTAATGGAGAAATAGACGAACTGAGCGACGGACAGGCTGAAAAAGGTATGCTCAGGACTGTTCGTTTCGGAGGTTATGACAAGAAAGAAACATTGTTCGCAGTAAACAGGCTTCAGGATGAGATAGTTGCCCTTGAACAGGCGCTGAAAGCGAAAAAGCTTGAAATGCCTTACAAGATACCGCCTGAAACGGAGCTTGCACCGATAAGGCGTGCTATGACAGGCGGATTCAGCGAAAAGGATACGAATGCTTATTTTGATGAGCTTTTTAAAAAGATACATGAGCTTCGTGAACAGCTTGAAGCTGATACTACCGATGGTAATGAGTGATAACGATATATGAATCTATCAGAGGGAGGTAATCGAGATGGGATTTTTAAGCAGACTGTTCGGCGGCGGAAATGGTGAGGACGGCATAGCAAGCGCGCCTGCACATTCGGCGGGAGGCACGGGTATGCCTATGCTCAGGACTGCGGTCAGGAGCGGATACGACAAGCGGGAAACGCTGATGATGTTCGATCAGCTGACGACCGAAAAACTGATGCTTGAAGAAGCACTTGCAGCCAAGGATAGCGGTGCGCCATATCAGATACCGCCCGAGGCAAAGAATATTACACCGCACATTGTAAGAATGGGCGGATTCAACGAAGAAGATGTAAATGAATATGCGGAACAGCTGGCGGCGGAGAATGCTTCGCTGCGTGCAAGGCTGATCTGACAGGATAAAGCACACATTTGTGTGCTTTGATATATTCCGTGAGAACGCGGGGCGTATCAAAGTACACAGAGATATTTAGGTAAAGATTTGGATACAGGAGGAAAGTAAGATGTCATCAACATGGAAAAACAATATAAGTTTCACTGTTTTCGGTGAAAGCCACGGACCTGCCATAGGTGTCTGCATGGATAATGTTCCCCCCGGAGAGAGCATTGATGTGGACAAGATATACAAGTTCATGGCACGCCGCGCCCCTAAAAAGGACGGCACCACCACTATGAGGAATGAAAAGGATATCCCGCAGATAATCTCGGGTTTCCATAACGGCAAGACCACAGGTACTCCGCTGGTTGCTATGATAGCTAACAGCGATCAGCATTCGCAGGATTACAACAACCTTTCAAAGCTGGCAAGACCCGGTCATGCAGACTATACAGGCGCGCTGAGATATCGCGGTTTCAATGATATACGCGGCGGCGGACATTTTTCGGGCAGACTGACTGCACCCCTGTGCTTTGCAGGTGCTGTGGCACAGCAGATACTGGAAAAGAGAGGTATCTACATAGGTGCGCATATCTCTGAGATACATGGTATAACAGATAAGTCCTTTGACCCGATAAATACTTCGAGACAGGATATAATCGACCTTAAAGAAAAGGATTTCCCTGTTATTATAGATGTACAGGGCAATGAGATGAAAAAGGAGATTCTCAATGCCCGCGAAAATCAGGACAGTGTGGGCGGTATCATCGAGTGTATCGCTATAAATGTTCCTGCGGGCATAGGTTCGCCTATATTTGACGGCCTGGAGAATTCAATTGCACAGCTGATTTTCGGCATACCTGCAATAAAGGGTCTGGAATTCGGCGCGGGCTTTGATGTGGCTAAGATGACAGGTTCGGAGAACAATGACGAATTCTATGTAAACGAGAGAGGCATAGTTGTAACTAAGACCAACAATCACGGCGGTATACTGGGCGGAATATCCTCGGGTATGCCTATTACGCTTAAGGTAGCTGTTAAGCCTACACCTTCAATATCGCAGCCTCAGGAGACTATCGACTATTCGGCAATGAAGAACGAGACACTGGTGGTAAAGGGCAGACATGACCCATGCATAGTAGCACGTGCTGTGCCTTGCGTTGAAGCGGCGGTAAGTCTGGCTGTACTCAGCCATATGCTGGAATACCCAAATTTTTAGACAGTTTCCCGAAGGAGGGTGATGGCAACGATAAATAATCCCGAAAACTTTATTTCAGGGAGCATGAAGAATGTCACGGAGGTCTACCGTGTTCAGATACTGCTGGCATATTTCCTCAGCAGGATAAATCAGCTTTGCACACCTAATCAGCTGACGGAGATAGCGACAGGCGAGGGGATAGTGAACTATTTCGACTATACCGCCGCAATAAGCGCTATGCTGGAGAACGGCACTATCGAGGTGGCGGAGATAGAGGGGACGGAGTACTATCGTCTTACCGAAAAGGGCAAGAGCGGTGCGGAGAGCTTCAAGAAGCAGGTGGAGAAGAGCCTGAGGGACAAGATATACGCATCTGGGCTCAGATTATTCGCACAGCTGAAGAGCGAGATGGATATAAGCTTCGACGTGACCCCTGAGGGAAGCGGTTTCAACGTGGGATGCAGGTATCTCGACGGCGATATGACCCTTATGGATATCAACCTTTATGCACCCGATGAAGATCAGGCGAATTTTATCAAATCGAAGATAAAGATGAACCCTACGGATTTCTATTGCAGGGTCATTGACTATATAATAGATAATGAGGAGTATGTGCCCAGCGTTGCGGAAAACGAGGGTATGCTTTTCTGATATTTATGCTGCGGTATTTAGCGCCCGAATCAGGGCTGATATCGCAGTTTTTTTATTGCCGTTTGTAATGGTTGATTTTAACTGTCGAAAATGAACAGAAATTTCGTGAAATAACGAAAATCGTTTTACATCGAAAACTGTTGACAAACGCGAAAAATGGTGCTATAATAATTAAGCTGTCAACGAGAGAGCACGAAAGAGCGAAAGAGCGCAGGAAACTTAGGGATAAGAGAACGAGCGCGGGAGTAGTTCGGAAGAGCGAAACTCAAAAAAACAGCAAAAATTTATCACGAAAACCTCTTGACAAAAAGGAGAAAAAGTGATATAATGAAAAGTACCGCACAAGAGAAAAGTTCAGAAATCGAACTGATCTGAAAAGAAACTTCGAAAAAAGTTCTGAAAAAGGCTTGACAAACGAAGAAAAATGTGGTATAATAAAAAAGCTTATAACGCACTAAAGACTCTGAAAAGAGTTCAAAAAATCTTCAAAAAACTTCTGAAAAGGGGTTGACAAATGAAGAAAAGTGTGATATAATAAATGAGTTGTCTGACAAAGACAGATAACAAAAAGGCATCTTGAAAATTGAACAACCAAGAATACGAAAACCCTTGAAAATACTTTGAGTAAAAGTATTCAAAAGTCAAGTACAAGACTAAAAAAATGTACACGTTCAGTGAAACGAAACTGAGATCATAATTACTCTGAAGAGAGTATTAGGATACAACTTTATTAAGAGTTTGATCCTGGCTCAGGACGAACGCTGGCGGCACGCTTAACACATGCAAGTCGAACGAGCGAAAGGTGCTTGCACCTCTAGCTAGTGGCGGACG
>NZ_FOAT01000002.1:0-25789 GCF_900109655.1 Hominimerdicola alba
AAAGTCGCAGAGCTTACCAAGTTCATCGAGGACAAAGAGCAGAAATGCTCGGATATTCACGATTTTATAGAGCTAGTCAAGAAGATAAAGCACATCGACGAGCTGACACCAAAGAACCTGCGTGAAATGATCGAACGGATAATAGTCCATGAACCCGATAAATCCAGCGGTCACAGACAGCAGGAGATCGAGATCATTTTCAGGTTCAATGTTGTTAAATCAAGGATAGTCCTTGACGGCAGAGATTTCGACAGGCGCCAAAAAGCCGCATAAGGCGGTATTAGTGCTTTATCGCTAGTGAACATTGGCTCAAGCTTTTCGCGAAAGGCTTGCGGGGAGCCACAGTCAGCAAAACTGACTGTTAAGGGCAGAGCCCTCGCTTCAAGGCGCAAAGCCAAAATGCAAAGAATACTATAAGAGCAAAGCAAACTTCCCGTCCTGACAAAAAGGCGCGGCACGCGGTCGACGCAGTCACCGCTACAAAATTCCGAGCGTGAACAATACTAATGTTCACGCTCAAACTATGTCCGTATATATATTGCCGCGCCCGAAATCAACGGCGATAAGCACAGCCGACGCAGTCGCTGTTAGTTGATTTCTCGACCCGTCAGGGGCGACAACCCCCCGCACATACTATCCTGGTGACTGACAAAAATGTTCCACGTGGAACATTTGTTCAAAACATAATCCCACTGCAACCAAACGCAAGCCATAACTTACCAAAACAATAACACCAAAAAAAGAGCGGAAACCAAAATTTCCGCTCTTTTTATAATGCTGTTATCAGATATCGATCTTTGAATACAGACCCGAACCGAGCATTGAATCCTCAGGCTTGGGCTTCTTGTACTCTTTCTCAAAACTTGTGGTGAAATCAAAGCCTGTGCTCTGAGGACGTCTGCCGCCCTTTCTTCCACCGCCGTTTCTTCTGTTGCCACCCTTGCCGCCGCGCTTGAAATCTCTTCCGCCGCGTCTGGGATTGGTGGAGCTGATGATGACCTTTCTGTAAGGATCCTCACCCTTGGACTGCGAGGTAACACCCTCTATCTCAGATACAGCCGCATGGATGATGCGTCTCTCGTAAGGGTTCATAGGCTCCAGCGCAGAAGATCTGCCGCTCCTCTTGACATTGTTTGCGATCTTTGCAGCCAGCTCTTCAAGCTGCTTCTTTCTTCTCTCACGGAAACCTTTGGAATCAGTAGTTATTCTGAAATATTCCCTGTCGACCTTGTTGCATACCAGCGAAGCCAGATACTGCAGCGAATCCAGCAGCTCGCCCTTTGCACCTATCATCTCGTCAAATCCGTCGCCGTTTATCTCCAGTGAGATACCGTTCTCGATCTCAGTTACATCAATGGTGATATTCTCGACGCCCATGCCTGTCAGTACTTTTCTGATGTACTTAACAGTAATATCTGTCTTTGTCTCGGTGTACTCCGCTTCAACTCTCGCATCGCCCTTCACTTTACCAAAAAGGGACTTCTTAGGCTCTTCAATAACAGTAAAGTTGATCTTGTCCTCGCTCACACCGAATTCCTGTGCAGCCAGGGCCTTTGCCTCCTCAACTGTGGGGGCAGAAAATTCCTGCTTCATAAGTCAAGCTCTCCTCTCGTTATAAAATATATCTCATCAGGATATCCTGTGAAATTCAGTTTCCGTATTTTTTCGCCATCTTTTCACGCGCTTTGCGAAGCTTCTCCCTCTGCTCGTCGGTGAGTTTCTTTTCGTCCTCATCCATCTCCTCGGCAGCTCTCTGTCTTGCTTCGTTGATCTTCTTGCGCTGTTCCTGCTTTATCTCGTTCTTGCTCTTCTTCTTAGGCTCAACGTAATCGTCGCCGCCTGCCTGCTTTCTGATCTCCGCAGGATCCTTGCCGGCTGCTACCAGCTGAGCCTCAGCCATCTTCTGCATAAGGTTCTGCTTGCCGCTGGTCTTCTTCTTAGCCATATCCTTCTCAACAAGCTCTGCCACGTGTTCGGGAGTATATATCTTCTTGAGAATAATGATCTGGATAATTGAAAACAGTGAAGAGAAACACCAGTAAATACCAAGTCCGATAGGATACTTGAATGTGATCCACAGTGAGAAGAAAGGCATGAAGTACAGCATCGCCATAGATGAACCTGTCATCTTAGCAGCCGCAGGATTGTTCTTCTTTGTATAGTACTGATTAATGAATGTAGTCAGCAGGTTCAGCAAAAAGCTGATCAGAGGAACAAGACAGCTTACCTTGTTGTCCTTCCAGCTGGGAGTAGTACCCAGATAGATGCCCATGAACTCATAGTTGAAATCTTTAGAAAAATCCTCAACATCATTCGATACAACACTCAGTACATCCGAATATTTGCCGTCATTGTCCTGTGCAAATACGAATGTCATAAGCTCTGGTCTGCCCTCGATAAGGTTCTGTGAGAAAAACTTATCGTTCAGCACGAACTGATCGATATCATTGTGGAGCTTTATTGCATCGATAACATTATCGATGCCGCTTTCTTTCTTGAAGCTCTTTGCAGACTTGGGATATTCTTCATCATCCTTGAAAAGCTTCTCCAGCTCATCATAAGGATCCTTGCCCTCAGCCTCGTATCCTGCGATAAGCTCTTCAAGAGTAGTATCGTGATCCTTGACCTCGGCACTTACTATGTGTATCTGCTTTATCATCTGGTTAGATGCCTTGACATCGTCTTTTTCCAGATTGGAAACATATGTCAGCGGACCATAGATAACAGGTATCATCGCGAACAGTATCAGCATCATTACCAGCATCGGCAGACAGCTTGCCATGGGGTTTACACCTGTCTCGGAGTATAGCGCCATCTGTTCTTCCTGAAGCTTCTGCTTGTTCTTGCCGTACTTCTTTTCCAGCTCGTCCATCTTCGGCTTCAGCATAGCGATGCTCGCCGTACTCTTTTCCTGCTTAACACTCAAAGGGAATACTATCACCTTTGTTATCAGCGTGAATACCAGCAGGGCTATACCGTAGTTATTGAAAATATGGTAACAGCCCTTCATTATCCATCCCAGAGGGACAGCAATAAGGTCAAACAATTTAACTCCTCTTTTCCTGATTCATTTTACCGCGGACAACATCAGCCCGCAATTTCCTTACTATCTGCTGCAAAATAACTTGCACATCTATCTGCAATACAAAAGCATCGCAATTATCCTGCCGATGAATATACAACTTACTTCAAAACAGTTCCTTACTTGTCCATGCCTTTTTTTATCCTGAAATAATCTATCCTTACCTTGTCGGGGACTTCATCTATCCCTCCCAGCGACCACGGATTGCACCGCAGCAGCCTCCATACCGTAAGCACTGTACCCATGAAAAACCCGTGTTTCTCATAAGCCGTCAGCGCATAGGAAGAACAAGTCGGATAATATTTACACTGCGCAGGCAGCAGCGGACTGATAAATTTCCTGTATGCCTTGATAGGCAGTCTTGCCAGCCATGCAAAGGGCGACATGATATTTCCCTTACCTTTTTTTCTTATTTCCGGATTTTTCAAAAACCCCGTTCTGCGCGGCTTTTTCCATCTCACAGAAAAGCTTTTTCCTGATAAAACTTTCTATCTCCGCAGAGGTCCTCTCAGCAGCGTCGTTCCTGCCGACAAATACTATGTCGTAGCCTATGGGAAAATCGGTCTCGCAGAGCCTGTAAGCAGCTCTTACTATCCTCTTCACCCTATTCCTGCAGACCGCGTTGCCAAGTTTTTTGCCCGCGGTTATGCCCAGCCTGTTGAACGGCGTACCATTGGGATAGAAATACGCACACACATATCCGCATACAGCATACCGCCCGCTGCGGTAACACCTCTGGAATGACTTGTTATCCTTTATCACCTGTGTGAACAGCATATCTTCCCTCTCCGAATGTATATTATATCAAACGGCTGATCTTACTGCCGTTTACTATAAATGTTAATTTATTAACAAAATTAATTTACTCATAAAAAGATAAAGACCTTATACCAAACAAACGCATACGATCAAAACGCCGCGCAGAAAATGCACGAATAAGACCCGCAGAAATACCTGCGGATCACGGTCAGCAAGAAATACTGCGACCTTTCTGTGCATAACCTGCAAAGCGTCTGTATGACACTGTTTGCTGGTATACGGTCATTGCTCTTTATCAGTGAGTCAGTCTTGCTCTGCCTCTTGCTCTTCTGCGAGCCAGCACCTTTCTGCCGTTAGCAGTAGCCATTCTCTTTCTGAAGCCGTGGACCTTTTTCCTCTGGAGCTTCTTAGGCTGATATGTTCTCTTCATGTCTCTTTCACTCTCCTTTTTGCACGTCCCGAGCTTTTTACAACTGTACCCTTTACAGGACACACCCGCAAAAATTGTCGGAAAAAATTATCCATAGCCTGTCTTGTAGACATAGCCCTTGTAATTTAACATTATACCTTACTTACATATAGTTTGTCAAGTCAGTTCATAATTTATTTAATTATTATTTATATATTTATTATTTTTTCTCCCGACCTGTGTGATCTCATCGCTGAAAAGTTCTTCTTGGGCTTTGATTCTGTGTAAGATAGGGATTTGCCTTGTTTCGTACTTCGTTATTTGGTATGCAGTCGTATGCGGTCGCATTGGGTCGGATATTTTGGTTATATTTGGGATATGGTCGATATGTCTGTTGCATCATCGGAATACGGATAGTTTGTGCGGAGACATTGTCGCCCCTAACGGGTCGAGAAATCAACGAGCTAACGCCGTTGATTTCGGGCGCGGCAATATTCTCCGCAGATAGTTCGTGCGTGTGGCAAAGTTTTGCTCACGCTCTTGGTTTTAATAATGCCGCGCCTATTTTAGACGGTAGTTTGTTCTGCTATTTATTGTTTTGTTGCCGCGTCGCTTTTGTGCCTTGACCGAGAGGCTCTGCCTCTAACAGTCAGCTTTGCTGACTGTGGCTCCCGCAAGCCTTTCGCGAAAGGCTTGAGCCAAAGCTCTCTTCTTTGGCAGTTTCCGCAAGATCGCTCTCCACTAACCCCATTAAGTAAAATTTTTATTAAATTTATATTTTCATTTGCATAATTCCCCGCAGATACACGAAAAATCCCCTAATGTGCGAATTATATCCCAATACTATTATATATATAGGGGGTCTTGAAATTTAATTTGGAATGTGATATAATAAATTATATATTTGTGCCCTTTTTTAATTTTGGTAAAATCTGTAAATATTTATTCTGTAAGATCTCCTGCGCTTACTCTGATGTGGGGGGTCTGATAAATGTGCCTCATCAAACTTAAATATCGGGTGCATACGGGTAAGATTTAAGGAGGTCGTAAGAGTTGATCAACTCATTCAATGATGTATTTGAAGAGGTATTAAAATATTGCTATCGTCTGACAGGAAGCGACGTGCCCAATGATAAACGTATCAGCGAATCGGGATATCGTATGTGGATTCAGGTGCTCAAGCCCTATAAGATGGAAAACAATGTGGCGTACCTGCTTGCGAAAAGCGATTTTGTAAAGCAGCAGACCATGACCGCATACGGTGACGTTCTCAACAAAGCTTTTGAAGAAGTAATGGGATTCCCTATCAAGGTCGATATAATGGTTTCGGGCGAAGACGAACCCGAGGAAAAGAAGGAGATCAGGATAGAAGATACCGAGCTTTCCGACGAAGTAGACGTATATACCTTCGATAATTTCATAAGAGGCAGCTCTAACAGCCTTGCTTATGCATTCTGTAACGCCGTTGCCGAAAAGTACGATGTTAAAAACGCTGAGGAGATCGACCCCGATAAGGTGTTCAACCCTCTTATAATCTACGGCGATTCGGGACTTGGCAAAACTCATCTGATGAAAGCTATTGAGTACAAGGTAAGCAAAAGCCATCCCGAGCTGAAGATAATCTACACCACGGGCGAAGCATTCATCAATGAACTGGTAAAAGCCCTGGAATTCAAAGATACTGTAAATTTCCATGAAAAATACCGTAATGCCGACCTCCTGCTGATAGACGATATCCAGATAATCGCAGGCAAGGAGAGAATGCAGGACGAATTTTTCCATACATTCAACGAACTCTACAATGCCCGCAAGCAGATAGTTCTGACCTCTGATATCCTCCCCTCCAAGATGACAAAGCTTCAGGACAGGATATCCACCAGACTAAGTCTGGGTGTGCAGGCTGACGTACAGGCACCTGATTTTGAGACCAGAATGGCTATCATCAACCGCAAGGCTGAACTTCTGGGTCTCAAACTCTCGGATAATGTAGTAAGACTTATCGCTGAAAAGCTGAAAACAAATATCCGTCAGCTTGAAGGCACAGTGAAGAAGATCAAAGCTCTTACGATGTATACCAACGAATCTCCCTCCATATCCATGGCGCAGAGGGTCATCAAGGAGATAATCATATCCAATCAGCCCTCGGAGATCACCGTAGACAGGATAATATCCGAAGTTGCAAACGCATTCGATGTTACTGCCGATGATATCAAGTCCAATCACAGACATTCAAAGATATCCATCGCCAGAAAGATAACTATATATATATTGAAAGAGGTCAAGGGCATGACATATACCCAGATAGGCGATGCCCTCAACAAGAACCACTCAACCATGACCATACACTACCGCGACGTATCAAATCTTCTGAAATCCAATAAGGAAATGAAGGATACCGTTGACGATATAATCAAAAATCTCAAAGAGAAGTAATCAACAATGTCAGTTGCTTATTTTGGATAAACAAATTAAAATTTGTATTAGTTCTCAACATTTTCAACAGGTTTTTCAACAATCAGTGTGTTGAAACATTCTTTGATATCTCGGGAAAACCTGACAGCATCCGACAGATTTTCAAAATTTTCATCATGCGCTAAAATTTGTTTTAAAAGCCAAAAAGTTGAAAGTTTTTATACCTGCATTTTTTCAACCGAGTTTTAGCTTTTAAACCAACAATTTCTAAACAATTCAACAGCCAAAAATTTAGCCAACATCTTCCCAACACAGACCCAACAAAAACTCCCCCCACCGAAACCCGAACAACAAAGGGATTTCACCCACTTTCCAACATTTTCAACACACACTACTACTAATACTAAAAATATATCTTAACTTTTGTTTTTCTTATCACGCAAAAAGCACAACTCTGACAGACACGACTTTGAAAATTCAACAAGGCGGAAAACCGTCCGAAAATATACAGCAGGTAACATACATTTTCACCTGCTGAAATATCAGCACCTAATGAAAGGATTGATAATATGAAATTCATCTGTTCCAAGCAGACGCTTTATGATGCAATAGTAAACGTCTCAAAAGCAGTATCCGAAAGGTCAACTCTCCCGTCACTTGAGGGTATAAAGTTCTCACTTGCGGATTCTCTGCTTGAACTTACAGGCTATAACCTTGAAATGGGTATAAGAACAGTCATCTCCGTAAGAAGCGAAGACAAAGGCTCATGCATAATCAATGCCAGACTTTTCTCCGAGATGATAAAGAAAATGTCAGCTGATGAAGTTCTGATAGATATATCCGAAAGCTATCAGGTAACTATATCGGGCGGTGTTACCAAGTTCAATATGTTCGCAGCCTCTGCCGAGGACTATCCCGAGCTTCCCGAAAAGGACAGCGAGACCCAGATACCCATATCTCAGCCGGTGCTGAAGAATATGATAGCACAGACAAAGTTTGCAGTAGCTCTCACCGAAGATAAGCCTATACTCAAAGGCGAACTCTTTGATATCGAAAACAATACCCTGACCATGGTAGCTATCGACGGCTACAGAATGGCTGTAAGATACGAACCCGTAAAGTTCAGCGAACCAATGAAATTCGTTGTTCCCTCAAAATCTCTCTCCGAGATACAGGGACTTCTCAGCGATAACGAAGACGATACCGTGTACATACACCCGTCGAGAAAGCATATAATCTTCGATATCGGCGGATATGTGGTATATTCCAGACTTCTCGAAGGCGATTTCCACCCATACAAGTCTGCTATACCAAATTCTTCCAACACCGATGTTGTGGTTGACAGAAAAGAGCTGATCTCTACCCTTGAAAGAGCTATGCTGCTCATCAATGACAGATCACCCTCTCCTGTAAGATGCTACTTCGAGAACGATCATGTTAAGATAAACTGTACAACAGCTCTGGGTAAGATATCTGATGAGATAAATGCCGAGATATCGGGTCCCGTTATCGAGATAGGCTTCAAGTGCAAGTACCTCCTCGATCCCCTGAAAGTTATCGATGACGAAAAAGTCAAGCTCAAAATGGGCGGAAGCCTGCTGGCTATGAAGATAGTTCCCTGCGAGGGCGAAAGGTATACATATCTCGTACTGCCGGTACGTCTGCCCAGAGAATAATGCGTTAAATAATGCTGAGGAAGATCAATAATTATGACTTATAAACAGAAAGAAATAAATATAACCTCCGAATTCATCAAGCTGGATTCCTTGCTGAAATTCGCAGGCATAGTGGAAACAGGCGGAATCGGCAAGGAGATAATCCTTGAAGAGCGCATAAAGGTCAACGGAGAAGTCTGCACCATGCGCGGCAAAAAGATACGCCCCGGCGATAAGGTACAGATCGACGAGATAAAGACCGAACTCGTGATAAAATAATGTTCATTACGGATCTATCGGTGAACGGCTTCAAGAATCTCAAGAATATCGAGATCAAGCCCCATGAGAAAATAAATATCTTCTGCGGGAAGAATGCCCAGGGCAAGACCAATCTCATCGAAGCCATATGGCTGTGCAGCGGCGCGAGAAGCTTCCGCAGCACCAAGGACAGACGTATGATCGGCGATGATGAACAGGTAATGGAAATAAACCTTTCATTCAAAAACAGCTTCCGCGAACAGGATATAAGATACGCTATGGCAAAGCCGAATATCAAGGAAAAAAGCGTTTCCCTCAACGGCGTTAAGCTGAAAGCACCGTCAAAACTCTTCGGCGGACTCAACTGCGTCATCTTCACCCCCGAGGATCTGGAACTTTCCAAGGGTTCACCCGATAACAGAAGACAGTTCGCCGACCTCTCGGTGTCGCAGATAAAGAATTCCTACAGCGCAGTTACCGAGAAGTACGAAAAACTCATCGATCAGAGAAATACCCTGCTGAAGAATATCTCTTACGGCAGAAGCAGAAGAGAAGAGCTTGAAATGTGGGATATCCAGCTTGCCCAGATGGGCGCTTATATCTCCCTGCTGAGGTTCAATTATACCAGAAAGCTATGCAGCATAGCAAAAAAGCTCTATTCCGAGATATCAGGCGGCAGCGAAGAGCTGGATATAGACTACTACTCAACGGTCTATGATACAAAACTCCTCGGCGCAGCCTCGGTATATACAGGCGAACTCACCGAGCAGTACCTGAATGTGCTGAAAAAGAATATCGACGATGATATCCGCGCAGGCTTCACGCAAAAAGGTGTCCACCGCGACGACCTGATATGCAGGATAAACGGTTCCCCGGTGAGAGAGGACGCTTCACAGGGACAGCACCGTTCTGTCGCACTTATCATGAAGCTTTCGCAAGCGTATATCCTCCATGAGGAGATAGACGATCATCCCGTTATCCTCCTTGACGACGTCCTCAGCGAACTCGACCCCTCAAGGCAGAAGTTCGTTATATCAAAAATACACGATATGCAGGTATTCATAACCTGCTGTGATATGAATATCCCCTTTGATGAAAAACAGCACGGTAAGATATTCAACATAGAGAAGGGTCAGATAAAGAAAAAATGACCCCGCAATGAAAGAAAGAGATGAATGATATGGAAGATATCAGGATAACAGAATGTGAGAACAGACATCTCTATCCGTCAAATCTTTACAAGACATGTCCTTACTGCAAAAAAGGAGCAGAAGAGATCGCAAAAAGAGAAGCTGTCAAAAAAGCAGAAGAACCAGAATTTCACATAAATACCCCATCTGAAAACTCCAGGCTGAGGTTTGGTAAGTATACAGAAGTTTTCAAAGCTATCCTGTCTGTTTTATTTGCACCGATAGTTATCATGTTTAAGATAATAGATATGTTTCCGGGAAAAAATAAAGCGCGGTATGATTCACATTACTGGGATAATTACGGATCTTATTGGGAGAGGCACGTGAAATAAATGTGTGATCTTTTGAAAAGAGATGAAAGATATGGATGAGATAAAAGAAGTAAATGTGGTAAAGTGCCCCAAAGGACACTTATATCCCGCAAATATGCACAGGGTCTGCCCCTTCTGTATTGAAGAAGCGAATAACATCAAAAGGCAGGAAGCCCGCAGAAAAGCGAATCAACGCGAACTTCATATAAATACAAAAGAGGAAAATGCCGAACTCTGGTTCGATAAGTATTTCGGTACACTGATATCGGTGATCGTAACAACGCTAAAGATAATAACAGCGCCTATAAGGCTGCTTATAGAGTCCGGTTATGAAAATCAGCACGGAGAGTGGCGCAGGGGAACATCCTATAGCGAGCTCATGAGAAGGCGCAGATAAAGATGATCATAGAACATAATACTGAAAATAAAGAAAAGAGAGAGACGATATGGACGAGATCAAAGAAGTAAACGTAGTACAGTGCCCTAAAGGTCACTTATATCCCGCAGATCTGCATGAAAAATGCCCTTACTGCACAAATTTCGAGGAAAAGTCAGCAAGGTTCATCAAAGAGAGAAATTCTCTCAAAGAAAGCTATCAGCGTGAACTTCATATAAATACCAGATGGGAAAATATCAAACTTTGGTTTGAGAAGCATTTCGGATTTCTGGGTTACTTGTTAGCCATCATAATCGACAAAATAGAAAGCCGTAATCATTATCATGGCAGAAATCCTTATAGAGATCCTCATCTTTTTGATCTTTACAGGTAGTCATATATAACAGAAATAACATAATGATTTGTTTTTGACCAAAGAAAAGAGAGAGACGATATGGACGATATCAGAGAAGTAAACATAGTACAGTGCAGTAAAGGACATATGTATTCCTCAAACGAATACAAAAGCTGCCCTTACTGCAAGAAATATGAGCAAAGACAGGAAGCCGAAGCACAGAGATTTCGGGTAAAAAGACAGCGTGAGCTCCACGTGAACACCCGATGGGAAAATTTCAAGCTGTGGTATAATAAGCATTTCGGTACGGCGACATACGTCGTTGTAAAAACATTCAAAATAATAACAGCGCCTTTTAGATTTATTGCAGAAAACAGAAATAAAAATTATTGGCGCTGAAAGATCATAATGTATATCGGCAAACGCTGTCACGGGGTGAGAATATGTATCTTCACATAGGCAATGACTATATCGTAAACAGCAAGGATATAGTGGGCATATTCGATCTCGATAACAGCTCAACATCAGCCGATACAAGGGATTATCTGGCAAATGCCGAAAAGAATAAACGCGTCATCTACTGCACCTACGAACTCCCAAAAAGCTTCGTGGTCTGCTTCGATGACGATGAACTTGAGGAAAAAGTCTATATCAGCCAGCTGAACTGTGCGACTCTCCTCAAAAGATACAGAGCATCGCTCAAATGATGCGAAAAACAAACGATATTGATATCTAAAAGCCCGGCGGGCAGGAGGTAGTATAATATTGGATAACGAGAATATCAAGGAAGTTGAGGTAGTGGATACAGAATCCATCTCACAGATCGACAAAAGCAACAACTATGACGAAAACCAGATAGAAGTGCTGGAAGGCCTTGAACCTGTTCGTGTAAGACCGGGTATGTATATCGGTTCAACAGGACCCAAGGGTCTGCATCACCTCGTTTACGAGATAGTCGATAACGCCATAGACGAAGCACTTGCGGGATATTGTACCGAGATAATCGTAGATATCCTGCCGGGCGAAGTTATCAGGGTAGTCGATAACGGACGTGGTATACCTACAGGTATCCACCCCAAGGAGGGCATTTCCGCAGCCACCGTAGTTTATACCGTACTGCACGCAGGCGGTAAGTTCGGCGGAGGCGGAGGATATAAAGTGGCAGGCGGTCTCCACGGCGTTGGTGCATCGGTTGTTAACGCGCTGTCCGAATATCTGGAACTCACAGTATATGACGGAAAGAACGTGCATTTCCAGCGCTTCGACAGAGGTCATTACAGCGAGCCTCTGAAAATAATCGGCGAGACCGATAAAACAGGTACCGAGGTCAAGTTCAAGCCCGACCCCGAGATATTCCAGGAAACTACCACATTCGATTATGAGATACTGCTGAAAAGACTGCGTGAGCAGGCTTTCCTCAACGCAGGCATCAAGATAGTTTTCTCCGACCTGAGAGATGCCGAGCACCCAATCAGCGAAGTTCTTCACTATGAGGGCGGTATCCGTCAGTTCGTTGAACATATCCATAAGACCAGAGGTGTTGAACCTCTCAGCGAAGACGTTATCTACATAAACGGCATGGAAGACGATATGTTCGCCGAGATTGCCCTGCAGTATAACGATACCTATAACGAGATAATACTCTCATTCGCAAATAATATCCATACCCCCGACGGCGGTTCCCACGAGATGGCTTTCAAGTCCGCACTTACCAAGATACTCAATGATTACGGCAAGGCGCATAATCTCATCAAGGATAACGATGACGCTCTTATGGGCGAAGACTGCCGCGAAGGTCTGACAGCTATCGTATCAGTCAAGCTGACAAACTGCGAATTTGAGGGTCAGACAAAGGGCAGACTGGGTAATCCCGAGGTAAGACCCTTCGTGGATAAGATGCTCAAAGAAAAGCTCCGCAACTATCTGGAAGAAAATCCCGCAGTTGCAAAGGCTATCTTCGATAAATCAATACAGGCACAGAAAGCAAGAGAAGCCGCAAAGCGTGCAAGAGAACTGACCAGAAGAAAATCAGTCCTCGAATCTGCTTCACTGCCCGGCAAGCTGGCTGACTGCTCCGAAAGAGATATGTCCATGACCGAGATATATATCGTCGAGGGAGATTCTGCGGGCGGTTCAGCAAAAGAGGGTCGTGACAGACGCTATCAGGCTATACTCCCCCTCTGGGGTAAAATGCTCAACGTCGAAAAAGCCCGTATCGATAAGGTCTACGGCAATGAAAAGCTCATGCCCGTAGTTACCGCACTGGGTACATCCATCGGCGAAGACTTCGACCTCAGCAAGCTGAGATACGGCAAAGTCATCATCATGGCCGATGCCGATGTGGACGGTTCCCATATCCGTACACTTCTGCTGACTTTCTTCTTCCGTTTCATGAGACCTCTCATCGAGGAGGAACACGTATTCATCGCACAGCCTCCCCTTTTCAAGGTTGAAAGAAACAAGAAAGTAAGATATGCTTTCACCGATGAAGAAAGAGATAAGTATATAGACGAGCTATCCGATGGCGGCAAACTCAAAGTCGCTGTTCAGAGATATAAGGGTCTTGGTGAGATGGACCCCGAACAGCTCTGGGAGACCACTATGGATCCCGAGCGCAGAACGATGATAAAGGTAACTCTCGAAGATGCAGTTAAGGCTGACGAGATATTCACCATACTTATGGGCGATAAAGTTGCTCCCCGTAAGGAATTCATCGAGAAGAACGCGGAGTATGTCAAGAACCTTGACGTATAATATTATCGGACAGGAGCGTACCTAATGGAAATAGATATATCCAAAAACGGCGGTAATACCGAGGAGACAGAAGAAAAGTTATATGAGAGGGATAATCCCGACAATAAAGCCGTGGAAGCAGAAAAGCCCGAGGAAGAAAAGGAATTCGTCCCCACAGGCGCACCCCTCACAGGATTTGACTATAACGTTAAAAACGAAGAAGAGGAAGAAGCTTTCACCATCTTTCAGCAGAAGTATGTGTATAAGCGCAATTTCGTGATATCCGCCCTTTTTGCCATAGTTGCTGTGATGTTTGCAGTATCCATAGCAAAGAACCCTCAGGGCTATATCAACTGGGTGCTGTGCTTTGTGTGCCTTGTGATGATATTCACCACATGGTTCAACACATTCCGCATCAAAAAATACCTGATGAAAGCCCTCAGTTCTCTGGAGGACGATCAATACCGCTTCACCCTCTATGACGACTGCTTCAAGATAGAAACAGTATTTACCGAAGAGGAAATGCAGGCAGAGGACTTCACTCCCGTAAAGCCCCGTATCGTCAGGTTTGAGGATATCTCACTGAACATAATCGAAAACGAGAGACTTTTCATCATAATACTCAGGAAAGAGACTATCTACGTGCTTTCCAAGCGCGTGATAGACGAAGCCGACCAGAAACTTCTCCGCACTAAGCTGAAAGAAGTGCTGGGTGAGGATTATGAGATAAAGGAGAAATAAATGAGATATAAGACCAAAAGAAACGGTGTGATCTACCTGTTAGGCGGTCTGATGATCTTTGTATTGGCTATCTGGTTTTTGGTGCAGGATTCGGCTTATATTTTCCGCGGCGAGATCAAGGATCTCAATGAGATAATAGCAAATGGCGAAGATATCCCCGAAAGCGGCTACGTTACGTATAAAATTTCAATGCCCCTTGAAGCCTACGGCTCTGAGAGATTTACCTCAGAGATAAAAAAGACCTACAGCTATGCCGTGCTTGATGAAAGCGGAATGATCCTTACCGTAAAAGTCAAAGATGAGGATCTGAAAAAACAGCTTGATTCCTTTAGCAGAGACGGAAAAGATACCATAACCGTCACAGGCGATATCGGCAGTAACAATACCGATATGGAACATTTCCTAAAGGAAAGATACAGCGACTACGCAAAGGAAAATGGTCTTAAACTTACAAATTACAGGATAGATACTACACAAACAAGAGGTTCACGTCTGGTAGGTATCATCTTTGCACTGATCATAGGTGTGTCAGGCGTGATAATAGGCTTTTCAACAATAAAAAAAGCCGGACGCTAAAAAGTCATCTATTTCGTAAATAAAATGAAAGTCCCCCGCAACCGGCAGCGAGCTTGCGAGCGACCGAAACTAAAAGAGGAGTTGGTAAAGTGGACGAGTATAATCTTATAGATCAGGACGTGGAAAGCATAATGAAGGAATCCTTCCTTCAGTATTCCATGGCAGTTATAGTATCAAGAGCCCTTCCTGATGTAAGAGACGGCTTGAAGCCTGTTCACAGAAGAATATTATATACAATGCACGAGAACGGACTTACCCCCGATCAGGCATACCGTAAGTGTGCCGATACCGTAGGTTCAGTGCTTGGTAGATATCACCCACACGGTGATGCTTCCGTTTACGATGCGCTGGTAAGACTTGCACAGTCTTTCTCGCTGAGATATCCTCTGGTAGACGGTCACGGAAACTTCGGTTCAGTGGACGGCGACCCGCCTGCTGCTTACCGTTATACCGAGGCTAAAATGGCTAAGATGTCAGTAAATATGCTGACAGATATCAAAAAGGATACAGTTGATTTCCAGCCCAACTACGATGACAGACTTCAGGAACCTGTTGTGCTGCCCTCGAGATTCCCTAATATACTCTGTAACGGCGCAGTAGGTATCGCAGTTGGTATGGCAACTAATATACCCCCTCATAACCTCCACGAAGTTATCGAGGGCATGAAAATAGTTATCCAGAACCCCGACTGTACCCTCGATGAACTCATGCAGGCTATCAAGGGACCCGACTTCCCTACCGGCGGTATCATCATGGGCAGAAGCGGTATACGTGCTGCTTACGGCACAGGCAGAGGCAAGATAACCCTCCGCTCCAAGACCTCCATCGAGGAGATCAAGGGACGTAACTGCATCATAGTTACCGAGATACCTTATATGGTCAATAAGGCGAGACTTGTCCAGTCCATCGCCGACCTCGTAAAGGATAAGCGCGTTGACGGTATACATGACCTGCGTGATGAAACAGGCAGAGACGGTATGCGTATCGTCATCGAACTGAAAAAGGACGCAAATCCTCAGGTAGTGCTGAATAAACTCTTCAGCTATACCCAGCTTCAGGACAGCGTTGGCGTTATCCTGCTGGCACTGGTAAACGGCGTGCCCAAGGTGCTGACCTTAAAGCAGATACTCCAGGAGTATATCAGCTTCCAGGTAAGCGTTATCCGCAGAAGAACAGAGTTCGACCTGAAAAAAGCCAAGGAACGCGAGCATATATTGCAGGGTCTCGTTATCGCTCTCGATAATATCGATGAAGTCATCGAGATAATGAAGAACTCCAAGAGTATCCCCGAAGCTAAGCAGAAGCTGTGTACACGTTTCGGTCTTACCGATATTCAGGCAGATCATATCGCACAGATGACCCTGGGTCGTCTCACAGGTATGGAGCGCCAGAAGATCATCGACGAACTGGCTGAAATAACCGCAACAGTTGCAGATCTGGAAGATATCCTGGCAAACGAGCAGAGAGTATACGATATCATCATCGAAGAAGTCGAAGCTATCCAGGATAAATTCGGCGATGAAAGACGTACCCAGATCGAGAATGTCAGCGGCGAAGTTGATATCGAAGACCTTATCCCCGTTGAGGAAAGCGTTGTAACTTATACCAATGTTGGTTATATCAAGCGTATGCCCATCAGCGTGTATAAGGCACAGAACCGCGGCGGCAAGGGCGTTACAGGTATGAAACAGCGCGAAGACGACTGCATCACCGAGATGAGCGTCTGCTCCTCTCATGATAATATACTCTTCATCACCACAAAGGGTCTTGCCTATAAGATGAAGTGCTACGAACTCCCCGAGGGCTCAAAGGCTTCCCGCGGCGTGAATATCAAGAATCTCCTTGAACTTTCCGATGATAACCTCATCACCGCCATGATAAAGGTTGAAGACTTCGATGCTGATAAGTATATCGTCATGGTGACAAAGAGAGGCAAGATCAAGAGAACTCCCCTCTCCGCTTATAAGAACGTCCGCAAGAACGGTCTTATCGCTATCGGTCTTGACGAGGGCGACGAGATAGCAGGCGTAAGACTCACCGACGGTAATAACGAACTCCTGATAGCAACTCATAACGGTATGGCTATACGTATCAGCGAGACCGATGCAAGAGTTATGTCAAGAACAGCCCACGGCGTAAGAGCTATCAAGCTCCGCGGCAGTGACTACGTTGTTTCCATGGCTCGTATCCGTGAAGGCGCATCTGTCCTCACCGTCAGCGAAACAGGTCTCGGCAGACGTGTTGCACTTGAAAACTATCCTATCCGTCACAGAGGCGGCTCAGGCGTGCTGAACTATAAGAACGGCGAAGTATGCGGAATCAAGGTAGTCGATGAGGAAGACGATATCATCATGATCTCTTCCGATGGTATAGTTATCAGACTCCGTGCCTGCGATATCAGCATAATGGGCAGATATTCCCGCGGCGTAAGACTGATGAAGGTTGCAGGCGAAAATAAGGTGGTAACATTCACCAGAACCGAACACGACGACGAAGCCGAGATAGCAGAGGTCGAAAAGGCAAGCGAGGAAGATATCCTCAAAGCTCAGGAAGAAGAAAAAGCAGAAGTCCTCGAAGAAGATACAGTAGCTGAGGATTAATACCCAGTACAGAATATTCGTGAGGATAATTGAGGGAAACTCTTTTAAAAGGGTTTCCCTCAAAAATCATTTTCTAAAAAATTATATTTCTTTTTAGTAGGGAGATAAGTAATGACTAAAACTAAAAAACGCATATTATTTATGCTTTCATTTCTGATAATACTTTGTGTATCATTTATTTTTATCAGATCAAATTTTGTTATTTTTGATAATCGAATTGTTTATGTAAAAAAGAAAGGGCTTGGTATCGGCTATTTGGATGAAGAAAAAGCAAAGACTTTGTCAAGATTTAAAGATCTTGAAAAATTAGAAATAGTAATATGTGATGTTTCAAGTATAGATTTTTTGAAAGAAATGCCGAGACTAGATGATCTCATTTTGGATGTAAGAAATATAAGGGATCTCTCACCTATCGGTAGTTGTACTGAATTACAGCGTCTTGAACTGAAAGGTGAGGATTATGAGAATCTGGATTTTCTTAATGATCTGAATTCTTTGGAATGGCTCGAAATTGTAGGAAGCGGCGTAAAAGATATTGAACCTCTGCGTCAAAAAAACACCATTGAATTACTTAGAATATATATAAATACTTTAGAAGATATAAGCGCCATCAGTGAAATGGAAAATATCAAAAGTCTGACTATTTTTTCAAAAGAGCTGAGTGATTGTACGCCATTATCAAGTTGTACCGGATTGAAAACACTTTCTTTAAGTGGTTGTGAAAAAATTGATAGCTTGGACTTTTTAGATGGTATGGACGGACTTGAAGAAATAGATCTTAAAGGAACATCTGTTACAAACTTTGAGCCTTTGCTTGACCTCAAAAGTCTGGATGAAGTGACTGTATCAAATGGTCAGCTAAATTATGAAATGACAAAAGCGCTTGAGAAAAAAGGAGTCAGCATAGAATACGAAGAGTAAGCTTAACAGATTTCCCCCGTAAAACTATTATAGAAAATGTAAAATAATGCTTGACAAAGAGATAAAAATGAGGTATTATATTATTGTATATAAATGTCTGAATTGTTACAAACATATGTTTATATATAAATAGGTAGTAATGAAAGGAGAACAATTATGCCAAATTGTCCCGAATGTAATTTTCCCTATGAGGAAGGTCAGGCTTTCTGTAACACCTGCGGCTGTAAGCTGCCTGTTACTATAAAGCAGAAGGTATGCCCCGTATGCGGAAATACTCTGCTTGAAAATACAAAGGTCTGCAATATCTGCGGTACTCCCGTAAGCGCACCTCAGGATACAACAGCTGCCGAGGAACTTGCAAAACAGCAGGAAGCTCTTAAAAATCCTACTATGGACGCAGTTGAGATACCTGTTATAACTGATGATATGCTCCAGAATGAGGAGCCCAATAAGGCTGATATGCCTACTATGGACAGCATTTTCATGCCGGGTCAGGAACCTGCACCCAAGCCTAAGCCTGTCCAGACCGCTAAGCCGGCACCTGCGCCTGCTCCCGCACCGATCCCTCAGCCTGCACAGCAGTATCAGCAGCCCGTGCAGCCCCAGAATCAGTACCAGCAGACTAACCAGTATCAGCAGCCGGTACAGCCTCAGAATCAATTCCAGCAGACTAACTATCAGCAGCCTGCTCAGCCCCAGAACCAGTTCCAGCCAAATAATCAGTATCAGCAGAACCAGTTCCCCCAGAATAATGCACCTATAAATAATGCGCCCATAAATAACGTTCCCCAGAACGGAGTAAAGCAGGGTAAGAAGAGCTTCGTTCCCCTGATACTTCTCATCCTGATAATCGCGGTTATACTCGTGGACGTTTTCGTACTGTTCAAAAAGCAGATATTCAAAGATAAGGATAGCAGTTCCAAGAATAACGCTGCTGTTATCACTGTTACTGATGATATATTCTGATGATCCGGAACGAAAAAAGATTTTTTATCGGAGCATGAAAATGCTCCGATTTTCATTGTATCAAGGAGGCAGCAAATGTTTTATATCAACCGTATGGGCTGCAGCTGTAAGCATGACGGAAATTTTGTATTGGATCAGCCCCGCGGCTATGAGGGTCACCTCATGCTTTTCGTCAAGACCAAGGCAGTATTCGTGATAAACGGCGAGACCATAAATGTCGAGCCTAATACCTTTATCATATACGATAAAAATTCACCCCAGTACTATAAAGCCTGCGATGACGAGTATATCAACGACTGGATACAGTTTGAATGCAGCGAGGATATATCATCG
The DNA here is from genome assembly GCF_900109655.1 of Hominimerdicola alba. GTDB lineage: Bacteria > Bacillota > Clostridia > Oscillospirales > Ruminococcaceae > Hominimerdicola > Hominimerdicola alba_B. The sequence continues at coordinate 19,678 of NZ_FOAT01000002.1, forward strand.
GGTGTGGATATAAAGTTCGATACACCTATTTATATCGGCGAAGCTATCGACGTTGCAAGCTATTTTACACTTATCGCCGATTGCTATTACAGAAGAAATAATCTCCAGACCGCAGGCTTCCTTATAAAAGCACTGCTGTCCGAGATCTTTTCCGAAAACGGCAAGCAGGAGGATTCTGGTATAGTACATTACCGTGAACTCCTTGATCTCCGCCGCAGGATATACGCCCAGCCCTCGGAAGAATGGAGCGTTGAAAAAATGGCACAGCAGATAAGCGTCAGCGAACCTTATCTCCACCTGCTGTATAAAAAGGCTTTCGGCGTTACCTGTAATGCCGACGTTATCAACAGCCGTATCGAATCGGCTAAGCATTACCTTGCTTATACCGACAGAACTGTTGAAGATATCGCGTTCACCTGCGGATATAAGAACGCCGTGCATTTTTCCAGACAGTTCAAGCAATCCACTACTCTCTCTCCCAGCGAGTGGCGTAAAAACAATTCCGTGGTGTGACTTCTCAACACTAACACCACCCCAATGTTGAAAAATCGGACTATAAAAACGGAGGACTAAGATAAGTCCCCCGTTTTGTTTTTTTATAAAGAATATCCCGACCCCGCCGACCAAATTTTCACCCCGCCATTTTTCAACATCACCCCCACCAGAACGTTGAAAAAAACGCATATAAAAAACGCCCCGAAGCACTTCAAAAACTTCGGGGCATTGTCTGCTAAGAGATATCAGAATATGTCCTATTCATCTTCCGAAATGCTTATATAATACTGAACCCATTCCTTATATTCTTCTAGCGTATCAGCATCTATCCAACCACTGGCTTTATCAATTTCATATAGCTTTTCGTATCCATAATGATCAATCAAAAAAGCCCAGCCCTGTTTCGTGATATATGCTTCCAGAATCTGACAATAATCAAAAAGTGTTTCTACAATTTTGGTATCCATCAGTTGTTCTTTGGAATATTCACGAACATTTTGATTGGGTTCAAAAGGATAAAAATAGTAGGCTAACATACTTGTCGCTCCTCTATATTCCAGTTTATATTAGTAACAATTATATCACTCCCCAGCCAAACTGTCAACATAAAAGCCATAGCACTATCAAAAGTACTATGGCTCAAATTCAAAATTATTCTTCCGCGCCCTCAACAGGTACATAACAATCGTTGAACATCAGAAGCTCCCAGTATGTCACTCCGTCAGCCTCACTATTCGACAAAGAAAGATACTTCATGTCAGGGTCAAGTATAACAGCCCTGTGCTCCTCCGAGCTTATCCAGCTGTCAAATACTTCCCTTGCATTAGTGCCGCCCTTGGCAATGTTCTCGCCGCTGCGCCACCAGATAAGTCCCTCATCGGTCAGCACCGTGTTGTAAGACTTCTCATCTTCGCCGGGTCTTGTGTGACCGTAATTCTGCGCCAGCTCCTCAGCCCTTATAGCCGAAGCCTTGTCCAGCTCGTCAAGTCCGTATACCATGGGCATATCATACAGCTTTCTTATCTCGTTGACATAACCGAGCATCTCTTCGGTCAGCGCACTGATATCACCGTTAGCCGTAGCCGCAACACCGTAATCTATCGGAGGTCTCTTAACCTCAACATTCACCTTGTCGATATCTACCTTGATATCAGGATTAACATAATTATCAGTGTAACCGTAAGGCACAAGCTCCTGTCCGTTGATGTAAAGCACATTGCTCCACGATGTCGTCAGCAGATCGTCACCCAGCCTGTACACATTGTAAAAGAAACCGTCGTCCACACCCTCAGTGTAAAATCCATCATCGTTTGCCACGATCTTGATCTTAGCACCCGTGCTCTCTTTCATCACACACTCATCTGTGATCTTGCCGTCTTTGTCCTTCAGCCTGTACTTACCCTTATCTGTACACTCTATAACGTATTCATCGTTCAGCCTGTATGATGAGAACGAAGTCGCCTTGTATTCAACAGGACTGCTGTCAATATACAGCTTGCCGTCTTTCAGCTCGATCATGTGATTCTCATAAACAAATCCGCCCGCAGGCTGATCGTCTCTCGTCAGCACCAGTTTACCGTCTTCGATAGAGAATACTACCTCAGCACCGCTGTCGTCCTTAACGGATATTCCCTTTACACTGCTGCCGTTTTCCATAAAGGAGTAGTTACCCTCAGTGTCTGCAAATACTACATTTCCGCCGAAGTCTATCGCCTCACAGTTCAACTCGGGTATTTCAGCCGAAAGTATTACTTTCCTGCGGCCGTCCTCGCCAATGACAGTTTCACCATTCTCCGAGCTGCTTACAGATGTCTTGCCGTCGTTCTTCGACTTGATATCCTTGCCGCCCTTTTTCTCTACGACAATTATACCAACACCCAGCGCTGCTACCACCGCCAGACAGATTATGTTTTTTACGTTTGCTGCTTTCTTTAAATTCATAACTTATCCTTCTATCCTTAATTTACAAAAATTTCTTATCTGCCGACAACAATTAATTATACTCCTTCGCCGACCTTTTGTCAAGCCCTTTCGCCCCATTTTCTACCCCGCCGTGAATAATGTTCTGCCCTACGTACTGCGAACTCTATTGAGGAAGACCCTTTTGAAAAAGGGGTCTGGGGAACAACCTTTCTTCAGAAAGGTTTTCCCCAGTAAAATCCGCAGTCCGTATGATAGACCATTATTCCTCGGTGAGAAAGTCGGCGAGTTTTGACAGAATCTGTTCGGCGTCGGCTTCTTTTGGTATTTTCAGCTCGACTTTAACACCGCCGTCGCGGTCTTCCTTTGCCTTGACTTCATACTGTGACAGCACGTTCACCGACATCACGAACTCGTACAGGAAAGGTCTGTCCTTTTTGACAGAGTTCTTGCGCATACTTCTTCTTTCTGCGGCATCTTCCCTTTTATCGCGGAGCTCTTCATTCTTGATCTCGTCTTCCAGCTCTCTTACGGACAGATCCTTTTCGACGATCAGTTCAGCAAGTTCCCTCTGCGTCAGATGATCCCAGCCCGAAAGCACCTTCGCATGACCAAAGGATATCTCACCCTTGTCAACCATATCACGCACCGACCCCGTAAGGTCAAGCAGCCTCAGCGAATTTGCCACCGCCGAACGGGACTTGCCCACCGCCTGGGCTACCTCCTGCTGAGTCATTTTGTAGGTGTCCATCAGATTTTTGTAAGCCTTGGCTTCCTCGATAGGCGAAAGATCCGCCCTCTGGATGTTCTCGATAAGCGCCACCTGCATGGTCTGCTTGTCGTCCAGCTCCTTTATGTATACAGGCACTTCCGTCAGACCCGCCATCCTTGAAGCACGCCACCTGCGCTCACCCGCAACTATCTGATAGCCGCCGTTCTCGAGAGGTCTTGCAAGTATGGGCTGAATAACGCCGTTCTCTTTTATACTGTCCGCCAGCTCCGCCAGCTTCTCGTCATCGAATATCCCACGGGGCTGATCCTTGTTAGGTTCAAGCAGAGTGATCTTCACCATGGTCACGCTGTCGCCGCTTCCCTGCTCGGGAGCAGCACTTACTTCGGGCTGAGTGTTCTCCGCAAAAAGCATATCCAGTCCCGAACCCATTCTGTTTTTCTTTGCCATTGATTTTTCCTTTCTATTTCGCCTTGCAAGTCAGGCTTCTGACTTCCAGCCTGAACACGGCAGTCTCACTAAGCATCTGCCCGCTGAATTCCCAGTCGGCTCTGCCCGACACCTGCGCCATTATCCTGCCAAGAGCGTGTATCTTTTCATTATTATCTTCTATCAGATCAAGCCTGCCCGACCCGATCACACTTTTAAAATGTGCCGAGTATCCGCAGGCTGTTTCGGAGGGCATCAGCTGATAACCTCCGTCTATCTCAAATCCAACATCGGGACTTTTCTTCGCAAGCTCATACTTTCGACCCGCCTTAGCGCCGTGAAAATAGAACACGAAATTTCCATCACTGATATCAAACCCATAGTTCACAGGCACGATGTAAACTTCACCGCCGTCTGCAAACCCGACCCTGATTATCTGCTGTGTCCCGATAAAATCAGCTATCTCGTCTTTATCGACAACTTCCCTGTCACTTCTTCTCATCGTTAACGCCTTATTCATCACTGAGGTGAAATCTGATCATATCTTCTGTTACCTTCTGAAACTGTGCTTCGTTTATGGTCAGCAGTTTCAGCGAGTCCTGCTGAAGTGCAAAATACCATACCTTTTCTTTCTTGATTATCTTGAACAGTGCTTCTAACCCGTGATCTTTGATGTCCATAAAGTAACCGAACTTCGCCTCTATCCCTGCCAGTTCCTCATGCTCGATCTCTTTTTGATCTACCAGCATCGCAACAGTATAATCCAGCAGCTTGGTCTTCATATCCATATTGTTCAGCAGATTCTCTGCGTGTTTTTCATTATTAAACAGTGCCATAACCGGTTCTCCTTTGTGTTTTGATCTATTGTTCCACGTGGAACATTTTCACCCGACACAGAAACTATTTGTCCCTGCGCTTCTTTTCACGCTTCATGATCTCTTTCGCCAGCTCCTCATAAGCCTTTTAACCCTTGGCTTTCTTGTCATAGTATATGGCAGGCTGACCAAAACCTGATGTCACGAATAGTACAAAAATCCTAAGTAACGAAGTCCAAACTTCCCCGCCGAATTCTCACGCCATCATCAAAATGTTCCACGTGGAACATTTCCGCCCGCCACAAAAACTATTTGTCCTTACGCTTCTTTTCGCGCTTCATGATCTCTTTCGCCAGCTCCTCATAAGCCTTTGAACCTTTGGCTTTCTTGTCATAGTATATGGCAGGCTGACCATAACTTGGTGTCACGAATAGTATAAAATTCCTAAGTATCGAAGTCCATAACTTCCCCGCCGAATTCTCATACCATCACCAAAATGTTCCACGTGGAACATTTTAGCCCACCACAGAAACTATTTGTCCCTGCGCTTCTTTTCACGCTTCAAGATCTCTTTCGCCAGCTCCTCATAAGCCTTAGAACCCTTGGCTTTCTTGTCGTAGTATATGGCAGGCTGACCAAAACCTGATGTCACGAATAGTACAACATTCCTAAGTAACGAAGTCCAAACTTCCCCACCGATTTCTCGCGCCATCACCAAAATGTTCCACGTGGAACATTTTCATCCGCCACAAAAACTATTTGTCCTTACGCTTCTTTTCGCGCTTCATGATCTCTTTTGCTAGTTCCTCATAAGCCTTAGAACCCTTGGCTTTCTTGTCATAGTATATGGCAGGCTGACCAAAACTTGGCGCCTCGGATAGTGCAACATTTCTTGGTATCGAAGTTGAGAAAACTTCCTTGGGAAAATGCTTCTTGACCTCGTTGACTATCTGCCCCGTAATCTTGTACCTGTCAACGCACATGGTGAACAGGATACCCTCGATGATAAGTGACTTGTTCCAGGTCTGCTTCACACGGTCGATGGTGCTGTGCAGTTCAACCAGACCTTCCAGCGAGAGAAATTCGCACTGCAAAGGTATCAGCACCGAGTCCGCTGCCACCAGTGCATTTATCGTCAGCATATCCAGCGTCGGCGGACAGTCGATGAGTATGCGGTCATAGAAATTCTTTGCTTCTTCCAGCTTTTTCCTCAGCTGATATGCCCTGTTGTCCATGGTCATCAGCTGAACAGCCGCGCCCGCAAGTTCCTGAGTAGTCGGCACAACCGACACCCCCCTGAACGCGGTTGCGCACACAGCTTCAAATAGAGAACAATCCCCCATCAGCACATCATACACGGTATTGCGTATGCTTCGCTTTTGTATACCATAGCTTGTGGTTGTGTTCCCCTGAGGGTCAAAATCTATAATGAGGACCTTTTCGCCCCTTGCGCCAAAAACAGCGGCAAGGTTGCAGACCGTCGTGGATTTTCCCACGCCGCCTTTCTGGTTTGAAACGGCAATTATCTTACCCATAGTATCTCCCTTTCCGATTATATCGTAGTTTTTATTATACAACATTTTTGCAGATTTGAAAACCCCTTTTTGAAAATTTCTGCGTTTTGCACGTAGAGTTTTTTCTTCCGCTGAAAATGTTCCACGTGGAACATTTTGCCGTGCTCTGATTTTGGTGAGGGATTGTTCCACGTGGAACATTTTTGCTG
>NZ_FOAT01000002.1:26298-185174 GCF_900109655.1 Hominimerdicola alba
TGATTTTGGAGTGGGATTGTTCCACGTGGAACATTTTGCCGCCGACCAGAAATCTTTTCAACCGACAAATCTTCCGCTGAAAACAGGGAGTGCTGTCGCAACGAAAGGAGAGTCGCAAAAGGGTGTCGGCAAAAGGCGAAATATTCTGGACATAGGTGTATGGAAAATCTGCGGCGGCTGTGGTAAAATCATCTTAACGAAAAGGAGGCAGGAGAATGAACAGGATAACCGACTTTATAACCAAGGCATTTGTGGAGGTGCAGGAACGTCCCGAGGAAGAACTGCGTGAACTCGGCAGAGTAGTTGACATAGGGGTGGGGGACATTCACCCGAACCCGTCTCAGCCGCGGAAACATTTTTCAGCCGAAGAACTGACCTCGCTGGCGAAAAGCATAACCGCCAACGGCATTATCCAGCCGCTGACGGTTAGGCGAGTTGAAGACGATATCGAGCTGATATCTGGCGAAAGGCGACTGCGTGCCGCGAAGCTGGCGGGGCTGAAGACAGTGCCGTGCATTATCATCAAGGCTGACCGCGGACGATCGGCGGTGCTGGCTTTGCTTGAAAATATCCAGCGAAGTGATCTGAACTGTTTTGAAGAAGCCATCGCCATAAGTGCGCTGATAGACGGCAGGGAAGTCACGCGGGAGGAGGTCTCCATCAAGCTGGGCATGGCGCAGTCCACCATAGCAAACAAACTTCGTCTGCTGAAACTGAGCCGAGAGGAGCAGCAGCTGATAATCGAGCACGGTCTGAGCGAGCGCCATGCGCGGGCTTTGCTGAAAATTACGGACGACGGTCTGCGAAAAGAGATACTGGCGAAGACCATAGGGGGCGGCTGGACGGTGGACGCGCTGGAAAAGTACATAGCCCGACTGGAAAGGGAAGAGCTGAAAAAGTCCAGCTACGAGAAACGCGCTGTCATGCTGAAAGATGTCAGGCTGTTTTTCAACTCCGTCAACAAGGCACTGGAAGTCATGAAGCTGGCTGGCGTGGATGCCACCGCGAAGCGCATCGACAAGGGGGACTGCATAGAGTATACCATCACTATCAGGAATACCACGGATTGAGGTCCACGAGATCAGCGGCGGTATATTATAATAGTATCGGTGTGGGCTGGCGGATATGTTGAAAACTTAAGCTTAGTGTTGAAAAGATCGGGGTGATCTCAACTCCGTCAACAAGGCGTTGGAGGTCATGAAGCTTGCGGGGGTGGATGCTACCGCGAAGCGCATCGACAAGGGGGACTGCATAGAGTATACCATAACGATCAGGAATACCACGGATTGAGGTCAGCGAGATCGGCGGCGCTGTATTATAATAGTATAGTGGTGAGCAAGAGGAAATGTTGAAAACCCGGATTTAGTGTTGAAAAATTCGGGGTGATTTTTGTCGGCGGTACTCTTGGTGGGGCAACTGTTTTCGTGCCGTATATTAATATAGTATACGAACGGATTTCGGACGCAAAGTTTTCAACATAAAAAACACCGACAGGTTGAAAATTTCCTGTCGGTGTTTTTTAGCCTTCTCTCATTCCTGTGATGACCAGTTTGTCGGGTTCGGTGTGGCAGGTGAAGAACAGTACCTTCACACCTGCGGCTTTTGCTTCTTCCATGGCTGTTCCGAATTCGGGGTGGGTGGCAGTGTTGGGGCGGACTTCCGTTACTCCGTCCATCTGTATCACAAATCCGATGGCGGCATTGAAGCCATTGGATTTAGCTTTTATCAGCTCGCGGATATGCTTTACGCCACGCTCGGTGGGGGCATCGGGGAAGTACCCAATGCCGTCGAATTCAAGGGTACAGCCTTTGATCTCCAGCAGATATTTTTCGTTTCCACGCTCCATATAAAAATCTATTCTGGAATCGCCGTAGGTGAACTCGGGGGTGACTTTGTCGAAGCCCCGAGTATCCAGCCATTCACGCATGACCTTATTGGGCGCCTGACTGTCGATGTTGAAAAGTACTCCCGTGCTTTTTTTCACAGCCACCAGATCATAGCGGGTCTTTCTGCCCTCGGTTTTCGGCTCGGTGAGCCAGACTTCACAGCCGGGTATCAGGAGTTCCTTGCACCGACCTGTGTTTTTTACGTGGACTGTTTCCTGCTGACCGCCCACAATGACTTCGGCTACAAAGCGGTTGGTGCGGGAGAGAAATTCGGCTTTGATGATGTTGGGGTAGGTCATGGGTAGTTCCTTTCGTAGTTAGTGATCATTATTATACCGGCGTATTAAGTGGTGTGGTAAAGGGGTAGTCAGATTATTTGATATAGTATCGCTCGGGGTGGAGTTTCAGTATCTCGAACATATGACCGATGTTGCCCTCGCCTGCGTACTTTTTCATATCGAAGAAATCTTCGGTGAGGGGCAGCCATTCAAGGTCGTTTTCATCGCCGCTGACTTCGGTGGGCTGAGTCAGCTGACCTGCCCAGACTTCAACATAACAGCCGTCCATGGGGTAATCGAAAGTCATAAGGCGTTCAAGATGTATCTGTTCTCGGGTTATGGAAGTTTCCTCAAAGAGTTCGCGGTAGGCGGCGTGTTCGCCCTCTTCGCCCTGCTCTATCTTTCCGCCCACCAGATTATACAGCCCCTTGTAGGGGTCTTTGCGGCGTTTGCACATCAGCCACCGGTCGCCCTCGGGGGAGAGGACTATCATGCAGTTGTAACCTTGTACCATGGGGTCACTTCCTTACAAAATGGAGTATCTTAGAGGAGTAGTCGCCGCTTATGCCGTCAACACCCCATATCTTTGCGCAGTTGATACCTGCGTTCATAAGTGCCGCACCCGATATCAGCTTGTCGGGCTCGCTTTCCTCATAGTAGTAAGCATCGGGGTCGAGACCTTTGAGCTTTATCCTGCGGGAGCGGTAGTTGGGTCTTGCCATTACCTGCACGAATTCAAACAGGGCTTCGCTCTTGTCCTTTGCCACGAACATCCATGCGTCCCAGGTGTTGTCTTCAAACATATTGCCTATGCGGTAGTGGTCGCCTGTGCGTACAAGGGGGTTATACTTTTTGAATTCATCTATCTGGGCGGGTATCATATCCCTGTCTTCCTGCGGGATACGGGTGACATCGAGTTCGTAGCCGAAAGTTCCCACCATGGCAACGTGCCCCCTTGTTCTGAAAGGAGTGTTTCTGCCGACGGTATGGTTGGGGCAGTCGGAAACGTGTGCGCCCATCGTCGAACAGGGGTAGCATATGGAAGTGCCGTGCTGTATTTTAAGGCGCTCGATGGCGTCGGTATCGTCGGAGCACCATATCTGCGGGGAGAAATAGAGCATACCTGGGTCAAACCTTGCGCCGCCGCCCGAGCAGTTTTCCAGCAGGATATGGGGATAATCGGTGGTGAGCCTGCCCATGAGGTCGTATACACCTAGGACGTATCTGTGCCAGAGTTCCCGCTGTCTTTCAGGGGGGAGAGCAGCTGAGCCAACTTCGGTGAGCTGGCGGTTCATATCCCATTTGATGTATTCGATGTTGGCATTATCAAGGATATTCTTCATCATGGAGTATACGTAGTCGCGGACTTCCTTGCGGGAGTAATCCAGAACGTACTGCTCGCGGCAGAGGGTCATATCTCTGCCCTGTATCTGTATAGCCCAGTCGGGGTGGGCGCGGTAGAGGTCGGAATCGGGGGAGACCATTTCGGGTTCAAACCAGAGACCGAACTTCATGCCCAGCTTGTTTACTTCATCAACGAGGTGCTTCAAGCCGCCCTGGAGTTTCTTCTCGTATACGAACCAGTCGCCGAGAGAGGAATTATCGGAATCCCTGTGACCGAACCAGCCGTCATCAAGCACAAGCATTTCAATACCCAGCTTTGAAGCTTCCTTTGCGATGGAGAGTATCTTATCGGTGTTGAAATCAAAGTAGGTAGCTTCCCAGTTGTTGATAAGTATGGGGCGGCGTTTGTTTTTGTACTCGCCGCGGATAAGGTTCTCGCGGTAGAGGTCATGGAAAATTCTGGACATTTTACCTATGCCCTCATCGGAGTGTACCATAACAACTTCGGGGGCGGTGAAAGTTTCGCCCGATTCAAGGAGCCATTCAAAATCAAGGGGATTTATGCCCATAACAAAGCGGGTCTTTTTGTGCTGTGTGACTTCTGCCTGAGCGATGAAATTTCCCGAGTAGACAAAGTTGAAACCGAACACCTCGCCCCTGTCTTCATCGGAGTTATGTTCGCATAGAGCGGCGAAGGGGTTGTTCTGGTGGGAGGATTCACCGCGGCAGGAATCGATGCTCTGTTTGCCGTGGTGAAGGGGAGCGCGCTCGATATGGCGTTCTCTAGCCCATGAGCCGTTCAGAGTTATCATATCAAATTTATCGGTATCGAATTCAACACAGGCTGAAAGGGCGCGGGTCAGCTTGATTGGCTTATCAGAAGTATTTTTGAACCTCACCGACCTTGTGATGACATCGAGTTTTTCAAATACCGAATATACCAGCACAGCTTCAAGACCTGTGTGGGCATCTTTCATGGTGACTTCAAGGGTCTGGGCGGGACTTTTTTCGGTGGCGAAAGTTGCGGGCATACCCTCAAGAGCGGGCTTGCCGTCGAAAATCCTGTGGCTCACATATCTGAGGTCACAGGTGGACATACCATCGCTGTCAAGTATCTTCAATGTGCTTTCACGGTAATCGCCGATACCGAAGCATGGATATTCAAAGGGTGTGGTATCGAGATAAACAGCTCTGTCACGGTTGTTTTTCTCGGGGGTGAAAGGGCTTTCGTCAAAGCGCAGCAGCCAGTCCATATCCTCATCGGGGACTTTTTTGCCGTAGTAAACATGGCCGAGATATTCGCCGTTTATCACCTTGAACATATAGTCGGTGTTATTGGCGCGAAGTTTGAATGAACGTTCTTTTTCGTTGTAGGTTATACTCATGATGGTACCTCCGTAGGATAAAATTCAGGTGTTTCCACAATTGTACCAGAAAACGGCAGAATTTTCAACAGCTGTAATCGATTTAAGATAGATTTTATATTGTGAATTTTTTGTAAAGCGTCGCGAAAACGCCCAAAAATGGATTTTTCCGCGTTATCGGAATGTCATTTTTATTACTGTTTTATTACAGTTGAATACGGATGTCAAATTGACGATGGGTGTTTGAAGTACGTCTTTTGGGACAGGCTGTGTAACTCTTTGATTACAACTTGGTAACACTAATGGGAGAAAAAAAGGACGATTGTTGAAACGGGAAAAGTTTTCAACAATAAAATGGGGTTATAGCAGTTTATACACCCTCTTTTCAACAGTTTCAACAGAGTTTTCAACAATTTTGAAAATGGGGATGTTGAGTTTCAACTGTCCAAAAAAGTTCTTGTTACCGTTTTTTAACCGTTTGTTACTTAACGCGGGCAAATAGTAACAAAAAACTGTAACAGATACGAAAATTTCCCGAATCATAGGGGTTTTACGGATGCAGATTAAAGAGTTTGTATAGTGGAGTAAACAAAAAAATTAAAATGGGGTTGTGTAAAACATAGAAGTTTTTGTTAGGGGTTGACAAGGTTATAAGGCGCGGTAATTAACCTGCGTACTAAATAAACTAAGCTGTTTTATGCCTGAACCGAGTGCTGATTATTGACAATCTATACCCAACATGATATACTTATACTGCGAATTACAGGTAGTAAGTAATTTGTTTTGCTATTAGGGCATTATAATTAATTTCAGGAGGGTTAAAAATGGATCCATATGAAATAATTCCCGGTAAAAGTGTGGGCAGATACGATATAGGTGCAGGTTATGATGGTATTATTGAACTCCTTCGTATTGAAAACATACCATATAAAACAGCTGATAATAACTATGTGAAAAAAATAATCACAGCTGATATTATTTTCTGGTTTGAAAATGGAGAACTGATACAGATAATGGTACGCAATGATTTCAAAGGTAAAGTAAATGGAAAGGTCGGTATTGGTTCTTATCTGAGGGATGTTGAAAAGTACATTGGGAAACCTGTAGAAAGCGGGCAGATCATCGAGATGGTATATATAATAAAAGATCTTCCCGGTATTAGTTTTGGATTACAGGATAATGATATTGATGAGGAATGGGATGAAAAAAATGCGCCGATAGAAAATATCTTTGTGTTTAAATAATAGTGAACTTCCGCCCTGTCAAAAGGCGCGTCACGCGGTCGACGAAGTCACCGCTACAAACTATCCGCATAAATATAAGATCATGCAACATCAAGGGACGATTTATTTCTCCGCAATCGCGGAAAAGTTTTCAACAAAAAAACACGGATGCTGTTGAAAAACAACCGCATCCGTGAAAAATCATCAAAGTTTGGAATAACCGAAACTGTTTATCAGAGCATCGACTTTCTGGCTGTTTTTGCACATGGGGCACACATTAGCGGGGAAAGTCTGATAGTTGGGAAGATCCTTGTCGGTGAACAGCGCGTGTATCGGGATATCGTCAAACTTTTCGATAGCCGAGAATATCGCGCCAACAGCTGCAAGCTTGCCGTTGTAGTACTGCAGACAATCAACAGCACGCCTGATACTCTTACCTGTCGAAGCGCTGGATATCAGAAGGAGTATCTGCTTGCCCCATACCTTCTTCTGCGTGTTGTCGCGGAAGATCATCTGATTAACGGCGTTGAGTTCGGGGGTGATGAGGTTGATATCCTCGCCTTTGTTTATGCCCGCCTGAGAAAGATATTCAGCCAGAAAACCGCCGAGAATCTCTGTACCTTCAAGACAGATTATCGTTTCGATATTGGTGTTGGCATAAGTGCTGCCAAGCTCCTGAGCGGCTTCCTTTGCCATCTTCAGGCTGGTCTTTATTGATGTCATGTCAACATAATAATTTACGTGGGAGTGGTTCGTAGCAAAATGCCCCGGGATAACTCCTATCTGCACCTTTTTATTCTTGACCGACTGTATAGTCTGCAAACGCTCTTCCATTGTGAATATTCCTCCTTTTAGATAACAGGGTTGGTATTTATATGGTAAACGACATATAAATTTTCACTTAGACCGACCGCAGATGCTATGCTTTTTGTAGCTGTGGTTGGGATAAGTAAGAAAATTTATGTCGTTTAACATAATCCTGCCCTGCAAAGATCATTTTAATGCGAAAGTTTTCGTTTCGGGTATATATATTATAACATATTTTTTCGCAATTGTAAAGATATTGTTAAACAAATTTAACCCGAGTTGTTTGTGCATAACGTCCCTGGTACTTGACTTTTTTTGATTTTGTGGGGTTCTGCGGAAACAAAATGAACATATTTTTGTTTGTTGGGGTGAATTGTTATGCGGAAGATAGCAGCGTTTGATGGTGCATAATGTCATATTTATGCGGACAGTTTGTGTGTGGGGGTGTCGCACCTCATTTCTCGGGTTTGTGCGGGGACTTGTCGCCCCTGGCGGGTCGAGTCATCGGAGACGCTTCGCTGTCCGATGACGGGCGCGGCAATAATATCCGCAAATAGAAAGAGCGTGGACGGTTGATTTGTCCACGCTCGATTTTTTTATTGCCGCGCCCTATTTAGTCGGAAGGTAGCTGTTTTATTTATTGCTTAGTTGCCGCTTCGCTTTTGTGCCTTGACCGAGAGGCTCTGCCTCTCGAGCTCTCCGCAAGCCTGCTAGCGCGAGGCTTGACCGCGCGCTTTGATTCGCGGCATAGTTTGTTTAGTGCGCAGGTTTGTTACCGCGCTTATTGATTTTCCAATCCCTGCACTATCTCTTCATCCGGCTTTACCGTTATCGTATAGTTATGTGTGAATATAACCATGCCCGGTTTCGATCCCGCTGGTTTCTTTACGAATTTTACAAAGGTATAGTCCACATCACATCTCGATGAATTCTTCGCTTTTGAATAGTATGCCGCTATCATCGCTGCTTCTTCTATGGTACGGTCGGGTGGAAGTTCATCTGGGGTGAACTTTGCGGCTTCTCCTCTGTCGGGACAGCTGATTATTACGTGACAGCCTGTGATATCTTTTGCATGGAGCCACACATCGGTCTTTTTGGAATCTTTACAAGTCAGTCTGTCGTTCTGGGCATTATTTCTTCCCACGCGGATCTCATATCCCTCGCTGGACTTGAATTTCATCGGCGGAAGTGCTTTCGGCGGTTTGCCTTTCTGTCTGCTTCGGCTGATATATCCCTGTTCGGTAAGTTCCTGTCGGAGTGCGGCAATATCGCCCTCCGTTCTTGCACGGGTGAGGGCATCGAGGACGGTATCGAGGTATTTTGCTTCCTCTTCGCCTTGGGCTATCAGTTTTTGCAGGACTTTCTCCGCGGTATCCAGTTTGCGGTATTCTTTAAAATACTTCTGGGCGTTCTGGACAGGGGTCAGGCGCTTATCGAGTTTTACTGTGACTTCGACCTGTTCGGGGTCATAGAAGTTTATGAGTTTAGCCTCTGTCATGCCTTTTTCGAGGGTATAGAGGTTTGCGGTAATGAGGTCGCCGTACTGTTTCAGCTGTTCTCTTTTAGCGCAGTCTTTCAGTTCAAGCTGTTGATTTTTTACCCTTGATTCCGTTCTGTCGATGGTATTCGCCAGAAGTCTGAAAAGGTCCTGAGCCTTTTGTCTTGTACGGGAAAGGCTATCTCTTTCGGAATAGAAATAATCCAGCAGGGCGGAGGGGCTTTCAAACTGCTTTGTCACCATAAGTCCGCCGTACTGATCTATATTGCAGAAACAGAAATCTTTCAGTTCGCCGCTTGTGGTCTTTATCACGGTGAATTTATTATCGCTATTGTCGATCTGTTCTCTGATCTTTTTGATATAGAACCACAGTCTGTCCTTATGGTCAGGGGTCATTTCGCCCACGGTCACTTCGGCTGAATGTGAGGTAAAGAAAGCACATTCTCTTGCGAATACGGGGGAGATGCCCTGCAGGGTCTTCATTATGCCCTTTGAGAGTTCCTGTTTTGAGGACTCTGCCAGTTTTTCTTCAAACTCTTCCCTTGAACATTCCGTCAGGGAAAGTCTGCCGTCGCTTTCGGGGAGGGTATAGACAACTCCGGGAAGCACCGGGGTCTCGGAAACTTCGGTAGACACGCGCTTGATGCTGTCTATAACTTTTCCGTTCTCATCTGTAAGCAGGAGATTCGCTCTTCTGCCCATGAGTTCAACGGTCACCGTCAGCCTTACCATATCGCCCAGTTCGTTGGTAGCATCGAAATCCATCATGATAACACGCTCGAAATCGGGCTGTCTTATGCCCACGAGTTTTGCACCCGAAAGGTGCTTTCTCATCAGCATACAGAACATGGGGGGCTGTTTCGGGTTTTCGATATCCGCATTTGTCAGGTGAAGTCTTGCTGTGCCTGCCACCGTATTTATCAGCAGTTTTTTAAGACCGTCATAGGTGCGCAGTGCAAAAAGCAGCTCGCCTTTTGAGGGCTGATGTATCTTATCCACTCTTCCGCCGATAAGCGGCATGAGTTCCTTTTTTATCTCACTCAGAAATACTCCGTCAAGAGCCATTGTTAATCGTCCTTTCCGATGCGGGGGTCATTTTTTACCGAAATACTCGCCCATGAATTTTTTATAGATTGCAAAAGCTGCATTTCCTGGGGAGTCGGGGAATATAGTCTCTATCACTTTTTCAGCGGGCACCCAGTCAGCCCAGTCCACCTCTGATGACAGTACCAGGGGCTGTTTTTTAACCCTTGTGATGAAGCCGTGCATAAGAAGTCCCTGTTTTTCAAACCAGTAAGTACCTGCGTAATCGAGGTTTTCAACATTAATGCCTATCTCTTCGGCGACTTCCCTTACTGCTGTCTGTTCGGCGTTCTCACCGGGAGTTATATAGCCCGAAACAAATGTAGTATATCTGTCCGACATATAATTTTGTCTCAGCAGCGCTATCTCATCGAACTCGTTAGCGACCAGAACTATGGAACAGCTTGGGAAAGTATCGAACCACAGTTTTTCACAGCCCTCGCAGTAGGGCACAAGACCCTCATCGCCCGCAGGTCTTTCCACCAGTTTTCTTCCGCACTGCGGACAGTATATGTATCTCATGTTGTTCCCTCCGCAAAAATGGTCGGAACAGTTCGCAGGCAAAGGATATCATCGGATACCCTTTGCTGCACCGCCGTCCCGACCGTAATGATCGTGGTATCTAAGCCTTACTGCTCTTCGGAAGAAGATACAGTGATGTCAGGCTTTTCGCCCTCAGCAGCCTCCTGAGCCTCAGCTTCAGCAGCGGCAGCCATAGCAGCGTCCTTGGTCTTCTTGAAGTTGATAAGGGTCTGCTTGATGGATTCCAGCATAGGCTTGGTGAAAGGCAGGTTGTGCTCCTTGGTGAAGGGATTGATAACAAAGCCTTCAACGTTGGGAGTGCTCTCTGTCAGGTAAGCGATATCGCTGAACTTCATAGCGAAAGGTCTGTACAGCTGGTCTGTGTTCAGCTTCTTCAGCTCCTCAGCATCGGTGAATACGGGGAAGAAAGATACAGAACCTGTCTGGTTGCCCTGCTCATCGCGGATAGGCTTGTTTACCAGCATGAACTTAGCTTCCTGCTTGTCCTTGAACTGTACGTGGTTGTTCTGGTCAGCAACCAGCTCCTGACCCTTTTCGATGATAGCGGGTACAAGGAATGTAGATCTCAGTGCGGTATTAATTACCTTGTTCTGAGTATCTGCACTGAATGCCTTTCTCATATCATTGATAGCTTCTACCAGTGCGGTATTGTCTATCTTTTCCTTGGTTACTGTTCCCGATATGTGTAAATTCTCAGCCATTTTCTTTTACTCCTTTTTAAATCAATTTAGGTTTGTTTTCACGCCTGTGTTTCTTCTAAGTTTATATCAACTATAAACTTAGGTCTTGCCTTTGTTTCAAGATATATCTTGCCGATATATTCGCCGATGACTCCTATCGCCAGCATCTGTAATCCGCCTATAGCCCATACGGATACTATCGTTGAAGCCCAGCCCCTGACAGTATCGCCTACTGCCTTTGCTATCAGGAAATATATCAGCATGATGATGGAAACGAGGAATATCACAACGCCAAGTGCTGTGATAAATCTTATGGGCTTTACCGAAAGTGAAGTTATACCTTCCACTGCGAAAGCCAGCATCTTTTTCAGGGGATACTTTGATTCGCCTGCTACACGCTCGTTTCTTTCGTACTTAACGATGTCGCTCTTGAAGCCCACCATAGGTACCATTCCTCTGAGGAACAGGTTTACCTCCTTGAACTCTGCAAGTGCATCGACAGCCCTCTTGCTCATCAGCCTGTAATCAGCATGGTCGTAGGTTATCTCAACGCCCATGAATTCCAGCATTTTATAATAGCTTCTGGCTGTGTTCCTCTTGAACGCCGTATCGGTCTCTCTTGAAGACCTTACACCGTATACTATCTCACAGCCCTCGGCACGCTTTTCAAGCATACCGTCTATAGCATTGATATCGTCCTGTAAGTCTGCGTCCATAGATATCAGTATGTCCGCATATTGTCTGGCAGTCATAAGTCCTGCCAGCAGTGCATTCTGGTGACCCTTGTTTCTTGAAAGCTTTATACCCGTAAACAGGTTTGTCTGGGGCATATCGTGAAGCTTCTGTATAACTTCCCAGGTATTGTCCTTTGAACCGTCGTCCACGAACATTACTTTGCTTTCACTGCTCACCTTGCCCTCAGCAATAAGCCCGTCCATCTTTTTCATCAGAGCCTTTGCGGTTATGGGCAGCATCTCCTCCTCGTTATAACATGGTATCACCAAATACAGTGTCTCCGCCAATTCATTCATCTCCAAAATTTATAGTATCGCTTCGGTCAGCGTATCCCGAAGAGCCTGCAGGCATTTTCGTTAGTTGCCCGAAGCACCTCTTCCGCGGAAACTCCTTTTATCTCCGCCATGACCTTAGCAGTCTCGGCTATCATCGAACTGTCGCTTCGCTCACCTCTGTAAGGCGGCGGTGCCATGTAGGGACAATCCGTTTCAAGCAGCAGCCGTTCAAGCGGCACTGCCTCGCAGGCGCGTTTCGCTTTCTTGTTGTTCTTGAAAGCCAGCGCCCCCGTGAATCCTATATACATACCCAGTCCCACGACTTCCTCAGCCGTTTCAGCCGAGCCCGAAAAACAGTGCATAACGCCCGCAGGTCGAAGTTCACTGAGAACGCCCATACATTCCTCCGTCGCATCGCGGCAGTGGATTATAACGGGGAGTTCCTTCTCCTTTGCAAATCTCACCTGATCTGTAAAAAGAGTCTTCTGCTTTTCGGCGTTGTATCCCTCATAGTGGTGGTCAAGACCGATCTCGCCCACTGCACGGAGTTTACCTGTACCGGACGCTTTTTCATACAGCGCATTAAGTATCTCCATATAATTATCGGGAACATCGTCGGCATACTCTGGATGAAAGCCTATGGATGTATAGTAATTCACGTATCTTTCAGCCGTTTCTATACCAAACAGCGAGGACTTTTCATCTACCGCCGCATGGAGCATCTTGTCAACAACATGACCCTCACTCACCAGCAGCTTGTCCAGCAGTTCAAATCTGTCTTCGTCAAAAGCTCTGTCATCGTAATGACAATGTGAGTCGAATATCATGCCTGCCATAGATATCTCCTTTCTGTTCGATATATACAAAAAATATTATAACACATTTATCCACATTTGTAAAGAACTTTTTTTGTCTTTTTAGTAAAAATCACAGCAAAAAATGCGCCCGCGCCGAGTGTTATAGTAAACGACATATAAATTTTCACTTATACCAACCGCAGATGCTTTACTTTTTGCAATTGTGGCTGGTATAAGTGTTAAAATTCATGTCGTTTGCTATAATCTCAGCGCGGGCGGAAATTTTTTTGTTATGGTGGGTCGTAATACAGAAATACAGATCAGGACAAACCTAAGTTTGAATACTCGTTTCCGAAAAGGTTGAAGCAGTTATTATGACTGCTGTTCAGGCATACATCACCTGTAGTCTCATCGTAAAGTATATTCATACCGTCTCTGCGAATAATACGGCTATCGATATTTGTTTCGTAAACTTTCTTAAATTCGTTCTCTATGTCATAAATGCGAAGTTCGCCGCTGTATTCACCAGTGTTACTTAAAAACAGATATTTACCGTCTTTTGTTACAAAAGTATTGCACTGATCTCCATTATTATCTCCCGCCATTTCATCAAATACCAGCTCATCTTCGGGCGTTCCGTATACAGGTTCTTCATCGCCCGTCATGTCTATACGTCTGAACTGCTGTTTACCGTCTTTATCACCGAAAACGAGATACAGATATTTTCCGCTGTCAAAATATAACGGAAGTTCCCAATCTTTGTATGTTTCGTAGGTATATTCGGCATAAGCATATCCGTCATCAAGTGAAACAGTGTGCAAAGTTATGGTATTGTCTTTAGCTGAAGCGTAATAGATGCACTTGCCGTTTTTCGATATTTTTATATTTTGAAAAAAATAACCGGAATTTTCGATTTTATGGATAACGCTGCCGTTGCTGTCGTAAATACAGGAGTCCGAACCAAATATATACGATTTATTATCGGGTGTTATCAGGAGCTTAGGTTCAGAACGTCCTGCATCGAAACTGAATGTACTGTTTTCGATGGGTGCAAGATCAAGATCATAAAATTCGTAGTTATATTCGGTATCAGTCTTGGCATTTTCTTTGCGTTTGACAAAAACTATGCAGTTTTCCTCTACCTGAACCAATATCGAATCCTTGGAATTAGTTGTCAATATGCTCTTGACCGAGTTTGTATCAGGCTCGTAAATATAAACATAGAAATCTGAATCTTCTGTGATACCAATTTCATCTGCGCGTCTGTTAAAATCCCTTCCTACCAGCAGATCGCCGTTTGACAATCTCCATATATACGAATTTGAATCGAACTTGTCTCTTATCTGTTCAGCATCGGGATCAAATCCCAGTTCTTCATTCGATACAGGCAGTTCATCGACAGCTTCGCCGTTGAAATAATGTGCAGCATCTGATGTATCTGATGTATTTGTTGTGTCTGTTGTATCTGTTGTGTCGTTCTTTTCGATATTTTTTATGTCGAATTCCGGATACTCTTTTCCGAAAATATTGAAGCATAAAGTCGATTCAAGCCGCGGTGTATTAACACCTTTTTCATGAATATCGCCTAAGCACACATTGCCTGAGGCTTCATTGAAAAGCAAATTACAGCCATCACGGGTGAAACATCTGCCTGCTTCATACATCGTTTTTTCATATACCTTTTTGAAATTGTTCTCTATATCGTAAACATTGACGTATGATATGGACGATTCCAGATTTTCCAAAGAGCAAGTGAACAGATATCTTCCGTCATTTGAAACATAGTAATATTCAGGCATGAATCCGATATAGTTGATAACATCTTCAGGTTCGCCGAAATAAAGTTCTTCTTTGCCTGTCATATCTATGCGTCTTATCATCTGCTTGCCGCTTTCAGTGTAGTAAACGGTGTACAGATACTTTCCGATGTCAAAATACAGCGGTTCATATTCGTCAGTTACAGAATCGCTGTTATATATGCTGTCGGTATGTTCACAATCGGTATAACCATCGCTGATGGCTATGCCTTTAATAATTTCAGCTTCATCATCCTCATCCTGAATAGTGTAATAGAAGTATTTGCCACACTTGGCAAGGGTACAGCTGTCTATGTGGTAGACCACGTCACTTTCATATATAGTATTGCCGTCAATATCATATACCGACAGTTTTTCCTTATCGGTCTCATAGTTTAAGCCCGCAATATATATATCGTTATTGTCGGATACCATAGGCATACACGGTATTTGGCTGTCGTTGAGGTCAAATCTGATGTTTTCCTTTATCGGATTAAGGTCGAAATCGAAAAGCGAACCTTTTATTTTAATGGGAGTATCCGGGTCCTGAGGCTGTTCGACATACCATATACCTATACAGTTTTCGTATATTTCTACACTGCAAAAATGAGATACTATCTCATCGCCAATCACTGATTCCGTTACAGGGTCAAAAATAAAATAATGATTTTCACACCATTCATAGTCATTGGGAATTTTGATTTCACCGTAATCATCATAGCTCTGTTTGATAAGGAATCTTCCGTTCGGAAGTTTCCATATATCTGAATAGTAGCCGAATTTTTCATACAAAGCGGATTCAATAAAGTCGGTATATGCCGCTGATGAATCCCTGTGTGGTGTGACCCAGTCAAACCCGCCTTTCAGCAGGTATGAACCTCCGCCCACTGCTAAAACGCCTGCGATGACTGCTGCGGCGATCCTGCCGCGGCGCTTTACTTTTATCTTATCCGTACTGCTGTTTTCCTTTGCCGTGCTGCTGACGATTATCTTATTGTTCTCCATAACATCACCTGTTAAGCCTTTCCGAATGCGAGCTTTGACAGAACTGTCAGCTCGAACATTATCGAAAGCAGCTGCAAGCTTGTTATCAAGCTCTTTGTCTGTCATAGTCTCACCCTCCCAATTCTTTTTTCAGCTTTTTTCTTGCACGGTGTATGTATGAATATACCGTATTTTCACGACATCCCATCAGCTTCGCGGTCTCGGCGGCTGTATATCCCTCATAAAGGTTTAGGTAGACAGCCATGCGCTCATTTTCGGGCAGACGCATAACTGCATCCATGACTTCCCTGTATTCAAAACCCGCGCCTTTTTCCGCCGCTGAATCAAGCTCCTTGTCCTTGCGGTGATGTCTTCTCAGCATCGTTTTGCAGACATTCTGTGCCGTTACTATCAGCCACGCTTTTGTGTGTTCACCCACAGCAGGAGCATTGTCCGCTTCAAGGTAACGCATGAATACAGTCTGCGCCGCGTCTTCAGCATCGGCAGTATGGCCGTGAAAATATACAAAGCATATCCTGTACACCATGTCAAAATATTCATCATAAACGGCATCAAAACCGCTTATCTCGAAACAAGCTGTTTCCACAGTCAACCACCCCCTTGTGATCCGCCGCCGAGGGGGTCGGCAGCGGGTCTTTTTGGTTTTCTGTATATAATACGTTTGAAAACACAATATCCTTGCAGCAGATAAAAAATTTTTTTAGAAAAAAAGAATATCCCGATCCGGCTGTGTATTACTGCAAATAATAATTTATCATATGGACTGCGGGCTTTATTGAGGAAGACCCTTTTGAAAAAGGGTCCTCCTCAAACGTCAGCTTTGCTGATGTTGACTCCATCCCCGAAAACTTTTATTTCTTTTTGGCAGGGGGCAGCTATTTCTATAAAGTGCAGTTAGTTACCGTACTAAGTGAACTTTATAAAGATATCTGCCCCCTGCCAAAAAGAGAGAGAAGTCTTTGGAAAGGGGTCTGGGGAATAACCTTTCTTCAGAAAGGTTTTCCCCAGTAGAATCCGCAGTCCGTGCGATAAATTATCGTTTATAGCAATATACAGCCGAATTGGGGTATTCCTACTTACCAACGCAGAATTTTGAGAATACTTCGGCGACAACGGCTTCGGTGGCTTTTTCGCCTGTAAGTTCAAGCAGAGAATCTGCGGCGAAGTCTATCATCACTGTTACAGCATCGAGAGTTTCGCCCATATCCAGGGCTTCAAGCGCCGCGCTGAGATTTTCGTGCGCTTTGTCAAGACAGCTTTTCTGTCTTTCGTTGGCGAATATCGTGCTGTTCACATCGTAATTTTCGGGTGTGAATATCTTTTCCACAGCCGCCTGTATCTGCGACCTGTCATCGAGATTCTTTGCGGATATGCACACGATGTTTTCGCTGTATCCCCTGAAAAAGCTTTCATCAACGGCGCTTTCAAGGTCGGATTTGTTCAGCACGATAAGGCTTCTCTTGCGTGATGACTTTACCTTTTCAAGCAGGGCGATGTCGTCGTCATCGGGTTTCACCGAGGTATCAAAAACCTCGATAACGAACATACACTCATCAAGACGCTTTTCAGCCATTTCGACACCTATCTTCTCTACCTTGTCTTCGGTGTCGCGTATGCCCGCTGTATCAGAAAGTTTGAATACCAGTTCGCCCAGTCTTGCGCTTTCTTCGATAACATCACGGGTAGTGCCCGCAACATCGGTTACGATAGAACGGTCATAGCCCAGCAGAAGATTCATCAGGGTCGATTTGCCAACATTCGGCTTGCCCGCAATTACAGTATCTATTCCCTGCTTTATCAGCATACCGTTGTCATGGTCGGCGATAAGCTTGCCTGTGACAGCCAGGGCATTTTTTATGCTTTCGCGGAGAGCTGTTTCCTCTACTGCTGGGAGGTCTTCCTCGGGATAATCCACCCATGCCGCCAGCTCGCCCAGAAGCTTTACCAGCTCGCCTGTGACTTTGTGTATCTGCCCGAAAAGGCTGCCCTGCCTTGTGAGGTTCGCGGAAGCCAGAGCATATTCGCCCTGTGCCGCTATGGTATCCATTACAGCCTCAGCCTGTGTAAGTGAAAGCTTACCGTTGAGCATAGCGCGCTTTGTGAATTCACCCGCCTGTGCAGGCTCACAGCCGTTTTCAAGACAAAGTCTGAGCACCTTTTTGGTAACATAGATACCGCCGTGGCATGATATCTCGCAGACATCTTCACCCGTGTAGGAATGTGGCGCACGGAAAACCGTCAGCACGCCGTCATCCACGGTCTTTTCGCCGTCATGTATCTGACCGTAGGCGCAGGTGTAGCCCTGCATTTTTTCAACACTCTCACAGGTGAAAGGTTTGAAAACTTTAGCCGCGCACTCAAAAGCGCCCTCGCCGCTTATCCTTATAACAGATATACCGCCCTCTGCAAGGGGGGTAGATATAGCACATACAGTTGACATCTTGTCACTCCTTTGAAATCGTTCCTATTGGGTGCGGGCTACTTTATAGTCTCAAGATATACCAGCAGAACATTTATATCCGCAGGATTCACACCGCTGATACGGCTTGCCTGTCCTACGGAGAGAGGACGTATCTTCGCCAGCTTTTCAGCGGCTTCAAGGCGCAGTGAGCCTACCTTTGAATAGTCGATATCCTCGGGTATCTTTTTGTTTTCAAGCTTTCGCATAGCCGCTACCTGCTCCAGCTGTATCTTGATATATCCCTCGTACTTTATCATCAGCTCCACCTGCTCGCATACATCGTCTGGCAGCTCGGGGCGCTCAGGGTCGATAAATGCAAGACCCTTGTATGTCAGCTGAGGACGACGAATAAGCTGTGCCAGCTTTATGCCGTTGTTTATTGGGTCTGTGCCCTGTGATACCAGATATTCGTTCAGCTTTTCGGAGGGCGCAGTGTTTATCGCCGAGATACGCTTTATCTCAGCTTCTATCTGCTCTTTCTTTTTCAGGAAAGCCGCATACCTCTCATCATCGATAAGACCTACACTGTGACCTGTCTCGGTAAGTCTCAGGTCGGCGTTGTCCTGCCTCAGCAGAAGTCTGTATTCGCTTCGGCTGGTAAGCATACGGTAAGGGTCGGATACGCCCTTGGTGCAAAGGTCGTCCACCAGTGTGCCGATGTAACTGCTGGCTCTGTCCAGTACCATGGGTTCTTCGCCTTTAAGTTTCAGTGCGGCGTTTATACCCGCTACAAGACCCTGTGCCGCCGCTTCCTCATAACCCGATGTGCCGTTGAACTGTCCTGCACCGTATATCCCGTGGAATTCCTTGAATTCAAGGGTGGGCAGAAGATCGTTGGGGTCACAGCAGTCGTATTCGATAGCATAAGCGTTACGCATTATCTCCACGTTTTCAAGACCCTCGATAGTCCTCAGGAATTTCAGCTGAACATCAACAGGCAGAGAAGAACTCATGCCCTGGAGATAGTATTCTTCCGTATCAAGACCCATAGGCTCGATAAAAAGCTGATGTCTGGGCTTGTCCGAAAATCGCATTATCTTGTCCTCGATGGAAGGACAGTACCTTGGACCGATAGCGTGTATCCTGCCCGAATATATAGGCGAAAGATGGATATTATCGGTTATGACCTTGTGAGTTTCAGCGTTGGTGTAGCCCACATAGCAGTCAACCTTGTTTTCGATATCGCCGTTATTGGTGAATGAGAAAGGTGTGATATCATCATCGCCGTGCTGGACTTCAAGCTTTGAAAAATCGATGGAACGCTTATGTACTCTGGCGGGAGTGCCTGTTTTGAAGCGGCGTAAAGTCATGCCCGCAGCTTTCAGGCTGTCGGAGAGCTTTCTTGCAGGAAGTACCGAATCAGGGCCGCTGGGATAGGTGGTAGTACCTACGTGTATCTCGCCGTTAAGGTAAGTGCCGCTGGCGATGATGACAGCTTTACAGCCGTATTCAACACCCAGATGTGTGCGCACACCGCGGACGGTCCTGCCGTCATCTTCAAACAGTACATCTGTTATCTCAGCCTGTTTCAGGAAAAGCCCCTCGGTGTCCTCGATGGTCTTTTTCATAAGCCTGTGATAAGCCACACGGTCTATCTGCGCACGCAGGCTGTGTACCGCAGGGCCTTTGCCGCGGTTCAGCATACGGCTCTGTATAAGGGTCTTGTCCGCCGCCTTGCCCATCTCGCCGCCTAGAGCGTCTATCTCGCGCACAAGATGACCCTTTGCAGTACCGCCTATCGACGGATTGCAGGGCATATTGGCAACAGCGTCCAGCGTTATGGTGAACAATGCAGTTTTAAGACCAAGTCTTGCCCCTGCCAGCGCAGCCTCACAGCCCGCATGACCTGCGCCAATAACTATGATATCAAAATTTTCCATACGGTCTGCTCCTTCTCAAAAAACTCGCCGCACCACATAAAGGTGCGGCGAAGATACGGTTCTTCCGTGTATACATTACCCTAATCGTGCTGAGCTTTCAGCAGTTTTTTATTCAGCTTTGCTATCTTTTTTTGCAAGTCCTTTATCTGCCGTTCTTTGGAAAACAGGGTATTCTGATAGCTTATCACTTCTTCTCTCAGCCGAAAAATATCTTTGTCCTTATTATCGAGCATAGAGCGGTATCTGCGGCAGATGCCTGCGTATTCAAGGCACATCCTGCCGTAATTTTCGCACATTATCTCACTGCGTTCTTTCGGGGTATTTACTTTTCCGAAAGCGTCTGTATCAACATTTTTAAATTCGCTCATGCTTTCATTCTCCTATAAATATCATTGTCGGAGATGGTACAGCAAACGCCTCTCCCCGCCCTGAGGACGGAGAAAGTGCGCATAATTATTATTACTTTGTGGGAACCAGCTTGTCCTTGCCGCCCATGTACATTCTCAGGGGTTCGGGGATAGATACTGTGCCGTCGCCGTTGAGGTTATTCTCAAGGAAAGCTATCAGCATTCTGGGAGGAGCAACAACGGTATTGTTCAGGGTGTGTGCAAAGTACTTGCTGCCGTCCTCGCCCTTTACTCTTATCTGGAGTCTTCTTGCCTGAGCATCGCCCAGATTCGAGCAGGAACCTACCTCGAAGTACTTCTTCTGTCTGGGGCTCCAAGCTTCAACGTCACAGCTCTTTACCTTCAGGTCAGCCAGGTCACCCGAGCAGCACTCGAGAGTACGTACAGGGATATCCAGTGAACGGAAGAAGTCAACAGAGTTCTGCCACAGCTTGTCATACCAGGTCTTGCTGTCTTCAGGCTTGCAGACAACGATCATTTCCTGCTTTTCGAACTGGTGTATACGGTACACACCTCTCTCCTCGATGCCGTGAGCGCCTACCTCTTTACGGAAGCAGGGAGAATAGCTGGTGAGGGTCTGGGGCAGGGTAGCCTCAGGCAGAGTTGTCTTGATGAACTTGCCTATCATGGAGTGCTCGGAAGTACCTATCAGGTACAGATCCTCGCCCTCGATCTTGTACATCATGTTCTCCATCTCAGCGAAGCTCATAACGCCTGTAACAACGCTGGATCTTATCATGAAAGGAGGTACATAGTAAGTAAATCCCCTGTCGATCATGAAATCTCTTGCATAGGAGAGTATAGCAGAGTGAAGTCTTGCGATATCGCCCTTGAGGTAGTAGAAACCGTTGCCCGATGTCTCTCTTGCAGCGTCAAGGTCGATGCCGTCGAATGACTCCATGATATCAACATGGTAGGGAACTTCAAAATCGGGAACAACAGGCTCACCGAACTTTTCTATCTCAACATTCTCGCTGTCGTCCTTGCCTATGGGCACGCTGTCATCGATGATGTTGGGGATGACCAGCATTCTCTCGCGGATCTTAGCTTCCAGCTCTTCTTCCTTGACTTCCAGATCAGCCAGTTCCTTAGCCATAGCGTTGACCTCAGCCTTAACAGCCTCAGCCTCCTCCTTCTGACCCTTGCCCATCAGAGCGCCTATCTGCTTGCTCTTGACGTTTCTCTGGTTTCTCAGTTCGTCTGCCTTGGTACGTGCAGCTCTGTATTCCTTATCAAATTCAGCGACCTCATCTACCATAACGAGCTTTTCGTCCTGGAACTTCTTCTTGATGTTCTCCTTGACGAGATCGGGGTTAGTTCTTATAAGCTTGATATCTATCATATCTATTACTCCTCACCTGGGGCTTCCGCCCAAAATTTATCAACTTATAGTGTATCATTTATTATAGGTTTTGTCAAGTCCCGAAGACTGTGGCTTTCAATAAATGCTTAGTAACTGCCGATATTGATTTCACAAAAACAGAGTACAGCAGGTTTATATTATTGTTAAAAACGCCTAAATTTGTCTTAAAATAGAAAAAGTTGTGAAAAGCCCTTGAAACTTTGGGCGAAAATGTTGTATAATACTTGGGAGTAGACTTCTGTTTTATAATAATGTATGTGAAGTCGGAAAGGAGCAGACGATGAAACGGGACGACGAGCTTGATATCCATGACGAAAATACAGAAAATGACAATGATCTCGGGGACGCTGCTGAGCTTGTAAAGGCGGCTGAACTGAATGTTACTGACGATACCGAAGATGATAACGAGTATACCAAGTCGGATGAGGAATATGCCGAAGAGTATGCGGACGATGTCTATATCGAAAATGTGCCCGAAACAGACGATGATGAACCTCTGCCCGATGATGAAGATGATATCGGAGAGAGTGCTGCGCCCAAGAGCAAGCGAAGTGTGTTCAGACCTGTGCTGTTTGCTATAATCGTGTGCTTCTGTGTCATAGCAGCGGTGGATATGATGTCTCAGCAGAATGAGATAGAACAGCTGCGGCAGGAAACTGTCATGATGACCGGCAAGATAGAAGAAACAAAGCAGAAGAACGACGAGTATACCGCTCTGCTTGAAGCGGAGGAAGACGAGTTCATGGAGAGAGTGGCTGTTGAACAGCTGGGTTACTCTTACCCCAATGAAAGACGCTACTACATAGTGAACAAGTCAGAATAAAAGATACGAAATATTGCAAATGGTATGGTACGGTATCCGTTGGGTACGAAAATATGCCGTTTGTACAAATAAATAAAAATAAAGTGAGGAAGTAAAATCCAGATGCAGCTTGAAGTAGGAAAGATCTATGAAGGAAAAGTAACCGGTATCACAAAGTTCGGCGCTTTTGTTGAGCTTGACAAGGATACCACCGGCATGGTACATATCTCCGAGGTGGCTAACACCTTCGTAAGCGAGATTAAGGACCATCTGCAGGAGGGTCAGTCTGTCAAGGTAAAGGTGCTGAGCATGGGCGAGGACGGCAAGATATCTCTGTCCATAAAGAAGGCACAGCCCGCTCCCCCGAAGAAAATGGGCGATAAGGGCGGCAGACCTCAGGGCGGAAATAATAACCGCGGCAGTCAGGGCAGACCTCAGGGCGGTTTCAGACCCCGCCGAGATGACAGACCTCCTCAGGACTTCAGCAAGAACCCGCCCCCAATATACGACCCCAACCAGAAATCCGGCAATGCGGATTTTGAAGATATGCTCAGTAAGTTCAAAGCGTCCAGCGACGAGAAGTTCTCCGATCTCAAAAAGATCACCGATAACAAGAGACGTTCACCCTCTCGCAGAAAGTAATTACGGAGTCAGGCTATGGATAAATTCAAAAAGACCTTTGCATTTTTGTTCTTTGTGATATCAGGCATAATCCTCGGAGGCTTTCTCGCTGAGGTATGCCAGAATATACCCTATTTCAACTGGATGTCATGGGGCAAGGATATAGGTATTGAGAACTGGAATGTTGATCTGTATGTTATCAGATTCCATATCGGATTTATGATACGCGCTACACTTTCACAGATGGTGACTATATCGCTGGCGCTCGTACTCTTCTCTAAGATCGGCAAAAACTTATGAGAAAATTCTTCAGAGCCCTGCTTGCAGGACTTTCAGCCGCTGTCATGCTGGGCAGCTGCGGTGAAACCGAGGATAAGGCAGGTGGTCTGCTGGTAAAGCAGGCGCGGGAGGATTATGCTTCTCTAAACAGTGCCAAGGTCATAATGACAAATATAGATTCCGGCGAGGAAGAACAGTGCTTCACCTTTAAATACGATGAAAAGGATACACTGGTATATTCCTATTACGGCAAAAGCGATAACAGCGAGTACGCACAGTTCAATAACGGGCTGGAATGTTTCACCTACGAAAACGGCGAGGTGAAATATTCGGTAAACGGCGATGCGGATTTCGTCAGGTATACAAGAAAAATGCCCCACCCTCAGGCGGACGAGGGTCTGCTGATATATACCCCCAAGAATATAACCTCGGCAAAAGAGGAAACTATCGACGGCGGTATAAAAGTCACCCACGTTTACGATCCGCAGAAGATAGGCGCAAAAGTCGAAGACGGCGAGGTCACGGGGTTCACGGCAGAGTATTATTTCGATAACGACGGTAAGCTTGAATACTTCACCGAGACCACCACATCCGAAACTGACGGCAAAGAACAGACCTATGCGTACAGGGTCGATATAACCGAAAAAAACAGTGTTGGTACTGTTGAAAACACTGTAAATCAATTTATGAACGATAAGGCGGGCTGATATACTATAGTTCCCGCCTGTTTTTATAGGGAGATAACGATGGTAGTAAATTACACAGAAGAGATACACGGAATAAAATTCAGATTTTCATCGGAAATAGCACTTCGCCCCTTTGTTGAACCTCTGCTTGAAGCGATAGAACATATCCCCGCAGAAAGAATAAAGGACGGTTTCAGGATAAGGGCAGGATTCTCCACATTCCTGTTGAGTGAACATAACGGCGGCTTCGATATAGCCGCCCCTGATTTCACCGATGACCCCCTCACCGCACTCAATACCGACCTTACAACAGCCCTTGAAATTCAGTACAGACAGGTTCTTCTGCTGAAAAAACTGGGCGTTATGGGTGACGCTGTGCATTTCTACGATAAGATGGCAGTGGCGAAAGGCGCACTTGAAAAAGATAACCTTGTGATGACCCGCTTCAAAGAGATGGGTTCATCGGGCTGGCAGGTAAACAGCTATTCCTATGACGAAAAAGGCAAAGCGGAGATAGACGATGCAACAGTGTTCGAGCCTGTATTCGTGTATAAGCTTATGTTGAAAAGACCCGAATTGCTGGACTTCATGTGTCTGCCGTATGGGTATACAGCAGTGTTCAGAGGTGAAGACCTGGCAGAGCTGTTTGATGATGCGGGAGAGAGTCTGATATATAACTCGTAGCAACAGCAAACAAGCGGAGAATAGCCAAAAGAGAGCTTTTGGTCAAGCTTTTCGCGAAAAGCTTGCGGTATGTTTGCACAGTCAGCAAAGCTGACTGTTGGCAGAGCCCTCAATCACCAAGGCACGAAACCAAAATGCACAGCGAACAATAAGAGTAAAGCAAACTTCCGACCTGTCAAAAAGGCGCGGCACGCGGTCGACGCAGTTACCGTTACAAAAATACGAGCGTGGACAAATCGAACAGTCCACGCTCTTTCTATATGCGTGAGATATTGCCGCGCCCGCCGTCAAACAGCGATAGCCACAGCCGACGCAGTCGCTGTTATTTGACGGCTCGCCCCGCAAGGGGCGACAAATGTCCCTACGCAAACTATCTGTGTAAATCCGATGACTCCCCCCGAGGAACAAGGGGCGACCTGATACCGCACTACTATGGATAAAAATCCAACAAAAAACCTATTTCCAAATATCCTCCCCAAGACCCGATAGATAAGCAGTAAGCTCCTCTGCCATCTCGTATTGCTCGGAAATTCTGGGGTGACCGGGGGTCGCCTTGCCTGTCCTTGTGAACATGAAATGCTTTATCCTGCTGTCGGAAAGCTCGGAGGCTATCTCGGAAACGGCTTTGTCCCATTCGGGGTCGTGACAGAGTACCGTCAGGAGAAGAACAAAATATGCGTTGGGGTATTTTGCACGGAGATCCTTGATTATGCCCTTGTAACCCTCTTTCCAGCGGGTGCGGAATGCTTCGTCTGTTATGTCGGGGTCGCCGTCAGCTTCGTTGTGATGATCGTTCTGTCCCACAGCGAAAAATACTACATTCGGGACGTAGCGGCTGAAATCCCACGGGGTGTAGCCCTTTTCGCCCTCGGGATAATAGCAAAGCTTGTCGTAGGCGGTCTCCATGCCGATGAAATCAGGGGCGTGGAACCAGCCTGTATTGTCAAAGATCGAAATACCCCCCTGTGCGGTGCAGTTCAGCTGTGCACCCAGATTTCTCGCAGTTATAGCGGCGTAGCTGTACCAAGCATTGTCGTAGATGCCCTCGTGTCCGTCGGGGTCGCTCTTTCCCTCGTGATCACGGGCTTCAACTACCGCGCCCGCTGATACTGAATCGCCGAAAACTTCTATCTTTCTGGCGGGAAGTGCAGGGGCCTCAAGGACTTCGCCATCGATGACAAAGCCCAAAAACTTGAAGTAGTGTGACGCATCCTGACGCTTGAAAAGAATTATCTCGTGGTCGGTGTCTTCAAGACCCTCGGCTAGTGGGATATAGTACTCCTTCTCCCAATCCTTTTCATCGCCGAAATCGGCACGGCACACCTTGCCGTCCATAACATAGCCGATGGACATTTTGTTGAAAAAACGTCTGTTGAATATCACTGCACCCACGCTTGTGCCGCGGAATCTCATGCGGACATTTGAACCCGCCCAGATGAATACGGGCGCATTGGGCTCGCTGTAGTCTATCCTGCCCATGTAGGTCAGCTTGTCGGTGGGGGTGATGAGTTTTTTGCCTTCCGTTACCCTGAATTCCATTTTCATATCCTCCGTTTATCCTGTATCGTTCAGCGCTTTTTGCGCTGTTTTGACCTTAAATATGCCTTGGTTATTGCGATGCCAAACAGCAGTTCTATCACCGATAGTACTGCGCAAATTATCGACAGAGAGCGGGAGTCTTCAATATTGCTTTCAAAATAATATTCTTTGGTATTTTCGGGATCGTAGAATATCTTCGCGTTTTTCTGTTTTGCAAGATATAAAGATGTGGTATGTAACGTCTGTGAGGGGAAAACGCCGTCGCTCTTTACAACTACATCGGCTTTGCCATGATAGTGATGGTGCCTGCCCCATATTTTGGCATTCGTCACCTCGCCGACTATCTCGGCTGTGCAGTGGTTTTTCCTGTGGATATGATCTTTCATAAACAGACCTGACGCCACAGCAAACACTGCCGACAATACAAAGGTGAAAATTATCAGCCCGATTTTCAGCCTGTCGGGTTTGTTCTTCTGCTTTTGCTTTTTCAGGAATGCTTCACTGCCGCTTATATGTTTCTTCTTTTTCACTTATGCCACACCACCACATCGCCCGAATTTTTTGCGATGCTTATATCTGCTTCGGGGAATCTCTCTTTCAGCAGACCCTGCATATGTTCGCAGAAAATGTCCTCGGTGTAGAAATGTCCTGCATCGAACACCACAAGCCCTGCGTTGTAGGCATCAACGAAGATATCGTGCTTGACATCTCCCGTGATATAGCCGTCACAGCCCTTGGCGAGTACTTCGCCCAGAAAGCTTCCGCCGCTGCCCGAACATACCGCTATCCTTTTCAGCAGACCGTCATTTGCTTTATCAAATCTCACCACGGGACAGCCCAGATTTTTTTTGCAGATATCTGCAAGGGCTTCGGCGGTGATGCCCTCGTGCTCGCAGATACAGCCCATTTTTGCGCCGTTTTCCTCGGCGATGCAGTCAACAGGGTCAAGTCCCAGCTTTTTGCAGAGGATATCGTTCATTACAGCGCTGTCGAAATTTGTGTGGGCTGAGATAACGCTGATATCGTTCCTTGCAAGCACACCTACCACGCTGTCGGGGTCGAGCCTTTTTATGCCGCGGAATATCACTGGGTGGTGTGTGACGATAAGGTCAGCGCCCACCTCTGCGGCTTCTTTTGCAACGTCGATGGTGCAGTCAAGGGACAGAAGTATCTTATTTGCGCTCCTGCCTTTATTGCCGACGCACAGCCCGCTGTTATCGTAGCTTTCCTGCAAACGGAAAGGTGCTGTCTCCTCGATGAATGTGTAAATATCTCCGACTGTATACATAATTATCCTCCTTGGTTATAGAAAAACACCTCCGACGGTCTCTGCCGGAAGTGTCAATGTAATCGTTATTATTTTTTACCGAACAGACTTTTTTTGGCGGGTTTCTTTCCGAAATCCTTGGTCGGGTCGCCGAAGCGCTCCTTGTTCTTTTCGATATCCATGGTCTTGTCATGTACGCTTGCGGACATGATGCCTGACATCTGCTGCATCAGCAGGTTGGATTCAAATATCTGAACAGCTTCTTCACAGGTCTCTGCTTCGCCGTTCACCATGAATTCCTTTATCTGACCGATGTTGTTCATGTAGTCCATATCAAGCTCCATGAAGTCTATCTTCTTTCTCAGGGCGGTAAGATAATCATCGCGCTGCTTTTCAAGCTGCCTGATCCTTCCCTGAAGTATCTCTATCTGCTCGGTAATACCCTCATTTACTTCTTTCTGGTGATCCCTGACTTCCACAAGTCTCTGGGTGTAGTACTTATTGATGATCATATAGCCTGAAACAGCTATTGTAAGGAATCCGAGTACTGGAACTATAAAATATAATCCCGAATGGAAGGCTATCAGCAGCAGCAGTGCAAATACCAGCGCACCGCCGAGAACGTATAACATTGATTTATTGCGCTTTCCGTTAAAATCAAATTCCCTTTCTGCCTCTGAAACATCTCTTATATATATTTTCAGATACTCCTTGTTCTCCTTGCTTATCTCAACGCCGTCAGCAATTTCGAAGTATCTGTTTATGTAGCATTCCGCCAACTCCATCTTTTCTAGCTCGGTCATTATTATTCACCCTCTGAAACTCGTATTATTAAATAGTAATACCCGTACAGCAATGACATAGGTCAAAGTGTATATAACAAAGTATACCACACCATCTTACTTTTGTCAATATTTTTATAAATAATATATTCAATAAATTAAAAGATGTTGTAATTTTTTAGGTGATGTTTTACTAAAAGATATAATTAACGTATTTACTGAACGGAATGACTGATATACTATGTAATATGGGGATTTTATGGCGGTATACGGAAAAATCAATGAAGTTTAAAGCAAGTTAACTTAAATATTTATATAACCTGTTAATTATCGAAAGATTTTCTTAATTTCACCTTACTTTCATTGACAGAAGTTTCTTTTTGTACTATAATATTTGCAGATAGAAAAATTATAAAACCATTGTAGACAAAAAAGACAACAGATGACCAATAAGTATATTGTACGTCTGTATATAGCGATATCCTGCCCGCACCGATATGTGAGCAGTGTGCTTGTGCAGACTTTTTTTGTCTTACAGACTTATCAACAGGAGGATATGGATATGTCAAAAGCAAGTTCTGTCGGAAAAGCTGTTGTGACTCTGCTGATAATCGGCGGAGTAGGCTTCGGCGGGTGGAAGCTGTATAAGAATTACGGCAGCCCCGCGGCTAACAGCAGCGACAAAGTGTACGTACAAAAAGTATCGAATGTGAACACTGTCACGGGTTCGGATCTGTTTGCAAACAGTTTCCCCGGCGTGGTAGTGGCACAGAAATCGGTAGACGTGAAATACGACACCACCAAGACCATCAAGGATATACTTGTGGCTGAGGGCGATGCCGTGAAGAAGGGCGATAAGCTGCTTACCTACGATACTGAGGCGATACAGATCGAGATCGATACTGCAAAGCTGGAAGTGGAGAGATCTCAGAACGAGATAGAGACCAACAATCAGCAGATAAAGCAGTACGAGGAAGAAAAGAAGAAGGCGAGTGAGGATCAGGTAGTATCCTACACGAACCAGATACTCCAGCTGCAGAGCGACAACGCAAGAAAAGAATACGACATCAAGGCGAAGAATGTGGAGATAACCAAGCTGGAAAACTCCAAGAAGAACGCTTATGTCATTGCACCAATAGACGGCACTGTAAAGGATCTGAAAGACCCCTCATCAAGCGGCGGAGATGACGATTACAGTTACGGCCGTTACGGTTCGGACAGCGGTGACGCTATAATGAAGCTCACCGCTGAGGGCGATTACCGCGTAAAGGGCGTATTCAACGAGCAGAACAGCAAAGCCATCTACAAGGATGCTGAGGTGATACTCCGCAGCAGGACAGATGATACCAGCGTCAATGGTGTCGTATCTGAGATAGACACATCACCCCAGGACAACAACAACGATATGTACGGCTATGGCGGTGACGATGAACAGTCGACTTCTTCAAAGTATGCTTTCTATGTTGAGCCAGAATCACTGGAAGGCTTCAAGCTGGGACAGCATATCCTCATCGACACTGACAGAGGCGGCGATGTTGAGAAGACAGGCATCTGGCTTTATACCAACTTTATCCTGAAAGACGGAAACAAGTCCTATGTATGGGCAAAGAAGTCTGACAAGGATATAATCGAGAAGAGATACGTAAAGATAGGCAAGGAAGACACAGAGTACGGCGACTGCGAGATACTTGAGGGTCTTTCCACTGATGATTACATAGCTTATCCTGCTGACTACATCCAGGAAGGTCTTGCTACGACTACCAATTCCTCCGACAAGGATATCCCCGAGAATGAACTTGGCGGTAAAGACGGAGAAATGATGGACGGCGATATGATGGATGAAGGCATGATGGACGAAGGCGACATGGGCGGTATGCCTGAAGACTTCGTTATGAATGACGACGGAAGCTACTCCACAGTAGATGAGAATGGAAATACCATAGAAGTCGCTGCTGACGGCTCCGGTACTATAACTTCACCTGACGGCGGTGTTGTAGAGGTAGACAGTGAGGGCAACTTCATACGCGGCAGTATAGATGATGAGGGCAATTACACCTTCGATTATTCCGGCGAAGCTTCTGCTGATAAGGCCGAAGCTGCTGTTGATGCCGAGAAGGGCAAGGCAGGTGAAACTGCTGAAGCAGCTGAGAGCGAAGAACCCGATGTTACCTTTGAAGACCTTTACGGTATATCTGAAGCCGAGTTCAACGCTATGTCCACCGATGAAAAGGACGAGTTCCTTAAGAAGCATTACAGCTGAGAAAGGCGGACAACATGGTATTTGAACTGAACAATATCTTCAAGGATTATATGCAGGGCAAAGAACCCGTCCCCGTGCTGAAAGACATATCGCTGAGCGTTGACGACGGCGAGTATGTTGCGATAATGGGACCCTCGGGTTCGGGCAAATCCACCCTGATGAACATTATCGGCTGCCTTGACAAGCAGACAAAGGGCAGCTTCATATTCGATGGTTCGGATATAATGAAATGCAGCGACAAGCAGCTTTCGGATATACGCAATACCAAGATAGGCTTTGTTTTCCAGAACTTCAATCTTCTGCCGAGACAGTCGGCGCTGGAAAACGTTGAGCTGCCTCTGCTGTATGCGGGACTTTCAAGAAAAAAGCGCCGCGAGCTGGCTAAGGAAGCACTCCGCAAGGTAGGTCTGGAGGACAGAATGAACTTCAACCCCACACAGCTTTCGGGCGGACAGAAGCAGAGAGTTGCCATAGCAAGGGCGATAGTAAACAAGCCCAAGCTTCTGCTGGCGGACGAACCTACAGGTGCGCTGGATACGAAGTCAGGCGATGACGTAATGGAGCTTTTTGAAGAGCTTAACAAGGACGGCGTGACCATAGTTATGATAACACACGAACCCGAGATAGCAGACCATGCCAAGCGTGTTATGTACATACGTGACGGCGAACTGCACAGCGGCGCATTCAACAGCCGTGTAAAGAAAGAGGAGGAGAGCGAATGAAAAAACTTATAATATTTCTTCTCTGTGTGGCAGTACTGGGCGGCGGCGGATATTTCGGCATGAAAAAGTACAAGGACAGCAAGCAGGAAAAGGTTGTCGTTGACGTTGTGCCTGTAAGCCTTATGATGCAGGACAGTGATTATTTTTCTTACTACTACGGCGGACTGGACGGACGTGTACAGTCTTCCAATACCCAGAGAGTGTATATCGACACCGAGAAGCTGGTAAAAAAGGTATACGTTGAGGAAGGTCAGAGCGTTAAAAAGGGCGATGCCATACTTGAATACGATATGACCGTTGTCGAACTTGAACTTGCTCAGAAGGAAAACGCTGTAAAGATAGTAGAGCAGGATATCAAGATGGCTAAAAAGGAGCTTGAAAAGATACGTAACTACAAGCCCTCCGAGGACGCACCTCAGCCTGTTGAGCCTGATTATCCCGATTACCCCGATGATATACCCGATGACAGTATCCCTGACGACAGCATTCCCGATGATATCGATCCCGATGTTCCCGACGGACCTCCCGATCAGCTTGTCACCGATGTAGTAAAGCCTGCATTCATACCTGCTGAGGGTGTGGGTACTGCGGAGATGCCTTTCATAATCAACTGCACACAGGAGGCTGAGGTCTCCAGGGAGTTCATGATAAGAATTGCAAGCGAGAAAAAGTGCGCTGAGATATGTGTATATGACGAAAGCTACAGATATCTTTACAAATGGATAATAGTGCCTGCGGAAGGTGTTACTCCCGAGGAGCTTGCAAGCTGGAAGGTTTCCGAAGGCATAACCATCGACGAGGACGGCAGTGCTTCGATAGATACCGATGTAAAGCACTACGGCAAGCTGAGCTTTACTCACCCGACAACTCAGAAGAAGGACGATTCATCGCTGCCCGAGGACGACAGCTCCATGCCAGAGCTCTCAGAGGAAGAGCCTGATGATTATTATGACAGCTATGAGCCCAATGATTTTTATATCGATCCCGAGGGCACGGATTATGTATACTCCCGCGATGAGATCAAGCATATGATATCCGAAAAGGAGGACGATATAAAGCAGTTGGAGATCGACCTAAAACAGGCGAACTTTGAACTTCAGGCATCCAAGAAGCGCAAGGTTGACGGCAAGCTTTATGCCGAGCTGGACGGCATCGTTAAGAAGATAGGAAAAGCTTCGAGCGATGAGGAAGTTAATGAAGAGGAAGAAAAGGAAGACATCTACGAGGAGCCCGATGCCGATGACCGCGCATTTGCAGTTATTCAGGGCGACGGCGGTACCGAGGTAGTATGTGAGGTAAGCGAGCTGAATCTTTCGAAATACAGCATAGGCGATACCTTTACAATAACTTCCTGGAACACGGACGGTACAGGCGTGGCTGAGATAACCAAGATAGACGATGAGCCTGTAAGTTATAATTCCTATAGCTGGGGTGAGAATCCGAACAATTCTTCTTATCAGATACACGCAAAGATAACCGAGGGTGAAGATGTATTCTCTTACGGTGACTGGGTAGAACTGGCTGCGGATAAAACGGAATCTGACAGCGAGAAATCTTCAAACTCGGTATACCTGCCGATACACTATGTAAGGCAGGAGGGCGGCGATTATTATATAATGAAAGCCGATGAGGACGGTAAGCTGAAAAAGCAGTACGTTAAGGTCGGACAGATAATGTACGGCTATTTTATAGAGATAAAGGGCGGTCTCAGCTATAAGGACAAGATATGCTTCCCTTACGGCAAAGAGGTCAAGGAGGGCACAAAGACCCGTGAGAGCACCGAGATACTTACGCCCGATAATATGGATTTCTTCTGAGGAGGTAAGCTATGATAGAAAATGTTAGGCTCTCCCTTCAGGGAATACTGAGCCACAAGATACGTTCGTTCCTGACTATGCTGGGTATCATCATCGGTATTGCGGCTATTATTGCCATAGTATCGACCATCGAGGGCACGAACGAACAGATAAAGAACAACCTTATCGGTGCGGGAAACAATACTGTAAAGATAGCGCTGATGCAGGGTGATGCTGAAGCAGATTTCACCTGGTCCGGTGTACCTGATAATATCAGGGTGGTATCCGAGGAGAGCAAGAAGAGGATAGTTGACCTTAAAGAGGTGGAGAGCTGTACTCTTTACCGCACAAGAGAGACTATCGAGAACCTGTTCTATCTCAACAAGAAGATAGATTCATCTATTATCTACGGTATCGACAGTGATTATTTTTCAACTATGGGCTACGAGATAGCTGAGGGTATGGGCTTTTCTGAGAAGCAGTACACAGATTTCTCCAAGGTAGCTATAATCGACACGAATATGCAGAGAGGCATATTCGAGGGTGAGAACCCCATCGGCAAGATACTTGATATCAACGGTGAACCTTTCAGAATAATAGGCGTTGCCTGCAAGCGTACAGGTTTTGAGCCTGTTATCAACAGTGTTGACGACTACTTCACCTACAACAGTTCTTCCAGCGGACTGATATTCATACCTACCAACGACTGGGGTATAATTTTCCGCTATGACGAGCCCCAGAACTGTGTTGTACGCGCTAAGGATACTGACAGTATGACAGGTGCGGGCAAGAAGACAGCGGATATCCTCAACGAGAATATCCAGAAGCAGTCTGCGGGTTCTGATCAGAAATCATCTGAGGGTGTTGCAACTGCGATTGAATACAAGAGCGAGAGTCTGCTGGAGCAGGCTAAGAAGCTTCAGGATCTTTCAAAATCCACAAACCAGATGCTTATCTGGATAGCGGGCATATCGCTGCTGGTCGGCGGTATCGGCGTTATGAACATAATGCTGGTATCCGTTACAGAGCGTACCCGTGAGATAGGTCTTAAAAAGGCTCTTGGAGCAAGAAAGAAGCGTATACTCGCGCAGTTCCTTACAGAAGCTTCGGTACTTACCACCATAGGCGGTATACTGGGCGTACTTATAGGCATAGGCTTATCAAAGGTAATTGCGAACATTGCGGAAGTGCCTGTATCTATTTCGACACCTGCGATAGTCGTATCCGTTGCATTCTCGATGGTAGTTGGTATAGTCTTCGGACTTATACCCAGCATCAAGGCTGCAAATCTCAATCCTATCGATGCACTCCGCTACGAGTGATCAGCAAAGGACTTTGTATACTATAACATTGACCCCTTTGTAAAGAATGATAAATTTCCCCAATTACAAAACAGAGACTGTTGCATATGCGGCAGTCTCTGTTTTTATGTATAAAAAGAGATAGGCGAAAGCTACAAATACACCATGGAAAGATAGTGCATATATCACAGTGCTCCTGACACAACTGCTTAATCATTGTGTAACATAATGGAAAAATAATACTTGAAAATAAACTGTTAATATGCTATAATAGAGAAAATCAATAATTGGGGGTGGAGAACAGATATGATCCTTGAATATCTCCAAAGCAGCTACATGACGCTGATGCTGCTGACGGGACTGTTCATCATACTCGTTGTCAACCGCAAGACGAAGATAGAAGGGACGCAGACTGCGGGGGCTATGCTTTTGCTGGTGCTTTTTCTGACGGTATGCGACTTTCTGGAGCCCTGGTGTGTTGAGTACGAAAAGCCCCTGTGGATACTCTACCTTAAAGCTACGCTGGAATACTGGATACACCCTTTGCTGGTGATAATGGAGCTTCATCTGGTGGCGCCAATAAAGCGGAAGTGGCTCCACGCCCTGGTGCTGGTGCCATATACTGTTGATTTTATTGCGGTATTCGCAAATCTGTTCCACCATGGGCTGATATGCTCCTATAACGAAGACTACGGATTCGTATCGGGAAGCCTGCATTTTCTGCCTGCGGTGACGGTGATATTCTATATCGCTATGCTGGGTCTGTATTCGATAGGGATCATGGCTAAGGGCGATCTTTCAAAATCCATAATCGTGATATTCATGGTGATATCTACCAGTATCACGGTATATCTGGAATACTCCGGAAAGATAGTGGGTCACGTGAACGAAGTGGCTGCATTTGATATTATCATATACTATTATTATCTTTCGGCGATATACCACGGCGAAGTTCAGCAGAACCTGAATGACTCAAAGCTGGAGCTCATGCACCGAAACAACGAGTTGCTGATGGCGCAGATCCAGCCCCATTTTATAAATAATTCGCTGATGGCGATACAGGCGCGGTGCATAGAATACCCCGAGATATATGAGAGCCTTAAAAACTTCTCGCGGTACCTGAGATCCCATTTCGACCAGATAGGCAACCCGAAGCCTATAACTTTTGAGCAGGAGCTTAAAAACATCAAGGCGTATCTTGCGCTGGAAAAGATGAATTTTGGGGACAGGCTGGAAGTTGAATATGACATAGAATCTGAGGATTTTCTTTTGCCGTCACTGACGGTGGAGCCTTTGGTGGAAAACGCGGTGCGTCATGCTATCGCGGCGAGGGAATTCGGCGGCACGGTAAGGATAATACAGCGCGATGAGGAATTCGGCGTTATTATAGAAGTGCATGATATCGGCAAGGGAGAGCTCAACCTTACCGACAAGCAGGAGAAGCGCCGCGGTATCGGTGTGCGTAACGTCCGTGCAAGGCTTGCGGTGGACGGCAAGGGTATGCTTGAACTGATACCCGAAGAAAACGGCATATGCGCCCGTGTGACCCTCATTGATGTGGAGTATGAAGAAGGGAGCGAAAAGATATGACTACTATATTTGCTGATGACAGCGGTGCTGCTCTGGTAATGATGGATCTTTTTCTGAAAAAGATAGACCCCGAGGGCACCCATCTTTCGGCTGGGTCGGTGACAGATGCGATGGCTCTGATGGAGGAACATGAGGCAGATGTGCTGTTCCTTGATATTGAGATGCCGGGTATCAACGGTATAATCGGGGCGCATTATCTTGAAGCTTCATACCCTAAGCTGAATATAATATTCGTGACGGGACACCCTGAGTACGCCCTTGACGCGCTGAAAGTATACCCCAGCGGGTTCATTGAGAAGCCATTTGACGAGGACGATATCCGCGAAGCTTTGAGAAATCTGAGATATCCCATCGAACAGGCTGTGAAGAAGCCTTTGAAGATATCCTGCGGAGAGAGATTCACAGTTATGCTGAATGACAGCGAGTTCGCATTTGAGCACAAGCTGACAATGGAGCTGTTTGCATATCTGGTATACAAGAACGGTGAGGTATCCTCAAATGCCGAGCTTATCGATGTTCTGTACGAGGGCGATTTCGACAAGGAAGAAGAACTGAGGGCGCTGTTCAAGGATATGCGGGGCTGTTTTGAAGATGCGGGGGTCAACAACATGATCGTGAAGCGCCACGGCTGCACGACCCTGAACAGTGCTTTATACGATATCGAGGGAGAGCTTTCCGATATTGCGGTGCAGTATGGCTGGAGTACGGAAACACTGCCGCGGAATGAATAGATAAATGGACATTTTGGATCTTACAGCTGCTTCGGCGGCTGTATTTTTTTGCCAAAAATGGGAAGTCGGGAGCAATTTTTGGGTAGACTTTGGCGGTACAGCATGATAAAATCATAGTGATGAAAATCAACCGAAAGTAAAGAATATCAACTCGGAGGTACATGATGGAAAACAGGAAATACCGCAACGCTTTTGCGGAGATAGGCAAGACAGATGCTGAGATATCGGCTAGGCTGGAGAGTATTGTACAGGAATTTTTCTACGGTGAGGACAGCTTTTATCACGAGAACGGCGATACAGGTTACTTTGAAGACACGGGAAATCACGATGCAAGGACAGAAGGAATGTCCTACGGCATGATGATGGCTGTTCAGCTGGATAAAAAGGATATTTTTGATAAGATATGGAAATGGTCGAAGAAGTATATGTACCTGACTGAGGGTGAGAATGAGGGCTATTTCAGGTGGTCCTGCGGTGTGGACGGCAGAAGTTTTGCTGAAGGTCCTGCCCCCGATGGTGAGGAATTCTACGCAATGGCGCTGTTTTTCGCTTCCCACAGATGGGGTGACGGCGAGGGGATATTCAACTATTCTCATGAGGCAAAAGAGATTCTCCGTGCCTGTGTTCACAAGGGTGAAAACGGCAGGGCAGGTGCGCCCATGTGGAACAGGGATAACAAGCTGATACTCTTTATTCCCGGTTCTGATTTTTCTGACGCTTCATATCATCTGCCCCATTTTTACGAGCTTTTTGCAAAGTGGGCTTACGAGGAAGACAGAGAGTTCTTCGCACAGGCGGCTGAGGCAAGCCGTGATTATATTGCGAAGTCCTGCCACCCTGTTACAGGCATGAACCCCGAGTACGGCGAGTTTGACGGTTCTCCCATGTCGCGCCCCCTGCCGTGGGCTAAGGAAAGACATGACTGGTTCTACAGCGATGCTTACCGAACCGCCGCTAATATCGGGCTTGACAGGTCATGGGGCGGAAGAGATGAACGTCTGGTGGATGCGGTGAAGCGTTTGCAGTACACCCTGGGTGTAACTAACAAGAAGTCGCCTTTTATGACCTATGAGGTGGATGGTACTCCCCTTGATGAACCCGCAAGGCACCCGGTAGGTCTGCTTGCGACAACTGCACAGGCATCTCTGGCGATAAGTGAACCGCTTTCTTTCGATGCAGAGGACAAGTCGGTTCGCCTTGCCGCAGAATGGGTAGAACGTTTCTGGAACGAACCTCTCCGCAAAGGCGACAGGCGCTATTACGATAACTGTTTGTATCTGTTCGCTTTCCTCGCACTCAGCGGAAATTATAAGGTATGGTAAAAATTTGAGGACGGTGTTCATGCCGTCCTCGTTTTTTATAGTATACAAAAACAGCGGACAGAATGTGTATCTGTCCGCCATTGGAATTATTCAACTGTAACGCTCTTAG
Source organism: Hominimerdicola alba (assembly GCF_900109655.1). Lineage (GTDB taxonomy): Bacteria > Bacillota > Clostridia > Oscillospirales > Ruminococcaceae > Hominimerdicola > Hominimerdicola alba_B. The sequence continues at coordinate 64,215 of NZ_FOAT01000002.1, forward strand.
CAAGGTTTCTGGGCTTATCTACGTCGAGACCCTTAGCAACTGAGATATAGTATCCGAGAAGCTGGAGGGGGACAACTGCAAGGCTTGCCGCGAAGAGGGGGTCAGTCTTGGGGACGTAAGCTGTGAAATCAGCTGTATCCTCAACGCTGTAATTGCCGTAGGAAGTCAGACCCATGATATAGGCACCTCTGGACTTGCATTCCACCATGTTTGAAACGGTCTTTTCAAACAGCGCCTGCTGAGAGAGCACGCTGATAACGAGAGTGCCGTTTTCGATAAGGCTGATAGGACCATGCTTCAGCTCGCCTGCTGCGTAAGCCTCCGAGTGGATATAGCTTATCTCCTTCATTTTCAGCGAACCTTCAAGGCTTACTGCGTAGTCGATACCTCTGCCGATGAAGAAAGCATCACGGATATTTGCAAACTTGGAAGCGAACCACTGTATCCTTTCCTTATCTTCAAGTATCTTAGCCACCTTATCGGGGATAGTCTGTATCTCTTCAAGAAGTTCAGCAAGTCTTTCGTCGGATATCTCGCCGCGTACTTTAGCAAACTTCATAGCCAGCAGATAAGTTGCGATAAGCTGAGTGCTGTATGCCTTGGTTGTGGCAACTGATATCTCGGGACCTGCAAGGGTGTAGAACACGCTGTCGGCTTCACGAGCGATGTTCGAGCCCACAACATTAACGATACCCAGTGTCTTGATGCCGTTTTCCTTAGCAAGAGTAAGTGCGGCACGGCTGTCGGCAGTTTCGCCCGACTGGCTTATGATAATAACAAGACTGTTCTTGTTGAAAGGAGTTTTTCTGTATCTGAACTCGCTGGCGAGCTCAACTCTCACGGGGATAGAGGTAAGTTCCTCGATGACGTACTGAGCCGCAACGCCTACGTGGTAAGCAGAGCCGCAGGCAACGATGTATATCTGGCTAAGCGCCTGAACTTCCTCATCGGTAAGACCGAATTCGGAAAGCACGATATCGCCGTCCTTAACAACGGAGTTGATAGTATCCTTTATTACCTTGGGCTGCTCGTGTATCTCTTTGAGCATGAAGTGCTCATAGCCGCCTTTTTCGGCTGCTTCGGCATTCCACTTTATCTCGGTGATCTCCTTGGAGATCTCCTCGCGCTCGATATTGAAGAAAGTAACATTACCCTTTTCAAGCTTTGCGATCTCGTGGTTGCCGATATAGTATACGTTTCTTGTATATTTCAGTATAGCGGGAACGTCAGAAGCCACATAGGTCTCGCCGTTAGCGATACCTATGATCATGGGGCTGTCCTTACGTGCGGTATATATCTCCTGAGGATAATCCTTGAACATAACGCAGAGAGCATAGCTTCCGCGGATACGTATCATAGCTCTTGCGATGGAATCAACAGGACCCTCGCCGTACTTGCGGTAGTAATAGTCGATAAGTTTAACAGCTACTTCGGTATCGGTAGCAGACTTGAATGTATAGCCTGCCTTTACCAGCTTGTCGCGGAGTTCCTGATAATTCTCGATGATGCCGTTATGCACAGCGATGACATTTTCATCATCGGTAGCATGGGGGTGGGCATTAAGTGCGGAGGGTTCGCCGTGGGTAGCCCATCTGGTATGACCTATACCGCAGCAGCCTTTAACTGCCTTGCCGCCGTCTGTCATATTAACAAGGACTTCCAGCTTGCCTTTTTCCTTAATTATCTCGGTATCTCTCTCGCCGTCGCGTACAGCTATACCTGCTGAATCGTAGCCTCTGTATTCAAGCTTGGAAAGTCCGTCAAGCAGCACGGGAGCAGCCTGATGGTCACCTGTAAAACCAACTATACCACACATTATATATTACCTCCAATATCCGGTTTTATTCTCTTAAATGGCTATAAACACCTAGGATGATTATATCAGAAATTTAACGAAGTGTCAATAGTATAGTTTATTTTTTAGGGTGGGGGAGTATTCATAGATAAGCTGCCAAAGCTTTCATCTTTGGCATTCGACGCAAGATTGCTGTGTTTTTACTCAATCAGATGAAAATATTGTGAAATGGGTGGAAATTCTGATGTGTTTGTGTTATAATATAATTTGGTATATTTTCTGCCGTTTTAAGGACAGAATACAGAATGGAGAATGTAAATGGCGATCAGATATGACAGATCGGTGATCGGGGAGGGTATGACCCTTACTCAGATAATTGACCCGAAATACAAAACTAATATCGTCAGGGTCAGGTTCGTTGTGCCTGTTGACCCTGATAACACAGGTGCAAATTCCCTGCTGATGTCCCTGCTGGTGACTTCAAACTCCGAGGTGAAGTCGCGCAGTGAGCTTTCATCGAAGTTCATGGGTCTTTACGGTACTTCCATCGGCTCGATATCGGGAAATGTCAGCGATTATCAGGCTATGGGGATTTCCATGAACATGATAATGGACAAGTACACCATCGGCGGTGAGGTGATATCCGAGGAAGCTGTAAGGCAGCTGCTTTTATGCGTTTTCAGCCCTGATATCACTGATGGTAAGTTCAACGAGAATTACTTCAAGCTGAGAAAGCAGGAGCTTCTTGATAATATTGCGGCTTCGGTGAATGACAAGAGGACTTATGCTTTCATCAAGGCTAAGGAAGTTATTTACGAGGGCGAGCCTGCGGCTTACACAGACTTCGGTACTGCTGAGAGGGCAGAGAGCATCACTCAGGAAGAGCTGATGGCGCAGTACAAATATCTTCTGGAAAGTGCTGTTATCGATGTTACGGTATGCGGCGGCGGTGAGATAGACGGCGCTGTTAAGATGCTGAAAGATGCTTTTTCAAAGCTGGAGAGGAAGAATGTGGTAAAGGTCAATTACCGCACCTTATCGGCTTTGAAGCCTGAAGTATGCGTGAAAGAGGAATTCATGGACGTTAAGCAGTGCAAGATGTTCATGGCTTACAAATCGAGCTGCGAGGATATTTATGTGTGCAAGCTGATGTCCTGTCTGCTGGGCGGTTCGGCGTTTTCTAAGCTGTTCCTCAATGTCAGGGAGAAGCTTTCACTCTGCTATGGCTGTGATAGCTATTACAGCGAGCTGAAAGGCGTTATGCTGATAGAGAGCGGTGTGGACGCTGTGAATATCGAAAAGGCGCAGGAAGCTATCCGTGAGCAGGTAAAGACTCTTCAGGAGGGCGGATTTACCGAAGAAGAGCTGGAGAACACAAAGATGTTCATAAAGAGCAACTTTATGGCGAATTACGATTCTGAGTGGGATATGGCTGCCTGGTACAGGGCTCAGGATTCCCGCGGTACGGCTTATACTCCCGAGGAGGTATGTGACATCATCGACCGCATAACTGCAGAGCAGGTGACTGAGTGCGCAAAGAGCTTCAAGGAGGACACGGTGTTCGTGCTGAAAGCAAAGGAGGATACTGCCGATGAATAAGGAGATCATTAGGAGCAAGAGATTCGGGGAGCAGTATTCGGTGATACACCACCCATCGGGGCTTGATATACTGATATGGAAGATGGAGAATTATTCCACCACCGAGGCGGCTTTCGCTACAAGGTACGGTTCCATAAACACCTGCTTCAAAACTGCGGAGACAGGGGATTTTATTGAAGTTCCCGAGGGTATAGCCCACTATCTGGAGCACAAGCTTTTTGAGAGCGAGGATATCCCTGTATTTGAGCTTTACGCTCAGACAGGTGCAAGTGCTAATGCTTTCACTTTCTTTGACGAGACTGCTTATACTTTCAGCACCTCGAAAAACTGGGAGAGGTCGCTGGAGATCCTTCTGGATTATGTGCAGAAGCCTTATTTCACGAAAGAGAATGTGGAAAAGGAAAGGGGCATAATCGCGCAGGAGATAAAAATGTACGAGGATTCGCCGTCCAATGCCTGCTTTTACAATATGCTGAAAGCTATATACAAGGAGCACCCTGTAAAGATAGATATCGCGGGTACGGTGGAATCCATAGCGCAGATAACTCCCGAACTGCTGTATGACTGCTACAATACCTTTTATAATCTGCACAACATGGTGCTTTCAATTGCGGGTAACGTGGACGAAGACAAGGTCATCGAGATATGCGACAGGGTGTTGAAGCCTGCTAAAGACCTTGAACTGGAATGCAAATTCCCCGAAGAGGGACGCGGCGTTGCAAAGAAGCGCGTGACTGCAAGTTTCCCTGTGGGATTGCCTTTGTTCGATATCGGATTCAAGTGCGCTGCCTGCGACGGTATGGAGTTTGAGCGGAAAATATCGGTAGCGCGTATGGCACTGAAAATGCTGATAGGTTCTTCTTCACCATTATACCAGCAGCTTTTTGATGAGGGTCTGCTGAATTCGCAGTTCGGTTACAGTGCGTTCTCATGCAGCGGCAGTTTCTTTGTGTGCATGGTATCGGGTGAATCGAGAGACCCCGACGAGGTATACAGAAGACTTCTTGCGGAGATAGAGCGTGTTAAAAAAGAGGGCTTTGACGAAGAAAGCTTCAACGTGGTAAGAAAATCTAGGTACGGTTCGATAGTGAGAATGTTCGGCAGTGTTGAGGGGCTTACAGATGCTATGACGGTAAGCTACTTCAATGGAACGACCGTTTTTGATGAAGCTGAGCTTCTGGCGGATATTACTGCAGAGGATTGCAGGGCAGCCCTTGATGAGCTGTTTGATGAGGAAAATTCCGCTATATCTATAATTGAACCGATAAAGGAGTAATTTGAAATGAACATGAATGTTATGACTGCACTTTGCACCCTTGCAGAGGACACTGCAGCGGTCAGGGAAAAACTCAAGGCGAATCCCGACAAGGTATACTTTCCGAAATTCGGAAACACGAACAATATATTAAGAGAGGGCATATCCATCGACAGGGCAGCATTTACTGTACCCGGTCTGAATTTTACGGTGTACTGGTACGGTCTGCTGATAGGTGTGGGCATACTTCTCGCGATGATATACGGCTACAAGAAGATGCGCCCCTGCGGCATTGACCCCGATAGAGCCACAGACGGTGTTATCGGCGGCGTTATCGGCGCACTTGTCGGTCTCAGACTTTACTATGTAATATTCAACACCGAGGGTATAACCTTAAAGGATTTCTTTAATTTCCGTGACGGCGGTCTGGGAATATACGGCGGTCTTATTGGTGCGATACTTGTGGGCGGAAGCATCATCAAGATCAAAAAGATAAGGCTTTCGGCTATGCTGGACGTTACAGCGCCATGTTTCCTGATAGGGCAGTGCGTAGGCAGATGGGGCAATTTCTTTAATCAGGAGTGCTTCGGTGTGAACACCGACAAGCCCTGGGGTATGCTTTCATGGAGTACTGCACGTTTCCTTTCAGACCATTTAGACTCTCTCCCCGATGCTGACGCATTTGCACCCGTACATCCCTGTTTTCTGTATGAGAGCCTGTGGTGTCTGGTCGGATTCATACTGCTGCATCTGTACTTCAAGCACCGTAAGTTCGACGGCGAGATATTTATAATGTATGCAGGCTGGTATGGTCTGGGAAGATTCTTCATAGAGGGTCTGCGTACCGATTCGCTGTATCTGGGACATATCAGAGTTTCTCAGCTGGTGGCTGGCACATGCGTTATAGCTTCTATAATACTTTGGATAGTTTTCAGAAGCATCACAAAGCGTTCCGGCAATTACAAGTTCTTCTACGAGACTGAGGTTTCAAAGGCTCAGCTGCATGAATATTCAACCTATGAGGATATGCAGAAAGAGAAGAAAGAGCTGAAAAAGAAGATAGCTGAGGCTAAGCACAAGGGCGAGAGCTTTGTGGAGCTTGAAAAGGAATACGAGAAAAAGTTCGGCAAGGACGCGCTGAAAGCTCAGAAGCAGGCGCTTAAAGATGCTGCCGAAAAGGATAAGACAGAAGTTCCCGACGATGGTTACAAGTCCATACTTGCTGATGACGATGAAGAGGAAAAGAAGGACAGCAGCGAGGATTGATACGGCTGATACAAGGAGATATCAATGAAAAGAACTGTCATATGGGTAGCGTTGCTGGCACTGGTTATAAGTGCTACGGGCTGCGGAAAAATAAGCGGCGGTAAAGAAAGCTCGGCAAAGGAAAAGAACGAAAGCAGTACTGTGGAAAACTTTGCGGAGAGCGGGTCTGACAGCGAAGCTGAAAGTTTAGCTGAGAGCAAGGCAGAAAATGGCAGCAGGAAGAAAAAGCCTGCCCATGCCGAGATAGGCGCTAACGGTGCTAAGGCTGTTACCGATGTTCTGCTGATACCCCATGAGGAGATAGATATATCGCGTAAAGTCGATTTCGCCGATATGTACGGCAGACACGTACTTCATACAGGCGTTGTTGGTCTTGTGGGTGCGCCTGTTGAGGTGAACTTTGATACAGCGGAAGTCAAGGGCGGTCAGCTGGTGTTTGTGTATGACCCGAATGAGCTGAAAGGTGTTCGTCCCGATGCGCTGATGTTCATGTGGTACGATGAGGATAACGACAACTATGTTGAGCTTGAGGACGGCGTGCTGAATACTGACAACTGCTCCATGTCTATAAACATCGACAAGCCCGGAGTTTATCTGCTGGTGAACAAATACCAGTGGTATAACGCATGGGGCGCTAAGCTTGATGATAACGGATTGGCGAGCGGGTATGACCCTACTTCGGGACCGATATCCTCAGAGGTATGGGAAATGAATGAAAATACCGGGGATATCCTTAAACTGAAAGATGATGATTACATAGCTAAGTCCCGCAAGGAAGATGGGTACGCATATGAGTTCTTCGTATCTACCCCAGAAGAGCTTGCAAGTGCGGTTTTCGTAAACAACTGCGCTGACCCGCGACCAGATAGCATCTCTATAAATATATTGAATGATATAGACCTTGATGGCTATGAGTGGGCACCGATGGGCTGGTACACAGCGGGTATTGATTTCGACTTTACGGGCATTATCTACGGCGGCGGACATACTATTAAAAATATGCATATCAGTGACGGATATCATGTGGGATTTATAGGCTATGCCACAGACTGCACGGTAGGTGCGTTGAACTTTGAAAATGCGTACGTCAGCGGAAGAGATGTTGGAATACTGGCGGGATATCCTAGAAACTGCTTCTTTGCTGACTGCAGTGTTCAGGGAGAGACGGATGGTTACATGGATGTTGGCACGATGATAGGTGATGACCAGAGCAATATCATAAATAACTGCAAGGCTGATGTGACGGTATGCGGAAAGCAGGTTACGGACTATCTGTCATTTACTGATATGAAAGAGGCAGATCCGGGAACGGAATGATTTCTATAAAATATTGAGCATGAGAAACCTGCGTGAACGGTGCTTATGCTTGATACAAAGTTTAGAGAAATACTATTTACAGGAGGAAAAGCAAATGGCAAACATTATTGACGGCAAGGCAGTATCCGCAAGGGTAAAGGAAGAGATAAGGCAGGAGGTCGAGGGACTGAAAGCCAAGGGCGTTGAGATAGGTCTGGCGGTAGTTATCGTCGGCGATGACCCTGCATCTCAGGTATATGTAAAGAACAAGGAGAAGGCCTGCGAGGCAGTGGGATTCAACTCATTCAAGTATGCACTTCCCGCGGAGACCACTGAGGAAGAACTGCTGGCACTGGTTGACAAGCTCAACAAGGACGACAAAGTCGATGGTATACTTGTACAGCTTCCTCTGCCCAAGCACCTTGACGACAAGATCATCATAAACAATATCCGTCCCGATAAGGACGTTGACGCTTTCCACCCTGTAAATGTGGGCAAGATAATGATAGGCGATTACAGCTTCCTGCCCTGCACACCAGCGGGCGTTATGGAGCTGATAAAGTCAACAGGTACAGAAGTTGCAGGCAAGGAGTGCGTTGTTATCGGCAGAAGCAATATCGTGGGCAAACCCCAGGCTATGCTGCTGCTGCACGAGAACGGCACAGTTACCATAACACACTCGAAGACCAAGAACCTCAAAGAAGTATGCGCAAGGGCTGACATACTTGTTGCGGCTGTGGGCAGGGCTAAGATGGTAACTGCTGACTATATCAAAGAGGGCGCAGTAGTTATCGATGTTGGCATGAACCGTGACGAGAACGGCAAGCTGTGCGGAGATGTTGATTTTGAGGACTGCAAGGAGAAGGCAGGATACATCACACCTGTCCCCGGCGGTGTTGGACCTATGACCATAGCTATGCTGATGAAGAATACACTGACAGCGGGTAAGGAGCATCACGGAGTATAAGGCAAACAAAACCTGCGAGAACTGCCAAGGAAGAGAGCTTTTGGTCAAGCTTGACCAAAAGCTCTCCTCTTTGGCAGTATCCGCAGGCACATTTGTAAACATTCTATTAACTTTTCGGAAGTATACGTTTTCATTCAGAGGTAATCGTTTCCCAACAGGGTCGGGGGGGTTGCAAAATCTGCGGCAATTGTGTATAATGTTTTCAAACAGCTGACACAAGTGTTTAAATGACAACAAGCTGTATCGGCAAGAGTATATTCAGACTGAAAATGAAAGGCGGAAATTATTATGAAGACACAGATTATCAACGGTGTATCACTTCCCAACATCCCCTGGCAGGATAAGCCCGCAGATTGCAAGGACGTTATTTGGAGATATGACGCTAACCCCATTATCCCCAGAGATCAGCTGCCTACTTCTAACTCGATATTCAACAGCGCTGTCGTTCCCTTTGAGAGCGAGAGAGGTAAGTTCGCAGGCGTTTTCCGTGTGGACGACAAGGCTAGAAACATGGAGCTTCACGCAGGATTCTCCAAGGACGGTATCCACTGGGATATCGAGCCTGACAGAATAGTTTTCGAGCAGGCTGACAAGTCTACCGAGGAAGCTAACCAGTGGGGCTACGGCTACGACCCCAGAGTATGCTTCATCGAGGACAGATTCTGGGTTACCTGGTGCAACGCTTACGGCTGGAAGCCTACTATCGGTGTGGCTTACACCTACGATTTCAAGACATTCTATCAGTGCGAGAACGCTTTCCTGCCTTTTAACAGAAACGGCGTTCTGTTCCCCAGAAAGATCAACGGCAAGTACGTTATGTTCTCCAGACCCTCTGACAGCGGTCACACACCTTTCGGCGATATGTATATTTCACAGTCTCCTGATATGAAGTACTGGGGCGAGCACAGACACGTTATGGGACCCCTGAAGGCTTGGGAATCCAAGAAGATCGGCGCAGGTCCTATCCCGATAGAGACCAGTGAGGGCTGGCTGTGCTTCTATCACGGTGTACTGGAGAGCTGCAACGGCTTTGTTTACAGCTTCTCGGCTTGTATACTTGACAAGGACGAGCCCTGGAAGGTGAAGTACAGATGCGCTGAGTATCTGCTGAGCCCCCAGAAGATATACGAGTGCGTAGGCGACGTTCAGAACGTTACATTCCCATGCGCTACCCTCGTTGATGCTGACACAGGCAGGATAGCTATCTACTACGGCTGCGCTGATACCTGCGTAAGCATGGCATTCACAACTGTTGATGATGTTGTTGACTATGTAAAGAGCCATTCTTCGGTTTGATTTGACAGTTTTTAAATGAGGATCCCCCGCTCGGGTGAGCGGGGGATTTTTTTTGTATGAATTTGATTATTGACAACAATTGTTTACGGTGATATAATTATATTCGGAACGATATTATTGTTCCGAATAATATGAGAAAAACGGAGAGTAACAAAATGAAAAAACTGATATTACTGGCAAGCCTTGCACTTATCCTGACGGGTTGTGCTAACGGCAAAACTGAAAGCAAAAAAGAAAGCAGTGAAAGTTCTGCTGAAACAACTGCGGCTTCTGTTAAGAATGAGGCAGCGGAAGAAGAATCAGCTGTAGAAGAGGCAGAAAAGGTCGAGTATAACAGCAGTATCACTTATACCTGCGAAAATGCGGCTGATGATGCCCAGCTGGATACGATAGCCGATGTTCTCGACAAACGCTTTGATTCGATGTTTAGCGAGCAGGAGCACTATATCGAAAAGGACTATGCAAACAAGGAGATAAAGCTGGAGTTCGATAATACTGATGGTATGGAAGACTTCGTTAAGTTATCGCCTCTTGAAAACAAGGTGGAATTCATAAAGGGCAAGGAAAAATCAGGCGAAGTCGTGCTCACTAATAATAACATCAAAAGCTGTGAAAATAGGCAGTACATGGATTATAGTGATGACAGTACATACTGGGTGATCGCTATGGAATTTGATGAAGAGGGCACGCAGATATTTGCAGATGCGACAATGGAACTGTCAGAAAATAAAAATACCATCTCAATATGGCTGGACGATGAGCTGTTAGCGGCACCGACGGTAATTGAGTCTATCATGGACGGCAAATGTCAGATCTCGGGAGATTATGATGAGGAGAGGTCTGCTGAGCTGGCTAAGAAGATAGCCATGAAGCCCCTGCCATTTGGTATCGCGGTGAAAGAATCCGAGCTTAATTAAATAGTATCTGACGGGAGGACAGCTTCGGGGCTGTCCTCCTTTTATATAGTAAGGGGCATATCAGATAATTACAGGAGAATGTCTGTGGGTCAAGCGCGGTTAGAGTATACTAACCAAATTGCACAAATCTTACCTGTTAAAATTTTCACGCATGGGGCAAAAAAACGGAAAAAGGTCTTTACAAACAGTAAAAAACGTGTTATACTATAAGAGTTAACGCGTATACGTTTTGTTAGTTATGCCAGAATCTATACGCTGACCTTTGAGAGAACGTACTTTTTCTCAAATCATATCGGGCTGTCCGCCCGTAGAAAGGATGATCGTTTAAATGGCAAGAAAAATGAAAACCATGGACGGTAACAACGCTGCTGCTTGGGCTTCCTATCCCTTTACAGAAGTTGCTGCTATCTACCCCATCACTCCCTCCTCTGTTATGGCTGAGGTTACAGACCAGTGGTCTGCTAAGGGTCAGAAGAACCTGTTCGGTACTCCCGTAAAGGTTGCTGAGATGCAGTCCGAGGCAGGTGCTTCCGGTACTGTACACGGTTCACTGAGTGCAGGTGCTCTTACTACCACCTACACCGCTTCTCAGGGTCTGCTGCTGATGATCCCCAATATGTACAAGATCGCCGGCGAGCTTCTTCCCTGCGTTATCCACGTTTCCGCAAGATGCGTAGCTTCCCACGCTCTGAACATCTTCGGTGACCACTCCGACGTATATGCGTGCCGTCAGACAGGTTTCGCTATGCTGTGCTCCTCCAACGTACAGGAGGTTATGGATCTGGGTACAGTTGCTCACCTCTCTACAATCGAGAGCAGAGTTCCTTTCCTGCACTTCTTCGACGGTTTCCGTACCTCTCACGAGATACAGAAGATCGAAACATGGGATATCGAAGATGTAAGAGAGATGACCAACTTCGAGAAGATCGAGGAATTCAGAAAGAATGCTCTGAATCCTGAGCATCCTATCCTCAAGGGTACTGCACAGAACCCTGATATCTTCTTCCAGGCAAGAGAAGCTTGCAATCCTTACTATGATGCTGTTCCCGGTATCGTTGAGGATTATATGGCTAAGGTAAATGCTAAGATCGGTACAGATTACAAGCTCTTCAACTACTACGGTGCTCCCGATGCAACTCACGTAATCGTTGCTATGGGTTCTGTATGTGATACCATCGAAGAGACAATCGATTACCTGAACGCTAACGAGGGCACAAAGCTGGGTCTTGTTAAGGTTAGACTTTACAGACCTTTCGCAGCTGACAGACTGGTTGCTGCTCTGCCTTCTACTGTTGAGCAGATCTCTGTTCTCGACAGAACCAAGGAGCCCGGTTCTCTGGGTGAGCCTCTGTATCTGGACGTTGTTGCTGCACTGAAGGGCACACAGTTCCACTCTGTACCCGTTGCAAGCGGCAGATACGGTCTGGGTTCAAAGGATACAACTCCTGACCAGATCAAGGCTGTTTACTGGAACGCTCACTGGAAAGACACATTCAAGCCTAGATTCACACTGGGTATCAATGATGACGTTACTAATCTCTCTCTCGAGAGCGAGGGCAAGCTGGATTCCGCTCCTGCAGGCACAACAGCTTGTAAGTTCTGGGGTCTGGGCGCTGACGGTACTGTTGGTGCTAACAAGAACTCCATCAAGATCATAGGTGACCACACTGACCTGTTCGCACAGGCTTACTTCGCATATGACTCCAAGAAGTCCGGCGGTGTTACAGTATCTCACCTGAGATTCGGTAAGACTCCTATCAAGTCTACTTACCTCATCAACCAGGCTGATTTCGTAGCTTGCCACAATGAGTCCTACATCACCAAGTACAACATGGTTCAGGACATCAAGCCCGGCGGAACATTCCTGCTGAACTGCCAGTGGGACGAGAAGGATCTCGACAAGCACCTCCCCGGTCAGGTTAAGAGATACATCGCTGAGAACAACATCAAGTTCTACATCATCAACGGCGTTAAGATCGGTAAGGAGATCGGTCTGGGCAACAGGATCAACACTGTACTCCAGTCTGCATTCTTCAAGCTTTCCGGCATCATTCCTATGGAAGACGCTATCAAGTACATGAAGGACGCTGCTACCGCTTCTTACTCCAAGAAGGGTGAAGCTATCGTTAAGATGAACCACGACGCTATCGACGCAGGCTGCCAGCAGGTAGTTGAGGTCAAGGTTCCTGCAGCTTGGAAGAAGGCTAAGGATACCGCTATGGGCGTTAAGGCTGTTAAGTGCGCTAACAAGACCCTCCAGGATTTCGTAAACAACATCCAGATCCCCTGCAACGCTCAGGAAGGCGACAAGCTGCCTGTTTCCACATTCGTTGACATGGCTGACGGTGTATTCCCTCAGGGTTCTGCTGCCTTCGAGAAGAGAGGCATCGCTGTTGACGTTCCCGCTTGGGATGGTGCAAATTGTATCCAGTGTAACTTCTGCTCATATGTATGTCCTCATGCAGTAATCAGACCCTGCATCATGACAGATGACGAGCTGAAGAAGGCTCCTAAGCTGGCACAGGATAAGGCTGTTCCCGTAACAGGTATGCCCGGATACAACTTCGTAATGACTATGTCTGCTCTGGACTGCACAGGCTGCGGTTCTTGCGTAAACGTATGTCCCGGCAAGAAGGGCAACAAGGCTCTGAACATGATGCCTCTGGAGAGCCAGCTGGCTGAGCAGGAAGTATTCAACTATGCTCTGACACTTGCTGATAAGCCCGAGGTATTCGAGAAGTTCAAGGAGACCACAGTTAAGGGCTCACAGTTCAAGCAGCCTCTGCTTGAATTCTCCGGCGCTTGCGCAGGCTGCGGTGAGACTCCTTACGCTAAGCTCATCACACAGCTCTTCGGTGACAGAATGTACATCGCTAACGCAACAGGATGCTCCTCCATCTGGGGTGGTTCCGCTCCTTCGACTCCTTACACCACCAACAAGGAAGGCAAGGGTCCTGCTTGGGCTAACTCCCTGTTCGAGGATAATGCTGAGTACGGTTACGGTATGTTCCTGGCTCAGTCCACCATCAGAAACAGAACTATCGCTAAGGTTCTGGAGCTCTCAAAGACAACCAAGGCTGCTGCTGTAAAGGAAGCTGCTGAGGCTTACCTGAGCACTGTTGATGACGGCGCTGCTAACAAGGCTGCTACTGCAAACCTGGTTGCTGCTCTGAAGAAGGCTAAGACCAAGGCTGCTGACGAGATCCTGAAGGATGCTGATTACCTGGCTAAGAAGTCCCTGTGGATCTTCGGCGGCGACGGTTGGGCATACGATATCGGTTTCTCCGGTGTTGACCACGTTCTGGCTTCCGGTGAGGACGTAAACATCTTCGTATTCGATACCGAGGTTTACTCCAACACAGGCGGACAGTCCTCCAAGTCCACTCCTACCGGTGCTATCGCACAGTTCGCTGCAGCTGGTAAGGAAGTTAAGAAGAAGGATCTGGCTGGTATAGCTATGTCTTACGGTTACGTTTATGTTGCACACATCGCTATGGGTGCTGACATGAACCAGTGCCTGAAGGCTATCCACGAGGCTGAGAGCTATCATGGTCCTTCCATCATCATCGGTTATGCTCCTTGTATCAACCACGGTATCAAGGGCGGCATGAAGATTGCTCAGACCGAGGAGAAGAAGGCTGTTCAGGCTGGTTACTGGCATCTGTACAGATATGATCCTCGTCTGAAGGCTGAAGGCAAGAATCCTTTCATCTTGGATTCCAAGGCTCCTTCTGCTGATTACAGAGAGTTCATCATGGGCGAAGTTCGTTACAACGCACTCGCTAGACAGAACCCTGAGAGAGCTGAGAAGCTGTTCGCTAAGGCTGAGCAGAATGCTAAGGATAGATATGACTATCTGATGAGATATGCTAAGCTCTACAACACCGCTGATGAAAAGTAATTTTCATAAGTAAATAATTACCGCCGCACTCCGTATTGGGTGCGGCGGTTTTTGCTGTATCAAGATCGGGCTGTGTATTGCTGCAAATAATAATTTACCATATGGACTGCGGATTTTACTGGGGAAAACCTTTCTGAAGAAAGGTTATTCCCCAGACCCCTTTCCAAAGACTTCTATTTCTTTTTGGCAGGGGGCAGCTATCTTTAAAAAGTTCACCTAGTACGGTCACTAACTGCACTTTCAAGAAATATCTGCCCCCTGCCAAAAAGAGTTAAAAGTTTTCGGGGAGGAGTTTGAGGAGGACCCTTTTTTAAAAGGGCCTTCCTCAATAAGTTCCGCAGTTCGTAGGATAAATTATCGTTTATAGCAATGCATAGCCTGTCAGATGAGCATTTTGATAAGATGGATAGCGGTCACGATGATGCTGATGCAGGATATCACGAGTGCGACTATCATTCCGCGGCGGTTTGATTTGCGTATCTCTAGCTCTTTTGCTTTTTCGATGTCGTCGAGAGTTTCGCCGTTTATGAATGCGAGTATCTCACGCTGGGTCTGGATATCGTGTTCGGATTTGATAGCTTCCATTTTATGGAATGACATAAAAGTGAACACTGAAAGAGCTCCTGCCAGCAGGCTGCCAAACACCATGCCGACAGTACCGAAGTTTTCGTAAATTGGAGTAACAACAGCCATCAGCAGGATCAGACCGATGACGCCGCACCACTGGGCACGTTTGTATGTGGCGGCATCTTTGTTCTGGATAGTGTTTTTCATAGTTTCAACATCTCCTTTTATAAGTTCATCGAGGGACACGCCGAAGAGGTCGCTGAGGATAAGCAGACTGTGAACATCGGGGTAATTCTTTTCGGTCTCCCAATTCGAGATCGTCTGTCGGCTGACATAGGCTTTCTCGGCGAGAGTTTCCTGTGACCAGCCCTTTTCTGTGCGCAGTCTTTTTATAGTTTTGCTGAGTTCAATTCGGATGCCCTCCTTTCCTTTGGTGTGTACTTATCATAACAGATGCAGGTGCTAATTTCTACCAAAACCGCTTGACACCGCGTAAAATCGGGCGTCAAAAGTGTTTGACAGAGTTTTTTTCTAAGTATATGATATAGTATCGTGGCGGATATGTCAAGGGTGAATATAAAATTCATTTTTGATGTAAAAAAAATACATTCCGAGGAAGTATACTATTATAATAGTGCATCAGATTAGTGAGAGAAACGGTGTTTTGAATGATTGTAAGAAATGTATAAAAAACTGTGATTTGCGGAGCAAAATTTCTACACACAAAAAGCGCATAAATTTCGTCAAAACCCTTGCAAAATAGGGAAACGTAGTGTATAATAATACTTGCGTGACTGCACAGTGTATCTAAAATGGATACACAAATGATATGCGATGAAACGGAAGGTTGCTGACAGTAGGTCAGGTAATTTCCGTGGAGTATGTCCGATTTTAAACCGGGCGGCTGTAATACCGAGCACTGTATGTGTTATGCTTCTTGCGAGGGAGCTGTGGGATATCCTGCGCTCTTTTAGCTTAATGCATGACCTTGTGCCTGTTTTTCGGTCCGGGAGCCTGCTTGCAGGTCTCGGGATTTTTTATAAGATAAGCAGGGAACACACGGTAGAGTGTAGATTGAGAAAAATATCTCACAGGTACTACGGATAGTCTTACAAGCCTGTCAATTGCACAAGTGATTGAGCATTTGACAAAATGAAAAGTCGATCGTTTGTGCAATTGACTGAGGCTTGGTCAAAGACTTGCCCCTAAAACAATTTTTATATTGCTGTAAGGAGGCGATTTAAGTGGCAGTCAATGAAAAGATGAGGATCAAGATCAAGGGCTATGAGCACGCTGTAGTTGACAGCGCAGCTGCAAAGATCGTTGAGGCGGTTAAGCGTTCAGGCGCACAGGTTTCCGGACCTATCCCGCTGCCTACCAACAAAGAGGTAGTAACGATCCTGAGAGCTGTTCATAAGTACAAGGACAGCCGTGAGCAGTTCGAGCTGAGAACTCACAAGAGACTCATAGATGTTATCAGACCCACCAAGGAGACGATATCTACTCTTGAGAACCTTGAGCTTCCCGCCGGCGTAAACATCGTTATGGAGGTCAAGTAATCTCCAAATGAGACCGACCCATATGGGTCTCAAAAAACGAGGTTTTAGCAGGTCATGTCGGTAGATACCGACCAATAACCATAAGGAGGAAAAATCATGCAGAAGGGAATCATCGGTAAGAAGATCGGTATGACACAGATCTTCGATGAAGCAGGAAAGATCGTTCCTGTAACAGTTGTTGAAGCAGGTCCCTGCGTAGTTGTTCAGAAGAAGACCGTTGAGAATGACGGTTACGAGGCTGTACAGCTGGGTTATGGCGAGATCAGAGCCAAGAGAGTAAACAAGCCTCTCCAGGGTCACTTCAAGAAGGCTGACGTTGCAATGAAGAGAACTCTTAAGGAGTTCAGACTGGCTGATATCTCAGCTATCAACGTTGGCGACATCGTAAAAGCAGACGTTTTCGCTGAGGGTGACGTTGTTGATGTCAGCGGCACCAGCAAGGGTCACGGTTTCAGCGGCACTATCAAGCGTCACAACGGCCACAGACTTAAGGAAACTCACGGTACAGGTCCTGTACACAGACACGCAGGTTCCTACGGCGCTTGCTCCGATCCTTCAAGGATCTACAAGGGCAAGAAGATGCCTGGTCAGTACGGTAACGTAAAGGTAACTGTTCAGAATCTGACAGTTGTCAAGGTTGACGCAGAAAATAATCTTATCGCTATCAAGGGCGCTATCCCCGGTCCTAAGAACGGAACAGTGACCATCTGCGACAGCGTTAAGAAGAAGGCTTAGTGGAAGGAGGAGTTAATATGTCAAAAATCGCAGTAGTTGATATGACAGGCAACAAGGTAGCTGACACTGAGCTGAAGGATGCTATATTCGGCATCGAGCCTAACAAGGCACTTATGCACGCAATGGTAGTGAATTACCTGGCTAACCAGAGACAGGGCACACAGTCCACCCTCACCAGAACTGAGGTACAGGGCGGCGGTAGAAAGCCTTGGAGACAGAAGGGTACCGGTCACGCAAGACAGGGCTCCATCAGAGCTCCTCAGTGGGTACACGGCGGTATCGCTCTTGGTCCTAAGCCCAGAGATTACAGCTATTCGCTGAATAAAAAGGAGAGAAGACTTGCTATGAAGTCTGCTTTCTCCACTAAGGTCATCGACAACAACCTCATCGTTGTTAACGAGATCGAGACCAAGGAGTATAAGACCAAGGTTATGGTCGATATGCTCAAGGCTATCGGCGCTGAGGGCAAGGCTCTCATCGTAACTGCTGATGTTGATGCAAAGGTAGTTAAGAGCGCTGCAAACATTCCCGGTGTCAAGACAGCTACCGTAAACACACTGAACGTTTACGATATCCTGAACTACGATAAGTTCATCGTATCTTCGGAGGCTGTAAAGAAGATCGAGGAGGTATACGCTTAATGAAAAATGCTCACGATATTATCATAAAGCCTATCATCACCGAGGACTCTATGGACAGACTCGCTGATAACAAGTACACCTTCCAGGTTGCTAAGGACGCTAACAAGATCGAGATCGCTAAGGCTATCGAAGAGATCTTTGATGTTAAGGTTGCTAAGGTAAACACCATCAGCGTTAAGGGCAAAGAGAAGAGAATGGGCAGATACACAGGTTTCCGCCCTGACTGGAAAAAGGCTATCGTTACTCTTGAGGGCGAAAAGACCATCGAATTCTTCGACGGTATGTACTAATTTCCCCTGAAACGAACGGCAGGTGAGAACCTGTCGGGAGACTTCGGAAAAGCTCATATTCAAGAGTTCCCGCGGGACTCCGTAAACACCGAGGATAACGCGGAAAGGCTTTGCGAGGCGGCGAGGACCGCTTTTGATACCACCGCAAAGCGTAGGTATGGAAGGGTGCTTGGCTATAAAGCTTTGACCTTTTCGCAAAACCATATTAAGGAGTGAATTATAATGGCAATAAAGACTTACAAGCCCACGACTCCCGGTAGAAGAGGCATGACTGTCATCGACTATTCCGGTCTGTCTAAGGTTGAGCCTTGCAAGTCCCTTCTCGAACCTCTGAAGAAGAATTCGGGAAGAAACAGCTACGGTAGAATCACTGTTCGTCACAGAGGCGGCGGAGTTAGAAGAAAATACCGTGTAATTGATTTTAAGAGAAACAAGCTCGATATGAACGCTACTGTTCTGACTATCGAGTACGATCCTAACAGATCTGCATTCATCGCACTCGTTCAGTACGAGGACGGTGAGAAGAGATACATCATCGCACCTAACGGTCTTGCTGTTGGCGATGTTATCAGAGCAGGCGCTGGCGCAGATATCAAGCCCGGTAACGCTCTGACACTGGCAGATATCCCTGTTGGTACTTTCATCCACAACATTGAGCTGTATCCCGGCAAGGGCGCTCAGCTCGTTCGTTCCGCCGGCAACATGGCTCAGCTGATGGGCAGAGAAGGCGCTTACGCTCTCGTAAGACTTCCTTCAGGCGAAATGAGAAAGATATCTGTTAACTGCATGGCTACAATCGGTCAGGTAGGTAACATCGACCACTCTAACGTAAACATCGGTAAGGCAGGTAGAAAGCGCCACATGGGCTGGAGACCTACCGTAAGAGGTTCCGTAATGAACCCCTGCGATCACCCTCACGGTGGTGGTGAAGGTAAGTCACCTGTTGGTCGTCCTTCACCTGTTACTCCTTGGGGTAAGCCTACTCTGGGTTACAAGACCAGAGCTAAGCACGCTCGTTCCGATAAGTTTATCGTAAAGCGCAGAAACGGCAAGTAACCTGAAAGGAGGACGATGATAAATGGGCAGAAGTGTTAAGAAGGGTCCTTACGTTCAGGAGGCTCTTTATAAGAGAGTAGTTGCTATGAACGAAGCAGGCGAGAAGAAAGTCCTCAAGACATGGAGCAGAGCTTCCACCATCTTCCCTGACTTCGTAGGTCATACATTCGCAGTACACGACGGCAGAAAGCACGTGCCTGTATATGTTACCGAGGATATGGTAGGTCACAAGCTTGGTGAGTTCGCTCCCACAAGGACCTACAAGGGCCACGCAGGCTCCAAGACCTCGAACAACGGTAAGAAGTAATTAAGGAGGATCAGACATGGAAGCAAAGGCTATACTGAGAACAGCTCGCATTGCTCCTCGTAAGGTACAGATCGTCCTTGATCTTATCAGAGGTAAGGATTACGAAGTCGCAATGGCAACTGTTAAGAACACACCAAAGGCTGCAAGTGAATATCTGGAGAAGCTCCTCAAGTCCGCAGCTGCAAACGCAGAGAACAATCACAACATGGATAAGAACAATCTCTATGTTTCTGAGTGCTACGTTTGCCCCGGACCTATCATGAAGAGGATCATGCCCAGAGCTCAGGGCAGAGCATATAGAATTCTGAAGAGAACATCTCACATCACTGTTGTTCTCAAGGAAAAGGATTAAGCTGAAAGAGGAGGTAAACTATGGGCCAGAAAGTTAATCCGCACGGACTTAGAGTCGGTGTGATAAAGAATTGGGATTCCCGCTGGTTTGCAGATAAGAGCACTTTCGGCGACACTCTGGTTGAGGACTACAACATTCGTAAGGATATCATGAAGGACCTCAACAGAAGATCCAAGAACCCCGCTGACAAGTGCGTTTACGCAGGCGTTCCCAAGGTTGAGATCGAGCGTTTTACCGGTAAGGACGGCGCTCAGAAGGTTAGAATACACATTTACTGCGCTAAGCCCGGTATGGTAATCGGCAAGGGCGGTGCTGAGATCGACAAGCTTCGCGAGAGCATCGAGAAGAAGATCGGCAAGAGCGTTGCTATCAACATCGTTGAGGTTAAGAACCCCGACATCAATGCTCAGCTGGTTGCTGAGAAGATCGCTCATGACCTGGAGGACAGAATCTCCTTCAGAAGAGCTATGAAGCAGTCCATCGGCAGAGCTATGAAGCTCGGCGCAAAGGGTATCAAGGTAAAGGTAAGCGGTAGACTTGCCGGCGCCGAGATCGCTAGAAGCGAGAGCTACCACGAGGGTACTATCCCGCTGCAGACCATCAGAGCAGATATCGACTACGGTACTGCTGAGGCTCACACAACTTACGGTCGTCTGGGCATCAAGGTATGGATCTACAGAGGCGAAGTTCTTAAGGGCGAAGTTGCTGCAAGCGACAGACGCGATGTAAGCGACAAGAACGATAAGAAGCGCAGACCTCGCAGAGATGACAGGTCTAAGGATAACCGCAGAGACTTCAATAAGGCTCGCGGTATGAAAAGAGAAGGAGGTAACGCATAATGCTGCTTCCAAAGAGAGTTAAGTTCAGAAAACAGCACAGAGGTCGTATGACCGGTAAGGCACTGAGAGGAAACAAGGTTTCCTACGGTGATTTCGGTCTTCAGGCTCTTGAGCCCGCATGGATCACCTCTAACCAGATCGAGGCTGCCCGTATCGCTATGACAAGATACATCAAGAGAGGCGGTCAGGTTTGGATAAAGATATTCCCTGACAAGCCTGCAACAAGAAAGCCCCTGGGTACCCGAATGGGTAAAGGTAAGGGCGCTCCCGAGTACTGGGTAGCTGTTGTTAAGCCGGGCAGAGTAATGTTCGAGATTGCAGGTGTTCCCGAGGAGACTGCTAGAGAGGCTATGAGACTCGCTATGCACAAGCTCCCTATCAAGTGTAAGTTTATAGTAAAAGAAACGGGTGGTGAGCAGTAATGAAGGCTAATGAGATCAAGGAAATGACCGCAGACGAGCTTAACACCAAGCTCGCTGAGCTTAAAGAAGAGCTGTTCAATCTTCGTTTCCAGCACGCTGTGAACCAGCTGGAGAATCCCAAGAGACTTCAGGCTGTGAAGAAGGATATTGCTCGTGTTAAGACATTCATTCGTAAGCATGAGTCCGAAGCTCAGTAATAAAGGAGGAGGATCACTGTGAGCGAAAGAAATCTGAGAAAAACCAGAGTCGGTACTGTTGTATCGAATAAGATGGATAAGACTATCGTAGTTGCCATCAAGGATAACGTTCAGCACCCTCTGTACAAGAAGATCATCAAGAAGACTGTTAAGCTGAAGGCACACGATGAAAACAACGAGTGCGGTATCGGCGATACAGTAAAGGTAATGGAGACAAGACCTCTTTCCAAGGATAAGAGATGGAGACTTGTCAACATCATCGAAAAGGCTAAGTAATACATTTATGAGTGCAAGGTACTTTGGCAGAGCGGTCGCCGCTTCTGCCGCGGTACTGAGTCCCAGTGATTTGAAAGGAGGAGCGCTTCAATGGTACAGATGCAGACTTACCTGAAGGTTGCAGATAACTCCGGTGCTAAGGAGCTTATGTGCATCCGTGTTCTCGGCGGTACGAGAAGAAAGTATGCAAACATCGGTGACGTTGTAGTTTGTTCTGTTAAAAAAGCAACACCAGGCGGAGTTGTTAAGAAGGGCGATGTAGTTAAGGCTGTCATCGTTCGTTCAGCAAAGGGTCTGAGAAGAGCGGACGGTACTTATATCCGCTTCGATGAGAACGCTGCTGTAATAATCAAGGAAGACAAGAATCCCAGAGGTACACGTATATTTGGACCTGTGGCTAAGGAACTGAGAGATAAGGATTATATGAAGATCCTGTCCCTGGCTCCCGAAGTTCTGTAATGGAGGTGTCGTTGAAATGAATAAGGTACACGTTAAAACCGGCGACACAGTCGTTATCCTGTCCGGTAAGGACAAGGGCAAGCAGGGCAAGGTACTTCAGGTTGCCCCCAAGGAAGGCAAGGTAATCGTTGAGGGTCTGAACGTTGCAAGAAAGCACGTTAAGCCCAGAAACGCTCAGCAGCAGGGCGGTATCGTTGATGCTGAGGCAGCTATGTATGCTTCCAAGGTAATGGCAGTTTGCCCCAAGTGCGGCAAGCCCACAAGAGTAGCTCACAAGTTCCTGGAAGATGGAACTAAGGTAAGAGTCTGCAAGAACGCAGGCTGCGGCGAAGAATTCTAAGAAGGAGGAGTTAAACATGGCTGCAAGACTTAAAGAACAGTATGTTAGCACAGTAGCTCCTGAACTGATGAAGAAATTCGGCTACGCTAACGTAATGCAGATCCCTAAGCTGGATAAGGTAGTTATCAACGTCGGCTGCGGCGCTGATAAGGATAATAAAAAGGTCATCGATGCTATCATGACCGATCTGGCTGCTATAACCGGTCAGAAGCCCATCGTTTGCAAGGCTAAGAAGAGCGTTGCTAACTTCAAGCTGAGAGATGGACAGATCATCGGTGTTAAGGTTACACTGAGAGCGGAGAAGATGTATGAATTCGTTGACAGACTGTTCAACGTTGCATTCCCCCGCGTAAGAGATTTCAGAGGTATCAACCCCAATTCCTTCGACGGCAGAGGTAACTACTCCACCGGTCTGAAGGAGCAGCTGATCTTCCCTGAGATCGAGTATGATAAGATCGACAAGGTTAGAGGTATGGATATCAACTTTATCACTACCGCTAAGACCGACGAAGAAGGCAAGGAGCTGCTCAGACTGATGGGCGCACCTTTCGCTGAGAAGTAATGAGGAGGATACGTTAAATGGCAAAGAAGGCTATGATAAATAAGCAGCAGGCTGCTCCTAAGTATTCCACTCGTGCTTATAACAGATGCAAGATCTGCGGCAGACCCCATGCATATCTGAGAAAGTTCGGCGTTTGCCGTATCTGCTTCAGAGAGCTGGCTCATGACGGTCAGATCCCCGGCGTTAAGAAGGCAAGTTGGTAAGAAGGAGGTAGGCACAATGCAGATTACAGATACTATTGCAGATCTGTTAACAAGAATACGCAATGCTAGCACTGCTAAGCACGCGACTGTCGATGTACCTGCATCTAACATGAAGAAGTCTATCACACAGATCCTCGTTGATGAGGGCTATGTTAAGAACTTCACCGTTATTGAAGACGGCAAGCAGGGTATCATCAGGATCACTCTCAAGTATGATGAGAACAGAAATTCCGTTATAACAGGGCTGAGAAGAGTTTCCAAGCCCGGTCTGAGGATCTACGCAAGCTGTGAGGATATGCCTAAGGTTATCAAGGGTATGGGTATCGCAATCGTATCCACTTCCAAGGGCGTTATCACTGACAAGAAGGCAAGAGAGCTGAATGTCGGCGGCGAAGTCCTCGCATTTGTATGGTAATAAGGAGGGCTGAGAAATGTCAAGAATAGGATTGAAGCCCATTACTGTTCCCGCAGGTGTAGAGGTAAAGGTTGCTGATGGCAACGTTGTTACAGCTAAGGGTCCCAAGGGCACACTTACAAAAACATTCCACAAGGATATGATAATAAAGGTTGACGGCAGCACTGTTACTGTTGAGCGTCCTTCTGAGGATAAGCTCCACAAGAGTCTGCACGGTCTGACCAGAACACTCATAAACAATATGGTTGAGGGTGTTGCAAACGGTTTCTCTAAGAAGCTCGAGATCGTTGGTGTTGGTTACAGAGCACAGAAGCAGGGCAAGAACCTGGTTATGAACCTGGGCTTCTCTCATCAGGTTACTTTTGCAGAGACTGACACTATCAAGATCGAAGTTCCCGATCCTAACCACATCGTTGTATCGGGCTGCGACAAGCAGGAAGTAGGTCAGTTTGCTTGTGAAATCCGCGAGAAGCGTCCCCCCGAGCCTTATAAGGGTAAAGGTATCCGCTACGAAGGCGAGTACATTATCCGTAAGGAAGGTAAGGCCGGTAAAGGCGCTAAGAAGTAATAAAAGGAGAGAATCACTATGGTTAAAAAGCTTGACAGAGCTAAGGCTAGAATCAAGAGACATCAGAGAATCCGCAACAAGATCAGCGGTACTCCCGAATGCCCTCGCCTCAACGTATTCCGCTCCTCTAAGCATATATATGCACAGATCATTGACGATGTTAACGGCGTAACACTGGCTTCCGCTTCCTCTATGGCTAAGGGCTTTGAGGGCAACGGCGGCAACAAGGAAGGCGCTCGCAAGGTCGGCGAGATGATCGCAGAAGCTGCTAAGGCAAAGGGAATTGAAAATGTCGTATTCGACAGAGGCGGTTTCCTTTATCACGGCCGTGTGCAGGAGCTTGCAGACGGTGCCCGTGAAGGCGGACTTAAATTCTAAGGTAGAGGAGGAAATACAATGGCTTTAATAGATGCTTCAAAGATCGAAGAGCTGCAGGAAAAGGTCGTAGCAATTAACAGAGTATCCAAGACTGTTAAGGGCGGCCGTATCATGAAGTTCTCCGCACTTGTAGTAGTTGGCGACGGCAACGGTATCGTTGGCTTCGGCATCGGTAAGTCGGGCGAAGTTCCCGACGCTATCAGAAAGGCTATTCAGGACGCTAAGAAGAACCTGGTCAAGATCTCCCTGAAGGGTACAACAATCCCCCACGAGATCGTAGGTAAGTTCGGCGCAGGTGAGGTTCTCCTCAAGCCCGCCGCTCCCGGTACAGGTATCATCGCAGGCGGCACTGTGAGAGCAGTGGTTGAAGCAGCCGGCATAAGAGATATCAGAGCAAAGTCGCTTCGCTCTAACAATCCTTACAATGCAGTAAGAGCAACAATCAACGGTCTGACCAGCGTAAGAAGCGCTGAGGCTATCGCTGAACTGAGAGGCAAGACTGTTAAGGAAATATTTGAATAAGGAGGATAAACAGTATGGCTAACCTGAAAATTCAGCTGACTAAGAGCCTGAGTGGCAGAAGCGAAAAGCAGATCGCCACTGCAAATTCTCTTGGTCTGAGAAAAATCGGGGATACGACCGAGCAGCCCGACAACGCTTGTACACAGGGCAAGATCAAGCTGGTATCCCACCTTATTAAAGTAACCGAAGCGTAAGCAGGGAGGTGCGACAACATGAAGCTTCACGAATTATCACCTAATCCCGGCGCAGTAAGAGACGTTAAGCGTGTGGGCAGAGGTCACGGTTCAGGAAACGGTAAGACTGCAGGTAAGGGTCACAAGGGCCAGAAGGCTAGATCCGGCGGCAGCATCAGACCCGGCTTCGAGGGTGGTCAGACCGCTCTTGCAAGAAGAATTCCTAAGCGTGGATTCAATAATATATTCGCAACTAAGTATGCGATCATCAATGTTTCCGATCTTGAAAAGTTCGTTGACGGAACAGTAGTTGATACTGAGCTCCTCAAGGCATCGGGCATCATCAAGAAGGAGATGGATGGAATAAAGGTCCTCGGCAACGGAGACCTCACCAAAAACCTTACCGTCAAGGCTGCTAAGTTCTCCGCAGCAGCTAAGGAGAAAATCGAAAAGGCAGGCGGGAAGGCTGAGGTGATGTAATTGTGATAGAGACATTTCGTAATGCCTGGAAGGTTCCGGAATTAAGAAGAAAGCTTCTATTTACATTTTTCATCATCGTAATATACAGAATAGGCGGTTCCGTACCGGTCCCCTATCTCGATTCTGCGGCACTGAACACATGGTTCCAGGGCAGCAAAGATTCAGGTGACTTCTTCAGTTACCTGAACGTCCTCTCGGGCGGTAACTTTTCAAAGGCAACTCTGATGGCTCTGTCCGTTGGTCCTTACATCAACGCGCAGATCATCATTCAGCTGCTTACCTACGCTCTTCCTCCTCTGGAGAGACTCTCCAAGGAAGGCATGGAAGGCAGAAAAACTCTGAACAAGATCACCAAGTACACAGCACTTGGTATCGCACTGTTCCAGGGCTGGGCTTACTACAGAACTCTGATGAACGTTGACGGTCAGCAGATCGTACTGTACACAGGTCAGACCTTTGAGAGATACTTCACCGAAATAATCATTATCCTCTGCTTCGTAGCAGGCGCTTCGCTGACTATCTGGCTGGGCGACAGGATAAATGAAAAGGGTATAGGCAACGGCGTTTCAATGCTGCTGTTCGCAGGTATCATCGCAAGAGGTCCTGATGCAGTTATCAGCCTCTGCAAGCTGATGGCTACAGGCGAGGCTAAGAATATGATCCTCGTTCCTATAATCATCGTGGTATTCATCCTCATGATCGCATTCATCATCTTCATGAACAATGCTGAGAGAAGAATACCGATACAGTATGCTAAGCGCGTTGTAGGCAGAAAGCAGTACGGCGGTCAGAATACATTCATCCCGATCAAGATCGCGATGAGCGGCGTTCTCCCCATCATCTTTGCGATGAGCTTTATGTCTATCCCCGCAACACTCAAACTCTTCACAGGAGCGCCTAAGAGCGGTACATTCTACGATAATCTGCTGAAGTGGTTTGAATATGATCATCCGTTCTATGCTTGTCTGTACTTCGTTCTCATAATCGCGTTCAACTACTTCTATGTAAGTATGTCCTACAACCCGATAGAGATCGCTAATAACCTCAGACAGAACAACGGCGGCGTACCCGGTATCAGACCCGGTAAGCCTACCAGCGACTACTTCCAGAAGATACTCAGCAAGATCACTCTGGTTGGCGCTGTGTTCCTGGGTATAATCGCTATCTTCCCTATCATATTCACTGTTATAACCAAGATGAATATTGCAATGGGCGGTACTTCTATACTCATCGTTGTAAGCGTTGCGCTTGAAACGGCAAGAACAATGGAATCTCAGATGATGATGCGTCATCACTCCGGATTCCTGAAATAATCAATTCCGATCGAGAAAGGGGTAAGACTAATGAACAATATCATTCTTTTGGGCGCTCCCGGTGCCGGCAAAGGCACTCAGGCAGAGAACATCTGCAAGGAGCTGAACATTCCTACCATTTCCACAGGCAATATGCTCAGAGCTGCTGTTAAGGCAGGTACAGAGTATGGTCTGAAGGCGAAGGCAGCTATGGACGCAGGCGCACTTGTTTCCGATGATATCGTGATCGGTATCCTCAAGGACAGAATTGCTGAGCCTGACGCACAGAATGGCTTCATTCTCGACGGCTTCCCCAGATCTGTTCCTCAGGCTGAGGCTCTGGACGCTATGGGCGTTCAGATCGACAAGGTCATTGAGATAGATGTTGCTGATGAAACAATTCAGCAGAGACTTTCGGGCAGAAGAGTTTGCCTCGACTGCGGTGCTACCTACCACGTGGAATTCAAACCCTCAAAGGTAGAAGGCATCTGCGATGTATGCGGCAAGCCTATCGTAATCCGTAAGGACGATGAGCCCGAGACTGTTAAGAGCAGACTGGACACATATCATAAAACAACCGAGCCTCTCAAGGGTTACTACGAGAAGCAGGGCAAGCTGACCTCAGTAAAAGGCCGCGAAACTGTTGAGGAGACATCCGCTGCAGTTATGGCAGTCCTCAAAGGTTGATATTTATAGAAAGCGCGATATAAATGATATGTATTAAATCCAATAAGGAAATTGAAAAGATGCGCAAGGCTGGTCTTATAACAGCAGGCGCACTTAAGGCAGCAGGTGAAGCACTCAGACCGGGCATGACTACTCATGAACTGGACAAAGTGGTAGAGAAGTACATTCTCTCCCACGGTGCTAAGCCGGGATTCAAGGGTTACGGCGGGTTCCCCGCTGCAGCCTGCATATCCGTGAATGACGAAGTTATCCACGGCATCCCCGGCAGCAGGAAGATCCTCGAAGGCGATATAGTTTCCGTTGATACGGGAGCTTTCGTGGACGGATATCACGGAGATTCCTGCAAGACATTTGCCTGCGGCAAGATCTCAGACGACGTTCAGGCACTTCTGGATTCGACCGAGCAAAGTCTTTATGAGGCTATCAAAATGGTGAAGCCCGGCGTAAGGATAGGCGACATCGGTGCCGCTATACAGAAGTACAACGAAGACAGAGGTTTTTCAGTCGTCAGAGAATACTGCGGACACGGTCTGGGAAGAGATCTTCATGAAGATCCCGAGGTTCCCAATTACGGCAAGGCAGGCCACGGCGTAAGGCTTCAGGCAGGCATGGTGATCTGTATCGAACCTATGATAAATATGGGCGGCGCAGGCATCAAGGTATTGCCCGACGGCTGGACAGTCAAGACCCTTGACGGTAAATGGTCCGCACATTTTGAACACACTATCGCTGTTACTCAGGACGGCTGTGTAATACTCAGCAGACTGTGATGACAGATTGTGTTATACAGGTCGGTTCACTGGTTTGGGCGCTGGCAGGCCGTGAGAAAGGCTCCTGCTTTGTTGCAGTGGGAGTAGACGGCGGCTTTGTGTATATCGCGGACGGCAGACACCGAAAAGTCGGCAGTCCGAAGAAGAAAAACATAAAGCACATTTCACCTGCGGACGCACCGTTATATACGGGTGATCTGACTGACAAGAAGTTAAGACGGCTGATCTTTCGGTACCTGACCCATACCGATCGGCAGCAGACAAGACCTTAGAGTGGGGAGGTTTTTTAATGTCGAAAGAAGATGTACTTGAAGTTGAGGGAACGGTCGTTGAGGCACTGCCTAATGCGACTTTCCAAGTTGAACTCACAAACGGTCATAAAATTCTTGCTCATATTTCGGGTAAGCTGCGTATGAATTACATTCGTATCGTGCCCGGTGATAAGGTCACAGTCGAGATGTCGCCTTATGACTTGACAAAGGGAAGAATAACCTGGAGAGCTAAGTAAGCAAAGCGGTTGCTGCAACGGCTTTCCCTTATACGTATGAGGGCCGAAAGGCTCGGATAATCGAAGGAGGTATTTCAATGAAAGTAAGACCTTCAGTTAAGCCTATCTGCGAAAAGTGCAAGATCATCAAGAGGAAAGGCAAGATCATGGTTATCTGCCAGAATCCTAAGCACAAGCAGCGTCAGGGCTAACAAACCAATAATGGAGGTGCAGCTAAATAATGGCTCGTATTGCTGGTATAGACCTGCCCAGAGATAAGAGAATTGAAGTCGCTCTTACCTACGTTTACGGCATTGGTCAGAAGACTGCTACTAAGATCATCAAGGAAACAGGCGTTGATCCCGACGTAAGAGTTAAGGATATGTCTGAGGATGACGTAGCTAAGCTTCGTGAGTATATAGATCACAACCTGACTGTTGAGGGCGACCTGAGAAGAACAGTTGCTCTGAACATCAAGAGACTGACAGAGATCGGTTGCTACAGAGGCCTTCGTCACAGAAAGGGTCTGCCCGTTAGAGGACAGAGAACCAAGACGAACGCTAGAACTCGTAAGGGTCCTGTTAAGACCATCGCTAACAAGAAGAAGTAAGGGAGGGTATGAAGCATGGCTCAGGCTAAGAAGAAGACGACTGTACGTCGCCGTCGTGAAAGAAAGAACATTGAACAGGGACAGGTTCATATCCAGTCCACATTCAACAACACCATCGTTACCATCACTGATATGCAGGGTAACGCAATTTCTTGGGCTTCCGCAGGCGGACTCGGTTTCAGAGGCTCCAAGAAGTCTACTCCCTTCGCTGCTCAGACAGCCGCAGAGACTGCTGCAAGAGCTGCTAAGGAGCACGGTCTGAAGGTCGTTGAGGTATTCGTTAAGGGACCCGGCGCAGGCAGAGAAGCTGCTATCAGAGCGCTGCAGTCCGAGGAACTGGAAGTAAGACTTATCAAGGACGTTACTCCTATCCCTCACAACGGTTGCCGTCCCCCCAAGAGAAGAAGAGTGTAATCATAAGTTATTTGAGTTTGCAGTTTAACTCAAAGTCGGGTAAAGCAGCATAGGCATAAGACTTAAAGCCCGATATCAAATTAGAAAACGGAGGTCATTAAAATGGCAGTAAACAGAGAACCAATACTCAAGAGATGTAAGTATCTTGGCATCAGCCCCATGGTTATGGGCGTTGCTAAGGAAACTAAGCGTGACCCCAACGCTAACAAGCGTAAGAAGGTATCCGAGTACGGTCTTCAGCTGAAGGAAAAGCAGAAGCTGAGATTCATCTACGGCGTACTGGAGAAGCAGTTCCATCACTATTTTGAGATCGCTCAGAAGATGGAAGGTCAGGCAGGTACTAATCTGCTGACAATACTCGAGTCCAGACTCGACAGTGTTGTTTTCAGAATGGGTCTGTCTATGACCAGACGTGAGGCTAGACAGCTGGTAGTTCACGGTCACTTCCTCGTAAATGGTAAGAGAGTTGATATCCCCTCTTACAGGATCAAGGCCGGCGACGTTATCTCCCTGAAGGAGAACAGCAAGAAGAGCCCCAAGTTCAAGCAGATCATCGAGACTACTGCTGGCAGAGTAGTTCCTACTTGGCTCGATATGGACAAGGAGAACCAGACTGCTAAGGTAGTTCGTATGCCTGTTAAGGAAGACCTCGATTACGAGATCGAGGAACACCTGATCGTAGAGCTGTATTCCAAGTAATAAGTGTAAGGTTCTCGGTGTGCTGTACCTGTTTATGGTACAGCCCCGCAGAAACTGCATGAAATCTGGAACTTTCGGACACATTACAATTCATGTTTGAATACAGGAGGGTTACTAATGCTTGAAAAGATAGAAAAGCCAAAGATCGAAACGCCTGAGCTCAAAAGCAACGGAACATACGGCAAGTTTATTCTCGAGCCTCTGGAGCGCGGCTATGGTATAACTCTCGGAAACAGTCTGAGACGTGTACTGCTCTCCTCTTTACCCGGTGTAGCTGTTACTTCTGTAAAGATCGACGGTGTACACCACGAACTCTCAACAATACCCGGTGTTAAGGAAGATGTCACTGAGATAATCCTTAACCTCAAGGGTCTGACTGCAAAGCTTTACGGTGAGGGTCCCAAGACTATCTACATTGAAGCTGAAGGCGAATGCGTTGTTACCGCAGGCGACATCAAGGCTGATTCCGAAGTAGATATCCTGGTTCCCGATATGCACATCGCAACACTGGGCGCAGGCGCTAAACTGTATATGGAGATCACTATCGACCGCGGCAGAGGCTACGTTTCTGCTGAGAAGAATAAGTCCCTTATGCAGAATGCACCCATCGGCATCATTGCTGTAGACAGTATCTATTCGCCGGTATTAAAGGTAAACTACACTGTTGATAATACCCGTGTAGGACACATTACCGACTTTGACAAGCTCACGCTGGAGGTATGGACTGACGGTACTATATCTGCCAAGGAAGCTGTATCAATGGCAGCCAAACTCCTCAACGAGCATCTTAATCCTTTCGTTGATCTCTCCGAAGAGACCAACGTTGTGGAACTTATTGTTGAAAAGGATGATCAGGGCAAAGAAAAGATCCTTGAGATGACCATTGAGGAACTTGACTTATCCGTGCGTTCATTCAACTGTCTGAAGCGCGCAGGCATCAACACAGTCAACGATTTGATCGAAAAGTCAGCAGAAGAAATGATGAAGGTTCGTAACCTCGGTAAGAAGTCATTCGACGAGGTTCGTGAGAAGCTTCATTCACTGGGCTATGAGCTCAATTCTGAGGAAGATAATTAATGTAAGGAGTGAAAATCTATGCCAGGCACAAGAAAGCTGGGAAGGACCAGTGACCAGAGAAAAGCTATGCTGAGAGCTATGGTTACTTTCCTTCTGGAAAACGGTAAGATTGAAACAACTGTAACCAGAGCTAAGGAAGTTTCTGCTATGGCCGAGAAGATGATAACTCTCGGTAAGGCAGGCGATCTCCATTCCAAGAGACAGGTATTCGCTTATGTAACTAAGGAAGCTGTCGCTAAGAAGCTCTTTGATGAGATAGCACCTAACTACGCAGACCGTAAGGGCGGTTACACTAAGATCATCAAGATCGGACCCCGCCGCGGTGACGCTGCTGAAATGGCTATCATACAGCTGGTTTAATATACTAACCATAAAGACCGTACCTCAAAGGTGCGGTCTTTTTTTGCATCGCCGCAAATAATGATCTATCACAAGGACTGCGGGGACAACTGAGGGAAACCTTTCTGAAGAAAGGTTATCCCTCAGACTCCTTTCCAAAGACTTTTAACTCTTTTTGGCAGGGGGCAGATATCTTTATAAAGTTCACCTTGTACGGTAACTAACTGCATTTTTGAGAAATAGCTGCCCCCTGCCAAAAAGAAATAGAAGTTTTAGGAAAGGGGGGGTGGGGGAATAACCCTTTTTTCCAAAAGGGTTTTCCCCCAATCGGCTCCGCAGTCCTTGTGATAGATCATTGTATGAGGCAATAAAAAATCGGTGAGTACCATGTACTCACCGATTTTTTATTGCATTAGATCATTGAATCTTCCCAGCAAGCAGGAGCTTCGATACCGAAGATCTTGAGAACGGTAGGAGCAACGTTTGCAAGACCGTACTTCTCGCTGTCAGCGTCCTTGATCTCGTACTTATCCTTGCTTACGATGAAGAAAGGAACACGGTTCAGGGAGTGAGCTGTTCTTACGTTTATCTCGCCCTTCTTGTTCTTCTCCAGCATCTCGTCAGCGTTGCCGTGGTCAGCTGTGATGAGAACGGTGTAGCCGTACTCTTCGCAAACCTTCAGCAGTCTTGTCAGACCCAGGTCAACAGACTCAACACCGATGATGGTAGCGTCCATAGAACCTGTATGACCAACCATGTCGCCGTTAGGGAAGTTGCATCTGATGAAGTCATACTTCTCGCTCTTGATAGCTTCGATGAGGTCATCTGTGATCTCAGCGGACTTCATCCAGGGTCTCTGGTCGAAGGAGACCTTATCGGAAGGTATCTCTTTCCAAACCTCGGAAGCGAACTTTTCACTTCTGTTGCCGTTCCAGAAATATGTAACGTGACCGTACTTCTGGGTTTCGGATACAGCGTAGGACTTCAGCCCTGCCTTCTCCAGAACTTCGCTCATAGTATCCTTGATCTCGGGAGGATTTACGAGGTACTTGTTGGGGATGTGGAGGTCGCCGTCATATTCCAGCATACCTGCATATATAACATCGGGCTTAACGCCTCTGTCGAAGTAGTTGAACTCATCGCCTGCGTCGAATGCCATAGAAAGCTCTATAGCTCTGTCGCCGCGGAAGTTGAAAAGGATAACGCTGTCGCCGTCAACGATCTTGCCAACGGGTGCGCCGTTCTCAGCGATAACGAATGCAGGGAGATCCTGGTCGATAGCGCCTGTCTCGTTTCTGAGAGTCTCAACAGCTTCAAGAGCGTTTGCAAACTGTCTGCCTTCGCCCTTTACGTGAGTTTCCCAGCCCAGCTTTACCATATCCCAGTCTGCCTGATATCTGTCCATGGTGACCTTCATTCTTCCGCCGCCGGAAGCGATCTTAGCATCGAATGTAGCGTCATTCAGCTCAGCCATGCACTTTTCAAGATCTTCGATATAAAGGGGAGCGCTGGTAGCGGGAACATCTCTGCCGTCCAGGAGTACGTGTACTCTTACCTTAGCAGCGCCCTGCTCCTTAGCCTTAGCGATCATCTTCTTCAGGTGAGAGATGTTGGAGTGAACGTTACCGTCAGACAGCAGACCGATGAAGTGCAGTGTGCTGTTCTTTGTCTTAACGTTGTTTACCAGCTCAGTCCATGTAGCGGAAGCGAACATCTTGCCGCTTTCGATGGATTCGTTGACCAGCTTTGCGCCCTGAGAATAGATCTGACCGCAGCCAAGTGCGTTGTGACCAACCTCAGAGTTACCCATATCGTCATCGGTAGGCAGACCAACTGCGCTGCCGTGAGCCTTCAGAGTGGTGTAGGGGCACTCTTTTCTCAGTCTGTCCAGTGTGGGAGTGTTAGCCTCGGTAACAGCGTCACCGAGATGTGTAACGGAGATGCCGATTCCATCCATTACAACGAGAACGATTTTTTTGTTAGACATAATAAATACGTCCTTTCTATTTTAGATGTTTGTATAATAAACCTTAAAATTTATTACCTTATCAATATCTGCCTGCTCAATCGAGATCGGAGAATCTCTGTCTGCAAACGGCATAAGCCATCAGCATGAAGATAAATGCCGCAAGGTTTGCCCAGCCGCAGTACTCCATGATGCGGAAATGTGCCTGGGTAAAGGCTTTGACATCAGCGCCAAGTTCAGCCGCCGATCTCACCGATTTTGAGAACAGCAGTCTTGAAACAATGGTAGATGCAGGAAGCATAAGGAAGGACAGCACACCGATAAGCTGCGGGTCCATATCCTTATCCATCATCAGTTTAAGCAAGAACCAGAAAATAAAGTAGAGTATAACGCCGCCGAGAAGTACGGCAGCAAGTGTCATATCGGGATTATTTGCGGGGACTTCGCTGATATCTATATTATAGATTTTTATCAGTGCATCGTCATAAAATGCGGGACGAAAGATCAACAGTACAGTTATAAAAAACATATAGATGACTTCGGATACTACCGAAAGAGTCATAAGTCTGCGCAGCAGCCTGCTTCTTTTCATTTTTACACACCTCATGAATAATATCAAACGGCGGATATTTACCGCTGAATATACTTGTTGCAAGAATTTCCCCAAATTCCCCAATTACTCTATGAAAAAAGGGAGCGGGCTCGCCCGCCCCCCGATGTGTTTACTGTATCAGAGATATTAGCCGTTTACTGCAGCCTGTACGATGGTGTTGAAGTCAGCAGCCTTGAGGGAAGCGCCGCCGATCAGACCGCCGTCAACGTTTTCCTTGCTGAGAAGCTCAGCAGCGTTGCCTGCGTTCATGGATCCGCCGTACTGGATAGTTACTGCCTGAGCGGTAGCCTCGTCATAGAGCTTAGCCAGTGTAGCTCTGATGAATGCGCAAACTTCCTCAGCCTGGTCAGCAGTAGCAGTCTTGCCTGTGCCGATAGCCCAAACAGGCTCGTAAGCGATAACGGTCTTCTTAACGTCCTCAGCGGAAACGTCGAAGAGGTCAAGCTTGATCTGACGAGCGATAACTTCCTCAGTGATGTTGCACTCACGCTCCCAGAGCAGCTCGCCAACGCAAACGATAGGCTTCAGACCTGCAGCCAGAGCAGCCTTTGTTCTCTTGTTAACAGTCTCGTCGGTCTCGCCGAAGTACTGTCTTCTCTCGGAGTGACCGAGAACAACGTACTCAACGCCCAGCTCAGTCAGCATATCAGCAGATATCTCACCGGTGAAAGCGCCGCTCTTCTCAAAGTGAACGTTCTCAGCGCCTACCTTTACGTTAGAACCTGCGGTAGTATTAACAGCAGTCTCCAGATTGGTGAAAGGTACACACGCGATGACCTCGACCTTACCCTCAGCATTAGCTACGAGGGGCTTGATAGCTTCCAGAAGCTCCTTAGCCTCAGGACGGGTCTTGTTCATTTTCCAGTTGCCTGCAATGATAGCTTTTCTTACGGATTTCTTCATTTTAAAAACTCCTTTGTATTGAAAAAATAAGATAAAAACCTACATAATCAATTATACAACAATAGCGGTTCAATGTCAATGCTTACGGATAAATTTTTAACAATTGGTGAGGACGAGAAAACGTAAATCAGCGGGAATTGCCAAAGATCTTCTCTCTGGTAATTCCCGCCGCTTTACTGTTTACCTTTACAAGAACCCTCTTAGCGCTCTCGCCAGCTCCTCTTCCATCGCTATCAGCTTCTTGGTTATATCCTTTGAATATTCCTCCGCCGCACCGAATTCATTCAGATACCCCGACAGTGATTTTATCCCCATATTACACCCGTCCGTTATGAACTCTGCCGCCGCTTTATCTGTATCATCCGTCACCAGCTTGAAATTCGCCTTGATCTTCCCCATGACCTCAGCCATCATTGGCGGGTCTTTTCCATCGTCGCCGAATTTTGCAAGCCTGTCATTGATCTCACGGCTCATTTCCAGATGCTGTTTTCTGCTGTGTTCAAGGATATTCTTCAAAGGCTCACTCAGTCTGAACTCCATCGTATCCTCGATGGAAGATACACCCATTTTAGCCCCTGCATCACATTCACGCAAAAGGCGGACGGTATCTTTTTCTATCATAGTATCAGTCCTTTCGGTTTTATGGTTATAGTGTTGACCTGTTACTGCGGATTATACTAAAATACCTTTTGGTGTTTCTATTGACAGTGGGCAATGGCTATTATGTAGATTTGTTGGGGTAGTCGGATATTTGCTTTGTGCGCCGGTTTGCGAGTTTTCGCTCCTCGTTTCTCGGGTCGAGCTGTCAAATAACAGCGACTGCGTCGGCTGTGGCTTCGCTGTTTGACAGCAGGCGCGGCAATAATATCCGCAGATAGAAAGAGCGTGGACGGTTCAATTGTCCACGCTCGAATTTTTGTTATTGCCGCGCCTATTTTGGAAGTTTGCTTTTCTCTTCTAATTCGCTGTGCATTTTAGTTGTGTGCCTTGATGCGAGGGCTCTGCCCTCGCGCTCCCGCAAGCCTTTCGCGAAAGGCTTGAGCCAAAGCTCCCCTCTTTGGCATTCCCCGCCGATTTGTTATCTCCCCGCAAAAAACGGTTGACCTTGCTCTGCCGATGTGGTATAATATCTGTGAATAGTCTTACAGTGGTATAATAATAATTTATAGTAAACGACATTAGAAATTGAACTTTGAGAACGAGTAAAAGTTCGATTTATGCTTTTGCGAAGTTCGCAAAGTAGCAATTTCAATGTCGTTTACTATATACCACCCGATACCACAGCATACGAAAGGAGATATATCATGTACGAAGAATTTGCAGCATGGCTCGATGAAAAGCTGGAGAACGGTCTGCCCGATACCGCAGTGGCAGTCAATTTCAATATCTACGAGGAGGAAAACAACGGCTGGACTGTTCAGCTTATAGCTTCCGACAGATTTGATGCCCAGGACGATGAATGGGCTTGCTTTGAGGTCTATTCCTCCGAAGAAGACCTGTATTACTGGGAAAAGGAATACAGCTGGGAAGAAGCCCACGAAGATGTCCGCGAGCTGATTACCGCTTATCTTGAAAAAGGAAAATTCGCGGATATGCTGAAAAACTATCGCGCAGTAGGCTTCGGCTTTGTTGACGGCGACCTTGAACTTGCCTACGTAAGGGAGTGATATCATGAGTGATCTTGATATTGTAATGCTGGTATGCCTTGCATTAGTTGCGGCGGCGCTGATCATCACCGATATAAGGGTGATAAAAGCATGGAAAGCCGCTAAGGATAAAGTCACCCTTACGGAGATAGGCGATATCCTCTGCATGATACTTTTTGCCGCAGGCGTTACCTGCTGTTATTCGGTGGAAAATATGTCCCTGCCCGTATACGTTCTTTCGCTGATCGTCACACTGCTGTTCCTGCCATGTGCTTTCACGATAATCACCCCCGAGGGCATTATTGTCCCCGAGATAAAAAAGGATTGTCTCCGCCCTGCCGCTGATTACAGCTATGATTATTCTCAGGGCAAGGTCATCAAGGAGACCCTGAATATCTATCACAACAACGGCAGACCACTGAAGCTTTTTCTCGGCATAAAAAGCACCAAGCTGATAACTATGCTGAACAACAATTATGAAAAGCACGGGTACGAAAACCCCATGCTGAGGAGTGAATAAGATGGAAATGTATAAACTTCTTGCCCTTGCAGACGACACCGATAAAAGCTTTGACGGTCTGTTCAGCGGCACGGGTCATATCGTTGGTATAGTGCTTATCGTTACGGGACTTCTTCTGCTGTACATAGCGTTCAAAGTCGCCAAAGGGTACAGCTTCATGCCTACCCTCGGCAGTGAGACTGTCATAAAGGAAGATAACTACGTTG
Source organism: Hominimerdicola alba (assembly GCF_900109655.1). GTDB lineage: Bacteria > Bacillota > Clostridia > Oscillospirales > Ruminococcaceae > Hominimerdicola > Hominimerdicola alba_B. The sequence goes on from NZ_FOAT01000002.1 coordinate 102,077, forward strand.
AAGGCACAGCCAAGGCAGTCGAAAAGATAGTTACCAGAATGCCCGACCCCAACGGCGGCGAGGACAGAGAGTTCGTGGAATGGAAGATAGTCTACACCGCGGGCGGCGAGGAATATTCTCAGGATATCCCCGATGACGGATATTCCGAGGGTGAGAAAATAAAAATAAAGTACGACCCTGCCAAGCCCTCTGCATATTATATCGCAGAGGAGAAAGAGGATACCGACGAAAGTGAAGACACTTCCGACGAGGGCAAAAGCAAGATGACAGGGCTTATCCTTGGAGTACTGGGTGTGCTGGTGATCCTCGGCGGCGTGGCGCTTTATTTTAATTCGTGATCATGATCGCAAACCAGTGGTAAACTGCCAAAGAGACAAAGCGCGCGGTTTATGCGACTGCGTCGGCATATGCCTCGCGCTAGCAGGCTTGCGGATGAGCACACAGTCAGCAAAGCTGACTGTTAGAGGCAGACCCTCTCGGTCAAGGCACAAAAGCGACGCGGTAAGAGTACTGTCAATAGAACAGTAAACTTCCGACCAAATAGGGCGCGGCAATACCAAAAATTACGAGCGTATGCGACCGTATGCATACGCTCAAACTGTGTCCGTAAATAATTGCCGCGCCTGCTGTCAAACAGCGAAGCCACAGCCGACGCAGTCGCTGTTATCCGATGACTCGACCTGAGGAACGTGGGGCGATCCCTGTCCACTGCAGACCCAAAAGCAAAAAGCACAAATGTTCCACGTGGAACATTTGTGCCGAAATAGTCTGATGCGATCGTAACCGACTGTTAATATCACATAGGGACTTCGTCCATATTATTTGTTCTGGGACTTGAGAATCACGCCGATGACCTTAGGACCAGCGTTTACCGCTATCTCAGAACCTATCTGGTAACAGTCAGCAGGGGGATAACCCAGCTTTTTGGTCATAGCCTGAACCATCTCGTCACGGACTTCGGTATCGTTGCCGTACACGATGCAGTAAGGTGTCTTGGGTATCTGCTCGCCTGCGGTGAGTTCGATTATCTTGGGGATAAGAGCCTTGTCGCCGCGTACCTTGGCTTCGGTGGTTATCTGGTTGTGCTGTATGCGGGATACGGGGCGGAGTCCCATTATCTCACCAACGAATGCAGCAGCAGCAGGGATACGTCCCGACTTCTTGGCATACTGGAGAGAGTACATTCCGAAGAATATAACGCAGTTGTCTACCCAGTCGCGTATAAAGGTTTCTATCTCGGCAACAGATGCGCCTTTCTGCGCTTTCTTGGCTGCTTCAACAACTGCATAACCGTAGCCGCCTGTGTAGCCCTTGCCGTCGATGTTGATTATGCGGAACTTACCCTTTGCTTCGGGAACTTCCTCATAGAACTGCTCGACCGCCATGACAGAATTGTTGTATGTCGCAGAACCCTTTGAGTTGATGCTGACATAAATAACATCGGTATAACCTGCGTTGTACAGCTCCTTGTAATTCTCTGCGAACTCAAAGGCAGTTATCTGTGATGTCAGGGGTATGCCGTCATACTCGTCCATCATTTTGTAGAACTTCTCGTTGTCGAAATCAACGCGGCTGGTGTAGCTCTTGTCACCCATGCTCATCTTGAAAGGGACTACGTGAATTTCATACTTCTTCTCGTTCTCGATAGAGATGTCGCTGGCTGAATCGGTCATAATCTTTATTTTAGACATTTGATCTTCCTCCTTGGATTATATCCATTTTACTTTCTATGAATCGCTTTAACTGCGAGAATTGACTGGTTTCAAACTGTTTTGTCAGATATGTGGGGTCAATTTCTACTTTGTCGTAGTTGATATCTAATGGTGCTTTGAACATCAGCTTTCTGTCGTTAAGTTCAAAGCAGATAGTTTCTTCACATTTGGTTCCGTACCGTGTATCATGATGCTCTCTCTTTATTTCTATGTTCCAGATATCGCTGTATTTTATAACATCAGTCTTTATAAATCTGACTTCATTTTCCTTTGCGTCGAAGCTGCACGGTATATAGCATGATATCAATATGGTTAATAAGCATAACAAAGATAATATCCCGAAGACAACAGTTACAGCATTTGGAACGTACCACTTAGTTGCCGTTTCAGCAAAAATAGTAGCTATTATAAGGGTCGGAAATAAGAGCAAAAGAGCCAAATCCGAAGAATTAGTAAATTGTCCTTTCATGCCATTTTCTCCTCAATATATGCTTTCAGCTGAGAGAATTTGCTTTCATTGAAATCACGCTTTAGATCGCAGGGGTGATGTATCAGGTTTTTATAATTGATATCAAGCCTGCGGCGGTAAATATAGCGTTTACCATATTTTGTTTCTATGGTGAGTATTTCATTGTAGTGATCCTGATCACCGCGAATCATCGCCGTTTGAAACTCTTGTTCAACTGATATTTCTGATATATCGCGGTATCTTATTCTGGTCTTCTTAAAGAATACCTTTATAAGCACCGAACGTTTTCGGGCGTGCATACTCACAGGTACAACTGACAGTATAATAAGCAGTACTATGTATACTGCTATGGATATAAGGATGATGCCTGCGTCTTCTTCCCGCAATCTCACGCCTGAATATGCCAGCAAGATCATGAGAACTATGCCGCCATAAAACAAAACGTAAAATAACGGACTCCTGTATTTATATTTTATCTTCATTTGTTGTTTCCTCTTTATATGTTATTTTTCTCTTTTTATATATTTATATAGATGCGCTCCTCGATGTAGTTTTTGAGGCGTGAGAACTTGCTGTTTGCCATGTCCTCGGCTGACACACCTGACGGTTCGGATGTGTCGTGCGGCGGGACAAGTATGCCCGCGAATGAATGGTCGCCGTCGTCACAGTGGAAAGTTATTATTTCGGTGACACCTGTATATGTGACAATTTGGTACTTCGTCTTTTTTTTCTTGAACGATCTTGTTTCGGTGCGCAGATCGATGCTTTTTATTGAGGAATAGGGTATCCGCTTCCTGAATATCCTGCTGAATGTGACAGCGTTGTCGTCAGCGGAAAAGCGCACACTGACTAAGATTCGTCCGATAAAGAATGCCAGCACGGAACCTGATATAAAAACTAATATCCAGAATATCCGTCTATCGAGATGGTCACCTTTCATGAATAAATATATCATCAGTCCAACTGCGGCAAAAAATATTAAACCTTCCGTGGCAGAGGTATCGTTGACAGTGTCATAGTCGTATTTTTCTTTCATTTTTTCATTTCCTTTGTCAGATTTTTCTTAGCCTGTCCGCATTTATATATTTATATAAATGCGCTCCTCGATGCAGTTTTTGAGGCGTGAGAACTTGCTGTTCTCGAATTGTACTGTCAGGTCGGCAGGGTTCGCGTCGACTTTGTCGTAGTCGATGACCATTTTAGCTGAGAAGACATGAGTTTTCTCTTTTGTGGTTATGGTAAGTGTTTCTATGTAGTCTCTCACCATGCCGCTGCGAGATCCGTATTCGTTATTGCGGCGTTCAAGTTTGATGTTTGTGATATCTGCGTATCTGATAACAGTATTTTTGCGAAGACGAGAGAATGTCACCTGAGTATCATTTGCATCAAAGTTTGTTTCCTGTATCTCTATGCTGAGCATAACTGCGATCAGTATGATAACAGCCGCTATTGTCATCGTTATTATTCTGGGTACATCTATTGTAAAGCACAACAGCAGCCATATAACTGTAAAAAGTACACCGCCGATGCCGAGCACCAGACCTTCAAAAACGTCAGGTTCGCAAGTATAGTTTTCTCTCATGATGTTGTCACTCTTTCTATTTAGTCGATCTGCATGATCGGGATGCGCTCCTCGATGTAGGTTTTCAGCTTTGCGAACCTGCTGTTTTCAAACTGACGTTTAAGGTCATCGGGGTCCATGGCTACTACGTCGTAGTCGAGTTCCATTTTTGCCGAAAAGACGTAAGTATTCTCTTTTGCATTTATGGTCAGGGTCTCGACGTAGTATCTTGTCATGCCTGTGCGTGTGTTGTATGTTCTGTTGTGCCGCTCAAGCTTCATGCTTCTGATCTCGCCGTATCGTATAACTTTTTTTCTGCCGAGACAAGAAAATGTAACCTGAGTATCATCTGCTTCAAAGCTTCCTTTCTCCAGACCAGCGCCGATGATCAATACTGCGGTCAGCAGTATTACAAATACCAGCACAGCCACCATTTCACCTGCTGGTGTGCCTATCAGTACGCCAATAAGCAGCGATAACCATATTATTACAAATACACCGCCGCAGCCGAGAGCCATCCCTTCGGAAGCGTCATGTTCGCGAATATATTTTTCTTTCATTGTGTTATCACTCTTTCTTTCTATCTTTCTGTTTAGTCAGCCTGCATGATCGGGATGCGCTCCTCGATGTAGACTTTCAGCCGTGAAAAAGGGCTGTATGTTGTGTCATCGGGGGAGACAATCTCGGAATTGTTTGAACACATAATAGTTTTTTGCGATGGTTCTGATTTGCAGGCGAATGAATGATCGCCGTTTTCACAGTGGAAAGTCAGTATTTCGGTAAAATAAGGGCGTGTGGCTGTTCTGTTACCTTCTGTTGTCTTGTACATTCTTTTTTCGAGTCGCAGATCTATGCTTTTTATGGAAGAATATGCTATCTTCTTCCTGAAGAATCTGTAAAATGTGACAGCGTTATCGTCGGCGGTAAAGTGCATACTGACTGAGGAACGTGCGCCTGAGCAGATCATAGCGGAGCTTGCTATGGAAGCTAATATCCAGAATGTCTGTCTTTCAAGATCGTCGCTTTTTATTAATAGAAAAAATAGCAATATTAACCAGACGCTCAATAATATACCATCCAGGATACCGATTACTTTGACAGAGTCATATTTGTATTTTTCTCTCATGATGTTGTCACTCTTTCTTTCTATTTAGTCAGCCCGCATGATCGGGATGCGCTCCTCGATGTAGGTTTGCAGTTTTGCGAACTCGCTGTTTTCAAATTGTTCCGGCAGATATGTGGGGTTCATGGCTATCTTGTCCTGATCCAGATCGAGTTTTCGGTAATAGACATATTCATTTTTATTGATATCGGTTATTTTAAGTATCTCACCATACCAGTTTTGTTCGCCGTGCTGTTTTGCCTTTCTGAATTCGTGCTCTAAACGTATACTCTCAATATCGGAATATCTTATAACGGTTTTCTTAAAAAGCACCTTGATATTCAGTGCGTTTTCGTCTGCAAAAATCTCTACAGGCAAATTTTTTAACAGTATATAGCAGGCGAGCACTATGACAGGATACATTATAATAACAACCGGTTTAAGCACGGATGATACTTCGTTATTTAGCGAGATTGTTAAACCTGCACCAAGAACAAGTGGTATAAACGCTAATAATAGGGTGATGATCGGAAGTAAATTGCTTCTGAAATTATAGTTGATTTTCATTTTGTTATTCCTTCTTTTTATATGTTATCTCTCTGTTTTTATATTTTTTCAGCATTCATGATCGGAATGCGTTCCTCGATGTAGCGTTGCAGCTTTGCGAACTCGCTGTTCTCAAATTGTGATGCCAGATATGCGGGATTTTTGGCGATCGCATCATAGTCCAGATCGAGTTTGCGGCAATATACATATTCATTATTATTGATATCGGTTATTATCAGTTTCTCATAATAACCGTCATGTTCGCCGCGCGTTGTTGCTTTTTGGAATTCGCGGTCTAAGTTTATCCTTGCAATATCGGAGTATCTTATAGCATTTTCCCGAAAAAGCACCTTGATATTCAGTTTTTCTTCATCTGCGACCATCTCCATAGGCATATTGCTGAACAGTATGATCAAGGAGACCCATATGATAGGAACTACTATAATACCGGACGCTATGATCACTATTAAAAATTCATCTAGATTCGGCACTTTTGCTATGCTTGAAAGAATTGCAAAAAAACCTAAAAATATAAACACTCCAAATATATTGATAGTTGTAAGAGCGTTGCTTTTGAAATTATAGTTGATTTTCATTTTGTTATCCTCCTTCATGGTGTTTATATCTGTCACCATGTATGTTTTGTCAGCTTTTCTTTTTTATGTCTTCTATGTATATTTTCAGCCGTGAAAAAGGGCTGTATGTCGTGTCATCGGGGGACACGATCTCGGAATTGTTCGACATTGTAATAGTTTTTTGCGATGGTTCTGATTTGCAGGCGAATGAATGATCGCCGTTTTCACAGTGGAAAGTCAGTATCTCAATATAATATGTCTTTATGTCGAACGCACGGACTTCGTCGGCATTGTATGGCTTTTTTTCTCTGCGCAGATCTATGCTTTTTATGGAAGAATACGCTATCTTCTTCCTGAAGAATCTGTAAAATGTGACGGCGTTCTCATCGGCTGTAAATTGCATAGGGACTAAGGTACGTGCGCCCCAGAAGATCAGCGCGGAGCCCGCTATAGAAATCAATAACCAGAAATCCTGATCTTCAAGATCACCATATTTTAACAGTGCAAATATAAGTATTATTATCCCGCTGATCATTAATATATCGTTCAGGGTACTTACTTTTTTGGTGGAGTCATATTCGTATTTTCCTTTCATTTTCTTTTGTTCTTTTTTGGGGTCAGTATCGGGTATACTTCGGCTGTCTTTCATTATCTTGTCTTCTATGTATATTTTCAGCCGTGAAAAAGGGCTGACCGACCAGTCGTTATGGTACATAGACATTTCTGAACCCGGCGAGCGGCATTCTTGTTCCGGGACCAGTACGCCCGCGAATTTATGATCGCCGTCCTCACAGTGAAAAGTGATCCACTCGACAAGCTTTGCATATCTTTTACGTTTTTGCCTGCGCGTTATTGTTGATCTGGACATATCGATGCTTTTTATCGTAGAATAGTCTATCCTCTTTTTGATAATCTTGCCGAATGTGACAGCTTTGTCGTCAGCGGTAAAGGATCCTTGAAGATTTAAATATATTATCCAGCAGCTAAATAACACGAGCGATATGGCGAGCAGCGTGAAGAATACCTTTGTTTCGAGAGCTTCACGTTTGATTAATGCTATGATAAACAATGCTAACGAAACGAACAATAGTGCATCCATCGGCTCAAGGTCTTTGAGCGATTCATAACGGTACTTTTCTTTCATTTTGTTATCCTCCTTCATGGTGTATATATCTTATCTGTCACCATGTATATTTTGTAAGTTTATTCCTAGCCTTTTCTCAAATTTCATTTGTTCCTCGATATACGCTTTCAGTTTTGCAAACTTACTGTTCTCAAACTTCTTTTTTAGTTCATCGGGATCAGCGGCTACCTTGTCGTAGTCGATGTTGATTTTTCGGTAATAGACATATTCCTTTTTATGTATATCGGTTATTGTCAGTATCTCATTATAGCAGTCACGTTCACCACGCATTTCTGCCTTTCTGAATTCGCGCTCTATATTTATACTTTCAATATCGGAATATCTTATAACGGTTTCCCGAAAAAGAACTGTGACTTTCAGTGTCTTTTTCCTGGCAACCATCTCCACCGGCAAATTGCAGAGCAGCCAGGAAAAGTAAACCCATATTACAAAGAAAACACACATAAATATGCACAATGATAATAATACTATTTCATTTTTTACTACGGAAGCAACTGCCATAGTACATATAATTATTGACGTTCCCCATATAATAACAGCCCGTAGATAATCGCTTCTGTATGTATATTTGATTTTCATTTTGTTATCCTCCTTCATGGTGTTTATATCTTATCTGTCACCATGTATACTTTGTAAGCTTGCCCTCTCTGCCGAGATCGGGGTAATCCCACTGGCGGAGCACCTCATAGGTCGCTATTGCCACGGAATTTGACAGGTTCAGGCTTCGGAGAGTGTTCCTCATTGGTATGCGCACACATTCATCGGGGTGGGCGTAAAGAAGTTCTTCGGGAAGTCCTGCGTCCTCGCGTCCGAATATAATGTATACAGGCTTGTCCTCGGGGTAGCGGGCTTCGGAATGTACCTGCCTGCCCTTTGTGGTGAAGAAGAAGTACGCGCCATCGTTCTTTTCAAAGAACTCGTCTATATTATTATAATAGTATATATCCAGTTTATCCCAGTAATCAAGACCTGCGCGTTTCAGCTTTTTGTCGTCTATCTCGAAGCCGAAAGGTCTGACCATGTGGAGTGCTGCGCCTGTTACGGCACAGGTGCGGGATATATTTCCTGTGTTCTGGGGGATCCTGGGCTCTACGAGGACTATGTTGAGTCTGTGGGTGTTTTTCTTTTTTATCTCACACTGACTTTCAGTCTTCGGGATATTTGTAAACTCTGTATTGCTCATAGTACCGAATACCCGTCAAGCTGCTGGTAGCTTGTCAGCCAGGGAAGCTGACTTTCCAGCATAAGACCCTCTGTCCAGGGCTGCTGATAGCTGTATGTCACCTTGACATTCAGCTCGGCGAATGCGGTGGCTCTGTTCATGGCGATGGGGAGACTGTCGCCTTTAAGCAGTGAGCCTATCAGCACGCTGGCGAAGATATCTCCCGTTCCCGAATAGTGAGCCCCGCGGACATAGTCGTTTCGTATCTTCCAGAAACTGTTTGTATCCCTGTCATAGCCGATGGTGTGCATACCGCCGCCAGCAAGGTTCACGCTGGTGATGACCACTATCCTTGCGCCCTGCTCGGAGAGCCTTACCAGCCATGATCGTGCATCGCTGCTGCCAAGTGGCGTTGACGGATACTCCTCGCCTAAAAGTATAGCAGCTTCGGTTATGTTGGGGGTGATTATATCAGCTACGGCAACAAGCTCGCTCATGCGCTTGCAGAGTTCCCCTGTGTAGGTAGCATAGCTTTTGCCGTCATCGCCCATAACAGGATCCACGACTTTAAGTGCATCGGGGTATGCGGCGAAGAATTCAAGACAGTGGTCTATCTGTTCAGCCGACGCGAGAAAACCGCTGTATATGCAGTCGAAGTGGGTATTCATGCGCTTGTAGTGTTCCAGTGCGGGGTGAATGAAATCCGTGAGATCGCGGATAACGAATTCACTGTAACCCGTATGTGCAGAAAGCACCGCCGTAGGGACAGGACATACCTGTACGCCCATTGCGGAAAGTGTGGGTATTATAACTGTCAGCGAGCATCTTCCCAGTCCTGACAGATCCTGTATCGCGGCAACTCTTTTGCAGCCATTCATTTTACTGATCCCTCTTTATAAAAAATATTATTCAAATTATTATAGCACGGTTTTACCGATTTTTCAAGGGGGGATAAAAAGTTAATAAATGGTAATATCAGACTGAACGAAGATACTACCATTACCGGCAGCGGTCATCTTCATGTTGAATATGATAATCTTTACGATGTAGCACTGCGGTGCAATAAAACTTTGAAATTCGTAGATGCTGATGTATCTGTGAATTCAAAGTATGTTGGTGTCGGCTGGGGATCGGTAAGCTTAGATGATAGTGAAAACACCATCGTGATAAATCATTCCAGATTAGATGTAAAATCGTCTAATGAACCTGCAGTGAGCTATAAAAATATAGTTCTCAAAGACAGCTGCATTGAGAACCCTGTGGGCGGATATACTGCCGCACACTATATCTGTACAAGCAGCAGTAACGCTGCGCAGGAGGTACTTATCTCGCCCGTTGATAAATACGGTATTGAAATGGATGATGTTCCTGTGACCAATGTGAACAGCTCGGACGTTAAGGGCGACGGTAAGGTAAGCTATGATGTTGATACCAAGACACTTACCCTTAATGGCGGTACTTATAGCTACATCAATAACAATGATGTTGAGGGTCTGACCATCAATGTTGCTGCTGATACTACAATTAAGAATAAGAGCAATTCTGATAATTACGGCAGAACATTTGAACTTGACGAGGATACCACTATCACAGGCAAGGGAAAGCTTACTATTGAGGCAGCATCAGCAGGTGTAGTAGACTGGTATGATTCCGTGCTCACCATCAAGAATGCTAATTTAGATATCACAGCTCCCTATGGATTGAAAGGTCCGGAAATCGACAAGGGATTTGAAAAGCTGATTATTATGAATTCCACTTTGAATATCAATAGTTCAAATCGTGCTATTTCTGATTTCAACTACGGTATTGTTCTGAAAAACTGCAAGATAGTTGCTCCCGAAAATGCGATCATAAGTGAGAGAGGCGATGTTTACGAGAGTGACGGAAAGACCTTTGTAAAAGTTCTCAAGATCAAGCCGAATGGTATGAAAGGCGATGTGACAGGTGACGGAAAAATCAATACTTCCGATGTTACCAAGGTAGCTGCTCACGTAAAGGGCAAAAAGCTCCTTACCAAAGAACAGCAGGCTCTTGTCGATATAGACGGCAACGGAAAGGTCACTATTACCGACCTCACCAGAATTGCGGCGCACGCAAAGGGCAAAAAAATGATTCAATAATTGATACAGATCACACAAGCCGAGCTTATCTTGCCATAGCTCGGCTTTTTTCTGCGCAATTATCTGCTTGACTTTGCAGAGAAAACGGAGTATAATGTTAAATGTTATTACTATTGAATGTCTCTGCGGCATTTTAGTTTATGGTTATCCCGCTGACACACCTGACTTAAAAACGATCAAAGGAATATAATGAGCGTTTGGCGGTTATCATTTCCCCCGCCGCAGGCGGGGGAAATGATAACGTCAGCATAATATATACCTGTTATTCCGGCATTTTAAGTGGTGTGGTAAAGGGATAGTCAGATTTTAATTTTAACCGAGAAAAGGAAAGAGAGTGGTTTTATGAAACTGAAAAAAGCAGCAACAGGGCTTTGTGCGCTGATAATGGTGCTAAGCGGTACCGTTTGTACTACTGCTCCGATATTTGCAGATACAGCTATCACTGCAAGTGCGGCACAGACCTCCGGAGATTACGAATACACAGTATTCGGTGACAACACCATTGAGATAACCGCTTATAACGGCAGTGCTTCCAGCGTTTCGGTGCCTTCCAACATAGGCGGAAAGACTGTTGTAAGCATAGGAAAGTATGCTTTTGACGGCAATCATTCGGTAACAAGCGTTACTCTGCCGAGCACGATAAAGAGCATTGGTACCTGTGCATTTTTCTATTGTAGCAAACTGAAGAGCATAAATCTGCCCAACGGTCTGAAAGAGATCAAGGACGAGGCTTTTGAGAACTGCCTGTCACTTGGTTCTGTTGTTATGCCTAACAGCGTTACTTCTCTTGGCGGCAATGCTTTTGCCGGATGTACATCGCTCAGCAATCTCACCATAAGCAATGGCCTGAAGAAGATACCCGACTATGCGTTTGATGAGTGCGCTTCTCTCAGGACGGTTACTGTGCCTTACGGCGTGAAAGAGCTGGGTGTTCACGCATTTGCAAAGTGCAAGTCCCTTGAAAGCATATCACTGCCTTCCACTCTTACAAAGATAGGCGGAAACGGTTTTTACCTCTGCGCCAGATTGAAGAGCATTTCTCTGCCTGACGGTATCACCGAGATAGAATCCAATACTTTCATCGATTGTGTAGGTCTTACAACGGTCAAGTTCCCTTCAAAGCTGAAAGAGATAGACCTCGACGCTTTCAACGGATGCACAAGCCTTAGAAATGTACAGCTTCCGAACGGTCTGCAGACTATATGGTATAACGCATTCTACGGCTGTGTGGCTATGGGTACCGTTACTATCCCGAAAAGCGTCACAAAGATTACCGACAGAGCGCTGGGATTTTACGGTGACGGCAAGATAAAGGGCTTCAAGATGAGAGTATACAGCGGATCTGCAGCTGAAAAGTACGCCAAGGAATACGGTCTGTCATATGAGGTGATAGCTTCCACAAGCAAAGTCAAGGGCGATGTTAATGGCGACGGTAAGCTGACCGTGACAGATCTCACCAAGTTAGCGGCACACGTAAAGGGCAAAAAGCGCCTCAGCAATACCTCAAAGGCAGATGTTAACGGCGACGGAAAAATCAATATTTCTGATGTCACCATACTGGCTGCGGCTATCAAGGGCAAGAAAAAGCTCTGATAATGCGTAAAAACGTATAGTAATCACGAACCGGGCTGTCGGATAGGCAGCCCGGTTTTTTGTGTATTTAAAATTATGAAATTTTAACTAAATTAACATAATTATTTTGTGCATAACAGAGTTTGAAAACTTGTTGTGATTTTACACAAAGATTTTTGGAAATATATTGTGAATTGCAAATATGAAAACGTTACAACAATGCAAAAATTGCGAAAAAATACTGCAAATTGCATAAAAATTGCGACTTGCTATTGTGCAGTAGGGCGAAAGCGCAGTTATAGCTTAAATTTAAGGTTGCGTAAACGTTTTCTGGCGCTTGACAAAATGTCGGTTAATTGTTATAATAAATGATAGTATAGTATGCCATTTTGGCTAATTTTGATAAATCGTGTGGCATAGTGCACTTCACTTGACTAATATTTTTGAACACATTGTACAGCAAATACTGTATGTTGTATGGACAAAAATTAATATATCACAAGATGTGAAAATTGCACAAATCAACAACAATAATTGATCTGTACAAAGCTGCGGAAGGGAGGGAGAGCCCCATGGACGTTATACTCAGAACAGAGGAGCTTTACCGTGACTTCAAGATCGGCGACGGCAGTATAGTTTCTGCATTGAAAAATGTCAATATCGAGATAGAAAAGGGCAAGCTCACAGTGCTGAGAGGACGCTCGGGAAGCGGCAAGACTACGCTTATAAACATTCTTGGGGCGCTTGACCGACCTACCAAAGGCAAGGTGCTGTTCGACGGAAAGGATATCACAAGGCTTTCGGAGGGCGCAAGAGATGACCTCAGGCGGCATGATATGGCTTTTGTTTTTCAGTCGGTGGCGCTGATGTCGGGAATGACCGCATTTGAAAATGTCAGCTTCGGGCTGAGGCTGGCAAAATACCCTTATGACAAGCGCGACGCACGCACAAGAGAATGTCTTGCGGCGGTGGGACTTGATAAGAGGATGGGTCACAGACCGGGCGAGATGTCGGGCGGCGAACAGCAGAGAGTTGCGATAGCAAGGGCGATAGCCCATGAGCCGCGGCTGATATTCGCCGATGAGCCTACTGCGGAGCTGGATACCAATACCGCTCTGCATATCGTCAAGCTTTTCAAGGAGCTTGTTGCCAAGCAGAATATGACTATCATAATGACTACCCACGACCCCAGCATGATGGACGTGGCAGATAAGGTGTACACATTGGAGGACGGTGAGATAGTTGAGTGATGATACTATTATAAAGTCAGCCGATGATGAGTACATGATAAGATGTGAGAATCTTGTAAAAATCTATAAAACATCCGATGTGGAAGCGGTGGCGCTGCAAGGGCTCGACCTTGATGTGAAAAAGGGTGAGCTGATGGCTATCGTGGGCAATTCGGGCAGCGGTAAATCAACTCTGCTGAATATGCTTGGGGGACTTGACAGACCCTCGGCGGGAAGCCTGACGGTGGACGGCAAGAATCTGCTGAAATTCACGGATAAGGACTACATGGAGTACAAGCGGGACACCGTGGGCTTTGTGTGGCAGAACAATGCGAGAAACCTTGTGCCTTACCTTACTGCGGTGCAGAATGTGGAACTTCCCATGCTGCTGAAAGGCAGAAAAGGCAGGCGTGAAAGGGCGCTGGAGCTCCTTAAAAAGGTAGGGCTCGAAAAGCGGAAAAACAGCAGGCTCGATCAGATGTCGGGCGGCGAGCAGCAGAGGGTGGCTATCGCAATAGCTATGGTGAATGACCCGAAGCTTCTGCTGGCGGACGAACCTACGGGTTCGGTGGATACAAAGACCTCGGCGATGATACTTGATATATTCAAGGAGCTGAACAGGAGCGAGGGGGTCACGGTGGTGATAGTCACCCACGACCTTAAGCTGGCTGACCATATCGACAGAGTTGTTGCGATAAGGGACGGCAGAACAAGCTCGGAGATAATCAGGAAAAGATCGTACAGGGAAGACCTTGACGAAATGGGCGAGGTCATCACGGAGGAAGAGGCTACACATGAGGAACTGGCTGTGCTGGACAGATCGGGCAGATTACAGCTTCCTAAGGACTATATGCAGTCGCTGGGAATAAAGGGCGGCGGCAAGGTCAGGGTGGAGCTTGACGAAGAACGGGGCGGTATAATACTTTTCCCCTCGGAAGACAGTTAGTATATTCGGTCTGCTTTGCAGACTAAGGATAGATGGGATCTCTTTACAGTTTAAATGACTATGCGTCGGTGCAGTGAGGATCTCAGGTTTTTTTCACAGCATTATTTTTAGAAAGGGTGGATCTAATAGTGAAAAACACAATGTTTAGGCGTGTTGTTTGTTCTGCTTTGGCGCTATCGCTGAGTGTAAGCTGCTTTGTTCCGACGGCTTTTGCAGAAACAAATGACTCTCTAGGCACTGCCGATGAAAGCTCTGAGGCTTTGACAGGCACAGACAGTATCCGTCAGAACTCTTACAGCAAGTATCTGAAAAAATATGAGGGTACCGCAAGACCCAAGATCGATGAGATCGTGATCAAGGGTTCGGATTATTTGCCTGATTCGGTTAGTGCTGATCTTATAATGGGCGCCGAAACGAGCTTTGAGGGCGTGGATGACGTATTCATCTGGTCAAATCAGCAGGGTTCTGTATCCTATGAGGTGGTTATCCCTCAGGATGGTATGTACAACCTGAAGATGTCCTATTACGCTCTGGCAGGAACAACAAATGATATCGAGTTCTCTCTGCTCATAGACGGCGAGAGCCCCTACGGTACAGCTCAGCGTATCACTCTTGACAAGGTGTGGATCAATGACGGTGATATCGGTGAGGATGCTAAGGGAAATGATATGCGTCCAGGACAGATAGAATATCCCACATGGCAGATGGACAAGCCTCTGGCAGATGTTGACGGCCTGTACAATGAGCCTCTGCAGTTCTATATGTCAGCAGGCAAGCACGTGCTTACCCTTGATTCTGACAAGGCACAGTTCGTGATAGGTGATATAAAGGTATACAATTATGAAGAGCCTGAGGCGTACAGCGCTCCTTCCTCTTCACAGATAAGCCAGTCTTCGGGACAGAAGATAGTGCTGGAGGGCGAGACCGCCAGCTACAAGTCATCAAAGACACTGTATCCTACATCTGACAAGACATCTTATATGACTTCCAGTGCCAAGGATTACAGCCCTACCAAAACCAGGTACAACACCATTGGCGGCGGCGGAAACTGGAACCAGTCAACACAGGCTGCTACCTGGGAATTCAATGTGCCTCAGGCAGGATACTATAAAATAGGTATATTCAGCAGACAGGATCAGATGAGAGGTATGTACTCCAACAGAAGGCTGTACATAAACGGCGTTGTTCCCAACAAGGAATCTGATCAGATCAAGTTCTACTACGATACTGACTGGAACGTTGTTACACCTACCGATAAGTCCGGCGATACCATGTACTACTTCCTTGAAGCGGGTTCAAACACCCTCACACTGGAAGCTGTTCCCGGTGAGATAGGCGAGATAATGGGTGCGCTTGATGATGTTGTTTTCGATATCAACAGCTACTATCGTCAGATAAGACAGATCACAGGACCTTCTCCCGATGAGTACAACAACTACATGATAGATGTTGCTATACCTTCTATCATCGGTGATTTTGAGAATAATGCAGAGCTCCTCAGAGATGAGAAGAAAAAGATCGAGAAGCTTTCGGGTTCGGGCGGAACAGAAGCCGAAACTCTTGAAAAAATGGCAATAGTACTTGACAAATGCGTGAAGAAGCCTGATATAATCCCCGAGATGATGGGACAGATCAAGGATAACATAACTGCGGTATCGACCTTTATCAATACTTACAGAATGCAGCCCCTTGAAGTTGATAAGCTTGAACTTTGCTCGGATGATGTGGCTTTCTCCGATTGTGAGCAGACTTTCTTCGGAACTGTCGGACATGGTTTCCAGTCCTTTATAGGTTCATTCTTTGAGGACTACAACTCACTTTCGGATGATGAAGATGCCACCGCACAGGAGTGCTGGGTAACTCTCGGACGTGATAATGCGGTAGTTATCAAGGAACTTATCGACAGCGACTATAATGCAAATTCCGATAACAAGATAAACCTCAAGCTGGTACAAGGCGGTATTACCGAGGCTACTTTCTCGGGCAAGGGTCCTGACATGGCGCTCTTCCTGGGCGGTGACTACCCCATTCAGCTGGCGGTAAGAGATACGCTGGTAGACCTGACACAATTCAGTGACTACCAAGAGGTCACCAAGCGGTTCGCTCCGGATATCATGACGCTGTACACCTACGACGGCGGCGTTTACGGTCTGCCGTGTACACAGAACTTCCCGATGCTGTTCTACAGATCGGATATTCTGGAACAGTACGATATCGATCCCGATACAGATCTGGCCACATGGGACAGCCTTATCAACTGCCTGCCCACTCTCCAGAGAAACTACCTTGAAGTAGGTCTGAGACTTCCCGCTACTGCTACCGCGGGCGTTACGCTGGTATCAGCCGTTACCGAAAACGGAAGCACATTCGCTATGATGCTTCTCCAGAAAGGTCTTAACTACTACAACGAGGATCAGACAAAGACTACATTCAGCGAACAGCCTGCTATCGAAGCTTTCGATACCTGGACAAAGTTCTATACCACATACAGCTTCCAGCAGCAGTATGATGCGCTGACAAGATTCAGACAGGGTGATATGCCGGTACTGGTAAACGACTATTCATTCTACAATCAGCTGACAGCTACCGCTCCCGAGATAAAGGGCTGCTGGAGCTTCAGAGCTGTTCCCGGTACAAAGGATGAAAACGGCAATATCAATCATACCGCTAACTCCGAGAGCACCGGCTGCGTTATCTTCAATAAGGCTCCCGATAAGGAAGCTGCTTGGGACTTCATCAAGTGGTTCACCAGCACCGAGACTCAGACCAAGTACGGCAACAACATCGAATCCGTACTGGGACCTATGGGACGTTACTCTACTGCTAACCAGGAAGCCCTGAGAGGTCTTTCATGGACCACCAAGGAAGCAGATCTGCTTCTGGATCAGATGAACACTCAGGTAGAGATACCGATCATCCCCGCTTCCTACGGCGTAACGAGAAACGTAATGAACGCATTCAGAAAAGTTGTTAATGAAAACGAAAATGCAAGAGATACCCTGTTCTGGTACAACAAGGATATCAACGATGAGATCACACGTAAGCGCGCAGATCTCGGATTAGACTAAGGAAAGGAGAGTGCTGTGTTATGGCTAAAAACACTCAAGGCCCTATGAACAAACAGGGCAGATGGGCTTATACCTGGCACATGGTAAAAGCCAACAAAGGCTGCTATATCATGCTCATTCCTTTCATGATATTCTTCATCACCTTTACGGTAGTGCCTGTTATAATGTCGCTGCCTATGGGCTTCACGAACTTCAACATGATACAGATGCCCAAGTGGGTAGGTCTTTCAAACTTCTATACGCTGTTCGTAAATGACGATGTGTTCCTTATCGCGATAAGAAATACTCTGATATTCGCGATATTCACAGGACCTTTCTCCTACGTTCTCAGCTTCCTTATCGCGTGGCTGATAAACGAGATGAACCCGTTCCTGAAAACATTCTTTACATTCGTATTCTATGCTCCTTCCATGACAACATCGGTATATGTTACCTGGCAGCTGATCCTTTCGGGCGACTCCTACGGTTACCTGAACGCTGTGCTGATGGATCTGGGCATACTGAAATCCCCCGCACAGTGGATAACCGACACCAAGTACATTCTGACGGTAGTTATCATCGTTCAGCTGTGGATGTCCATGGGTGCAGGCTTCCTTGCGATACGCGCAGGCTTCCAGAACATAGATAAGTCCATGTACGAGGCGGGCGCTATCGAGGGTATCAAGAACAGATGGCAGGAGCTCTTCAAGATCACTATCCCCTCTATGGGACCTCAGCTTCTGTTCGCTGCTGTTATGCAGATATCCACTTCGTTCACTGTTGGTATGGTAGGTCAGAACCTGGTAGGTCTGCCTTCCACCGACTACGCGGCACATACCATAATGAACCACGCTACTGACTACGGCTGGGTACGTTATGAGATGGGCTATTCGTCAGCGATATGTTTCGTGCTCTTCGCTGCGATGCTTCTTGCCAACAAGGGTGTCAACTGGATACTCGGCAAGTATATTGATTAAAAGGGGGGAATATTTCAAATGGCTGGAAGAAAGAAAAAGAAGCAGTCTATCGAGAAGCTCAAAGTCTCTGATAAGAAAAAGTCTATCAACGGCTCAAGAGCGGGCGATGTCTGCATATTCATATTTTTGGTGCTTCTGGGTGCATTCATGGTATTCCCGCTGTACTATTCGGTGATACAGTCGTTAAAGCCTGTTGAGGAACTCTTCGTGTTCCCGCCGAAGCTTTACGTTATCAATCCCACGGGAAGGAACTTCTCGGATATGTTCAGAGTTGCGGCTAACTCATGGCAGGTGCCGCTTTCCAGATATATCTTCAACAGCTTCTTCATCACCATCGTTATCTGCGGCGCGAACCTCTTTGTTTGCTGCTGCGCGGCATTCGTACTTTCAAAGTGCCGTTTCCCCGGTGACAGATTCATCAACCAGGTCATAGTACTTGCGCTGCTGTTCGCTTCAAACGCAACATGGATCATGCAGTTCATGGTAATGGCTAAGCTGAGAATGATAGATACCTACTGGGCACTGATACTCCCCAGCATCTCCACATCTATCGGTCTGTACCTGATGAGACAGTCAATGTCCACGATACACGATGCTATGGTAGAGGCTGCAAAGGTTGACGGCGCAAGCCTGTTCAGGATATGCTGGCAGATCGTCGTTCCCAACTCAAAGCCCGCACTGATGACCCTGATAATCTTCGCATTCCAGGGCGCATGGAATATGCAGGGCGGTGCTCTGATATATTCGGAAGAACTCAAAACACTACCTACTGTTGTACAGCAGATCTCTGCGGCAGGTCTTGCCCGTCAGGGCGTTACCTTCGCTTCGAGCGTTGTACTTCTCATTCCTCCGCTGATGGTATTCCTGGTTGCACAGGGCAACGTAATGGAGACCATGGCGAATTCCGGTATGAAGGATTAATAGGTATCCGACATGAGAACTAGAAAAGGAAAAAGGTGATAAGTAGTGTTGAGAATAAAAAATTCTTTTAAAAAGATTCTCTGCGCAGGACTGGCTGCCGTCGCTGCAATGTCGATGACGCTGAATTCTTACGCAGCAGAACCCTACAAGTCCTACATATATGATTTCTGGGGCGACCCGATACCTTCGCAGAATGCTTACCGTATCGATAAGGCTGTTACAGGATTTGATATGGGACTTAGCAGGCTTTCAGATCCGGAAGATCCGCTGTTCATCAGCGAAAAGGCTTCCGCAAGGCTTGCAAATTCAAAGGATATGTACTTTGATCCCGAGCTGAAGCAGTTCTGGATAGCGGATACCGATAATAACCGTATCCTCAGACTGGACGAAGATCTGAAACTGGTGGGCGCTTATACAGGTGCTTCAGACGGTAAGAATTTCGCCGCTCCCTCGGGAATTTATGTAAAGCGCAGCGTGCTTGACGGCAAGCTTTACATATACATTGCAGATTATGAAAATTCAAGAGTTGTCAAGGCTTCGGTAGAATCCGAGAAGGAACTCCAGCTTGTGATGGAATACACAAGACCCGAGACAGACCTCTACACCGTTGAGACTTTCAACCCCTCAAAGGTAGTAGCAGATAAGGCTGAGAACGTTTATGCGGTTTGTACCTCTGTAAACCAGGGTGCGGTGCAGTTCACAAAGTCGGGCAAGTTCCAGGGATACTTCGGTGCCAACAGAGTTGAGGTAACGGCTGCCGTTATCGCTCAGAAACTCTGGAGAAAGTTCGCTTCAAACGAGCAGATCTCGGGTATGCAGAGAAACGTACCTGTTGAGTATGCAAACTTCGATATCGACGACGGCGGTTTCATATACACCGTTACCGAGGCTGCAAATGCAACTACGGACGCTGTTAAGAAGCTGAACCCCGCAGGCTACAACATCTGGAACAACTCCACCGGTGATACCTACATCTTCGGTGATATGGCTTCGGAGTACGATGCTACTGCGAACCAGACTTATTCTACCAGACTTACGGATATCTGTATATCCGACAACGGTCTGATAAACGTGCTGGACTTCTCCACAGGACGTGTTTTCCAGTACGACAGAAATGCTGAGCTGCTTTGTATCTTCGGTACAAAGAACTCTACCAACGATCAGCGCGGAAGCTTCTCGAACCCCAATGCGGTGGAAGCTTACAACAATAACATCTACGTACTCGACGGTTCGAAGAATGATATAACCATCTACTCCGAGACCACATTCGGTTCGCTGATGCATGAGGCTATCGAGCTTTACGATCAGGGCAGATATTCAGAGGCAAAGCCCATCTGGGAGAACGTTCTCGCAAGAGACGGTGGCTATCCTATGGCGTATATGGGTCTCGGCAAGGCTGCACTGAACGAGGGCGAGTACCAGAAGGCTCTGGATTACTTTGAGACTGCTTATGCTCAGAGATCTTATGACAGAGCATTCAAGTACGCAAGAAACGAGTTCATTGAGAAGAACTTCAATATTATCGTCACCGTTATCGCGGTGCTGGTAGTATGGCTGATCGTACTTTCCAAGCTGCACAAGAGAAATATCTATATCATCAAGGGCAAGCTCGGTAAATTGATACCAAAGAAGAAGGAGGGAAGATAAGTCATGTATGAATTTACACCCATAGGCTGGTTAAAGCACTGTATCTTCCACCCTGTTGAAGGCTTTGAGGATCTGAGATGGAAAAAGCAGGGATCTGTAAGGATCTCAATGGTAATAGTTTTCTTGCTGTTTGTTGCAATGGTGGCTGACAGACAGCTGACAGGCTTCCAGTTCAACAACAACTACGTAAAGATCTTCAATGTCGTTCCGCTGATAGTTCAGTCGGTGGTATACTACATTACATGGTGCATCGGAAACTGGTCCATATGTACGCTGCTGGAGGGCGAGGGTACTTTCAGAAAGATCTGTATATACTCCGCTTACTCGCTGGTGCCTTACATAGCATGCACACTTATACGAGTACTTCTCTCGAACTTTCTGGTACAGGAAGAGGTCATCTGGATCGCTGCACTGTACTATCTGGGAATGGGCTGGTCAATAGTACTTATGATACAGGCAATGAGAGCCTGCCATCAGTATTCCTTCGGCAAGACCCTGATATCCATGCTGCTGACGATCGCAGCAATGCTGCTGATACTGTTCCTGGCAATACTTCTGCTCTCTCTGTTCCAGCAGGTTTACGTATTCATCTATCAGATCTATACTGAGATCGCGTATAGGATCCGAGGCTAATTAGAAACGGTGGTGTTAAAATGCATAATAAAAGTTATAAAAAAGCGATTGTCTTTGGTTTGTGCCTTACTATGCTGATGCCTCTGGGTTCTATGGCCGTTACTTCGGCTGATGCTGAAGAGGATACCGCCGCGGTGGAGGAAACTGCGGCGGTCGATGAGACCGCAGCTGCAGATGAGGATACTTCGGGAGCTGAGGATGATCTCCCCGAAAAGATATCCGACGAGCAGGCTGCATCTATGGCTCAAAAGCTCTGCGAGAACGACAATTTCATTCTCTACGGTGACGAAGATAACGAAAGACTCGGTCTTTATGTAAAGAGCAGCGGCGCTTACTGGTGGACTTCTCCTATAAACGTATTTTCCGAGGATCAGGTAGTCGATGTTGAAAAGGGCAACATGATGAAGAAAGCGCTGAGAAAGCAGATCGCATCAAGCTGCGCTATCAAGGTCGGTGACCTGAGACAGGAAAAGAGGACAGAGTCCGCGGCGCCTATCTATTCCAATAAGGCAAAGCCCAAGTGGACTACCAATGACAAGGGTGCTGTTATCGAGTACAATTTCAGTTCCGAGGGCGTTAAGCTGAAAGTTCATTACGAGCTTTGCGAGGACAGTCTGTACGTTTACGTTAATTCTTCCGAGGTCGAAGAGAAGAACACTTCTCAGGTTGACGGCAAGATACTTACCAAGCTTCAGCTTTGTCCTTACTTTGCAGCAGCTCCTGCTGTGGACTGCAACGGCAATCCTACGGAAGGCTATATGATAATCCCTGACGGCAGCGGTGCTGTCATAAACTACAACAACGGCAAGGGTACTTATCCCGATTACGTTCAGCAGGTATACGGCAGAGATTACACCATGGTTCCTCTGCAGGCTCCGAGAGTTACCGAGCAG
Organism: Hominimerdicola alba; assembly: GCF_900109655.1. GTDB lineage: Bacteria > Bacillota > Clostridia > Oscillospirales > Ruminococcaceae > Hominimerdicola > Hominimerdicola alba_B. The sequence continues at coordinate 124,333 of NZ_FOAT01000002.1, forward strand.
GCTTATCTGCCCGTGCTTTCCACGGTAAACGGCAGCAACGGCATCGTTGCGGTGGCTACAGACGGTGATGCTAACGTATACGCAAGGGCTCAGGTGAGCGGTCAGAACAAACAGGTATACAACAGCTGCTACTTTGAGTTTGAAACACGTTCTTCCGATGCGTTCTTTATGAGCGGCGACAGTGCCAACAAGCTGAACGTATTTGAAAAGGGCGATATCAAGACCGAGCGTTTCGGTGTACACTACTATCCGGTTACTAGCAAGGACGGCGGTACTGTAAACTATGCTGACTGTGCTGAGGTATACAGAAACTATCTTATTAATGAGAAAGGTCTGAAAAAGCAGTCCTCTCTCAGCAACAAGCTTTATATGGATCTCTACGGCGGCGTACTGAAGAGAACTTCCATACTGGGTCTGCCTTTCAATCTCAAGACCGAGATAACAGGCTTCGATCAGGCAGGCGAGATAGTTAAGGAACTCAAGGGCAAGGGCGTTAACAGCTTCACTGTCAATTACAATGACTGGACAAATGCCGCTATAAAGGATAATATCTCCACTAAGGCAAAGCCCTCGGGCACACTGGGCGGAAAAAGTGATTTCACCGAATTTATCAACACTGACAACGTTCAGGTATTCCCATCCATGAACAACTTTACTATGGATAAATCTTCCGGCGGATACTGGACACTGACGAGCACTGCCATAAGGATCTCCAACGCTTATTCAAGACAGTCCTCTTACAGCCTGTCATTCGGCGTTGCAAAGAAGGGCGTTGCTCCTGCGCTGCTTTCACCCAGCAAGTATTCAAAGACCTTTGAAGAGATGATAAGCAGTTATCAGAAGGAAGGTCTCGACAGGATAGGCTTCGGTTATCTGTCTTCAAGACTGGTGGGAGATTACACCAGAAAGGATACCTATTGCAGAGACAAGACCATGAATGTACTTGTGGACGAGTACAAGAATGCTAACAGCAATATGGGTGCTATCCTGGCTGATGAGGCTAATGCTTATATACTGCCTTATGTTTCCACTGTATCGGGCGTGCCTGTTTCTTCCAGCGGATACGATATCACTGATTTCGATATCCCGTTCTATCAGATGGTCATCCACGGCTATGTGCCTTACGCTTCAAGTGCTATCAACAAGAGCTCCAACACCGATGAGACCTTTATGCTGGCTCTTGCTTCGGGCTCTCAGATACACTACGACTTCACCTATGCTGACAGCGATGTGCTCCAGGATACCGAGTACAACGACCTGTATTATACCAATTACAAGGGCTGGACAGCTGCGGCAGCAAGCCAGTACAAGGCTGCAAAGAACATTATCGGCGGTGTTTCCGACTACACTATCAGCAAGTACGAGATAAGCGGCGACGGAAATGTTCTCACGACCACCTATTCAAAGGAAGGCAATGCCGATGTTGTGGTAGAGATCGATAAGAAGAACGCTACCGCGACCGTTGACGGCCAGAACGTCAACATAGATAACTGTATTGAAGGAGGTTTGAAATAATGAGCAAAGAAAAAACCAAAGCAGTTCAGACTTCCGAAAATGCGTCTCCCGCAAAGCAGAAAAAGCACGTTCTTTCCTATGAGAAAAGAAAGGGACTTTACGGCTACGGCTTTATAGGTCTCTGGGCGATAGGCACTATATATTTCTTCATCGCACCTCTTATCATGTCCCTTATCTACTCCTTCAACGAAACAGAGGTTAAGGTCGGCGGAATGGGTATGAAGTGGATAGGCATGAAGAACTATGTCAATGCCTTCCGTAAAGATCAGGACTACACTCTTGCGCTGGTGGATATGCTGAAAAACACTGCGCTGAGAACTCCTCTGATCATTATTTTCTCGATATTCATCGCACTGGTGCTGAACCAGAAGTTCAAGGGAAGAACTTTCGCAAGAGCGGTATTCTTCCTGCCTGTTATCATAGCTACCGGCCCTGTAATGGATATCATCAACGGCAACATGAGCACAGGCGGCTACTCGGGCGGCTCCGAGCAGTTCAGCACGATGTTTGAAGCTAACCTTGTAGATCAGCTCCTTAACTTCCTGGGCATCTACAATATCAGCGACAAGCTTTCAAACATAATAAATTCGCTGACAACAGATATCTTCAATCTGGTTTGGAACTCGGGTATACAGATACTTCTGATACTCGCGGCACTTCAGGGCATCTCGCCTGCTTCCAAGGAAGCAGCTCAGATGGAGGGCGCTACTTCATGGGAATTCTTCTGGAAGATAACTCTCCCCACCATAAGCCCTATGATACTCGCATGCGTTGTTTATACGGTAGTTGACTCTTTCGTTGACCCCGGAAATAAGGTAATGACCATAGTTCTGAACAAGTCGACCAACTGGCAGCACGGATATTCAGCTGCGATGGCTTGGGCATACTTCGCTATAATAGGTGTTTGCCTGGGTATCATAGTTGCTATCCTTAACAAGGTCATCTACTACGAAGTTGAGTAAAGGGGGGATAGAAGTGGCAACTAAAAAAGAAGAAAAGCAGTTTGAAAAAGAACGTAAGGCTGCTATTAAAGCTCGTGAGAAGCGAATGAAGGAGATAGGTCTTGAAAAATTCCTTACTCCCGATCAGATAAAGTACAACAAAAGGCAGAAAGTCATCGGCGCTGTCTGGCCTGTATTCAGATTTCTGATACTCTTCGGTCTGTGCTTTGTCATACTCTATCCTCTGATATTTATGCTTTCAACAGCATTCAGACCAAATGAACAGATGAACGATCCTTCTATCATCTGGATACCCAAGAACTTTACCATGCAGAACATCAAGGATACCTGGAAGGTAATGAAGTTCGATAAGACACTGATCAACACAATAATCCTGAATCTGGTATCTTCTGTTCTTCAGGTAGCGACCTGTTCAATAACAGGCTATGGTTTCGCAAGATTCAAGTTCAAGGGCAAGAATTTCCTGTTCGGAATAGTTGTTATGATGATAATCGTTCCGCCGCAGATCACAACGATACCTCTGTATATGCAGTATGCGTATCCCCCTAAGATCGTTGCTAAGATACTTACTCTCGGCAAATCGACCAAACTTATAAACTACGGCTGGACAATGTATCTGCCTGCACTGTTTGCAAATGGCATTAGAGCAGGTCTGTTCATCTTCATCTTCCGTCAGTTCTTCAGAGGACTGCCCAAGGAGCTTGAAGACGCAGCTTATCTGGACGGCTGTTCACCTCTTTACACCTATGTAAAGATTATGATACCTAACGCAAGGCAGTCCTTCCTGACAGTATTCCTTTTCTCCATCGTATGGTACTGGAACGACTACTATGTATCGAGTTCTTTCTTCACCAACAACGACACCGTTGCACTGATGCTGAAGAACCTGAATACCACCCTTGCAAAGACCCTGTTCAACAATCAGTCAGTATCTGTTCGTCAGATAATCGTTTGGCTGGAAGCAGGCTGTCTGCTTTCAATAACCCCTATACTGGTAATGTATGTATTCCTGCAGAGATACTTCGTAGAAGGTATCGAAAAGTCCGGTCTTGCAAACTAATATCGGTATTGCGGAGGTAATACGCAGCAAGAATAAGGCACTTCTGTCGGAATATTGACAGAAGTGCCTTTGCGCTTTTATGAAATCAACTGCCCTTGTTTGGGGCAAAAAAAGCGAACAGCGGTTAGTCGGGGACTTCGCTGTTCACTGTATCATTTATTCGTATGCCAGAAATTCTTCGGGGATATAGTTGATGTAGTTCTGCAGGACGTTCCTGTTTACGCCTGCACGCTGATACATCATGTGGCGGTAAAGCATATCATCGGTGTAATCGCCGTAGGGGTACACAGCGCAGTTGAACCACATCGAATCCCAGCTTTCACCCTCGTAATGGGATATCACGGGAATAGCCTTTACGTTCTCGAAAGATATGGCACCGCCGTTGTCGTAGTCTTTTACTACGTCCAGCTTGCCGAATATGCCGATTATCGATCTGCCGAACTGACCGTCGGGGTTGTCACCATCGAACATGGTGGAGAAGAAATTGCCCAGACCGTAGTAGCAGAAAGCCTGACCGCCATCGGGTTTATCAAGATAGGTGCAGGTTGAAAGAGCGTGTGCCTGAGTGCCTATGATAAGGTCAGCACCCCATTCCACCAGCTTAGGTGTGAGCTTCAGCTGCATATCGTTCAGGTCATTGAGGACCTCGGTGCCGTAGTGGCAGGATACCACCACAACATCAGCCATATTATCGGCTTCCATTATCTGGCGCTTGACGGTCTCCTCATCGCTGAGGTATACCACCTTTCCGGCGTCGCCGTCACCTAGGAATATGCCGTTGGTGTGTTCCATGTAGCCCAGAAATGCGAATTTGATCCCGTTGACTTCCATGGTCCTGATGTTTTCCGAATCATCTTCGTCGCGGTAAGCGCCGTAATGCACAACACCTTTGCTGTCCCAGTAATCAAGAGAGGATATCAGCCCGTCTGAGAACTTATCCAGCACATGATTGTTCGACATTGAAATGACATTGAACCCGAAATCCAATACAGCATCACCGACCTCGGTAGGTGTGGAGAACATGGGAAAGGTCGAGGGCTCAAAAGCATCATTTACAAGGGTCTCCTGATTGAGTATCGCAACGTCCGTACCCTCTATAAGCTTTTTGCAGGGAGCGTAGCACTTTGAAAAATCGTAGCTTCCGTCCTCCTGCTGTGCTTCGACATAGATATTATCGTGGATAAGGTTGTCCCCTGCGCATGCAAGATGAACGACGGTTTTACCTGTCTTGTTCTCATCGGCAGGATCTTCTTCGGGGGCACTTACAGCGGCTGAGTTCTCATCTGCGGGTATGGTATCTCCCGCGGTATCACCGGAGGTCTTGCCCTCTTCCTGTGCTTCGGTGCTTACGGCAGGATTCGTCTCTGTGTCAGCCTCGGGCTTCTTGCTGGTATCCATCAGCTTGCCGCAGGAAGCTGTCAGCATAGCGGCGGCAAGAATGAAAGGGATTGTCTTTATCTTCATATAATGATACTCCTTAAAAATTCAATTTCGGCTACTATTATAACATGTATTTTTCGATTTGTCACCAAATTTTTAAAAATTTGTGAAATACAAACAAGCGCTGATGGGACAGAAGCCGTGGATATACCGAAATTGCTCATTTCTGCGAGATGACACAGTCATAAAGCAGGGAAGTCGGGGAATAATATATCGGAGACGTATTATGGCTGAAAAGTCTGCATATATCGCGAAAAGTCGGAATAGTTGTGTGTTGGTGGAAACCCTGCAAAATAGGACTATGCGAATTGCAGAACGTTAAAAAAAAGTTTAAAAAAGATAGTGAAATATGTGATTGACAAAAAAATAACAAACTGGTATAATAGGATTATGATAAAAGGAGATCGGGGTCGGAATGACCCGAGATTACTTGTTTTGGTATGAAGATTCAACCTGATAATGTTTGGAGGATACTATAATGGCTAAAACTACTGCTAAAAAGAACGAACCTATTTTCGTGGACAGCGTAGAAGCACTATCTGCCAAGATAAAGGAAGTCAGAGCTGCGCAGGCTAAATTTGCGACCTATACTCAGGAACAGGTCGACAAGATATTCAAGGCTGCTGCGCTGGCTGCCAACAAGGCACGTCTGCCTCTCGCTAAAATGGCTGTTGAAGAAACAGGCATGGGCATAGTTGAAGACAAGGTCATCAAGAACAACTATGCGTCCGAGCACATTTACAATGCTTACAAGAATGTACAGACCTGCGGTGTTTTTGAGACTAACGAAGCTTACGGCACAACAAAGCTGTATGAACCTATCGGTCTTATCGCTGCGGTAATACCTACCACTAACCCCACATCTACCGCAATATTCAAAACACTTATCTCGCTGAAGACCAGAAATGGTATCATCATCAGCCCTCACCCCCGTGCAAAGAACTGCACCATCGCAGCTGCAAAGATAGTTCTTGAAGCTGCTGTTGCTGCGGGCGCACCCGAGAACATCATCGGCTGGATAGATGTACCTTCACTGGATATGACAAACCAGATAATGAGAGATTCCGACCTGATACTTGCAACAGGCGGCCCCGGAATGGTAAAGAGCGCTTATTCTTCGGGCACACCTGCACTGGGTGTCGGCGCGGGCAATGCTTCCGCTATAATCGATGCTTCTGCTGATATCAAGGTAGCAGTAAGCTCCATAATACACTCCAAGACCTTCGATAACGGTATGATATGCGCTACCGAGCAGACCCTTATCGTTGACAAGAAGATCTACAAGGAAGTTAAGGCTGAGTTGAAAGCTCGCGGCTGCTATTTCCTGAACAATGAGGAAGCTGACAAGGTAAGAAATACCATGATAATCAACGGCAGCCTTAATGCGAAGATAGTTGGTCAGAGACCTGTTAATATCGCTAAGCTCTGCGGTTTTGAAGTGCCTGATGACGTTAAGGTACTGATAGGCGAAGCAACAAGCACCGACCGTGAAGAGGCTTTCGGTCATGAGAAGCTGACCACCGTTCTCGGTATGTACAAGGCTGATGATTTTGATGACGCACTGAACAAGGCTGAGACCCTGCTTGAAAACAACGGCGGACTTGGTCATACCTCGGTACTGTGGATAGATAATGTAAACGAGCGCGAGAAGCTGCTGAAATTCGCTGAAAGACTGAAAACAAGCCGTCTTATCGTGAATACACCTTCCTCTCTGGGCGGCATCGGCGACCTCTACAACTTCAATTTTGCACCTTCGCTGACACTGGGCTGCGGCTCTTGGGGCGGAAACTCCGTCAGCGAGAACGTTGGTGTAAAGCACCTGCTTAACGTTAAGACAGTTGTGGAGAGGAGAGAGAATATGCTGTGGTTCAGAGCGCCCGAAAAGGTATACTTCAAGAAGGGCTGTCTGCCTGTTGCCCTTGATGAACTGAAGAACGTAATGGGCAAGAAAAAGGCTTTCATCGTTACAGACCAGTTCCTGTACAAGAACGGCTATACCAAGCCTATCACCGATAAGCTGGATCAGATGGGCATAGCACACAATGTATTCTTCGATGTTGCTCCCGATCCCTCACTGGGCTGCGCACTTGAAGGCGTAAAGGCTATCCGTGCTTTTGAGCCCGATACCATCATCGCTATCGGCGGCGGTTCCGCAATGGACGCTGCAAAGATTATGTGGGTACTGTACGAGCACCCCGAGGCTGACTTCATGGATATGGCTATGCGTTTCATAGATATTCGTAAGAGAGTTTACACCTTCCCGAAGATGGGCGAAAAGGCTTACTTCATCTGCATACCTACTTCTTCCGGTACAGGTTCCGAGGTTACACCTTTCGCAGTTATCACTGATGAAAAGACAGGTCATAAGTATCCTCTGGCAGACTATGCTCTGTTGCCTAACATGGCTATCGTTGATACCGACCTGATGATGAGCGCACCTAAGGGTCTGACTGCTGCTTCCGGTCTTGACTGCATGGTACACGACCTTGAAGCTCTGGCTTCTATCATGGCTACCGATTTCACTGACGGCATCGCTCTGCAGTCCCTGAAGACTACATTTGAGTATCTGCCTGAGTGCGTTGACAACGGTCAGACAGCATACAAGGCAAGAGAGAAGATGGCTCACGCTGCTACTATGGCAGGTATGGCATTCGCAAATGCTTTCCTGGGCATAGGTCACTCCCTCGCACACAAGCTGGGTGCATATCATCACCTGCCTCACGGCATCTGCTGCGCACTGGTGATAACCAATGTCATGAAGTTCAATGCTAACCCTGTTCCCACCAAGATGGGTACATTCTCGCAGTATGAGTATCCTCATGCACTTGAAAAGTACGCTGAAGTAGCTCGCTCACTGGGTCTGTTCGGAAAGGACGACAAGGCTTGCTTCAAGATGCTCTGCGATAAGGTTGAAGAGCTGAAAGAGCGCGTAGGCTGCAAGAAGACCATAGCTGAGTACGGTATCAGTGAGGAAGACTTCCTTGCAACACTGGATCAGATGTCCGAGGACGCATTCGACGATCAGTGCACAGGCGCTAACCCCAGATATCCTCTCATCGAAGAGCTGAAGGAGATCTACAAGGCTTGCTACTACGGTACTGAGTACAAGGGTTGATCTCAGCGCTGTAAAACAGTATAAATAATTCAGGCACTTCTGTCAACGTTGACAGAAGTGCCTTTGCGTTTTTATATCAGTTGGTACCATCAAGATGATATATCCTGTTCATCTCGGGTGATAGTCCGCCGTCTGCGGAGCGCACATAGAGCGGTTTTTCGATTTGTATAAAATTATTACCGCCCATACGGCCCTCAACGAGTATCAGCCACGGTGCGCAGTCGGGATTTTTGTGTACCGTCCGCAGACGCTTGGGCTCAATGCCGTTGGAGCGCATGGCTGTCATGATATCGCAGAGCCTTTCGGGGCGGTTGCATATGCAGAGCCTGCCGCCGTAGCGAAGATTCTTCTTAGCCGCTTTGCAAACGTCCTCAACGGTGCAGAGCATCTCGTGACGTGCGATGGACACCGCTTCGCTGTCGTTCTTTTCGCCCGTGTTGTTTATCTTGTAAGGCGGATTGCAGGTTATAAGGTCGATGGGCTTGTCCGCGCGCCAGTCTTTAAGGTCGCCCAGCACAGGGACTATATCATCTATCTCCGACTTTTTAAGCGAAACTTTCAGCTGCTCGTGGGCTTTCTCCTGGATCTCCAGAGCGTAGGTCAGCTTCGGCTTGTAATTCTTGTGCAGCAGAAGTGCGATTATCCCGCTGCCCGTGCAGAAGTCGGCGCAGACATCCTTGTGCCTTGCCTGAGCAAAATCCGCCAGCAGAAAAGCGTCCGTACCGAAACGGTGCTCATCTGATATGCATATCTCGATCCCGTCCCCAAGGGATTCAAAAGTAAAGTCGGTGTATTCCATGAAATCTTCCTCTCAAATGTTATCTGCTTGATTATACCACGATTTTGCAGCGCTGTCAAATATGCTTGACTTGCGTGGCTTTGGGTGGTATAATATACCAAGCAAATTGTGAGGTGACAGCATTGGCAAGCAGGAAAAACAAGAAAAACAGAAATCAAAAAGCCGAAAAAGAGTCTTCGGACAAAACAGTTCTGACAGTTATTTGTATCATACTTGTGATCGGGGCTTTTATAGCAGGCGGTGTGGGGCTGCTCGTTGAGGATCACGATCTCAAAAAAAACTGCACCGCATATGCCGAGGGCGAGGTCGTCAGGGTAGAGGTAAAAGGCAGACGAAAGCACAGGAAAATTACAACATATATAGAAGTGTACGACAGCATATTCCCCAAAAAAGAGATAGTTCTCAAACAGGGCGGCTACAAAGAGGGTCAGGATGTCAAGGTGTTCTATGACCCCAATGATCACAGCCGCTATTATGTGGAGGGCACATCAGCTGACAGGATATCGGGCGGAATCGGGCTGATAGTGTTCGGCGGGCTGATGATTTTTTCGGGACTGCTTATAAGGCGGGCGTGCAAAAAAATTGAGCAGGACAAAAAATAGCAAAAGCCGTGAAGCGAATGATCGTTTCACGGCTTTTATTATGCATAATTCTCCTCCCACGCCTGTAGCGGGGGAGGAGAACAGCCTGTTATATCCGTTTAAAAAAGTCAGCCCAATGTTGTGACACAGCCTTATCAGAACATTCTAATCTTGCTTGCTATCTCAGCAGAGTGAGAAAGGATAGCCAGGTTAGCATCGATATCGCTCTCGACCATATTGGGTGTGATGAATGCAAGTTCATCATCGGGACGGTTTGCACGCTCAATGTACATCAGCTTGCCGAACATCTCGGAGATGGAAGGCTTGAGAGCCTGAACATCGTCGCCCTTAAGACGAACATACATGGAGCAGTTGGTGTCCTTGTAGCGAACAACGAACTTCTCGTCTTTTCTGGATTCCTCCCAGTGGATGCCGAGAGCTCTGCCGTGGTGTCTCAGGCAGTCGATGATATCGCCTACAACTGCGGAAGCGGTAGGCAGTTTGCCTGCGCCCTGACCGTAGAACAGTACATCGCCTACGCCGTCGCCTGTAACGCTTACTGCGTTGTATACATCGTCAACGCTTGCCAGCATATTGCTCTTGGGAACGAGTCTGGGGCAAACGATAGCGCTGAGACTGCCGTCTTCAAGTCTCTTTACGGAAGCTATCAGCTTGATAACATAGCCTGCGTTGTCAGCGTACTCAACATCGTCCAGAGTGATCCTTGTGATACCGGACTTGTGTACCATCTCGGGATAGATGTGCTTGCCGTATACCAGTGAACCCAGTATGCAGATCTTTCTGCAAGCATCCTCGCCCTCAACATCGGCAGTGGGGTCAGCCTCGGCATAGCCCAGCTGCTGAGCCAATTTCAGAGCGTCATCAAAGCTCATCTGATCCTTTATCATCTTGGTCAGTATAAAGTTGGTAGTACCGTTAAGGATACCCGATACCTGCTGGATATCGTTACCTGCCAGGCACTTGTTCAGGGGTCTGATTATCGGTATGCCGCCGCCTACGCTTGCTTCAAACAGATAGCTGCAGCCGTTATCCTGTGCAAGCTGAAGAAGCTCAGCGCCGTAAGCCGCAACAAGAGCCTTGTTGGAAGTTACCACGCTCTTGCCCTTTGCAAGGAGCTTCTTGGTGTACTCGTATGCGAATGTGGTACCGCCTACAACCTCGGCAACTACCTCTATCTCATCATCGTTGAGTATTGTATCAAAATCGTGGATTATCATATCGGCAAAAGGAGATTCGGGGAAATCCCTGAGATCGAGAACATACTTGATATCGCAGTCTCTGCCGATCTTCTTGCTGATGGCTTCCCTGTTCTTCATAAACAGCTCGACAGTACCCGAGCCAACTACACCGTATCCTATCACCGCTACATTCTTACTCATAATTATCCTCTTCCTAAATTATTATTATGTCTGTTCAGACCGAACTCACTCGCCCGAGATTATCTTCGCTTCAACCACACCCGATACCTTGGAAAGCTCCTCGGTGAGCTTCTGGGTGTTCAGCGCGTCCCTGTCGAACCTTACGGAGAACGTTACCGTTGCCACGGAATCCACGGGGATATTCTGGTTTATGGTCAGTATATTGGTCCCCAGCTCGTAAAGTTTCGATATTATTGAGGAAAGCACGCCCTTTTCGTCACGCAGTGTGCAGTAGACGGAAACGATGTTGTTGGTGAGACGTTCCTCATAATTAAAAACAGAGTCCTTGTATTTGTAGTAAGCGCTCCTTGATATGCCCACTGCCCTGCAAGCCTCGGTAGAGGTGGATACCTCGCCCCTTGCCCGCATACGTTTTGCGGCAAGCACTTTCAGTACGATATCTGGCAGTACATCTGCACTTACTATGACCAGACCCGACTCGTTATCAGCCACGGAAAGTTCACCTCCGACAAACAAGTGTATTCGCAACAAATACAACTATACCACGTTTTTGCAAATTTGTCAAGCATACTTTTTAAATAAAAAACGCCTGAACAGGTGATATTTCACGCGGATACAGGCGGTCAGAGGGTGTTTTGAGTGCAGGTTATGGTTATAATAAACGAAATTGAGTTAGGGGCTCTTCAACTATTGTTAAATTTGTGGAAAAGAATATGGCTGACTTGAATTTTATGATAAAAAGTTGTAAAATGATAATGTATTTCTAAACATATGACCATGGGTCATTATAGTGGACGGCATATGGGTATCGATATCCATACCGTTTAGTATAAACTGCCGAAAGGAGTGAGCAGTTTGGATATAATCAGTGAGATACTGGAAACAGACAGACTTGCCGAGGAAAAGCTTGAACAGGCTATGCAGAAACGCAGCGAGATGCTGAAAGAATGTGAGAAAAAAGTCGAGCGTATACACGAGAATGCCGAGTCCGAAGCAGATCTCTACCGCGCATTTCTCATCTCCGAAGAGGATATGAGCAACTGCGAGAATGAGCTGAGGCAAAGCGAAAAAGATCAGCTCGATGCCCTTGTTGCGGCTTATGAGCTGAAACATGAGGACTGGGAAAATGATATATTCGCCGCGATAACAGGCTGATGACCCTGCGGCTGAAAGGAGATGCCCGATATGTTGGAGAATTACAGTTCAAATGCCACCACTGCTAAGATAAGAGCGAAATACGCTCAGCTTTTTACGCAGGAGGATTATCGGGAACTGGCGGCGCTGAGGACTGTGCCCGAAGCGGCGGAATACATCTCGCGGTCGGCACGTTTCAGGGATGCTTTCGCGGAAGTTGATCCTAATACAATACACCGCGGTTTTCTTGAAGAACTGCTGTACAGGGAGAACTTTGAGACTTATATAAGACTGTGCAAATTTCAGGGGCTTGATAAACAGCCGTTTTTCGGGTTTCTTATAAGACGCAGCGAGATAGACTGCATACTTTCTATCATAAACCGCATAAACTCGTCGCTGGACAGGACTTATCTATCAGACCTGCCGGGATATCTTATAAAGTACCTGACCATACCCGTTATGGAACTCAGCCTTTCACAGACCTATGAAGATCTGGTGGCGGGACTAAAGGGTACGCGCTACGGCAAGGTGCTGAAAAAGATACCTGTCCGCGAGGACGGCAGAGCCGACTATACCGAGTGCGAGTTCAGGCTGAGGACAGCTTATTATGCGGAGCTTCTTGAACAGGCAGAAAAGGAGTTTTCGGGAAGCGTTTCGGAGGAACTGAAAACTATCATACTCCGCGAGATAGACTGCCGAAATATAATAAATGCCTACCGTATGAAGTCTTACTTCGGGTATTCCCCCGATGAGATAAAGCGGAGATCGCTGAAATACTACGGCATAGGAAAAAAGAATATGGAAAGGCTGTATGAAGCAGCCGACAGTGAGACCATGATGGACATGGTAAATCATACCATTTACGGGAAAAACTCCCCCGATACCGATAATATCGAGGTGGAGATAAACAGCGTGAAGATAAGAAGGCTGAGGCATTACCTGACGGGCAGCACAAATGCTCCCGTGGCGCTGTATGCTTTCATTATCCTCTGCGATATAGAAGTTTCCAATCTGGTGCATATCATCGAGGGCATCAGATACGGCGTTGATGCTGCAGCCATTGAGGGACAGCTGATAACGCTTTGATATCTTCCCGATGAAAGGAGTGCGAACACCTAAATATGGCGATTGAAAAAATGGCGCTTGTCAATATCATCGGCAGGTTTGAGGATCTTGACGATACTCTCATACGCTGCTGCGACAGCGGGTGCTTCCATATCGAGCCGGCTTTCAAGAATGAAGCTAATTCTACTGTAAAGCTGCTGAATGAGAAGAATCCCTTCGGTGTGCCGCTGAAAGAATTTGCGTCCCTTGCCACTGAGATGGACATCGAGCTGACAGAGACAAAGGGTACAAGGTTCAATGGGTGGACAGCGGAACAGTTCAATGAACTTTCCGAGAATATCGACAGCGAGATAGAGGAAAAGAACAGCGAGAAGCAAAAACTCGCAACAGAGGTATCAGAGCTGGAGGGCGCTGTGCTTCAGATAGATCATCTTAGGGGCATGAACAGCGATTTCAGCAAGATATTTGCCTGTAAGCACACTGCCTGCCGCATAGGCCGTATGCCTGCGGATAATCTGGCAAAGTTACAGTACTACGATCAGACATTCTTCTTTGTGCCTTTTGAGACTACAAAGGATTTCTGCTGGGGTATGTACTTCTGTGCCGAGGGCGACAAGGAACTGGTGGACAGTATCTTCCGCTCAATGTTCTTTGAGAGGATACATATTCCCGATTATGTATCGGGTAACACAGATGAAGCCATCACAAAGCTGAACGACCAGATAAAGGTCAAAAAGGCAGCTATGGAAACTCTTGATAAAGAGATAGCCGTCCTCGCGGAAAAGCATGACAAGACTATACTTGAGGCTTATACCGAGCTGAAAAAGCGCTACGATATCTTTGAACTGCGCCGCAAGGTCGGGGCTGTTAAAGAAAAGTTCTATGTCAAGGGATTCGTTCCCAAGAAGCAGGCGGATAAATTCTCCGAAAGCTTCGATGATATGGAAGAGGTGGAAGTAGTTCTTCTGCCGCCTGATGCGGATGCATACTGCACTCCGCCTACGGTGCTGAAAAACGGCTGGTTCACAAGACCTTACTCAATGCTTGTTGAGATGTACGGTCTGCCGAAGTACAACGGATTCAACCCCACGGCATTCGTGGCGATAACCTACACATTGCTGTTCGGCATAATGTTCGGCGATTTGGGACAGGGATTCCTGCTGTTCATCTTAGGACTGATAATAGGCGGTAAGGTCAACAAACAGGCAGGCGGCATCGTTACAAGATGCGGTATTTCCAGTATGATCTTCGGTACGCTGTACGGTTCGGTATTCGGATTTGAAGAACTTCTCGACCCGGTGTACGAGAACTTAGGGATAGATTTCCTGCCGCTGAAAGCCTTTGAACAGTCATCCTTCATACTGCTTACCGCGGTGGGCATAGGTATATTCCTGATAGTGGTATCCATGATGCTGAACATCTACATAGGTTTCAGGGAAAAGAACTACGAAAAGGCAGTATTCGGCTGCAACGGAATCGCGGGACTTATCTTCTACGGTTCGCTGGTAACTTACGTAGTAAGCAAGTTCATACTGAAGATCGAGCTTGCAAGCGGTGCAGTATTTGCTCTGCTGCTGGTGATACCCGGTATATGCATATTCTGCCGAGTACCCTTTGCGATAGCCGCAAAGTACAAGAAGTGGAAGCTTTCCGAGGACGAAGAGGATATGACAGTAGGCGGATTCATCGTCGAGAACTTCTTCGAGATGTTTGAGTTCCTCCTCAGCTACGTTTCAAACACCATGTCATTCCTGAGAGTAGGCGGTTTCGTACTTTCCCACGCAGGTATGATGCTGGTTGTAATGACACTGCTGAATATGTCTGCAGCGGCTGCAAAGCCCTTCACACTTGTGATAGGCAACCTGTTCGTTATGGCTATGGAAGGTATGATCGTGGCAATACAGATCATACGTCTGGAATTCTACGAGATATTCTCGCGTTTCTATGAGAGCGACGGCAAGGAGTTTGAACCTTTGAGTGTCAGCTTCGATACCGAAGTAAATATATGATAATTAATTTTGGAGGTTTTAGATATGCTTAAAATAATGTTGCTGCCGCTGGCAGCTGTCGTACTTCTGACAGTACCCTTTATGCTGATGGCTAAGAAGATAAAGACAGGTGAAAAGTCTGCAAAGGCTGCTTTCATCGGAAATCTGTGTACATTTGCAGGTATAATGCTGGTGGGTATGATTATACCTTTCACCGACCTTATCGCTTTTGCGGCTGAGGAAGGCACTACCGTTAAGGAAGCTATCTCAACAGGCGCAGGTATCGGTTATCTGGCAGCAGGTCTTTCAGTTGGTCTTGCTTGTATCGGTTCAGGTATCGCCGTTGGTTCGGGTGCTCCCGCAGCTATCGGTGCAACTTCCGAGGATCCCAAGAACTTCGTTAAGTCACTGATCTTCGTCGTACTGGGTGAAGGTATCGCTCTGTACGGTCTGCTGATCTCCATGCTGATAATCTCGGGCATCGGCGGCTAATACTATGAAATTCTATTTGCTCAGCGATAATATAGATACCCAGATGGGTATGAGGCTGGCAGGTATCGAGGGCAAGGTCGTCCACGGTGAAAAAGAGGTAGCACAGGCACTGGATGAAGCCATGGAAATGAAGGACGTTGGAATAGTCCTGATGACGGAAAAAGCGCTGAAAGAGTGCCCCGATAAGGTCATGGACTACAAGCTCAACCGTGCGACTCCCCTTATTGTTGAGATACCCGACAGACACGCCACAGCGAATATCTCCGATACGATATCCAAGTATCTGGCTGAGGCTGTGGGCATAAAGCTGTAAAGCGTTGGAGGATTACAATGACTGATCAGACACAAAAGCTGGAAAAATTCAAGCAGGCAGTATTCGATGAAGCTGCCGAAAAAGCTGCTGAGATAATCAGGGAGACCGAAGAACAGTGCGCCGAGGTACTGGCTGAGGCTGAAGCTGAGGCAAGAGATTTTGTCAAGCAGAGCAGGGCTAAGGCTGAAAAGGAGCAGAAAGAGGCTGCACAGAGAGCGGAATCCGCAGGCAGGCTGGCACAGCGCAGGAATGTGCTGAACGCCAGACAGGAAGTCATAGACAGAGTGTTCTCGAATGTAAAGGAAAAGCTGGAAGCTTTCAGGCAGAGCGCTGATTATGAGAAGCTGCTTGTAAGGCGCGTTACCGAGTGTGCTGCGGTATACCCCAATAAAAAGGGCGAGGTACGTGTAGCGGCGGCTGATATGAGGTACGCTCCCGCGCTTACCTGCGGCGGCAGATTTACTGTCACCGAGAGCGCAGGTATACTGCTGGGAGGACTCATGGTGGTATTCCCCGAAGATAATCTGGCGCTGGACTGCACTTTCGATAACGAGTTCAACAGACAGAAGAGCGGCTTTGCAGGCAAGGCAGGTCTCGGCACTGACCTGTAATACAGCAGATGACATGATCGTATGTCATACGCTGTGATTCATCATATATACCGAACTCCCTCGGGGCTTTGGTAGAGTTCACATAAAGGGCGTGAATAAAATGAGTACGGAAACAATGGATAAGATATATTCGGTCAACGGACCTGTCGTTACGGTGCGCAATACCAAGAGCTTTGCCATGCAGGAAATGGTTTTTGTGGGCGAGAAGCGCTTGATAGGCGAGGTTATCCGCGTAAGCGCCAAGGAAACTACTTTGCAGGTCTACGAGACTACCACGGGACTGAAACCCGGTGAACCTGTTTACGGCACGGGTGCGCCTATGGCGGCAACTCTCGGCCCCGGAATACTTGATAATATGTATGACGGCATCGAAAGACCTCTGAAAAAGCTGGAGGAGATAAGCGGTGCGTTCATATCTGAGGGCGCTAACGTCCCCGCGCTTGATACCGAGCGAAAGTTCGATGTAACATTTAAAGTAAAGCGCGGTGATAAGCTTCTCCCGGGTCAGATATATGCTACCTGTCCCGAAACTGCACTAATCACACATAAGTGTATGCTTTCGCCTCTTTCAAAGGGCGGCGAGGTAATATGGACAGCTGTGACAGGCAAGTATACCGTCAATGACGTTATATGCAGGATACGCGATGAGTACGGCAGGGAAGAGGAACTGACCCTCTGCCAGAAATGGCCTATAAGAACACCCCGCCCCTGTGCGGAGAGAATGCCTATGTCGAGACCGCTGATAACAGGTCAGCGTATAATCGATACCGTAGTACCTGTGGCTAAGGGCGGCACTGCCGCTATCCCGGGCGGATTCGGTACAGGCAAGACCATGAACCAGCACCAGATAGCTAAGTGGTGCGATGCGGATATCATCGTATACGTAGGCTGCGGTGAGCGCGGCAACGAGATGACACAGGTACTTGAGGAATTCAGCGAGCTGATAGACCCCAAGACACAGCGTCCCCTGACGGACAGAACAACCATGATAGCAAATACCTCGAATATGCCTGTTGCGGCAAGAGAGGCTTCCATATACACAGGTATCACTCTGGCAGAATATTACAGAGATATGGGTTATCATATAGCTATAATGGCAGATTCCACTTCCCGTTGGGCTGAGGCTCTCCGTGAGATATCGGGACGTTTGGAAGAAATGCCCGCTGAGGAAGGCTTCCCCGCATATCTGCCCTCGCGTATATCAGAATTCTACGAGAGAGCAGGCTACGTTAAGACACTGAACGGTGCAGAGGGCTCTGTTACCATAATAGGTGCGGTATCTCCTCAGGGTTCGGATTTCTCCGAGCCTGTTACACAGAACACCAAGCGTTTCGTAAGGTGCTTCTGGGCGCTGGATAAGGCGCTGGCTTATGCAAGACACTATCCCGCCATCAACTGGAATACAAGCTATTCAGAGTATACCGACGACCTCTCAGCGTACTACCGTGATAACGTTGCCTCCGATTTTATGGAGGTAAGACAGCAGATATCAAATATACTGGTTGAGGAAAACAGCCTGATGGAGATTGTCAAGCTGATGGGTACAGACGTGCTCCCCGATGACCAGAAGCTGCTTATTGAGGTCGCAAGAGTAGTACGTGTAGGCTTCCTTCAGCAGAATGCTTACCATAAGGACGATACCTATGTCCCTCTTGAAAAGCAGTACCGCATGATGAAGGCTATACTCAGATTCTTCGAGCTTTCAAAAGATGCTCTCGCAGAGGGCGTTGCCATCGACAGGATAATGTCCAACGGCTGGGCTGACAAGCTCATAAAGATAAAGTACGATATCCCCAATGACAAGCTTGAAATGTTTGACGACTACGAGAGGGATATGAACGAGTGGTACAAGAACGCGGAGGTGGTCTGAGTTGAATATAAAATATATTGGTCTCAGCGAGATAAACGGACCTCTGGTCGTTCTCGATAAATGTAAGAACGTAAGCTATGACGAGATAGCCGATATCGAGCTGGATAACGGCACTCACCGTCTGGCGCGTGTTGTTGAGGTATACGAGGATAAGGCGGTATTGCAGGTATTTGAGGGCACAAAGGGGCTCTCGCTGAAAAATACTACCACAAGCTTTGAGGGCAGACCTATGGAACTCCCTCTGGGCGGTGAAATGCTGGGACGTATCTTTAACGGCGCAGGCAAGCCTATCGATGGTCTCGGCGAGATAGTTGCTGAGGAGTACCGCGATATCAACGGCGAACCTTTGAACCCCGTATCAAGAGTGTACCCAAGAAACTATATAAATACAGGTATTTCGTCCATAGACGCACTCATGACCCTTATCAGAGGTCAGAAGCTGCCTATATTCTCGGGCTCGGGTCTTTCTCACAATAAACTGGCTGTGCAGATAGTCCGTCAGGCTAAGATAGCCGACGAAGCAGGTCAGGATTTCGCAGTAGTATTTGGCGCCATGGGCGTTACCAATGACGTTGCCGATTACTTCCGCAGAAGCTTTGAAGAAACAGGCGTTCTCCAGAGAGTTGCCATGTTCCTCAACCTGTCGAATGACCCTATAATCGAGCGTATACTTACCCCCAGATGCGCACTGACCTGCGCTGAATATCTGGCGTTCAAGAAGAATATGCATATCCTCGTTATACTGACGGATATGACTTCATATGCAGAAGCTCTGCGTGAGTTCTCCTCTTCAAAGGGCGAGATTCCCGGAAGAAAGGGCTATCCGGGATACCTCTATTCCGACCTTGCTTCCATCTATGAAAGAGCGGGCATCGTTAAGGGTGCTAACGGTTCTGTTACCCAGATACCGATACTCACAATGCCTAACGACGATATCACCCACCCTGTCCCCGACCTTACGGGATATATCACCGAGGGTCAGATAGTTCTGGACAGAAACCTGGATGCTACGGGCATATACCCCGGTGTTGCCATACTTCCCAGCCTTTCAAGACTTATGAAAGACGGCATAGGCGAGGGCTATACCAGAGAAGACCACCAGATGTGCGCTAACCAGCTGTTTGCGGCTTATGCAAAAGTTCAGGACGCGCGTTCGCTGGCTTCCGTTATCGGTGAGGAAGAACTTACTGCGGCGGATAAGGCATACCTTAAATTCGGTGAGCTTTTCGAGGAGCACTTCATCAATCAGGGCTTTGAGACTAACCGTTCAATAGAAGAGACTCTTGATCTTGGTTGGGCACTGCTTTCAACACTGCCGAGGAATGAGCTTGACAGAGTTGATGACGAGCATCTGGATAAGTTCTATAACCATGAAGAAGCCGAGCGCAAATTCAAGACGCAGAGCAAGTAAGAGCCGAAAAGGGTAGTCGGACTAAGGTGAAATAACGCGGGGCGACCCGTCCACCGCACTCCAAGCATGAATGAAAATCAAAATGTTCCACGTGGAACATTTGTTTGAGATCCAAAAGGGAGCGGATACAACTGCAACCGATCGTATGCGACCGCATCCCAACGTATCCAATGGCTCGACCCGACAGCGGCGGCAAGGCTAACCAAAATCGTCCAAAAATAAGACGGTCAGATAAGACCGCCAAAATTTAGGACAGAATACAGAATTCAAAAAAATAATGACACAAACAGATCTGTGTCATAAAAAACGACACCACGAAAGGGGGCGGAACAAATGGCTGTACAGCAGGTGTTCCCGACAAAAGGTAACCTGATAGCAACTAAGAAAAATCTTCAGCTGGCGGCACTGGGCTATGAACTGCTCGACAGGAAAAGAAATATCCTTATACGCGAGATAATGACGCTGGTAGAAAAAGCCAAGGAACTCAGAAGCTCCATCGAAGATACCTATAAGGAAGCCTATGAGATGCTGAAACTGGCGAATATGTCAATGGGCGTTATAACCCCCTATGCCGAATGTATGCCTATAGAGGACGGTATCGAGCTTTCCTCAAAAAGTGTTATGGGCGTGGAGCTTCCGCAGGTCATTTACCACGAAACTCCCCGTGAAGTCTGCTATGGATTCGCAAGAACTGATTCTCAGCTGGACAGGGCTTTTCTAGCCTTTGAAAAAGTTAAAAGGCTGACAGTGACCCTCGCCGAAGTTGAGAACAGCATCTACAGACTTTCCGTGGCAATAAAGAAAACACAGCGCAGAGCAAATGCGCTGCAGAATATCATAATCCCCCGCTATACCGATACTGTGAAGTTCATCGCGGATTCTCTGGAAGAAAAAGACAGAGAGGAATTCTCGCGAATGAAAGTCATAAAGGCGGTAAAGCTGAAGAAAGAAACCGAAAACAACGGAGAGGGACAACAATGAATAAAATGAAAAAAATACTAGGCAACTTTACGGTGCTTTCTCTTTTCTGCATCGTGATGGGTGTGGCGCTGATAATCAGACCCGATCTGTTTACAAGGGTTGTAGGTCTTATAGTTGGCGGTATAATCACTACAATGGGCGCAGTTGCACTGATGAGGTACTTTATACGTACCAAGACCGACCCCGATAACGCAAGCGGTCTTGTAAGCGGAGTGGTACTTATCGTCGCAGGCGTGTTCGTCATGGTAAGACCCGATTTTATCCCGAAAGTTATAGCTTTCGTGTTCGGTGCCTATATGCTGATAAGCGGCATAACCAATATACAGGGCGCTATGAACCTGAGAAAGAACAGCAGCACACGCTGGACAAAAGCAATGGTCTCCGCAGTGCTGACAACACTGGCTGGTCTGCTGCTGGTCATCAATCCTATAATAGCTGTTGATTTTGCATTCAGACTTATGGGCGTTTGCCTGCTGATATCGGGACTTTCCAACATCACAGGCACACTGCTGACAGGTGGCAATAAGCAGGATCCTGATATCAGATTTGATAACAGGGATAACGGACAGAATTTTATTGATATCAACTAATGCAAAAAGCAGTCCTTCGCGGGCTGCTTTTTTATTTTGTTAATTATGCAAAACTGACGTACTGTGGTATTGACATCAGGGGCTGTTCTGTGATATACTATAATTTGTCATGAATATGTTTTTTAGGAGCGTGTTATAAATGAAAATTAAGATATTTGCAGCCTGCTCAGCCGCCATGATGATGCTTGCGGGCTGTGGAAATACCATCGGGCAGAATAAGGACATGGTGGTTGACCCGAAGCCCAAGACCACCGAAGCTGTGCCAACAATAGATGAGGACAGCGCTGAGTCTGAAAAGCCCGAAGAATCTACTGAATCCGCCGCTGACGATAAGAAAAAGGACGATAAAAAGACCTCGAAGGCTACTACCACAAAAGCCCCCGAGACTACCACCAAAGCCGTTACTACCACTGCTGAGCCCGAAATGGGTACCTATGAGTACTTCAACGGCTGTATACTGGCGAATTCAGGCACATCGCAGGTTCGCGCTATGGAGGAGTACTATTATAACTCCGAGAACGGCAGATATCTGGCGGACTGTGTTGATGTATACGCTGACAGCGTGGGAAGCGGTGTAAATACCTACCTGATGATGATACCCACTTCGCAGGAATTCTATATCCCCGACGACCTCAGGGGCAGCTACCCCGACCAGAAAGAATGTGCCGATGAGGTGTATTCCATGATGACTTCGGGCAAGAGCGTGCCAATAAATTCCACACTTGAAGACCACAAGGGTGAGTATCTCTACTCCCGCAGTGACTACCACTGGCAGCCATTGGCAGCCTACTACGCTTCAAAGGTGTTCGCTGAAAAGGCAGGAGTGTATTTCTCAGCACTGGACACTTATGAGAAAGTTGAGCGCGAGGGCTATCTTGGCGCGTTCTACTCTGTGAACGGCATATATCCTCTTGAGGACGCACCAGATACCTTCACTTACTACAAGCCTGCAAATCTGGATTCACTGAACGTGCTTTTTCACGATACCTATTTCGGCGAGGGTGTACAAAGTTCTCTGTTCTTTGAGGACAACGACATCTCCGCAAGCTATACCGTATTTGTGGGTACAGACGATACTATACTTGAAGTCGATACCGATGTTGACAACGACAGAGTGCTTGTGATATTCAAGGACAGCTACGGCAACGCCCTTGTGCCTTTCCTGACATCCTCATTCTCGAAGATTTACCTCTGCGACAACAGATTCTTCAATATCAACTCCGTTGATTTTGCGAAAGAGGTCGGTGCAACAGATGTGCTTTTCGCCCTTGGTGCGGCATCGTCCAGCAGTTATGACAAGATATCTTTGATAGAATCAAATATGAACCAGTAAAAAATAGACCCGTCCGACGGATATTGCCTGTCGGACGGGTTTTTACTATATCTTATTAGTTGTCTTCATCGGTAAGAGATTCTGTCTCGTGGGTCTTGAAGTATTCCTCGGCGCTCAGCTTCAGCAGACGTTCTGCGGGGGCTTGCAGGCGCACGAATTCCTGCTCGGCGGTTATGGCATTGAAGCCTATTTTCAGGCGTATAGCTTGTTTCAGGTTCAGTATATCCACATCGTCATGCACACCGCCGGATTCACCGTCGAGAGCCCATGCGAGAGGCTGTTTGCTCTTTATTTTCAGGTGAGATGTTTTGAATGTTACAAAGTTGGGTCCTGTCAGCTTGTTAATAGCCGCCTCAGCAAGGATGCTACTGAGTTCGATGGCATTGTTTGGCGTTCTGATAAGGCAGACCTCGAACAGACCGTCATCATAGCAAACGCCGTCCTGTATGAAATTCTTCATGCCTGCGATGCTCTGGGAATTGGAAATAAGACCCAGTGCAAAACTGCCTTCGATTACCTCGCCGTCGTGCTCGATAGTGAGGTCGTAACCTCTTATCTCGTTGATTCGGCGCAGAGCCTCAACAATATAAGCCACATGACCGAAGCGGTTCTTGTACTCCTGTGGAGTTTCGTAGGATACCGCAGTAAATGCGCCGAACGCCGCCACATATACGAAATTCTTGTTGCCATTGAACAGACCGATATCGTAATCGAAGAATACACCCTTTGCGATGGCATTTGCACAGTCAACGGGCTTGTTTGGCAGCCCCAAAGACATACCAACATCGTTTGTAGAGCCTGTGGGGATATATCCCAGAGGTACTTTCTTATCCAGCGGGATAAGTGCGCTTACAGCTTCGGAAAGCGTGCCGTCGCCGCCGCTTGCCAGTATAAGGTCGTAGTTGTGGGCATCTTCTCTTATCTTGCGCTCGCCGTCCCCTGAACACTGGGTAGGGTAGACCGTAACATCAAAGCCCTCTTTGGTAAAGATATCAACGATATTGAAAAGCTCGTTCTTTATCTGACCTTTACCTGCAAAGGGGTTGAATACGAAAAGCAGTTTTTTCATTTGTTCCTCCGATAGATGTAATATTGTTCTCTGAAAGTATGTTTTCCCGAAGCGGCGGGGTGATACGTCCGTCCCGCCGTATACACGGATATTTTTTTATTTGATATTTTAATTTTATCACGCCGCTTTTTTCTTGTCAATACCCTTTGTGTTAATAAACCTTGCTTATGTTAGCTAAGCCGATGTTTTTAGTTCACCTAGCATGATAACAGATACATCACAAAAAGACCCGTCAGGGGATATCCCCCGACGGGCTTGCCGCTTATGACCGAGCTTCTGCGGCGGAAGCTTTCCTGACGTTCACCGGTTTTGTAAAAAATCAGAGAAAACATTGTACCTTACTAAATAACGGATAACAAAAATAATAACCAATAACCTATACCATGTACCTGATCTCTGTACTCATAAAAGAATAAATCTTTTTTGGGAACGTCAGCGGGATATCAAGCCTTTATCAAGGCTCGAATTCCATTGTTACCGTGCTGTTGACCAAGTCAAGAGCAGTCTGCAGTTTTGCCAGGGTGTTACGAGCATTTTCGTAATCAGCCTTTGCCTGGGCAGGGTCGTAGTTGGTGTATGTGTAGTCGATGATATTATTGTAGTTGCTTGAAGTGCATCTGCGCTTTGGCAGTACGTTCCTCATGGCGAACAGCTTGGTTATACGTGCATTCAGCTGAGGTATGTACACCAGCACCTGGTCTATGGTCATATCGAACCCGGGGACTTCGGTGGTGCAGTTGAATACATTCACGGTGTGTTTCAGCTTTCTTATCTTTCTGTCCAGCTCCTCCAGCTGTGCCTGAGTAGACGCGTAGTCGTATTCGGGACGCAGTTCGTCGGGGTCTTCGCCCACAGCTGCGTTGTACTCCTTGCCGTTGCGCTCTGCTATGCAGAGATTATTATATTCATCGGTGTATCCTCTCAGGATCTTAGCTGCTTCAGCAGATGTTATTTTCATACTATCTCCTCCTCGGTGATATTCTCGTCTGAGGTCTCCCTCGTTGTTTTCTGTACTGATTATACCACACCTAACCGAAAATATCAACTAAAAAAATCTGCGATGCTGTGTTGTTAAATATGGTTATCCTTCTGACACTTCACACTGAACCGTCTTTTGACGGGCAAGATCAATAGTCGGCGGTATTCTTCGCCGCGCCGAAATGCGGATAGCCATAAAGAAATTTTGCCCCCGAGCGTTGAAAGGCGCTCAGGGGCATTATGATAAATCATAATTTGTCTATTTGCTTAGTACACAATTGTATCGGACAGCAACTCCATCAGGATATTCAACTACGATTCTTTCCTCGGCAAAGCCACACTTACGGTAGAATCCGATCGAATCATCGTCCGTTTGTGCTTCTATTCTTTCCAAATCCTCTGATTCCATTATATATTGGAGCATATTGCTGCCGATTCCTTTACGACGGTCTTTTTCAGATACAGCTATTCCAATGATTTCCGCTACAGCATCTGATAGTTTCAGAATAATCATTCCTGTTTTCACACCTTGATTCTCGCATACATATACACTCACAAATGGGGCGTTTAACAAATCTTCCATTTGTTTTTTGAAGTCCTCATATGTCGGATGGTGCATACACGAAGCATAAATCAAGAATGCCTCTTTTGAAAGGATCCAGTCTTTATCATCATATAACATTACGTTCATTAATAGCCTCACAAATTCCAATCTATCTTAATAACAATTATAGCACACGATTTTTGCTCTGTCAAATCGATCGTAAAAAGACTTCTTTATAGTGCCCCGCCTTCGGCAGGTGGAAGAATACATCTCAAATATATATTATATGGTTATACCGCTGACACACCAAATTTATTTGTGTTATATCGGAACTTGAAATACTTGGTGGATATCCTTTCCCCCGCTGCAGGCGGGGGAAAGGATATCATCAACACGATAGTTTATTGTTATATATCGCTTTGGAGTGGTGTACTAAAGGGATAGCCGTAAACAAAAAGAGTGCATGAGGAACGATGCCTCATACACTCTTGTATACGTAATTGATTATTTAACGTAGAACAGCAGCTGACCGTATGTGGGATAAGGCCAGTACTTCTCACCTACCAGAGTTTCGATCTCATCAGCGGAAGCTCTCAGCTCGCCCATAGCAACGAATACGGTATCGTGATAGTAGTTAGCAAGTGCTTCAACATCGTCGATATCCTTTGCCTTGATCTCTGCTTCTTCCAGTGCGGAAAGTCTGCGGTAGGTCTGTGAAGCCAGTGCGGAAAGTCTCTTTACAAGATCGTCCTCGAAAGAGGTATCTGCGCCGCATTCCTTAGCCAGTGCGGAAGTCTGTGCAAGCTCCTTGATATAGGTAGCAACAGCAGGCAGGATATCCTTCTTAGCCATATCTATCATGGTCAGAGCTTCGATGTTGATTGTCTTGCAGTATTCGTCCAGCAGTATCTCAACTCTTGATCTCAGCTCGGTCTCGCTGTAAACATTGTACTTCGAGAACAGCTCAACGTTCTTGGGTGCGAGATATGTGGGTATAGCCTCGGGGGTGCTCTTCAGGTTCAGCAGACCTCTCTTCTCAGCCTCAGCTACCCAGTCAACAGAATAGCCGTCGCCGTTGAAGATGATGTTCTTGCTTTCCTTGATGGTGTTCTTGATGAGGTCGTCCAGTGCGTCCTGAAAATTATCAGCCTTTTCAAGAACATCTGCGAAATCGTCCAGTACCTTTGCAACGATGGTGTTGAGTACTGTATTGGGACCTGCGCAGGAAAGTCTTGAACCGGGGCTTCTGAACTCGAACTTGTTGCCTGTGAAAGCAAAAGGAGAAGTTCTGTTTCTGTCGGTAGTATCCTTAGCGAAGTGAGGAAGAACGTCAACGCCGATCTCCATCTCAACGTGCTCGCCCTCATACTTGTAGCCGTTAACGATGGAATCCAGAACACCTGTCAGCTCATCGCCGAGGAATATGGATATTATAGCGGGAGGAGCTTCGTTAGCGCCCAGTCTGTGATCGTTGCCCGCAGTTGCTACGCAGGCTCTAAGTACGTCCTGATAATCAAACACTGCCTTGATAACAGCAGTCAGGAACAGCAGGAACTGAGCATTCTCCGCAGGGGTCTTGCCGGGTTCGAGAAGATTGATGCCTGTATTTGTTGAAAGCGACCAGTTGTTGTGCTTGCCCGAACCGTTGATGCCTGCAAAAGGCTTTTCGTGGAGCAGGCACTTGAAGCCGTGCTTTCTTGCAGTACGCTTCATGATCTCCATGGTCAGCTGATTGTGGTCGGTAGCGATATTTGTAGTGCCGTAGATGGGAGCAAGCTCGTGCTGTGCGGGAGCGACCTCGTTGTGCTTGGTCTTGGCATGGATACCCAGTCTCCATAGCTGTTCGTCCAGATCCTTCATATAAGCGGCAACTCTTGTCTTGATAGTACCGAAGTAGTGATCTTCAAGCTCCTGACCCTTGGGTGCGGGTGCGCCGAAGAGAGTTCTGCCTGTGAAGATCATGTCCTTTCTGTGAGAATACATCTCTCTGTCAACAAGGAAGTATTCCTGCTCGGGACCTACGTTGGAGATAACTCTTGTAGCATCGGAACCGAAGAGCTTCAGTACTCTCAGTGCAGACTTGTTGATAGCTTCCATAGATCTCAGCAGGGGAGTTTTCTTATCCAGTGCTTCACCGTTGTAGGAGCAGAAAGCTGTAGGTATGCAGAGGGTCTTTTCCTTTATGAAAGCGTAGGAAGTAGGATCCCATGCGGTATAACCTCTTGCTTCAAAAGTAGCTCTCAGTCCGCCTGAGGGGAATGAGGAAGCATCAGGCTCGCCCTTTACCAGCTCCTTGCCCGAGAATTCCATAATAACATGGCCGCCCTCGGCAGGTGTGATGAAGCTGTCTAGCTTTTCAGCAGTAAGACCTGTCATAGGCTGGAACCAGTGAGTGTAATGTGTGCAGCCCTTTTCAACTGCCCAATCCTTCATGGCATTTGCAACGATGTTAGCAACATCGGGTGCTAGCGGATCGCCGTAGTCCATAGTCTTTTTCAGTGCTTTGTAAGTTGCCTTGGGCAGCTTTTCTCTCATTACCGATTCATTGAATACATCTGAGCCAAATATCTCGGGTACGCTTATCATAATTATCCCTCCAGAATAATAAAAAGCGCTGCGGACTAAGCGTCCACAGCGCCATTGCTGTTAACAAATATGAGTATACACCGATATCTCCGATTTGTCAAGAGGTTTTTTGATTTTCAGCCAAAAGGACAAAAGGTCGGAATTTTATGGTATTTATTTGGTGCAAAGGGCTCAAATCGGTTTGGATGAGAATGTGTGCGGCTGCATACTGTCGCATATTCTTGTATCGTTTGGCTTGTCCGTGAATTTCACCTATTTTACATTGACACCGGGGGCAAAATGTGGTATCATACAGATAACGATGAGGGGATGTCACCCATAATAAAAAACGGACATCGTACAACAGAAAAAGGTTTGAGTTACAAAGGGGAGGACACCCATGACAAAAAACATTATTGTAACAGACGAAAACGGCAAAGTGATCGGCACCACCTACCCTAAAAGGGCGGCGGGGCTTGTAAAGAACGGTCGGGCAGAGTATGTCAGCGACTGTGAGATAAGACTGATATCTGCTCACGCTCCGACCGCAGAGATAAACACGGAGGAACAACAGATGAGCAAGATAATAGAATTTGATGCGAGAAAATTCGCGTTTGACAAAAGCTGCCGCTCCAATTCGGGGCTGCGCACATTTATAACCCTTTCACTCGGTACTGCCGAGGTTTGGGAGATAGGCGACCATGACAGGCACAGGTCGCAGATAATAAGCAGAATGAAGCTGCAAAAGTTCACCGATTATACATTCAGATTTGCTATGGTTGGCGGACATAACGAGGACGGGGACGAAGTCTCGCTGGTGAACATTTTCCCCGAAAACAGATGGGACGACAGGCTGACTTTTGCCCTGGATAAGAACCGCTACGAGCCTGTTATCAGCAAGCGTGACAAAACAGGTCTGCTGAGAGTTTTCGAACTGCCTTTCAACTCTGAAAGCGCCGAGGACTGGTGTATCGTCATCACTCAGGAGAAAGCACCTGCAAAGTTCATAGCACCTCTGTCCGTTGAAGCCTATGCAGGGCTTGAAAATATGACATATCAGCAGTGGATCAATGAGAACGGCAAAAAGCGCGGGTTCTTCAGCCGAGATACTTCAAGCAAGGACAGCGGATTCATCTTCCGTGACCCATTTGCAGGCGGAAGTCCTTTCAGGAAGCTGATAGATATGGCAAAGCAGGGTGCTGATGTTGACAACATCATCGAAAAGGCGAGAAAAGGTTTCGACATCGAAAGCCTTATCGAGCAGGTAAAGCAGGGTATAGACCCTGACGGAGAACTGTTCGGCGGTGATAAGAGCGCTCCCGATTATGTGGATAACGGCAGTGATAACGCAGGCGGTTTCACCACAGGTTCGGACGGCATGAACATCACCTGCACAGCCCTTGATATCAACGAGAGCGAGTTTGCTGAAAAGCTTTTGCAGATAGGCAGCGGCTGCACTTTCAGAATGAACGAGGTAACTATCCGCCCTTGCGATGACCGCAGCTGCATGATGATAGGCAGTCCCACAGCGGGCAGTACCCTTTCATTTGAAAACATGACCATGACGGCTTATGCCCTCTCGATGGTGATGGCAAAGGTGGGCAGCGGATGCAGTGTGACTTTCACCAACGTGAAGATAACTGCTGACGGCGTTGATTCCATGATAGATGCAGACAACGATGCAGGCAGGATAAAGTTCGTGCTTACCAACGTTACACTGCCCAAGCAGGCGCTTGACCTCATCTATTCCAAGATAAAGACAGGCAGCACTATAACCGCCAACAACATTTCTTCCACATTTACTGCGCCCTCCTCGGGTGAGCAGGAAAAGCCTGCGGCTGAAAAGGTCGAAAAGGCAGAGAAGACTGTACAGCCTGAAAAGGAAGAAGCCCGCGGCGGGTATTTCTTCAAGGATATGCTGAAAAGCACTATTGAGAACGCGGCAGAGAGCTTCAATACTTTCGGCGAGATCATGCGCAAGGCTGAGAACAACATCTCAAATGCCATAGATGATTTTGTGAATGATAAGCCCGAAGCACCCAAGGCTGAGGAAACTCCAAAGCCTTCTGAGACATCGGCTGATCCCTCAGAAGCTCCCGAAGAAAAGGAAGCGGCTGAGACGGATACTGAGAGCGGCGAAGAAGAGTAATAAAACAGCATATTAATATCCGTATACAAAGTTTTGTCCCGAAGCATTTAAACGTGCTTTGGGGCATTTTTTTATGCTGAGATTTGTTGTGGTAGCCGGATATTGGCTGTGGCGTACCGCCGTTTTTTTACACAAATTATGACCTCGTATTTCGTGCATTCAGCCGATAGATGAAAACCCCATAAAAGTGATATAATATATAGGTAAACCATTGAACTAAAAGGAGGCAGTAACATGAGCGAAGTAATGGACAAGATAATCTCCAGAAGAAGCGTCAGGGCTTTCACCGACGAAATGCCCACCGAGGAACAGCTGGAAACTATCCTGAAAGCTGGAACTTTCGCCGCTACGGGTATGAACAGGCAGTCACCGATAATGATCTGTGTGACCGATAAAAAGGTGCGCGATGAGCTTTCAGCAATGAATGCCCGCATTATGGGCAAGGACGAAAGCTTTGACCCTTTCTACGGCGCACCAGCTGTTATAATAGTACTTGCTGACAAGAGCGCAAGCACGTATATCTACGATGGCAGCCTTGTTATGGGAAATCTCATGCTGGCAGCCCACGATGTTGGTCTGGGCAGCTGCTGGATACACCGCGCCAAGGAAGAATTTGAATCCGAAGAGGGCAAAGCACTGCTGGCAAAACTTGGCATTACAGGTGATTACGAGGGCATAGGCCACTGTGTTGTAGGCCACATCAAGGGCGACTACCCCGCAGAAAAGCCCCGCAAGGAAAACTATATATACTATATTAAATAATAGGAGGTCTTTAATATGCCTTTCATCAACATCAAAACCAACGCAGCGGTTTCCGCTGAAAAGGAAGACAGCATCAAAACAGCTATGGGTCAGGCGATAACCGCTATACCCGGCAAGTCCGAAAGCTGGCTCATGGTAGGTATCGAGCCTGAGTATAAGCTGTGGTTCAAGGGTACTTCCGACCCTGCCGCAATGGTACAGGTAAGCATCTACGGCACTGCTGACAGGTCTGCCAAGAACAAGCTCACAGGTAAGATATCTGAGATAATCGGTGACGAGTTAGGCATAAGCCCCTCGCGTATATATGTAAGCTACACCGATACCCCCGACTGGGGCTGGAACGGCGCTAACTTCTGATATTTCTGGGTAAATACAAGACCCCCGTGTTCTGGGATCAGAACGCGGGGGTATATTTTTAGATCATCTGTTGTTTACAAGCTCGGGATACATATCATGCTGTGCAAGTCTCTGCCATGCAAGCTCTTCCCATTTTGTGCCCTTTATGCCGTAGTTGCAGTAAGGGTCGATGGAAATGCCGCCGCGGGGCAGGAATTTTCCCCATACCTCGATGTACTTAGGCTCCATCAGCTTTATGAGGTCATTCATGATGATATTCACGCAGTCCTCGTGAAAATCGCCATGGTTGCGGAAGCTGAACAGATACAGCTTCAGCGATTTGCTCTCCACCATTCTCTCAGCGGGGATGTATGAAATATAAATAGTCGCGAAATCAGGCTGACCCGTTATGGGACAAAGGCTTGTGAATTCGGGGCAGTTGAACTTCACGAAGTAATCACGGTCGGGGTGCTTGTTAGGGAAAGTTTCCAGTACCTCGGGAGCGTAGTCCGCGCTGTACTTTGTGTTATTGTTACCAAGCAGAGATATGCTGCCTCTTTCGTTTTCTGTTCTGCCTGCCATGTTCATTCTCCTTTCAGCAGAGGGTCTGTAAGTCCGTTAGCCTCAAAAGCCGCCGTCCTGTCGATGCAGGTACCGCACTTTCCGCAGGGCTTGCTGCCGCCCTCGTAGCAGCTCCATGTAAGTTCATAAGGCACACCAAGCTCGGTGCCCATCTTCACAACGTCAGCCTTTGTAAGACCTACAAAGGGCGCTTCGATATGCACCTGTTCGCCGCTGCCGAGGGTTATTGCCCTGTTCATGGCGTCGTTGAAGTCCTGCGAGCAGTCGGGATAAGCATTGCCAGCCGCATCGTCAGCGTGGGCGCCGTAGTAGATGACCCCGCAGTCAAGGGATATTGCTATGCTTGCCGCCGAAGCCAGGAAAAGTCCGTTGCGGAAAGGTACATAGGTGGAAACAGGCTTGCCTTCGGTGTGGGTCAGCTGTTCGGCATAGCTTTCGTGAGGTATCTCCTTATCCGAATTTGTCAGCAGTGAGCAGTCAGAATCCGCGAAGATAAGCGCAAGGTCGAGAGTTTTCAGCGTTACACCGTAATATGCGGCAACATCCTGCGCCGCCTTTATCTCCTTGTCGTGCTTCTGTCCGTAGAATACAGAAAGGGCTCTGACGTTCTCTTTACCGTGTTTTTTTATGGCGAGAGCAAGACAGGTGGCGCTGTCAAGTCCGCCGCTCAATAATACCAATGCTTTCATATCGCACCTCAGTCAAGTGATCTTTTAAGGTCGCTGTCAGTTTTGAATGCACCGAGATATGTGCGTGTCTCGGTGTGGGAGGAGGTGTTTTTGATACCTCTTGCCGTCATACAGCTGTGGCAGCCTGTTATCTTTACGCCCACATCGGGAGTTCCTGCCGCTTCGGAGATTATCTCCGCGATATCTCTGCCCAGTCTTTCCTGCAATTGCAGACGCTTAGCAGCCATCTCGCAGATACGTGCAATCTTACTGAGCCCAAGTACCTTTCCGCGTGGGATATAGCTCACATTCACGGTCATATCATACATCAGCGCCATATGGTGTTCGCAGTAGCTGAACACGGTGATGTCTTTCATGATGATGGCTTCCTCGGCGCCGATATCTTCGGCAGTAAAGGTCTTGCCGAACATCTCGGCTATCTCGTGGTTTGTATAGGCAGTACCCTCCAGCACTTCCGAAAGCATATTCGCTACGCGGGCAGGAGTATCTTTAAGACCCTCTCTTTCAGGGTCTTCGCCTATGGCTTCAAGCAAGCCTTTTATGTGAAACATTATCTTTTCCTTATCCATTTTCAGACCCCTCTCTCATTTGGATCCCATATAAACTTATGAAGCTGTAATTGCAGGTTCACCCTGCCCAGCTTCTTTTCTTTCATGAACTCCACCATGTCCTTAGGCTCTATCCGCCCGAAAACAGGGCTTAGATATACCTTGCATACAGGCTTGTACCTATCCAGCACCAATGCCGCTTGTTCAAGATCTTCCCTTGATGCGCACACGAATTTCAGTGTGTCGCTGTTTTTCAGCTGAGAAAGATTCTCAAGGCACATACGGCTTTCCATACCGCTGGAAGGCAGTTTGTAGTCCATAGTGAACTCGGGACGCACCTTGCATTTTTCAGCCACAGGCGCTATCGCCACCGAACCGTTTGTTTCTATCTCAACATCTATACCGATATCGTTCAGTGCGTTTATCAGCTCTGCGATATCATTCTGCAAAAGAGGTTCGCCACCTGTAAGGGTCACGCGGTGGAGACCATATTCATCTGCCGCAGACTTTGCAATATCCGCCAGTTGGCTTACATTCTTTTCGGTATATGCCACATCTGCGCTGTTAGCCCACTTGGTATCGCACCAGTCGCACTGAAGATTACAGCCCGCAAATCTCATGAACAGCGCCAGTTCACCCGCGAACCTGCCCTCGCCGTTTATGCTCACGAAGCTTTCCACAAGCTTGAATGTACCCATGTCATTCACCCTCGTAATACGCGCAGTTTTCGGGAGTTTCATATACCGTTATCCTGCTGACTGCAAATCCCTGCGCTGCCAGCATATCATAAAAATGCTTAGCCAGATTTTCGGCAGTAGGTCGGAAATCCACTTCTATAAGGGAGAAACCCTCCTCAGCAAGTGCCACAAGGGTAGCCGCTTTAAGACTGCCTTTTTCATATATGAGCGTATGGTCGAAAGAATCAGCCAGACCGCGTACAGCATTTTTAAGGTCGCCGAAATCTATGAGCATACCGCGCTTTTCTCCCGCCTGCTGTAACTCGCTGCCATATATCTCAGCTTCGATCTTCCAGCTGTGCCCGTGTATATTAGCGCATTTTCCGTTGTATCCTGCAAGAAAATGTGCGCTGTCAAAATGTGCTTCAGTTTTGAGATGATACATTTTATCCTCCAAAAAAATAATGCGTCCGCAAAAAAATGCAGGCGCACAGAATATCAGCATGAGCCATAAGACCCAAGCGAATACCGTTATGTGCCCTGGTTTTGATTTTATGCCGTTGCCGACATATGACAGGATGGCGCAAGCGAACTGTCGGGATACATTATAACACCATTATTTCCCAAAGTCAAGGCATTTAACGGAAATTTTACGTATATTCGCAAGTTTTAACTTCAAACGGAAAATTTGAACAAAATATTAAGTTATATTTATTAATTTTATCAAAATCATTGACATACAATGTAACGTCTGTTATAATATAATAAACAGCTTCTGTGAAGTGTGATAAAATTTATGTAATGTCACGACTTTAGCAACGATTGACAGCGAGGTGAGATGTAATGGAGAGATATCGCTTTACTGATAATGAACGTGCTTTGATGGAAAAAGCCGATATCCCCTTTGCAATATACCAGTTTATAGATAAACGTGTAGTCACGCTGATACTCTCAAAGGGTTTTTGCGACCTTTTCGGCTACGATGATCCTGAAAAGGCTTACTACGATATGGATCACAATATGTACAAGGATACTCACCCCGATGACACAGGGCGCATTGCTGATGCGGCTTACAGATTTGCTACCGCTGACGCTGCCGGATATGATGTAGTATACCGTTCAAAGGCAAAAGACGGCGAGAGTTACAATATCATACACGCCCAGGCAAAGCATATACAAACGGATACGGGCGTACGTCTGGCACAGGTGTGGTATACCTATGAAGGTGTTTGCTGCGGAAATGAAGCGAGCGCATCTCTTCTGACCGATTCATTCAATACAGCGCTGTACAAAGACAGTTCCCTGAAAGCCAGCTACTACGATCATCTTACCGGTCTG
Organism: Hominimerdicola alba; assembly: GCF_900109655.1. GTDB lineage: Bacteria > Bacillota > Clostridia > Oscillospirales > Ruminococcaceae > Hominimerdicola > Hominimerdicola alba_B. The sequence goes on from NZ_FOAT01000002.1 coordinate 159,230, forward strand.
CCAGGCATGACATACTTCTTTGAACTTGCTACCTACAAAAGAAAAGTGATCGAACTGGACGGCGGCACGCCTGCAATGCTGTATATGGATTTCAGCGGCATGAAGTACTATAACCACAAATTCGGTTTTGCTGAGGGTGATAAGCTCCTGCAGGCATTTTCGCGGGTGCTGGCTAAGCATTTCGGCAATGAGAACACCAGCCGTCTGGGACAGGATCATTTTGCAGTCATAACAAAAGCTGAGGGCATTGAAACAGAGCTCAAATCCCTTTTTGAGGAATGTGCCGCCATGGAAGATGTGCAGACACTTCCCGTACACGTAGGCATATATAAGCACTGGTTCGATGGCATAGTTGCAAGTATGGCGTGCGACAGAGCCAAGTTTGCCTGTGATACGCTGAAAAACCTCTATTCTTCCGAATTCAGCTACTACGACATGAAGATGAAGGATGCCGAGGAAAGACAGCAGTACATCATCGCAAACCTGGATAAGGCAATAGAGGAACGCTGGATAAAGGTGTACTATCAGCCAATAGTCCGTGCCGTTAACGGCAGGGTATGCGATGAAGAAGCTCTGGCAAGATGGATAGACCCCGTAATGGGCTTTATGTCCCCCGGTGATTTCATTCCTGTGCTGGAGAATCATAAACTGATATACAAGCTGGATCTTTTTGTGGTGGAGTGCGTTTTACAGAAGATTAAGACTCTTTCGGGGGCAGGACTGAATCTTATGCCACAGTCCGTGAACCTTTCGCGCTCTGATTTCGACAGCTGTGATATCGTAAGCGAGATATGCCGCCGCGTTGACAAGGCGGGGATAGATCACAGTATGCTGACGATAGAGATAACCGAGAGCGTGCTGGGCGATGATTTTGATTTTATGAAAAAACAGGTTGAGCGATTCCGTGCCCTTGGTTTCAGGGTATGGATGGACGATTTCGGCAGCGGTTATTCCTCACTGGATATGCTGCAGAGTATGCCCTTCGACCTGCTGAAATTTGATATGAGATTCATGCAGCAGTTCAACAACGGACCTAAGTCCAGGATAATGCTGACGGAGCTGCTGAGAATGGCGAACGCCCTGGGACTGGATACTGTCTGTGAAGGCGTTGAAACAGAGGAACAGGCTAAGTTCCTGTTGGAGGCAGGCTGCGCAAAGCTTCAGGGATATTATTACCAGAAGCCCATACCTGTTGAGAAGATACTGGAAAAATACGCTCTGGGCATACAGATCGGTTTTGAAGAACCGGAACAGTCCCAGTACTACGATATCGTGGGCAGGATAAGCCTTCATGATATATCCTCGGTGGCACAGGGCGATAATGTCAGTCTGGATAAGTACTTTGATTCTATGCCCATGGCAGTCATAGAGGTTAAAGGAAATGGTCTTGTGCGCTTTACACGTTCAAACAGTTCGTACAGAGAGTTCATGCACAGAAATTTTGGTATGCAGATAAGTGATAATGCTTTCAACTACGGTGAGACCACCCTTGATGAAAGATCGCCTTTCCTGAAAGCTCTGCTTAATTGCCGCAATGACAGGAATACTTTCATGGTAGATGAGCAGATGGGCAGTGTGACTGTTCATTCATGTATGCGCAGGATAGCGGTGAATCCCAATGGTACATACGCGGTTGCAGTGGCTGTGCTTTCGGTAAGGGACAACAGCAATGGTACTACTTATGAAAACATCGCAAGGGCGCTGGCAGCGGATTTTACCAGCCTTTACTATGTTGATCTCAGAAATGATGAGTTCGTGGAATACAGCTCAAAACGAGGCGAGGACGAACTTGCACTTGAAAGACACGGCAAGGATTTCTTTGCCGCCAGCCGCGCTGATGCCGTGAAGATACTGTACAGTGAAGATGCAGATAATTTCATAGCAGTGTTCACCAAGGAGAACGTTCTGAAAAAACTGGACGAGCAGGGAACTTTCACCATAACCTACAGGCAGATGTCAGATCGCGAGCTCGTTTACATGAGCCTGAAAGTTATGCGTATGCAGCATGATCCGGACCATATCATAATCGGTACACGAAATGTGGATCAGCAGATGAAACAGAACCAGATGCTGGAGCAGATACGTCGCAATGAGGCTGTATTCTCCCGCATGATGGCGCTTTCGGGCGACTATATATGCCTGTATACCATCGACCCGGTGACAGAGGATTACGTGGAGTACAGCGCCACTAATATGTACAAGGGCTACGGTCTTAAAAAACGCGGCAAGGATTTCTTCAAGGCAGGCAGAGATACCTGCCATAAGGTCATTTACAGTGAGGAAGACTGCGAGAGATTCAGAAGTCAGTTCACTAAAGAGAACGTGATGAACTGTGTCGAAAAGGACGGAAGCTTCACGATAAAGTACAGTATAACCACCCCCGACGGACCGATGTCAGTAGTCGCAAGGGCGGCAATGATACGTGAAGAGGGCGGCAAAAAGCTGGTTTTCGGTGTAAAAAAGGCAGCTGTGACATGATGCTGACAAAATAAAAAACGGCTGTGACGGTATGATATCCGCCGCAGCCGTTTTGTTTTCGATATCAAGCCTTTGCTGCAAAATGAGCGTTGAGCTTTTCTACCAGAGCATCAGCATCTGTGCCGTGAACAGCACAAGCCTCCTTGATAGTCTCGCCTCTTGAAGCGGGGCAGCCCAGACAATGCATACCTATTTCAAGAAACAGGGGAGCAACGTCAAAATCTGTATCGAGGATATCGCCGATAACCGTATCCTTAGTTACTGAATATGCCATTATGAATTCCTCCTTTTGGGTTTTGATATATTATAACATATATTTCCGGAAAAGTAAAGATGCCCCGAGATAAAAATTGGATTATTTCGGTATACTTTAGAGTTTGTTCATAACAGCTGCGTTTCAGGCAGGATTCAGATGCTGCTGTCCATGCCCCATTCGGTCATTTTCAGGCGGATATAATAGCCCTGAGGCACATTACATACGGGGCACTGTTCGGGTGGCTGAGTGCTTGTCATAATAAAGCCGCAGTTCATGCACACCCATACTTCCTCATTGTCAGAGCTGTAAAGCTGTCCGAGGCGGATAAGGTCAGCGAAAGCGGAAAACCTTTCGGCGTGGGCGTTCTCTATCTTTGCGATGTTCTCAAAGCTCCGTGCGATATCGGCAAAACCCTCTTCGCGGGCTGTACGGGCGAATTCGGGGTAGATATCTCCGGATTCATGGCGCTCGTCCTCGGCAGACAATTCGAGCATGGTAAGAAGATCATCGCTGATATCAACAGGGTAGTCACCGCAGACCTTTATCTGCTGTCCCGAGAACTCCTTTAAATAATCATAAAACACCTGGGCGTGTGCCCTCTCCTGCTCGGCTGTAAAGCGGAAAAGCTCCGAAACTGCGTAGTCCTGAGATGCGAATTTCCTCTGGGCGAAGGTGTACCTGTTACGCGCCTGACTTTCACCCGCAAACGCCCTCATGAGATTTTCCTCGGTTTTTGAATTTGCCATATCCATAATTTTTTCTCCTTTCATCAGATGGTCAGTGTGCCGTTTTCGTTTTCTTCAAGAAGAAGTACCTGCTCCTCTTTAGCGGTGACAGCGTTTATATACACCAGCACTTTGCGGCCGTTTCCTGCCCGACAGGTGTATTCGTAGCAGAGGACTTCTCCGCCGCCATCGGTGGGTATCACCGCTGTGCGGCTGCTGATAACGCTGAGTTTCGGTGAGACTTCCTCTTTCGCTCTCAGCACCGAACACAGCTTGTCATTGTATTCTCGTTTATGATGGTTGGTAAGAAATCCGCGGGCATCGTAGCCCAGTATATCGCCGTTATCCATCGCCACCGAGACTTTCACAAGGTCGGGATAGATACGTTTGCCGAGGTCGCTGTAGCAGAAATTCACCGTCATCACGTTGTTCTGTATCTCGTAGTAGGTCATCTCCATGGAGAGTATCCCAAGCTGGTCGAGGTATTCCTCCGCTTTCTCAACAGCCGTATCCTTAGCGAGCTTCGAGGCATCGACATTTCTCATATTCAGAAAATACGAGATATATCCGCCGTTTTTCGTCACCTCGCAGAACACTCCGTCATCATCGTCCGAGAACCTCCAAGCGGGCATCTTTCCGCCTACCTCCGAACTTTGGGTTAGGTCGGAAAGGTTGATATCCAGCGCCATTGCCGCCCTTTGCAGGCAGTAGTCCCTGTCCACTTCTTCGGCATTTTCGGTCATTCGGGGTGTTTGTTCGAGAATATTATCGGAGAACGGTCCGTCATATATAAGCTTGGGATAATCGTCAAAACTGCTCTCAAAATCAGTGAACCCCTCGGTGACATGGGGCGGTTCTTCGTCTGCCATAAAGCCTTCAGCACGCTCAAAGCACAATTCTCCGCAGGCGACTTCGCCCTCAAGCTCCCACAGCCTGTCACTCAGTGTTTTTGAAAAACTGCAAAGCTTCGAGATACTGCTGTATTCCTCTGCGGTGAGCTTTTCGCCGTTTTGAAGCTTTTTTGACAGCGACATCGAATAATTACCCACTTGTGACAGAAATTTATTGGTGTTTTCAAGATCCATCTGACCCACAGGGAGCCTTGCAAGTGCTGATTTTGCCGCAGAAGCTTCACGGCAGAGGTCAGCGGCAAGTGCCTGCTGTACCTGACCCGAACCGGAATACAGCTGTTTTTCAAGCACGTTGGTGATATCTTCGCAGCTTCCCGCCAGCTCTTCAACGGCGGCAGTATAGGAATTGTTAACCGCCCGCTGAGCAGATTCGGCACGTTTCATCAGCATGATGTTCTTTACCGAAAGCGCCGTGACAGCCGCGAATGATATCAATGATAGTTTGATAAGTCCTCGTTTTGTGATAGACAAAAGCATCAGTCCTTTACATAATTTACGGTTAGTATGGCTGTAAACAGGCTGAATATACACTTTACGAAGACACATATGCCATTTTGCAAACACACCTGCCATCAGACACAATATCTGGTATCCGACTATGTGCCTATCTTCAAATCGTAGATTTTTTAACAATGCCCCGCAGTCACCCGAAACTCCGCGCTATCACCGCGGATGAACTTACGTATCATACAAAAATATGAACCGTCATTCGTGAACTCTGCCAAAAAATACACTGTGTTATTGTGCATATTTAATCGATTAAGTGCTTGACAAATACAACATCTTGTGCTATGATTATATACGCAGTACAACATAATGAAGAAAAGAGGAATGTTCCATGATAAACGTAAATGTTAAGAACGGTGAGCTTACCGAAGAAGAGAAGCAGGCATATATTTCCAGAGCACATGACCTTTATCCCGGTAAGGCTATTGATTCCATAGATATTTCACTTGACGGCGATTATGCTGAAGTGGACTACCATTTCTCTGCTGTACCTTTCCAGAGGATAAGAAGGATCACAGGTTATCTGGTCGGCACTCTCGATCGTTTCAATGATGCTAAGCGCAGTGAAGTTGAAGACAGAGTTAAGCACGGCGTTGTTAGCTAAGAACTTTTAATTTTAATAATTTGTTTTTTATTGTCAGAAGCCGTTCCGTTAACGCGGGACGGCTTTTTTCTGTCATTTTGTATATACTTGCTCATTTCGGGAAAAATATAAATGTAAATAATTTGTAAAGGGTGTTGACATTCGGGAGAAAGTGTGGTATATTTTGTTTGTACACAAATTAATTGTACAAAAACAAATCGCATACAATGCTTTTGAAACTATAAGGAGGAACGTAATATGTCAGTTTATGAGAACGTACTGAAAAGAAAAGATGGCAGTGAGTTTGGTCTGGACGAGCTTAAAGGCAAGGTCCTGCTGATAGTCAACACAGCGACGGGCTGTGGCTTTACTCCCCAGTATAAGGGTCTTGAAAAACTGTATGAGGAATACAAGGACAAGGGTTTTGAGATACTGGATATCCCCTGCGACCAGTTCGGACATCAGGCACCCGGCAACGATGATGAGATACATGAGTTCTGTACTCTGACCTATAACACCACGTTCCCGAGATTTGCAAAATCCGAGGTTAACGGCGAAAACGAACTGCCTCTGTATACTTTCCTGAAATCGCAGATGGCTGAGGACAGCGTAACAGGCCCTATCAACAAGACCATAATGAAGGGCGTTGAAAAACTCAGCACCAGCTGTAAAAAGGCGGGAGACATCAAGTGGAATTTTACAAAATTCCTTGTTGACCGCGAAGGAAATGTAGTTGGCAGATATTCACCCACCACTAAGCCCGAAGAGCTTGAAAAGGAGATCAAGAAATATATATGAGCGATAAATACGAAGCTTTAAGACTGAAAAACCAGCTTTGCTTCCCGCTTTATCTCTGTGCAAAGGAAGTAACGCGTAAATATACCCCAATACTGGATGAGCTTGACCTCACCTATACCCAGTACGTTGTGATGATGTACCTGTGGGAGCAGGACGGCTGTACCGTTCATCAGATTGGCGATACGCTTATGCTTGACCCCAGTACCCTCACACCTCTGCTGAAAAAGCTGGAGAGCAAAGGGTATATCTCCCGCACCCGCAGTGAGACTGATGAGCGCAGCCTGAATATAGTGCTGACGGAGAAAGGTTCGGCGCTTAAAGACAAGGCGCTGTCAGTACCCGAGCAGATGAGATGCTGCATAGGTCTGACCCCCGAAGAGGGCGCAGCTCTCTATGGGTTGATAATGAAAGTTCTCAACAATATTGAAAACACTGAAAAGGAGTGACTGTTATGGCAGTAATTAAGGTAACAACAGCTGATTTTGAAAACGTGGTACTGAAGTCGGACAAGCCCGTTCTGGTTGATTTCAACGCAGACTGGTGCGGTCCCTGCAAGATGCTGGCACCTCTGCTGGAAGAGATAGCAGCCGCACGTGATGATATAAAGGTAGTAAGCGTAAATGTTGACGATGAGGGTGCTCTCGCCGCTCAGTTCGGGATATCTTCCATTCCCTGTCTTATTGCTTTCAAGGACGGTGCAGAAACAAAGCGCAGCATAGGTTTCCGCGGAAAGGGCGCTATCGAAGAGCTTCTGAGGTGATGCTATGAATTACGATGTAGTTATCATAGGCGCAGGTCCTGCGGGCATGACAGCCGCAGTATACGCGAGACGCGCCAATAAAACGGTGCTTCTGCTTGAAGCCGCAAGCTTCGGCGGACAGATAATCAACGCTCACAGCATTGAGAATTACCCCACAGCACCTCATATCTCAGGCTTCGACTTTGCTATGCGCCTTTACGAACAGGCATCGGCACTGGGGGCTGAGTTCGTATTTGAAAAGGCTGTTGGCATCGAGGATAAGGGTGAGTACAAGCAGGTGAATACTCCCACCGCAAGCTACCGCGCAGGAACTGTGATCATAGCCACAGGCTCGGATAAGCGCAAGCTGGGCGTAGCCCGCGAGGACGAGCTTATCGGCAAGGGCGTGAGCTACTGCGCTACCTGTGATGGTGCGTTCTTCCGCGGAAAGACTGTTGCTGTGGCAGGCGGAACAAGGGTCGCACTTGAAGATGCGCTTTATCTGGCAGACGTTGTGGAGAAAGTCTACCTCGTTCATAAGCTGGACAGTTTCCGCGGCTCTGAGGCTGAATTCGAGCGTTTGAAAGAGCGTGAGAATGTGGAGATACTTCTGAGCAGCAATATTACCGCACTGAAAGGCGAAAACGCTCTGGAAGCTATCGAGATAACCGCCAAGGACGGCAGTGTGCGTGATATCAGCGCAAGCGGACTGTTCGTGGCAGTGGGCAGAGTTCCCGAAAACCAGAATTTCTCGTCGGTGATAGACCTTGATGACAAGGGCTATGCTGTTGCAGGCGAAAACTGCCTGACAAAGACCGAGGGCATATACGTCGCGGGCGACAACCGCGTGAAAGAAGTGCGTCAGCTTGTAACTGCCGCCGCTGACGGTGCAGTTGCGGCTATGGCTGCTGTAAAATACCTCAATGAGAAAAAGGCATAACAAAAAATCGGGGAAGACCTTTATAAAAGAGGCCTTCTCCGATTTGTTTTTTTCGTTATTTATTCGGAAATCGCATCAAGCGAAAGTGTTGCTATGCCGTTAAGGGAACCGTCTGCACGCTTGCCTGCTAGGTAGTCATAATAACCCTGACAGGATATCATAGCGCCGTTGTCACCGCAGTATTTCAGCTCGGGCATATATACCTTGAAACTGCGCTTGTCGCACTCCTTTTGCAGCAGTTCTCTCACACCCGAATTTGCTGAAACGCCCCCTGCAAGACCAATGGTCTTGTAGCCCAGATGTTCAGCGGCGAGCATTGTCTTATCCACCAGTGCCTTTGCTACAGTCGCCTGAAAAGAAGCCGCCATACCCTCACGGTCGATGTGAACACCTTTCTGCTCGGCGTTGTGGACGAGGTTTATCACCGCGGTCTTCAATCCCGAAAAGCTAAGGTCATATTCGCTGCCCTGCACGCGGGGTTTGGGAAGGTCATAGGCTTTGGGGTCACCTAGCTTTGCGGCGGCATCGATGAATTTTCCGCCCGGGTATTCGTAACCCAGAGTTCTCGCAACCTTGTCGAAACATTCGCCTGCCGCATCATCGCGTGTTCTGCCCACAACATGGTAGTGTGTATAATCCTTCACCTCAACGATGTGGGAATGTCCGCCCGATGCCACAAGGCAGAGGTAAGGCGGTTCAAGGTCGGGGTGGGAGATGTAGTTGGAAGCGATATGTCCCGCGATATGATGCACAGGCACAAGGGGCTTTTTGGTGCTCATTGCAAGTCCCTTGGCGAAGCTTACGCCTACCAGCAGTGCGCCTATCAGTCCCGGGGCGTAAGTAACAGCTATGGCATCGATATCGTCCATGGTGCAGTTTGCCTCTTCGAGAGCGGCTTTTGCCACCCAAGAGATATTTTCGGCATGGCGGCGCGAAGCTATCTCGGGCACAACTCCGCCGTACAGCCTGTGTTCATCTATCTGTGAAGCGACGATGTTTGAAAGCACAGTTCTGCCGTTTTCGGTAACGGATATCGCTGTTTCGTCGCAAGAGCTTTCTATTCCTAAGATCTTCATATTATCCTCCGTATTGTGAAATCACGGTGTAATGACACAAGTCTTACATTCCCCTATACGCTCGAATCCGAGCTTTTCTGCAAGCCCTGCCGAGCCTGCATTTCCTGCATGGCACGCCCATACCGGCGTTCTGCCGCTATCGAGTATATCGTCGATGGTTTTTGCCGCCGCTATATAGGCAAGACCTTTCCTGCGATACGCTTCGGCAGTCTCAACACCTATATCGACTTCTCTGCCGCCAGCCGCCGCCGAGAATGCCCACGCCGCGGGTCTGCCATCAAAGGTCACGCAGAAGCCTGTTCCTCCTGCAAGAAAGCTTTCAGTACTTTCCCACGAAAAAGCAGGTACGATACGCCCCTCCATCTGCGATATCAGTCCGCTGTCAAGCCGTTTAAGCGAATAGCCCTCGGGCAGATTAAACTCTGGCGGTGATGGCTTTCTGTACTCAAAGAAAAGTCTGCTGTCAACAGCAAACCCCTCACCGAAATGTTCTGCAAGACCATCATCAGCAAACAGCACCAGTCGCCGCCTGCCGTTACGCATAAGGTCTTTGACCCAGTTTATAAATGTATCATCAGCCTTGTCCGCAACATACCCGAAACCGCACAGATGGTGGAACAGCACAGCCTTTCCGTCGGTATAGATATCTCCCGCCTGTCTGCCATCGGCTATGGAAAGGGGATATATCTTCCCGAAAGGAAGCTTATCGGCTGTTTGTATAAATTCACGGTAGCTGTTTTGTGGTATCTTCCTGAATACTGCCATACTTAAACCTCTCGGTCAGGTGCTTTGCTTAGTCATTATAACGGCGTTTTCGCATGGGTCTTCATAGAAGTTCTTGCGAACTCCCGCCTTTTCAAAACCCAGACTGTCATAAAGGGCTATGGCCGCCGAGTTCGATTCCCTGACTTCCAGTACCCAGCTTTCGGCATCTGAAAGTTTAGCGAATATCTCTTCAAACATCGCTCGCGCTATGCCCTGTCTGCGGAATTCGGGCAGAACACAGATATTGTTTATCTCGGCTTCACCCGCAATGTACCAGCAACTGAGAAACCCTGCCGCCCTGCCATCGGAATATGCCAGCAGAGTGTGGTCATTTGCGTTTTTCAGCTGTGCGCGGCAGACTTCCTCGCTCCATGCTTCTTTCAGGCAGGCTGCGGAAAGCGCTGCGGCTTCTGCCACGTTTTCCTCTGTCATGGGTACTATTTTCAGCATGGCTTTTCTCCTGTCAGCAGATACGAACCATCCGAACGCAGTATCTTGACCGCGACCTTTTCAAAACCCGCCTGCCTTACTGTTTCTCTCAGTGAACGCGGAGGTGTACCTAGACCTGTGTCGCTGTCAAAAGTGAACAGACAGACGAATCTTCCGCCCTCTTTCAGCACCCTTAGTATCTCTTTGAGTGCGGCTGTTTTGTTTTCCCACAAAGGGGGAGTGTGCAGAGTAGTCACGCAGTCGAAAAAATTATCGAAATAAGGCAGTTCTTCGATGTTTGCCTGCCCCATCAGGGCTATCTCGTCGATGCTTCTCTCCCTGTCTGAAGCGGATATATCCACCCCGTAAAGGTCAAGCCCCTTATCGCTGAGTTTTTGCAGCATAACATCACTGCCCAGACCGATATCCAGCAGCTTGCCCCCTGCGGGTGCGTTTATGAATTGCCTTACGGCGGCATAGTGTTCGTTTTCTTCCTTGCGCCTGTTCATTGCATTTTTCAGCTTGACGGCGTATTCAAGAAACATAATGTTCACCTGCTTTCGATACACTCCTTAACAGCGGCGATGAGCTTATCCATCTGTTCATCCGTACCGATGGTTATTCTCAGCCATTTGTCGATAACCGGTTTTTTGAAGTAGCGAATGAATATGCCTTTTTCGCGGGTATATGCGAATATCTCCTCAGCGGGGATATCGGGGTGCGATACAAACAGGAAGTTGGTCTCACTGTCGGTAACTTTGAAGCCCATATCCCTGAAAGCCTTTGCAGAGCGGTCGCGGGTAGCCTTTATCTTTTCAACGGTATCGCTGAAATACTTTTCATCATTAAGGCTTGCGATAGCAGTTTCGATAGCCAGCTGGTCAAGGGGATAGCTGTTGTAGCTGTCCTTGACTGCCTGCATATAGCTGATGAGCTCGGGCTGTGCGAAAGCCATACCTATCCTCATTCCCGCAAGAGAACGGGACTTGGAGAAAGTCTGGGTAACTATGAGATTATCGTACTCCTTGATAAGCTCGACACAGCTGTAACGTCCGAAATCCACATAAGCCTCGTCGATGATGACGATGACATCGCGGTTGTGCTCAAGCAGGTCGATGATGAAATCCTTGCCCACACCGATAGCAGTCGGCGCATTGGGGTTGGGTATAACAACACCGCCGTTTTCGGGGTAGAAGTCCTTTACATTTATAAGGAAGTCACCGTCAACGGGCTTTGTCTCGTAGGGTATTTTCAGAAGCTCACACCATACAGTATAGAAGCTGTATGTTATATCGGGATAAAATACAGGCTTATCCGAGTTGAAAAATGCTCTGAAAGCTGTGGCAAGCACATCGTCCGAGCCGTTGCCGCAGAACACATTCTCAGGTGCAAGACCGTATCTTTCCGCAAGAGCGGCTTTCAGCGGCACAGCGTCTGCCGAGGGATATTTTTTCAGGTCGAAAATATCCTTTTTGCGCAGAACTTCCTGCACTCCTGACGCGGGGGGGTAGGGGTTCTCATTGGCATTCAGCTTGATGATGTTCTCGTTTTTAGGCTGTTCGCCTGCCACATAGGGCTCAATGTTTATCAGGTTCTTTCTCCAAAGTTTTTCGCTCATTTAAATGCACTCCTTACGATTCGGGCATATCCGAATTTATTATATCACAACGACGTTCCTCTGTCAAATTCAGCGTGGTAAAGTATTACCATGTTACCAACACGAACAGTATAGCACGCTTCGTCACATATGTCAATAGGCTATTGCATTTTTTGTGAAAAAGCACGAGGATATGTTTACCAAACTACATCACCGCTCTGTCAATAATTATGAATACCTTGACATCACCGTCCGAATATGATATCATCGAAATAAGTAAGAAAGGAGAGTCGCTACATTGTCGGCGACAGTATGAAAATTATGAAAATAGTTACACTTGTTGAAAACACCTGCGGACATGAGGGTTGTATCGCAGAACACGGATTATCGGTATATATCGAAACTGAAAAGCATAAGCTTCTGCTGGACTGCGGGCAGACTGACGCGGCTGTGAAAAACGCTGAAGTCCTCGGCATAGACCTGACAGCGGTGGATACCGTTATACTCAGCCACGGACACTATGACCATTCAGGCGGGATAATGCCATTTTCGCGGATAAATGACAGGGCACAGATAATCATGCAGAAGTCCGCCGCAGAGCCGCATTATAATGGTGAGCGCTATATCGGCATAGATAAGGATATTCTCGCCCTGCCGAATGTACACCTTATCGAGGGTGATGTCAGGCTCGATGATGAACTTTTCCTGTTCAGCGGCATAACAGGCAGACGATGCTTCCCACAGGGCAACAGAAAGCTCCTGCGTGATGAGGGCGGCGAAAAAGTACAGGACGATTTCGCCCACGAACAGTGCCTTGTCATTGAACAGGAAGGCAAGCGCTGGCTGCTGTCAGGGTGTTCCCATAACGGCATACTGAATATCCTCGACCGATACAGAGATATCTTCGGCAGTGCCCCTGACCGTGTTATCACAGGCTTCCACATGATGAAGAATGACGGCGAACACACAGAGGAAGAAAAAGAAGTCATCATTCAGACAGCCCGCGAGCTGGCGCAGACGGATACTATTTATTATAGCGGACACTGCACGGGTATTCCCGCCTTTGAGCTGATGAAGACCATAATGGGCGACAAGCTTATCGCTCTGCACAGCGGCGAAGAAGTGATATAGAACATGATATAGAGTGAAAAGCACCGTAGGTTTCATACGGTGCTTTTTTCAGTCTGAAAATTTGTTTTCAGTTGTAAACATTTTTTGTTTCATATTTACTTTTAGTGAAATATGTGGTATAATATATGAAATCAATATCATACGAGGAGGTGCAGTATGAATATTTCGGAATTTGCCAAAGAAGCGGGCGTATCGGTATCGGCAGTCAGCAGATATTTCAATGACGGCTATCTTTCAGACGATAAACGTGCTCTGATAGAGGCTGCCATCGAAAGAACAGGCTATGTGCCGAGTTATTCGGCGCGGACCGTACGCTCAAAGGTGACAAAGCTCGTGGGTGTCATATTGCCTAAACTTTCCAGTGAGAGTATAGCGAGGATAACCGAGGGCATTGGCGAAGTACTGGGCGAGGAAGGCTTTGAACTTCTGCTGGTGAACACTGCCAACGACTATAACCGCGAGATAAGCTCTCTTGAACTGTTCAGGCAGAACCGTGTAGATGGCGTGATACTGCTTGCAAGCGTCATAACCGACCTGCATCGCGCATTGCTCGCAAAAATGCGCGTACCCACGATAATTGTCGGACAGAAGCTCAAAGGCTTCAACTGTGTGTGCCATAACGATCTGGGCGCATCGTATCACATGACCAAACTCATGCTGGATAAGGGGGCGAAACGTCCTGCCTTCATCGGTGCGAACCCCGAGGATATGGCGGCGGGAAAAGACCGCAGGGTCGGATTTGAGAAAGCTGTCCTCGATGCAGGGTTGACTCTTGATCCCAGATTTTGCGAGATAGCGAGATTCAGCATGGATTCGGGTTATGAAAAGGCAAAGCACATGTTTTCGGGCAGAGAAAAGCCCGACTGCCTGTTTTGCGCTACGGACAATATCGCGGCGGGCGCTATGCTGTACTGCCGTGAAAACGGTATCCGTATCCCTGAAGACCTCATGATCGGTGCTGTAGGCGATTCGCGCTTTGATAAAGTGCTCTATGTGCCGCTGTCCTCTGTTCACCTGCATTATAAGACGGCGGGCAGAGAAGGTGCGAATATGCTTCTTGCTGAAATGAAAAAGAGCAGCGAGGTACACCGTATAGTTCAGCTGGAATATGACATCATTGAAAGAGAGTCAACAAATCGTATTGGCTGAAATGTACAAAATTGAATGTGAAACTGTGTGAAACTTACCGAAAACCGCTCTGCAATTCTAATTATATGCCAATAGACAAGTAAAGAAAACTGTGTTATAATGAGATTACGATATGAAAGCGTTATCACATAAATAAGTGATACATTTTCAGTAAAAAATTGGAAACAGAAAGGGTGGGTTCTATGGATTACAAAATACTAGCATCTGAAATACTTGAAGCAATTGGCGGAAAACAGAACCTCGCGAGTGCAGCACACTGCGCAACAAGGTTAAGACTTGTAATAGCTGATAACAACAAGGTGAAAAAAACTGACCTCGAAAACTTTGACGGTGTCAAGGGCGTATTTGAGGCTTCAGGACAGCTTCAGATCATACTTGGCACAGGTACTGTAAACAAGGTGTATGCCGAGTTCATACAGCTTGCAGGCATTGAGGCTGCTTCCAAGGAAGATGTTAAGAAAGCGGCAGCGGCGAGGTCTCCCTGGTACAAGAGAGCTATCAAGACACTTGGTGATGTATTCGTACCTATCATACCTGCAATAGTTGCCACAGGTCTTCTGTGCGGACTTCTGGGCGGTCTTTCAAAGGCATTCCCGAGCATGGCGGACAGCCATCTGTATACCCTGCTGGATATGTTCTCCAACGCAGCGTTAACATTCCTGCCGATACTCATAGCTGTAAGTGCAGCTAAGATATTCGGCGCAAACATCTATCTTGGTGCGGTTATCGGTATGATAATGATCCACCCCAATCTTGTAAATGCATGGTCTGTTGGCGACGGCAGCGGTCTTCCCACACTCTGGTCTTGGTTCGGTCTGTGGAATATCAACGCATCGGGCTATCAGGGTCACGTTATACCCGTAGTTATCGCGATCCTTCTGCTGTCAGTCATTGAAAAATGGCTGCACAAGCACGTTCCCGAGATGTTCGACCTCTTTGTTACACCTCTGGTATCCGTTCTTGTAACAGGATTCCTTACAATGACAGTTATCGGTCCTGTGTTCGCACAGCTCGAATCTTGGGTACTTACCGGTGCACAGTGGCTCATCGCCCTGCCTTTCGGTATCGGTTCATTTGTTATGGGTGCTGTTTATGCTCCTACAGTTGTTGCAGGCGTTCACCATATGTACAACGCTATCGAGCTTTCGATGCTGGCTGACAACGGTCAGAACATCTGGATGCCTATCGCAACAGCAGCTAACGTAGCACAGGGTGCTGCAGCTCTGGCAGTAGCTCTCAAGACTCAGAACAAGAAGATCAAGTCTATGGCTCTTCCTGCTTCACTTTCCGCATTTATGGGTATTACTGAGCCTGCTATCTTCGGTGTAAATGTACGTTTCGGCAAGCCCCTGGTAGCAGGTATGGCAGGCGGCGCCTGCGGCGCAGCAGTAGCTTCCATGATGAACGTATACGCAACTGCAAACGGCGTTACAGGTATATTCGGTTTCCTGATCACAACCGACAGCTTCTTCGGCTATCTGCTCACATTCGCAGTAGCAGCAGTTGTAGCATTCGTTCTTTCCTGGATACTCTACGCACCTACCAAGGAAAAGGTTCCTGCTAAGGAGTACAAGGATAACTGTGTATACTCTCCTATGAGCGGCAGAGCTATCGCTCTGGAAGAAGTTCCCGATAAGACCTTTGCAGAAGGCACACTCGGACTGGGCGCAGCAATTGATCCTATGGACGGCAAGGTAGTTGCTCCCGCAGACGGCAAGGTTTCTACACTGTTTGATTCTCATCACGCTGTTGGTCTGACCCTTGATAACGGCATGGAGCTGTTCGTTCATATCGGTATGAACACTGTTGAACTCGGCGGCGAAGGCTTTGACGCTTATGTCAAGGAGGGTGACAGAGTTTCCCGCGGAGATACCCTCATAACCTTCGATATCCAGACACTGAAGAACAAGGGTTACAGCGTTATCAGCCCCGTTATCATTACTAATGTAGATGATTTCAAGGATATCCGCAGAACTGCTGACGGCGGCATAAACTACTATGACGAACTGATCACAACCCAAAAGTGATGATCCCCACGGACGGTGAATCGGTATATGAAAAATGATTTCAGACAAAAGCTTCATCTTGAGCCTAAAAGTGGCTGGATAAACGATCCCAACGGTCTCTGTTATTTCAAGGGCGAATACCATGTATACTATCAGTATTCGCCCGATAGTCCCTCAGGCAGCGGAAGAAAATGCTGGGGACACTGGAAAAGTCCCGATCTTATCAGCTGGCGTTCAACAGGAACAGTGCTTTTCCCCGATACACCCGATGATAAGGACGGCGTATATTCGGGCTGTGGATTTGTTAAAGACGATACGTTGTATCTGTTCTACACAGGCAACGTCAAAGAGGACGGCGACCACGATTATATAACATCGGGGCGCGGTGCCAACGTTATACTGGTCACGACAAAAAACGGGCACGATATGAGCCCGAAGAAAATACTACTGAGAAACTCCGATTACCCCGCAGAATGTTCCTGCCATGTCCGCGACCCCAAGGTATGGGAGGAAGACGGCAGGTACCATATGGTGCTTGGCGCAAGGACATTGCAGGATATAGGCTGCGTGCTCCACTATGTGTCCGATGACCTTGAAAACTGGACTTTCCTTGAAAAATATACCGCTGATGATATGGGTTATATGTGGGAATGTCCCGATGAATTCACAATAGACGGACAGAGATTCCTGAGCATATCCCCTCAGGGGCTTGTTCACGGAAAGTTCGATAACCAGAATGTTTACAGCTCGGGGCATTACCGTATGGAAAACGGCAATCTCACCGATTTTACTGAATGGGACAAAGGCTTCGATTTCTATGCGCCCCAGAGCTTTGAAGCACCCGACGGCAGGCGTATACTGCTGGGCTGGGAGGGCATAGGGGATATACCCTATACCAATCCCACGGTGGAACTGGGCTGGCAGCACTGCCTGACTCTTCCACGCGAACTGACAGTTACCGATGACGGAAAAATACTGCAAAACCCCGTGAGAGAACTTGATTCTCTCCGCAAAAACGCCGCCCCTATAAACAGCGGCGATACGGTAAAGATCAGTCTCCCGTTTGACCTTGCTGCAAAAGCGGCGGGGGATATAAAGGTGAGATTTGATAACGTCCTGCAATTCGTATCCTGCGGCAGTGAATCCAAACTTGAATTCCTGAACGACAGCGCAGGCTGCGGCAGAGATGTAAGATACGCATATATCCCCGAATTGAGGGATATACGTATCATAGCCGATAAAGCTTCGGTTGAAGTGTACATCAACGGCGGTGAAACAGTAATGTCAGCCAGAATGTACCCCGAGGATACCGAGATAACTCTGTCGGCTGAAGGCATAAGCGGAACCTTATATGAACTAAACGGGATCGAGGTGATAACCGATGAATAATGTGCTTGCAGCGATAGGTGAAGCGCTTATCGATTTTATCCCCGACAGGAGCGGCTGTTCATTCGATGAAGTGGGTGCATTTTCTCCAAAAGTCGGCGGAGCTCCCGCAAATGTGTGCGCGGCATTCTCAAAGCTGGGCGGAAAGTCAAAAATGATAACTCAGCTTGGCGATGACCCTTTTGGGCACAAGATAATCGGTGAGCTGAAATCTGTAAATGTGGATACGAGCTGCATCTCTCTTACAGACGAAGCAAATACAGCTCTAGCTTTCGTATCCCTTGAAAAAGACGGCGGCAGAACGTTCTCATTTTACCGCAAGCCCTCGGCAGATATGCTGTACAGCGCCGAAAGTGTAAAGGTAGAATACTTCGATGATGTTTTCGCCCTGCATTTCTGCAGTGTGGATATCGGAGATTTCCCGATGAAGCAGGCGCATAAGAAAGCCATCGGGATAATGCGGGAAAAAGGCGGCATAATAAGCTTTGATCCCAATCTTCGCTTCAATCTCTGGAACAGCACAGAAGCACTTGTCGGTGCAGTACGCGAGTTCATTCCCCTCAGCGATATCGTCAAGATATCCGATGAAGAACTCAGCTATGTAACAGGTGCAGATGATATCGAAACAGGCGTAAAAATGCTCTTTGGTCAGGGCGTGAAGCTTGTGCTTTATACCTGCGGCGCTGACGGCGCTTATGCATTCACGGAGAATGTTAAGGTCTATGCACCGTCGCTAAAGGTGAATGCAGTTGATACAACAGGTGCAGGCGATGGTTTCACAGGTTCGTTTCTGTGGAAGCTGAGAGATATCACCTCGGGTGACGATATCCTTGGGAGTATCACCGAAGAAAAACTTCTGGAATGTTTAACGTTCGCCAACAGTTTCTGTGCGCTGAGCGTTCAGCGAAAAGGTGCGATAGCGTCTTATCCTGCTTTGGACGAGATGCAGATAAAATAATATGACACGAAAGGAATAACTGCTATGAAAGAATTCACATACATTATTGAAGACGAGATAGGTATCCACGCAAGACCCGCAGGCAATCTGGTGAAGCTTATAAAAACTTTTTCCAGCACCGTGACACTCGAGAAAGAGGGTAAGCCTCCTGTCAGCGGAACAGCCCTGATGAAGATCATGGGACTGGGCGTAAAATGCGGCGATACAGTCAAGTTCACCATTGAGGGCGAAGACGAAGAAGAGGCATTTCAGCAGATCGCAGAATTCATGGACGCTAATCTTTAAACAAATGAAAGGGCGGTGATGGTTATGGACGTTTATCATGGCAAAGGAGTCTATGGTGCGGTCGCAGTCGGCAAAGTATCTGTATTCAGCCGTAGTTCGATCGATGTCCGCCGCATGACTGTCGATGATGCAGAAAAAGAACTCGCGCGTGTTGAAGTTGCCAAGGAAATGGCAGTCGGACAGCTCGAGGAGATACACAGCAAAGCCCTCAAAGAGGTAGGCGAAGCCAATGCCGAGATATTTGAGGTCCACATGATGATGCTTGATGACGAGGACTATAACGACTCCATAAAAAGCATCATCGAGACCCAGAAGGTCAATGCCGAATACGCCGTTGCTGTCACAGCTGATAATTTTGCCGAGATGTTCTCAAGCATGGACGATGCCTATATGCAGGCTCGTGCCGCTGATGTAAAGGATATCTCCGAACGTCTTATCGCTTGCCTGACAGGCGGCGGAAAGGCGCAGAACAGTTCAGATGAAAAAATGATAATCTGTGCCGATGACCTTGCCCCCAGTGAGACCGTTTCTCTTGACAAGGATAAGGTGCTTGCCTTTGTCACAGCCTTCGGTTCTTCAAATTCTCACACAGCCATACTCGCCAGAAATATGAATATCCCTGCGGTAATATGCGCAGGTGAGGACTTCCTCAAAAATATCCATGACGGCGATATGCTCATCGTTGACGGTCATACAGGTGAACTTATAGTTTCGCCCGATGATGCAACTATAGCAAAATACACCGCAAAGCAGGCTGAGGACGCTAGAAAGAAACAGCTTTTACAGGAGCTGAAAGGCAAGGAAAATGTCACCCTTGACGGTACCAAAATAAACATTTTCGCCAATATCGGCGGAGTGGGCAGTATCGGTTCTGTGCTTGCCAATGATGCAGGCGGCATAGGTCTGTTCAGAAGCGAATTCCTTTATCTGGAAAGCGAGGACTATCCCACTGAGGAACAGCAGTTCAGCGCTTACCGCAAAGTCCTGGAAAGTATGGCAGGAAAGAAAGTCATTATCCGCACTCTTGATATCGGCGCAGATAAGCAGATAGACTATTTTGGCCTTGAAAAGGAAGAAAATCCCGCACTGGGTCTCAGGGCTGTGCGCATATGCCTTACCCGCCCCGAGATATTCAAGACCCAGCTGAGGGCGCTGTACCGAGCTTCTGCCTTTGGTGATCTGGGCATAATGTTCCCGATGATAACAAGCGTTTCGGAAGTTGAAAAGTGCATAGCTGCCTGCGAGGAAGTAAAAGCGGAACTTAAAAACGACGGCATAAGGTTCAATGAGGATACCGAGATAGGCATAATGATAGAAACTCCCGCCGCTGCCATGATAAGCGATCTTCTCGCACCGATGGTAGACTTTTTCAGCGTAGGCACCAACGATCTTACGCAGTACACTCTCGCCTGCGACCGCCAGAACGCAAGGCTCGAACCCTTTGTCGATACCCACCATGAAGCTGTGCTTCGCCTTATCGAGATGTCGGCAAAGAACGCCCACAATAACGGTACATGGATAGGAATATGCGGTGAACTTGCGGCTGACCTGACCCTTACCGAAACTTTCATGCGCATGGGCATAGACGAACTTTCAGTTTCTCCGCCCTATGTGCTTCCTCTCCGCGAAAAGGTGAGAAGCCTTGATCTCAGCAGATGATATGTTTTTACGACCGTGCAGACGATCTCTGCGCGGTCTTTTTTTGCAAAAATATGCTCGCCATACATCAAAGGGAATTCCGATGCCCGGTGTCGGAATCCGCTTTGCGTTTTATTTGACAAAGTTCAGCTTTTGTGCTATAATCGCTATTGTATAAATCCGTATCTGAGGAAGAACATTATGAAAAAAATTGAAATACTCGGTGCAAACCGTTTTGAAACCTTTACTAAAACTCGTTCAGGCAGTCGGGCTGTCATTATAAATAACGGTAAGATCCTTCTTTCACATGAGACCCAATCGGGTTGGTGGCTGATACCCGGCGGAGGCCTTGAAGAGAATGAATCACTCGAAGAATGTTGTGCAAGAGAAGTTGAAGAGGAGACCGGATATATAGTATCGCCTGTTCAAAAATTCCTGATCCTTCATGAGTACTACGAGGAATATTGCTATATCAGTCATTATTATGTATGCGAAGTAACGGGTCGCGGGCATATATCCTTGACAGAAGCAGAGAAGAAACGTGGTCTTGAACCTCAATGGCTCCCACTAGATGAAGCGGTGGATATATTTTCCTGCCATCAGAAGTATGCAGAAATCAGTGAGGAAAAACGTGGTTCATACCTGCGGGAATACACTGCACTGCTAGAGTATATTAAACTTAAACAGCGATTTGAATAAGAGGTCGACCAAAAAAGAACCCCGCATTATATATGCGGGGGACTTTTTTGGGGGGAGGTTATTTATAAGAGGATTTATTGCTTTTTATATTATTGATCCGTTTCTATTATCACAGCATCTTCTTGCCTTTGATGTGAGCTGCGATCTTAGAAAGATCGGTAATGTTAACGAGGTTGTCGTTGTTTACGTCTGCTACGCTTGCATTGTCAAGCAGCTTCTTGCCCTTTATGTGAGCTGCTACCTTGGCAAAATCGGATGTGTTTAATTTGCCGTCGCCGTTTACATCGCCTTTGCCGGTATATTTGTAGGAAGTAGTCTCACTCTTTGCGTTGCTGTTCAGCTTAGGTTCGCTGTTCTGGATCTTGATCTCGGTCGCGATTATGGGTTCTTCAAGTATTTCAAAGCCTACATTTGCATAAGCTGCCAGTCTCTGTGCGGTAGTACCTGCGAAGCCTCTGATCTTGAAGCCGGGTATGCTGTAGTTGAAAGATGTTGCAGTGATGTTTGTTAAGCTCTTGGGCAGAGTAACTGTCATTATAGAATCACACTTCTGGAAAGCATCTGCTGCGATCGAGGAAGTACCTTCGTTGAAAGTTATTTCGTTAAGGCTGTTGCAGCCGTAGAATGTGCGCCAGCCGACGGTTTCAACGCTGCCTGAGATGTAGATATCGGTAAGTGCGCTGCAGTTTGAGAATACATATTCTTTCAGAGTCTTTACGCCGTCTTCGATATTTACGGCTTTAAGGCTGCGGCATTCCTGGAATGTTGCAAGTTCAAGAGTATCTACGCTGCCGGGTACGTTAACTGCTTCGAGTGCGGAACACTCTTTGAAAGCTTCCTGACCCATGTAGGTAACGCTGTTGGGTATCTCAGCATACTTGATGCTTCTTGCTTCGAGGAAAGCATTTGAACCTATGGAAGTAACACCGTAGGGTATAACGACTTTCTGAAGAGCTGTACATGAAGTGAAGGAGTAATCGCCGATCTCTCTTAAGCTTCCGGGCATCGAAACGTCAGTGATCATGCTGTTCAGTGCGAATGCGTTGTTGCATATAGCCTTAACGCCGTTGGGTATAACTACGTTGCCGGAGCAGCTTTTGCCGTCTATAACGATGTTGTTTACTACTACCAGAGGATTTCTGTGCTTCTGATTTGCCAGCCACTTGGTATCTGTGAAAGCGTCAGAACCGAAGTAGGTAACGCTGCTGGGTATGATTATATTTTCAAGATTCGAGCTGCCCTTGAATGCGTCGTATTCAATTCTGGTAACGCTGTTGGGTATGTTGATGCTTCTTAATTTATCGCAGCATCCGAATGCGAAAGCGCCTATAGTCTTAACAGTGCTGGGCATGTTGATACCGGTGATGTTTCTGTTTTCTGCAAAAGCGTGGTCGCCGATGCCGGTAACGCCGCTGGGTATGCTTACATAACCTCTGCAGTTTGCGCCGTTGATGATCGTTCCGTTTACGATGACCAGATCGCTCTGTCTCTGCTTGTTTGCGAGCCACTTTGTGCCTGCGAAAGCATTAGCGTGGAAATTGGTCAGGTTCTTGGGGAAATTGATGTTTTCAAGATTTGAACAAGAATCAAATGCGCCGTAGCCTATCTCAGTAACGCTGCCGGGTATGGTTATCTTGTAAAGGGAAGTGCAGCAGCTGAAAGCATACATTCCGATATCGCTGATACCGCTGCCGTTGTTTATAACGGAAAGGTTGGAGCAGTGATAAAAAGCGTATGTTCCGATCGACTTTACAGATGCGGGTATGGTAACGCTTGTCATGCCGTTGTGACAAAGTGCGTAATCGCCTATGCTGACTACGGGAGCACCATTGATATAAGAAGGTATAACAACGTTGGACTCGTTGCCGTTGTAACCAAGGATATTAACGCCGCTTCTTACGTCATCTATGAAAGCATACTCGAAATAACCTTCAACTCTGTTAGCTGCGCTGGCAGTTATAGAGGTATTAATAATGTTATTGTTGCTGTCTGAAAGAGCTGCGCCGCCGAATACTAATACTAAAGTCATAAGTCCTGCAATAAATCTCTTAGTCATAATAAATACCTCCATCCAAATTACCATTTGTTATTTGTTTATACCACGAAATATAAAGTACACATTCAAACTAACTATCTAGTTAAATTTGATAATTTATATTGAAATTACCCATATCATTTATCCTGATTAAATTATACATTATTCTGTAACAATCTTCAAGCAACTTCGAGTATAATTTTCATTAATAGGCGAGTATTTTTAATTAATTATATCCAGAAAACATTTTCGTTTCTATATATAGTGTTTTGATTTGTAATAAAATCTATATGTAGTAAAAATAAGTCGAAAAAGTTCACAATTGCTTTTCGTAAGTTTCGGCGAATTCGTAATATTTTGTAAACAAATAGTGTTTTTTTGTATCTAACTGTAAGATATTTAATAAAAAGCCGCCAATGTCTGACACCATGATTCAACAATTTGACGATTGACACCAAATCAGCCTTGTGCTATAATTACAAATGCTGGTTCGGAGGGCAAAACATTCGATAGAAATGTAATGCCGGATAAGACTGCAGGCTGAAACGCCTGCTGTTTTGTCCGGCATTTTTTGTGGAGGTATATAAATGAAAAACAATAACTTTACCGAGGGAGCTATACTGCCAAAGCTCCTGAAGTTTATGCTGCCTGTGCTGTTTGCCATGTTTCTGCAGGCTATGTACGGTGCAGTCGATCTGCTGGTGGTGGGAAGATTCGGTTCTGATGCCGATGTATCAGCCGTATCCACAGGCTCGCAGATCCTTCAGACCCTTACAAACCTCATCGTCAGCTTTTCTATGGGCATCACAGTGGCGGTGGCACAGCGTATCGGGCAACGACGTCCCGAGGAAGCCGCGAAGACAGTTGGCACGGGTCTTGTGATATTTGCCATAACGGGAGTGGTCTTCACTGTCATAAGCGTACTTGGCGCTTGCGGTCTTGCAAAGGTAATGCAAGCCCCCGAAGAAGCCTATGACCTCACCAAAAGCTATATCCGCGTGTGCGGCGGCGGATTCATCGTTATTACCGCGTATAATCTGCTGGGCAGTATTTTCAGGGGGCTGGGCGATTCAAAAACGCCCCTCATCGCCGTGGGTATAGCCTGTGCGTTCAATATCATCGGTGATCTGATCTTTGTTTCGGTGTTCCACATGGGCGCAAAAGGCGCAGCCCTCGCTACAGTAATGGCGCAGCTGGTCAGCGTTATCATATCCTTCTTTATAATAAGGAGAACCAAGCTGCCCTTTGAATTCCACAGGTCAGACCTGAAACTTGAAAGCAATTATGCGGCTAATATAATCCGTATAGGTTCACCAATAGCTTTGCAGGACTTTCTGGTAAGTGTGTCATTCCTGGTTTTGATGGCGATAGTCAATAAACTGGGAGTTACCGCTTCGGCAGGTGTGGGCGTAGCCCAGAAGGTCTGCGCATTCATCATGCTGGTGCCGCTGGCTTTCATGCAGTCCATGGCGGCATTCGTTGCCCAGAATTACGGCGCAGGTCATACCGACCGTGCTGTTAAAGCCCTGAAAAGCGGTATAGCAGTATCTCTTATCTTTGGTATTGTGATGTTTTTCGTGGCTTTCTTCCGCGGCGATATCCTTGCGGGAGTATTCTCCAATAAGCCCGATACCGTTGCCGCCGCATGGGATTACCTAAAAGCCTATGCCATCGACTGCCTGTTCACCTGCTTCCTGTTCTGCTTTGTGGGATTCTATAACGGAATCGAAAAGACCACTTTCGTTATGGCGCAGGGCATCTGCGGTGCTTTCCTTGTTAGGATACCCGTTGCATTCTTCATGAAAGAAACAGGCGGCGGATCATTGTTCAAGATAGGTCTTGCGACACCATGTTCAACAGTTTTGCAGATAATCATGTGCTTTATAGCGTATTTTGTTTTCAAGAAAAACAGTCAGGCGATTTCCCGAAAGATTTAGGTGATTCTGTAAAAACTGCCAAAGAGGGGAGCTTTTGGTCAAGCTTTTCGCGAAAAGGTCCTCGGGCGGACACGTTCGACGCAGTCAACGTTGGCCAATTTCGCGGCAACAAACTTGCACATCAAGCAATCTATGCCGCGGAATAAAGCGCGCGGTTTATGCGATTGCGTCGGCATATGCCTCGCGCCAGCAGGCTTGCGGGATGTTTGCGCAGAAGCTGACTGTTAAGGGCAGAGCCATCGCATCAAGGCGCGGCACGCGGTCGACGCAGTCACTGTTATCCGATTTCTCGACCAGAGGAACGAGGGACGAAAACTCTCAAACCATCGATCACAGCCACTATCCGAAAAATCCAACAAATAAGATAAACAAAAGCCCCGAAGCACTTGATGAATCGCTTCGGGGCTTTTATATGAGTATGTCTGTCCTTTTATACTATTATAATAGAACATCATATAAAGCAGGAAAGCACAGGGTCGAACTGTGATCTGCGGTTTTGGAGACCGCCATTCTGCCATTGAACTACTTTCCTGTAATTAAAAGACTGTGACAGGGGTCGAACCTGCGCTGGCGGAGTTGCAGTCCGCTGCCTTGCCACTTGGCTACACAGTCATATACCATAAAGCTTCCGCTGAAAGATTTGAACTTTCACTCACGGCTTCAAAGACCGTTGTCCTACCGATTAGACGAAACGGAAATATTTGGCGACTCCGACCGGGCTCGAACCAGTGACCTCATGAGTGACAGTCAGGTGTTCTGACCAGAACTGAACTACGGAGCCGTAGTTTCCGTTGTAAGAGTCGAACTTACATTTACAGTGTCAGAGACTGTTGTCCTGCCATTAGACGAAACGGAACTGGTGCCTTCGACAAGGATCGAACTTGTGACGCCGGGTTCTTCAGACCCGCGCTCTACCA
>NZ_FOAT01000002.1:185184-214546 GCF_900109655.1 Hominimerdicola alba
CCATTAGACGAAACGGAACTGGTGCCTTCGACAAGGATCGAACTTGTGACGCCGGGTTCTTCAGACCCGCGCTCTACCAACTGAGCTACGAAGGCAAAGTTTCCGTTGTAAGAATCGAACTTACATTTACAGTGTCAGAGACTGTCGTCCTACCATTAGACGAAACGGAACTGGTGCCTTCGACAAGGATCGAACTTGTGACGCCGGGTTCTTCAGACCCGCGCTCTACCATCTGAGCTACGAAGGCAAAGTTTCCGCTGTAAGAGTCGAACTTACATCTACAGTGTCAGAGACTGTTGTCCTGCCGGTTAGACGAAACGGAAATATTGGCGACTCCGACCGGGCTCGAACCGGCGATCTCCTGAGTGACAGTCAGGTGTTCTGACCAGAACTGAACTACGGAGCCGTATATCCTGCCTGATCGGCAGGACTAATTTGTTATGATTATATTGTCGATGGTCACACCCAGTATGTGTGCCAGAATGACCAGATTGTCAACAGAGGGCATAGCCTCGCCCCTCATCCATTTGAATATCGACTGCGGGGTGTTGAATCCATATACAGCCTGGATCTCGGATATTTTCAGACCGTTTGCCTTGATGAGAGACTTTATGTTAGCCCCTGTCGCTTCCATGTTTATAGTTGGTGTCGATGACATAAAAATGACCGCCTTTCTGATAAAATAATAAACCGCCTGTGAGCGTACTGCACACAGACGGTTTTTGTTCTATCACAAGACGATCCAACGAACGCTATACGATATACCCAATGTGAGGGCTTGAACAAACCGAACTGTCTGAGCGCAGCACAAGAAAGCTCTTATCTTGCTGCCAAGCAAAATCAAAGCTAAAATCACACTGGTAATCGTTAAAAGACTTCATTCCCATTGCCGATCTGTTCATTATAGCGTACATTGTTTTTTCACCTCTTTCAACTCAAAAAAATATTTTTTTATCGAGGTGAAAAAGTTCACCTCTTTCAACTCAAAATTTGACTTTCCTGATTTTGTTTTTCAGGAGTTATTTCCTTTGATGTGCCTATTCTAACACACTTGTCGTGAAAAGTCAAGTAGCTTTGTAGGTTAGTATGAAAGAAAATCTCCCCGCGACGTTCCTGCATACTATATAAGGGGTGATAATATGAGAGAATATCCGCTGAACATATCAGCCGAAGTCGAATACGCACGCAGATGGGCGTTTTCGCGTAATCCGTCGTTCTATGATTTTAATGATCTGGGCGGTGACTGTACAAACTTCGTGTCCCAGTGCATCTACGCAGGCGGCGCTGTGATGAACTATACCCGCGATGTTGGCTGGTATTATGTCTCCCTGAATGACCGCGCCGCCGCGTGGACAGGTGTGGAATATTTCTACCGCTTCATCACTAAAAACCGCGGCGCAGGTCCTTTCGGCGAAGAAGTCCATATAAGCAAATCCGCTGTCGGTGACGTTATCCAGCTGGGCGGCAGCGCAGGATTCTACCACTCGCTGCTGGTGACTTCTCTGTGCGGTGAACCCTGTGTGGCAGCACATTCCTTTGATGCTTTCGACCGCCCGCTGTCATCATACTCCTTTGAAAAACTCAGATGTATCCATATCATAGGCGCAAGAAAATGCTGTTCGCAGTGAACTTTTGTCACCAATAGTGGGGTTGACGTGCTGTTGGTGCTATGCTATAATTATCACTATCGGCAGACATTTTCTGCCAAAACAAAAGAAAAGCGAGGTAATAAAAATGAACATAGAAAGCCAGTTCAATATGATAGCAGAGGAGTACGATATCAACCGAAGAAAATTTATCTCCTGCTTCGATGATTTTTATATAAACACCACCGCCTTTATCGCTGCGAATATCAAAGCGCCCAAACGCATAATTGACTTAGGCTCGGGTACAGGACTGCTGGCATACTACTGGTTCAAGCATTTCCCCGAATCAGATTACCTGCTGGCAGATATCGCTGACGATATGCTCAGTGTGGCAAAACGCAGGTTTCAGGGGCTTGATAATGTGTCGTACCAGACTTCCGACTATATAAAAGAGCTTCCCGCAGTTCCCTTTGATACCGTTATCTCCGCCCTTTCGATACATCATCTCGAACAATCGTAAAAGCAGACGCTCTTTACAAAAATATATCAGGCTCTCCCCGCTGGCGGAATATTCGTCAACTACGACCAGTTCTGCGCAGGGGATACCGAGCTCAACAAATGGTATGACAGCTTCTGGGAAGGTCAGCTCTACAACAGCGGTCTCACCGACAGAGATATCGAACTCTGGCAGGAGCGCCGCAGGCTGGATAAGGAATGTTCCGTTGATGAAGAGACAACTATGCTGAAAAACAGCGGATTCAACACGGTGAAATGTATCTACGCCTACCGCAAATTCGCTGTCATAATCGCAATAAAGTAGCAAAAGTACGCGGAGGTGAATAACATGAACAGACTTATTATCATAGAGGGCTTGCCATGCTCGGGCAAAAGCACCACCTCAAAATTTATCGCGGAGAAGCTGGGTGCAGTTTTTGTTGACGAAGGAACAGGTTCTCACCCTGCCGATTATGAGTTCCATTCCTTTGTGAACAACCTCGCGCTGAATACCTTTTCTACAGAAGAACAGGCACTCATAAAAGAAAAATCAGCACTCCGCAGGGACGGTCATATCGTCCCCCTCGGCGAATTCAGCGGAGAACTTTTCGATAAACTTCTCCGATATAAAATATACGATTTTCTCCCCTGGGAGACCGAAATGCCCATTATGCTGGATAAATGGCGGGAATTCGTAAAGTCCGTCAAGCCCGATGAACGATACGTTTTCAACTGCGTTCTTCTTCAAAACCCAATGTGCGAAACAATGATGCGCTTCGGCTTTGATACAGAACGCTCCGCCGCGTATATACGCAGTATTTGCGATATCATAAGCCCTCTGGAACCCTTTGTGGTCTACCTACATTCAAGTGATATCCGCAGTGCTATCGAGAAAGCTCTTCCCGAGCGCGGTGCGGATTGGCTGAACAGTGTTATCGACTATCACTGTAACGGCGCTTACGGCAAAGCGAATAATATTATCGGATATGACGGCTATATAAAAGCCCTCGAAGAGCGACAGAAAAGGGAAGTTGAGATACTTCGCCGCCTGAAAGTCCCTTATATTATCCTCTCCGACCCTCAGGCTGACTGGCAGAAAGCATACACACGGATAGAGCAGTGTCTTGAAAATCTTGTTCGATGAAATTTTGCAGGATATAACATATCCCATTATTAACAATGATAAATAATAGCTTAACAAAGGCTGTATATGAACTTCTTGTGAACGTACAGAAAAATTGTTTTTTGAGGGTTGGATTTGGCTAAAATTTTTACATATATGACTGGGCTTTGTTCACCAAAACCCGTTGACATTTGTAAAAAAAAATGTATAATTAAACTAATGGAAAAAGTTTTCATTAAGAAGGAATTTCACCGTGGCGCGTAATTCTCTTGCGCGGCATGGAGAAAAAGGTAAGCTATTTCGCGGGAGCCCCATATTTTCCGCGAAAGACTAACTATCTATTTTTGAGAGGAGAATTATCCTATGAAGAAGAAATTCGTGGGCAAAGTACTGTCCGCAATGTCCGCTGCTGCTATTGCTGCAACGAGCGTGGCTTCTCTGCCGATCGCAAATGTCAAGGCATCTGCACTTTCAGGTCTGAATGCTCAGGGCATCGTATCGCAGATGAAGATAGGCTGGAACCTCGGCAATACGCTGGATGCACACAACTCAAAGGTGCCTGCAGGTTCTTCACCTGAAAAGTATGCTACCCAGTGGGGTATGCCTGCACCTAACGCAAGACAGTTCCAGGCTGTTAAGGAAGCCGGTTTCAACACCGTACGTATCCCTGTGACCTGGTATGAGCATCTTGAACAGCGTGGCAACGGCTACCATGTAAATGATCAGTGGATGAGCTATGTAAAGCAGACTGTTGACTATGCTATCGACCGTGATATGTTCGTTATCCTGAACATCCACCACGAGGATTTCATCAATGTTTCTCAGTTCAATGATAATACCTATTATCAGGCTGAGACCAAGATGAAGAGCATTTGGTCTGAGGTTGCTGAAACATTTGCAAATTATGACCAGCACCTCATTTTCGAGGGCATGAACGAGCCTCGTCAGACAGGCAACAGCGCTGTTTCCGAGTGGGGTAACGGTTCAGGCGATGGCGGTTACACATGGAACTACATCAACAAGCTGAACGCAACATTCGTAAATACTGTTCGTAATCAGGGCTCAAGCCAGAACAGAGAGCGTCTGCTGATGCTGCCCGGCTACTGCGCATCCAATGACCAGACAGCTATCTCCAACATTGCTATTCCTAACAATGCAGGCAATGTAGCACTTTCTGTACACGCATATACTCCTTACTACTTCACAATGGCTACCGACAGCAAGGCTAACCACAGCTTCCCCGGTCAGTCAGGTTGGGGTGCAGATTATGAAGGCGAGATCTCCAATATGTTCAACTATCTTGGCGATCTCCAGCGTCAGAAGAATGCTCCCGTTATCATCGGTGAGTTCTCTGCTTCCGACTTCGGCAACACTAACGATCGTATCGCATGGGCTAAGTACTACCTTGGCAGAGCTAAGGAAAAGGGTATCCCCTGCGTTCTGTGGGATAACAACGTTGTTGGCGTAGCTAACGGCGAAGCTCACGGCTATCTGAACCGCGGCAGCTGCACATGGTACGATGGTGCTAAGGATGTAGTTGCAGCTATGATGCAGGTTTACGGCATCAGCTCCAACCTCAACAGCTCTGTATCTGTAGATCCCAACTTCAAGTGGTCCAGCGTTGAGATCGGTTCCAACTGGGTACAGCTCTACAAGGAGCAGAACGGTAAGTCCATCGCATCCTGGAAGAACTTCACAGTTGACGGCTGGAAGAACTATGCTAACAGCAACTATGATTTCGCTCTCGTTTACGATTCCGCATCTCAGCCTGAACTCGTTCTTCAGGACGGCGGCAACAACACATGGAACCGTGTAGCCTCCAGCGATTACAGCGGAACTCCTTTCGTTAAGAAGTTCACTTATGATGATCTGATGGCAGCTGTAAATAACAGCGGTCTGTCCATGAACGATATGAGCAACCTCTTCATCAGCGCTACTACCAGCCAGCTGACAGCTTACGGTCTGTATGCAGTTCCTAAGGGCAACAACTATACTCAGCCTGATCCCCCTCAGCCTCAGTATAATACATATCCTACAAATATCAGAGTGAACTACAACACTCAGTATCACCAGATCCAGTTCATATGGGATTCAGTTCCTAATGCACAGAACTATGGTATCGCAGTTTATCTGGCAGGCAAGTGGAGAGTTCAGACTTCCTATATCCCTGCTTCTACCAGAAGCTATGTAACTCCCAAGAACCTGACACCCGGTCTGTCCTATCAGGTTGCTATCGCAGCTAAGGTAAACGGTACATGGGATACTACAAATGCTATCAAGAACGCTGTATTTGTTACTGTAAGATAATTATCAGCAGATAATTTAGCATAATATCACAAGATCTCACCGACTTTTCCGCGGCAGATACACTCTGCCGCAGAGGGTCGGTGTTTTTGTTTTTTCATTATGATTGACCTGCCCCGCGAACTGTGCTATAATTATTTAAAACGGCATCTGATACCATCAAGGAGGAAGATCATATGAATAAAACAGAGATACGTGTTGAACCTTTCGTTTCAGTCAACGGCATAAAATTCGGAACATCAAGGGATGAGATATGGAAAATGCTGGGCGACCCCGAAGATTCATTTCTCAAAGGCGATGATGATATAGAAACGGATTGCTATTCCTGCTACCATATATGTTATGATGAGGACTATAAATTTGAAGCAATTGAAGTTGTCTATGTGGACGAAGCAGACATCTTCTACGATGGCGAAAAAGTCCCCGAGACTTATGATGAACTTCTCGGATTTTTCAGATCACGTTTTGACGATGTCGAAGAGGACGGCGCAGGCTTTCTGTCTGTAAAAGGTTCGTTGGGTGTCTATGTTGAAGATGCCGATGAATACGATACTATCCTGTTCGCACGAAAAGACTATTACAGTGATATTTAGTGCGAGGTAAACAATGACAGCTCTGCTTTTAGCCGTGATATATCTTGCGTTCATAAGTCTGGGTCTACCCGATTCGCTTCTCGGCTCGGGCTGGCCTACTATGCAGAAAGACTTTGGTGTACCTTCCTCATACGCGGGATATGTCTCAATGTCCATATCTTTCATGACGATAATCTCAGCCCTTATCGCCCCCACACTCATACGAAAATTCAAGACCAACCATATAGTCGTGACTTCAATACTCCTGACTGTTCTGGGGCTGATGGGCTTTTCATTCGCCTCAAGCTACGCCATGCTCTTCCTCTTCGTCATACCCTACGGACTTGGGGCAGGCTCGGTGGATTCCGCCCTTAACAACTACGTGGCGAAACACTATTCATCATCGGTGATGAACTTTCTGCACTGCTTTTACGGCGTAGGCGCCATGATAAGCCCCTACATCATGTCCCTTGCCCTATCCCGCGCCCGCTGGAATGAGGGCTACCGCTGGACAGCCTATATCCAGTCGGGGATAATGCTGGTCTGTCTGATGTCTTACCCGCTGTGGAAGAAAAATGCAGACTCCGCCGACGATGACGAAAGCAACAGCGCAGGCATAACCACCGCCCTGAAGATACGCGGCGTTATCCCCACACTGATAGCATTTTACGCCTACTGTGCAGGGGAAGCCACCTGCTTTCTCTGGACTTCCAGCTATTTCGTTGGCACGAAAAAAGGCATAAGCACCGAACTCGCCGCCGCATTCGGCTCCCTGATATTCGGCGGACTTATGCTTGGACGTCTGATATCCGCATTCGTATCCAACAAGCTTGGTGATAAAACGCTGATACGCATAGGCATAGCCGTGGAAGCCGTCGGCATACTTCTGATATTCCTGCCTCTGAAAGGCTATATCCCCGCGGCGGTGGGATTCGTCATAACAGGCATCGGCATGGGACCCGTCTACCCCGCTATACAGCACATGGCGCCCGAAAACTTCGGCAGAAAAAACAGTGCCGCCGTGATAGGTCTGCAAATGGCATCCGCATACATCGGAAGCACATTCATGCCTATGGTCTTCGGACTTTTGCAGCAAGCCATTGGCATCGCAATAATGCCCGTGTATCTCGCATTTTTTGCAGTGATGAACATAGGCTTGCTTGAATTCGCATACAAGCGTATGCCACCGCATACCACCGAATAGACCCCAAAAAGGAGACCACTATGAGCAAACTGAAAATAGCACTTTTACAGCTGATCCCCACAGGCACTCTGGCAGGCAATCTTGAAAAAGGCATCGCCGCCTGCAGAGAAGCCAAGTCCCAAGGGGCGGATATCGCCCTTTTCCCCGAAATGTTCAGCATCGGCTACGATATCTACGACCCGCCCGCCGAGGAATGGACAGCCCGCGCTATCCCCGCAGATGACGACTTCGTGCAGTCCTTCGGCAGACTTTCCGCCGAACTTGATATGGCGATAGGCATCACATTCCTTGAAAAGCACGACCCCAAGCCCCTGAACACTCTTATCCTCTTTGACCGCCGCGGCAGACAAGCCATGAAGTATTCCAAAGTCCACACCTGCGATTTCAGTGCCGAGGTCGCACTTTCATCGGGTGATGGTTTCCATGTCTGCGACCTTGATACTGCTGTGGGTACAGTAAAAGTCGGCGCCATGATATGCTTCGATCGCGAATTTCCCGAAAGCGCAAGGATACTCATGCTCAAAGGCGCAGAGATAGTCCTTGCACCAAATGCCTGCCCCATGGAGATAAACCGCCTTTCCGCCCTGAGGACAAGGGCTTACGAAAACATGATCGCCGTTGCCACCTGCAATTATCCGGACACCGTCCCTGACTGCAACGGTCATTCCACCGTATTCGATGGCATAGCCTGGTTACGTGACGAACCGGGTGTACGCGATATGTGCATACTCGAAGCCGATGGCAGCGAGGGCATTTTCACTGCCGATATCGACCTCAAAATACTCCGTGATTACCGCGAAAACGAAGTCATGGGCGATAACTACCGCAAACCGTGGGCGTACAGCGAACTCAACGCCAACCCATAATAATACGCAATACCAATAAGGAGAAACATTATGAGTATTTTTGATGAGATCAAAAACTGGGAGAAAACCGAGGGAAAGGCGCTTATCGCTCAGCTGACCGATACTCCCGACCCCGTTATCCTTGACTATGGATGCGGGGCAGGGGATTATTCCCTCGCGGCAGCGTATGCATTCGACCAGAAATGCAGGATCTACGCAGTTGACATAAAAAAGCAGATACTGGATCATGTAACCGCAAAAGCCGAAGAGCGAAATATCAGCTGTATAACCACAGCCATGGGCAGAGAGGATTACCGTCACGATTTCGATGATGAGACCTTTGATATCATCATCTATTCCGATATCTTCCACGGCGAAGAAAAGATCTACGGCGGACTCCACCGCTTCACTATGACAGAAGAAGCAAAGCGAACCTTGAAAAAAGGCGGAGTGCTTGCAGTTCTGCCATTTCACCTGTCCAATTTCCGAAACAAGGAAAAGAAAAAATGCAAGTACACGTACAAAAAACTGACAGATGAGATATGTTCCATGGGATTTGAATACATAGAAAAGAATCTCGAGGGAATACATTTTGAAAAAGCATACAGCCCCTACTATCAGCAAAAAGGCGGTATCACATTAGAAGACCTTGAACATGGTAAAATGCTTGTGTTTAAAAAGATATGATGCTGACAGCACAATATCCTGCCAAACATTTTAAAACAAAAAGTCTGATCCTGTATCTGACTTCCCGCTGATTCAGCAAAAAACAGCCGCATCTTATGGTGGGGCTGTTTTTTTGGCAAAATTTAACATCGCCGATTAAATTAAAGCACATTAAGCGGATTAATTAATCTTTTGTGTAAATCTACAACTAAGTTCAGACATAATAATTTAAATAGCGATACGAGCTCGAAAAATCCTCCGATTTGATTAGAAAAAATATAAGATAACATAAAAAATCATCGTATCATACAAATGCTCATGGCAGTTTTTGTGTGATATACCGAATTAATTTTATAACGTTTGTATTAATTGTCTGCTAATAGGGCAGAGATCGGTGTTTGTTGTCGACTGTTTTATAGTTGATTGTACAGTTTTGCCAAATTAAGCTGTATCTCTTTAATTTCGGCACTAAATGAGATCATGCCTCAAAAAGCTCATTAGTTAAAATAACATAATCTGTTCTACGGCATAGTTAATATTAACTGTGCACGATATACAATTAGATGGCGCGAACATTTAACACTGTCAAAATTGAACTTTATCTAATTATTTGTGAGATTTCCACCCGATAACTATTTGTATGGTTTATATTCATGTGAATCTTAAACAATTATATGAATAACTACATACCATATATGAACAGCTGCATGGGCTTGACAATTCTGTGTTCATGTGATAAAATTTTCATGAACTTAAAAATACGGCAAGATTAACTTCTTAAATATAATCTCCTTAATGCTTGATTTTAATTAACCTTTCTCGCGAAATGTGTAAATGGATTTATAAAAGATCATAGATCGGTAAATGATAGTAGGGCTTTTCCCTTCAATAATAATACTAGTTTATTTGACTTTTATGCGCATGAAGTTTAAATAATATATTTTCTTTTAGGAGGATTATAAAATGACTATCAAAAAAAGACTTGCAGCATCTGTTATGGCTTGTGCAATGGTTATCTCTGCTGCTACAGCTATAAGCGCAAATGCAAAGAGCCTGGCAGAAGCTTTTTATTCCGGTGCTCATATCGACATAAGTTCAACTTGCTTGTGGAGCAGCAAAGATTACTATACCAAGACAGCTTATGCAGGCACTAACGGATACAACAAGTTTCACTATGTAAGAGCTACTGTTGGCAATCCTACAAATGGTGATGCTGTTTGGGCAGATACCAGAAGATGCTATACTTACATAGATCATGAGTGGGAAGCTACTACTTCTCCCTTGCTTTGCAATGGTGCCAGATGGAATTTCCCCACTGCTTATGGTTTCTACGGAACTAACTGATATTTCTGATAGAAAAATCTAACGTTTCATATTGAATGCACATTAACTCTGAGGGGGTCTTGAAATACAGATCTCCTCTTTGAGTTAATATTTAATCTATTCGTAAACTTATACTATTTGAGGGGCTTTTATGCACAAGATCAGATATACTACAATACTTCTGCTGGCTGTATTCTGCATCATACCGATAGTTTCTATCCTTATGATACATCATCTGACACTGACGGACACTTTAAGCAAGATGGGCTCAGGTTCCCTGGGCAAGTCAGCAGCTATACTTAAAATAGAAAATTATGATACTGTCGGTGATCTGACATCCGCCTTGTCGGCGGTGAAAGGCGATCATGCCATATACTTTGATGATACCGAAGATGACAGTACTTTACGATATATGTATTTTAACAGGAACTATATCAATCTTCCCATGAAAGAGGGCAGATTTTTCAAAGCGTCTGATTTCACCGAAGATAACGCCGTATGCGTTGTCGGCAAAGGCAAAGTCGATGAAACATATAAAAAGGGCGATGATACTTACTGCAACCCTGACGGCAGGGAGTACCGAGTTATAGGCGTGCTGGGCTATGAAAGCTCAACTGTGCTTGATGACTATATCTTTGTTAATATGCTTTCTGCCGACCTGAAGGATGCTGGTATTTTTACCTTCGATTTTTTTGATATCAGTGTTCCCGACGAACGTGCTGAAGAAATGATCGATTACTACACAGATAAAGGTATTCGGGCAGAGGTCTGTTCACAGGCAGCATCGTTCTCCGAAAGCGTAATGCCGCAGGTATTCAGTGCTAGATGGTTCATCTGTCTGTTGGCGGCGTGTTTTTTGTGTCTGCTTCTGATATCGGTGCGCTGGGTCGAACATCAGAAGAGAGAGCTTGCTATACACCGCCTTGTAGGTGCGTCAAAAAAGAACATAGCAGTGCTTATAGTATGTAAATATCTGGCGGTATTTGTCATATCCTTCGTGGTAGGGTTCGTATACTGCCATATAATTTATCCTGCGTATTTCGCTTCACTTATCTCGGGATATCTGATAAGCATAGCATTTATTATAGTATTCCTTATATGGTCTATATTCTATATCCTGCGTACTCCTATTGAGGAGGTGATACAGTGAGTCTGTTCATTATAAAAAACGGCATAAAGATACTGCGCAAGCATCTTTTCCAGACCGTCATAATGACTCTGCTGGCGTTCTTCTGTCTGTATATTCTGGGCGCGGCGATAGGTGCTAAGGAGACCAGCCACAAAGCAGAAAAGAAATACACTGAAACTTACGGAGAGATGACGCTTTATTATACAAGCGAAGGTCTTTCCGAACTTACATATCAGAATTTCTGCAATGGAGCCGGGAGAGAAGATTTCGATAAACTTCATTCCTTTTTAGAAAAGCTAAAAAACACCGATAGATTTGATTTTGTATCACTGTCATCTCAAAATTTGGAAGTAACAAGTCAGCCTTTCGATGAACAGTTTCTGTACGGTTACGAGGAGGGCAAAGCAGTAGAACCTCAGATGGGTCCCGATGATAAAATGATGTATGAAACAAAATCTATCCAGGTATCCCAAAAGTTCTTTGATACCTTCAGTGTGTCTGTATCTGAGGGCAGCGGCTTTGATAAGGGCGACTATATCCTGAACGATGACGGCGAAATACCTGTTCTGCTGGGTTCTGCATATAAGGGCTCTTTCAGTATAGGCGATACCTTTGAGGGTTACTATATGTGCGAACC
This sequence comes from Hominimerdicola alba, assembly GCF_900109655.1. GTDB lineage: Bacteria > Bacillota > Clostridia > Oscillospirales > Ruminococcaceae > Hominimerdicola > Hominimerdicola alba_B. Next base: position 197,069 of record NZ_FOAT01000002.1, read on the forward strand.
TTTTAGATACCGTGTGAAAGGTTTTGTGGGAAATGACGCTTTCTTTTTCAACAGGGCGAACAATAAAATGATCTCTTGCGAGCGCTATATCATCTTGCCTGCGCTTTATTCGGATAAAGCTGATAATTTTGCAAGGATAATGCTGCTCGATCAAGTGTTCGGTTTTATAAATTCTTCCATCGGATATGAAGTGACAAAGCAGATGTTTGATGACCTCCGCACAGAGTCAGGTATCGGTAACTGGAATATTTTCCTAAATTATAAGGGAGCCATGACTTCCGAGAGCGTTCTTGATAAGTATTCGGCTATGACGAGTGAGGTATCAAAGCAGTTCGGTCTGATAGTAGTTATAATGCTGTGCTTTGCAAGTATAGTGAATATCATATCGCTGTGCAGTATGCTTAGGGAGAACTTTCAGACATTCGGCGTTGAGATGCTTTGCGGTGCATCATTAAAGAGTATCATATCCGAAAGTTCAACAGCTGTTATAATGATAATGCTTTTGAGTGATATCTCTGCATCATTGCTGCTTCTTGCTATGAACTATTCTGTAAAAGCTATACTGCTTGTTCAGCTTGCGGTGACAGGCATAATACTTTTCTCTTGCATTATATGTGGTATCTATATCAAACATATGAATCTGAATACATATATTGGAGGCAAAGAATAAATGATAAGTTTAAAAAATATATCCGTGAGCTATGGCAAAAAAGAAGCCAGAACAGATGCTTTGAAAAATATAGATCTTACCATAAACAAAGGTGAATTTATCACTATCTCTGGAAAGAGCGGCTGCGGAAAGACCACACTTCTGAATGTGCTTGGCGGGATAATAACTCCCGATTCGGGCAGCTATCTTTTTCAGGGTGAAGATGTCAACAAATTCGCTGATAACAAGCTGGCTCGTTTCAGAAACAGGTGCATTGGTTTTGTTGTTCAGCACTTTGCCCTGATAAATGACAGGACTGTTTATGAAAATATCACTCTGCCTCTGAAATACAGAAAAAAAGATGCTTCGGTCACAGGTGAAAAAATAGACAGCGTATTGAATGAACTGGGGATATTATCAAAGAAGAACAAATATCCATTTCAGTTATCAGGCGGCGAGAAGCAGAGAGTTGCAATCGCGCGGTGCATAATCTCCAATACCGAAGTCATTCTTGCCGATGAACCGACAGGAGCCCTTGACGAAGAGACAGGTCATAAGATAATGGCGATATTAAAACAGCTTAACGAAAAAGGCAAGACAATAATCATGGTCACACATGATGTTGAGCTTTCAAAGTCCGGTTCAAGAAGAATAATAATGAAAGACGGCGAGATAGTCGATATTATCGATTCATGATCATCCCTATCTAAGCTTTATATGTTTTCTATCCAAACTCAAAAAAGTCCTCTGTCTGTTGTTTCAGACAGAGGACTTTTTATATTGGGAGAAACTTTTTGGGGTAAGCATCACTCAAAGAAATTTATGATATCATAGATATAGTATTCTGTACCGGTGTTGGATTCGGGATCAGATCTTTCATGGCATAAAGTGAATATTCCTGTGCTTTCATCAAAATATCCGCCGTAATGCGTTATATTGTATTCCGTTTTGGTTATATTATATTTTACGGTCTTTATCTCTGTGATGTGATCTTTACCGATCTCATATAAAGTAAAGTATTTGTCATCATCGGGATAATTTGTATAATCTTCATATGATGCAACAAAGTATTTGCCATTGTATGACATAGCGAAACTTGTATGATAATCACTGAAATCGTAGGTCTTTATTGTATAGTGCTTGTTGCCTACCTGTATATCTCCATTGTCATCGGGTGCGATAATTGTGAGGTTTCCCGAATACGTATAGTAATAAAAAGATCCGTTTGCCCATGAACCACAAGATGAAAAGCTAAAAGGTTCGGCTTGAGTGATATCAAATAAGGCGACATTATCTTTGCAATCGGGATCGGTGCTGATGATCCCTACGTCATCAAAGCTTTCTATTATGATAGCATCATCATTTGCTGACCAGCTCCTAATTTCCCTATCCTTTAAGCTGTCCTTGTTAAGCAGATGAGGAGTGTTGTCACCGCTGTCAATATAGAATATTTCAGTGTCTGTGTAGTAATCGCCGTTATTTTTCTTCATGGAATAGAACATTCTGCTGCCATCATTGTTAAAAACAGGACTAATATCATTTGTTATGTATTCTTTACTGATATAGGTATCAACTTCATATTCATATAAAACATTTCCGTTTTCATCGTAGACCGTAGCAAGTAAGGTAGGATTAGCCCTGCTCTTTGTATAGTCATAATTGTATGCAGCGATCTTGTTTGCAAATACATATGGGTTGACCATATCTGTAGTTATTGTAGTGATCTCAGAGTCGGTAGATGCATCGTAAATGATATATTTATTATTTTTTTGATCTTTTTCAAGATCAAGATCAAAAAGGATTATAAGGTACCTGTCATCATTTATCTGCTGATAGCCGGTGTAAACGCCCCGCGGATATTTCTCACACAGCTTTGCTATTACACTGTCTTTCTTTGTATCCTTACTGCTTGTGTTTTCAGGCTTATCCTCCGTTTTGTTATCTGTAGCAGTATCATCGTTTGGTATCGTATAGTTACCGGTATTTTTGGTATCTGCCTTGTTGTCCTTAACATTAGCATCTTTTGCGCTTTCTTTCAAGCTGTCTTCTATTTTAGCTGATTTTTCGTCGGAAGTTTCCGTCACCTTTTTTGCAACTACCGCAAATCTGCCGTCTTCACCGTTTGCGCTGTCTTTTGTAACAAGGGTAAGGTAGTCATCGTCTTCACTGCATTCAATATCTGATTTATTTATTGCTCTATTTTTCACAATGCTTATCCACTCATCGAAACTCTTCTCTTCGTCAAAATTTCTGGGTCTGAATGAATAATCTCTTTTATCTTCCCCGACAGCATCGTAGCTGAAACAGGATATCACCTGATATTCTGTTTCGGGGTCATCGAATATTGTGGAGAATTCGATAGTATTATGCTGTTCAAAATACTTGCTGTCCTTGTACTTCAAAATGGGTGATGATAAAATGGCATCGGTGTCATCAGTATAATATCCGAAGAGGACTATATTTGACGGCTGACACTTTTCATTTATCGGGTCATTATAATCAGCGAAAACAGTGCCTGTTTCATTTTCTTTCTTGTCAAATCCGTGGTTGAGATAAAACACGTTATCTTCGCCCTGGACTACGGGACTTTCAAAATCACCATTGTCTGCCAGATCTTTGAGTTTCAGGAAGCCCACAGTGTCTGCATTTTGTTCAAGATAAGACTTAGCCCAGTCCTGAACAGTCCGTGCGGTGCTGACTGGATTATCTTCCGGATCAGCTGTATCATTTTCCTTGAACGCGGAAGATTCAATGTCCTTTGTCACAGAAGATTCCCTGTCTGAATTGGGTACCGTCCGGTGGATATTGTTATTCAGCGAGAATAATGCTCCGCCCATAGCCAGCACCGCAATACAAGCCGCTATGGCACCGCCCCGTTTTATCTGAATCTCTCTGTTCGTTACGATAGTTTTGTCGGGTACTGTTTCGTTTACATTTCTTTTATTCGATATAATAGTCTCCATACTGTTTCATGCCTTTCGCATGACAGAGGAAAGAATGCGCTGCTGCTGTTCATCGGAGATAGCAGCATCTTTTTCAATATCATCGAACAACCATTCAAATTCTGCCATATCGTTCTCATTCAAATAATCGGGAAGTTCGTTTATATTTATCTTCATTCTTCTCCCTCCTTCATTAGTATCTCTTTCAGTTTTTTAAGACCCCTTGAGATCTTTTTATCAACTGTGTTTGGCTTCAGACCGAGATCTGTTGCTATGTCCTTGCTTTTCTGCCCGAAAAAGTACTTCCTCATAAATATGGAACTGTCAGGCTCTCCGAGACTTTTTATCGCCCTTGCAAGAGTGCTGCCCGTATCCTCTTTTAGGATACTTTCATATGCCACGAATTCTATCACTTCATCAAGAGGGATATCATTTTCCTTTTTTACCCTGCTTCTGAAAACATCGACACAATGTCTTCCCGCGATGAGTGACAGGCTGCTTCTAACAGATTCAAATGCAAATCCGCTTTTTACGCCTGCATTGAAGAATTTCAGGAAGATATCGCTGACTGCTTCCTCAATATCCTCGGCGGTGCAGATACTGCCAAGCTTTATGTATGCGATTTTCATTACATAAGCCGAATACTGCAGTACCACACTTTTTAGTCCGTTATCGGGATCTTTTCGCAGCAATTCGAGCAATTCTCTATCTGTCATAACAAGACCTCGCTCCTTTGAAACGTTTCACTCCATATATCGAATAAAAGAAATATAATCTGACACGTTATCAAATAAAATATACCACAAAAATGAAAATATATTATTAACCATCGACGAAATCAAAACTAAATATCTTTCAGCCCATCTGAAATTATATTTTGATTCTCCCGACTTGATGAAACCGAATGATTATGGTATAATGATATGGAACGAAAAAATACATCCGAAAGGTGAAACGAAATGATAGAAACAAACAGATTAAAAATATATGCCGCATCTCAGGAGAATATGGAAGCTTTCATTGAAGCGCAGAACGTAGAAATCCTGAAAGCGGCATACACAGAAATGCTGAACGGCTGTCTGGCTCATCCTCATCAATGGGAATGGTATGCGATATGGATGATCGAACTGAAAGACGGCACGCATATCGGAGAACTCTGTTTCAAGGGGCTTTCTGCCGACGGTATAGCAGAGATCGGATACGGTATCTCCGAAGAATATCAGAACAAGGGTTATGCTGCCGAAGCAGTCAAGGCAGTTTTAGATTGGGCATTCGCACATACCGAAGTCAACGCAATTGAAGCGGAGACCGATCCCGATAATACCGCATCAAAAAGAGTGCTTGAAAAATGCGGATTTGCTCTCAATGGAGTTATCGGCGAAGAAGGTCCGAGATGGGCTGTATCAAAGCGCTGAAATTATCCGTCTTCGTACCGATATACCGAGCAAAGCAGATCAGAGAGGAGAAAAGTATGATAAAAATAATGTTCGTTTGCCACGGCAGCATATGAACGAATCTTCTCAAACGCCGTAATTTCAAGGGTTTGAGAGCACCAAAAAGTCATTTTACCACAGGTTTACCACAGAAAATGGCCCGAATTTGCGTACATTCTATTGGACACTTTTGATTTATCATGGCATACCGACCTACCCATATGGCAGGATTGGTCGGTATGCCGTTTGCATCTTGCGGGAAATATTTTGGATAGTTCCGCAGATGGATTTTTGCGCTATTTGAACTCTGAAAAATATACCCACAGTTTACTTGACTATCGGAAACGTCTGTGCTATAATATAGCCAACGAAGCAAGTAAAGCTCAAAAATCTTATGAAAGGAAGTAACTGAAATGAAAAAGTTCACTATGACTAATCTGTATAGCTATAACGAATTATATCTGAGCCTCTATCTCGAAAGTGAAGAGACTCTATTTGTCGTGCATACAGAACGTAGTGAATGTGCCGGAACGCCCGTCACAAGCATTTCAGGATAACCTTTTTGTAATATCTCTGAAACGAAACACCGTCTGTATGCAAACGAAATACAGGCGGTGTTTTTATTATGTCCGTGTGATGGAATTTGGCATACATACTTGTCTCAGACACAAGGTTTTGGGAGTTCGAATCTCCCCACGGACATCCATTGCAGGATTGATGGAATGGAATACATGACAGCCTCAAAAGCTGTATTTTAAGGGTTCGAATCCCTTATCCTGCATAAGCTCTTGTAGCCCAATGGCAGAGGCGGCGGATTTAAACTCCGCAAAGTATGAGTTCGACTCTCATCAGGAGCATCAGGTGATATTACAAGAAAGGAGAGATTTCAATGCCTATTATAGATGTAGCTGCGACAGGTGCGAACATCAAAGCCATGATGCGCTCAAAGGGCTTCAAGGTAGCTGATGTTCAGGCAAGGTGCGGTTTCAATACTCCCCAGGCTGTTTTCAAGTGGATGCGCGGAGACACCGTGCCCACCATCGACAACATGATAATTATCGCAGATATGTTTGGCGTGACTATCGACCAGATAGTTGTAGTCAAGCGAATATGACTGCTTCGGCGGTCATACGTCCGTGTGGTGGAATGGCAGACACACCCGGCTAAGAACCGGTACACTGAGGGTTCGACTCCCTCCACGGATACTAATGGCGGATTCGTCTAATCAGGTTTAGGACATAAGGCTTTCAATCTTAAAATGCCGGGTTCAAATCCCGCATCCGTCATAAATATGGGCAAGTCTGCATAGCGGCGATTGCAGCGGACTGTAAATCCGTAACATCAGAAACACCGTAGGTTCGAGTCCTACCTTGCCCATCATTTTCTCACTCTATCCGAATCCTTCTCACAACATTTGCTTGTAGAAGGGATTTTTTGTTTCTCGATCCTTCGCATAGAGCAGTATCATAACGCCTGCTCGACCATACGCAGGTTTACTTTTCCTCGACAACTGTATAATGCGAAGCTTTGCGGTCATTCGTTGAAGTAGAGCGTTTCCATGAGGAAAGCTCAGCATTTAACTGCCCGAGTTCTTTTTCTCTGCCGATAAACATAGCATCACATCTTTTCTGAAAACATTTTCTCTGAATTTTAATTCAGTATAATGGTGTTGTATCACAGTACGGTGCGTATGTCAAGTATTTGAATGAGCTTTCTGTGAAAAAATTATTCAAAAAGCAAAGCTGTTGTCTTAGGTCAGCTGTTTTTTCTCTATAATTGTGAAAAATCCGAGGTCGGTGACGATCTCGGATTTTTAGTATTTTATGCCAGAAAAATGCTTGGTCTTTCGTGAAATAAGCAATATCACGAACGCTTGTAGTATAAAGTATAATGTAAATTGGATACGTATATTATTTACAACATTTTACAGATTATTATTATATCATTAATAATAATTTATGTCAAGTAAATAGTGATATATTCGTGAATATGATGGAATTTACATGAAAAAAACGTCACAAATTGATAATAATTAAATTTGGAGGAAAAAGAAATGACCAAGGGAAGTACATATTTACGAAAAGATGGTCGTTGGGAGTCGCGGCTTTCGCTGGGTGTAATTAACGGAAAACGTCAGTCAAAGTCGTTCTACGGAAGAACTAAAGAAGAAGCAGAGAGAAAGCTGATCGAATCTATCATGGAGACTGTCGGGCTCGGATTAACGGAAATGACCGTCAAGGAACTGTGCGTCGAATGGCTTTCGGTCAGCAGTCTTCGGGTCAAGGAGTCTACGCTTGCTAACTACCGAATGAAAATAAAAAAACACATCATACCGCATTTTGGCGATAAAATGTGCTGTGAGGTCACTTCTAAATCGGTGTATGAATTTATGCATAAAAAGCTGGACTGGGGTCTATCCCCGCGCTATGTTGCCGACATCATGGTGTTGCTGAAAACAGTGTTTAAGTATGCTCAAAGGGAGTATAGCATTTTAAATCCATTTGATAATATTGTTATGCCGAAAAGTACCAAATCAGAGGTTAGAATACTGACCAAGAGCGAGCAGAAGAAGCTGAAAGCCTATCTGAAAAAGAACATAAATCCGATAACACTTGGCATTACGCTTGCTCTTGCGATGGGTCTGCGAGTTGGTGAGGTCTGCGGGCTGAAGTGGGATGACATTGACTTCAAAAAACGTACATTGACCGTCAACAGGATCGTTCAGCGAATTTCGGTGAACGACGGCGAGTACAAGACCAAGGATGCCTTTTCACAGATTAGAAAAAAGCACGGCTTATGAGTTATAGTATAGTGATCACCAAAACAGCTCTAACCGATATGGATAATATCTATGAATATATTGCTTACCATCTCAAAGAGCCTGGAATAGCTGCTGACTTACTGAGAAAACTTGAAGTGTGTATCAACAGCCTTGACGAAATGCCATTTAAGTTCAAGTTCAGGACGTATGAAGTTGGACCTTGGCGTTCGAAAGGAATGCACATAATGCCCGTAGACAATTATGTTGTCCTGTATACGCCAAACGAGGATAGACAGGTCATGACTATAAACCGAGTGTTTTATGGTGGCATGGATATTCCAAATCAGATGTAAAAATATATATGTTATACTGGGAGCATCGATATAAAAGTCGGTGCTCCTTTATTATTTTCAAGGGGAGAAAATAAAAGTGGAGAAACATTTTTCAGTAGTCATAGCCACTGCTTTGGTATTGTCGCTATCAAAAAAATTGTTTTAATAATTTTAGTCAAGTACGTAAATCGTTTACAAATATTATTTGCATGCATTTAAAATAATGAAATTATCTATTGTTAATTATTGAAGACTTGTAATAATATTATAGTATATACTTATTGATTAATTAAATCACATTGTGCATAAGTAATGAATGTTCTCTCAGATTAATTTTGATTGATTGCAAACTATACAATTCGAAAATAAGCCCCTCAAAACTATTGACAAATCAGGCTTAATAGTATATAATAACTATAACGACACGACATAATGTCTGTTCTATTGATTATATTCTATAATTAACAGCGGTGATTAATACCAGCTTAACGGCGTATTAATATCTATTAATTATTCGATTCGCTATTTATATAATAACTGTCCAAAGAGTAATGAAGGTATTATTCTATACTTAGAGTAAGTGTAGTATACAACTTAATTTTCTTCTTGCAACTACATTAAATACTACATATTATTTCGCTGCTAAATCGGATTAAATGAACTTCATAGATAAGTAATTTTGCTTAATTCAATAAATTATTACGACATTCTTGACATCGATGACTCGAATATAGAAAAATTCAACCGAGGAATCATTGAATACGGCAGACAACAGCAACCACTTGTCTGGCAGATATAATTAAACAAAAAACTCATTTTCAAGGAGGCAAATGATTATATGCTTAACAAAGCAAAAGTCGAATTTTCAGAGTATACAAAGATTTTTTCCAAAAACAGCAAGAGTCTTGTTGCTAATATCAGAACCGGCAATTGTCTGTTTCTTAGTGATGAGATAGTCAGCATATACAAGCGTGCTGAAGCTGAGAATATGTTATTTGAACAGCTTTTTGCTTTTGTTGAAGACGATAGCTCCAGAGAACTGCTTGTCAAAATATCTGAAAGACTTGATGCTTTGAAGATGTGGAAGCACAACGAAAATGAGCTTCTCACTTTGAGAAAAAGCAAGGTTTCTCTTGATATAACAAATCAATGCAATCTGCGATGCAGACATTGCTGTATATCAGCAGGAGATGATCTTAGAGGCAATGAACTTTCTACTGATGAGATTTTTAAAATAATAGACCGCATGATGCTCTTTGATACCGATGATGTTACAGTATCGGGAGGCGAGCCTATGTATAGGAAAGATTTCTTTGAGATCACAGAAAAGATACGCTCTGTATACAGTGGTTCTTTATCTATCATGACAAACGGCACACTGATAAAGGATGAAGCAACAGCTAAGTATCTTACCGAAAAGTATGATAACTTCAACCTAAGTCTAGACGGATATGATGAAGCATCTTGCGAAGCTATCAGAGGAAAAGGCGTATATGACAAGGTCATAAATGCAGTAAAGTTCCTTCGTAAATATACAAATAGGATAAGTCTTTCCATGATAAGAACATCTGATAATATGGATAATACTACACAATTCAGAGAACTTTGCAAGTCACTTGATGTTCTTCCCGTCATCAGAGCATTTGAACCTGTCGGCAGAGGCAGAGAACTTTATGATCAGGTGACGGTAGATAGAGAAAACGATATAAGCTGCATAAACTGGAATCGTGTCGAGGATAATTTTGTTTCAAATAAGCTTTACAACTACCAGCCCCAGATATTTGCCTGTCAGGGTGCTGTTACAGAATTCCAGATTGACCAGAAGGGCGATGTTTTCCCCTGCCCGATGTTTATGGATGATGAATACAAGCTGTTCAATATCCTTGATATTGAAGACCCCGAAGAGTTTATTTCATCAAGAAAATATCTTACGTCGGAGGGATATTATAATTTCTCAAGATATCTGCCCGAAAATGTACCGCATTGCTCGAATTGTGAAAAACAGCTTATGTGTTTTAGCTGTGCAGCCGAGATAAAAAAGATGATGGTCAGTGGAGATATCGAAAGGCGCTGTGCTGAATACAGCAACTATTTCGATTTGTACTGGAGAGATTATGAGCGCGTTTAATATCTGGATAACTGAAAAATGCAACCTTTGCTGCTCCTATTGTTATGAGGGAATAAAGCGTAACATAGCGATGGATGATGAAGTAATAGAAAAGACTATCTCTTTCATACAGGAACATATGGAGCGTGGAAAGTCAAACATGATAAATTTTCATGGCGGAGAGCCTCTGTTAGCTCTGGACGGCATTGAAAAAATAATGGTCAAGTGCGGCAAATTCGGAAGATTTGGCTATTCGCTGACTACCAATGGTACAGTAATGAATGACCGTGTTATAGATGTGCTGAAAAAGAACAATGTATACGTATCTCTCAGCATTGACGGTACGGAGAAAGTGCATGACATCAATAGAAAAAAGCATGACGGTACCGGTTCCTATGTTTATGCGATAGGCGCACTTGAGGCGTTAATGGAAGAAAAAATCGATGTAAGGATAAGGATGACTGTTACCCCTGATACAGTGGAAAGATTGTATGAAAGCGTAACAAGTATCGCAAGCATGAATGTTAAGACCATTGTTGGAATGATCGATCTTTATGACAATCGCTGGACTGATGAACTGTTTGATACCCTTCAGGAACAGCTGATAATGATATATACAGCACTTGATGAGAACGATACAACGGAATTCTCATTCTACAGTGATATAAAACAAAAATTGAAAAAAGGGCTCTGTGACGGAGGTGTGACGAACTTCAATATCGCAGCAGACGGAAATATATATCCTTGCTCTTGTATGGTAAATGATGCAGAACATATCATAGGTTCTGTGTTCAGTGGCATAGATAACAGATTATTAGATAAATATATGGTCTATTACGATAGGAGAAATACCACCTGTGATGGTTGTAGAAATGAATATACCTGCCTTTCAATGAGATGCAAGTATACCAACAAATCGCTTACGGGCGACTACCTGACTGCTTCACCTATGATATGCAAATTAGAGCATATCATGCATGGTATTCGGGTAAAGAATAATGCTTAGATCAGGTTAAACTGCCTGATTTAATAAAATAGTATAGGAAAGGAAGTGACAACATGAAAATCGAAAAGATCACAGATGCTTTTGTAAATGAGTTTGATGCTCAGGCACAGAGTTGCTATGATGACTGCAATGAGTACCGTGGTTCCGCTCGCGCTAATATCGATGAGCAGATAAAAGGTGGTCGTCAGTACTGGGGATTTGATATTGATGAGTATAAAGAAATAACAGCTAATGGCCACATTTACTGCTATCGTGACAAGACTCCTAAGACATGCATTTACTGGTAAAAAGCATAACGAAAAACAGGGCGTGACCATACGCCCTGCTTTTTGTGTTCTAGAGGATAAAAATATGATGAAATTTAATCTTGCAGTCATTGATACTGCTTTGAATATAGATGCCATTCCTGAAAGTATCAGGAACAAAATTGTTATTAAAGACTACTTTGGGCGTGATACCAAAGCGACCCACAGCGCGATGGTGATAAATACAATTCTGAAATATACTAATGCCGATCTAATAGAGAAGATATATCTGTATAATATTTTCACAAAAGAACACCAAGGCAGTGGCCTTGCAGCATTTAATGCGCTAGAAGACATTTTGAAGAATAATGATGTGGACATCATCATAATGTCAGTAACACTGGCTAACAAGGAACGCTATGAGCAGACTAAAGATATCTGCAAAAGGCTAGCACTATCTGGTGTTACGATAATAGCGGCTGATTCAAACAGACCCTCGGATGGTCTATGCTATCCGTTTTCTTTTGAATGCGTATATGGTATAAGCCAGGGCGCGTTTACAGAAAAGCCATATTATTGTGTTAATGATATGGAAACAAAGCATATCTCCGGTGATGCCGAAGCTGAGTTCATCAATTGTGGGAAAATCGGTTCGTGTCTATTCGGCGGGACGAGCAAAGCTGTTCCAAAATTTGCTGCTGCCATCATAAATGCCTTTGTAGATGAAAATGACAACAGCTGTGATAAAATAGAGGCGTGGATCAAGAAAAACACTCTTTCCGAAGAAGATAATATTATACATCAGATAAGAGAAAATGCTCTATCCTGCGAATTTAGCCAGGAAATTCTGGATGAACTGTCAGGTTATATAAGCGAATGTCCTGTAGATATAAGCTGCCTAGGCGAGACCTCACCCACCTTTGAACTTTGTGAACTGGGCAGCTGCGAACTTTTTAAGTTTCTCACATATATGCTTGATAAGTTCAGAATATCTGCAACGCCCGAGAAGATGAGATATACAGATTTTGCGACCATCGGCAGTTTATGTGCATATATAGGGGAGAAGATTCATAAATGAGGAAAGTTCCATTTTTTAAAAAATATCATATAAAAACGATGATTTCGTTTTTTATGAAATTTAAAAAGTATTATTTTGTATCACTTTTCCTGACGCTCATTTCTTCCATTATACTTTATCTTGCACCTCTCATCAATATACTTATATTTGATAAAGGATTAAAGAACAAGGATCTGAAAGTGCTATTTTTCTCTGTTATGCTGCTGCTGGCAGCGAATGCCTTGACGGAGATATTCAATATAATGCAGATGAGATTCGATATGTTCCTTAACTACAAAATGTCTAAGGGGCTAAAAACCAAAATACTTGACTACTGCATCGATAATTCCTTTTTTGCTGACAAGTCGGGAGAATATGTATCCCTGCTCGAACGGGATGCATCTTCATACATAAGCCTGGCTTATAAAGAATCCATCAACTTTGTAAGAAATATAATAAGCGCAGTTTCCTCAATGATAATCGTGATAAAATTACAGCCAGATCTTGCTCTGGTATCTGTAATATTGCAGTCGATGCTGATAATTGTACGTCTGAAGACACAGGGCATCGAAGAGTTAAAGGGTAAAGAGTCACGCAACAGTTATATAGCTCTGCACTCCGCTATCAACGAGATAGTGCTGAATATGAAGAAGATATCCTTGCTAGGTGCAGGAAGTTTTGCGAAGAAACGATATGAAAAAGCTCTGGACAATGAGTATAAAGTCACCAAGTCACAGACTATGTTTTCGAGCATGATACAGTCGTTCATCTCATTGACGATGAACGTAGTTGGTGGTATAATACTATTGTGGGGCGGTTACAAGGTCATCCTAGGTACCCTTACTGTTGGAGCCCTTATCTCATTCAACCAGTACGCTTCCTCACTTTCATCACCGATAATCGGTCTTATCTCTATACCATCTAACTTTGCTTCAAAATATGATACTATCAATAAAATATCAACCATCCTTGAAAGAAAAGATACTGACCCCAAAATAAATATTGACAGCATTTCTGAGATAAAAGTATCAAAGCTTTCATTCTCATATGATACAGAAATGATATTCCATGATGCAAAGGCAAAGTTCAAAAAGGGACACATTTACTACATATGTGGTCAAAGCGGTGTTGGAAAGTCTACGCTTTTACAGCTTATATCAGGTCAGTTGAGAAATTACAAAGGTACGATAAAATACAACGATTCAAACCTTCAAGAGATAGGCACAAAGAACATTTCCGACCTTGTTTCCGTTGTGATGCAGGAAAGTGTACTGTTCAATGATACTATTCTTAACAATATCGTTCTTGATCAAGAGATAGACTTAGAACGCATAAAGTATCTTTGCAGGATATGCAATATCCTAGACGATATTGAAGAACTGCCCGATAAATTCGATACTATTGTCTCAGAAAAGGGTGACAGTTTCTCAGGCGGTCAGAAAAGCAGACTGTGCCTTGTACGAGCACTTTATAAAAACCTTCCAGTCCTTATCATAGATGAGATAACTGCCGGGCTTGACGGAATAACAGAGCGCAATATCAGAGAGAACCTCTCTGAGGTAGTCAGCGACAAGATAGTTATAATTGTTACACACAGCAGCAATTTCATTATTGATAAGTCGATAATTTATAACATAAACGATCATAAAATAAAGCAGGGAGAACCCAGATGTTTAAAATAGTATACAGATATATCCTGAGAAATAAAAAGTATAGTATAAGCGCAATAATAGGTATCGTTGTATCGACGATGCTGATGTTCAGTATGATACAGATCAGCGCAAGCTATATTATTTCATACAGGTCTTTCATTAGTTCGGGAGCACCGCAGGATTTTTACGTGGTGGATCTTAGTTATGATGAACTTACAGCTATAAATGAAAAGTTCAGCAATATGGGAAAAGATAAGCCTGACAGATACCTTTCTACCATTTACGTTGGCGATATGGACTATGACCTCTCGAAAGCATCAGTCATTATGGGATACGAAGGTGATCTGGATTACTTCAAGAAAACTTCGCTTATAAGCGGTGAATACCCTTCAGCGGAAAACGAGATGTGCGTAGAGGAAAGCTACACAATATCCAATCCCGAACTGAAAATAGGCGATGAACTTACGCTTGTTTTTACAATGACAGATCAGACCGATGAGAAACAGTTGAAAGTCAGCAGAACTTTCAAAGTATGCGGAATAATAAAAGACACTATGGATACGGGAAATTTCTTCTTTACCGATCTAAAAACAGCCGCAGATATCTATAGCGAAAACGGTCTGCCATGCAGCAAATCCAATTCGATAACAGTCGAAGCAGAGGAAGGAAACCTCAATGAAGACAAGCAAGTCATTGCGGTTAATGCTATAAGCGATATTGTAGTTGATGGGACTCCCGAAGATAGAAGATATTTCAACTACGAACAGCTTATCCGAAATGAAGAAAAGACTGCGAATTACGCTGAAGAAGGTTCATTCAGGGCTGTATCGGTGGGTATATTTCTGCTGTCCCTTATAATCGCAGTCTGCCTTACGATATTCGTCTATAATACGATCACTCTCAGCTTTGCCCGCAAGATAAGTGTTTTCGGTACTATGCGCTGTATCGGTCTAAACAACAGGCAGCTCATACGGTTCATTCTCTCTGAGCAGTTCCTGATTGTATCGGCAGGAACGATCATAGGTATGGCATCAGGTGCACTGCTTAATCTTGCTGTGGCCGAGAAGATAATGTCTGCACTGATAAATACAGCCGCAAGCATGAAAGTAGAACAGAAAGTATCCACCTATCTGATTACCTATCTGCTTACCCTTGTTTCGGCATTTATTGCCTGCCTTAAACTTATACTTAAAATCAGGAAGACCAATCCTGTAAATATAAGGACATTCAATGCCACCAAAAAGATGCTCACAGAAAAGACAAAAATGTTTTCTTCAAAAAATTATCTTTTTGGTCTTGCTTTACGTAATCTTAGAAGGAACTTTGCAAAGAGCGCCATACAGACTGTTACACTAACTGTTAGCTTTCTGCTATGCCTGGTGATAAGTAATGTATTTGCGGTAGTAGGTTTCAATTCTGTCAAGACCGCAGCCGATTTCAGTGATTATTCAATACAGACAAATATCACCGATCTTAAAAGTGAAAATAACTGCTTCACCGAAGCCGATCTGGAGCAACTGTGTTCTACGGATAAGGTAGAAAAGGTATATACAGAGAAATGCTTTGTTGATTACACTTGGGACAAGGCAAAACAACAGGACGAAGACGATAATCTTCAGGTGATGCTGTATGACGATGAACTCTGGATGCAGTTCTCGAAAATCAATGGAATCACTTATGACGGTTCAAAGCCATTTTCCGTATTGATATCAGAGAAAGAGTTTAAAGAGGTAGAGATATATTCACGGGATACTGATAATAAGTTCTCTGTGAAGCCAGATCACTGGTTTGCTGCTGCCAGCCAGCTGAATTATGCGCTGTACCACAACAGTAATACTCTGATAATTAATGAAAAGCTGGCAGAAAGCAATAATATGGAAAACAAAGGCTACTGTGCATTCCTTGTCAAAACGGATCGTTCAATGACCGAGCTTTCAGCTATGACATTTTCAGCTTCTGATGTATATGTTACCGATCTTCACGACGGACGTGCAGAATCTGAATCACAGCTTATCGGTATGATTATCATATCAGGATATATAGTTATTGCGACAATAGTGCTCAGTTTTATGATAATAAGCAATACTATCAAGGAGAATATGACAAGCAGAAGGTCGGAATATGGCGTTATGCGAGCTATGGGTCTGAAACTGAAAGATCTGTGGACAGTAGCCTGCTATGAGAACCTTGTGCTTTCACTAATAGCAGTTCTTATAAGTATACCACTTTCTCTTATAGTAAACGTGTATATTTCCTTTGTACTGTTTGATAAGATAAAAATTTCGATACTTGCATATCTGCTCGTAAATCTGATATTCATAGGTGCGATAGAACTGTTTGCATATTTCAATATCAAGGGCAGTACAAAAGATTCGATAGTAGAAATGATATATGAAAGGTAGTGATGATCATGGGTATTATTTCATTAAAAAACGTAAACAAATACTATAAAACAGGCGATAACTCCTTTCACGCATTAAAGGATATTAACCTAGAAATCGAAGAAGGAGAGTTCGTTGTTATACTTGGAAAAAGCGGTTCGGGAAAAAGCACTCTGCTTAATGTCATCGGGGGTCTTGACGGATATGATTCGGGTGATGTTATCATGGAGGGTTTCAATTACCAAAATGCTGATGATACTTTGATGTCAGACCTCAGATGCAGAAAGATAGGATTTGTTTTCCAGGCTTACAATCTCATACCGGTACTCAATGTTTATGAGAATATCACTTTCCCGGTAAATATAGGCGGCGGAAATGTGGATAAGAAATACATAGCGAATGTAATAAAAGAGCTTGGACTTGAAGGCAAGGAAAAATCTTTTCCTAATCAGCTTTCTGGCGGACAGCAGCAGAGGGTTGCCATAGCAAGAGCTCTTGCCAATAAGCCCAAGATAGTTCTTGCAGATGAGCCAACAGGAAATCTAGATACCGCTATAAGCTCAGATGTAATAGAATTACTAACTCATGGAGTTAAAGAGTATGGTCATACTCTTGTAATGATAACACACGATCCTGATATCGCTCAATTTGCTGACAGAATTGTTACTATTGAAGATGGTAAGATCGTTTAAACTCCATGAGAAGCAAAAATTGAAGAGTCAGCAATGAGGCAAGCACTTTAAAAACTCTTTATTATCTCCGCGAAATTGCCTATGATACAATTAAAAGGTGATAATATCTTTTTCTTTCTAATACTTCAGCTTAGGAAAGTGACCAAAACAAAATCCGTATTTCCTACAGATGACAGCCTTTTCAAGATGCTGTATCTGGCTATGAAGGACATCACGAAAAA
>NZ_FOAT01000002.1:214656-421559 GCF_900109655.1 Hominimerdicola alba
TAAGACCGACTGCTTTCACAATCGGTCTCATCATATACTCTTTTATTACACTATTTGTAGTTTACACAGAATTTGGGATTGACTCGAAAAGACTAATGCATTCCTGCATTTTCTGATGTCGATCAAACTGAAGAAAGCTGAGATCGAATACAAGGACATGATCAGGTATGTAGATAAAAATCTCAAATTCAATGGCGATGAATAAATATGACCCTGCAGGGATGTTGATTCCTTGCAGGGTCTTAATTTTTAGGGTGCGGAAAAGTTTGACGGTTACTTTATAAAATAATTTTCATAGTTAATATGCTCATTTATCCGCATGAGCATTACTCTATGTAAAAGAGTGTCAGCAGCTTTTGAAGATAAGAAAAGCCTTCGGGATATGATATTTATCTCCGAAGGCTTTAAGTATTTAATAGTTTTTACGTATCAATGCCGCATGTCACTTTATGGTAACAGTAACAGCATTTTTGACAGCGTTTGCAGTATCCCACTTGCCGTTTACTCTTGCTGCAATTGCGACTTTGTAGGTCTTGCCGGGGGTAAGATTTTTGGGAGAAGTGTAAACTGTATCGGTGATGTTCTGAGTCTGTATCCTCCACTTGCCTGCAAGGTATACAGCTATGCCGTATCTGTCAGCACCTTCAACTTTGTCCCATTTGAATCTTACCTGGTGATATTTTGCGCTGTATTCGACCTTGATGTTTGTGGGGTAGGTGAGTTTTGTATCGTAGTCGAAGCGAATGTAGATGTTCTTGCCGTTGTTTTTGATGATTGCATATTCACCGTCACCGCTTACTACTTTTTCAGGATCATTTTCGGTTACCCAGCCTTCTTTATTGACAAGAGCTGCTTCTTCCGGGATCGCTTTGAAATTCTCGCCAAGAGCAAGGAACCTCAATTTATTACAATCAGCGAACATATCTGAAAAATCAGTTATATTGCTTGTATCAAAGCTGCTGAGATCAAGTGAGGTCAGATTTGAACAACCGGCGAACATACCATTCATACTATAACCAGTTATACCGAGTGAATTTTGCCAAAGATATTTATAAACTTCAGGATAAATTTTACTTGTATCAAAACTACTTAGATCAAGTTCTGTCAAACTTGAACAATCGCGGAACATATCATCCATAAATATTACTCTACTTGTATCAAAACCACTTAAATCAAGCGAAGTAAGGCTGGAACAACCATAGAACATAGCGTACATGTCTGTAACTTTGCTCGTATCAAAACCGCTTAAATCAAGTGAGGTCAAGTTTGAACAATTCTTGAACATGCTGTGCATGTTTGTAACAGCATATAAATAACCATTCCACCAAATCGGCATAATTCAGGCATTTGGATTATTCACCCTTCAATATTATTATAGTATATTTCAGAAGGATAATCAAGCTATCTTAAAAATTACACATTCATATTAGCTCTACATAATAGTTCTCCTCCTGAATTTTTGCTGGGTGAAATGCGATTTCCTTGATTGACGTCTATTGTTAAGGGCAACGGGTTCCCTTAACACCCAAATCGCAGGGGTTACTGCGATTTGGAAAGATGCTGTGACCTCGGTATACGGCATCTTCTATACTTGCTTATGTTTGCGTTTACAGAAAGGAAACAATTACGATTTTCAAAAACGAATTAGCCCGAATGGGCTGAAAAATTTTTTATCGACCGCTGCGTATGCAGGCGAATTTGAATACCTTCAAAAAAGCATCTACAGAATTCTGAGAGTTTTGTAGGTGCTTTATATTTTTCAACACTCGGTTTTATTATTTCACTAAAAAGGGGCATTGCATTTTATGCAAAAGAGAGAATAAAAAATTATTTTTCGATTTTGCCTTCAAAAAAACCTGATTTTTGTAGGTACTTATGAACATAAGTTTCCCGTGCAGATTTTCCGCCAAAAAATTTGCTTGGTATGCCAACTTGAATCTTATTTTTTCACGTAACAAAAATGAAACGGAGGCTGATATGCCGAATATTTTTCAGGATATAAAAGACAGTGGGTAACGCAGAGACCATACCGATCTTGTTCAGAAGCTATTTGGATCATCTAATATTGAAGCCGCAAAAAGATAAACGCAGATTTTGGTCTTTCCTTAGATCACGTCGAGTTTGCACCACCCGTGAAAAAGAAGGAAACAAAAATGAAGCTTTTGAACTGGTACGCCGGGAATCGACAGAAGTTCTTATCGAATACAAAAGCTTGCTCAGACATTGAGAGCGAATTTACGATCAGCACGGAATATTATAATACTTCACAGTTTTAATATGTCTGTTTTGTGTTTTGCTACAAACTTTTTGAAAAATACAAATTGCCCTTTTCGAAAATGGCTTCCAAGTGTGCTTACTTATGGAAAGACAATGACTTTCCAATAAAATTCTCCGCCAAAGAATTTGCTCGGTATGCCACTTTGAATCTTTCCTTTCACATAGAAAAAATGAAATGGAGGCTGATATGTCGAATATCTTTCAGAATATAAAAGACAGGTTGAACTTCAGAGAGCTCGTTCGTTTCTACTGTCTTTATCTGAACCGCGGCGGATTTGCCCTCTGCCCGTTTAACAACGAACGCGCCCCCTGTTTTAAAGTTTATGAAGATCATTTTTGCAGCTTCGATTGTAGGGAGCACAGAAGCCATACTGATTTTGTTCGGATGCTTTTGGGCTATATAGTGACTGCACAGATCATTATAATACAACTAAATTTTAATCTGCCTGTTTTGTGTTTTACTACAAACTTTTTGAAAAAACAAAATTTGCATTAAACAAAATGGCTTCCAAGTGTGCTTACTTATGAAAGGACAATGATCTCCCAGGTAAATTCTCCGCCCAAGAATCTACTCGGTATGCCACTTTGAATCTTTCCTTTCACATAGAAAAAATAAAATGGAGGCTGATATGTCGAACATCTTTCAGAATATAAAAGACAGGGTGGATTTCATAGCCCTCGTTCGTTTTGCGGACTTGATTTTAACCGCATCAGATTTGCCATCTGTCCGTTTAACAACGAACGCGCCCCCTGTTTTAAAGTTTATGAAGATCATTTCCAATGCTTCGGCTGTGGGGAACACAGAGATCATACCTACTAAATTGATCGACACAGAAAGGACTGACAAAATAATGAATACCAAAATCAATTCCATCTTCACGAGTGCTATAAAACTTTAGAGAATTACGGAGGAAAAAATTTGAACAGAACGACCGAAACTGATACCGAATTTACCAACACAACAAACAGCATACCTGTATGGAAGCGATACACCTTAACAGTTACCGAAGCTGCCGAATACTACCACATCGGCGAGGGCAAGCTGCGCCGTATCGCTGAGGAACACCCCACTGCGGATTTCATAATACAGAACGGAAACCGCCTGCTGTTCAAAAGACAGAGGTTTGAAAGTTTTTTAGATAATTCGACTGTTATCTGAAAAGGGTATTGAAAGCGACTCGGAATTGTGGTATAATATAAGTGCAAATTCGGGTCTCTTTCTTTGAGAGGAGAGATTATATGAATAATAAAAGAAGAGACCATAAGAAAAGAAATTTAAGATACGGAGAAAGTCAGAACTCCGACGGAAGATATCGTTACACCTACACCGACGCTTCGGGAAAGCGAAAGGATATCTACAGCTGGAGACTCGATGCGTCTGATCCGTATCCCAAAGGCAAGCGGCGTGATCTGTCACTAAGGGAAAAGGAAAAGAAGGTCGAAAGAGATCTGTACGACCGGATCAGTTCAGACGGAGGACAATATACCGTTCTGAGCCTTGCGGAGAGATATATTTCGCTTAAAACGGGAGTCAGAGACAGTACGAGGACGGGATACAAGACCGTTATCAATCTTCTGAAGAGAGACCCATTCGGGAAAATGCGTATCGACAAGGTGAAGCTGTCCGACGCAAAGCTGTGGCTGATAAAGCTGCAAAGAGAGGACGGCAAGGGTTACAGTTCTATACATTCAATAAGAGGTGTGCTGCGACCTGCGTTTCAGATGGCTGAGGACGACGACCTTATACGCAAGAATCCTTTTGGCTTTGAGCTTTCCACCGTCATAGAAAATGACAGCGAGCCCCGTGAGGCGCTCACTGAAAAGCAGATGGAGGAATTTCTCGATTTCATCAAAAGCGACAGCTATTATAGCAAGTACTATGACGTTGTTTTTATCCTGTTCAACACGGGACTTCGTATCTCGGAGTTTTGCGGGCTTACAGTTTCAGACATTGACTTTGATGATATGCGCCTGAATGTCGAGCGTCAGCTTATCCGCACACACGAGGGTAAGTACATCATTGAAAAGCCGAAAACTCAGTGCGGTGTCAGGTCGATACCGATGACCGAAGAGGTTGCTGACTGCTTCGGAAGGATCATAAACAGCAGGAAGCGTCTCAAAAAAGAACCGATGATAGGCGGCTGCGTTGGGTTCCTGTTCCTCGACAAAAACGATATGCCAAGGGTAGCCCTTCACTGGGAAAAGATCATACAGCACATGAGGGAAAAGTACGCGAGCGTTCGCCTGCGTCCTTTGCCGAAGATAACGCCACACGTCTGCCGTCATACCTTCTGCACCAACATGGCAAAGCGGGGAATGAATCCGAAAATGCTGCAATACATAATGGGTCATGCCGATGTAGGGGTAACTTTGAATACCTATACTCATATCAAATTCGAGGACGCTGAGCGTGAAATGAAGCGAGTAGCAGGCATAAAAACAGCCTGAGTTTTACCACAATTTTACCACAGATGAAGTCAAAAATATGAGAAAACATGAGAAGATTTGAGATAATATGAACAAATCGTCTTTACAACAAAAGCACCCCAAAACGTCGCAAACGCCTGTATTTACGGCGTTTCAGAGGAGAGTAAAAATATGATAAAAATCTGTTTCGTGTGCCACGGCAATATCTGCCGATCGCCGATGGCTGAATTTATAATGAAAAAATTGGTATCCGATGCAGGATACAGCGATGAGTTTTATATCCTTTCAAGTGCAACAAGCACCGAGGAACTTGGAAATCCTGTATATCCACCTGCAAGATCGGAACTTGCGGCGCACGGTATCGGCTGTGCGGGCAAGACTGCTGTTCAGCTGAAAAAGTCGGACTATGATAAATACGACTACTTTATCGGCATGGATACCGCAAACATACGGAACATGAATCGTATCTTCGGCGGCGATAAAGACGGAAAAATATATAAACTACTCACATTTGCAGACCGTGGGGACGATGTTTCCGACCCGTGGTACAGCCGCGATTTCGGCAAAGCCTATGCAGATATCGAAGAAGGCTGCAGGGGGCTTTTTGCTAAGCTGATTGAGGAACTGTGATCAAATATGCGGACAAAAAGGCTGCCTCATCTGAGACAGCCTTGTATTATTATTTGAGATTTATTTTCCGCCGGATCAATTTTCAGCTATGCCGCCCTCGGGGAAGATCAGGCTTGCTGCGATATCGTTGATATATCCCACGAACAGCTCCTGTGTTGCTTCCTTGTTGTCTTCGCTGAGCATATCAGCTATCTTTTCGCCGAGCTTTACAGCATCTCCGAGCTCGCCCTCGCTCAATGCGCTGTCAGAGTCAAGGGACATATGCAGGCAGTGGTTGTCGTCTACCTGAATATCTGCGTCAACAGTAATATTGCCTACGCCGCTGGATATCTTTATCTTGCCGGGCTTGCCTGCAAATGTGCAGTCAGCGTATTCACCGCCGCCCGTAACGCCGAAATGATCCATACCATCAACAGTGTAGGTGTAGAAGTCGTAGCCGATACCGTCAGCAACGAACGATGTCTGTGCGGATATGCTGTTGCAGTTCATGTATATTTTCTGCTCCATATCGACATCTTTGCCTGCTACGGTAGCCTTGTTCTTGCAGGTTATGCCCTCGCCTGTGCCTATCTGGAAAGTGTCGCCGCTCTTCAGACCTGAGTCGTCAGCTTCGAGTTTAAGACTCTTTGCAAAGGTATCAACGATAAGATCAACGTCCTCCTGCTTGCCTGATTCCAGCTGAGGTATAAATTGTGCTTCAAGTATATACTTGCCGTCGAGGTAATCTCCGCCGACAAATATTATATTTATGCGCTTGCCGTAGCTGCCGTCCTCGACCCATTCATAGGTGTCGTATGCAGAGCCGATATCTACCTTTTCGTAGTTTTTATAATCTAGGTCTTTGTTTACGATAGCTTCAGCGTGCTTGGCGCTCAGGATACGTACATTATAGCTTGCGCTTATAGCAGCTGCATAGTACTCGGGGTCGGGATAAGTGAAGCTTCCCGAAGCTCTGTAAGCATCCTCTGTCTGAGTTGCTTCCGTGGTCTCAAAGCCCTCGATGTTTGCAACATCGAAGTTCGCTGTGATGTTCAGTACAGTGTTTTTGAACTCCTTGTGCACCACATTTTCATTCAGCGGCTCAGCGGGAGCTTCCGTGGTAGTTGTTTCGTCAGCAGCGGCATCGTCGGGCTTATCCTCGTTGGAAGCAGCTGTTGTAGTATCTCCGGCCTTTGTGGTCGTATCCTTGGTATCCGAAGAGCCTGTATCTCCGCAGGCAACCATTCCCAGCCCCATTACCAGTGCAAGTGCAAGTGCAGCATATTTTTTCATAGATAATCGCTCCTTTATGTAGTAATAGTGTAATAGCGTGTCTGAACGCAGAATAATTTTATACATAATATTATAACAAAATGTTTGGCGTTTGTCAATAATAAATATGATTTTTGGGGCGGCTCGATGTTGGTTAATCAATTTTGGTGGTTTCCCGGTATATGATAGATGATTCGCTGTAAATATGTGTCTTTTGGGTGTGATTTGTCTTTTGATCAAAAAAAATTTTGTAAGTTTAGCCTGGAAAAAATTAATATGGTTATCCCGCCGACACACCTGACTTAACAGCGAACAGATGAATATAATGTGCGTATGGCGGTTATCTTTTCCCCTGCCGCAGGCGGGGGAAAAGATAACAACATTCCTAATAGTTACGCCCACATCGTGAGTTGCGATGTGGGCGTAACTATTGTTTTTATCATGGCAGATTTTTATGTTAGGGGTCTCTTGCCTTTTACGGCTGCTGATATCCTTGAGAGATCCGTAATGTTGACTTTGCCGAAACATCGTAGACCATACCTGACCTTGCTACCTGTTTACCGTCCTTGTCTCTTATTACCAGAGGGATATCGTTTGCATTTTTCAGTTCATTGCTCACGATATCATACTGAATATACGGCTTGTTGACACGAACATTTATTGTTCTTGCAGGGTTAGAAACATCGAAATTGTAAGCTGAAGAGGGTATGACAGAAGTCCCGGCAGCAAATACGGAAACTGTCAGAAAAGCAGCCAGCATTCTAAACTTTTTCGTTATCATAGAATACCTCCTGATTTAAATTTTGGAGTTTGTTACGAAAAAAATATGGGAACATTTTATTATTCCAACTATATTGGCAATATTATAGCACAAAAGCGGTTCTTTGTCAATATAATTAACAAAAACAATTAATGGGTTCGATCACGTATTTCTTCTTTTTACCTTTCTTTTATTTAGACAGTTATATCCATATATACCGTCACTATTATAGTTTTATCCCCGTGATAAAGGAAGATATCAGGTAGCACAAATTATCATTTTTGTGTCACGCGTGATACTTTAACCATCATGCTAATTAGAAAAAGAAAGCGCAGACAAGATCTCTTAATGAGCATAACGGAACGATCTGAAATTAATAACTTGTTTTTTATCATATGGGGGGTTGAAACAAAAAAGCGGTACACCACACAGGTGTACCGCTGTCTTTACCTCTTCCACAGTGTTCGACCATTTATCTGAATCTCGGTTATCTTGTATGGATCTGCGAATCTGCTGAAACTTACTGATGTGAACGCTTCTGTTTCGTTAGTTTCTTCGATCTCGTTACAGAAAAACTTTCCTGTATCGGTGAACTCATCTCCGTCTTCAAGCTTAAAAGTAACCTCAACGTCTACACCCATTCTTTCGTCGGGGATCGTTTCCGCAAGTTCAATGAAGAGTTTGCTGTCGCCTCTGATCTGGCAGTCCATTCCTGAAATACGTATCTGCTGACCATAGTCATTCTCATCGGGGGAGATGACAAACTCATCGGCTGATATATGGCACTTTACTACAAAGTTTCCTTCATAATAATCATCTGAGATACCACGTAAGATCTGTTTGCAGGCGTCGAATTTTTTATTGAATTCCTCGACATTTTTTATCTCGAAATCAGCTGAATTATGCACATCAATAACGCTGTTAAGAAAGTTGACATACTGCTCATCTTTCTCTTCGGTATACCGCCACGCGGCAATGTCACGGAAGCCGAGAATGACATCATGATCATCATTGCTTATTTTCCAGGTGTTTGTGACAGTGATGCTTAGTGTGCCGTCATCATTTAGCGCACAGTGAACATCACCATCTCTCCAAGCGAGTTCGGAAGCATCATTTATCTCCTTGCCTTTAAAACTCTCGATCATGTCGTATGGTATGCACATTCCCAATGCCGCATTGAACAGTACCTCATCGCTTTCAGCAAAGGGGGTTCCATCTTTCTTTTTGGCTGTCAGAATAAGATCATCGCTGCCTATTTCGCTGACAATGCCCTCGATGGTAATATCGATGTCTGTAAAAGTGTTTTCCAGCACAACACCATCGAAAGGCTGAGTCGTACTTTCAAGGTCATGAATATCGCCCGACATTGTTTTACCCGGTTCGATCTCTCTGTTAGTGAAAGCGTTGCCGTAATTATACTTGTAAAAAGTATAAGTGAATCCGCAAAGACCGACCACAGCTGCTGCCGCAATAACAGTCAGCCTGATCTTTTTGAATGAGTTCTTTTTCTTCGGCACATAGTTTTCCGACTCTTCAAGATATTTATAGTCTGCCTTGCTGACTGCTTTTAAAAGTTCAAAACCATTCATGATCCAACATCCTTTCCTGCAAGAAAATTCTTGAATTTTTTTCTTGTTCTGTGCATCATTACACGGACTTTGCTTTGTGTAAAACCGTATTTTTCAGCTATCTCGGCAGCGCTTTCGTAATAGCAGTATCTCCTTACGAACACAACACGCTTTTCTTCATCCAGCGTTTCAAGAAATTCATTTACAAGCTCTGTTAGATGATCTTCGTTTTCTGTTATCGTATCCGAAGCGGGTATACATTCTTCCATTTCATTTGTCAGCTCTACCACGGTCGCAGAACGCTTCTGAGCCGCCTGCTTTTCGATCATATTAATAGCAGTTCGCCTGCATACCGTTGCACAGAACGCAAACAGATTTTTGGGACGGTTCGGAGGGATCGCATTCCAGACCTTGAAATATGTATCACTCAGACATTCATCGGTGTCGCTGTGATTTGAAAGCAAACGGTATGCGATCTTCCGAAGTCTGAGATCATACATATCGGCAGTACCCGAGATAGCTTTTTCGCTGCGCGCAAAATACAGCTCTATCAATTCATTATCGTCCATGTTATTCACCTCTTTTCATGTTGAAGGTTCATGAGCCTTTCACCATAACAGTCAGAAAAAGATCTGCAAACGTTACACTGTTTCAAAAAAAGAATTAAATTTGCAACTATTATTTTACCCTAAATTTATCCGTCTTTCAAGAGCGCGACTGAAAAGTCCATGTGTCAAAAAGCGTGATAATATTCCATTTTTCTCCATCATTGATGCCTTTGAATTTACAACTCTTCTTACATCATAGTTTCCATAAACGCATAAACATACAAAATCTGCGCAAACTATTCCCACAAAAACCAAGAACGGAGGAACAAAATGAAAGCAACAGGAATAGTAAGACGCATAGACGACCTAGGCAGGGTAGTTATACCAAAAGAGATAAGACGAACTATGAGGATACGTGAGGGTGACCCGTCACTGACAGGGTGGAGTAAATTTTACATCATAAAACTCGCAATCGACGATATAGGCGCAAGAATCGAAAATTCGTACCAAACGCTGAATAACCATATATTGTAAATTTCACGGTGCAGTATTGTCAATAAGGGGTGAAAATCCTATGTAAAAATATTGCGAAATGAAAATATATTCAACCAAAGATCGCGCAAAACAGAGGCTTGCGCGGCAGCCTTTATTGATAATATTGTAAGTCACTTTTATCAAACATTTGATTGTTATCAAGAAAGTTATATAAATATATTAAACTTAGTCGTGCGTGAAAAAATCATGTTGGATACCACTTGTATACTCAGCTTGTCCGATTGACTTTTCATCGTCGGTTTGATATAATAAATAAAAAAATTCCCGCAAATCACCCGCTTTGCATTTCATCTTACGGAGTAAAAATGAGAAAAATATACCTGAAAATCGAAAACAACGACTATCATTTCAAATACGATCCGCGATATAAAAAACGAATATTGGTCTTTGAAAACTCCGTTCTGTGAACTTTGCCCCTCAGTTATGCTTGCAAGGGACGGCACCGAGAGCAGAACTTTTCGCGATGAATACGGCGGAGATCATGTGCTGCTTCTGCAGAGATATTACTGTCCCTGTTGCCGCGAGCGATACATAGAGCGTCCCGATTGCCTTGAAAAAGGCAAGCTGTATCTCAAATGGATAATCGACAAAGTCCGCTTGGGGGACAGTAAATTTGAATTGTTCCTGCAATGCGACACATCAACTATATACCGCTGGAAGAATGGTTAAGACAGTACTGTACAGCAATTGTATGGTGCTGTCTGCTTTTAAAATTCCCCGCCTGTATGCAAACAGATCCTCTTTGTTTTGATGTATGATAAAGATATCATAAAGAAAACGGAGGAACTTTCATGAGCACAAACAAATTTGAAGATCACGACACTAAGGATCTTATCCGTCTGGCTGGTAGCGGTGACAAGGCTGCTTTTGAGAAATTGTCAGCTAACGTCAAACCTATCATACTAAATGCGGCGAAAATGTATCGGAAAAGGTTACCCGGTTATGATATGGATGACCTGATACAGGAAGGATATATCTTGCTGTGGGAGCTTGTCGGAGTAAAACGAAAAGTTGAGGAGCTAGATGGCTTCAGGGCATATTTCAAGGCAGCACTAAAGAACAGGTATATCAATTTATACCGTTACTATTATAGTTTTAACCCCGTGATACTTCGTCAAAAGTCGTCTTACTGCGGATATAATATCGCATCCGTAGCTGAGTCGGAATACATCAAGAAATACCGAGCAAAACAGCGCGAGTATTATTACAGAAAAAAGGCAGAAAAACAAGCTGGAAACTGTTTTTGCAATAAAATAACACATTACGATCAGATAAGGGTGGTCAATTAATAATGAACAGCAATTATTGACGACATCCGCTAAAAAAATATAACGTGCAGGACACTCATACCTGCACGGCATTTTTCAGTATAATAATATCGTGATAGAACAATTCTTGCTAACAAGCAGAACAAAACTCAAATCATATTGACTTTTGAGTTCCGAGGTGCTATAATGGTATAACAAAACGCAAAATTAGCTAATTTTGCGTTTTGTTAGTACAAATCTTTGTTGACTGACGCAATGAATATTCAATTTTGCGTATGACATAATATGATCAAAGGGAGATGAGAGTATGTCAAGAAAAACACTTAAGGCATTGTTCCACATGGGCACAAATGAATACAAGGAAGAATATGAGCACCGTTTCAATGATGAGAACACCATTCGTTTGCCCGTGAATATCGGGGAAAACAGGGCTTTTATTTGTCAGACTCCCGAGATATACAAGCAGATAATCGCTATTGAACGTCTGGATAAAGAAGTGACGGAATTATATCATTCTTTGCCCGATACAGCAATAGCGCAATTCACATCGAAATGTCTGATAGATGAGATACTTCTGACCAATGATATAGAGGGCGTTCACAGCACACGAAAGGAGATCGGAGAGATCTTGCAGGATCTTTCTTCCCACAATAAGCGAAACAGGTTCGTAGGCTTGGTGACAAAATATGTTATGCTTGAAAACCGTCAGACTATTGAGTTTGACACCTGCAGGGATATACGAAAGGTATATGATGATATTTTCTACGAGGAGATCAAGACAACCGATCCCGAAAATCTTCCTGATGGGGAATTCTTCCGCAGATCGGGAGTTGAGGTGCAGTCCGCATCTCAAAAGGTCATCCATAAAGGTCTATATCCCGAAAGTGAGATAATAAAGGCATTTGAACAAAGCCTTACATTCCTGAGTGACGACAGCATAGATATTTTTATCAGGATAGCTGTTTTTCATTATCTGTTTGGATATATCCACCCTTTTTACGACGGCAACGGAAGAATGAGCCGATTTATCAGCAGCTATCTGCTTTCAAGGCAGCTGACTCCGCTGATAGGATTCAGACTTTCTTATACTATCAAGGAAAATATTTCGAGATATTACAAAGCATTCGATATATGCAACGATCCTCACAACAAGGGAGAACTGACTCCCTTTGCCGAGATGTTTCTTGATATAATCAGGATATCCATGCACCAGCTTCTGGAGACCCTTGAAGAGAAAAAACAAAGGTGGGATTATTACAAACAGTGTATCGCTATGCTTCCCAATGCGGAAAAAACGGATATATCTCATCTGTACGATCTGCTTATACAGGCTGCACTTTTCTCGAATATTGGCATTAGCCGAGAGGAACTGATAAAGAATATGGGACTCTCGGAGAATACCGTAAGGAGCAGGTTAAAGAGTATTCCCGAACAGCTGCTCATAGAAAACCGCCAGAAGGGCAGAAAATATTATCTGCTTGATTTGGAGCAGGTGGATAGGATGAATTAATTGGATTGATTTAAATTTTACACCGGCATCGAATAAGATGTCGGTGTTTTTGTGTGCTGACGACAGAGTGTTCAGTTGATCTGCTTGTTCCTGCAATGTGACACATCAACTTATATACCGCTGTATTTATTTCTTGCACTGAGTTTTTTCTTAAATTCGCTCATATCTCAAAAGTATGACCGAAAAGTCCATGTGTCAGAATAAGCTGAATGCTCCTGTTGGTATTGAGCAGAATTGGTTCAGCGGTGAATTCTTGTGCGAATTACCCCTTTTTGCAATCCGTAGAAAGTCTTGTTCGTGCGATATATAAAAACAGCCGCGAACCTATTGACAATTGGCGCAAGGTGGAGTATAATGGCTACAATAGATTAGGCGTTAGCTAAATTATAAATTTAAAGAAGGGAGAGAACTATGCAGAAAGGAAACACAAGAGAAAGGATACTGGCAGCTGCGCTGGATCTTTTCTCAGTCAAAGGATATGAGGGTACAACGATCGATGATATCGCAGCACGTGTTGGCATCAAAGGTCCGTCTATCTACAAGTATCTGAAAGGAAAAGCCGATCTTTTCCGTGCGCTTGGAGAGAAAACAGATGAGGAGTACAATGCCGGAATGGAAAAGGTGATAAGTGAAGCTGAAAATGTCCACTCCGGAAAAGAACTGAAAGAATTTACCATGCATTCTGTTATGTTAACGCTCAATAGCGAGGTTATAACAAAGATGCGCAGGGTGCTGTCACTTGAACAGTTCAGAAACGAAGATCTTGCAGAACATACTACCGAACATCATCTCACTAAGATCACCACTCTATATACCAACCTCTTTCAGCGATTGATGGAAGAGGGCGTCATGATAAGTGGGGATCCTGAGATCTTTGCAATGGAGTATACAGCACCGACTACTTTGCTTATCCATATGTCCGACCGTCAGCCTGAAAAGAAACAGGAAGCGCTGGCAACTATTGAGCGGCTGGTCGATTCGTATATTGAACGGCATTGTCTGCTTTGATATTGATATTTATGTGCAGTTACCGCACTCGGAATTATTCCGGGTGCGGATTTTTTATGTATTTCAATACATATCGCGTCAAAATATGCTGATCAGACAAGTTGTATTGTGCAGGTTTTCTGACTTTTAAGTTAATTTCTTGAACGAATAACGTTTAATGCGACGAATTAGAGGCTGATGTATTGACAAAATGCGTTAGCTAAGATATAATAGCTAATAGCTTCTAGGGTACAACCTATTAGGTATTACACGTAAAGCCTAATAGATGATAGTTTTTCGTGCGCACGGATTGATTATCACATAGAACAATGATGGATGAGCCTGAACATTTAAGAGTTTGGGTAAAGGTAAGATAAGGCTGTAAAGAACACAGCCAATAAGAATAATTAAAAGAAAGAGGAATAGTATAATGAAAAAGATGAATTTCAAGAAGGCAATAGCAACTCTGACAGTAGTGACAGCAATGATCTCAAACGTAGCAGTGCTTCCTGCTAGTGCTGCAACTTACGGAACCAGAGAGAAAGTTGTTGAGGTGGCAGAAAAATATCTTAATGCCGGTGCAAATGCTAAATCCATGGGCTTCTCTGATCAGTGGTGTGCTCTATTTGCGCACAAG
The DNA here is from genome assembly GCF_900109655.1 of Hominimerdicola alba. GTDB lineage: Bacteria > Bacillota > Clostridia > Oscillospirales > Ruminococcaceae > Hominimerdicola > Hominimerdicola alba_B. The sequence continues at coordinate 229,075 of NZ_FOAT01000002.1, forward strand.
TGCGTAACAGAAGCAGGCGGAAAAGACTATTCCAGCAGCGCTTCGACTACTTCTACTTTGCTGGATTACAGAAAGGCCGGCAAGTATCACGCAAAGAGAACTACCAGTTGGAGTTACGGGGGAAAGTCTTGCCCTGCACTGTCTAAGGACACCAACTATACTCCCAAGGTAGGAGATATCGCACTGATCGAGAATAATAACAATTGGAGCGATGGTCCTGATCATACCGTACTTGTGGTACGTGTAGAAGGTACAGGTATCAATGCAACTATATATACTATCGAGGGAAATCTTGGCGGCACCGGTTGGTGGGATTCTCACATCGGAAGAGACTATTGGTGTAATCAGGTATGGGGATATTGTTCTCCTGATTATTCTGACAGCAGCAATTCTCAGAAGCCCACTTCCGGAGTAGGCAATTATAGTGACGCTAATGTAAAGTTCAGTAGCGTAACATATCCGATCAAGCAAAAGGCAGGCAGCACATTTAGTGTATACGGCACTATACAGGCGCTGAATGGAAAAAATATCAAGCAGGTCGTTGTTGATATAGATGAAAAAAGATCAAACGGCAGTTATGTCAATGTTGACAGAACAACAAGAACTATGAATACTGCAAGTTATAATCTTCATTCTATCGATGACCGTATCTGGTTCAACAGAGCTTCCAAGGCAAACACAACATATCGCTACAAGATCACCGTTACAACTTCCAACGGAAAAGTAGCTTCATTTACCAGAGAATTCAAAACTTTCTGATAATCTGCGTTTGACCGTATCAGACAATAGATAGTTTATTTCAGCGGGCTATCGTGCTGATTTGAAAAGAAAGCGCAGACAAGATCTCTTAATGAGCATAACGGAACGATCTGAAATTAATAACTTGTTTTGCATATAAAACCGCCGTCTGCTATTGCAGACGGCGGTTTAAATATTTTATCAAATGGGGTTTTGAAACAAACTGCGCGGTACACCTACGCAGGTGTACCGTTGTCTTTATATCCTCCACAATGTTCCGCCGTTTATCTGTATCTCGGTTATCTTGTATGGGTCTGCGAATCTGCTGAAACTTACTGATGTGAACGCTTCTGTTTCGTTAGTTTCTTCGATCTCATGACAGTAAAACGTTCCTGTATCGGTGAACTCATCTCCATCTTCAAGCTTAAAAGTAACCTCAACGTCTACGCCCCTTCTTTCGTCGGGTATCGTTTCCGCAAGTTCAATGAATAGTTTGCTGTCACCTCTGATCTGGCAGTCCATTCCTGAAATACGTATCTTCTGACAATAGTCATTCTCATCGGGGGAGATGACAAACTCATTAAAAATGTATTTGTCAGACCTCAGACCTTACCTTATGATGATAAAACCTTTGATTTCTGATTAATATCTACTATAGGCCTTATCATCTTAATTGCAGATATATTAGCCAAAATAATTTAACAAATATTTTTACAAAAACACCTTATATTAACGGATATGATTTGATATAATCATTTTTGTGTGTTTCGGTTCTTGAGTTCTGTGAAATCACAATAACAGATTTATGATGTTAAATATTCCATCTTTTTCATCGGCGAAAGAACCGGATCAAATACAAATTTTTAAATTATTGGAGGAATTTTATGAGATTAAAAACAACCAAAGTTATTGCTGCCTTGCTCTCCGCTGCAATAACCGTCTCATCATTGGTCAGTGCAGCACCAGCCAATGATGTTATTATTGCGAAGGCTTCGCAGGGGACAACAAGCACTGAAGATAAATTTAGTGATACGATTTATTCCATGCCGGGACCATTAGCTATTACTTTTCCACCTGTTGACAGCGGAGAAAATCATGATTCGAGAGTTACTGATATAGTCACAGAACTCTGGAATGGATTAGATGACAGTAATATCGCAACTTATAATGCTTACTCAGGCGATGTTAATATTAGTTTTCAGCGCAGATATATAGATGATGATGGAAAAGAGCATGGTACCTATGACTCTTTGGGTGATATTGTGAGTATGTCAAATTCTTTGGATACAACTTTCGAATATATGAAGAATACTAAGGATTTTGACCCGTCTACCAAGGTGTATATCTCAAACACAGATTTCCATTATTTTAGTCAAAGAATGGTAAATACATCAGCGATTCGCAAATTAATATATGGATTTACAAAGTCTGATGATAATAGAGTTAATCTTGCTACTGCCTTGGGTTGGTGGTATGCTTCTCCCAAATACAATTGTGATACCTTTGGTGGACATAATGAAACAATAATTTCAATCGTGAAAGATGATTATTATTACTTAGATATAAATCCGATTAACAGAAAAAGTTATGATACTTATAGCACAAAAATGTGGGGACATAACTATTATGAAAATCATTCTAAAGATTATATTTCTTACATTCATTATATCATCGATCTACGTCCAAATAAATATGATTCCAACCTTAGCCGTATATGCTCTGAATCAGGCGGAAAATATATCCAGTATACTCCTGAAAATCTGAAAAAGCTGATCCGTCTTATAAACGAAAGACGTGCATTCGATGACAGAGTTTCACCTACACCCCCGCCATACGATCCTAATCCGAATCCATCAACCACTACTACTGAAGATCCTACTCCCGGATCAGACAAAGATCCTATAGTTCTAATTCCTGGAATAATGGGAAGTCAGCTTTATTCAAATGAAAATGGTAAAGAAGATCTCATATGGCCCGGAATGGGTGAAATATTTTCATTTGATTTGGGCAATAGTATGAAAATCACCAAATCTTTATATGTAAAAAATTATGACAATGGTAATGGAAAACCGATAAATCAGAATGCTCTTGATGAGGATAACAGAGAAAAGGGACCAAGGGATAGTCTGAAAAACCTCGTTAATAAAATATGCGAAGAATTCCCTGACAGAGAAGTGTATGTTTTCAATTATGACTGGAGAAAAAGCAATCGTGAAAGCGCATTAAAACTTGAGGAATTCATTGATAATATATCAGCAGATAAGGTCGATATTGTTGCTCATTCAATGGGTGGTCTTGTAACTTCACTTTATATTGCATCTCAGGGTAAAGACAAATTTGACAAAGTCGATAAAATAATAACCGTAGGTACTCCGTATGAAGGGGCTCCGCATGTTTTTGATGCAATAGAATACGGGAGCATCATAGGATTTTTTGAAGATATACTTCTCGGCATGGGAGGTATATCGCGAAACGTGTTGATTGGATTTCCGGGCGTTTGTGAATTGATACCTTCACTGACATATTGCTCCAAATATCCCATGTCATTCAGAGAAAATATAAAAGACTTAGATAACGATTATACCCTTGATGCCGATGGATACCGTAGCATGATCGATGATGAACTTGGAGAAGATAATTCATTCTTTGCTTTTTCGTTACAGCAAGCTATTCATAGCTACAAGCCAAATAGCTATTCTACATCAGACTGCAATATTTTGCTTACATATGACAACTCATATTTCATTATGGGCCAAAATATATGTACGCCTCGCGATTTTACTTTATACAAAGATAAAAACAAATATGATATTGTAGGTTTTCATGCTACATCTGGCGATGGAACGGTTCCCACTTTCTCCGCAGAAATGGCTGGAATGATAAATACATATAAGATGAATCATCAGTATATGTTTGAAGAAAAACATGTTGACCTTATAAAAAAGAATGATCCATTAGACTGCATTTGTAAGATACTCAATAATGAAAAACCGGATGCACCTCATTACATAAAGCCCGACTCATTTACCGAAATACAGCTACATTGTCCTGTTGATGTAGAAATAGGCACAGGAGATGACAGACTCTGCTCAGCAGCAGATGATCTTTCACTAACTTCTTCGTTCGGAAGTTTGTATATTTTCGGTGAAAATAATGATGAAAAGTTTATTTGTATGAAGACTGGTACAAACTTGGATATTAAAATTACAGGTACAGATACTGGCACAATGGACTTTTCTGTCCGTCACTACTCGGGCGAGGATGAACTCCTTGATGAGAGCTATTTTGAAGATGTTCCCATCACAGACAGCACTTTCATCAATACCAACGCTGACAGCGGTGAAGAAACTGTTCTGTGTATCGACAAAGACGGTGACGATGTTGTTGATGAGACATGGACTGCACAAAAGGGTGAAACTGTTACTGTACCCGATGAAACTATCAACATTATCAAGCCTATAAAAAAGAATGTACTGTACGGTGATGTGAACTTAGATGGCGTTGTAAATATCAACGATGCAGTAGCTATTCTCAGGTACGTTTCAAGCCCTGAAAAATATCCCCTGAACAAACAGGCTCTTGAAGCAGCAGATGTTTGCGACAACGGCACCAGCGGCATAAACAGCGAAGATGCCCGCGTCATCATGATGATTGACTCGAGGTTGTTAAGTCAGGACAAACTGCCGGTCAAAAGTAAAGATCTTAAGTAGCAAAATTCGGCTCCCTAATCGGGGAGCCGTTTTCATTGTTAAACTAAATTTTATACTGCATCGGAAAACAGATAATGCTTCAAATTCAAAAAGTACAAAAGTTGATTCGGCAAATTACACAAACATACGTGCGGGTTTTCTGCACTTAACAAGCTTCACAAACTAAATTTCTTGAAATCTTCCATTTATCTTTAAATTTCTCTGCTTTTCTTCAAATTTCATAAAAGTAGAAGTGAGATGAAGTGAAATAGAGAGTATGCTTCACATCTATTGACATCGAACAAATTTTCTGGTATTATATTACTTGCGGATAGGAACAAAGGTGCGATTTTTCTGATCGGATTTTTGATAGTACATGACTATATCTTTAAGCAAGAAAAGCGCGCACTTGTAAAAAGATATGTGTTTTCTGATACATCAGATCAATAACACGGGAACAAAAATCCGTTTTTGTACCTTTATCTGCTTATTATGAACCAGCCTCGACAGGTACATTTTCATGATTTTGTACCTTCGGCAGCAAGGGGAGGATACCAATGTAATATTATCAGCCCATACGGGCTAACTGTAAAATAATGGATAATTTGTTTAGATGGTAAATAATGGCTATTACTAGCGAGCCATAGATTTTGTACGTACAAAATCACGCTGTTCCGCCCGACTATGTTCGGACGGCGCATACTGACTTCCGTCAGCCTGCGAACAGCGGCTCGTTGGGAGTACCCAAACCTCGATGATCAAAGGAGGAATGCTTATTGAAAGATCAGGTACAAAAGTCGAAAAAGAAGTACAAGCGCAAAGGTCAGAGAAAGGAAGTTTTGTTCAAGGACGATGAGTGGGATATCGTAAAATCGAAAGCCGCGAGCATGAATCTGTCTACTACCAAGTACATAGTGAAGATGGCACTAAGTTGCGATTATGCACCGCAGGCGATTTTCGGTTTTGCAGAACTGACCCGTGAGCTTTCCAAGATAGGTACGAATATCAATCAGCTGGCTCGGAAAGCAAATGCTGTCAACAACATCTATGCCGAGGACTACGAACGAATGCGAGAGGAGTACGCACGCCTTTGCCTTTTATTAAAACGAAAAATATCCACACTACGCCGAACCGCAGTCTGAGATATATCTGCGACCCTAAGAAAACGCAGGGTGGTCTGAATATCGTGTCGGTGAACTGTATGCCCGATGCTCGCAATGCTTACGAGGACATGAAGCAGATTTACGAATACTACTCCAATCGAAAGTTCAATGAGCCGATGCCTAAAAAGGGAAAAGCGCGGGTGAAGCTGATACACTATATCCAGTCATTCGACCCGAAGGATAATATCAGTATTGAAACCGCGCAGAAGATTGGTCTGGACTTAGTTCGTGAGATGTTTGGCGAAGATGTGCAGGCAGTTATCGCAACACATGACGATACAGGGACTATACACAATCATATCGAAATAAATGTCTATGATCTGAAAGGCAGGCATTTCAGTTCAGATAAGGCATCACTGAAAAAGATAAAGAAGCTTTCCGATGAAATCTGCCAGAGGTACGGTATCGAACCTTTTGACAGGGAGAACTATGTCCGTCAGCCGATAATCAGCGGTTATCACGAATGGAAAAATCTAAAACATGGAACGTCATGGAAACAGCAGATAAGAGAGCGCATTGACAAACTGATAACGGTTGCCGACAGTTTTGATGACCTCAGAAATCGCATGGAGCAAGATGGATTCACTTTCAAGGACGGTAAATACATTTGCGTAAAAGCTCCGGGACAGCAGAGGAATGTTCGGCTGAAAACGCTGGGTGATAACTATACTTCCCAGCGGATTGAAAAGCGTATCGCCGAACACAAGAAGAAAGCCTTTGAAGTTTTTGTTACTTCGTTCTATAATATCTCCAACGGTATCAAGATCAAGGCGGGTGCATATAAGAACACGTCTGCGCTCAATCGTACCTGTGGAAAATATATGAGGCTGTATGAAATACTCGGGCAGGAAAAGATCACAACTATAACCGAAGCCGAAAGCAAGCTGATTGCTACCGAGAAAAAGTATTCTTCTATTCTACAACAGATACAGGAACTGAAAGATAAGATCGGAACACTGGAAACTGAGATACAAGCGTCTATCCGTTATTTCGATGATATGAGTTTTATGCAGAGGACCTTTCCGAAAAAGGACGAGGACAAAGTTTCTGTTGCAGTTATAAAAGAACACGGTTTCCGGAAGAAAGAGGATTCTTTTGTTCTTACTGAACAGCTTGAACAGCACAAATCCGAACTTGCAGAACTGAACTATCAGTTATCGTCTGCTGTGGGAGAGATTCGCAAGTACAAGGAGATAGTTGACGAATACTATCTTCTCAACAGTGGTGTAGATCATATTTCTAAACTTGTTCGTGAAGCCAAGGACAGAACAACGTCTGAAGAATGGAGCAATATGATAGTCAAGCAGAGGAAGGAGATTTTGTCAGAGCTTGAAAGTGGTATAAGCAGTCCAATGACAGTAATGGAGAAAAAGCTGATGGAGAAGATCAAAAATCTGAGATTGATGAATGTCGAACCTTACGAAAGGGAGAAAGTCATAAAGGCGCTTGCAGTCATACGTATTGACAAGATCGATTCGATAGAAAAAGCTCGCAGGCTGTCCGTAAGAATGAGATCATCGGCAGCGAGTGTAAAGGATATTTCCAAGCGAGCATCATTCTTGCGCAGAAGTCGGGACTATGATGATCTTATAGAAGTGATTCGCAGTATAGACATCTATCCGCCTGAAAGAAAAACGTCCGAGCATAAGAAAACTCCGCCAAAGAAAAATAACAGGCGGTAAGTTACATAATACAGGAGATGATCAATATGCACTAATATCCGCTGTTCCAAATTCAGCATTGGGACAGCGATTCGACAACAAAACTACAACTATGAATTACGAAAGGAAACTATATGCCAAGAAAGATAACGACTAAAGAATGGAAGAACAGACGCGATTTTAACGCTTGGAAGATCGAGCTTGACGACTACAGCATGAGCGACATCCATGCGAAGTATGATGAAGCGGTTGCGGTGCTTAAAAAGCGAGAGGAACAACGCATTGGTGTGTTAAAGGATACATTATGGAAGGCTATGGTGCAGTTCGTAGGGGTCAACATCACGCCAGATGAGCTGGAAGATGCTGTTGGAAAAATAATGAATTCGAAATTCAACGAGGATATTATTTTTGAGCTTATGGCTCGGGAAGAACAGCGTGTAAAGGAAATTGAAGCCGAGGAAGCTGCTCGTCTTGAAGAACTGCGTGGAAAGCACGTTAAGCTTGTAAACAATCTGAGCAAGGCTAAGAGCAACGCTGAAAAAGCAAAGAAAGCTGAGGAAGAAGATTCGGACGATAACGAAAATGAAGATTTTACCGCTGAGGGATCTGCGGCATCGGTAAGTGAGGACGATACTGAAGAGTATCTGACCGATCCAGTGGAACTTGACAGTAAGCCTGAGGATATTATAACAGAGGATCCGGAAACATAAATTTATTGCTGCATGATATCCGTGCTAAACAGCTTTACAATTGAATATTCCATTATAATAGTATTATAGTAAGCAATTAGTATATGGACGAGCTGATCGTCACAACGTTTTCGCCTTACGCTGTGTTCGCAAGTACATGACCGTCATAAGTGTATCAGGTCAGCCTCGTCCTCAATTATGAAAGGAAACATTTGAGAAGAACAAAAAACTGACAATGAATAAGTTTACCCGCGCAGGCAAAGATATTTACAGAGCATAAGGGGGACTTTTTTATTGGAGATATACAACAAACAGGAGCGTGGCTACATCGAAGTGTGGCTCACAAATGAAGAACAGCAGATGTATGATCGTGAAGAACTAACGGAGAGGCTTCTTGCGAGGGTGAAGAAGAAAAAGTGCAGGGTCGCTTTTTTTCTGTCGGGGAGCGAGGATCCTTATCCAATAACAGAAAATCTGCTGCTTACGAATTTAAAAACCATTTACAGTTAGCAAATTCAGTCGAAGAAGTCTGCCTTTATATGGCAGACTTCTTTGCTGTAAAACCCATGAAAGTCCGGATTAATATTAATAAAATTATAATGAAGAGTAAATATTCCGAAGTTGCAAGAATTATCTTCACTGAAAATATTGACATTCGCGCTTTAAAGTGCTAAACTGATTTTGTAAGCATAAGTCCCAAAAAATGAAGGGATGAGCTTTAAGCCGGCTTGACAAATGCTTTTGTGTATGTTACAATAGTGAACAACAATTCATATTTAATGCTAATAACATTGTAAGAAAGGAGTTTTTCTTATGAAAGAGATGCTGAAAATAGCGGGTTACTGCCGAATTTCCGTTGATGAGGAAATTGATAGGGACAACACCTCTATTGAAAATCAGAAAGCACTCATCACCGACTATGTGAACAGAACGTTTCCGAAGGCACAGCTTGATTTCTATGCAGATCGTGACCGTTCGGGCTATACATTCGAGCAGCGTGAGAATTATCAGATACTTCGTAAGAAGCTGTTTGACCACGAATATGACATCATGATCGTCAAGGATTTTTCCAGATTTTCAAGACGTACCAGCAGGGGACTCTGCGAACTGGAAGATATGCGCGATGCAGGAATACGCATAATCTCTATAGGTGACGGTATCGACTTCCCGACTTCGGATGAGTGGATGGCAATACAGTTTCGCTTCCTCGTGAATGAAATGCCAGTAACCGATACCTCGAAAAAGGTGAGGGCGGTAATAAACAACCGCCAGAAAGAGGGCAAGTGGATATGTGCCGTGCCCTATGGATATGTTATGACCAATACCAAGTCGATGAAGTTCAAGGTCGATGAGCCATCTGCTGAGATCGTCAAAAAGATATATGATCTGTATCTGAAAGGCTGGGGATACAAGAAGATAGCCAACTATCTTACTGAGCAGAAGATACCCACTCCCAGAAAGGTCGAGGAAATGCGCAAGGAAGCCGAGGGCGAGGAGTATGTTGTTCGTTCCAAGGAAGTTTGGAGCATCATTACTATCAGTACGATACTTACCAACGATTTCTATATCGGCACACTTCGTCAGCGCAAGTACCGCCGCAAGAAAATTAACGGTGATGATGTTAAATTGCAGGAGACAGACCATATCGTTATGGAGAACAATCACGAAGCTATCATCGATTACCGCACATTTGTGCTAGTACAGGAGCAGATAAAGGAGCGTTCCAATAACGGCTATCACGGTGTAAGAAAGTATGACAATGTTTACACGGGACATATCTTCTGCGGTGACTGCGGCAGTCAGATGTATGCCATGAGCCGTCCCGATATCCCGCAGGCATATACCTGTGGAACTTATCACAGAATGGGGCGAAAGGGCTGTACCTCACATCACACCAGAGTTGATATGCTGGACGAAATGCTAAAATCATTCATCCGCAAAATGAAAGAGACTTCCGAAGATGTTTTGTTGGGCTTCCAGCAGTCCATTGACAGAGAGCAGGAGGAAACTACTTCCAGCAAAGATGTGGTGAAAGCTCTGATGGATAGAATGGAAGACGCAAAGCTGGAACTGAAATTCCTTACTCGTCAGCACGCCAAGGATATAGCCAAACACCCCGAGCAGGAGGATATGCTCGAAGAAGTATATCAGGAGCAGGTGGGAGATCTTACCAGGCAGATCGAAGGCTTAAGAAACCAGATCGAGATAGCATCGGAAAAGCATAATTCAATAATCCATATGAACCGCACCGCACGGACGGTCATGGAAGTATTTGATTCGATACTGAACAAAGAAAAGCTCTCAAAGATCGATGTTGACTTCATCGTTGACAGGATAGATGTTTTTAACGATCACATAGATATTAAACTCAAATCCGACATCGATTCACTTCTCAGGAACGGCATACCCGAAGAGCTTATGCCCGAAGTAGTAATAGAGGGAGCAGACGCAAATTTTAAGCGTGACATTAGGATAACCGATATATCGTCACTAATCGCCCATATTCCCCATAGAAAGGGCGATGATCTTAATGTCCACCTTATCAGTGACGCTGACCCCCTAGAGATCTATACCAACCCCGACGGCGAGGTCATCTTCAAAAAATACTCCCCGATAAATGAGCTTTCCGATGGCGCGCTGCAGGCGGCTGAGGTCATATCTAAATTGGGCGGTGCGCCCGCTGTCATCTTTGATAAAGACCATGTTGTGGCAGTTTCGGGGGTGCCGAAAAATGAGTACTCCCAGCGCAGACTTTCTCAGGCGCTGGAGGATATGCTGGAATCCCGACGGGGATATGAGTACCGCAGCGGCTCGGAGGAATTTCATCCAGTTGAGGGCGTGAATACCCATGCACTGGCAGTTGCGCCCATAATCTCAGGGGGTGATATCACAGGTGCAGTAGCTTTCCTCGGTGGCAAGGACAATAGCCATGTCACCGATGATCAAGCTATGCTTTGCAAAGCCGCCGCAATGTTCCTTGGCAAACAGATCGAACAGTAATCAACATCATCGGCATAACAATGTTGAAAAAACGCGCCATAGTATCTCGGCTTTATTCGTCGGAAATACTATGGCGCTTTGTTGACAATAAAATCCCCCGAGGCGATTTTGAACCGCTTCGGGGTGATTTTTATATCGAAGTTTTCAGGCTTTCTCAACTTCCACAACTTCCAGCCGACCCTCGGATACCTTGAACCGAACTTCCATTCCCGCATAGCCGAAACCGTATACCCTCTCGGGATCGTCCTGATATGCAGGGCGAGGATCCTGCGCCAGCAGAGCTTTCAGCGCCGTCCGCTTGTCTTCGGGAACTTTCTCCAGAAGCTCGGCGGGGAAGTCCACTTCCACCGAATACCCTGCCTTTTCAGCCGCAAATCCGCCTGTGGCTTCGGGGCGGCAGTCGGCAAGAGGGAGATAAGGCTTGATGTCCAGTATCGGCGTGCCGTCCATCAGATCAGCACCGCCCACCCTCAGGGCAAGTCCGCTGTCCGCTGTTTTTTCAACTCCGAGAAGTTTCACGCATGAAAGTCCGATGGGGTTCGGGCGGAAAGGTGATCGTGTAGCAAATACGCCCATTCGCTTGTTTCCCCCCAATCTCGGCGGACGTACCGTAGGCGACCAGCTGTCACGCTTTGCCTCGGAAAATTCCCATATCAGCCACAGGTGCGAGAATCCCTCTATCCCCCGAAGTGCTTCGGGTTCTCGGTATTTCGGCTCAAACACTACCAGACCTTCCAGTTCCTCAACCAGTCCGCTTTGCCGCGGCAACCCGAATTTCGTGGGCAGGTCGGTGTGTATCCTTGCGATTATCTCCATGTGAAGTCCTCCTGTAAGCCGATTTTCTAACCTTAATTATACCACACCGCGGGATTTTCGTCAATCCGCTGACTTATTCGCAGTCATCAACAGGTCTTCCGCAGAATTCAGCCATAGCGCGAATCTTTTCCATTACCGCTTTGAACTTTTCGGGGGTCAAGGACTGCGCACCGTCGCTCCATGCGTGTTCGGGGTCGATGTGTACCTCTATTTCCAGTGCGTGACAGCCCATTGCCACCGCGCCGAGAGAACAGGGCTCTACCAGTGAAGCGATACCTGTCGCATGGCTTGGGTCAACAGTAACAGGCAGATGTGTCTTCTGTTTCAGCAGAGGTACGCTTGCAAGATCGAGGGTGTTGCGGGTGGCGGTCTCATAGGTGCGTATGCCGCGCTCGCAGAGAATTACCTGACTGTTGCCCTCGCTCATGATGTACTCAGCCGACATCAGCAGTTCCTGCAAAGTTCCCGAAAGTCCTCTTTTCAGTAGTATCGGCTTGTTCAGCCTGCCCAGAGCTTTCAGTAGAGTGAAATTCTGGGAATTTCTGGCACCCACCTGAATGATATCAACATCGTCGAAAAGGTCGATATCGCTGACATCCATTATCTCAGTAACTATAGGCAGACCTGTCTCGGCGCGGGCTTTTTTCAGGATATCGATGCCCTCCTTGCCAAGACCCTGGAAAGCATAAGGCGAAGTTCTGGGCTTGAAAGCACCGCCCCTCAGCATGGTAGCGCCTGCTTCCTTAACGGCGATAGCGGTCTTGATGGTCTGCTCCTCAGTCTCCACAGAGCAGGGACCAGCGATGACCTGCAAACGATCACCGCCCAGTTTACGTCCGCGGACATCTATCACAGTGTCGAGTGGGTGGAAACGCCTGTTTGCGTTCTTGTAAGGCTCCTGAACTCGCTTTACTACCTCGACGATCTCCTTAGCCTGCACCGATTCGATATCCACAGCGGTGGTATCGCCGATAAGTCCGATGATCTTCGAGTGTACGCCCTCCACCAGATTCGACTTAACATTGAACTTGGTCAGCCACTCCATGAGCTCCTCGATCTGCTTTTTGTTGGCGCTGTCCTTTAATACGATAACCATTTTCGATTCCTCCTGTAAAATACTTGAAATTTCTTGAATTTATTGTCTGAAAAACTGCATCAAAAAAACCGTGCTTCGTAATACGAAAGCACGGTCTGTGACCTAAAAGGGATATATTGTCAGCCCATACACTGCTGTACACCCGTCCGCATAGCTTTCATACCACGACAAATAAGCTTCTCGCCAAAAAATCGGCTAAAGCTAAAGAAGTATGTAAAGACTGCGAATATGGTGATAAGAGTCATTACGGGTCAACCTTTCGTGTAAATATCGTGAGCGTGATGCACGCTCACTTTCAAAATCATATGCATATTATACGTCATTGTCCTGAGAATGTCAATAACAGGAAAGGGATATTTACAATTTGTTAATATTATTGCCTGTCATAATAGGCTTTTCCCTTGTCGGGTTTGAAGTACGTCCGCAGATATCCGTCCTTTGAAACTATGACAAATTCGTTGGTATCTTCAATATAGTATACATCGTCGCCGTCCTCTTTCTCGGTCTTGTGGAGGGCAGTGGGGTCGTTCACAACGTCCGAAGCCGCCTTGCGGTATTCGTCAGCACTGGCAAAACCCATATCGATGCCGTGCTTTTCGTAGTGCTGGTCACGCTGTTTCTTCGTCCTGAACCAGTACTCAGTGTATTCGCCGTCCTCGCTGATGCTTTCTTCATTGACTACGGCTTCTGTTACAGCAGCAGAGGATTCTTCCGTTTCCTCGCTTTCGGCTGAATTTTCGACCTGTGCAAGACTATCTTTTGTTTTCTCAACAATCTCAGAGAAACTGCTGTCCTCGATTATCAGATCGTATAGGGATTCATCTTTTTTATCATTAGCCCTGCCGCAGCCCGCCACTGTGAATATCACTGCAATAGCCGTCAGCAGGCAAAATATCCTGTATCTCATCTTTGCACCTCCCAATACGATTATACACCAATTCTACGCATAAGTCAACAAAAAAACGGCAGAGCCATAAGACTCTGCCGTAATGATTGCTATTTAATTGACTTGTAGTCGCTTAAATTACTTTCTCTTCTTAGAGATAACTACCAGAGCAGCAGCAGATGCAGCCAGAGCTACAGCAGCGGTGGAAGCAGCACCAGTGTTGGTGTTGGAAGTTGTGCCGTTAGTAGCCTTGGAAGAAGTGTTGGTTGTAGCCTTGGAAGACTCGCTGGTAGAAGCAGACTCGCTGGTAGAAGCAGACTCGCTAGTAGCAGAATCAGGAGTAGACTCAGGAGCCTCCTCAGTAACAGTTACATCAGAAGCAGCTGTATCACCGATAGCAACTTCCTCACCGTAGTCATAGTTACCTAAACCGTTGATAGTGCTAACCTTGATGGTATCGCCAACGTTGCCAGCCTTAACGTACAGAGTACCCAGCTTGGAATTGTTAGGGATAGAAGTATTGTTGAAATCCATAGAAGAGAGATATACCTGATTATCAGCGCCACCCTGCTCTACGAATTCAGGGCTAGCAGTAGGATTCCAGTCTACATCAGAGAAACCGAGCTCTGCAGTAGTAGCACCATCAAATACGAAATCAACAACCTCAGCGCCTTCAACAACGAAGTTGAACAGAACGCTCTCAACGTGAACGTCGCTGGTGAGGTATACATCGTAGCCAACCTTCTCGCCAGCAGCTGCGCTCTTAGGAGCAGAAACTGTCAGGGTCATGTTAGCGTTAGATACGGGTGCGGTAGAATCTGTGGGCTCAACAGCAGACTCAGTTGCAGGAGCAGCAGACTCAGGAGCGTCGTTTGCCTCTGCGAATACAGAAGGTGCGAAGCTAGCCATCATAGCTGCAGATGCGAGAATTGCAAATAACTTTTTGTTCATCATAAAAAATTCCTCCCAAAATTAATAATTTAATTTTTTATTGTTTAATCAATATCCATTCCATGAAAGCCGCCACACAGAAACAAAGCCTGTCCCGCGGGAACAAAGTATGGCTATATAATTAACTCGGTATTTTTAATTATAATACAGATATAGATACTATTGTTGAACATTTTGTTAACATTGTATTAACTTTGGCTCATACAAGTTTTTTCAGCAGCTGCTTCAATAGTATTTACAACGGCATTATAAGCCAAACAGAACGTCTCCTGTTCGGATTTGTCCACATTATATCACACTTTGCATTATATGTCAATAGCAATTTAACAATAATATTTACCATCTGGGTTTATATTTTTTAGTATAATCACTATAAATTTCTAAAAAATTTGGTCAAATCTTTATATTAGATCCTGCCCGATAGCAATAATTGACTTTCTGCTTCTGATGCCAGCTGCACTGATGAATAATACAGACAGTTACAATAAAAATTCCCTCACCCGTCTGAGTGAGGGAACTAAATTGGGGCGGAAGGATTCGAACCTTCGGAGTGACGGAGTCAGAGTCCGTTGCCTTACCGCTTGGCGACGCCCCAGTATAGTTGGGATAGATGGATTCGAACCATCGAATGACGGAGTCAAAGTCCGTTGCCTTACCGCTTGGCTATACCCCAGTATATCGATATTCGATCATCTTTGCTGTCTTGTCCCTGACAGCTTAATTATTATAGCACACCTTTTCGAAAATTGCAAGTGGTTTCACAAATTGTTTACAATCTAATTTCTTTTTCGTAACACGTATACTATTATAAAGAGAGCAGATCTTCTCAGACATTTTCGCCGTTATTTCTGAAAAATCTTTTGAAATATAAAAATATTTAGCTGATTTCGACTTGACTTCAAGACTTTGATGTGCTATTATAATATCAGATAAAATTTTTGAAAGGACGTGTAGAAGTATGTTTAAGAAATTTATGACAGAATTCAAGGAGTTCGCTCTCAAGGGCAATGTTATGGACATGGCGATCGGTGTCATTATCGGTGGTGCTTTCAGCACTATCGTGACATCACTGACCGACAACTTCATCAACCCCCTTATCGGACTTATCACAGGCGGCGCGAAGACCGACGAGAACGGCAATGTTATCGTTTCAGCCGGTAAATGGGCTGTGCGCGGTGTTGAGTTCAACTACGGTGCATTTATTTCCTCTGTTGTGAACTTCCTTATCATCGCGCTTATTCTCTTTATCCTGCTCAAGGCTGTCAACAAGGCTCTGACGATAGGCAAGAAGAAAGAGGAAGAGGAGGAAGCTCCTGCTGAGCCTTCTGCTGAGGAGAAGCTGCTGACAGAGATCCGCGATCTTCTGACCGCAGGTGCAACTCCCGAAGCTCTCGCAAAGATCGAAGCTGCAAAGGCTGACGCTGCCAAGGAATAATTTCTGTTTTCAAAAGCTGTCCTTAGGGGCAGCTTTTTTGTTGACAAAATCTCCGTGAGGGAGTATAATCATAATATCACATTTAAAAAGGAAGTCTTGTACATGAATTTTTTGAAGCGCTGCTGGGCTGAGACAGATCTTTCGGCAGTGGGCTATAATCTTACCGAATATAAAAAACTTCTCCCCGAGGATACCGAGCTTATGTGCGTGGTCAAAGCCTCATGCTACGGTCACGGCGACGACCTTATAGTGCCATATCTGCAAAAGAATTTCGGCGTGAAGTATTTCGCCGTATCCAATATCATCGAGGGCATACGCCTGAGAGACATGGGCATTAAGGGCGATATCCTCATCCTCGGCTATACTCCCCCCGAATTCGCCCACGAGCTTGCTTCATACGATATAATACAGGCTTGTACCGAGCTTTCCTACGCTCAGGCACTCAGTGCGGGCGCAAGTGAAACTGTGCGGTTGCATGGTGCGGTAGACACAGGCATGACCCGCATAGGAGTACACGGTACGGCTGAAGAACAGGCAGATGAACTGGCAGAGATCTCAAAACTGCCAAATATCGCCCTCGAAGGCATATTCACCCACTTTTCTTCCGCTGACGGCGTACACGATTCTGACGAGGAGTACACCCGTATGCAGTCGGAGAGATTCTTCCGCGTGAAAGAGCTTCTTGAAGCCAAAGGCGTACACCTGAAACACGCTCACATCAAAAATTCCGCAGGCGGCGCTTACGGCTACGGAGAGGGAAGTACCCTGGCGCGACTGGGCATAATCCTCTACGGTCTTTACCCCGACCCTGCCAAGCCCTTACCTTTTGAGCCCAAGCCTGTCATGACCCTGAAAGCTGTGGTCTCTCAGGTGAAATGGATAGACGAGGGCACAGCGGTCAGCTACGGCAGAACTTTCGTCAGCGATAAGCGCATAAAGCTTGCTACCGTCACTGCGGGATATGCCGACGGCTATCCCAGAGCCCTGTCAAACAAGGGCGAAGTCATTATCCGCGGCAAAAAATGCCGTATCTGCGGCAGAGTCTGCATGGACCAGTTCATGTGCGACGTTACGGATATCCCGGATGTGACAGTCGGTGACGAAGTTATACTTATGAACTCCGAGATAAATGCTGATACCATCGCCGCCCTGACAGGCACTATCGGATACGAAGTCACCTGCGACATAACTTCGCGTGTGCCGCGTATCCCTGTTAACGGATAAACACTAAGCCACCGAGAAGACTTGCTCTACGGTGGCTTTTTTATGCACAAAAAAGCGCCGCCCATCGGCAGCGCTTTCACGGGAATGACCCGAAATTAACATTATCAGTTAAATCAGAACTTTTCCTCTTTCATCTTTGCAAAGCACTCGCTGCAGTAAACAGGTCTGTCCTCACGGGGCTTGAAGGGGATAGTAGCCTCGCCGCCGCAAGCTGCACATACAGCTGTGTAGGTCTGTCTTTCAGCTCTGCCTGCCTGCTTTCTTGCATCTCTGCAAGCCTTGCATCTCTGGGGCTCATTGGTGAAGCCTTTCTCAGCATAGAACTCCTGCTCACCGGCAGTAAAGATGAACTCTTTGCCGCAATCTTTGCAAACTAATGTCTTGTCCTCGTACATTTTCTCTTACCTCGATCTTAAAAATAGTAATTGTCCCGCTGCCGACGGATTCGCACCGTCACGATCGTGTCCGCTCACCGTGAGCAGCGCAGCGTTATCTGAATATCCCACGCAGTTTTTTTCTGACCCTCTGCATGGTGTTGTTGACAGATTTCTCGCTGATACTTAGCTTGTCAGCTATCTGTCTGTAAGAATGTCCCGCCAGAAAAAGCTGCAGCACCTGCCATTCGCGCTCGGAAAGCTCATCTGCTATGCGATCATAGAGCACGTCATGCTCGGCTTTGGCGATAACAGCGTTTTCGGGGATATCTTCGTCACTGCCGCTGATATCCTCTTCGATCTCCTCGGTGGATATTCTTTCCTCGCCGCTGTATCTGCTGTCTTTCATAATATATGAAAGCATACTGTGCCTTATGCAGACCCCCGCATACGCAGCAAACCCAGCCCCTCTGTCAGGGCGATAGCTGTTCACCGCGCGCAGCAGCGACATCATGCCCTCCTGCACCAGATCTTTGATGATCTGTTCACGGCCTGCCCGTGGTGCAAGACCCACAGCGATACGCTCGGCTGTGCCCATATACCTGTATAAAAGCGCACTCAGCGCAGCCTTGTCACTGCCCGAGAGCTTTGCAAGCTCTTCATCGCTAAACTTTTCGTAATCCTTAAACATGACTGCTATACACCTGCGAACCGCCTTATACTGTGGTACATTCCAACGTAAACATATCATAACATTTTCTACACAATAAGTCAAGAGAATGAATTAAATTATTTTTTGTTTTTGAATTTTTTGTAACAACGTACATATTTCACACAAAAATATTGGCAATATACACCACAGAAAAAATGACAATTATCAAAAAAAGTCTGCTTTTTCGGCAGACTTTTTGGTTTGCTGTTGGATTTTAGCGGGTCATGCGCGCTTGCTGTACAAGTGTTGAGAACATATTTTTAATGATAAAATACTTTGATAGTAGATATCTTATCATCTATATTATGCATAACTATCCAGAAATGCTCAGTACGAAAACTAATTAAACCAGACTCTCCTTTATCCGAGAAATCTTCACCCATTATCTCTTTGACATCAGAAAATGGTGTACCTATAGTTACTCCATTGATACTGAATGGGATATCAGGGTAATCTTCCCTAACATTATGTGAGGTTTCGGATTCACAAGCTTCAAAATAAATGGAACTAATCTTGTTGGATTCCTCTTTAGCGACTTGCCCGACATTATAACCGCAGTAGTTGAGTTCATATGTTGTACTGCCTTTTTCTTTTAATCTTTTGTCAGACTCTTCATCAGGCACAATCTCAAACCCATCACCAAGATCATCTTCTGTGCATGGCAGTTCCAGATTTTTGCCGTTGATGTAAATAACATCTTTGATGGTTTCGTCTGTCC
Source organism: Hominimerdicola alba (assembly GCF_900109655.1). Classification (GTDB taxonomy): domain Bacteria; phylum Bacillota; class Clostridia; order Oscillospirales; family Ruminococcaceae; genus Hominimerdicola; species Hominimerdicola alba_B. The sequence continues at coordinate 248,227 of NZ_FOAT01000002.1, forward strand.
ACCCGCCCTCGGGTACAGGCACAGGGTCAGGCATGGATACCGTACTTGCGGTGCTTTGCATTTCGGCGGTAGAAGATGCTGTGCTTTCTGCCTTTTCTGCTTTTTCGGGTTTGTCAGTCTTTTCCGAATTTGCGCAAGCTGATGCGCACATCATCATGAGAGCTGTAAGTGTAACAGCCATATATCTGAGTTTCATATTGATTTCCTTTCTGCTCATTATGTCAAATTTGTACAGCATAATTTGTATATATCTTACAAACTGACTTATTATATCATGCCCTATTATCAATGTCAATCATTCCCGAAACGATTCGTGATTATATACTTAAAAAAAGCAGCCGCATAATAAATTTCGGCAATTATGGCACGGGTGCATTTTTTGCCTATATACGCCCCTTTCCGCCCCTAAGTTTTGGTAAAAAAACTATTGCAAACAGACCACGGTTGTGATATAATAAAATCTGTATGCGATACGTTAATTATATTAAATATATAAAGGAAAGGAAAATTCTCAGATGTTCAAAAGCAAACTAAGTCCGCCCGAGGGCAAGGGGAGAGAAAAATATCTTCTGCTCTTCATACTAGCCTTTGTGGGCATGATGATAGGCTTCCTGCCTGCCATGATACGCAATCACGGCATATTTATGTACTACGGCGATTTCAACTCGCAGCAGCTGATGTTCTACAAGCACGCACAGCAGATGGTCAAGGAGGGCAACCTCGGCTGGGACTGGGGCACCGACCTCGGTTCGGGATTTGTCAGCACCTATTCGTTCTACCTGCTGGGCTCGCCGTTTTTCTGGTTGACTACCCTGTTCCCCGTGGGCGCGACGGTATATCTTATGCCCTGGTTACTCGCCATAAAAACAGGCGTTGCGGGTATGTGTGCCTATGCCTACCTCCGCAGATTCATCACCAATAAGGACTGCGCTGTTATCGGCGGACTGCTCTACGCTTTTTCGGGCTTCCAGACATACAATATATTCTTCAACCACTTCCACGATGCGACTGCATTTTTCCCACTGCTGTTACTGGCCTTTGAGCTTCTGGTGCAGGAAAACAAAAAGGGCGCATTCGCCATCGCGGTAGCCATCACCGCTACTATCAGCTACTTCTTCTTTGTCAGCGCGGTGGTATTCACGGTCATATATTTCTTCCTCAGATGTATCGAAAAGGACTTCAAGATAGATTTCAAAAAGTTCATCTACCTCGGTGTTGAAGCCGTTATCGGACTTGCGATGTCCTGCATCATACTTCTGCCCTCGGTACTGATGGTTATGAACAACTACCGTGTAAACGAGCGCATGGTAGGTCTTGACTTTATCCTTTATAACGATAAGGCACGTATCGCCAGAATATTCCAGGCATTTTTCACACTCTCAGATATGCCCGCCCGCGTTAACATCTTCGATGTTGACAGCGCAAGATGGGCATCACTGGCAGGATATCTGCCCCTGTTCTCAATGTGCGGTGTAATCGCCTATATGCGTACCCGCAAAAAGCGCGACTGGCTGGGCTGGTCTGTGATAGTTTTCGTCATCATGGCTTGCGTGCCAATACTCAACTCCGCTTTCATGCTGTTCAATTCATCTTACTATGCAAGATGGTACTATCACCCCATACTGTTATTCGCGCTTATGACCGCAAAGGTGCTGGAAGAAGACCCCGACCAGCTGAAAAAGGGATTCCTGCCCACAGCTATCGCAGGCATAGGCTTCCTGTCAGTGGGACTTCTCCCCAAGTACAAAGGCAAGGAGATAGTTTACGGTCAGCTGGCACAGTACCCCGAACTCTACTATATCCAGGTAGGAGTTACCATTGGTATGATATTTGCGCTATGTGCGCTGATATACTTTATCCCCCGCGGAAAGAGATTCACAACAGTGGCAGTGGGCATGACAGCCGTTGCCTGCGTGGTATGCAATTCCTCCGAAGTATGGTACGGTGTAAAGCAGGGCAACGATAATGCCGATTATATCGAAAGAGCCATAAACGGCGGAAAGAATATCGACACCGCAAAGCTGGATTCCGAATTTGCATACGGCGGCGAGGACAGCGATTTCTACCGTATTGATACTTCCGACAGTGTTGATAACTGGTGTATGTTCTGGGATCTTTCTTCCATGAGATGCTTCCACAGCTGTGTTGATCCCGCTATCATGGATTTCTATGCTGAGATCGGTCAGCAGAGAGACGTTGCTACCCGTATGGAACCAGAGTACTACCCCCTCAGATCACTGAATTCCGTAAGATATTACTTCGATGAACTCACCGATAAGCAGAGAAGCGGTGAGAATGAGAATCCCAAGTCCGAGACCGTTCCAAAGCTTCTGGGCTTCAAATATATCGATACCATGAACGGTTTCAATATCTATGAGAACGAGAACTATATCCCCATGGGCTTTGCCTTTGATTACTATACCGACGATGAAGCCATAAAGGATCAGAATAAGCTTGAAAAGACTATAATGCTCACCAAAGCCCTTGTCCTTGAAGGCAATCAGGCTGCGGTATATTCCGATTATATCAAGCCTTACGAGTTCACTGATGACGAACTCACATACCACAACTATATCAATAACTGCGCTGAAAGAAAAGCGGAGAGCTGCTACTATTTCCGCCACGATACCAACGGTTTCACAGGCAAGATAAAGCTGGAAGAGCCTAAGCTGGTATATTTCAGCGTACCCTACGAGAAGGGCTGGTCTGCTAAGGTAAACGGCGAAGATGTCAAGGTAGAGAAAGTAAACTACGGCATGATGGCGGTACTTGTACCCGCAGGCGACAGCGAGATAGTGTTCAGCTATTCCGCAGACGGTCAGAAAAAGGGCATCGCCCTGACAATATTCGGCTTCGTGGCACTTGCAGGATATCTCGTTTACCGCAAGTTCTTCGACAAGGACGATAAGGTAGAAAAGAAAACAGCAGAAGTTAGCGCTGAGTGATTTGGGAGGTACTTATGTATCAGAAGGAAAAAGAACTTTCCTCGGAACAGATATTTGACGGCGTTGTTGTCAAGCTTTTCCGTGATGAGATAGAGTTTGAAGACGGCAGCAGGGGAGTACGTGAGTTCGTAAAGCACCCCGGCGGAGTATGTGTGGCTGCCATCGATGAAAACGAACAGCTTTATATGGTTGAGCAGTTCCGCTATCCCTTCGGAAAAGTTCTGACAGAAGTTCCCGCAGGCAAGCTGGAATTCGGGGAAGATCCCGAAGAATGCGGCAGGCGCGAGCTCAAAGAAGAAGTTGGCGCCACCGCTGACAGCTTTGAATATCTGGGCTGTATCTATCCCACAGTTGCTTATGATACAGAGATAATCTATATGTTCCTGGCGAGAGGTCTCCACTTCGGCGAACAGCACCTTGACGACGGCGAGTTCCTCGATATCAAAAAAGTACCGCTGAAAGAAGCTTTCCGCATGGTGATGGAGAACCGGCTCCCTGATGCCAAAACACAGATGGCGGTACTTAAAGCTTATATGAAACTCCACGGCAGTGAGGTCTGATAATGAGTAAGAAAACTAAGAAAAAGGCTAAAAACAAAACTCTTCCCCACAACGGTCATATCATAACGGCGGCGGTGTTCCTGATACTGGTCTTTGGTATGACTTCAGCGGGTATAATCAGCCCCGACAGGAAATTCTCCGAGATGGAGAACCGCTCTCTTCAGCAGGTGCCAGAATTCACCGCCGAAAGGCTGAAAAAAGGGGACTTCACCAAGGATATCGAAAACTATATGTCCGACCAGATCTTCCTGAAAGACGAGCTTGTCACCCTGAAGACATCAGCAGATACCGTTCTTGGCAAAAGTTTCCTCAACGGCGTGTATCTCGCCGAGGATGGCTACTATATACAGGATTATCATGAGGATACCGCAAGGGTAGATATGAATATTTCGTCCCTGAATTCATTCGCAGAAAGCCTTGACAGCGATATCCCCGTGACATTCCTGCTGGTGCCCAACGCTTCCTGCGTGCTGAAAGATAAGCTGCCATCGGTGAATAAGTGCGAAGACCAGCACGCCACAGCCGAGCATATCCGCGAGACACTCTCAGACCGCATAACCTTGGCTTACCCCGAGGAAGCACTGAGATCTGAGGGTGGGAATTGTTACTACCGCACCGACCATCACTGGACTGCTCTTGGCGCAGAACTGGGATATTCCGTACTGAGACAGACCATGGGTCTGCCCGCAGTAAACAGTTTTGAAAAAAACACCCGCGAACTCACGGGATTCTACGGTACTCTCTACTCAAAAGCACCGTCTTCCTGGGCAAAAAGCGATACTATCGAACAGGTGACATATGAGGGCAACGATATTACCGTGAAGTATGTGTCTCGTGGCGGCGACCACGCTGTACCAGCGGAATGTACAGAAGTTGACGGCGTACCAACCAAACAGGGACTTTTCGTAAAAGCCCCCGAATCCACTAAGGATAAATACGCATCTATAATGGGCGGTAATTTCGCTCTTTGCGAGATAGAAACAAGCGCCCCCTCGGATGAAAAAGTGCTCCTGCTGAAAGACAGCTACGCAAATGCTGTTCTGCCCGAACTTTGTAACCAGTTTGATCACATAAGCATGATCGACCTGAGATACTATCATTTCGAGGAAGAGACAGTATCCGAGTACGTAAAAAGTCATGATATCGACCGAGTGATATGCGTATATAATATTGACTTTGTAAATACTGATAGCAATTTCGGGTATCTGGAATAGAAGAAGCAAATAAGTGGAAATTGCCAAGGAAGAAAGCACGCGGCAAGAGTGCTATAAATAAAAAAGCGAACAAATCCGTACTATCAAAATGGCGCGGCAATAAAAAATCAAGAGCGTGGACTGTTCAATTGTCCACGCTCGTATTTTTTGTTATTGCCGCGCATATTTGGTCGGGAGTTCGCTGTCCTCTTATTATTCGCTATGCATTTTGGTTTTGCACCTTACGCAGATGGCTTCTATTATTTCTGCTTCAGTATATCAGGTGTAGAACCTATGCCGAATGCCTGCTCGTTCTCGCGGTACTGGATAAGTGCGCGGTACATATAGACATCTTCGGGGGTCGTTACCTTGATGTTTCCACGGTTGCCCTCTACCATGTGGGCTTCCTTGCCTATGCTCTTGATAAGGGTGCAGGAGTCAACAAGATTATCATAGCGGTTCTCGGTGGCTCTTACCTTGTCGTGGTCAGCGATTATCTCACCAAGATAGAAGCTCTGAGGAGCCTGCGCTGCGTAGGTATCCTTACGGTAGGGGACAGTTTCTACTGTCTTGCCTGTGGTGCTCATGAGGATAGTCTCAAAGCAGGGGGTGCAGGTGATGGCGTTGCCGTTCTGCTTTACACCCTCGATATTGTTGCAGATGGTATCGTAGCTTACCCAGGGACGTACACCGTCGTGGATAAGAACGATGGAATCATCGGGGTTCTCGCTCTGGGCTTTTTTCAGACCGTTATAGATAGAATCCTGACCTGTCTCGCCGCCCTCGACTATGCCGCACACCTTGCTTATGGCGAATTTCTTCACCAGCTTGTTCATGTAGGGGATATAGTCTTTGAGCATTACGATATATATCTTGTCGATATCGTTATGGTTCTCGAAGAGTTCCAGTGTGTGGACGATGATGGGCTTGCCGTTTATCTCAAGGAACTGCTTGGGTATGCCTGCGCCCATTCTTACTCCGCTTCCGCCTGCGAAAATTACTGCTATGTTCATTATATTATTCCTCCCGTTACTTGCTTTCGGTCATATACTTTTTGATAAGTCCGACTACGCGCTCGGCTGCCTTGCCGTCTTCCTTGCTTCCTCTGTCGGCAAGGAACTGCTTAACGTCAGCATCGTATTTCTTATCATCAAATGCCAGTATATTAGCTTCCATCTGGTCATTGTTCTCGGCGATGGGGAAAGGTGTGGAATCCAGGGGATAGTAGAATCCTCTTTCCTTATCGTATGATTTGAGGTCGTTGGCATAGATGAAGCCGGGTCTGCCTGTGAGTACGAAATCGCATATCCAGCTGGAGTAATCGGTGATACCCATATCGCAGGCAGCCATAAGTTCCTGGATATCGGGGTAGAGGTTGCCCTGGAGTATATCGGGATTGTTCCTTACAGCCTTGACATTTGCCAGCTTGTTTGCCACCTTGAAGTGGTATCTGTTGATTATCTTCCAGTTGCCGCCGAAGCGTTTTGTTGCGGCATTGAGTATCCTGTTATAGTCGATATCGTAGCAATCGAGGTTTCTTGCATCACGGAAAGTGGGCGCGTAGAGAATGAGGTTGCAGTCTTCCTCGATATCGAAGAAATCGCATACCTTAGCCTTGATAGCTTTCTTTTCTTCATCGGAACAGAAAAGTACATCGTTTCTGGGGTGACCGTATTCAAGTACCCTGACCCTTTTGCTCTTCCAGTAAGTGGTACGGTATACCATTGTTTCAAAGGAAGAATTGGATATCATGAAATTGGTTATATGACCCGCTGTCTCGGCACATTTTCTCCAGTGGTTATCGGATACTGCATCGGGGTCTATCTTTTTGAGACCCATAGAACCGTGCCATGTATTTATATAAATCTGGTTGCCCTTTTTGGGAACATAGTTCCAGGGAAAGTTTACTGCGTTATCAACCCATACCCTTGCGGTAGCCATCTCGTAGAGATGTTCGAGAGAATTTCTTCTCACTACTCTTACCTCGGGGGGGAAAGGCAGGGGCAGGCTGTCCATTATCTTTTTGGTGGTAACGAACACGATATCGTATTTCAGACCCTGTCTGATTATCTCATCGCAGATATACTTGGGGTTGCATTCATATACATTATTATAGTGCATGAACACTATCTTATTCTTCTCCACCTTATCCCTTGTGCTGTAGGATATATATTTTTTCATCAGATAGGATATTAGCAGGTCGGTCTTCTGTCTTGCGCGCATGAAAGTGAACTTGAAGAAAGATTTTTCTGCGGCACGGCGCTGTATCTGACCCAGCTTGCCTTTTACTTTATACTCACTCATTCAAATTTCCTCCGTTTGTGCGGGGTCATTCCCCGTATTTTCCAAAATTTACACTGACCACGTCATGACCTACTTTGCGCAGGCTGGCGGGTATAAGCTTCATATAGTCACCGTAGGAATATTCCAGATACTTGTCATAGTTTGACGGTACAGGATATTCGCGGTCTCCGAATCGGAGATGTTTAGGTCTGCCCAGCCATTTTGCGGGGAATGCCCCGTGGCGCAGATGCTCACCTGTGCCGTCATAGAGACTATGAGTGGGGAATCTGTCGAAAAATGTGACTGTGCGTTCCTGTATTTTTTCAAGGGTGCGGATATCGGTATGCTTGATGAACATGGTAGTCAGCCTGCACAGCAGCTTCAGTTTTCCGTAGAAGTGCATGGGTGTGCCCTCCCATTTATGGAAGACCATTGACCTCACGAAAAGGGTGAGGAAGACATGAAGCTTTTGCAAAGCTTTTATATCCGCTGTTTTATCGTGTACGAAGATATCTATGAAAATACCCTGATGCATACTGCCGAAGCGGGACGAGAACCTTGTTTTGAACTCGGTGCCGTTAAGCCTTATCTTGGTGAATATGCTGTGGTATTCGCTGTCGGTTTCTGAGGACTGGAAGAAGAATTCATCGCTGTTTATCTCGCTTTCCACCACTGCGAGGAAGCGTTTGTAGTCATCTCTCAGCATCATAACGTCCATATCATCGTCCCAGGGTATCATACCACTATGGCGTACTGCACCTAAGAGAGTACCTCCGCCCAGATAATATTTTATACCGTTTTTGCGGCATATCCTGTCGAATTCTTCAAGGCACAGGAAAAGCGATTCATGCAGGAGAGAGAGTTTTCCGCCGTAGGTATTATCAAAACAGAAGATCTTATCCTCGTATTTTTTTGAGTATTCCAGCATGAACAGGCTGTCCTCGTAGGTAAGCAGGGGGTTATATCCGCCTGAGACAAGGGACTTTGCCTTGATATTACAGCCGCCGAATCCGCAGTAGTAAACACCGTTGCGGAGATTTTTCCGTGATGCCATGAACAGTGCGGCAGCGAAGATATCGTGTATCACAGTTGCGCTGTTTTCACGCGGGGCGCGGCTGTGTTCAAAGCCTGCACCGAAAATCCTGCCCGTATAGAGGACAGCACAGGTATCCCTGTATTTTTCGGCTTCTTCGGGGATATCGGTGATCATTATATGGGGAGAGTATTCGCCTTTGGGAACTACTCCCCGACAAAAAGAAAAGCGACAGCACAGCACTTCTTCGTTCCCCGAAAGAGGGACATCCGTGCAGTACACGTCCTTTTTTTCAAATATATTTTCAAAGGTCTGTTTTATCTGTTTATCATCACAGAAAAGCATTATGCCGCGGCGTTGGAGTATATCAAAGCGGATACAGTCTGATTTTGCACAGCGCTGCACCCAGTCATCGGTATAATCATTAAGCACGTTTTCGGACAGCATAGCTGCACCTCCAGTATCAAGGCGGTATTGCCTAAAATATACCCATATATTATAGCACCATTCACCTGAGTTGTAAAGCGAGTAAAGTCCCGCAAAGCAAAGTTTTAGCGATATTAACAACTATACATGCTTAATCGGAACAAATTTATGCTGATTCCTCATGTAAAAAGCACGGACGTTCTCTGCGCGGGGCAGGAACGTCCGATACTGCATTATGGTAAAAGGTGATCTTTTTAGCCTTCGGGAAGGATTATAGCGGCCACGATATAAGGTATGATACCTACACCGCCCATGCACGCAAGGATAACTGCGCCCAGTCTTACGATGTTAACATCAACATTGAAATATGCTGCAATACCTGTGCATACGCCAGCCAGCATGGAACCGTTTCTTATCCTGTAAAGTTTCTTTTCCATAGTAGATACTCCTTTCGGTGTATTATGTTTTCTGATTATCTCTTTACCGCACCACTTAAAATGTCGGTTCGACAGGGATATATTATGCTGACGTTATCTTTCCCCCGCCAACGGCGGGGGAAAGATAACCGCCAAACTCTCATTATATTCCTTTAAACGATGTTAAGTCAGGTGTGTCATGAGAATAAGTATATTATATTTCACTGAAATTATACTATTGTTTACGCGGTTTGTCAATACCGTCAGATGATATCTTTATCATTTGTATTATTGATATTCTCAGGTGGGATATCAACTACGGGAGAGTAGTTCTGACTCGGTGCCTGTCCCCTTGCCATAGCGGCATCGGGTACCTCGGGGAGGAATATGGCTGCCAGTATATACAGTATTATGGGAAGTCCGCCTATGCAGCAGCCTGCTACGCATATTATCCTGATGATATTGGGGTCAAGGTCGAGATATGCACCAAGACCTGTGCATATTCCTGCTATCATGGAATCGTTTCTTACTCTGTAAAGCTTTTTTCCGTTCATAATGTTATCTCCTTTCGGTCGTCTGCAAATAGTTTTTTCGTTTTGTGTCATTTATCTGTATACTTATTATACCTTTAAAATTATTAAATAGTCTTTAAATTTCGGTTCAGGTCTTCCATGGGCGTTTGCTTCCTGTCCAGCCCTGTTCCTGCCAGTGTTTTTTATCGCGTTCGTTTATGCCTTTTCTCTGGAGAAGATGCATACCGAAGAACACGGCTTTTGTTTTTAGTGATGGTGTCACATGACCCGCACGTGATCTTATGGAATTTGCCATAGTGGTGGTCTTTCGGGCGATGGCGGCGCGCTTTTTGGGGGATACGCTGTCCCAGTCGGTAGCCATTACGCCAACGCCGTATTTGTATATCTTACCTATCCCCCAGAAGAACAGGCTGTCGCCCATATCCTTGTTTGTACGCCCCATGCCTGCCCCTGCGGCGGTGGATATGCACACGCCCTGTTTGGTGAACATTCTGCCGTCGGGGGAATGTACCATCCAGCGGTAGCCGTAGTGGTCTAGAAATGCTTTCATGGCGCCTGTTGCGTGGTAGACGTATACAGGGCTTGCCAGTATCACCACATCGGCTTCATCAATGGCTTTGGTTATGGGTGCGAGTTTGGAATAGTGGGGGCATTTGCTTTCGTGTTCGAGAAAACAGCGGGTACAGCCTGTGCAGAATTCGCTGAAATCCCTAGGCAGGAAAAACTCGGTGAGTTCGCCGCCTATTTTTTCGCCCAGCATATGTGCTATATTGTAGGTAGAACCTTTATGGCTTTGTCCGTGTATGATGACTGTTTTCATGATGCACCCCTTATGGTCATTAAATAAAGTTATTTTTCTGCGGGGATATGTGTGGTTATGGTCAGTCGGCTGCGTGATACCGATGCCTGTAATGAAGTTCCGAAGCCCGAAACGGATATCAGCGGGTGTTCGTTGTCGTTCACGCTTTCGATATCAGCGGTGATGCTGTCATTCTCTGAAAGGTCTGTGCCGGTATCTCCTGCTATCATCGCTGTTACGATGATGACCGGCATCATCAGAACGAGTAATATTGATCCTGTTATTTTAAATGTTCTTTTCATTTTGTTGTTTCCTTTTCTCTTTTCTTCACATTGAGGGTTGACGGTTTTTCTGTTTTTTTATCCGTGCAGTGCCCATACGGTTATCATAGCGTCATATATGCCGTGGCAAAGTATCAGCGATAGCAGCGTGCAGTCCTTTATCTTTGTTCTGTACAGGCAGAAGATGAAGCCTATAACTGCTGTTATTAACATCTGTATGATATTGCCTGTAAAGATATGGAATATCCCGAACAGCAGGGACGAACCTATGACGGCGTATATCTCTTTGCCGAAAAGGTTTTTCAGTTTGCTGAAAACGAAGCCGCGGAACACAAGTTCCTCTGCGGCGCCCACGGCAAGTATGCAGTAGGCGAAATCGTAGATGAACTGCCATGATTCGGTATAGTCTTTGCCGTTGTTCACATATTCTCCGAAGCCTGCAAGTACGGGTATGCCAGTCAGCACCAGTGATGTGCCAAGCCCAAGACCTATGCCAATAAGTATCTGCTTTGCCAGACTTTTCTTTTCAAATCCCAGGTCGGCGGCACTCATTTTATCCTGACGGATAAATATTATCGGTATCACTGCGGCCGCCCAGTAAAGGACGAAAAGCAGTGTTGCCCGAAGTGCAATGGGCATACCGTTTATAAAATTAGCGGTGAAGTATCTCACCATCCACACGCCCACAAGACTTCCCATAAAGCCCAGCGTAAGGCTTATCAGATCGTTTTCGCGCTGTTTTGCCAAACGTGCCGAGCTTGTTGTGCGTCCTCTTTTCCAGACGCGCTCTCTTTTCAATTCATTGCTCATATCATTATCTCCGTTTATTCTAGCTGACGTTTGGTTTATGTTTTCTGATTTCTTTATTTATTATTGAAGGTGACCTTGATATCGCCCACACCTGAATCTGTATCTACAGAGTATTTCTTATAGAATTCATCCTGATCGTTGGTGAGGGCGATATTGCAGTCGCCTGCGCCGCAGTCAACATCGATATCGCCGTTGACTTCGCCGGTATAAGTGAATTCACCTGCGCCGATATCTACATCAAGACCGCCTGTAACTGCTTTGGTGATAGTGATCTCGCCTGCACCTATATCTGTTCTGACTAAGCCTTTAGCGGTCAGACCGTTGACAGTTATCTCACCTGCGCCTGAATCAATGGAAGCTTCACGGCACTTGATATCTGTTACGGTTATCTCACCTGCGCCGACTTCAAGATACAGTTCTTCGTATTCGATCTCGGGGAGATAGAGAATTGCGTCAACGGTGGAACTGCCTATATCGAAGGCGTTGAAGTTGAAGTGGAAGTTCCAGTTTTGTGTAAGATCAACCAGAAGAATTCCGTCGTTTTCTTTAATGACATAGTCCTCGGGAACATTGCCTTCAATGTGGATTCGGTCATCGGAACTGGGGCGGATATCGAGTTTGCCTGCGCCCGCATCTATCTTGACAGAACTTGCTTTGCCAAGTTCAAAATTATCGGAAACGGAAATCACTTTGCCTATGTTATGTTCTGAAGCTTCAGCTTGATCATAGAATATACCGCCGCCTACAAGCATCGCTGTGCCGACTATTATCAGCCCTACCGAGAAGAAGGGGAAAACTCTCTTTCTGTGTGTGGTATATGTCTTTTCTTCAAGATCTATATTATTCATAACGCTGTCCTCCTTTTCCGAATATCTTTCCGAAAATGCTGCGCATACTGTTTACGCAAGCGCCTGCAAGTCTTCTGATACCTGCAAAGCCGGGTCTTGCTACAAGACCGAAAATGCCGAGCATTATCATGCCGATGCCTATCATCATGATGCCTTCGGGAGTGTATCCAAACAGGTTTACGATACCTGAGATCACCATTGAAAATCCGCCTGCCACCAGTGCGATAACAATACCGAAAAGTGCTGCCACCAATCCGAAGAGTACTCCGCCGACAGCTGCAACAACGCCTATCCACAGTGGGAAGGTCACGATAAGGAGGATTATCTTGAGAAGAGTATTATTGCGGGTGGTCCTCTGTGCTTCTGTCATCGTGGGGTCGTTGAAGCTTCTGTTGAAAGCATCTTTTGCTTCGTTGATAGCTCCGCCCAGTACCTGATTTGCTTTTGTAGCTGCATCGAAGAATATTCCCGATGTCTGTGAAGAAGCGTACTGAGAATTGTTTGCGTATGATGATGTATTCTCGGTGCCTGTATAACCGTAGCCGTAATTATAGGAGCCGTTCTTCTCGGTATTTTCCTTGCCCACTTCTTCAAAAGCAACGTCCTGAACGTCTTCAAAGGGCGCTCTTTTTGCAGCACCGACTTCAAATGAAGCGTCGCCTTCGGGGTGGATACCGTTTTCTATGAGTATCTCCTTAGCGAGTGTCTCCGGGTCTCCCAGCGTTTGTGCTGTCTGTTCGTCACTGCCGTAACCTGCATCGAGGAATATCTCCTCATAATAGCTGAGCGCGTCCTCGATATCCTCGCGGGGCAGCCCGCCTTTTTCAAGGTTATATCTGAGGCTTGTAAGAAATTCAAGTCTGTTCATTATCGTCCGCCCCCTTGTTCATCAATATACTGTCTACCTTTTCTTTGTGTGTCTGCCATTCCTGACGATATTCTTCCAGTGCCTCGTTACCCTTTGGGGTGACTCTGTAATATCTTCGGTTTCTTCCCATGAACTCTTTGTCGTAGGTCTCCAGATAGTCGTTTTTCTGGAGCCTTCTAAGTACGGGGTAGAGGGTTGATTCTGAGATATCAACGGCTTTTCTGAGGAACTGTGTTATCTCATAACCGTAGGTATCGTCGTTCTGGACCACCGAAAGCACCATTGCATCAAGCAGTCCTGCGTTGACCGGAAATCCCATATTCCTGCTCCTTTCTTTGATAACTCTGTGCATAAGTCATTCTCCTTGCCTTTTGGGCGTTCTCTTTTGTCTTTTGTTTGATGTCATCTCGTCTCTTTTGCTCTGCAGTGCATTTTATACTGTGTAATATTTTTTCTCTTACAGTATTTTGAGTTCTGTAATATCTTTGTTCTGATGATATTATACGACGTATAATATCATTTGTCAATATAATATTGTGAGAATAAAAAGACTTTGTATATTTGAACAATAACTAAGCTGCACACCACAGTTAAATATAACATTCTGTACAAGGTGATGGCTCGGTGTGATGTTTTGGGGTGGTTTAGCAGAAGAATGGCGGGACTTCCGGTGAAGTATTGGAGTGTGGCAAGGGTGGATTGAGCTGAGATCAGATGCGGGCTTTCTATTATATATAGGTTGAGGGACTATATAATAGGTGAATAGTCCTCGGAAGAACGGTTACTATATAAAGTGTTGAGAGTACATGAGCAGAAAGAGCCGTTATTCGGGGTGCGAGCGGTTAATTAAGTCGGAGAATCAAATTGTGAAATGGTGTTCATAATTTAAATTGTGGATAATGTCAATAAAAGCATCGTGTGAATCGTTTAATTAGCAACAATGCTTAAAATCTATTGGAAGATACTGGATTTAGGCAAAATTCCCTTAATAATTAGGAAGAAATCTGTATAAATTAAGCTCTTTTGCGCAATAGTTTAGAACGGAATTGTACAATTTTTATACACAAAATTTGGTGGGCGATGAGTGCAGACCGGTTAATTAAGTTGAGTTTGAAATTGTGAAATGTCGTTCATAATTTGAATTGTATAATCTGCTATCAAAAACGTTATTCTAACAGATGAATTAGCAATAATGCTTAAAATCTAATGGAAAATACTGGATTTAGGTAAAATTTCCTTAATAGTTAGGAACGAATCTGTATAAATTAAGCCCTTTCGCGTAATAATTAAGAAGAAGGCTATACAATAATTGTACATAATTACAGAGCGACTCTGAAGAGTGCAAATTTGCATTTTAAGATTTATTAAATCATTTAACGTTATTTGTACAATGTAACAATAAAAACGTTTTCTAAACACGCGATTTAGCAACTATGCTTAAAATCTATTGGAAATATATGGCATTAAGTTGCATTTTCTTAATAATTGCAAAAAATTAAGTACAAATTCTGCGGGCACTGACATGGACTGTTGATATTGAAGACATTTTTTGTATATAAATTGATGCGCGGGCTATTTCGCAAATTCGATGAGCGAAAATTTTCGTGTGATCTTTTCGGTTAGCGTGATTCAAATATTGCGATTTCGGGTGGATCAGACTGTGAAGTGGGCGGTATTAAATTTTTTAAACCATTTAACTCACGTTGTACAATACCACAAGAAAAACGTTTTATAAAGAGGCGAATTAGCAACAACGCTTAAAATCTACTGGATAATATTTCCATATGGTAAAGATTCATTAATAACTGGGCGAAAAATTGTATAAATAAAAGCTGCCCGGTAACAATAATCAGAGCAGCTAAATATTGTTTTTATATAATCATATTCAGGCAAAAATTGCGAGGGCTGTTTGTGCGAATTTTCGTTAATGATTTTCGGGAGGTCATATCATGCAGGATTTTACAGATAAAACGGGCATCACAAAGGAGCGTTACAAGGAGATGTGTGCCGCCGCAGAGCGTGGCAGCAAGTGGTACAAAAATGTGCCGAAAGCCTTTATTACAGGGGGCTTGATATGCGTCGCGGGGCAGTTGCTGTCGGCGGGATACGGTGCTTGGGGTCTGGGCGAAAAGGCGAGTGCGACGGCGGTGTCCATCACGCTGATATTTATTTCGGCTTTGCTGACTGGTCTGGGGCATTACGAAAAGATCGCAAAACACGCGGGTGCGGGCACTCTTGTGCCGATAACCGGGTTTGCGAACTCGGTATGCGCACCTGCTCTGGAGTTTCGCACTGAGGGTTATATCACGGGTGTAGGGGCGAAAATATTCATTATTTGCGGACCTGTGATACTTTACGGGACTTTGGCTAGTATTGCTTATGGGGTGATTTATTATCTTTCCAAGTGAGTGGGTGCTGATGGTGATCGGGATGGTGGGATAGTCGGATATTTGCTGAACTTGTATTCGCTTTGATCTCAAACAAATGTTCCGCGTGGAACATTTGAGCTCAGCAATATCCGCACTGCGATGGACGATTCGCCCCTCGTTTCTTGAGTTTGTGTGGTGACGTTTGTCGCCCCTGATGAGGCGAGTCATCGGATTCGCTATCGCTGTCCGATGACGGCGCGGCAATAACTTACGGACGTAAAAAGAGCGTGGACAGTTGTTTTGTCCACGCTCGTATTTTTGTAGCGGTGACTGCGTCGACCGCGTGCCGCGCCATATTGGGGCGGAAGTTTGCTTTGCTATTTATTACTTTGTTGCCGCGTTGCTTTTGCGCCTTGACCGAGAGGCTCTGCCTCTAACAGTCAGCTTTGCTGACTGTGCAAACCTCCCGCAAGCCTGCTAGCTCGAGGCATATGCCGACGCATTCGTATAAACCGCGCGGATTGACTCATTGGCAGTTTCCACGCAGATGCTAGGCTCACTCAAACGCTCTGAACCCGCCCATTGACCGCATAGAGATCATACCATCTGCACCAACTATAACATGGTCAAGAAGATAAACCTCATCTTCCAGCAGATTGCGTATCTTTCGGGTGAGCAGGATATCTTCCTCGGTGAGATCAGCAGAGCCGTCAGGGCAGTTATGGGCTAGCAGAAGCATTTCTGCGCTGTTTTGGTGCAGGAATTTTTTTAGATCTTCGATATCAAAGGCGATCTGATTGGTGATACCAACGGAGAGGACTGTGCAAGCGGTGAGTTTTCCCGATTTATTGATACTGAAAGCACAGAGTCTTTCTGTGGTGTCGCCTTTGAAGAAATTTGTGAGGTACCTGCTGAGAGATTCAAAATCGTCTGCCTGAACGGTGATAAGGCTCTCTTTTTCGGCGCGGCGGAAGACCTGTCCCAGAAATACAAGATGTTCGGCGCATTTTATGCCCACGCCTTTTACTTGACAAAGAGAATCTATATCGGCGGAGAGGACGGTGTGCAGATTGCCGAATTTATTAAGCAGATCATGTGCGGTCTCACGGGTATCGGCGCGGGGAATGACATTGAACAGAAGCATTTCCAGAACTTCCTGCTCGGTGAAATTGCTGAGGTCGGTATTATTTCTGAATCGTTGCCGCATACGTTCGCGGTGCCCTGAGTTTTCAACCATAGCGATTCTCCTTTGTTGATAATCTGGGTTCGTTTCGGTGTAGCATTATGATCGCTGTTCATATCCGATATCGTTAAGTATCATATTAACGATATCTTCGGCGGACATATCCTCTGTTATGGTCTTTTCGGGTAGATATGGCAGATAGTCCTTATCGTTCCACCATTCCCGCATTTCTTTCTCGCCGAAATCTCCGCACTTATCGCGGGTGGCGTGTCGGCGGAGAGTTTCCTCAAATGGGATATCAAAATAGTAGGCGTACACCTCATCTTTGTAGAGTTCTTTTGCCCGTTTGAAAAGCGGGCTGTACCAATCAGATTTTGTTATTCCCTCGATGATGGTGGTTTCAAAATGCCCGTGACCGTATTCCAATAGGGATGTCATCAGGGGAATGGCAGGACTGTCATCGCCGTCGCGGGCGTAGAGCAACTCACGGCGGACGTAGTCCTGTGGTATCAGCATGGTATTTCTGCCGATGATATGCTGTAGCTTTTGGGCAACTGTGGTCTTTCCGCTGCCTGAATTTCCTCTTAGGATTATGAGCTTGGGCATGATATTTCTCCTTTAAAAACAGCGGCATTTCTTTAAAGGAAATGCCGCGTTTGATATTATGTTGATGTATGTATCAGTCTACAGTTTCAAGACCCTCAGCCTTGAATGCCTGTCTGAGGTCGTTGATGAGGTCGTTCTTGTCCTCGATACCGATAGCCACGCGGTAGAATCCGCCGTGGAACTCCTCGGGGTAGAGGTACATTCTCTCGTCGTCCTCGCCGAGGAATACTATCAGGCTACCTGTGTTGCCCAGGGATACAGCTGATGTGAACACATTCAGGTGAGTAACAACTCTGTTGTAGAGGTCGTGCTCGCCCTTGAGACCGAAGCTGAGTACACCGCCGAAGCCGTTCTTCATTTGCTTTACTGCCAGCTCGTGGTTCTTGAAGCTCTTCAGACCGGGATAAGCTACGAAGCTTACGCAGGGCTGTTTTTCAAGCCATTCTGCTACTGCCAGTGCGTTGTCGTTATGCACCTGCATACGCAGAGGGAATGTTGCAGCGCCTCTCTGTATAAGCCATGCGTTGAAAGGGCTGATGCAGCCGCCGATGTTGACCTGAGCCTGGTAGCGGATAGCTTCGCAGGTCTCGTGGTCGGTGATGATAGCACCGCCCATGGAATCGCCGTGACCGTTGATGTACTTTGTAAGGCTCTCAACTACGAAGTCAACGCCGTATTCCAGAGGTCTTGTATTGTAAGGCGAAGAGAATGTATTATCCACGGATACCTGGATATTGTTCTCATGAGCCAGCTTAACGATAGCTTCGATATCGCAGATGCAGCAGGTAGGATTGCCGGGGGTCTCAAAGTGGATAAGCTTGGTATTGGGACGTATAGCAGCCTTTATCTTTTCGATATCGGTACAGTCAACTATGCTTGTTTCGATGCCCCACTTTTCGCACCAGAGTTCGTTGAAGATACGGTATGTAGCGATATATGTAACGGTGGAGAATATTACGTGGTCGCCCTTTTTGAGCTTGGTGAAGAACAGAGCGGAAAGTGCCGCAACACCGCTTGCGAGAACTACGCAGTCCTCACCGCCGTGGAGATTTGCGACTTTCTTTTCCAGCATACCCTGATTGACGCCGCCGTTTCTGGTATATATATTAGCTTCTGATGCAGACCAGTTCATAGTAGAAGGGTCATAGGGCAGCAGGAAGCTGTTTGCCATATAGATAGAGGGCTCGATAGCGCCGCTTGCGGGGTCTGGCTCAGCGCCGACATGGATAGCGCGGGTGGTAAAACTCATTTCTTCAAGATTCTTGTCACTCATTATTTTACTTCCTTTCAGAATAATGCTTTATCGTAATAAAATACCAAAGTTTATTATATCATATCAGACGACGAAATTTGTAAATTTAATGTGAATTTTTACTGCGGAATATCAGAGCTTTCGTCGAGAAGGATGAAGCCATAGCTGTCGATGACCTTTTTCAGGGTATCCACATAGCGTTTTGCGGCGTTGGAAAGTCCTGTGCGGCTGTTCTCTATCCAGCCCAACAGCATATCTTCATCGGTAACGAGAGGTACGGCTGTGATGGTGCCGCTGTTGATATCACTTCCCAGCACGCCGCTTGATATGGTATAGCCGTTGAGTCCGCCTAAGAGATTGAACAGCGTTGCGCGGTCGCTTACGTGTATCTGCTTTTTGAATGTGCGGGTACTGCATATCTCTTCGGAGAAATAGAAGGAATTCAGCTGACCCTGCTCGAAGCATACAAATGGGTAGTCTTCAAGCTGTTCGTAGGTGACCTGCTTTTCCTTGGCAAGGGGATGTGCCTTGCTTATGAACACATGGGGGTCGGCACGGAATAGGGGGTGGAAGACCAGATTGTTCTCTTTCAGCAGTTTGAGTATGACTTTGCGGTTGAAATCATTTATAAACAGTATTCCGACTTCACTGTTGAGGTCGCGGACATCGTCGATTATCTCGCCTGTGCGGGTCTCGCGGAGGGTATATTCATAGGATTCGTGATCCAGTTCGGAGAGCATTATCACGAAAGCTTCAACGGCAAAGGCGTAGTGCTGGGTGGATATGGAGCATATCCTTTTTATCTTTTTGCCCCCTGAATAGTGGGCTTCAAGAAGCTCAGCCTGCTCGACTACCTGTCTTGCATAGCTGAGGAACTCGGTGCCCTCGGAGGAGAGGGTCATGCCGCGGGGGGTGCGGCGGAATATCTCGATGCCAAGCTCTTTTTCAAGCTCCTTCACAGCATTTGAAAGGCTGGGCTGTGAGATATACAGCTGTTTTGCGGCTTCGCTGAGAGAGCCGCAGCTCACGATGGTTATTACATATTTCAGCTGCTGTAAGGTCATTGCCTTTACGCCTCCTTTAATTATCCTCTGCGGTGAGGTGAACTAACACGGGTACTATATATACTGCCATAAATACAGCCAGACTTGCTGCCATGACAGTCCACATCAGCGCCTTTGAAGCCTTTTCGGGAACTTTCAGCTTTTTGCTGATAACGAAGTGCCAAAGTATGCAGAGGGCTGCGCCTGCTATGCTCATTATCAGTCCCGCGATGAAGCCCTTTGGCATAGCGGTGACGGTGATATCGTTCTCGCCGTCGGTGAGCTCAACTGCGGTGAGGTCGCCAAGCACTCTTATACATGGGGTGGACTTTCCGTTGATGCGTACTCTGAGTCCGTCGGTGTAAGGTACATTTATCAGGCAGTACTGTCCTGCATTGGCGTTTATGCTGCCTGTGAGCTTTCCGCCCTTGCGGGTGAAGCCCACTGTCTTTGCGGCTTCGGCGGCGGAATAAAGTTTATCGGTATCTATGGCAGTCACACCAAGGGAACGCAGGTCGGTATCCTTTTTGACTTTCGCTGTGATGGTTACAGTCTCATTTTCAAATTCGCCGAGTTTCAGCAAGCCGTTGAATTCGCCGCTGGGATAGCCTGTCTTTATCATGCTGCCGTTCACCATGATATCGAAACTGCCGTCGATTTCACTGCCGAGGGCTACCTTGGGACGGTCGAAAGCATCGAAGTAGATGGACTGTCTGCCGCTTATATCGAGAGTGAGCTCGCGGGTTTCGCCACATGCTACGGTATAGCCACTGCCGTTTTCTGTGCCATCAAAGGAATAGGTTTTTACTGCGTTATCGGTAAGTACGTTATCGCAGATGAACTGCTGTATCTCGCTGCGGGACATATCAGGGAGTTCGCCCTCAATAGCGGAGATATCGCCAAGGATAATACCCGAGGGGAGGAACGCGCTGTTTTCGGTTATGGAGTATTCCTCATTGGAATAAACCGCATTTTCGGCTTCTCCGCGTACTATCTTATACTTTATGCTCATGAGCATATCGGTGAGCTCGGTGCCGCCGTAACTGCCTACGTCCATCCAGTTTGAAGACACGCCCATACGCTTCATCATGAACATATAATCCTGACTGTTCAGGGAAGTATAGTGACTTATTGAACCGTAGCCGAGGGTGCCCACCAAGTTGACGTAAAACAGCTTTCCGTCGGTCTTTACGCGGAACAGTTCATCGTCATCTATCCTGTCAGCGAGGTCATAGACCTTGTTCTGATTTTCAGCACGCTCGGGGTCGTTCAGCACGGGGTTGGTGAGGTATATCCTTGTGTTTGCGAATGATTCGCAGAGGATAAGTGCGGTACAGATTATGGAAAGTGTTCTGGTGCTGAGGAGACCCCTGCGGTACAACAGGAGCATCAGGACGGACATTGCTGACATCAGCAGGAACATTGCAACGCATATCTGAAGTGAGTTTCTGTCACCCCAGAGTGAACGTGTATATTTGCCTGCGGTCTCGCGGTTTTTCTCGATAAAATCGGTGATGAGGTCAATGAACAGGTATGTGGCCACCAGCGCGGGTATTATCACTGCGATATGGTCAGTGAGTTTGTTCTCGCGTGGGATGGTATCGCGTTCTTCAAGGTACATGGCAGTGCAGACAGTCAGCATGAATACGGTGATGAAGCCGAATCGTGAGGGGAATGACATATAACTGCCTGTGTGCCACATGAGGTTTATGGGCTCAACGATTATCGGGATAAGGGTGAGAATTGAGAGTGTGAGATAATTGTTTAGCTTGCGGCTGCGTGACTTGCCGTCGCAGGAGAAGAAAAATACTGCTGTCAGCACGAATGCCGAGCACAGAATGGTTGGCAGTACGGTCTCGTAGGTGGTGAGAAATCCGCAGTTTTTCACCGAACTGAAAAACTCTTCCTTAACTCTGCCGCTTTGGGTATACTGTAAAAGGCTGGGCAGCCATACAACGGCTGTCAGCAGGGCTGCCATTACGGAGCCAACTGCAAATCTAACAGCGGTCTCTCCGCCAGAACTTTCGCGGCGGATATTGCAGAGGGCAATGCCAATAAACAGCATGATGAATATTACTACCATATATCCGATATAGTAGTTTACCACCATCATGGCGGCGAGGACAAGGGTATAGGGCAGGACGCGCTTTTTTTCGCAGAGCATCTCCAGAGTCAGCAGCATCAGCGGGAAAAGGTACATCATATCCAGCCATATAACGTTCTGATAGTAAAGCAGACCGTAGCCGCAGAGACCGTAAAGCGTACCAAGAGCGGCTATCCACACGGGGTAGAGCTTTTTGCGGGTCTTATAAAGGTAGAGCGAAGCAGTGCCGCCGCAGACCATCAGTTTCAGCATGACGAGGATATTTGCAAAGTACAGCATATCCGTCTTTTTTATGAAGACCACAAGGAACGAGAAAGGGCTTGCAAGAAAGAAGAATATAACCGCCCACATATTCATGCCCGAGGCATTATTGAAGTTCAGGAATACTCCGTCCTTGCCCGCAAGCATATCTTTGAAATCAATAAGCAGCGGGACTACCTGCTGTATCATATCGCCCCATGCTACCGTTCCCTTGCCGAAAGGAAATGCGCCGTCCAGTTTATAGGCGTATAATATGACCGCCATGATAAGCAGCGGTGCCGATAATACCGTCAGCAGCGCCGCAGGAAGTTCTTGCTTTTTTGTCTTTTCCATAGTGACCCCTTATTAGTAATGGATTTGTATTGAAATTTCTGAGCACTTTTTGGCTTTAGCACTTTGCGCAGATACTATATATTATAATGCGGATGGTTTGAAAAGTCAACCGCAGTAAGGTGGAATGATGAAATTTCGGTGAAATATACAGCTTTCGGTTGATTTTTGAGAAGATAGGTGCTATAATTGAGAAGCGACAATAATATAGTGGCCGCTCTCGGCGGCGGTAATCAATGAAAGGATTTGAAAAAACTTGAAAAGAAACAGAATAACCAAGGCGCTGAAAGTTATGGCGCTGACAGTGGCTATGACACTGACCTGCGGTGCGTTCGCTTCATGCGGAAACGCACACGAAAAGGAAGATAACTCAAAGGCTTCCGATGATAAGAATACTGCGGCACAGAACAATGGCGGAGATGCTGTTACTTCGGGTGACGAGGATCTCTCGGGCAACTGCTTCGTTATCACACTGCGTGAGGACAAGGCGCCCATCACCTGCGAGAATTTTGAAAAGCTGGTAAACAGCGGATTCTATGACGGTGTAACATTCCACAGAGTAGTGGCAAACTTCATGGCACAGGGTGGCGACCCTGAGGGCACAGGCGCAGGCGGTTCCGGCGAGAACATCAAGGGCGAGTTCAGCAACAACGGTGTTGAGAACGACCTCAAGCACGTAAGAGGCACAGTATCCATGGCAAGATCACAGGAGAACGACAGTGCTTCCAGCCAGTTCTTCATCTGCTACAGAGACTGCGATTTCCTTGACGGCAACTATGCGGCGTTCGGTGAGGTATCTGAGGGCATGGAAGTTGTTGACAGGTTCCTCAACTGCGACAGAACGATGAACCAGAACAATGAGCTTGCTTCTCCCGTAAATCCCATAACCATCACATCGGCTAAGATGATATCCGCTGATGCTGACGGTCATAACAGAGCAAAGTTCACTGTTGACTTTACTGAGAGAGAATTCAAGGAAGGCACATTCACAATGACACTCCATGCAGACAAGGCTCCTATCACCTGCGAGAACTTCAAAAAGCTGGTAGGCGAGGGCTTCTATGACGGTCTGACATTCCACCGCGTTGTTGATGACTTTATGGCACAGGGCGGTGACCCCGAGGGTACAGGCATGGGCGGTTCTTCAGAGACCATCAAGGGCGAGTTCAGCGAGAACGGCGTTGATAACGATCTGAAGCACGTCCGCGGTACTGTTTCCATGGCAAGATCAAACGATCCTGACAGCGCTTCCAGCCAGTTCTTCATCTGCTATACCGATTGCAGCTACCTTGACGGCAACTATGCAGCATTCGGTGAAGTTACCGAGGGTATGGACGTCGTTGACGGTTTCACAACTGTATCCCGCGGCTACACTGACGGCGGTTATGCAGAGCTTTCTGTTCCCGGCACACCTATCACCATAGTAAAGGCTGAGATGATAGACCCCGATGAGAACGGCAATGACAGAGTACAGTTCACTGTAAAATACTGATCTTGACCCGATCAGCCATAGCATCTCAGGATTAATATTCAGAGATGCTATGGCATTTTTATTAGAAGATAAAGGTGGAAACAATGATAAAAAATGCGGTAAAGAAACTGTTCGGGGGAGTTGAGCTCAGCTGGCTGAAACTTATCATAATGGCTGTTATCGCCGGGGCGCTGACGGCGGTCTTTGCCATAGTGCCTGTGCTGGAACACACCTCGTTCCATGCCATGGCAGTAACTTTTGAAGTGTGGATATTCTTTGGGATATTCATTATCATGAACAGCAGGTCAAATCTTGATTCGGCGCTTAAATGCTTTGTGTTCTTTCTGATAAGTCAGCCGCTGGTATACCTGATACAAGTGCCATTCAGCCCCCTTGGGTGGGAGCTTTTCGGGTATTATCCCTACTGGTTCATATGGACTCTTCTGTGTCTTCCGATGGGATATATCGGGTACTGGATGAAAAAGGACAAATGGTGGGGATATCTGATACTTCTGCCGATGATATTACTTACGGGAACTTCGTATATGGAATATTTTTCTGAGTTTCAGTTCTCGATGCCGAAATATATACTGATAGCGCTGTTCTGCGCCTGCATGATGATATTCTACCCTGTGCTGATATTCAGCGGAAAGAAGATAAGGACAGTTGGTGCGGTTGTCGGAGGAGTGTGCGTAGTGGGACTGACTGTACTTTGTCTGGTTAAGCCCCCTGTTTACAGTGCTTGTATAATGAGCGAAGAAGAGGGCGGTTTTGATGAGAACTATTCGGTATACCTCGCAGATGATAAATACGGCAGTGTTGAGATCGCGTATACAGAGGATATCGATGAGTATATGATACAAGCCGATTTCAGGCGCGCAGGGGATACGGTGATGGTATTGGAATCTCCCGACGGTGATAAGAGGGAATATGATGTCCATATTGAGCGGGATACCTACACTGTTTCGGAAAGATAGGCTTAACCCCCGTATAAATTATATAACAAAAGAAGCTGAGAAACGTCAGACAAAAATAATAATTTAACAATGCTTGACAAACTCATAATGATATGCTATAATATATTGTCTGAAAGTGACCTTGCGCTGAGCGCAGGGTTATTTTGCTGTTTGGGGCATTTCGTTAAATTGCACTTTACAGTGCCCTCAGAAAGGTCCCAAATTATTGAACTTTGGGCTCAATTAAAAGAATGGGAATAAATAAGTAACAGGTAGGAAAAAACTTCTGCAAAAAAATGGGAGGAAGAAAAATGGTAAGAGAAGATCTGCGTAATGTGGCTATAATCGCCCACGTTGACCACGGTAAAACCACACTTGTCGATCAGATGCTCAAGCAGAGCGGTACGTTCAGAGAGAATCAGGCTGTTGAAGAGAGAGTCATGGACTCTAACGATATCGAGCGTGAGAGAGGAATCACTATCCTGGCGAAGAATACTTCTATAAAGTACAATGACGTTAAGATAAACGTTATCGATACTCCCGGCCACGCTGATTTCGGCGGTGAGGTTGAGCGTGTACTGAAGATGGTAAACGGCGTTCTTCTGCTGGTTGATGCTGCTGAAGGCCCTATGCCTCAAACCCGTTTCGTTTTGCAGAAGGCTCTGGAGCTCGGTCACAAGATCATAATCGTTGTAAACAAGATCGACCGTCCCGACGCTCGTCTTAAAGAGGTAGTTGAGGAAGTTCTTGAGCTCCTTCTTGACCTTGACGCTACCGATGAGCAGCTGGACAGCCCTGTACTTTTCTGCTCGGGCAGAGACGGTACTGCTTCGCTGACAATGGACGGCGGTACCGATATGATACCTCTGTTTGATATGATTCTCAGCTATGTACCTGCTCCCGAGGTTGAAGAAGAGGGCGGTATGCAGTATCTGGTATCTGCTATCGACTACAACGAGTATGTAGGCCGTATCGCTATCGGTAGGATAGAGCGCGGTGTTATGAAGGTAAATCAGGACGTTTCCATCGGTGACTTCCACAACACCAAGCAGGAATACCGCGGCAAGATAGTTACCATGTATCAGATTGAGGGACTGAACAGAGTTCCCTGCACCGAGGCTAAGGCAGGTGATATCGTCTGCATCAGCGGTATCGAGAACATCACCATCGGTGATACCATCTGCGAATTTGGCAAGTTCGAGCCTCTGCCTTTCGTAAAGATAAGCGAGCCTACCGTCGAGATGACATTCTCGGTAAACAACTCGCCTTTTGCAGGCAAAGAGGGCAAGTTCGTTACTACCCGTCACATCAGAGACAGGCTTTTCAAGGAACTGCTGAAGGACGTATCCCTGAGAGTATCCGAGACCGACAATGCTGATACCTACCGTGTTGCGGGCAGAGGTGAGATGCACCTTTCTATACTCATCGAGAATATGCGCCGTGAGGGTTACGAGCTGGGCGTTTCCACTCCCCGTGTACTTTACCGTGAAATAGACGGCAAGCTCAACGAACCTATCGAGAGAGTTGTTATAGATGTTCCCGAGGACTGCGTTGGTTCTGTAATGGAGAAGCTTGGCAGCCGTAAGGGCGAGCTTCAGGCTATGAATCCTATCGGCAGCAGAATGAGACTTGAATTCCTTATCCCTGCAAGAGGACTTTTCGGCTACAAGAGCGAGTTCCTTACCGATACAAAGGGCGAGGGCATCATGAGCTCCGTATTTGAGGGTTACGAGCCTTACAAGGGCGATATCCCCAAGAGAGCACAGGGTTCACTGGTAGCATTTGAGACAGGCGAGGCAGTTACCTACGGTCTGTACAATGCACAGGAGAGAGGCGAGCTGTTCATCACAGCCGGCACTCAGGTATACGAGGGCATGGTTGTTGGTGCTTCACCTAAGTCTGATGACCTGGTTGTAAATGTCTGCAAGAGAAAGCATCTGACCAACACCCGTGCAAGCGGTTCTGACGATGCACTGCGTCTTATCCCGCCCAGAAATATGTCGCTGGAGGACGCACTGGAATTCCTGGCTGATGACGAGCTGCTGGAGGTAACACCCAAGAGCATACGTATCAGAAAGAGAACCCTGAGCAATCAGCAGAGAGCTAAAGACAGAGCGAAGATGTGATTTTTATAATTCATAGCTAATGCGCCCCTCGCAGGTCTGCGGGGGGCGCATTGTGTATTACGGATAATTATTTCAGCACATCCAATAACAGGTGCATTATCATCATTACGGCGAGTGCCGCCACGCCTGCACCGATGGCAAGCAGAACTTTCTGATAGGGGCGCTTGACCTCCTCACGCATCTGTTCGAGGTCATCAAGGCTCTTACCTTCGAGAAAGGCGGTTATTTCCTTGAAAGTCTGCACATTGTTCTTCTTTTTGAGCTTTTCCACCTTGAAAGCCACTCCGATAGTCACTGCCATGAAGCACAGCCATGCGCCAGCTCCCCACCAACCGAAAAACCTTGACAGCGGATAGGGCAGCAGTAGTGCGATGATGAACATCACAGAATATATATTCGCCCAGAGTTTGTATTCATCGATACTTGCATTGTCTATCTCTTTTTTCATAGTCTCAACATCTCCTTTGACAAGCTCGTCCAGGGTAACGCCAAAGATGTCGGAGAGTATCATCAGGCTGTGGACATCGGGATAGCTTTTTTCATTCTCCCAGTTTGAAACAGTCTGCCTGCTGACATAAGCCCTTGCGGCAAACTCATCTTGATTCCAGCCCCGTTCCTTGCGGAGTCTCTTTATCTGCGCACCCAGTTCCATGTTGTATCCTCCCGAGATGTGATATACACTATGATATCACATCTCATCTTCTTTTTCAAGTCCGAGCAGTTCTCGGATCTCGTTATCCTCAGCGGTATCCCTGCCTGTGATGGCACGTTAAGCCTCAGTAATACCATTTTTTACCGCCCGCTTTATCACAAAGTAAAGCGAGATGAGCACTATCACCGCTGTGCCCGCCGATATCCCCGGTTCATGCATAACCCTTTCACCTCCCGCCCGTTTTTGGTTCCTGCTGATATTTTACCACCCTCTCAGACTAAAATCCACCCAAACATTTTTACAAAAAGGGCGTTCGGGGTAATGTAAAAGGTCTTTTACATCGCGTATCTGCGCGGCTTTGATCGCGTTGCCCCGACACAGGGCATTAAGTGTGGGCAGGGCTTTTTCACACTTGCAATATCAGAAAAAATATGCTAAACTAAAATGTATTGACATTCAGAAAAATGACCGCAGTGCAGATAGCACGCGTTCAAAATATCATTGAGGTGAAAATATGAAGGTAATTATTCAGCGCGTGAATTATGCGCGGGTGGCAGTTGACGGCAAGGTCGTTGGTGAGATAGACAAGGGTTTCCTGATACTGATGGGCGCAGGTCACGGGGACGATGAAAAGGATTGCGAAAAGCTGGCGGATAAGGTCTGCAAACTCAGGATATTTGCAGACGAGAATGACAAGACCAATCTCTCACTGAATGACGTGGGCGGAGATATACTCTGCGTCAGCCAGTTCACGCTGTATGCGGATTGCCACAAGGGAAATCGTCCCTCGTTCGTCAATGCGGGTGCCCCCGACAGGTCGAATGAACTGTACGAGTATTTCTGCAAATGCTGTGACGAACGCATAAATGGCAAGGTGGAAAAAGGCATTTTCGGTGCGGATATGAAAGTCAGCCTTGAAAACGACGGACCTTTCACAGTGATGATAGAGTGCGTTGACGGAGAGATACTCAGACCATAAAGGCGGGATGTATTTATGTTTTCGGTAGACGAAGTTATCTATAATATGCATCATTTTGAAGAGGAGAACTTTGAAAGGTTCGATGAACTCTATGATGATGTGCGTTCGGGAAATTTTACCGCGGAAAAAGATGCGGTAAAAAGATTATGCAGTACTTTTGAAACTGAGTTCACTCAGATACACCCTCAACAGTATCACAAGGCTGTCAGCATGACATTTATGATAGCCGAAAAGATGGGAAAAGAAGAAGGATTCCGTCAGCTGGCGGAAGGATTGTGCAGACTCGGAGAAGATAAGGGTTCCTATGTACATGAGTACATATCCATGCTTTTTTACAGCTACAAAAAAGCAGATCTGGAGATCTTCAGAGAAAACCTGGATCGTCAGGAACAAAATGAGAATGTGTGGAAGCAGATAGAGAAATTGTGCGCACAGGATAATGAAAGACTCAGGGCTGCGAAAGAAGTATTCGGCACAAAAGAGAGATAATAGCCGTGAGAAAGGAGAAACATGAAATATACCATAAGAAAGCCCGAAAAGGACGAATATCCTCTGTTGGAGGATTTTTTGTATGAGGCGATTTTTATCCCCGAGGGGGTAGAACCCCCGCCGAGGGATATCATAAAAAAGCCCGAATTGCAGGTGTATACCGAGGACTTCGGTACGCGTGCGGGAGATAATGCCTTGTTCGCTGAATGTGAGGGCAGGATAGTCGGGGCGGTATGGACGCGGATAATGGAGGATTACGGTCATATTGACAGCGACACACCATCATTTGCGATATCGCTGTACAAAGAGTACCGAGGTCAGGGCATAGGCACGGCGCTTATGACTGAGATGCTGAAAGTCCTGAAAAATGCGGGCTTTGCAAGGGCTTCACTGGCGGTACAGAAAGCAAATTACGCTGTGAAGCTTTACAAAAAGGTCGGGTTTAAGATAGTAGAAGAAAATGATGAGGAGTATATAATGTTATGGGAGTGCTGAAGGATAAACGCCTGTGCGGGATAGTAGCGGGGGTAATGGTGGAGATCGTTTTTGTATCGATATCGCTGATAGTTGCACTGAACTTTCTCAAGGGTACACCGTGGTACATATTCAGCAGTGCATTAAGACTGGTGTTCGGGCTGGTGGTGCTGTATCTGCTGAAAAAGCTTTACGGCAAAGACGCAAAGGAAGTTTTCGGGTTCCATCACCCAAAAGCGGCATTTGCAGCATCGGCGGGATTTCTGCTGTTTTTTGTATATACCGCGGCATCCTTCTGCGTTGGTGCAAAGGCTGTAACGGGGCTTACTGCGGGTCTGCTGATATCGCGGGTGATATTACAGCAGCTGACCACAGGCTTTTTTGAAGAGATACTGAATCGCGAACTGATGTGTGAGGGTTATAGGTATACCAAGGGCGGAACTGCGGTAAAACTCGGGTTTGCGGCATTTTCGGCAGTCATATTCGGTCTGATACACATACTGACTAGCTGGGACATTTCCAGATTCATAGAAACAAGCATAATAGGCTTTGCATTTGCGGTAGTTTATTTGCAGACAGGCAATATATTACTGCCGATGATACTCCATTTTGTTTATGACATCATCATCAATATAGGAAGCTATACTGAATGGAAAGATACGGAGATTTTCTCAGCGATGCTGTCCTTGAGACCTGCGGCATATGCGGTGATGTTCGTGGTTTCGCTGATAGTTCTATTCAGAAAAGAAAAAGTGGAAAACAGATCACAGGGAGGTAAAAATGAGGTTACTTATACTCAGGCATGGTGAGCCCGATTATGCTAAGGACTGCCTAACAGAAACAGGTATCGCGCAGGCGAAGCTGCTGGCGGAAAGGCTTGCGGGTGAGGATATAAAGGACTTTTATGTTTCGCCTATGGGCAGGGCACGGGAGACCTGTGAGGCAACGCTGGAAAAATATCCCGACAAGCAGGCAGAGGTCTGCGAATGGCTTCACGAATTTGACCTGATGTGGGAAAATCCCGATAGCGGCAAAAAAGAAATGGTCTGGGATGTGCCCCCCGATTACTGGACGGAGATACCCGAATTCTACCAAAAAGAGGGCTGGTATGAGCATCCCGCTATGAAAGCGGCAGGTATGGGCGAGCGTATACAGGGTGTAAACGCAGGAGTTGATGCGGTGCTGGCGAAGTACGGGCTTATCCGAAACGGCAGACATTACGAAGTCAAGCGGAAGTGCGATGACACCATAGCTATGTTCTGCCATTTCGGGGCGATGTGCGCAGTTACGGCGCATCTGCTGAATATCTCGCCGATGATAGTATGGCAGGGGTTCAATGCGGATTTCACAGCAGTGACAGAACTTTGCACCGATGACAGATACGGCGATAAGGCAAATTTCAGGATATGCACGTTCAATGACACACATCATCTGAAAGAGTATGAGAGAACTCAGCTGAAAGCAAAATAATACTTTAAAAGACTGCCGTGTGCGGTCTTTTTTTGTGTAAAATTATGCTTTATCTTTTATGCTGGGTATGTTATAATATGTATGAGTTGAGCATTAATATAAACGGAGGAATGGAAAATGAAAAAAACAGCTATGACCATATCCTATGAGCTATGGGGTAAGCTTTATCTGAATATCACAAACAAATGTCCTTGCGCTTGTACATTCTGCCTGAGACAGAATGATGACGGCGCTTACGGCTCCGACCCGCTGTGGCTGGAACATCAGCCAAGTTTTGATGAGGTCATTGAAAACCTTAAAACACGTGACCTTTCTTCTTACAAGGAGATAATTTTCTGCGGTTACGGCGAGCCTACCAGTGAACTGGATATCCTGCTGAAAACCGCTGAGTATATTCGCTCGGTATGCGATACGCCCATCAGGCTCAATACAAACGGTCTGGCGAACCTGATACACGGAAGAAAGACCGAGCAGGATTTCAATGGACTTATTGATACTGTTTCAATCAGCCTTAACGCTTCGGACAGCGAGGCTTATATGGCGATAACCCGCCCGAAGTGGACTGACAAGGACTGCTTTGCGGAAATGCTCTCATTCGCTGAGACCATGAAAAAGTATGTGCCCAATGTTATACTCACTGTGGTCGATGTTATCGGCGAAGAGGAGATAGCTAAATCCCAGGCGGTTGCTGACAGCATAGGCGTGACGCTGAGAGTTCGTCCGCTGGAAACAAAATGATGCCCTTTGGAAATGAGGAAGTAAAATGATAAACATTAAGATACCCGCCACCTCGGCTAACCTTGGTGCGGGCTTTGATGCGCTGGGACTTGCGCTGAATTACTACAACTATGTTGAGATGGAGGAGAGCGATGTTATCGATATCGCTTCATCTGATGATATCGCAGTTCCCTGTGATGAGAGAAATCTGATATATCTTTCCGCTAAGGACTTGTATGCCGTATGCGGTAAGAAGCTGGAGGGTCTGAAACTTCGTCAGACCAACAATATCCCCATGGCGAGAGGACTGGGTTCGTCTTCTGCCTGCATAATCGCGGGACTTGTGGGTGCTAACAAGATGCTTGGCGACCCGCTGACAAAGGACGACCTTGTTGACCTTGCGGCGCAGATAGAGGGTCATCCCGACAACACTGCACCTGCATTGCTGGGCGGTATAGTTACGGCGGTGTTCGATGGCAGGAAAGTCCACTGGGTAAAGCAGGAGGTATACACAAAGCTGAAATTTGTGGCTATGATACCTGATTTTGAACTGAAGACCGAGGAAGCCCGTGCTTGTCTGCCCAAGGAGGTATCTCACAAGGACGCTGTGTACAATCTTTCGAGAGCGGCGCTGTTTTCGGCTTCTTTGCTGACAGGCAAGTTTGAGAATCTGCGGACGGCGGTTCATGACAAGCTTCATCAGCCTTACAGAATGGAGCTTATCCCCGGTTGCAGGGAAGTATTTGATATCGCCTACACTCACGGTGCGTATGCGAGCTACATAAGCGGCGCGGGTCCTACCGTGATGTCGATAGTTGATGTTGAAAACCAGTACTTTGCGGGCAAGATGAAGTTCTCGCTGGACAATGCGGGACTTGGCGGCTGGCAGGTAAAGGAGCTTGCCATCGATAACGACGGCACTGTTCTGATAGATTCATGATACGAAAATATGCGGTCGCATCCCATCGTATGCGACCGCATTATCATTATATGTTTATTCCGCTGACACGCCTGACTTAACAGCGAACGACGGAATATAATGAGAGTACGGCAGTTATCTTTTCCCCCGCCTGCGGCGGGGGAAAAGATAACGTCAACATAATATGTCCCTGTCGATACAGCATTTTAAATGGTGTGGTAAAGGGATAGTCAGATTGATTTATACTGCAAAGTATACGATCGTATGATCTCGTATACGTTCGTATATTTTCGTATCGCTTCGTAAAAGCACGATGACCTCATGATACCTATGACTGCATCATTATTCCAAAACAGCCATAAAGAAGTTTAGCCCCGAAGCATTTCAAAGTGCTTCGGGGCATTGTATTTGCCTGCTAAGATATATCAGGATCTAGCATTTTAAAATGATCTCAATTGCTTCATTGATAATTGTTTCAAGTTCTTTTGCACCATCGATCACATAGTCAGAGTCCGGCAAAATTTCTGTCAGCATATCAATATAACAAGGTCTTGCAAATTTCAGATAGGTATTCATTTCATTGCGAATATCATCCGCAGAAGCATCTTTCATATCTCTGAGCACTCTTCGTGCCATTGCGATATCTAACGGCGTATCAATAAATATACAGCAGTCGAGATAGTCTTTCATCATTTTATTCTGATATGCAAATGGATAATCCAGCAGCAGATAATCGTATTCTTCGCTGTTGATGATCTTTTCAACATCTGCTTTTAATGGTGATAAGTCCCATACATTATAAAATTCTTCGCCTTTCGATACCCATTGGGTAAGATCATCGGGTTCTCCGTCGAATGTATAATCATCAAAGTGAAGCGATGCTGTTCTTGGAAGTCTGGCTTTTAATGCGTTTACAACAGTTGTTTTTCCGCCTGCTGTGACGGCTCCGATCGCTATTATTTTCATGTTTGCTCTCCTAAATCAGAATTTGCCCTCGGGCGGGCGGCTCGTATCCGCCTATTATTGGTAAGCGGAGCATTAAAGTTTTGTGTGACGGCGGGTCTGTAAGTAGTGAAATAAATCAGAATTTATCACTATATTTCAATGACTGTGTTCCTCAAATTCTTTCCATAGCAAGTCATAGATACTGTTAAGTCTGTCAATAATTTGTTCGTTTACCTCTATATACTTATCCGTAAAATGCATTCCGCGCTCGCCCATAAAATCAACACAGTACATAAGTGAATAAAACAAAAATGCTTTTTTCTGAATACTGCTCAGATTCATTTCTTTCAGAATGTATTTTACATAATCTGTATCATATCCCATGTTCAGGAGAGCAATGTTTGTTAGTGCAACATAAGTAAGGCTATCTCCGATGCCTATCCAATCTATATCAACTATCCCGGATATATGCCCGTCATGTATCAATAGATTTTTAGTGCTTACATCATCTAAATATGCTATTGGCTCTATTCTGTCAAAATACTTATCTAAAGCTATTGCTGATTTGCGAAGTCTATCTACTTTTTCAATATCAAAATATTCGTTTGCCGCAATACGCTCTTCAGCTCGGTCAAGCATATAATTAATTTCGGAGTGCCATGTCCATTCGGAAGGAATATCTTCTAATTCCAATGCTGCGACACGCTCCTGAATGCACACAATTTCACTTGCAATAGTCCTCTTATCCTCATCACTAAGAAGTGAATATACAAGTCCGATATCCTTTCCTTCAAAATATGTAAGGATAATATATTCGGTATCTTCAAATACGCCTTTGGCAACGATTTTAGGGATAGGTATTTCTATAAATGCCAATTTCTCCAACCAATATACTGTATCATTGTAAGCGTTCTTTTCGGGACTGCACCGAATGACATACGTTGTATCAGTTAATTGAACAATAAAGACATAGTTGCCTTGTCCTACCGAACATCGTTCAATTGATTGTGGAATTTCAGAAAAACACTTTTTGCATAATTTGGATATAATGTTATCGTCCAATCTAAGCACCTGCCTATAAACTCCGATTTATATTTTCATGTCTGTTCTCCTAAATCAGAATTTAAACTATTCTATATCCTTCAGAAGCTAAGACTTCTAAAGCTCTATTATAGTTTTCTTTCTTCACAAGAATATAATCTGTATTGAATGTTGATACTGCAAAGATACCTATTTTATGTTCAGCGAGGATGCCTGACAGCTTTGATAAGATACCTATCAACGAAAAATCAAGTATTCCCTGAATACGAAAGCCTTTCCAACCGTCATCCCGTTCAATGGTTTCTGCCGGAACATCTTCTGTTTTGCAAACCAAGGATAATTCTTCATCCGTTTTTCCAATAAAATAAAAATTTGCGGTCATATCTATATCTGATATATCCTTTACTTTGCAAACAGTCAGATCATACTCAATTCTTTTCAGTTCCATTTGTCCGTTCCCCCTCCTAAATTCCGATTTATGTTAGTAACAATTATATCACAGCATCTCAGCACTGTCAATAAAAACGCCATAGTACTTCTGACCTGACATCGGAAATACTATGGCGAAAAACATCTAAATCAGCGCTGCCCTTTATGGCTGGGACTGTTTTTGGGGTAATTATACTGCTTTACTATCAAGCCATGCCTGCGGTGATGATAGCCATCTTGTAAACTTCATCAGCGTTGCAGCCTCTGGAGAGGTCGTTGATAGGAGCGTTCAGACCCTGGAGGATAGGACCGTAAGCCTCATAGCCGCCAAGTCTCTGAGCGATCTTGTAGCCGATGTTGCCTGCCTCGATGAGGGGGAAGATGAATGTGTTAGCCTGACCTGCGACCTTGCTGTCGGGGCACTTTGTCTTAGCAACTTCTGCGGATACAGCAGCGTCGAACTGGAACTCGCCGTCGATAACCAGCTCGGGATCGATGTTCTTAGCCTCGATAACTGCATCGTGGCTCAGCTGAACAGTGCCGCCCTTGCCTGAACCGTAGGTGGAGAAGCTCAGTACAGCTACCTTGGGGTCAATGCCGAAGTATGCAGCTGTTCTTGCAGTCTCAACTGCGACCTCACCCAGCTGTCTTGCAGCGGAGAGAACTACGTTGCCTTCCTTGTCAAGTCTGTCGGTATAGCCCAGGTTGATAGCGCAGTCGCCCATAGCTATCTTCTCTTCCTTGCCGTCCTTTTCTCTGAAAAGGATGAAGGAGGAGCTTACCAGATTGCTGCCCTTCTTGGTCTTGATGATCTGGAGAGCAGGTCTTACTGTATCAGCGGTAGAATAGGTAGCGCCGCCCAGCAGAGCGTCAGCCTTGCCAGCCTTTACCAGCATTGTGCCGAAGTAGTTGGACTTCTTCAGTGCAGCTCTAACTTCTTCCTCGGTCATTTTGCCCTTTCTCAGCTCTACCATCTGTGCAACGAGAGCGTCCATCTCGGGATAAGTCTCGGGGTCGAGTATCTCAGCCGCGTCGATATTGAAGCCGCCAGCCTTTGCAGCGGACTTTACATCGTCAACATTGCCGCAGAGGATAACGCCCATCAGACCCTCTTTCAGAAGTCTGTCAGCAGCGTTGAGTATACGGGCATCGCTGCCCTCGGTGAATACGATAGTTTTCTTTTCAGCCTTGAGATTAGCTATCAGCTTATCAAACATTCCCATAATTTTAAACCTCCATGAGAAAATCAAAATTTACTTTATGATTATAACACACTTTCCGTAATATTTCAACCCCTTTGGTAATTCATAATTCATAATTAACAATTCATAATTTTTGGCAGTTGCGCGGGTGTTGTGTTAAATAAATTGTGGCTTGTCTACAATAAAATGGTTAATATATTGACAAATCTCACAATTAGATGTATAATAAAAATACAATGATATGAAGCTCAAATATATAATAATGAGTGATACCATGTATATCATTGAAATATTTTTTGAAAGAAAGTAGGAAAGACAAATGAAAACAATGAAAAAAAGAATCATCTCACTCGCGATGGCAGCGGTTTCTGCTGTTACTATGATATCTAGCGGAATTACTGCAAGTGCTGATTATTGGGATAAAAAGCCCATCTTATTCAAAAAGGATGGACTCAATATAACATGGAACGAAAAATCAAGTCATTATGAAATAAAACATTTGCGTGGTGATTTAAATAGAAATGGTACTTTGGACGATGAGGACTTTAGACGTTTGACCGCTTATGTCAAGGGCGCTCCAGCCGAGTACTATCACGGAAACATGCCGATTCTGGTGCTTGGAAATGGCGGTGCTACGTTTTATGAAAAAGATTTTATCTCACACTTTGGTGATATAAACTTTGATGGAAAAGTTAATGTTACAGATATTGTTATTCTTGCAGCACACTTAAAAGGAAAGAGAACTCTCGATAAGACTTTAACTTGGGGTGTTCACTAATTATCCGTAGGGCTCTCCTGAGATTTGAAAAGCCATGCTTTAATGCATGGCTTTTTTGTTGTTTAATAAACATCAAAGAGGAAGCGAAAAACTAACGCATATGTATTTGTGTCGAAAATAGCGAAATAAAAATTATAAATTGTGAATTATTTTTGCTTTTGTACTTGTAAAGCAGGTTGAAATGTGTTATACTTAATATGTATAACTGTCGGCACAGGCGGGAAAAACCATAAAAGTATACATTTACCATAACTTAGGAGCAGAGGATATGAAGATCTACAAGCTTTCAAAAAGACCGCTGGCGCTTATATATGCGCTGCTGGGTGCTATACTTTTTTTCATCAGGTTCGCGCTGAACTTGGTGCTTGACCTTATGGAGAAGTACGCCCATATACACAGCAGTTTTGCGGATTACTATGTATTGCTGCCTTTGTGGGTCATTGCGGCGCTTTTCGCTGTGCTTGTGCTGCCATTTTATTTCCATAAGGCGGGCTACACTGTATCGGATAAGGAGATTACCGCCCAAAGCGGGCTTTTTATCACTTCAAAGCAGTTCATGCTGACCTCGGCGGTGAAATCTGTTACCTGCATACTGCTCCCTCTGGGCAGGCTGACGGGTATGAATTTCATAATACTCAACGCTCTGGGTTCACGGCTGGTGATACCTTTTTTAAACAGGCGGGATGCTGAGGAGATAATGAATCTGGTAAACAATTCCATCAGGAGCAGGATAGAGGAATGAAAGACGAATACAAGGGCATACGCGGGTTTTTCAGGCGGCGGCAGCACCCTGTAAAGATCATAATGTATATCGCAAAGTATCTCTGGCTTCTGCTGATACCTCTTGCAAAATACCTTATCGCGACACAGTTCGATTTTCAAAGCTGGGTAAAGACCAACTGGGTGGATATACTTACCCTTTCGGTGATATTCGGATACGGCATACTGCGTTGGGTGTTCATATACTTCGAGATAGAAGAAGACAGCATAATCGCTCACACGGGTTATTTCGGCATTGAAAAGACACAGGTGTATTTCAGCGAGATGTCTTCAATGTCACTGTGTCAGGGGTATATATTCAGGTTTTTGGGAGCGTGTACGGTATATATCGATACGGATGCAAAAAGCATACAGAACACGGATATACGGCTTGATATCAGCCAGAAACAGGCATTCAGGATATACGAGCTTGCCACGCAGCGATGCCGCAACAAGCCGAAGTACATTTTCAACACTCAGAAGAGAAGTCTGTTGATATTTTCGCTGCTTTTTTCTTCCACACTTTCGGGTATGCTGCTTACTCTGACCTTTATATATCAGGCGTACAGGATAGTCGGGCGTGAGATAGAGGAAGAATTTCTGGCAAAGGTGAATACTCAGCTGGAAAAAATGACACTGCATATACCCAAGTATCTGATAGTTGCGGCGCTGGTGGTAGCTGGCAGCTGGTTTGTATCTTTTATATCAAACCTTTTGCGGCACTGGGGATTCAGCTGTACGCGGTGTGCGGATATGCTGCTGATAAGCAGCGGCAAGGGTACAAAGCGGCGGCATATCATAATGCGCGAGAGGATAAATTATATCGATTATCAGCAGTCCATGTTCATGAAGCTTTTCGGCATATGTTCGGTGCAGCTGCACTGCACGGGCTACGGCAAGCGCAGACTGGAACTTTCGGCGCTGGTGCCAATAACTACCACTATATCGGCGGAGACTTCCGTAAGACTGCTTATGCCGAATATGCCCTCTGTGGGATACGATGTGCGCACAGGCTGGGGAGATATCAGGAGATTTGTGACTTTGCCGCTTTTGATATGTCTTCTGCCGGGAGCGTTATATGAATTCCTTTGCAGGCTGATACCGCGCTTTGAGATGGTGATAAAAACTATCCCTGACTGGAAGAGCGCTCTGACAAATCTGGCGGTGATATCCGTTGTGCCGCTGGTGTGGCTGGTGATAGTAAAGGTCAATGCGGCATTCCACACGGCGGTGGGCTTTGAGGGCGGACACTGTATGCTTTCTTATTGCAGATTCTACCGCTTTCACAGGGCTTCTGTCAGGATAGACAGGATAAGCAAGATAATGATTAGGAGAAACCCTTTTCAGCGGATGAACGGGACTTGTCACCTTTATGTGTACACTTCGGCAGAGGGTTCAAGCTGCCATGTGGTAAAGGGACTGAATTACGAGAAGCTGACCTGTGCCATGCAGAAAGCGGGTCTGCTGGAAAATATATGATATGAGGATAAGATATGGCGGAGGCTAAACTCATTATAACAAAGATAACCGATTATGGCACATACCCCATGTGGGCGGAAGCAGAACTCACCGACCGCTTTGGGAATATACACGTTTTTAAAGATAAACTGCCTATATTCGCTTATGATGATACGGACGATACCTGCCCTCGGGAGGGCGTGGTGAGGTGCTTTATCAAGGAAGAACATGACAGCTATTATGTTATCGATACAAGATACCCCGATGATGTTGAGAGCGAAGACGGAGAAACATGGTTCGAGGTTAAAAAGGAAGATGTCACTCCACAGCTTGAAAAAAGCAAAGGCATGACCCTCATAAGAGATGAATCTTTTGAAAAGGTCTATAAGGGCTATGATGAAAGTGTTATAGAGTATTTTATCATGAAGAGCCATGAGCATTATGAGGGCGAAAGGTCTCACAGAAATGCGGCGCTGTTCGCTATGGAGATGTTTAACAGTTTAAGCGTGGCAGACGATGGATATGCGCTGAGCTATGCTACGGATATGATGAAGTGTGAAGCTGTCAGTACGGAAGAATTCTTCGGCGGCCCTGATTTCCTACAGAAGTGCAGATACTACCGCGCTTTTATCGACCCGCCCTATGGTTCTCACTATAATGTCGATGATTTCAGGCGCATAAACTCCATGCTGTTCCCGAAAGGGGTACAGGACACCGAGATATACAGCTGGAGCCATGACTGGTCGGAATATTTTGACGACGGGAATGAATGGTGGGGCTCTATGTATTATACCATATATGACAGAACGATTGGCAGATTTGTAGTTATAGCCGCATCTGCCACGGACTAGGAGGGGACTATGGAAGAATATCCTGTTAAGCTGAAAAAACTTGCAGACGGTACTTTTTCTGATATCGTTGTAAAAGAGGACGATAACGGCGAAACGATAAAGTTTTCTGCACAGATGGACGGCAAGATATTCGTCGGTGAGGATGAGGACTATCTTACAGCTTTCAGAAAGCTGAGGGACGTTCTTCTCTCGGCGGGGTACGGTATGTGCTGTGCAGGTGCGCTGGTGAACGCTTTGCAGTCAGGCATGATGGCGGGAAGCGACAGGGTGTATCTTGTGAAGCTAGGTGAAAAGCCATCGATGAAAAACGCAGTGGGGATATTCGACCCTGCGGGAGCGGATATATTCCCCGACAGCAGAGCGCAGGAGATATACGCAGAGAGATTCTTTGATTCGATATAAAAACATCTGAAAAACGGGTGGTGATAGTATATGCCAAAATTTGATGAGAGCATGGAAAGCATGGTCGATACCTTTTTGTTTGAAACGGGCGAACTGCTTGAAAACCTTGACGAGATACTCATGCGTGCCGAACAGGCGGAAGAGATATCCATGATAGAAGAGAGCGACATCGCTGAGATATTCCGTACCATGCATACGATAAAGGGTTCGGCGGCGATGATGGGCTTACAGAATATGTCTACCCTTGCCCATGCGATGGAGGATATGTTTTTCATAATACGCGAGAAGACCTATGTACGCACGGACAAGGCGGCGCTGTTCGACCTGCTTTACAAAAGCAGTGATGCCCTGAAAGCCGAGCTAGAAAATCTTACCGATGAGGATATACCGCTTACCGATTTTTCCGAGATGATCGGGAAGATACACGAGTTGGCAGCGTTTTTCAAGGGCGAGGGCGGAGTCGTTGATGAACAGAGCGCTGACGTTCCTGCCGATATCTTTGATGAGAACGAGCCTGCGGATATGCTGACATACAAGCTCATCTATGACGATGCCTGCCAGATGCCGTCTGCAAGGGCGATAGTGCTGATACGCAAGCTGGGGGCTTTTGCAGAGGTTTGCAGGACTATTCCTGCGGATATGGACGATGATAATGCAGATGGTCAGATAAAGAGCGCGGGGCTTTACATAAAGCTTGTTACCGATGACCGCAATGCTGTTGAAAAGGTACTTTCTTCGGCGCTGAATGTTGAAAACTTTGAGCTGTTTACCAAAGACAAACTGAGATCTGCATCGGGCGGAAAGGGAAGTGCTGTCAAGCCTGCGGTGCATATCCCCGAGGGAATATTTCTGCCAGATGACGGTGAAGAACTTCTGACATACAGGGTAACATACAGCGAAAGCTGTGCTATGCCATCGGCAAGGGCGATAGTACTGCTGAGAAAGCTGGGGGCGGTATCCGAGGTATGCCGCACTGTTCCGCCTGACATGGACGGTGATGATGCTGATGATGCCATCAAGAAAAACGGTCTTTACATAAAACTTATCACAGACGATACCTCCGCTGTTGAGAAGATGCTCCAAAGCGGTATCAATGTTGAAAGCGCTGGCAGGGTCGATAAGAACGACTTAGCAAAAGAAGCACCAAAAGCCGAGAGCACATCCACAGCGGAAGTTCCCGCTGAAGATCAGGAAGAGCCAAAAGCGCCTGCCGATCAGTCCCCGAAGCCCGCAGCCAAGGCTCAGAAAAAAGAGCAGAGTATGCTTACTGTCAAGCTGGAAAAGCTTGATAAGCTCCTAGACCTTGTTTCGGAGATAGTTATCGCTGAAAGTGCGGTAACTTCCTCTCCCGACCTCAGGGGACTGGAGACCAAGCTTGACCGCTTCAACAAATCCTCACGTGAGCTGAAAAAGCTTACGGACGAATTACAGGACGTTGTAATGTCTCTGAGAATGGTGCCAGTATCGACGGCTTTCCAGAAGATGAACAGGGTAGTCCGCGATATGAACAACACGCTGAAAAAGAATGCCAATCTGGTTTTCAGGGGCGAGGATACCGAGGTTGATAAATCCATAATCGATATGCTTGGCGACCCGCTGATGCACATCGTCAGGAACGCTGTTGACCATGGTATAGAAACTCCCGAGGTACGCGCGGCTTCCGGCAAGAAAAATCCGCCTACTGTTACCCTGAGTGCGGGGTATGAATCCAATGAAGTTGTGATATCCTGCAAGGATAACGGCGCGGGCATGGACGCCACTAAGATAATGGCAAAGGCGAAGAAGAATGGTTTGCTGACAAAGCCAGAGAGCGAGTACACCGAAAGGGAGATATTCAATTTTGTTGTTGCCGCAGGTTTTTCTACCAACGAAACAGTTACCCAGTACAGCGGCCGCGGCGTGGGCATGGACGTTGTAAAGCAGAATATCGAAAAGGTGGGCGGAAAGCTGACAGTCAACTCAAAACTGGGCAAGGGCAGTACCTTTACCATAAGGATACCCCTGTCCCTTTCTATCGTCGATGTGCTGAGTGTTGAGATAGGCAGCAGCAGTATATCCATACCTGCATTGTCGGTAAGAGAAGCATTCTCCTGCAAGTCGGAAAGTGTTATCACCGACCCTGACGGCAATGAGTTCGTATATCTCAGGGACAAGTGTCTGCCGCTGGTAAGGCTGGGTGAAAAGCTTCAGCTGGAAACTGACATAACCGACCCCACAAAGGGCATTTGCATATACTGCCGCGAAGGCGCTTTTGAAGCCGTACTGCTGGCGGACAGGATAGTATGCGATCAGCAGGTGGTGGTAAAGCCTTTCTCGCCGCTGCTTGACGGACTTCACCTGAAAGAAGCGGGTCTTGCGGGCTGTTCTATACTTGGTGACGGCAGTATGACCATAATACTCGATATGTTCTCATTGCTGGGCGGTGAAACAGGGGAGGAGGCTGCTAATGGCTGATATTTACGAACTTCTTGATAACGGCGGTCAGCTGCTGACCTTTACCGTAGGTGGAGAGCATTACGGATTTTACATACTCAGCGTTGCGGATATCATCGAGATGCCCGAATTTACCCTGATACCCACAGCTCCGCCCTATGTTCTGGGGCTGATGAATCACCGCGGTAAGGCTGTGCCTGTTATGGATCTCAGGCTTCGCATGGGACTTCCTCAGGGGGAGTACGATGACAGAAGCTGTGTTATCGTTATCGAGGTCAACACCATGCAGTGCGGTCTGGTGGTGGACAGGGTCAGCGATGTTGAAAACGTCACTTCCGATATGATAGCCCGTTCTCCTGTGGATAACGGGTTGGTAAAGGGCTTCGTTATCCGCGAAGACAAGCCGAAGATATCCATACTCGACCCCGAGGCTGTTGCAAGGACATAAAAAAACACGGACGGAAAGCATTCTGCGTTTCGTCCGTTTATTATATGTATCAGTGATAGTAGGAATCTATGCCCAGGTATTCTTCAAGGCAGAGACCCGAATCGGTTATCTTTCTTGCCAGGTCTTTACCGACGTATCTTACGTGCCAGGATTCGTACATGAAGCCTGTCTTGTCCTCTTTGCCGTAGGGATAGCGCAGTATGAATCCGTAATCGGCGCAGTGTGCGGCTATCCATTTGGCTTCGCGGGTGCCGTTGAAAGATGTGCTTGCATTGTTGATATCTATGGCAAGTCCTGTCTGGTGCTCGGAGTGTCCCGGTCTTGCGGAGTAGGTATCAGCCGCCCACTGACCGTCTCTGTTCACGTAGCTCCAGTAAAGCTGGCTCTGATATGAGTAGCTTCTGAATCCCGAGCATATATTTAGGGATATGCCGTCGTTCCATGCGGCAGCCTGCATATTGTTGAACGCTTTCTGGGTCTCCGCTGTAAGTCCGTTGCCGTAATTCTGGGGCAGAGCGTAGCTCTTGTTTACAACGAGTATGCCGTCAACGTATGTAACTCCGTTCTTTACTTCGATAACAGGGCCTGTCGGCGCAAACTCGGAACCATCGAGATTTCGTTTTCCTTTTACAAAGGCTGCGAGCCTTGTGATGTCCGTATTGTTTACGGAGCCGTCGCCGTTTACATCTGCCGCTGCCAGCGCTTTATCAGAAAGCATCCTCTTGCCCTTGACAAATGCCGCAGTGAGGGTTATATCGGTGATGTTGACCTTGCCATCGCCATTGACATCGCCGTTGCCCGCTTTTGCCGCAAATGCACACATGGTGCCTGCGATGACCGCAGCTGTAACAGCCGCAGCCGCCGAGATGATGAGTTTTGTTCCTTTTTTCATAGTCTATGCCTCCATTATCAGATTTTTCCCTTGCGGGGTGTTGTACCGGTTTGTCCTTTTTTTGTGATGTCTAGATCCTGCGGGATGCGCATTTGAAATCG
The DNA here is from genome assembly GCF_900109655.1 of Hominimerdicola alba. Lineage (GTDB taxonomy): Bacteria > Bacillota > Clostridia > Oscillospirales > Ruminococcaceae > Hominimerdicola > Hominimerdicola alba_B. The sequence goes on from NZ_FOAT01000002.1 coordinate 292,362, forward strand.
CAATAACTGCAAAGCAGGTCGCCGCCGCATTTGGGCATATGCAGCTCGGCACGGTATCTGCTCCTTTAAAGCGTTATACCGCGAAAACACTGTGTCTGCGCTTGTTTGGATATATTATACACTATATCGATATCTATGTCAATAATTGCTTTTTCAATAATATAAAATAGGTCTATCCCGCTGACACACCATTCTATACAATATTATAGGGGGATGAAGTTGTGCGCTAAATGGATAGCAATAATAAAAATTGATTTTTCTCAAGCTATTGTTTTTTCGGTATGTATGTGCTATAATAGCAATGTGTTAAAATATTTGTTTAGTGATCCATCAACTATCAATTTTATTAAAAAATATGGTTATCCCACTGACACACCTGACTAAACATCGTTTAAAGGAATATAATGAGAGTTTGGCGGTTATCTTCCCCCCGCCAGCGGCGGGGGGAAGATAATGTCAGCATAATATATCCCTGTCGAATCGACATTTTAAGTGGTGTGGTAAAGGGATTGTCAGATTAAAAAATAGGAAGGCGATCTTATGAAAAAACAAATCATATGCGGAGTTGTGGCATCAATGCTTGTTCTTTCGGGCGGTGGAGCTACACTTGGAAATGCGGCTGATCTGAATTTTGATCTCATTGCAAGTGCGGCAGTGACCAAAGCAAGCGGCACCTGCGGTGCGAAGGTGACCTGGACTCTCGATGATGAGGGTACACTGACTATCAGCGGAACTGGAGAGATGGCGAATTATTGGAGTACAGTAAAACAACCGTGGGCCAAATATAGCAACTTCATAAAAAAAGCAGTCATTGAGGAAGGCGTTACAAAGATAGGCAGCTTTGCTTTCAATAGCTGTACAAATCTTACAAGCATAACCATACCAAACGGAGTTAAGTACATTGGCGAATGTGCTTTCAGGTACTGTAAAAATCTTTCAACTGTTACTATCCCCGATGGTGTTACAGGCATCGACAACAATGTTTTCGAGGGCTGTACAAATCTTTCAAGCATAACTATACCCGACAGCGTTAAGAGTTTTGACTCGGAGGCTTTCAAAGACTGTTCGAGTCTTAAAAGCATAACTATCCCGAACGGCGTTACTTACCTCTGGTACGGTGCTTTCATGGGCTGCAAAAGTCTTGAACAAGTAACTCTCCCCGACACCCTTAAGAGCATTGGCGGCAATGAATTCTCTAACTGTTCGAGCCTTAAAAGCATAACTATACCGAACAGCGTTAAAGAAATATGCAATGATGCTTTCTATAACTGTTCAAGGCTTAAGAGCATAACTATCCCGAACGGCGTTACAAAAATCAACGGTAATGCTTTCCTAAACTGCACAAGTCTATCGAGTGTAACTATCCCTGACAGCGTTACTAGCATTGGAGCGAATGCTTTCCAAAACTGTACAGCTCTTTCCGACATAAATATCCCGAACCGCTCTATAAGCATTGGCAAGAATGCTTTTAGATCCTGTACAAAACTTTTAAGCGTAACTATCCCCGAAAATGTTACAAGCATTGGTGACAAGGCTTTCGGTTATAATGACAGCGGCAGGATCCAAAATTTCAAGATCCGCTGCTATAAAGGAACTGCCGGCGAGAAGTATGCTAAACAGAACAATTTGTCCTACACACTTCTTGACGATAAAGTTAATCCGATGCCAACAGCCGTTCCCGGTGAATGCTGTGTCACGCTCAGCTGGGGACAGGTCGAAAAAGCAGAAAAATATGCGATCGTAGTTAATGTAAACGAAGAGTGGGTCATTGTCGAAAAGACAACAGAAAATACATACAAACTGTGTGGTCTGGAACCAAGCTCTAAATACAGGGTCGCTGTCATCTCAATGTTTAATGGCGAGTGGTATACTAATTTTTCGGACGCGATAACCGTTACACCTAATGCTCCTGTTTACAAGTACCCAACGGTAACAGATATAGAATACAACGAGGAGTTCCACCAGTTCAGACTGACCTGGAACGCTGTTAAGGGTGCTGAAGAGTACGGAGTTGCAGTTAAGATCGCGGGCAAGTGGAAAGTACATACCTGTACCAACAAGACTTCTTTCACCTCTCCCAAACTGAGACCGGGCAGCATAGCCGAAATGGTGATCTGCGCCAAGGTCAACGGCGAGTGGGATACAACAGCCATCAACAGCCGCAGTTTCAGCGTCACTGTTAAATAATAAATATGATAACAAAGCAAAAGACAGTTATCCGCGATAGGATACCTGTCTTTTCTATTATAGTATTGCTAAAGGGATAGCCATGATTATTTATTCGGACGGATATCTAAATTGGGACAAAACTATTGCAAAATTCTTTGAAATGTGGTAAAATAAGGGGTGAAAATACAGTGTTGCAGGTGATAAATATGGATCTGAACGATATCAGAGCTGAAATAAATGACGTAGATAAGCAGCTTCAGGAGCTTTTTACAAAGCGCATGGAGCTTTGCGGCAAGGTCGCCGATTATAAGATAGAGAACGGTCTCCCCGTTTTTCAGAAGGACAGGGAGAAGCAGGTCATCGCACAGGTGACCGAGGGTGCCCCCGATGAACTCAAAGGTGCCACAAGGGTGTATTTCCAGACGATGATGGATATATCAAAATGTCTGCAATACCGCAAAATGTTCGATAATACGGGTTTTATCCCTTTCAAGAGGCTTGACCTTTCGGGCAGGCACAGGGTGGCTGTACCGGGAACTTTCGGTTCTTATAACCACATAGCGTGTAGTGAGCTTTTCGAGGACGCTGATACCATGTTCTTTGACAGCTTTGAGGAGATATTCAAGGCAGTCTCGGCAGGTGCGGCTGAATTCGGCATACTGCCCATAATCAATTCGACTGCGGGTTCTGTGGTGCAGACTTATGAACTCATGCGCCAGTACGATTTCAAGATATGCGCACAGGCAAAGCTGAAGATATCCCACTGCCTTGCAGCGCGAAAAGGCGTAAGGCTTGAAGATATACACGATGTATATTCACATGAACAGGCTCTCAGACAGTGCTCCGACCTGATAAACAGGGGCGCATACAAGGCGCACAGTTTCTCGAATACGTCCCTTGCGGCTTGCTATGTAAAGGAAAGCACCGAACCCTGTGCGGCGATATGTTCGGAAAAATGCGCCGAAGAACTGGGTCTGGAGATACTCCGCACCGGTGTGCAGAATGCGGCGGAGAATTACACCAAGTTCATTCTCATATCCCACGAAACTTTCAAGGCGGATAATGCTGATACCATATCGGTATGCCTGGCACTGCCACATCAGTCGTCTTCCCTTTACAGACTGCTGACAAAGTTTTCGGTGGCAGGTCTGAACATGACCATGATAGAGAGTATGCCCATAGCCAACACGGATTTCGATGTTATGTTCTATCTGGATTTCAAGGGCGATATCGGCAAAAAGGAAGTCACAACGCTTCTCAGTGAGCTTTCACACGAACTGAATTATTTCAAATTCTTAGGCAACTATAAGGAGGTATAAGATATGCGTATCGGTCACGGCTATGATGTACACAGGCTTGTCGAGGGAAGAAAGCTTATCCTCGGCGGTGTTGATATCCCCTATAAAATGGGTCTCGACGGTCATTCTGATGCAGACGTTCTCGTCCACGCGCTGATGGATGCTCTTCTCGGGGCGATGGCACTGGGTGATATCGGTCAGCATTTCCCTGATACCGACCCTGATTACAAGGGCGCGGACAGCCTTAAACTGCTGGACAGGGTAATGGAATATGTTGATGACAGCAATTATGTTTTCTCAAATGCCGATATGACCATATGCTGTCAGTCGCCCAAGCTTGCGCCTTACATAATGGATATGCGCGAAAAGATAGCTGACACCATAGGCTGTGATATCTCTCAGATATCCATAAAAGCCACTACCGAGGAACATCTGGGCTTTACAGGCAGCGGCGAGGGCATATCAGCTACGGCAGTTGTACTGCTTGAAGAAGTATGATGCGCTTCAGACCTTATAAGTCCTGTGATGCTGAAAAGATAGTCAGCTGGATAAAGGACGAATACGGTTTCAGACAGTGGTCGGCGGACAGGTTCGGAAAATTCCCGCTGACAGCTGATGAACTGAATGCCCATTATGCAGGGCAGGCTTATAATGACAGCTTTTTTGAGTTCACAGCCTGTGATGAAAAAGGCATCTGCGGGCACATGATAATCCGTTTTACCGACGAGGAAAAGAAAATTGCCCGCTTTGGTTTTGTCATCGTTGACAGCGAAAGGCGTGGAGAGGGTCTCGGCAGAAAAATGCTGGAGCTTGCAAAGGAATACACCCGAGATTTTCTTGAGGCTGAGAAGATAACCCTCGGCGTTTTTGAAAACAATCCCGCGGCGATGAACTGCTATCTCGCGGCAGGGTTCAGGGTCGTCGGCACAGATGTGGGCTTTTACAGCTATCATGGCGAGGACTGGAAATGCACTGAAATGGAGTGTATTTTGTAAACAAGTGTGAGTAAAGTGCCAAGGAAACAAAGCGCGCGGTCAAGCCTCGCGCTAGCAGGCTTGCGGAGAGCTCGAGAGGCGCAAAAGCGATGCGGCAATAGTGCTGTAAATAGAACAGCGAAATTACCCGTCATGACAAAAAAACGCGGCAATATCAAAGAAATCGAGCGTATGCAAAACCAATGCATACGCTCTTTCTATGTCCGTAAATTATTGCCGCGCCCGAAATCGGACAGCGAAGCGAATCCGATTTCTCGACCCGAGGAACGAGGGGTGAAAACCAGCAATCTCCAGTTCAAAGCAAATATCAGACTGCACCAAGAAAAAGAATTCCGAACGTTCGAAGAGCTTTTTTTGATGTTCGAAAAACGAAATCACCATTTGTAAAGCACTTAGGTTTCAAACAACAGGCAGATACTTCATGCGCGAAGTATCTGCCTTTCTTATATCCGTTACTCAAAGCTCAGCACTGCGAAGCTTAGTCTTGTACAGAAGTGTGGCGATGATACCCAGCGCCACAGCGAAGCCTGCCTCGATAAGCAGATACTGCGCAGCCTTAGATGCATTGAATATCTGTGCGCCCGTCAGCATATCGCTTACCTTGATGTACCAGAATGCAGGCAGGAACTTGCCTATGGATATCACCGTATCGCCAAGCATAGTCTGCGGTACGAATACACCACACATGAAACTCATGACCAGACTTATCACGTTGCTGGCAAGGTTTACTGTCTGCTGTGACGGCAGAAGCATTGACACCAGTACAGCTATGAATGCCGATATTACCGCAAATACTCCACTGTTTACAATATTAAGCCAACCGCTGCCGCTGAATGCGCTTTTATCCAGTAAAATACCTAATGTCATGAACAGCACCCATATCGCCAGCACATAGATAACGCAGCCAAGCAGTATCTGCATCATGAAGGATACGGGGCGGACAGCCGAGCAGTTTGTCCTGAAACGAACTTCCTTGCTGTTTATGGACATCATAACAGGAGAGAGCACGCATATCATCAGTGAAAGGAGGATATAAGGAAGGTATCTGAAAAATCCTTTTCCGCTCATCAGACCGTTTATATTTCCCGCTTCCGAAGTTATCATCGTGACCTCGGTATTTGTGTCCATAGCATCCGCAGCTTTTTTTACTGCGTATGTCATATCATCGCCTGCGGCTGTGCAGGCTCTTACACAGCTGACATACTCATCAAGAAAACTGCTCATGTATGCCACACTGTAACTGTTGTAAACATGACGGCTCGTGAACAGACCCTCGGTCTTTCCGTCGGCAAGGTTTCTGGCATAGCCATTGTTTATGGTGAGCTCATAGTCAACCGTGCCGAAAAACAGCGCGTCTTTCATATCTATATTTGAAGTCACGATATCGTGCTTCGTACCGATATATTCTATGAGCGCTTTGCTCTCGGGGGTGTTGTCATTATCGGTGATGGTTATTTTCAGCCTGCTCTCGGTGAATTTATCCTCTGTATTGCCGCCGAAGAAAAAACCAAGGAAAAATACCATAAATATTACGGTGAATAGTATTATCAGCTTTATCTTCTTTTTGAGTATCAGCATGAACAGCTTAAATACTTGCATATTTTTTCCTCCTTGTGAAAATGAAACCTATAGCTGTGAATATCGCAGTCATCGCCAGCAGTGTCAGCATCTTGCCAATGAATCTGTCATAGCCCTTGTCGATATTCAGGTAGAATAAACTGTCGCATATCACCGCAGAGGGATTGAGTTCGTTCAGCAGGGGCATTTTTTCCATGATAAGGGGTTTTATATCGCCTACCATAAGTCCGCTGAGAAAATTTCCGCTCAAGGATACCGTCATTGCCACAGCGTTCTTTTTTTCAGTGCTGCCACCCACCAGTGAAGCTATCATGTAGCCCATGGAAGTGCCTGTTATGCTGCCAAGTATACCGCCTGCATATACAAGGGGAAGTCTGCTGCCGAATTCTATCTTCAACACAAATGCCATAAATGATACGGTTGTCACCATGCATACAGCGCTTACCGCCCAGCAGCCAAGCATTATAGCCAGTGTGCTTATCAGCTTAGGTGTGGGTGAACAACATTTTCTTGCCCCGAGAGGTGACTGGTCAGCCTGATTGGCAGTAACTATCGAGAGCCCTGTTACAGAACTGCAAAGAGCTACCATTGCCAGAAGATTGTAAAAATAGGTTATGTACCTGTCGTTGCTGGAAGTCTCGATAGGCTCTTCTTTCAGCACGTTCATCTCTTCGGACATAGCCTTTGTCATGGCAGGTATATTTGAAGGGTCTTTCTTGGCAGCTTCCGTCATAAGCTTTTCCTGTGTCAGATATCTGTCCGTGAAGGCTTTAAGTATAGTTTCTTCCATATCAGAACCTGCCACTTTAAGGCTTATGGTGTCGTCAACGAAGATGATGCCCTCTATATCTCCTTCGTTCAGCTGCTTTTCCGCTTCATCTTTGTCGGTGAAGCTGGCTTTCAGCAAGGGATTATCGCCTTCTGATACGCTGTTGACTACTTCGTGGAATATGCTGTTCTCTTTTATCTCTACTACAGCAGTGGGTATCGCTTTGAAGCTGAACTCCTTTTCTGAAAGTCCGTTGAAAGCAAGCTTGAACATGGTACCCATAAACATCGGAAAAAGTATCAGCCAGAATATCAGCTTTTTTTCTCTCAGCGTGGAGAGGATAAAGTATTTCAACTCGTTGAAGAACATTATTATTCCTCCTTATCCCTGAGAGCCTTGCCCGTTATTTCAAGGAAAACATCGTTGAGGGTAGGCTGTTCGGTGGTAACTCTGCCGATGTGCATATCGTGGTTCTGGAGAACTTCCAGCACTCTTATCAGGTTGTGCTTGCCGCCCGAACATGATACCGTCAGCCTTTCTTCTGCAAAATCCGTGCTGTATACGTGGGGCAGAGCGCTTATCTCCGAAAGCACTTCATCGGGCAGTTCGTGCAAAGTAACCTTGATGGTCTCGGTGTTCTTGATCATAGCCGTGAGCTCTTCCTTGGTGCCCTCGGCTATCTTTTTACCCTTGTCCATTATGGCGATGCGGGTGCATATCTGCTCGACTTCCTCCATGTAATGGGAGGTGTATATTATGGTAGCGCCGTTCCTGTTAAGCTCCTCGATACCCTCGAGTATCTTGTTTCTGCTCTGAGGGTCTACCGCCACCGTGGGCTCGTCCAGGATTATGAGCTTAGGCTTGTGGGCGATGCCGCAGGCGATGTTCAGTCTTCTCAGCAGACCTCCCGAAAGCTTCTTGGGACGGAACTTTCTGAAGTCTTCAAGCCCCACGAATTTAATAGCGTCCTCGACGTACTGAGCCTTCTGCTCCTTATCGGTGATGTAAAGCCCGCAGAAGTAGTCGATGTTTTCCTGCACTGTCAGCTCATCGTACACTGCAACGTTCTGCATTATAACACCTATATCTCTTTTGATGTCGTAAGCTGTGGGGCTCATATCCTTGCCGAATATCTGTATCGTTCCCTTGTCGTAGGAAAGCAGAGAAAGCAGGCAGTTTATAGTTGTGGTCTTGCCGGAGCCGTTAGGTCCCAGAAGCCCGAAGACCTCTCCCTGCTTTATCTCCAGTGACAGATGATCCAGTGCGATAAGCTCGCCGTATCTTTTTACCAGACTGTCTATTTTTATAACTGTATCAGCCATATCATTAACCTCCGTATATTTTTGTTGTTTTCTTTCATTGTCTGTATTATATCATACTCCAACTGCGGTTTGTAGTGTCGGGTATCACTTTGTGATGTGACAAATGTCATTTTCTCATATGCAAAAAAAGAACGACCGCGGCGCTATGCTTTAGTCGTTCTTTGTGATCGTTCGGTTATTCACTCATCAGGTGATGCTGTCATAAGTAAGCTTATCCCAAATACCGCAGTAAGTTACGGTCATTGCATCCATTGTTTCAGTGAACATCTTCTGTATCATGGGCTGATCGTGTGTTGCGATCATTGTATCTATGTTCTCGTTGATATAGTTCATATCAGGCTCAAGACGTTTTACGATGAAGTAACCGTAAGTGCCGTCCTCAATAAGATTTTCCGATACCTGTCCGGGTTTAAGAGAGAATACCTCGTCCAGCATAGCCTTGGGGAATCCGCCTGTGTTGTCACGGCGCATATAGTAACCATTTTTCGGGTTTTCATCAAGTTCGGTATCCCAGCCGTATTCTTCGATAAGCTGGGTAAAATCTTCTCCGTCCTGAGCGCGTTTCAGCACATCCTCAGCAACTGTCTTAGCCTTTGCCGCCTCTGCTGCTTTGGCGTCAGCGTCAAGGGCATTGTAAGCATTGTTCTTTGCACTTATCTTCTGCGACAGGGTCTTGTCATCGTAGGTGGCTGCAGTGCTGTCATCAAGCTCTACCTGCGAATAGAAAGGTATCATTACATAGACCGCGTGGGCATACTCCTCGGGATCCTGTATAAGTTTCAGGAAATCTTCCTCTGTGGTCGCATACTGTCCGCCTTTATCAAACAGTGTAGCCATGACCTTGTTATATGTCTGTGCATTTATGAACATCCTCTCCAGCACATCGTATGTAAGGTGAGATCTCTGCATTTCTTTCTGGAATTCTTCTTCGTTGCTGTATTCTTCCTTGCACTTTCTCAGATTACCGTCGATGACCTTCTGGTCTTCATCGTCCAGCTCAATGTTGTGAGTTTCAGCCAGCTTATCGGTAACAAGACGGTTCTTGATAGAGTCTATAACATAATTGAGAAATGCCTGATAAGTCTCGTCATTAGTCCTGAGGGCATTTGCATCGATACCGAACTGTTCGTACTGTGCAAGCGCCTCAAAATAAAAGAACCTGAACAGATCGAATGAAATGTCTATACCGTCGATATTGCACATAACGTAATCAGTGGTGTCTATCTCCTCACCGTCTATAGTCAGCGATGCAACAGGCAGAACTTCCTCCTGCTGAGGACCTGCTGCTTCGTCCTCGTTAGTAGTAGTCTCGGAGGATTTCTTATCTTTATCCTTTTTGTCTTTATTGCTGCAGCCTGCCATCGAGCCAACACATAATGTCATAGCCAGCAGAACAGCCATCATCTTTTTTAACATGGATATCTTTCCTTTCCTAATATCACATATGGGTTTATTTTCAGAGTAATACAGACTACATTATAAAGCATTTATGTGATGGATTTGTGTTTTAATTTGAAATATTCTGTTTTATACCGAATGATGAACTATCGCGTGATCTGCTCTGCACTCCTGTTATCTGTAAGTATAGACTGATAATGTCATTTTGCTTTAGTGTGATAAGCATTTTACTGATTTTTCTGTAATTTACTGTATTAGATTTACAGTAAATTACCCCCCGAAAAAGCTTCGTTTCAGCCTGATTTTTTATTTTACTGTAAAAAATGTACGTGTAGAAGTAAAAGTAAAAAAACGCAGATTATTACCAATATATGGTAATTTTAATTATCGAAGTTTTTATATTACCCTTACAGTAAAATACAGTAAATACAGTAAAATGTTTAGCGTACTAAAGCGCAATATACTTGGGTATGTTTTTCATGCGGTGACAGATCGTCGGCACCATCGTCTTTGCGTTCATTACATAATTCTCCTGCCCTGCTTGCATGATAGCTCGTAATGTGGTATAATAGTACAGAACACTGCTAACCAGATCAGGAGGTATACAGATGAAACTGCTTTGTATAGACGGCAACAGCATAATGAACCGCGCTTTTTACGGCATACGCATACTCACTAACTCAAAGGGCATATGCACCAATGCCCTCACAGGCTTTATGAATATATATCTTAAAGAGATCGAAGAGGTGCACCCCGACTGCGTGGCTGTGGCTTTTGACCTTAAAGCCCCCACTTTCAGGCATAAGGCGAATTCGTCCTACAAGGCTAACCGCAAGGGTATGCCCGATGAACTGGCTCAGCAGATGCCCCTGATAAAACAGCTTCTCGCGCTTCTGGGCATAAAGACCGTTGAGTGTGAGGGCTACGAAGCCGATGATATCCTCGGCACTCTCTCAAAAGCCGCTTCCGACAGCGGTAACGAGTGCTATATCCTCACAGGTGACCGCGACAGCTTCCAGCTTGTTGATGAGCGTGTTACCGTCCGCCTAGCAGGCTCCAAGGAGACCAAGATATATACCCCCGAACGCATTATGGAAGAATACGGCGTATCCCCCAGACAGATGATCGAGGTCAAAGCGCTGATGGGCGATACTTCCGATAATATCTCGGGTGTAAAGGGCATAGGCGAAAAGACTGCCCTTAATCTTATACAGCAGGCAGGCACTGTTGAAAACCTCTATGCCGATCTGGATAAATACACCATAACAAAGGGCAACCGCGCAAAGCTCGAAGCAGGTCATCAGGATGCAATTGACAGCCATTTCCTTGCCGAGATATGCCTTGAAGCTCCCGTTGAAAGATCAGTCGAGAGCTACAAGCTAATGCCGCCCGATGCCCCCGAAGCTAAAGCTTTCCTCACCGAGCTAGAAATGCTCAGGCTCATGGAAAGGCTCAAACTCACAGGTGCTGACAGTACCTCAGCCGATGCAGGTGAGGAAACAAAGCTCAAACTCAAAGACCTGCCCAAGTACGAAACAGGTCTGCCCCTTAACGATGATGCTATCGCTCAGATGACCGAGGGCAAGCAGACGGCTTTCATCTTTGACGGCAATAAGCTTCAGGTCTTCTTTGAGGATAAGGCTTATGCCATCGCTTTTGGTGACTGGGATTTTGACGGCATCGCCCTGAGATTTTTCGAGAGCCCCTGTGAAAAGGTTGCTTTCGAGGGCAAAAAAGCCCATAGATTCGCTTTTGATAACGGCACACACCTTAATGGTCTCACATTCTGCTGTGACCTTGCAGGATATCTGCTGAATTCTCAGGCAGGGGAGTACACCGCCGAGAATCTCTGCCTTACCTATAAGGTAACTTACCGCTCAGATATGGGTGATTTCGCAGATGTATGCTCGCTGATACCCCTCTCCGAAAACCTTAAATTACAGCTTGAACAGACCGAGATGCTAAAACTCTTCAACGAGGTGGAAATGCCCTTATGTGAAGTTCTGGCATCTATGGAGCATTACGGTGTACGTGCAGATACCAACGGTATACGTGAATTCGGCAAGTGGCTCAAAAAGGATATCGAAGCCCTTACCAAGCAGATATATGATCTTGCAGACGGTGAATTCAATATCGCTTCACCCAAACAGCTGGGCGAAGTCCTATTTGAAAAACTGGGACTTCCTGCCAAGAAGAAGACAAAGTCGGGCTATTCCACCAATGCGGAAGTTCTTGAAGAACTGGCAGACAAGCACCCAATAGTACGCCTTGTGCTGGAATACCGTACCCTGACAAAACTCAGCTCCACCTATGTTGACGGTCTGCTGAAAGAAGTTGAATCCGATGGCAGAGTACACAGCATATTCAAACAGACCGAGACCCGCACGGGACGTATAAGCTCCACCGAGCCCAATATGCAGAATATCCCTGTCCGCAAGGAGATAGGGCGCAATATGCGTAAATTCTTCGTTGCAGGTGAAGGCTGTACTCTCCTTGATGCGGATTACAGCCAGATAGAACTCCGTGTACTGGCGGCAGTATGCGGCGATGAGAATATGAGAAAGACTTTCGAGGAAGGCACGGATATCCACGCCATGACAGCTTCACAGGTATTCGGCATACCCGCGGATATGGTGCTCCCCGAGATGAGGTCAGCCGCAAAGGCAGTAAACTTCGGCATAATCTATGGCATAGGTGCGTTCTCACTGTCCAAGGATATAGGTGTCAGCGTGGCAGAAGCCAAGCAGTATATCAAGAACTATCTCGATAACTTCCCAAAGGTATCACAGTTCATGGATAAGACAGTAGAGGACGGCATAAAGAACGGATACGTCACTACCATATTCGGCAGAAGACGCTATATCCCCGAGCTTTCAGCGACCAATAAAGTCATGCAGGCTTTCGGCAAGCGTGCCGCAATGAATGCCCCAATACAGGGCGCGGCGGCAGATATCATCAAGATAGCAATGGTAAAGGTCTACCAAAGGCTTAAAGAAGAAAAGCTGGATGCAAGGCTGATATTACAGGTACACGATGAACTTATTATCGAAGTCACTCCCGAGGATAAAGACAGGGCTTCCGCAGTGCTGAAAGAAGAAATGGAAAATGCAGTCAAGCTTTCAGTGCCTATGGAGGTATCCGTCGGCGAGGGCGAAAGCTGGTATCTTGCAAAGGGCTAGTACCCACGAAAGGTCGGTTAAGTATGACAGAATTGATCGAGCGTATCAGCAATACTGTTGAAAAAAAGAAAGTCAGAAGTTACTGTAACAAAATACTGAAAAAGTGCAGCTTTAAATCAAGCAGAGATCTCCAGAACATATCCGGTTTAGCAACATGGTTATATATCTATGGTTACTATGATGAAATGATAGAGGTTTGCGACTTAGTGAAAGATATGGAATTTGAAGGTGATTACGATCTATGGTTTATCCCTGAGATGACCATGTGTCTTAAAGCGAGAGTTTTCAGAGAAAGAGGAATGCTTAAAGAAGCTCAGTTATTAGTAGATAAAATCAATGAGCAGCGCGATCCTAGTCTTTATGTAAATCTTGTAGATGAATACGAAGAAAATATGGATGAAAACATCGCAGAGGAAGAAAAAGATCATCCAAGATCATTAGCCTATGGATGGAGATTCTGCAAGCTTCAATTTGCAATAAATTACAGAGAACCGGGTGGATTCCCCATTTCGGATGAAAGATTTGACAACGATATCAAGGAGCTTGTATCCTTTTTACGTCAGGTAAAATAAGGCTGTAAAACATCACGATGAATAAGAAGGTCGGTTAAGTATGACAGAATTGATCGAGCGCATAAGCATCACTGTTGATAAAAAGAAAGTCAGAAGCCTGTGCAGTAAGATACTGAAAAAGTGCAGTTTTAAATCAAGCAGAGATCTTCAGAATATATCCGCTTTGGCGACATGGCTGTATATCTACGGCTACTACGATGAAATGATCGAAGTCTGTGACCTGCTAAAGGATATGGAGTTTTCGGGAAATTACGATATCTGGTTCAGTACCGATATGGTGATGAGCCTGAAATCAAGAGTGCTCAGAGAGCGGGGCTTAACAGAAGGATCCCAAGTTCTGATAAATAAGATCAACGAACATCGCCACCCTGAATTATACGTAAATCTGGTAGATTCATACATGATAGATATGGATATCAACATAGCGGAAGAGCTCAAAAATCGCCCCAGATCACTGGCTGACGGCTGGCGCTTCTGTAAACTTCAATCAGCCATAAGGTACCGAGAAGCAGGTAAATTTCCTGTACCCGATGAAAAATTTGAAAGCGATATCAAGGAACTTGTAGACATTTTACGTCAGGTAAAATAAGGCTGTAAAACATCACGATAAAAAATAGGCGGAGGATAGATTTGAAAGAATTCAGCATAAATAAAAACGATGCGGGACAGCGCATGGATAAATTTCTCACCAAGGCAGTCCCCGCACTGCCGAAAAACCTGATGTACAAATATATCAGGTTAAAGCGCATAAAGCTCAACGGCAAAAGATGTGAGATAAGCACAAAACTCAGCGAGGGCGACAGCGTACAGCTTTATATCAATGACGAATTTTTTCCCGAAGTCCGTGATGAAGCCCACCGTTTTCTCACCGCTCCAAAGGATATCGAAATAGTGTACGAGGACGAAAATATACTCCTCTGCGATAAGCCCTGCGGTCTTGTTGTCCATGAGGACGAAAGTGGCTCGGCTGATACCCTCATCGACAGGGTACTGCACTACCTCTACGATAAAGGCGAGTTCGACCCCGATACCGAGAACAGCTTTACTCCAGCCCTATGCAACCGCATCGACAGGAATACCTCTGGTATAGTGATATGTGCCAAAAATGCCGAAAGCCTGCGGGTGCTGAATCAGAAAGTCAAGGACAGAGAACTTGAAAAACTCTACCTCTGCGTGACCACAGGTATCCCGAATAAAAAGTCCGCCGAGCTGAAAGCCTTCCATCGCCGTGACGAAAAGACAAAAGTAGTCCGCGTTGAGGACAAGCAATTTCCGGGAAGCAAGACCATGATAACACGCTATAAAGTCCTCGCCGAGAATAAACAGTCCGATCTTGCACTGCTTGAAGTTGACCTTGTCACAGGCAGAACACACCAGATCAGAGCCCATCTCGCCCACATCGGCTACCCTCTGCTTGGCGACGGAAAATACGGCAGCAACAAAATAAACCGCGCCCTCGGGGTGAAGACCCAGGCGCTGTGTTCCTATAAACTCACATTCAAATTCACCACCGATAGCGGCTGTCTGGAATATCTGGACGGTAAGAGTTTTGAAGTAAAGAAAGTCTGGTTCAGGGAGAAATTTTTTCAGCTGTAAAAAGCAAAAAAAACTCTCCTCTTTGGCATTTCTCACCGGTCAACCGCCTTTTTACACACAAAAAGACACCGACCTCCCGGCTCGGTGTCTTTTCGTAGTAAGGAAAGTAAAATGAATTAAAAACATGAATGTCGTTAGTTAATGGCTCACTTGGATTTATAATTCTCCTTGATGGTTATATACTCCTTCATGAGCTGTACCGCACCCTGTATACCTGTCTTGGAGGTATTTATGCACAGGTCGAAATTGGGAGCTGCGCCCCATTTCTGGTCGGTATAATAATTGTAGTAGGATGCACGGCGCTTATCGGTCTTCTTGATGAAGTCCTCCACCTTGTCCTTTTCGATATCGTATCTTCCAAGTATACGCGCTTTTTTATCTGACATATCTCCTGTCAGGAAAAAGTTGATGACATTGGGGTTATCCCTTAGTACATAGTCTGCACATCTGCCGACTATCACGCATGGTCCTTTATCTCCCAGCTTCCTGATAGTATCGAACTGCGCAAGGAATATCTTGTGGTTCAATGGAAGGTCGGGATTTATCCTGCCGTCTGCGGACACAGGATAGCTGCCCATTACAAGGGAGAACAGGAAACTGTTGGTATAGCTCTCATCGTTCTTGACGAAGAGCTCCTCGCATATCCCGCTGTCCTTGGAAGCCATTTCCAGAAGCTCTTTATCATAGAACGGGATATCAAGATCTTTGGCAAGCAGTTTGCCGATCTCTCTGCCGCCGCTGCCAAATTCACGGCTGATAGTTATGATAGACCTCATGGAACATCGCTCCTTTCCTTTGGACTGAATTTATTATAGCATACTTTTTGTGTTTTGTATACAAAAATTGCAAAAAATCATTCACAAATTTAGCGAAAATATTTTGTGCATTTTATCAATTGACGTTTCGTTAAAAACTAATTTAACAGTATGAAAATGAAAGAAATCCTGCAGGCATATAAAATCATATATACCTCATAACCTATGGGGCTTGTTTGGGAGGTCGGAAATGTGGGGTACTGGCTAAAAATTAGTTTAAACTAACTGAATTATATATAACTAACCGAACATTTTGCGTAAAAATGCATAAAAAATTGCAATTAAGTTTGTATATTAATTTTTCTAAAATGCTTGAAAAGAAAGTCGAAATAATGTATAATAATAATGTTGGCTGCGCCTTGATTTATAGGGCATATACGCACTTATATCCCCTATGTAAAAAGGTATAACAGACGGCTTTGTTTTTATGTCCGGAGAAATTTCTCCATTTTGCACATTTCGCGCAGGATGATGACTGTCGTTATACGCGCAGCGCATGATCAGTATATTTTGTTATGCAAAATCAATTAAGGAGGTTATTTTATGACTGAGAAAACCGTTATTCCTTTTCAGGGTACTCCTGAGCAGGAGGCACAGCTTAAGGAAGTCATTGCTAAGCACCATGACCAGCCCGGTGGACTGATGCCTACATTGCAGGAGGCTCAGGGGATCTACGGCTATCTTCCTATCGAGGTCCAGAAGATGATCGCTGATGGACTGGGCGTTTCACTGTCGGAGGTATTCGGCGTTGCAACATTCTACAGCCAGTTCTCTCTTACCCCCAAGGGCAAGCACAGGATCAGCGTCTGTCTCGGTACTGCCTGCTATGTTAAGGGCTCCGATAAGATTCTGGAGGCTGTTGAAGCAAAGCTGGGCATCAAGAGCGGTGAGTGTACTGCTGATGGTATGTTCTCCATCGATTCCTGCCGCTGCGTTGGCGCATGCGGTCTGGCTCCCGTTATGCTGGTAGACGAGGACGTTTACGGCAAGCTGAAACCCGAACAGGTCGCAAAGATCCTGGATAGCTACAAGTAAGGAGGTAAGGCAGTATGACCATCGAAGAACTGAATAAGATCAAAGCCGCTAAGGCGGATATCGTTAAAGTCAGGACAATAATCGCTGAGGAGGGCGAAAAGCTCGCCAAGGAAACAGGCTACCGCAAGCAGGTACTCGTATGCGGCGGTACCGGCTGCCAGTCCTCACATTCTATGGACGTTCTGAAGGCTCTGAAAGATGAGCTGGCTGCAAAGGGCATCGCTGACGAAGTACTCGTTGTAAGAACAGGCTGCTTCGGTCTTTGCTCTCTCGGCCCTATCGTTATTGTATACCCCGAGGGTGCTTTCTATGCACAGGCTACTCCCGAGGGCATCAAGAGAATCGTTGACGAGCACCTCGTAAACGGCGAGATCTGCAAGGATCTGCTGTATCAGGAGACTGTTCACGAGGACGGCTCTATCATATCTCTGTATGAGACTAACTTCTACAGAAAGCAGAAGAGAATCGCTCTGAGAAACTGCGGCGTTATCGACCCCGAGGATATCGAGGAGTATATCGCTACTGACGGTTATCAGGCACTCTACAAGGCACTGACCTCCATGACTCCCGATGAGGTAGTTAAGGAAGTTCTCGATTCCGGTATCAGAGGACGCGGCGGTGCAGGCTTCCCCACCGGCAGAAAGTGGATGTTCACAAAGGACGCTCCCGGCGATGTTAAGTACGTTGCTTGTAACGCAGACGAGGGCGACCCCGGCGCATTCATGGACAGATCTATCCTCGAGGGTGACCCCCACGCTGTTATCGAGGCTATGACAATAGCTTCCTACGCTGTTGGCGCTCACCAGGGTTATGTATACGTAAGAGCTGAGTACCCTGTTGCTGTTAACAGACTCCAGATCGCTCTGGATCAGGCAAGAGAGTACGGTCTGCTGGGCGAGAACATTCTCGGCACAGGCCACAGCTTCGACATCGAGATCAGACTCGGTGCAGGTGCGTTCGTATGCGGCGAAGAGACCGCTCTGCTGACCTCTATCGAGGGTAACAGAGGTGAGCCTCGTCCAAGACCTCCTTTCCCTGCTGTTAAGGGTCTGTTCGGCAAGCCTACTCTGCTGAACAACGTTGAGACATACGCTAATATCGCACAGATCATCAGAAAGGGTGCTGCATGGTACTCTGCTATGGGTACTGAGAAGTCCAAGGGTACTAAGGTATTCGCTCTGGGCGGCAAGATCACCAACGTTGGTCTGGTTGAGATACCCATGGGTACTACTCTCCGTGAGATCATCGAAGAGATCGGCGGCGGTATCCCTGATGGTAAGGCATTCAAGGCTGCGCAGACAGGCGGTCCTTCGGGCGGCTGTATCCCTGCACAGCACATAGATACTCCTATCGACTACGAGAGCCTCGCTGCTCTGGGCTCCATGATGGGTTCAGGCGGACTTATCGTTATGGATGAGGACAACTGTATGGTCGATGTATCCAAGTTCTACCTCAACTTCACTGTTGATGAGAGCTGCGGTAAGTGTACTCCCTGCCGTGTTGGTACAAGAAAGCTCCTCCAGCTGCTGGAGAAGATCACTGACGGCAAGGGCGAGATGGAAGATCTGGAGAAGATCCAGGATCTGGCTACACACATGAAGACATCTTCTCTGTGTGCACTGGGTCAGTCTGCTCCTAACCCTGTTCTGTCTACACTTCAGTATTTCGGCGACGAGTATCTTGCTCACATCAAGGACAAGAAATGTCCTGCCGGTGTCTGCAAGAACCTGCTCCAGTATGAGATCATCGCCGACAAGTGCAAGGGCTGTACGCTCTGCGCTAGAAATTGTCCCGCAAACGCTATTACAGGTACTGTTAAGAATCCTCACATTATCGATACCACTAAGTGTATCAAGTGCGGTGTCTGCATGAACAACTGTAAGTTCGGCGCTATCATCAAGAAGTAAGCAGAGGAGGGTATAAACTATGGAAATGATTCATCTGAAAATTAACGGCATCCCTGTGGAAGTTCCCGCAGGCTCCACCGTTCTCGAAGCTGCCAAGGCTGCCAATGTGGATATACCCACGCTCTGCTACCTGAAAGACGTTAACTGCATCGGTGCTTGCCGTATCTGTGTAGTTGAGATCACAGGTGCAAGAGGTCTTGTTGCTGCTTGTACTCACCCCGCAGCAGAGGGTATGGAAGTATTCACCAATACTCCCAAGGTTAGAAAGTCCAGAAAGACTACTCTGGAACTGCTGCTTTCCAATCATAAGAAGAAGTGTCTGTCCTGCGTAAGAGCTAACAACTGCGAGCTGCAGAAGCTCAGCGTTGCTTACGGTGCAGATGAAGACAGATTCATGCCTGAGGTAATGGATAAGCCTATCGACGACTCCACTCCTTTCCTGGTAAGAGATAACAACAAGTGCATCCAGTGTATGAGATGCGTTGCTGCTTGTAAGAATGTACAGAGCGTTTCCGTTATCGGCAACATCAGAAGAGGTTTCAACGTTCACGTTGGTTCCGCATTCGATATGCCTCTTGCTTCTACAGCTTGCGTAGGCTGCGGTCAGTGTATCGTATCCTGCCCTGTTGGCGCTCTTACTGAGAAGAGCAGCGAGAAGAAGGTTTGGGACGCTATCGCAGATCCCGAGAAGAAGGTAGTATTCTTTACCGCTCCTTCTATCAGAGCTACTCTGGGCGAAGAGTTCGGCAATCCTGTTGGTACTAACGTTGAGGGCAAGATGGTCGCTGCTATCAGAAGACTGGGCGATGTTAACATCTTCAACATGGACGTTACTGCTGACCTTACAATCATCGAGGAAGCTAACGAGCTCATCGAGAGAATACAGAACAAGGGCACTCTGCCTATGTTCACTTCCTGCTGCCCCGGTTGGGTAAAGTTCTGTGAGCACTACTATCCTGATTTCCTGCCTCATCTGTCGAGCTGCAAGTCTCCTCAGCAGATGTTCGGCGCAGTTCTCAAGAGCTACTACTGCCAGAAGAACGGCATCGATCCCAAGAACCTGTTCGTAGTCAGCGTTATCCCTTGTACTGCTAAGAAGTTCGAGGTAACAAGAGAAGA
Source organism: Hominimerdicola alba (assembly GCF_900109655.1). Lineage (GTDB taxonomy): Bacteria > Bacillota > Clostridia > Oscillospirales > Ruminococcaceae > Hominimerdicola > Hominimerdicola alba_B. Next base: position 312,114 of record NZ_FOAT01000002.1, read on the forward strand.
GCAGAGAAACGGCGATTATGATGACGTTGATGTTGCACTCACAACTCGTGAGCTGGGCAGAATGATCAGAGAAGCCGGTATCGACTTCAACGCTCTGCCTGACGAGAAGTTCGACGATCCTTTCGAGATCGCTTCCGGTGCAGGCGCTATCTTCGGCGCAACAGGCGGCGTTATGGAGGCTGCTCTCAGAACCGCAGCTGTTAAGCTGGACGGCAAGTGCGAGCCTCTGGAGTTCCACGATGTAAGAGGTACTAAGGGTCTGAAGGAAGCTACCTACACTGTTGGCGGCGTTACCGTTAAGGTAGCAGTTGCTTCCGGTCTTGCTAACGCAAGAGAGATCATCGACGGCATACTCTCCGGCGAGAGAGATTATCAGTTCGTTGAGATCATGGCTTGTCCCGGCGGCTGTATCAACGGCGGCGGTCAGCCTGTTCAGAGCGACGCTGTTAGAAACTTCGTTGACCTCAAGGCTATCAGAGCTAAGGCTCTGTACGATGCAGACAGCAGCATGAATCTCAGAATGTCTCACGAGAGCCCTGTTTGCGATATGCTGTACAAGGACTTCTTTGAAGCTCCCGGCGCTCACAACGCTCACAAGTATCTGCATACTACCTACGTTAAGAGAGGCAAGTATCAGGACTAATATGCTAATACGTTCAGCCCGCAGAAATTTCTGCGGGCTGTTTTTGGCTCTGTGTTATGGGGTAGCTTACAGGGTGCGGGAATTACTGGGGAAAACCTTTCTGAAGAAAGGTTATTACCCACAAAGTTATAGAATATCTCGATCCTTCGTGTTTTGTTTACTTTGTCCTTTTCGTAGATGTAGATCTTATCAATAAAGTCTCTGAGCAGGTCATACGTCAGCTCGGTGATATCGGTGTATTTATCCACCACACTAAGGAAACGATTGGTATTCTGCTCATCATCTTTGATCTTGTTCAATTCAGACGTTAGTTCAAAAATAGTCTGCTCGAGCTGTGCCTGCTCTGTTTTATACGTCCCTGAGAGCATAGCATAATCCTCGTCGAACAGCTTTCCAAGCGCGTTGTCCTCATAGATCTTCACGAACATTCTTTTGACCTCCGCTAAGCGTTTCTCGGCTTTTGTTAGTTCCAGTTTTTTGGCGGCTTGCTCTTTTTTAGATGCTGTTGAAGAATTATTCTTGCAGAGCTCTATGAACTTCTCGCGGTTATTCCTCGCTTCTGATGTGACTCTCAACAGATCATCAAGCACTACGGCTTCAACTATTTTCTTGTTTATGCAGTGCGTGGTGCATTGGTCGGAACGCTCTTTGCGCGAGCGGTAGCCTTCGCAGGTGTAATATATCCTCGGTCTGTTTTTCTCACGGTGGACTGACATTCTTGTGCCGCAGTCTCCGCAGAACAGAAGTCCCGAAAAACTGTCAACTTCACTCTGCCTGTTTACTTTGGGTCGGTCCGCCTTTCTGCGCTGAACTGTATTCCATGTATCGTTATCGACCAACGGTTTATGCGTGTTCAGAAATTCAAACTGCTGATTCGACGGATACATGACCTTCTTGTTCGATCTATAGGAAGCCTTACCCGACCTGTGAGTGTATGTATGCCCAAGATAGACGGGATTATCAAGTATTATATTTATCGAGCGCTTGCACCAGACATAAGGATCGGCAACCGATGAAACATCAAACCCCGGATCGTTTTGCAGCTTCTTCATCACCGCAGGCTTCGGATATTCGCACGCTTTCAGGTGACGAATAATGTTTATCACGCCATCCCCATTGGCGTACATCCTGAACATATCCCGTATCGCGGGCGCAAACCTTTCATCGACAATAAGCCGATTTTTGTCCTCGGGTGAAAGAATATATCCGTATGGAACAGACCCGTTCACCCTCTCGCCGCGCATAGCCTGTGCCAGCTTTACAGCTTTGATCTTCTTGCTGCAATCACGAACATACCACTCATTAAATAACGACCTCAGCTCCGTAAATTCATCGTCGCCCTGAATGGTATCTACGTTATCGTTGACCGCGATATATCTCACACCATACTGCGGAAAAATGATCTGAAGATACTGTCCGACAAGGAGATAATTCCTTCCGAAACGCGAAAGGTCTTTTGTAATAACAGTTCCGATATTGCCGTTTTCAATTTCGGAATACATTTCCTGAAATGCGGGACGATTATCGAAACTGATACCGCTGTATCCGTCGTCAACGAAAAATCTGCAATTCTCGAAACCGTTATCATAAGCATACTTTTCAAGCATCTTCTTCTGATTGGTTATACTGTTGGACTCGCCGAAATTGGCATCGTCCTGTGAAAGTCTGCAATATAATGCAGTTATTTTGTTTGGCTGTGTCATTCTAACTCCTTTCCGACAGCCAAATCGATCATGTTTATTATACCACTTTTCGACTTGGCTGTCCATAGTTTTTATAAGTATCAGATCAATACAGCTTGATACCCTCCAAAGGCGGAGTACTGTTAAAACGGTCGCGGGCGAACCGGTCGTAAACGAGCTGCATTTGCAAGTTGGCGAAGTCAAAATTCAGTATGTACTTCAAACTCTTTTGGGCTGTAGATTGGAGAGATACAAATCTGAAAGACGCCAAAGCTCATCCACTTCCTTTTTTAATACTATAACATCCTCCGCATAAATGTTGTTGGTCGCGTTCATCTTTTTTGCGATCTGGTTGATGTTGCCTGATATTATTCTCATGCCGTTTACCATCGGAGCCAATTCATTAAAGTCATAAAATATAGGCTGTTTTTCCAATATCATCGTCCGAAGATACTTAGTAGTGTCGGTGTGACAAGCCTCAGCCCTGCGCTCTATCATCTCCCAATCCTTCAGGTCAAATGTCAGTTCCTTACGATGAACCTGCTTATACTTTCTGGCTATAATGATCATTCCTTTCTTTTTATTGCTTTGATTATTTGCTTCCTCGAATGAGGGTTTTGGGTTTAGGGCAGAGGGTTCCCTAAACACGATTTTGCGGGGTATCGCAAAATCGGTATACGGATTCTTTCGGTATACGAAAGAATCTATACTTGCTTCTGCAAGAAAAAATTTTGGTCATAAATCCGTTTCTTAAATCGAATTTACCAATGTCCAATAGGGCTGTTATCCAAATACTCATTATCGCTGCGCCGATATACAACAGGTACATAATTAGCGCGTATGCTTTGAGCGATTTTGATAGTTGCATAACTATCTGCGGAGATACGCAGCTGTATTTATCCGATGTGTGGCAATTATATCTGACAACTATCAGTTCAGGCGATGCAAAAGCAAGCATATCAAACTACCGCAGATAGTATTCAGCGTTTGGCGGACGCGGGATATCATTGACTGATCTCCCAATACTTGGAACTGCAACTGCGACTAAAAGCATAGTAGATTTTGATAGCATTCTTCTCAATACGATGGACTGCTCCTTTCAGTTAATGATACTGACCACCGCTAAGACTGCATAGCTTTCATTGAACCGGTCGGCTTGTACTTCTCACTTGCAACCTTATGTGTTTTGCCCTCTAAAAACGTTGTCCCTTGCAGTGAATATATCTTAACACATATCATGATAGATTAGAAGGTACGCTGCGTCCCCCCTCTGAAAGCCTTGATTTTTAAGGGTTTGCGAAGCATCGGTGCCTATTTTCACTTTTCAAAAGTACGAAATTGCGTGGTTTTGCATCCCGGAGGGGGTACGCAGCGTACCCCCTTTTTGAAAAATTATTTTGTAAATATTCTGTAAACGAGAAGACGAAGCAGCCGAACAAAATGTTCGACAGCCTTGTTTTATAACTGACTATCAGTCCTGTATAACTATGATTCCTTCGTCAAGTTCCACTATAGCACATATTCCCCGATTTGTCATTGAGTGAAAAAGGATCAATTATTCGATGCAAAATTCCATTGATACCCAAAAAATCGTGCGGCGCATACGCGCTTGATATTGAATTGAAGCAAAAATGGTATGAAAAATAGGCATAAAAAAACAGCGGTACCGAACAAAGTGCATTTCGGTATCGCTGTCGTGTATTATTATATGATCGTGCAGTCAGCCGCGCAAAAAGCGCGACGAAAATTGTTCATGCTGCGTAAACGGCAGCATAGGCAGGTAGCACCGCTGGCTATACAAACCCCGACTGAGGGCGGGCTTTGCATAGGCTGCGCGGTACTACCTGCTCAGAGGGGACTTCTCGGCTGTCGCCTCGGTCGGTGCTTCTGCCTTCGGCAGAGGTGTCCACCGGACACCCGCACCCCTCCGAGACCTCCCCGAAGCGACCTAATGGTCGGGGAAAGAAAAAAGGCTTCTGCTGATTTGTGTGCAGAAGTCTTCGTATATCATTCTTAATATTATCTGTTTCACCAGTTCTTCCACCGCTCCGAAAGACTTACCATAGATGCAAAGACTGAACATCTGAAGTGCTATCCCTTTTCTTTACTCCATAATTTCCTGCATCATCGTCTCGATAGGTTTTATGTCAAAAGAATATAAAGATCAAAGTTGTTTCTGCTTGCTGAATTGAGTTACTTGGTCAAATATACTCCTTATAACTCTCGCAGGACTTCCCACGGCTATCATGTTTTCGGGAATATCCTTTGTGACTACCGAGCCTGCACCGATAACGGCATTGTCTCCGATCGTCACGCCTGCAAGGACAGTTGAGTTTGAGCCTATCCATACATTTTTGCCGATATGAATTGGCTTCGGTATCAGATCGTGACGTTCTTCGGGCAGAAGTCCGTGGTTCAGCGTAGCCAGCACAGTGTTATGTCCGATCAGCGCACCGTCACCGATGTAGATACCGCCCTGATCCTGAAACTTACAGCCCGCATTGATGAACACGCCCTTGCCAAGATGAATGTTCTTTCCGCAATCCGTATAAAACGGTGGAAACAGCCCTACCTCAACAGGCTCTCCGATAAGCTCCGACATAAGCGCATTGATCTCATCAGGAGTATGATAGTGATTATTGATCTCCATTGTGATACGGATAGCCTCCTGACTGAGCCTGTGCATCGTCTGATGAACACCGCATTCAGCCGTGACCTGACTGCCGCTGTTCATGAAGTCGAGAAATTTTTGCAATTCTTGAGTTGACGTTGTCATAGCTGTTTCCTCCGATATATTATTTATATTTCTCCCACCAATGTTCATTGAAAGAAGAAACATCGTCATAGTTTACAGTCTGCCCCAACCTCGGTGTCGCAAGGCTCACGCCCTGTTCTTCAGCAGCCTTGACTGCTCTTTCGGGCGGATCGTACCATGAATGGTTTGATAGCACGAACGCTCCCCAATGCACAGGTATCAGCCACTTTGCGTGAACGTCCTTTGCCGCCTGCACGGTCTGTTCGGGGAACATATGCGTTTCATTCCAGCCGCTGTCATACTGTCCCGAATCTGCAAGCATAAGCTCTGTTTCACCAAATCGTTCGTAGACCTGTTCAAACACATCATAATAACCGGTGTCTCCCGAATAATATACGCTGTGAGTGCTGTTCTTGATATACAGTCCGCCCCATAAGGTGACATTCATTTTAAGCGGATTTCTGCCTGTGTAGTGCTGTGCGGGAGTGAGCGTATATGTAATTCCGTCAAGCTCGATGCTCTCCCACCAGTACAGAGGGTGCAGCTTGCTCTCATCAACGCCCCAGCCTTTCAGCATCACGTCAATGCCAAGCGGCACAACATAGTGACTTACTCTGCCGTCTATCGCCTTGATGACATTGTAATCGAGATGATCGTAATGGTCGTGTGAGATGAAAAGCACATCAATATCGGGGACATTCTCTATTTCAAGGGCAAGCTCCGAAAAGCGCTCCGGTCCTGCAAAGCCCACAGGCGATGAACGGTCACTCAGCACGGGATCAATAAAGATATTTTTATCTCCAAGCTGAATAAGAGAGGTCGAATGACCGAGCCATGTTACTTTCAGTTCTCCGTCAGCAGCTCGCTCTACACTTTCGATCTTTACGGCAGGGAGCTTTTTATCGGGAACCGTCTTGCTGCTTTTTTTGTCCTGATCTCCTGTCATTACTGTAAAATCACTCTCGTTATGGAATTGCTTATCATAATACAGGTCGGTCTTGTCGGCGTATTCCTTCTGCTCGTCTTTGCCCGGAGCATCACCGATGGGAGGATAGAATTTCAGGAAAAGCAAGCCGATCAAGAGTATTACTGCAAGCAATATCACAATTATAAGCAGGACTTTCCCGCATTTTTTCAGTGCTTTCATTACATCCACCACCTGGTATTTTATACTTCATGTGAATAATTACATATTCTCCTTGAAAAAGCTCTCCAGCTTGTCAAACGGAATGACCTTCTTTTCACCGCCGTCATACAGATCGGTATGAGAAGCTCCCTCAATAATGAGAAGTTCCTTGTTATCGGTGTATTTGCTGTCCTTCGTCATATTCTCGTAAGCGTCCCTGCCGAAATAACAGGAGTGAGCCTTTTCACCGTGAACGATCATCACAGCTGAGCGTATCTCGTTGCTGTACTGCAATATCGGCATATTGATAAACGACATACAGCCGATCACGTTCCAACCGCTGTTGGAGTTGAGAGAACGAGGGTGATAACCTCTCTCAGTCTTGTAATATGCGTGATAATCCTTGACGAAATATGGTGCGTCATCGGGCAGAGGATCAACAACACCGCCTGCGCGGACATATTCACCGCTTGCATAATCCTTTGTACGCTGGGTATTCATAGCCACCTTGCTCGCATATCTTTTCTCCTCGCTGTCCTCAGAATCAAAATATCCCTTTGAAGCGACTCTTGTCATATCATACATCGTGGAAGCGACAGTCGCCTTGATACGGGTATCCAAAGCCGCCGCATTGATCGCCATACCGCCCCAACCGCAGATGCCGAGGATACCGATCCGCTCAGGATCGACATTGTCCTGCACGGAGAGGAAGTCAACGGCAGCGGAGAAATCTTCGGTATTGATGTCGGGAGAAGCCATGTATCTCGGCTGTCCGCCGCTTTCACCTGTAAAAGAAGGATCAAAGGCGATGGTCAGAAAGCCGCGCTCTGCGAGTGTCTGCGCATACAGGCCGCTGCTCTGCTCCTTGACCGCACCGAAGGGTCCGCTGACAGCTATCGCAGGGAGCTTGTCCGAAGCGTTCTTTGGGATATACATATCAGCGGCAAGTGTAATGCCGTAGCGATTGTGGAAAGTGACCTTCTTGTGGTCAACCTTATCGGACTTCGGGAAAGTCTTGTCCCATTCAGTGGTTAAAGTCAGCATTTCTTCTTTCATGTTCAGTACCTCCTCAGATCTTTCTGCCCATATCATAGGCTTCTTTCAGTTTCGGGTTATCTTTTATTTCTCCGACAGCAGTAACACCGCCGCAGAACAGCGTGCCGACCAGTTTTGCCTTTTCAAAGCAGTCCACCCAGCCCTCAATGCCTGAGAAAGCCTTTTCGGGAACGTGTTTCCCATCTTCGGCTGCCGCTGCAAGGGCATATACCTCACGGAACCGATAGTCAGATGGATACAGCGGATTCGCTCTGTCGAGCATGGTTTTCAGGATACCGCTCATTTCGTAGTAATAGATCGGCGTTGCAAACACAAGCACATCGGCGTGAAGCATCTTCTCACGGATCGCATCTGCATCATCGTGCATAAAGCACCGCTGTGTTTTCTGACAGGCAAGACAGCCTACACAGAACCTGATCTCCTTATCTCGCAGAGATACAAGCTCCACCTCATGTCCTGCTGACTTTGCGCCCTCTGCAAAAGAAACCGCAAGCTGTTCGGAGTTTGAGTTTTTTCGCAGACTTGATGATATGACAAGCACTTTCTTCATGATGTTTCCTCCTGATTATTCTTTCAGCGAGAGCGTGACAGTCACATCGCCCTCACCGAATAATGCCTTTAATTCTTCCTGTGTCGTATTCTCAATATGTCCGAGCTTTGTGTAGCTCCACGAATTGGAGTTATAGAATATCGTCATCTGATTTCCCTGATAAAGCATTATGTCGCCCGGTTCTGTTGATAGTTGTTCATCGGTTTTAGTGAGAGACCATGGAAGGTCTCCGACCTTTTCAAACCCGCCGTATTCGTTCAGCGTAACGGTGATCGGCTCTGATTTCAGCTTTTCGGCGAGTTCTTTTGCGGCGGTACTGTTTGCAAGTTCGGCTGTCAGTTTATTATCGTTTACATCTATTATGATCTCCATTTGTGAAACCTCCATTACATCTGAGGTGTTTGATCCCGAACCGCTTGATACAGGAGCTCCGCAAGCGGAACTCATCAATCCTATCAATATTGAAATAATGATCTCTATCAGTTTCATAGGAAGTCCTCCTTTTTCATCATGAACACCAGATAATCAAGGCAGCTTATGCACCGTTCCTTATTATGTATCTCATCGAGCAGCTCTCTTCTGTGAGCGGCAAGCATTTTCTCGCATAGTTTTATGTCACCTGAACAGGTATCGAATTGCTCGATAAATACATCATCACAACCGGCATCGATCAGATTTTGCCTGATACTTTCTTTCATATGCTCACCCCCGACTTTCTTGTTGTATTCATTATAACATGGTCATCTGTAAATAGCAAATACCTATATTGAATAGACTGCTATGCTTGACAGTTATAGTGATATGTGGTATGATATACAAAAGGAGGCGGAGTGTATGGATATTCGTGTACTCAGATATTTTCTTGCGGTCGCAAGAGAACAGAGCTTTTCTACTGCGGCAGAACGGCTTTATCTTTCACAGCCGACGCTGTCCCGTCAGTTGAAGGAATTGGAAGATGAGCTTGGAAAGCCTCTACTGATCCGTTCCAACAAAGGCGTTACACTGACCGAGGAGGGCATGATACTCCGCAAGCGTGCGGAGGAGATCGTGGAGCTTATGGATAAAACCGAGCAGGAGGTCAGGCAGAGCAATGACAATGTGTCCGGAACGGTGTATATCGGTGCGGGAGAGACCTATGCGATCAAACTGATCGCAGATACCGCACACAAGCTGAGAAAAGATTATCCCAATATTCATTACAGCTTTTTCAGCGGCAACGGCACTGATGTCATGGAAAAGCTCGAACACGGGCTGATGGATTTCGGGCTGATTTTCGGGAATGTAGACCGAACCAAATACGAAGCCATTGAGATACCTTTGCACGATACATGGGGCGTACTGATGCGCCGTAACGAGCCGCTTGCGAAGAAGGAAACAGTTACAGTTGCAGATATTGCAGGACTTGATCTGATCATTCCACGCCAACCGAATCACAGTACAATGCTATCTGAACTGATCGCAGAACAGGCACCTGATGCGAATATCGTTGCTGAGTATAACCTCATCTACAACGCTTCTGTCATGGTGAATGAAGGCATCGGCAGTGCTATCTCACTGGATAAACTGATCAATGTCAGTGGTGACAGCCGCCTATGCTTCCGACCTTTTGAACCGCGCAGGGAGGCAGTCAGCTATTTCATCTGGAAACGCTATCCTGTATTCACAAAGGCTGCAAGCACATTTTTAGAGCAATTCAGAAAAGACTTGATATCCTTAACGAGTCGTGATCTAAGTAAGAATATAATGAATATTTGAAAACAATCCCGAAGCCAACCTTATAAGTCAACTTCGGGATTCATTATTTCATATAAAACGTATCCTCGACATTTCGGTCACAAATATCGACTTTCAGAGTCAAAACTCTACGCTATTACAGCGTTTTTCAGTCTATCGACTTCATCGTCGGGAATCCTATGATAAATATCCATTCATATCAGTTTGAAAAGTAGGGAAGAAATGATCGATTTGGCTGTCATGTGTACGTTGTGAGAAACCTATATCAAAAGGGTCTTCCACAATAAAGCTCGCACTCTGTAGGCGCCCCATCACTCAAAGTAAAGAATGCAGGTTCGGGATATGGCGCTGGGATAGCAGGCGGCATTGTTCGGAGATGAAATCTATCTGTTCGATCAGGTCGGCGGGGTCAGCTGAGGATAGGGCGGGCAGGCGGCTCATTTCGGCGGAGATGGCTGTGACGCTGTTGAAGTTTTCGAGGAATGAGAGTATCTTGCAGTGGTTCTGCCAGCAGGTGCAGAGTTCATTGATATTGGCAGATGGGTCAGTGTTTGCGACGGCTTGTTCCCTTATCTCAGCGCAGAGATCCTGTATGCGGGCATCGGCATTTCGGACATAGGCGGCGGAGAATATACCCGCGGTGAGGATAGTGGTCAGGAGAGTGAGGCTTATCAGCAGACGTTTCATTTTCTTGGCTCCTTTTTTATAATAGTATATTTTGTGGGGTTTTCGGCGGTCATTATGAATATCTCGGGGATAGAAGCGCCATCGGCTTTGACTACCTTGTTTAGCCATTCCATATCAAGCCCGAGAAAATTCAAAGCGGCGGTGGAGACTTCACCGTCGCTTATCAGCATGACGGGCGGGTCGGTGTCAGCAGGGGCAAGACCTAAGTCCTTTGCCGTGGGCGGTGCGGCGGTCTTCTTGGGGCAGACGGAGATGGTGCCTGTTGTCTCGGCTACGGCGAACTGGACATCTGCAAGGTCGAAAATCTGCTGGGCGCGGAGTGCCGCCATGAGGTCATCGGTGGTGAAACGGAGTTCCCGCATGGCTTTCTGGTCTATCCTGCCGTTGGAGATTATCAGCTTTGATGAACCGCTGACAGTTCGGCGGATACGGCGCGACCTAAGGGAGAGATAGGATACTATCACATCGATGCTGACCAGTGTAAAAACAGGGACGATGCCCATTATCATGGGTATGCTGATATCTTCTACCGTGAGGGTGGCGATATTGGATAGCAGCATGGTTATCACCAGTTCGCTGGGCTGGAGGTCGCCTATCTGCCGTTTGCCCATCAGCCTGACGGCGGCGGTTATTACAAAATACAGGATGATCGAGCGGATAAAAACTATTAGCATTGTGTACCTCACTTTTTGTAATTGTTGGCAGCGATCCACAAGACAGAACACTGAACTCCCGCCCCTGCCAATAATTATGAATTATGCATTATGAATTATGAATTAAAAATTTACCCCGTTGCATTTTTCGACGGAGTGTGATATAATATACTGTGTATGTATAATTGGGCGGTCAAATTGACTGCTGCAACGTTTATCTCGGAAAGAGTGATGTTTCAATGACCGATTTTTCGGATAAATACAGCGTATTGCGGGATTTCTTCGGGCATACGGATTTCCGTGAGGGACAGCTGCCTCTGATAGATGCGCTTCTCAGCGGACGCGACGCTGTGGGCATAATGCCCACAGGCGCGGGAAAATCCATGTGCTACCAGATACCCGCGCTGATGCTTGACGGCATAACGCTTGTCATATCTCCGCTGATATCACTGATGAAAGATCAGGTCAACAGCCTTATACAATCGGGAGTGAGGGCGGCTTATCTCAATTCTTCCCTCACCACACAGCAGTACAACACCGCTATCGCTAATGCTTCGCGGGGAATGTACAAGCTGATATATGTTGCCCCTGAAAGGCTTTGCACACCATCTTTTATGGGGCTTGCGAGGACGGTTAAGATATCTCTTGTGGCTGTGGACGAAGCCCACTGTGTATCACAGTGGGGACAGGATTTCCGTCCCCATTATCTGAGGATATCGGAATTTCTTGAACAGCTTCCGTACCGACCCACAGTCGGTGCTTTTACGGCTACGGCTACTGACCAGGTAAGGTCGGACATTGTGCGTATGCTTGGACTTTACGACCCTGTCAGCGTGACCACGGGATTTGACCGTGAGAACCTGTATTTCGGGGTTAAGCACGCCAAGGACAAGTATGCCGAGACGAAGAAGATTGTTCTTGAAAACAAGGGCAGTTGCGGGATAATCTACTGTGCCACCAGAAAAGCGGTGGATGAGGTCAGCGAAAAGCTGACTGCTGACGGAATCGCCTGCACGCGCTACCACGCAGGGCTTTCGGCTGAGGAGCGCAAGAAGAATCAGGATGATTTCATATACGACCGCGTGAATATCATCGCGGCGACAAACGCTTTCGGCATGGGTATAGACAAATCCAACGTCAGCTTTGTTATCCATTATAATATGCCCAAAAATCTTGAAAATTATTATCAGGAAGCTGGACGTGCGGGACGTGATGGCAGTGAGGCTAAGTGCATACTTCTGTACGGCGCAAGAGATATCGTCACCAACAAGTATCTTATCGAGAATTCACGGGACAACACTGACCTTGATGATGAAGCTCTTGAACTTGTCAAAAAGCGGGATATGCAGAAGCTTCGGCAGATGACGGATTACTGCAACACAGGCAGATGTCTGAGACAGTTCATACTGGATTACTTCGGTGAAAAGCGAGTATGCAACTGCGGCAACTGCTCCAACTGTCTGGGAGAGACGGAGCTTACGGATATAACTGTGGATGCCCAGAAGATACTTTCCTGCGTATACAGGCTCCATCAGAGGAATATGCATTTCGGTGCGGTGGTGGTATCCGCGGTGCTGAAAGGTTCTGCCAATGCGAAGATAAAGCAGTTCGGGCTTGATACACTTTCCACCTATTCTATAATGAAAGATGTATCCACAACGCAGATACGGTCGGAGATACGGTACTTGCAGGCTGAGGGCTATCTCACCGAGGGCGAGCACAGCACGCTGATACTGACGCGAAGGTCTGCTGAGGTGCTGATGCAGAACAAGAAGGTGAGTATGCGTCTGCCGAAGCACAGCAAGGAAGAGCCCGAGCGCAGGAAGAAAGACCTCGGCGTTACTGCCTTCGACAGGGAACTGTTTGAGCGTCTGCGGGAACTTCGTGCAAAGCTTGCGGAGGAGATATCCATGCCTGCCTACATAGTTTTCGGAGATTCGGCTTTGCGTGAGATGTGCGTGCGTATGCCTGTTACACAGAGCGATTTTCTGGAAGTGCCGGGAGTGGGCAAGGTTAAGCAGGAGAGGTACGGAATGTACTTCACGGCGGAGATAAACAAGTATCTTCGTGAACACCCCGAAAGGAAAAATGCGCAGTCCGACACCGCTGAGAGCGGCAGTCTGGCTGATATGATAAAGAGCGGTGCAGAGGGTCTTCAGGGCATGGACGAGGAGTTATCACTGCCGCAGATGTGTGACGAGATACTCACTCAGCTGGGACTCAGCGCCGATAAAAAGCCTGTCAGCGAGGCTATAAAGAGCTGGCTCATAAGCGAGAACTACCTCACGGAAAAGGTGGAGAACGGTCAGAAACGTCTGGCGGCTACCATACTTTCGGAGGAAGCGGGGATAATCGAGCGAGAGAAGATATCATCTCTCAACAGGGCTTACAAAACGGTACTTTTCCCTCGTGCCGCACAGGAATTTGTGTATGAGAATCTTGGGGAGATACTTTGAGCATACAGACGAAAGAGGTAGATCAAATGTCATATTTAAAAGATAAGAAGAGAGTTGTCGTAAAGGTGGGTACCTCTACGCTGACACACCGCACGGGCAGACTGAATATACGCCGCGTTGAGGGACTGGTAAAGAATCTGGCTGACCTGCAGAATGCGGGTCACGAGATAATACTTGTTTCCAGCGGTGCCATCGGTCTGGGTATGTCCAAGATAGGTCTTGTTGACCGACCTAAGGACACACCGACCAAGCAGGCGTGCGCGGCTGTGGGTCAGTGCGAGCTGATGTACCTTTATGACAAGCTTTTCGCGGAATACAGCATAAATGTGGCACAGCTTCTGCTGACAAAGTTCGTGCTGATAGAGGACAGAAGACAGAACGTGCAGAACGCTCTGGAGAGAGTTATACAGCTGGGTGCTATACCAATAGTCAACGAGAACGACACCGTTGCCATCGATGAGCTGGAGCTTGAAGTGGGCGAGAACGATTCCCTGGCGGCTACTGTGGCTAAGATAGCAAATGCCGACCTGCTGATAATAATGTCCGACATTGACGGGCTTTATGATGCCGACCCTCGTCTTGACCCTGATGCAAAGCTGATACCCGTAGTTGAAGAACTCACCGACGATATCAGAAAGCTGGCAGGCGGTGCAGGCACAAAGATGGGCACAGGCGGTATGATAACCAAGATAAAAGCCGCTGAGATAGCTGTAAACAATGGTATCGATATGATAATACTCAACGGCAAGAACCCTGATAATCTGTACTACCTGTTTGAGACAGGCAGTCTGGGAACAAGGTTCAAGGCTAAGGGTTCACCTGCTGAAAAGAAAGAGCCTGAGGTGGACGAAAGCAGTGACAGCGATATCGTGGAGGAGTAAGATGAAATATTTCGTCCATAACAACCAGCGCATCAGCACGGTATACTATGAGTTTTTCAAAGGCGAATGGGACTGGGATAAAGGCGATCGCTACCATAATGACGGATCGATATTCCTGCATGACGATATAATGTATACCTGCGGTATCGAGGATATACTGAAAGAGGTTCTGTCCGAGTACGATGACTGCGGCGTTAATCTCATCTATCCCGAGGATTGGGAAGAAGTCTGCCGTCTGGCGGAAAAGAAAGGCGGCATCGTGAAAGAGATAGTTGACGAAGCGGCTTACTGGGTCGAAGACGCATTCGAGGAGTGTGGCTGTTTTACGATACTGGGGCTTTGAACCGAGGTGCATCATGAACGCTGACGAACTGAGAGAAACGATCCTGCAGACGGCACAGAATAAGAGCCTTGAAAGCTGTATGAGCGAGGAAAAATGGGATATCCTGCGGCGTGCTATGATGAACGATATGCCATTTCAGCCGCCCTACACTTTGAAATTTCTTACAGATGAAAGTCCCTGTGCTGAGGACATGAACTGGCACGAAGCATATGTATATGAGGGCTTATTCAACGGCGCTTTCGCGGTGGAATGGGTGAAGATACGACCATGCACCCAAAAGGTGCGCGGTAAACTTATTGCCCCCGAGAACATCGATGCGGGGAAAGAACTTGAATGGATACTTAAAAAATATTCCATACCTTACGAAGAAGAAAACGGCGTTTACTGTATATACGGATATCGCTGATAACAGAATAAAACAATATGGTTATTCCCCTGACACACCTGACTAAACATCGTTTAAAGGAATATAATGAGAGTTTGGCGGTTTATCTTCCCCCGCCGCTGGCGGGGGAAGATAACGTCAGCATAATATATCCTTGTCGAATCGGCATTTTAATTGGTGTGGTAAAGGGATAGTCAGATAAAACAATGCTTGAAAGGAGCGTTAATTATGGGTTACATAGACACACTTGGTCAGAAGGCACAGGCTGCAAAAGGCACTATCGCTTTTGCTTCATCTGACATGAAAAACGATGCACTGCTGGAGATCGCGCATATACTCCGCAGCAGCAAAAAGGAGATCATCGAGGCTAATGCTGTCGACCTCGAAAACGGCAGGATACGCAAGATGACAGAATCTCTGCTGGACAGACTTGCGCTGAATGATGCGAGGATAGAGGGCATGGCAAATGCCTGCGAAGCACTGGCTAAATATCCCGACCCTGTTGGCGAGGTAGTTGACGGAAGCACTCGTCCCAACGGCATGAAGATAGAGAGAGTTCGCGTACCTATGGGCGTTGTTGGCATGATATACGAAGCACGTCCTAATGTTACCGTTGATGCGGCTATACTCAGCCTTAAAAGCGGCAACGCAGTCATTCTCCGCGGCGGCAAGGAAGCTATAAATTCCAACAAATGTCTGGCTGACCTGATGCGTGTTGCAGTAAAAAGAGCTGGATTCGACCCTGACATAATTCAGCTTGTTGAGGACACCGACAGAGGTATCGCCCACGATATGATGACAGCAAACAAGTACATCGATATACTTGTACCCCGCGGCGGCGCACAGCTTATCAAGGCTGTTGTACAGACAGCTACCGTACCTGTTATCGAGACAGGCACAGGCAACTGCCATGTATATGTTGACGCTTCGGCTGACCTGAAAATGGCTGTTGATATCGTTGACAACGGCAAGACTCAGAGACCTTCGGTATGCAATGCTGTGGAAACCTGTCTTGTACACCGCGATGTGGCTGAGAAGTTCCTGCCCAAGCTGAAAAAGCGTCTTGATGAGCACAATGTTGAGATACGCGGCTGTGAGCTGACAAAGCAGATACTGGGCGACTGTGTCGTTCCTGCTGATGAGGACGACTATGCAACAGAGTTCCTGGATTATATCATAGCTATAAAGGTAGTTGACGATCTGGCTGAGGCTATCGAGCATATATCCAAGTACAGCACAGGCCACTCCGAGTGCATAGTTACCGAGAGCCTGTTCTCTGCTCAGGAATTCCAGAAGAGGATAGATGCGGCGGCTGTATACGTAAATGTATCCACACGTTTCACCGATGGCGAGATGTTCGGTCTGGGTGCTGAACTGGGTATATCAACACAGAAGCTTCACGCAAGAGGACCTATGGGTCTGCGTGAGATGACCACAACCAAGTACATCGTAACAGGCAACGGTCAGATAAGAAAGTAATTAGGGATAAGTCGGCAGACGTTCTCGGTGCTTGACATCTCTTTTGGAAAGTAATATAATTCCCTTTTGACTTTTGTGTTGTCAATATAGATTGGGATTCAGAGGTGCTATAATGCGAAGTAGTAAACTGATCACAAATTATAATGTGGACATTGAAAAAATTCTGAACGATTGGTTTTCTTCAAATACTGTTTCCGATGACGGTGTTTTTATAAAAAAGATCATTGAACCAAAACGGAAAATAATGATCTTTATTGCTGAAGATTATTATTTCAGAATAAACTCTACCCTTACTTTGACAGTAATTGTTGAACAAACTATCGATCAAATATTTGTTGAAGTTGTTTCAAGCGGTGGAAAAAGCGGACTTTTGGGTTATTCAAGCGGATCTGAAGACAGTGCAGTCAATCGCGTTGTAAAATTTTTAAAAGCGTATGGTTTTTCTGTGATAGATCCTGAAGGAACACTTTTGTAAAAAGGGAGTATTATAAAAAACGAATTAAAAAGGTAAGGTCGTGTAAATATGAAAGATCTTGTATCGGCGTCTCTGCTGGGCTGTGACCTGGCAGATCTGAAAAACGAGATAAAAAGCATTGAGAAAGCGGGTGCTGACTGGCTTCACTGTGATGTCATGGACGGCGTTTTCGTAAATAATATAAGCTTCGGCACACCTGTGCTGAAATGCGTAAGAAAAGCGGCATCGGTGCCCATGGACACACATCTGATGATAACCGACCCTATACGCTACATCGATGATTACGCGGAACTGGGTTCGGACAACATCACATTCCACCTTGAAGCGGCGAGCGACCCGCAGGCTGTTATAGACAAGATACATTCCCACGGGATAAGTGCGGGTATATCCATAAAGCCCGGGACACCTGTTTCGGAAGTAAAGCCATATCTTGGCAGTGTGGACATGGTGCTTGTGATGACTGTCGAGCCTGGATTCGGCGGACAGAAATTCGTTGCTGATACTCTGGAAAAGATCAGCGAGATACGCTACATTCTGGATAGCATGGGACGTACGGAGGTCAACATCGAAGTAGACGGCGGCGTGAACGGTGAGACTGTAAAGCTTTGCCGTGAAGCAGGCGCTAATGTATTCGTTTCGGGCTCCTACATCTTCGGTGCCGAAGACAGAGTAGCGGCAGTGGGTTCGCTGAAATGATATAATGTTATATGATTTTGCCCTGAAGCATTTAAAGTGCTTCAGGGCATTTTTTTATAAAAGCGACATGATAATAAAGCCATAAATAGAAGCGATCAAACGAGTTGCTTTGCAAATGTTCTATGATCTGTTAGTATCTTTTTCCATATAACCTACGAGCTTCCGCTGTCCATTTTCGGACGAAATCGGTTTTGCATCGGTATAGGAATCTCTGTTATGCTCATATCTCTTCCATAATTTTAGTTTTAGCGATTCGTATTCTTTGATGATATCATGATGCTCGTTCAGATAGTCGCGAAAATACAGCGCATCATTATCACCTGCGTATCTGAGATGTATATGTTAGACCTTATCCGCAAAGCCCTTATTTGTATATCCCTTGTTGAGTGCGATGCGTCTGTTTTTATCGGACATTCTGATAAATCCATTCTGCTCCGGAATGTGAGATATTTCTTCCATGTCTGCTTTTTCAGATATCTCGACCATCACATCAACGATATTCTTTGCCCGTATGCCATGCACTGCTGTGCTCCTAATGTGGCTTTATCCTTGTAACAGAATAACCGGTCAGAAGGTCTGTGATAGTAGTTTCTATCTATTTGTAGTATCCATTCCATTTATCGTCGTGGGGAAACAGGAATATGAGAAATAATTCCCATAATTCTTCCGGCGTCGTTTCCGAGAGTTCTTTTTCCATAGCCAAGTCCTCTGCAAATCCGGTACCATAATAAGGTATATATAAAAAAATACAGCCCCTCGTATTTACGAGAAGCTGTAGGGTGGGTAGAGAGATTCGAACTCTCGATCTTCAGGACCACAATCTGACGCGTTAACCAACTACGCTATACCCACCATAACACGCCATACTGGATTCGAACCAGTGACCTACCGCTTAGAAGGCGGTTGCTCTATCCAGCTGAGCTAATGACGCATATACTGCATTCAACAGTAAAAGCGGGTGATGGGAATCGAACCCACGTGGCCAGCTTGGAAGGCTGGAGTTCTACCATTGAACTACACCCGCATTTGGGTCATTGACTTGACCAGTCAACGAAAATAATTATACCACGACAATCAGGATTTGTCAAGCACTTTCTCAAACATTCTATCATTTGTTTAAAATTATTTAAAATCCAACTCCGTTTATGGTCTTTCACACCAAATAGACTCAGCCTATACCTCTCTATAAAAAGTTAGTTTGGAATATCTTGTAAAAAAAACGTTAAGATTGTTGACAAACGCGAAATTATGTAGTATAATAATTGACGTTAAATTTAATAGCCTTATCAAGAGTGGTGGAGGAATCAGGTCCTGTGAAGCCCGGCAACCTGTATGCTGTATATGCAGCTCGTCAAGGTGCCAAATCCTGCGGTTATTTCCGAAAGATGAGGAATTTTTTATAAAAAAGATCTCACCTCTCTTTTCTTCGGAATTGAGAGGCTTTTTATTGGCTGTTGATTTAACGGTTAACAACAGTATATGTCGGTATACCGACAAAGTTTCTTTTAAGAAAGGCAGGAACTATAATGTCAAGATTTCTTTTCACTTCCGAATCGGTGACTGAGGGTCACCCCGATAAGATCTGCGACCAGATCTCAGATGCTATCCTCGATGCTATGCTGGAACAGGATCCCTATTCCAGAGTTGCCTGCGAGACCGTTACCACCACAGGTATGGTAATGTGCATGGGCGAGATAACCACCAAGGCACAGGTGGATATCCCCCAGATAGTACGCGATACAGTTGTAGGCATCGGCTATGACAGAGCAAAGTACGGCTTCGACGGTCATACCTGCGCAGTTATGACAACCATCGACAAGCAGTCTCCCGATATCGCTATGGGCGTTGACAACGCTCTCGAGGGCAGAGATGAAAACGCATTCGATACAGGTGCAGGCGATCAGGGAATCATGTTCGGCTATGCCTGCGATGAAACTCCCGAGCTCATGCCCCTGCCTATATCACTGGCTCACAAGCTGGCTCTCAGGCTGACAGAAGTTCGCAAGAACGGCGCTCTGCCTTACCTCAGACCCGATGGAAAAACTCAGGTAACTGTTGAGTACGTTGACGGCAAGCCCGCAAGGATTGATGCAGTTGTAGTATCCTCTCAGCACGATGCCAAGGTATCCATGGAGCAGATAAGAGCTGACATCATCGAGAAGGTCATCAAGCACGTTATCCCCGCAGGACTTCTGGATGACAAGACCACATACTTCGTTAACCCCACAGGCAGATTCGTTATCGGCGGACCTCAGGGCGACAGCGGTCTTACAGGCAGAAAGATCATCGTTGATACCTACGGCGGATATGCTCGTCACGGCGGCGGATGCTTCTCCGGCAAGGATCCCACGAAGGTTGACCGTTCCGCAGCTTATGCCGCAAGATATGTGGCTAAGAACATCGTAGCCGCTGGTCTCGCAAGCAGATGCGAAGTTGAGCTTGCATACGCTATCGGCGTTGCAAATCCTGTTTCCATACTCGTTGATACCTTCGGCACAGGCAAGGTATCCGATGAAAGACTCAGCGCAGCAGTCAACGATATCTTCGATCTCCGCCCCGCAGCTATCATCGATATGCTCGATCTCAGAAAGCCTCAGTACAAGCAGCTTGCTGCATACGGTCACATGGGCAGAGAAGATCTGGGCGTAGCTTGGGAGCGTACAGACAAGGTTCAGGCTCTCCTGGATGCTTTAAAATAAACGATGGCAGAAAAAAAGAAAGCCCGCCGCAACGGTAAGATAGAGCTGTACAGATTCATATTTTCAATGTACGTACTGTTTTTCCATATAGGAAAATATCTTCTTCCGCCGCAGAAATTCACAGGCGGGCTAGATGTGGGCTTTTTCAGGCACGGTGCCATGGGCGTGGAATTTTTCTTCCTGGTATCGGGCTGGCTGATGGCGGCTTCAGTAAGCAAAAAGCTTGCCGCCAAAGCAGAGGGTGAAAAAGCTTTCGTACCGAAAGAGGGCCTGGATTTTCTGAAGCGGAAATACCTTTCGCTGATGCCCCAGCACCTGCCTGCATTTGCAATAGCATTCGCAGTGTACACATACACCCGCGAGCTGAGACCGATAGCGACAGTTAAAGCCTTTGCCGATTCAATACCGAACCTGTTCCTTATACAGATGAGCGGCGCGAATTTTACCAACCCGAATCATCTGGAATGGTATATTTCCGCAATGCTGATAGCCATGGCGATACTTTATCCTATACTCACCAAGTATTACGATGCTTTCGCAAAATACATAGCACCTCTGGCGGCACTGCTGATTTGTGGATATCTTATATATACCGATAAGAAGCTGACAGGTGTCACCACATGGACAGGTATTTGTTTCAAAGCAGTTCTCCGTGCTGTGGCAGAAGTCGCACTGGGATTCACATCATTCGAGCTTTCGGCATACATGAAAAAGAAGCAGTTCACCACTGCACAGAAAGTTCTTCTCACCCTGACAGAGTTCGGCTGTCTTGCAGGAGTTTCGCTGTATGTGATATCACTTTTGCCGACAAAGTACGAGCTTTACTGTCTGGTACTGCTGTTTATAATGGTAACTCTGGCATTTTCGGGAGTGACCTGCGGCACGAAAGCTCTTTCAAACGGATTTTTCTGCTTCCTCGGAAAACTTTCGCTGCCGATATACCTTTCGCAGATAGCAGCCATCGATCTGACAGCTGCACGCTACTCCTACAAAAGCAGTGAAGACAGGATAATAACAGCGCTGATCTTCACGGCAGTGTTCACAGCAATAACATTTGCTGCAGGCGAAGCATGGAACGCATGGAAACGGCATAATGCCAATAAACAGGCTCAGACAGCATAAAAAATCAAGCCACAGTAATTCCGGTCTAAAGACGGAACTGCTGTGGCTTTTTGGTATCCTGAGAGTTCTCTGCATAAATTGCGGGGCATTTCGATATGTACATACCTTATATATCGAAATTCTGCATGCGGTACGTACATCATTGGCGGGATCTCACAGATGTTGTATGTATATTGTCTGTGAACATGAATGACATACGAATAAAATAACGAACATTCTCCTAAAGAAAAGCGCATAAACTGCGCAATAAATGGTGATATAATGCCAACTTTTTGAATTGACACTAAGTTGTATATGTGTTATAATGTGTGCAACGATGAAGATCGCAGTTTATATGCGCTCGGCTGTCGGCGGAAACGTCGGGGCACACACAGCGGCAGCGCACCAAAACGGAGGTAATTATCATGAGCAACAAGCTTGCAAACACACCTGAAGTAAAGATAGGTCTGGTGGCAGTTTCAAGAGACTGCTTCCCCATGAGCCTGTCAGAAAACAGAAGAAATGCCGTAGCTAAGGCTTATACCGAAAAGTACGGCGCAGAGGGACTTTTTGTATGTCCTACCATCATCGAGAACGAATGCCACATGAGACAGGCTCTCAACGAAGTTAACGCTGCAGGCTGCAACGCTATCGTTGTATATCTCGGCAACTTCGGTCCCGAGACCCCCGAGACACTGCTCGCTAAGTATTTCGACGGTCCTGCAATGTTCGTTGCAGCTGCCGAGGACGATTGCGGCTCTGCTCTTATCGACAACAGAGGCGATGCTTACTGCGGTATGCTCAATGCCAGCTACAACCTCAAGCTGAGAGGCGTAACTGCTTACATTCCCGAGTATCCTGTTGGTACTGCTCCCGAAGTTGCTGATATGATCAACGAATTCATTCCTATCGCAAAGACTGTTGTTGGTCTGAGAAATCTGAAGATCATATCCTTCGGTCCCCGTCCTCAGGACTTCCTGGCTTGCAATGCACCTATCGCAAGACTGTATGACCTGGGCGTTGAGATCGAGGAGAACTCCGAGCTTGACCTGTTCGCAGCTTACAACGAGCACAAGGATGATCCCCGTATCCCCGAAGTTATCGCTGATATGGAGAAGGAACTGGGCGACGGTAACAAGATGGCAGGCATCCTGCCCAGACTGGCTCAGTATGAGCTGACTCTGCTTGACTGGGCAGAGGCTCACAAGGGCGAGAGAAAGTTCGTTGCATTCGCTAACAAGTGCTGGCCTTCATTCCAGACACAGTTCGGCTTCGTTCCCTGCTATGTAAACGGCAGACTGGGTGCAAAGGGTATCCCTGTATCCTGCGAGGTTGATATCTACGGCGTTCTTTCCGAGTACATCGGTCAGTGCGTATCCGACGAGATAGTTACTCTGCTGGATATCAACAACACTGTTCCCGGCAATATCTACAGAGAGGATATCGAGGGCAAGTTCGATTACACTCAGAGAGATACATTCATGGGCTTCCACTGCGGCAACGGTTCTGCTTGCATCCTGAACAACCCTGTTATGAAGTATCAGCTCATCATGCACAGAGGTCTTGAGCCTGATGTTGAGCCTGATATCACAAGAGGTACTCTTGAGGGCGACATCAAGCCCGGCGAGATCACATTCTTCAGACTTCAGTCCACTGCTGATGCAACTCTGCGTTCTTATGCAGCTGAGGGTGAGATCCTGCCTGTAGCTACTCGTTCCTTCGGTACTATCGGTATCTTCGGCATCAAGGAGATGGCTAGATTCTACAGATATGTACTGCTGGAGAAGGGCTATCCTCATCACGGTGCAGTTGTATTCGGTCACCACGGCAAGGCACTGTTCGATGTGCTGAAGTTCCTGGGTGTTGAAGACAGAGAGTACAACAGACCTGCTTCCACAAGATATTTTGGCGAGAACCCTTACAAATAAATTGCTTTAAAAGAAAAGACTGCTGCGAAGTGACGCGGCAGTCTTTTTTTGTATGTAGATTTTGGGATAAAAAAAGTCCCCGAAGCCTTAATCTTCGGGGAAAACGTCGCTGAGAGGATTCGAACCTCCGGCCTGCCGCTTAGGAGGCGGCCGCTCTATCCAGCTGAGCTACAGCGACTTATCAACTTAATTATTATATCATATCTCAGAGGAAAATGCAAGACCTTTTTCAAATTTTTTTCAGTCTGCCGATATGATATCCTTTATGACTTCCCCTGAAAGTATAAGTCCTGCCACGGAGGGAACAAAGGCCACGGAACCGGGAACGGAACGTCTGCCGTTTTGTGGTTCTTCGGAACTTGTGCGGGGAGTTATGGGCTCTTCCTCGGAGTAGACAACTTTCAGGTGTGCCACGTTTCGCTTTTTGAGTTCGCGGCGCATCACCCTTGCCAGAGGACAGCCTTTGGTCTTATAGATATCAGTCACACGGAATGCGGTGGGGTCAAGCTTATTGCCTGCGCCCATGGCGGATATCACGGGTACTCCTGCGGCTTTGGCTTTCATTATTATCTCTATCTTGCCTGTGACGGTGTCGATGGCATCTATCACATAGGTGTACTGTGTGAAATCGAAATCATCGGCGGTCTCGGGCATGAAGAAACAGTTATGTACATTTACGGTTATATCGGGGTCGATATCGTGTATCCTTTCAGCGGCTATCTCGGTCTTGTATCTGCCGACGGTGCTGTGGAGGGCGATTATCTGGCGGTTGAGGTTGGTAGTGCTGACGGTATCGCTGTCGATGAGGTCGATGGTACCCACTCCGCTTCTGGCGAGGGCTTCCACGGCGAATCCGCCTACTCCGCCCACGCCGAAAACTGCCACGCGGCTGTTACTGAGTTTTTCCATAGCTTCACTGCCGAGAAGCAGTTCGCTTCGTGCATACTGTTCTTTCATATTTTACCTCCAAAAACGGCAGAGCGCATAAGCGTTCCGCCGTTGATAGTTTTATCTTTTTGGCAGTCCGTTCTCTTCTTCGTATTCGACTACCTCTTCTTCGGTCATGCCGAGGTCTTTGCTGAAATCGTGCTCGATGAGGTCACGCTTTGTTTCGATGGGCTTTTCATCGTCAACACCCTCGGTAGCATCGGGAACGAATACTGTCCGCACAGTGCTGAGGATTATCCTCAGGTCTTCCCTGATGGACTGGTGCTCGATATACATAAGGTCGAGTTTCAGCTTATCGTAGGGGGTGGTGTTGTACTTGCCCATTATCTGGGCGTATCCTGTAAGACCTGCCTTGACTTTCAGCCTGTATTTGAATTCCGGCATTGTCAGCTCATAGCGTTCTGCCAGCTCGGGGCGCTCGGGGCGGGGGCCTACAAAGGACATATCGCCTTTGAGGATATTTATCAGCTGAGGCAGTTCATCAAAGCGTATCTTTCTGATGACCTTGCCAACAGGGGTTATGCGATCGTCGTTTTCAGCTGCGAGCTGTGCTCCGCCTTTTTCGGCATTGGTTATCATGCTTCGGAATTTCAGCACCTTGAATTTACGTCCGTTAGTGGTAAGTCTGACCTGTGAATACAGGACAGGACCGCCGTCGTAGAGTTTTATCACCAGAGCTGTTATCAGCATGAATGGCAGAAGTATCAGGAACATAATGCCTGCCAGTGAGATATCGAAGAATCTCTTCAGCATACGCTGCTCAAATTTAAGCCCGTCATTACGTGAGAGAAGCAGCGGGGTATCGAATAGGTGGAAATCGTCCGCGCCGCGGATAATGATATCCGAGAGTTTGGGGTTGATATAAGTTCTGATGGAATGTTCAAAGCAGAATTTCACCAGCTTATTTCTGAGGTCGCCGGGGATATCGGTGATTATAGCGCCCTCGTAGCGGAGTATGCGCCTTTCTATCTCATCAAGGCTCTCTTCACAGCTTACGGCTGCGCAGATATTATACTTATCCGTTCGCTGAGCCATTTTATTTACAAGATACTTGGCATTCGAGTTGCCGTAGATGATTATCAGCCGTCTCGGCGGGTACATCTTGGTGTATATCATTGTGAAGATGTAGCTCCACGGGTATGCGAATACTAGTTCAACTGCGGCAAGCACAAACATGGTAGAAAGGTCCATTCGGTTACGGCCGATGAGGGCTATGAGGACTATCTCCATTGCGTTGGTACTGAGAATACCCAGCACCTGAGAGCCGAAAAGTCCCAGAAACTTTGAATATCCCAGTCTGAAGCCGTTGAACAGGCTAGTGAAAGTCGCGTACATCACGCAGTAAATGCCTATCATCAGGAAGTTGCCGTAATGCCAGAAGGGGTCGTGCATCTTACTGTTATAATAGTTATACCACACGAATGAGAATCCCATTACAAAGAACAGGATGATCACCAGTGCGGCAATAAAATTCAGAAGCCGCTTATACTGTTCGCGGTTTTTTGTAATATTATCCAATATATGACATCCTTTTTGGTTTTGTTATATTTCGATCGATATATTTATCAAGTTACAAACTATCAGGTTATCATTATAGCACACTTTTTTTGATTATTCAAGTATTCTCGGGCTTTTTTCAGTTATTCGACACATATATGCGGCGGTTGATGTTCGGTTTTTGGGACAGATGTGTAATTTCGCTGAAACAAACTTTCATACAAAAACATCTGTTTTGCGAATCCAAGCTCGCTGAACTTTGTTGTGTCTGAATATGAATATCTGATGTGCATAATAAAATCAGGCTTTGTTTGAATAGTCGGATATTTGATGCGTTCGCTTGTGCTCGTATCCGTTCAACTTCAAACAAATGTTCCACGTGGAACATTTACGCTCATAAACATCTACGACGCATTGAACATTTCGCACCTCGTCCCTCGCGTCGAGTCATCGGATAACAACGACTGCGTCGGCTGTGGCTGTCGCTGTCCGATGATGTGCGCGGGCAAATAGTTCACGCGCAAAAAAATACGAAAGCATACGGTCGTATAATTTGGTATTGCCTGCGCCTATTGAATCGGAAGTTCGTATGATTCTCATCAGCTTACATCTCCGTTGGTATCGAGCGCATTTTTAACATTACAGAAAAGCTCGTGACGTATCCGCTTGTCCGGCGTTAGGATCCTTTCGCGAAAAGCTTGACCAAAAGATCTCTTCCTTGACAGTTTCCCACAGGTTTACTGCGTTTTTATCGGGAAGTCATATTGCTCGGTGAGATTTTGTGTGTTGTAACAAAAACGCAAAACAAATACTATAAAAACGTGACATTTTACTTGACAGCAATTGACAATCATGCTATAATAAACAAAAGAACTTCATGTGAAATTTCTATGAATCTTAATAATATTGATATTTACTTATCAATATTTTAAAATGGCGAAAAGAGGTGTACTATGGATAGAAAACAAACCAATGTAAAAACAAGTATGCGTAATTTTATTATTGCACTTGCTCTTTTGCTTACTACTAATATACTGATGGGTGTTATACTTGTAAATGTATCAAAAAACGCTCTTCGCGCCCAGATAGAAGAAAGAATGCTTGATGTATCTAAGACTGCCGCCGCACAGATCGACGGTGATGTGCTGAAAAATATTACGGCTGAGGATAAGGACACCGAAGAATATAACAGGACGCTTAATATACTCCGTTCATTTCAGGATAATATCGAACTTGACTATATCTACGGTGTAAAACCGGGTCCCAACAATACTTTCACATTTACCATCGACCCTGACAGGGAAGACCCTGCGGATTTCGGTGAGACGCTCGAAACTACCGATGCTATAGTAAATGCAGCTAATGGCAGATCAGATGTTGATAAATCACCTCACAGTGACGACTGGGGCAGATTCTATTCGGCGTACAGCCCTGTTTACGATACCGAGGGCTCGGTAGTAGGTATCATAGGCGTTGATTTCAGCGCAGACTGGTACGAAAAAGCCCTTAATTCTCAGACATCGGTAGCTGTTATAGTTACCTGTATCGCTGTGACGATAGGTATAATTTTGTCATTTATAATCATGTCACAGAACAGGAAGCGCTTTATAGCCATGCTGAACAGGCTTGACGACCTCGACGATGTTACGCAGAAGATCGACAAGATCATCATGGCGGGTTCGCTAAAAAGACTTGAAATGCTGCCCGATGCTGACAGTACGGTGCTGAAAACACTGGCAAGCGGTGAAACATACGATGAACATACCCCCAACGAATATGAAGCAGTAACTTCAAGTATTGAAAAGGTATACGATAAAATGCGTTCCTTTGCAAGGTATGTTGAAGCAAGGTCGGAGATAGACGGCACTACGGGCGTTAAGAACAAGGCGTGTTACAGAAACAGGATAAAAGAGCTGGACGAGCAGATATCTGCGGGCAAAGCTGATTTTTCAGCGGCGTTTTTTGATATCAACGGTCTGAAGAAGATATATGTTCACCACGGTTTTGAAGCCGGTGAAAAGCTTTTGTTTGAATGTGCAAAGGTGCTGAAAAACGTATTCGGCAAAGAAAATGTTTATCATGTAACAGGCGACGAGTTCATTATACTGACAGACCAGAAGCAGAACTGGCAGATGAAAGACCTTTTTGCAGAGTTTGAGAAAGAACTTGAAAAGTACAACGAAGAACACGTCCGTGATAATATTCTCTCGGTCGCAAAGGGCTTTGTTACCTACGACCGCAAAAAGCACAAGAATTACCGTCAGGTATTTGTTGAAGTCAAAGCGGCTTGTGATGCTGACAAAGATGAGCACTACGGCAGAAACAAGATAGAGATACAGTAAAAAACAAGCGATGTACCTGAAAATAGGTACATCGCTTTTGGCTTATACATACTTTGTATTACTTAGCCTTTGTATCGATCTCTTCCTTCAACTTAGCGATAGCATCGTCTGCGGGCATAGCGGGAAGTTCGCCCTCTTTTCTGGAACGTACTGTTACAGTGCCGTCCTTAACTTCGTTATCGCCTACGATGAACATATAAGGAACTCTGTCGAATCTAGCCTGCTTGATCTTAGGACCAATGTTATCGTCCTCAGCATCTACCTCAACTCTCATGCCGAGAGCACGCATCTTTTCGCAGAGGTCGTAAGCGTAGTCATTGTGCTCGGGCTTGATGGGCAGTATACGTACCTGCTCGGGTGCCATCCACAGGGGGAGCACGCCTGCGTACTTCTCTATCAGCAGAGCCAGAGTTCTCTCGTAGCAGCCCATGGAAGTTCTGTGGATGATATAAGGATTGCGCATCTTGCCATCCTTGTCAACATACTCCATGCCGAACTTCTTGGAGAGCAGCATATCTATCTGTATGGTGATGAGTGTATCTTCCTTGCCGAATACGTTCTTGATCTGGATATCCAGCTTAGGACCGTAGAAAGCAGCCTCGTCGATACCTATCTCGTAATCAAGACCGATATTGTCCAGTATCTTCTTCATTGTG
The DNA here is from genome assembly GCF_900109655.1 of Hominimerdicola alba. Lineage (GTDB taxonomy): Bacteria > Bacillota > Clostridia > Oscillospirales > Ruminococcaceae > Hominimerdicola > Hominimerdicola alba_B. The sequence continues at coordinate 340,886 of NZ_FOAT01000002.1, forward strand.
CCCTGAGCTTCGTCCCACTGCTCGGGAGTACCCTCGTACTTATCCGTTCTGTTGGGATCCCACTGAGAGAAACGGTAGCTTACGTCCTCTGCAAGACCCAGCGTTTCAAGGCAGTAATTTGCAAGGTCGAGACAGCCGCGGAACTCTTCTTCAAGCTGTTCGGGGCGAAGTATCAGATGACCCTCGGAGATAGTGAACTGACGTACTCTGATAAGACCGTGCATCTCGCCGCTGTCCTCGTTACGGAACAGTGTGGAAGTCTCGCCAAGTCTCATAGGCAGATCTCTGTAAGAACGCTTTCTGTTCAGGAATACCTGATACTGGAAAGGACAAGTCATAGGACGGAGTGCGAAGCATTCCTTTGTCTCGTCATCGGGGTCGCCCAGTACGAACATACCGTCTCTGTAGTGATCCCAGTGACCAGAGATCTTATAGAGATCGCGCTTTGCCATGAAAGGAGTTTTTGTCAGCTGATAGCCGCGCTTGTACTCCTCGTCCTCTATCCATCTCTGGAGAGTCTGTATAACCTTAGCACCCTTGGGCAGCATGATAGGCAGACCCTGACCGATGTAGTCAACAGTTGTGAAGTATTCCAGCTCTCTGCCCAGCTTGTTGTGGTCACGGAGCTTTGCTTCTTCCATAGCTTTCAGGTGCTCTTCCAGCATGGAAGCCTTGGGGTATGCAGTACCGTAGATACGGGACATCTGTATGCCGTCCTCAGCCTTGCCCCAGTATGCGCCTGTACACTGTGTCAGCTTAACAGCCTTGATGGGAGCAACACTCATTATATGGGGACCTGCGCAGAGGTCAACGAAATCGCCCTGCTTGTAGAATGAAAGCTTTTCGCCCTTGCTGTCGTGCTTGTCGATAAGCTCGATCTTGTACTTCTCGTTTCTTTCCTCCATCAGCTTGATGGCTTCATCGCGGGAAAGCTCGAATCTTTCAAGCTCAAAACCTTCCTTTGCGAGCTTCTTCATCTCAGCCTGTATCTTTTCAAGGTCAGCGGGAGTAAAGGGATTTTCAACTTCAAAATCATAGTAGAAGCCGTTCTCCGTAGCAGGACCTCTGCCCAGCTTTGCATCGGGATAGAGATTCTTGACAGCCTGTGCCAGCAGGTGTGAAGCAGTATGCCAGAAAGTCTCCTTGCCCTGCTTGGAATCGAAAGTCAGTACCTCAAAATCGCAGTCGCTGTCGATAACAGTTCTCAGATCCTTGACCTCGCCGTTTACTTTGATGGCACAGGCAGCCTTGTACAGACCCATGCCTATACCCTTGATTATCTCACTTGCAGGTACAGCCTGCTCGATCTCCCTTACGGAGCCGTCTTTTAACGTTAGCTTTATCATTACTATTCCGCCTTTCATTTTTACCATCTGCGGGTGAATATTGCCTGCCCGCAGGATATTTTGCTTTGTTTATACTATTGATTTTCTGTAATAGTCGGTAACATCGCTGCCGAGCTTCTTGTATATCTCAGCCACGCTCTCATGGGAGCCGAGAGTTTTCAGCTCTGCGTCGGTCATGCCGATCATTTCGATAAATTCCACTCTGCCGTTAGGTGTTTCAAGTGTGTTTACCGACGGGTCGTTGATGCAGATGAAGCCTGTCAGCGGAGACTTCTGCTCAAAGTCTATGCCCGCGGTCTGACCTGTGTACAGGTACTCATTGTTCTGGAATATCTCGCCGTTCTTGAAGGTTATCCTTGCTATCTGCTGGAGAAGTCCTGCAACGCATTTCAGTTCGTTGGCTTCGTTTTCGGGGGTATAGCAGTTCTTTTTCAGCTTGAATGTCAGCTCATAGCCGAAGCCGCTCCACTCCTTGTCCTGGCTTTCTTTTTCGTAAAGCTCGGTAAGACCGTAGCTGACAAAGTGCCAGAAATCACCGCCGTCATAGATGCTTATACCGTTCAGCGGGTCGTTGCCGCCCAGTTCATAGGGTACTACGGTACCATAGTGTATAGGCGCTGTCTGATCAGGATATATCCTTTCAAATTCTGCGGTTATAGCGTCCCAGCCGCTGGTCTCGGGTTTTCCGACTTTCATGATATCCCTCCGTTCACATTGTTTCGGGTCAGTTTATGTTATCGCATACCACGCCACATGATACGACCTGCTGTGCGCCGGCTTTTGCTTTGCCGTCAGCCTTGTTGGCGGGAAGTACCATGAATATATAAGCGTAGACCCAGAAGCACAGAAGCAGTACGCTCAATATATTAGCCACTGCGCTTAATCCTCTGGTAAGCGATTTTTTAACTATGAATCTTGTCTTTTTGCCGTTTTTCTCCCTTGCCAGTGCATTGAAGAATCCAAGGAACCAGTAGGCGCCTATCCATATCGGCACAAAAAGCAAAAATCCCAGTGTGTAGGTTATCGAATGCCTGTATGCAAGAAATGATACCACTCCTGCACCTATACAGGCAGCGATGCATATAAAATAGCATATCATTGCGAATGTCTTTCTGTTCTTCATTTTTACGTTTCCTCCTATTGTTCTGTTACGTGTGCAAAAATAATGCGAAAATAAAAAGTCCCACAGGAGCATGATACTCCCATGGGACGTAAATAACGTGGTTCCACCCAGGTTCGCACAGCACCGCTTTGCGGAAGTGTGCCTCATTTAGTCTTTAACGCAGAACTGCGGCGTGTATTGGACGCACTCGGGGGCGGTATCCGTGAAGCTTTGCGATGTCCCGCTTTCAGCTTGTGCAGAACTCTCTGTGATGCGCTTTATATGCCAAACGGCTTCCCCATCATCGATTTATAATATCATAAAATTATCATATCACTCTTTAATGCGTTTGTCAAGGGGGATTTTAGGGCATATCCCCAAAAAATAAATTTTTAGCAGAATATCTAAAAAACACCTTGACATTTTCGGCGTTTTGTTATACAATAATATTATGCATTAAAATTTTTATCGGTCCCGCGGAGGCGGTTTACCATAAAACTATTCATGCTAAATGTATCTTTACAATTTAATATCGGGCAGAGGCTTTTTTCGTGGATACAGGGGTGTCCGTGAGGAAAAAGACTCTGTACTTTCAAGAAGGAGGAATGCTATACAATGGGTATTGGATTGGCAATCGGTCTTTGTGTAGCGGCTCTTGTTCTTGGCGCAGCTATCAGTGGCTACATTTGTTTTAAGAAGGGAATCGACTATCGAAAGGAAACTGCCGAAGCAGCAATAGGCTCTGCCGAAGCGGAAGCAGAAAAGATAGTAGAGGAAGCGAAGAAAAACGCAGAGACTCTTAAAAAGTCAGCATTGGTGGAAGCAAAGGACGAAATACATAAGTCCCGCCAGGAAACTGAAAAAGAGCTGAAAGAAAGAAGAAGTGAAGTATCCAGACAGGAAAGACGTATCCAGCAGAAGGAAGAGAGCATCGACAAGAAACTGGACAATCTGGAAAAGAAGGAAGAAACACTTCAGAAAAAGCTGAAGTCCGCCGACGAGAAGGTGGCTGAGGCTGAACGCATCAAACATTCACAGCTGGATATGCTGGAGAAGATATCGGGTCTGACAGTTGATCAGGCTAAGGAATATCTGCTGGCACAGCTTGAGGGCGATCTGGTACATGAGAAGGCTGTCAAGATAGCTAACTATGACGCTCAGATCAAGGACGAGTGCGATGCCAAGGCAAGGCAGTATATCTCGCTTGCTATTGCGAGATGTGCAGCAGATCAGGTCTCTGAGACCGCTGTATCTGTTGTGGCACTGCCCAACGATGAGATGAAGGGTAGGATTATCGGACGCGAGGGAAGAAATATCCGTACCATTGAAACTCTCACAGGTGTTGACCTTATCATCGACGATACCCCCGAGGCTATCACCATTTCCTGCTTCGATCAGGTAAGGCGTGAGGTCGCAAGGATAGCGCTTGAAAAGCTTATCCAGGACGGCCGTATCCACCCCACCCGCATCGAAGAGATGGTAGAGAAAGCCAAGCGAGAAGTTGAACTCAAGATCAAGCAGGAGGGCGAAAGAGCCGTGCTGGAGACCAATGTTCACGGTCTTAATCACGAGCTTATCAAGCTGCTGGGTCGTCTGAGATTCAGGACCAGCTACCGTCAGAACGTGCTCAATCACTCTATCGAGGTTGCACATCTGGCAGGCATGATGGCATCTGAACTGGGTGTTGACGCAAATCTCGCCAGAAGAGCAGGACTGCTCCATGATATAGGTAAGGCGCTGAGCTATGAGATCGAAGGTTCTCATGTTCAGATAGGCGTAGATGTATGTAAGAAGTACAAGGAAAATGCCGATGTTATCCACGCTATCGAAGCACACCACGGCGACGTTGAAACAAGAACAGTCGTTGCGGCGCTGGTACAGGCGGCAGACGCTATCTCCGCGGCAAGACCCGGTGCGAGAAGCGAGAACTATGAAAACTATATCAAGAGATTACAGAAGCTTGAAGAGATCTGTACTTCCTATGACGGCGTAGAGAAATCTTTCGCAATACAGGCAGGCAGAGAGGTAAGGATCATGATCCAGCCCGACAAGATCAACGACGAAAAGATGGTCTTGGTGGCAAGGGAGATCGCGAAGAGGATAGAAACAGAGATGGACTATCCCGGACAGATCAAGGTGAACCTTATCAGAGAAAGCAGAGTAGTGGAGTATGCCAAGTAAGGCTTGACAATAGCGGACAGGCAATGACCTGTCCGCTTTTTTTATAAAAAATAATATAATAAAGAGGCGCATCATGGCAAAGGATAAAAAAACAGATACGCTGAACAAGGGGCACAAGCACCTGTTCGGCTCAACGGAAAAATCAGATTTTATTCTGAATATGGACTTTGACGGCGCTCAGAAGATGTGCAGCCGTTTCTGTATGCTGGCAGTGCTGATAATATCGCTGGTGCTGATACCTGCGTATTACACCCAGCATATTGAGATGTATTTTGAGGAGGGTATGCCTCACTACCTCAGTGATAATTTTATATTCTATTCGGCATCGATGGTCATGCTAATGGGCGGACTGGGCTATCTGGTGTTTGATGTGGCAAGGCAGAAAGGTCTTGTGGATCTTAAAAACAACAAAACGCTGATACTGCCGATACTGCTGCTGGTATCGACGCTGGTATCGGCACTGGCGGCAGGCAGCAAGCACGATTCTCTGCTGGGCTATATCGGCAGACATGACGGTTTTCTGATGACGCTGGGTTGGCTTGGGCTTTTTGCCGCGGCGGCAGCGCTCGGTGACGGCAACAGAAAAAAGACGCTCTCCGATTTCATTGTAGGCATGGGAACATTTCAGGCGATAGTAGGTATTGTCGAAGCTATCCCCGGTGTATCGTCTGTTACAAAGAATTATTTTGAAAATCTCTTCCTCTATCCCAGCACCACCGATGTTGCAGATGCTTCAAAGGGCGAGATATACATATCACAGGAGGAGAACTATACATCTTTCGGAGTATACGTAAAGAGCAGGGTCGCAAGCGGATTTCTTACTTCGCCCCATGCGCTGGCAGCTTTTCTGACGGTGGCATTTGCACTGGCTATCGGCGGCGCGGCTTTTGATGACAACAAAAAGCGCAGGATACTTTACTGTATAGCTGCCCCGATAATGGCTGCTGCTGCCTGCCTGACAGATGTTTATGCAGGCGTTCTCGGAATAGGTGCAGCTTCACTCATCGTGCTGATAGTGGCAGTTATAAAGGCAGCAAAGGGCGGCAAGGGCGCACTTGCGGTGTTTATTCCTCTGGCTGTATCGGGAATCGCGGCAGGCGCACTCTTCGGCACAGGCACAGCAAAGTTCAATGATGAGAATGTCATATTCACTGACAGCTATGTTGTGAGGTCGATAGGTCACTATGAAAGATATGACTACGTAAGCGGCATAACCGATAAGGATAGCGATACCCGCGGTATCTATGATTACCTCTTCGGTGATGCGGTAAATGTTATCTCGAACAAACCTGCGCTGGGCGTTGGACCCGATAACGGTATTTATTTTCTCACGCAGTATAACCTCACCATGGACCGAAGCTATAATGAGTATATGGATACCGCCATGCAGAAGGGCGTTATCACACTGATACTGTACGCTGTCTTCCTTATGGCTACGCTGATAAAGGGCATAAAGCTCGCAGCAGGCTTCGTCAAAGGAAAATCCGACTGGGTATCCGCAGCAGCATTTGCGGCGGTACTGGCGTATGTGATCCAGGCATGGTTCAACACCACATGGTTCAGCGCGACTTACATAATGTTCATCGCGGCAGGTCTTTGCTGGGATATTTCTGTTAAGGGAAAATCAGATAAGGCTAAGACAAACAGCAAATGATAAAAAGGCGAAAAGCCTTATCCTGATACGCATACAGATTCAAAGCCCCGAGGTATAGACCCCGGGGCTTGACTTATATCATATCCCTGATAAGATCAAAATACTTTTCATCTTCGCTTCCAAAGATCTCTTCACCTGCAAGCATATAGGCACGCATAAGATATTCCTTGGCATCTTCTTTTCCCAATTCATGTGAACACTGCCCCAGACGAAGCATAAGAAAAGGGTCACAGTAACCCTCGCCTGAAAGATTTGATTTTGCGTCCCAAAGATACGGATATGCTTTCTCGAATTTACCCTGCATGAAAAAGGCATCTGCGATAGATGTCTGGAACCACACTGCTTCACTTTGCGCGTTTATCGGCTTGCTTAATGAAGCCAGCCCCTCCAGCCATATTTTTATAGCCTGATCGTATTCTTCTTTATTAAATAGTATGTTGCCTTCTTCGGCATAATCATCTGTGCTTTTCTTTTCAATACAATTATCCACGGTATGCACCGCCTTTCGGGTTAAAGATCTCAACAGAAATGCCATAGTATGTCCGACATTATCATTGGAAATACTATGGCGTAAAAATTGCTGTATCGTTATGCTTTGTCTTGGCGTATAAGCTTTCTTATCGCTTCTACCGCGCATTTTATTCCGCGTGAACTGTCGTCAGTCAGGGTATCTGGCAAGCCCTGTTTGGAGCGTTCCATGTTCCAAAGGGCTGTAAGTACGCAGCCGCAGCGTACTCCGAGGACCATGCCCACCGAGTATATCGCAGCGCACTCCATCTCAGAGGAGAGACAGCCGCATTTTACAAAGCTCTTCCATCTTGGCAGAAGATAATCCGCCACGCCTGAGCGCTCGGGCTCCACCTGACCGTAAAAGCTGTCCTTGGAGTGTACCACGCCAACATGATAGCGGTTTCCGTTCTCGTCTGTGGAAAGCTCCTCTGCGCTGTCAGCCAGCGCCCTAAGTACGGAATAATCCGCCGCCGCGGGGTAGCCTATGGGAAGATACTCGTATGAAGTACCCTCGGCACGTATGGCGCTGTTTGCGATGATGAGATCGCCGCCCCATATCTTCAGGTCGATTCCGCCGCAGGTGCCAATGCGTACAAAGGTATCCGCACCGCATTTTGCAAGCTCTTCTACTGCTATAGCCGCAGATGGTCCGCCTATGCCCGTTGAACATACCGTTACCTTTTCACCGTCGAGTGTGCCTGTGTACACATTGAATTCGCGGTTGTTTGCCACTTGTACAGCGTTATCCAGAAGTGCCGCTATTTTCTGCACACGCCCCGGGTCGCCGGGAAGAATAACGTATCTGCCCACTTCCTCGGGAAGTGTCTGTATGTGGAACTGCCGCTGTCCGTCAAGAATAGATGCCATGATGATACCTCCTTGAACATCTGTTGTTTTTAGCTAATAACGACATTCAGCACGGTACAGTTTTTCCGTACCGTGCGAAATGTTTTACAATAATATGGTGAAGGATTGGAAATGTCAATATATCAGTTCAGCTGATTGAAGTCATTATAATTGTTGCTGCTGCCGCTGTATACATTGTTATTGTTGTAGCTGTTGTTATAATCGTTGTTGTAGCCGTTATTATAGCTGTTAGTGTTGTTATAACCGTTATTGTAGCTGTTGAAGCCGTTGCTGTCGTAGGAGTTATAGTTGTTATTGTTATATCCGTTGTTGTAATTGTTGTTGTAGCTGTTTGTATCGTTGAATCCGTTATTATAGTTATTATTGAAGTTGTTGTTGTACCCGTTATTATATCCGTTGTTATTGTAGCTGTTGCCGTTATAGGTGTTATAATTGTAGTTGTTATTTCCGTTCATGCCTGAAAGTACAGCACCTGCTGCCATGCCGCGGACACCGCCTATATTTCTCCTTGATGCTTTGGTCTTTATGCCTGAAACGAATAATATCACACCGATCAGACCAACGAATACAGAAGCTACCATTCCGCCTGTGCCTGTATCATCATATCTGGTGTAATGATCGGCGGCGGGATTGGAAGGATTGTAGTAAACCGTGATGCGTGTGCCAACATCGACTCTCTGACCAGAACTCAGGGTAGATGAGCCTGAATACGCCTTGCCTTCAACATCAAATGTGTAGGAAGTAGGATAAACATAGTATGTAGTTCTGCTGTGCTTGCCGGTTTTTCTTGTTCTGCGCTGTTTTGTGACCGACTGTACAATGCCGTTGTTCGTGGACTGTGTGCAGCGCTTATGCATCTTTTTGGTGTTGTTGCCGGTCGTGAAAATGACCATTGACATTACGACCATTACTATCCCGATAAAGATCATAAATCCGGGACTTGACTGTGTGTTTCTTCTTGCCATATTCTTTCTCCTCCGTATAGTCTACATAAAATTTAAGCCCTTGGCTTTTCTTTATACATATATTATCACTTTTGAAATGATTTTTCTACCAACTCAGATTTGCAATTACGCAACGAAAAGTTGCATTTTACTGCCACTGTCCGTAGCTGCTGAAATCGTCCTTTTCCGCCTGCTTTTTGCCAAGGTGAGATAAGTACAGTCCGACGAGAACGACTATCACACCGATGCCCACGAAACCGAATCCCATGAACTTGAACAAAGTAGTAATAAAGGAGATGGTCTTATCTGCAGGAACATATGCTTTATGGGGAGAATCAGGGTCTATCATGATGTCAGCCTTATCGCCTATATCATATGGCGGATCATTTGAATATGCATTTGCCGAGAACTCGTATGAAGCGCCCTCGTACTCATAGCTGTACATAGGTGAAGCCAGACCGTCTTCGTTATATTTGTATTTGAAAACATAAGCCTCAACAGGTACGGTGCATTCTTCCTTTTTCTTCGAATCGCTTTTTTCAAGTATAATGCCTACTGTGCCTAATATTCCGCCCACCAGTATGAATATCGCCATAACCAAGCCTACCACAAAGGCGGGTGAGGCGTTCCTGTTTGTGCCAAATGATGTACGTACTCTCATTGTATGTCCTCCGTTTTATTCAGTGATATGTATTATGTTTACATATGCCGTAATATACAGCAAACGACATAAATCAAATATTTATGTCGTCTGTCTTGAATGATCATATTATAATACTATCACTTTTCGCGGTAAAAATCTACCAACCTAACTTTGCAGTTGCGCAATGATGAGTTGCAATTGCAGGTTATAGTAAACGACATATATTTCAAGACATTCAGTGCTCACAGCCACAAAAAGCACAGCGTCTGCGAGCGCTGAATGTAGAAATAAATATGTCGTTTACTATATCATTTTACCATCTTCATCGAGATATCGAATGCCTTGACAGAATGTGTCAGCGCACCGAGCGAGATTATATCAACGCCTGTCTCTGCTATACCGCGGATAGTTTTTTCGGTAACATTGCCCGAAGCTTCAAGCAGAGCTCTGCCGTTTGTGAGCTTAACGGCTTCTGCCATTTCCTCGTTGGACATATTATCCAGCATGATTATCTCAACACCAAGGTCGAGAGCTTCTTTCAGCATTTCCATGTCGGCTACTTCAACTTCTATCTTGACGGTATGACCGACTTTTTCACGCAGAGCGTTCACCGCACCTGTCATGCTGCCGTAAGCATCGAGATGAGTGTCTTTCAGCATAGCGCAGTCGCTGAGATTGTAGCGGTGGTTCTTTCCTCCGCCCACGGTAACTGCATACTTCTGTATAGCCCTGAGTCCGGGGAGCGTTTTTCTTGTATCAGCCACGCTTGCCTTAGTGCCTGCGATAAGCTGAACGCACTTGTTTGTGGCGGTAGCTATGCCCGACATATGCTGCACCAGATTCAGTGCAGTGCGCTCGCCTTTGAGGAGAGCCCTTGTGGGTCCTGTTATCTCAGCGATGATGTCGCCTTTTTGTACAACTTCGCCGTCATGTATAAAAATTCGGAAAGACACTCTGTCGTCCAGCAGTTTGAAAACTCTCAGAGCTACTTCAATGCCGCAGAGCACGCCTTCGTCCTTTGAAACGTACTTTGCAGTGCTGACAGCGTCATCGCTCACCAGCAGGTCGGTGGTCACGTCTATATAATTGATATCTTCCAGCAGAGCTGTTTTGATGATATCATCTATCTGGAATTGCATAAGTCTCATAAATTTACCTCCGTGGTATCATCAGAATCCGTGTTCGTAGTCAACGTAATCAAGGGGAACACTTTCAAAAGCTATCTCAACAGCCTCGGTCAGCACGATATATGCTACTGTTGCAAGGCTTTTTGCTTCGATATAATCGCGGTCGAGCTTGAAATTGCCTTTTACCAGCTTCTCTCGGATATGGGCTACCCTTGTAAGGCTGTCCTGAAGGCTGCCGATATCGGGCAGTACAAAATATGCCTTCTGCATGATAGATCTTATCTCGCGGCGGATTCCCGAGGGGATATGCTCGGCGGTCTCGTCTATCTTGTAATCGAAGCTTTCCAGCTCCTTGTTCTTGTCTATCTTCTCGGCGATATCGTGTGCCGCACGTCTTGAAAATACAAGAGCTTCCAGCAGAGAGTTGCTTGCAAGTCTGTTGTTGCCGTGAACACCTGTGTGTGAACACTCGCCGCAGGCATACAGACCGTCGATATTCGTTCTTGCATAGGTATCAACATTTATGCCGCCCATAAGGTAGTGGTGGCAGGGGAATATCGGCACAGGTTCCTTTGTCATATCGTAGCCAGCTTCAAGCAGATTTTTGTATATCATGGGGAAACGGTTCTTGACGAACTCGGGATCCTTGTGGGATATATCAATGTAGAATTCGTCCGAGCCTGTTCTTCTTGCTTCAAATATTATGGAATGTGATACCACATCACGGGGAGCAAGTTCAAGTCTGCGGTCGTAGTTCTGCATGAATCTTTCCTTGTTGCAGTTCAGCAGATAAGCGCCCTCGCCGCGTACAGCCTCGGATATCAGGAAGCACTCCCTTGTCTTGCGGTTATTGAAAGCGGTGGGGTGGAACTGTATATAGCTCAGATGCTGTATCTTAGCTCCCATCTCATAAGCCTTGGCGATACCGTCGCCTGTAGCTATGGCAGAATTTGTAGTGAACTCGTAAACTCTGCCGATGCCGCCTGTGGCGAATATCGCCTTGTGAGAATTGCAGGTGATGTACTCGCCGTCCTTCAGCACAAGGAAAGAGAAGCCGTCACCGACTTTGTGGCAGTCGCACATCAGAGCGTTTTCCCATATCTCAACATTGGGAAGTGTCTGCACATAAGCCAGAAGCTTAGTTTCTATCTCATAGCCCGTAGCGTCCTTGTGGTGGAAGATGCGGTGCTTTCCATGACCGCCCTCAAGAGTGCGGTGATAGTCGCCGTCAGGCTTTTTATCAAATTCAACGCCAAGCTGTATTATCCTGTCGATATCCTGAGCCGCCTCGGTAACAAGCACCTCAGTAGAATCGGGATCGTTCTCAAAACCGCCTGCTATAAAGGTATCCTCCTTGTGATACTCGGGAGAATCCTCGGGGCTTTTGTAAACGCCTGCGATACCGCCCTGAGCCAGCGCGGAATTGCACAGCGTGAGCTCGCGCTTTGCCAGCACGAGAACTTTCAGATCGGCAGGGAGATTTACTGCCCCGTACAGACCTGCGGCGCCGCAGCCTGCGATGATAACATCATAATTTTTGCTCATAAAATTTTACCCTCTTTGCTATGCAGTGATCTACATCAATGCAACAGTATATGGTCAACTGTATACTTATTCCATTATAACACAACTGTGTCGGAATTTCAATAGTTAATGCAAAAAAATGAGCATTTCGCCGCAATATGTTTTTATCAGGTAAATACAAAATCTGGAAATATTAAAATTTGTACGCTTTGATAGATGTGAAGATGTTTGGTCAAAACCGCCAAATAAGTTCATAATGAATCTGTTAACTATACAAAATTGGGAAAAATACCCTAAAGTTGTATTTACAAGTGTTCTTATATGTGCTATAATTTGTTCAAATTAGTAAAGTCATATATTGAAATTTGGAAAATACATGGTATACAACCGATAATAAGATCGAGGGGGAAGTTATGGACAACTATAAATATCTGATGATCGTGGACTGGGTAAAGGAGCATATAGCGTCAAAGGGTCTGAAGCCCAATGACCGTTTTCTTACCGAAAAACAGCTGTGTGAGATCCACGGTGTCAGCAGGCAGACGGTCAGACAGGCGCTGATGCTGCTTGAAAGTGAGAATGTAATAGTCCGTGTGCGCGGCAGCGGTACATTTGTGGGAAACAGGTCATCTGTATCCTCGCCGGTATCCGTAAGAGGTAGCATAGGCGTGATATCCACTTATTTCAGCGATTACATATTCCCGCACATAGTTACGGGAGTTGAGAGCGTGCTGGGCAGTGCGGGCTGCACTATGCAGCTGGCGATAACTCACAATCAGGTGTATGAGGAAACTCAGGCACTTGAAAGTATGCTGGCAAACGGAGTTCAGGGTCTGATAGTAGAGCCTTCAAAGAGCGCTCTGCCGAACCCGAATGTGGATCTTTATGCAAAGTTAAGGCGGGAGAAGATACCGCTGGTATTCTTCAATGCGAAGTATCCCTGGGCAGATCAGCCCTGTGTTGCTATGGACGACGAGGCAGCGGGCAGAACGGTCACGGATTATCTGTTCGACTGCGGACATACAAAAATAGCGGGAGTATTCGCACTGGACGATCTGCAGGGACATAAGCGTTACAGCGGATTCATGCAGAGCTGTCTGGCACACGGCATACGCGAATCGGAGAGGAATGTAATATGGTTCGCAACGTCGGAAAGGAACGATATATTCAGCTATACTCAGGATAAGCTGCTGGGTCTGCTGAAAGACAAGAGCGCTGTTGTCTGCTACAACGACAAGATAGCTGTGAAGCTGCTGAAACTTTGCAGGGACAACGGCATAAGGGTGCCCGAGGATATATCTGTAGTTGGTATAGACGATTCAAGGTATGCTTCCATCTGCGAAGTTCCGCTGACTACGGTGCATCATCCCCAGAAAAAGCTGGGCGAAGCCGCTGCAAAGCTGCTTCTTGATATGATAGAGGGGCGTGAGACATCGCCAAAGGATATGCTGTTCACTCCCGAACTTGTGGTGAGGGAGTCTGTGACAGACCTTAGAATGGGTAATACATTACAATCGGTTCAGAGGAAAAAGGGTGTGAAATAGAGAGAGTTTATCCGTTTGCGCACATAGCGGCGAGCAACGTTATGTGCGGATGGTGATATGTACACAGCAGCGCACCTTATGACCTTGGTCATGGGTGCGTTTTTAATAAATGAAAATGGAAGAGCATAGTTGTACATACAAGATAATGTGGTGGTGACTATTTATGAGAGAGAAAAGCTGTTCGGAAGAATGTTGCAATGTAAGAAAACTTGATACCAAAAGGATAGGTGAGCTGCTCAGGAGCGGCAGTACTGCAAGCTGCGGAAAGGTGCTGGACGAGGTACTGGATGAGGTCGGATTTGACGGCTTGCATTCATTGGTGCTGAGACTTTATGTCTGTACCGATATGTATCTGGAAGCCAGGAGCTTTACGCGGCAGCTGGGAGTGACCGATGAGGAGTTTACAGCGTGCTTTGGCGGAGTTGACGAGATAGAAGAAAGACTTTCCACGGTGGAAAAAGCCCGGGAAAATATGCATGATATGCTGGAGCGGTGCATACGCTGGAGAGTTGAAAAATGTCATGAAAACGGTAATTCTGTAGTTAGAGACGCCCGCGAGTACATCGATGAGCACTATATGAGCAGTGCACTTTCACTGACTGCGGTGGCAGAGGCTGTGGGTATAAGCCCTGCTTATCTCAGCGCATTGTTCAAGCGCGAGACAGGAAAGAACCTATCCGAGTACATAACAGGCATAAGGATAGAGCGTTCAAAGGAGCTCCTTTGCTGTACTTCAAAGCTTATATATGAGATAGCATTCGAGGTGGGTTTTCAGGATTACAGGTATTTCAGCCAGATATTCAAAAAATGTACGGGACAGACTCCAAGACAGTTCCAGAACAGTGCAAACATATGTATGTAGATTTTTTTACGTGACAGTAAAAATTTAAACAAATTGAGTAAATATTTTGGTATAAATGTATGCACAATTTGATTATAATGTAAGTACAAGTTAAGAACACGAAAGGTGTAAGGCGAAAGTACACCTTTGGAGGATAACACATGATATGAATATCTAAGGAGGAAATCAGGATGAAAGTCAAGAAGATTTTGGCAATGGCAATAAGTATGGTGATGTGCGCTGCAATGTTCGCAGGCTGCGGAGATACAGAAGGCGGCTCTGATAACGGCGGAAAGTCTGCCAAATCCGGCACCAAAGATAACGGCGGAGCTGATAACGACGGCGGCGAAGATGAGGGCGGAGATACAGGAGCAGCTGATGACGGCGAACTGATCACTGTTGGTATAATCAATAATGACCCCAACGAGTCTGGCTACCGTACCGCTAACGACAAGGACCTCAAGGCTACATTCTGTGAGGAGAACGGATTCAAGGCTGATTTCTATTACAGCCTCAAGAACGATGAGCAGATAACAGCCGCTCAGAAGTTCATTCAGGACGAAGTTGACTATCTGCTTCTGTCCGCAGCTGATACCGCAGGCTGGGATACAGTTCTGCAGGACGCTCAGGACGCAGGCGTAAGAGTAATACTCTTCGACAGAACCATCGATGCTGATGAGAGCCTGTATGAAGCTTCCATCGTTTCCGATATGGCTAAGGAAGGTCAGACCGCAGTTGACTGGCTGAAGGGTCAGGGACTTTCCGATTATAAGATAATACACCTTCAGGGCGTTATGGGTTCTGCTGCACAGAAGGGCAGATCTCAGGCACTGACAGATACAGCAGCTTCCGACGGCTGGGAGATAGTTGAAGAACAGACCGCTGAGTGGAACGCTGAAAAGGCACAGCAGATAGTTCAGTCCGTTATCGACTCGGGCAAGGATTTCAATGTAATCTATGCTGAGAACGATGATATGGCTAAGGGCGCTGTTGCAGCACTTGATAAGGCTAATATATCCCACGGCGTAGGCAAGGACGTTATCGTTATGGGCTTCGACTGCAACCAGTGGGCACTTAAAGAACTGCTGGACGGCAACTGGAACTATGACGGACAGTGCAATCCTTTCCAGTCCTCTTACATCAAGGATATAATCGACAAACTTGAAAATGACGAAACTCTCTCTGAAAAGACTATAATCATGGATGAGAAGGGCTTCGATGCAACTACCATCACGCAGGAAGATGTAGATAACTACGGTATCTGATAACAGGTCACACTGTTTTTCCGGTGTCTGCCGGCAATGTTCGGCAGACGTCGGGACTATAATCAAAGGCTATGATAAATTTCAGATAAAGAAGTAAGTGCGGTGCGGCATAGGCGAGGTCAATTATGTCCCCGCACTTATTTTGAGATCACGAGCGGGAGGACTGCAAATGCAAAAGGATTCACTGCTTGAAATGCGGGGTATCTACAAGACTTTCCCCGGAGTAAAGGCTCTGCAGAATGTTGACTTTACTCTTAAAGAGGGGGAGATACACGCACTTATGGGTGAGAACGGCGCGGGTAAATCCACGCTGATAAAAGTGCTGACAGGCGTACACGTAAAGGACGGCGGAGAGATATTCGTCAGGGGACGTGAGAACGCCGTGCATATAAATTCGCCGAAACAGGCACAGGCGCTGGGCATAAGCACTGTTTATCAGGAAATATCCCTTTGCCCGAATCTGTCTGTTGCCGAGAACATCTTCCTTGCAAGAGGCAAGGGCATCGGTGTGAACTGGCGCAATATGAACAAGAGAGCCGATGAGCTTTTGAAAGAGCTGGGCATAAATGTAAGAGGTTCACAACAGCTGGCAAGCTGTTCTATCGCTGTTCAGCAGATGGTGGCTATCGCTAGGGCGGTTGATATGGAATGTCAGGTGCTTATCCTTGATGAGCCTACATCGTCACTGGACGAATCCGAGGTAGCCAAGCTGTTTGTGCTGATGCGCAAGCTCAAGGAAAGAGGCGTAGGTATAATCTTCGTAACTCACTTCCTGGATCAGGTGTATGAAGTCTGTGACAAGATAACCGTACTGCGTGACGGCAAGTTGGTAGGCGAGTACGAGATCGAAAAACTGCCGAGACTTCAGCTGGTATCAAAGATGCTTGGCAAAGAGCTTGATGACATGGCTGATATCAAAAACGACAGCCCCACATTCAAGAAGAACGACGAAAAGCCCGTATACGAGGGCGAGGGTCTATGCTCTTCCGAGGGCATCAGCCCATTCGATTTCAAGATACACAAGGGCGAGATCAACGGTTTCACTGGTCTGCTGGGCTCGGGCAGAAGCGAATGTGTGCGTACTATATTCGGCGCTGACAAGGTCACAGGCGGTTCGGTAAAGATCGACGGCGAACCTGTAAAGATAACCAAGCCGAGACAGGCTATGAAATATGGTATAGCATACCTCCCCGAAGACAGAAAGCGTGACGGTATCGTGGGCGACCTTTCCGTAAAGGATAATATCATACTCGCCCTGCAGATAAAGACAGGCTTTTTCAGACCGATATCAAAGGCAAAGGCGCTGGAGTATGCCAACAAGTATATCGACCTGCTGGATATAAAGACAGCCTCGGTAAATACACCGATAAAGTCCCTGTCAGGCGGTAATCAGCAAAAAGTCATACTTGCAAGATGGCTGCTGACAGAGCCCAAGTACCTTATACTCGATGAACCTACAAGAGGTATAGATGTCGGAACAAAAGTAGATATACAGAAGCTGATGCTGAAACTGGCTTCCGAGGGTATGAGCGTAACGTTCATATCTTCCGAGACGGACGAGATGCTGCGTACCTGTTCGAGACTGCTGGTAATGAGAGACAGGAAGCTCGTTGGAGAGCTTACAGGCGATCAGCTTAATCAGAATACCATCATGGCGACTATTGCGGGAGGTGATACAAATGGCGAAAAATAATGCACAGCCCCAAAAGGCGGGTATCGCAGGTCTATTCAGGCATCAGATAATGATACCCATAGCTGCGCTTCTGCTGCTTGTGCTGTTTAATCTCATCGCAGATCCGTCATTTTTCAAGATCACACTGGGTAACAACAGCGACGGAAATCCCGTCCTGAGTGGCTACCTTATAACTATAATAGACAGCGGCTCCGAGCTTGCCATACTTGCACTGGGAATGACCCTTGTAACAGCGGCATCGGGTGGACAAGATATCAGTGTGGGCGCGGGCATCGCCATAGCGGGCTCGGTACTGCTGAGAGTTCTCTGCGGAACTGAGACCAGTCCCGAAACTCTCCATGCTCCTGTTATCGTAGCATTTCTGGTAAGCTGCCTTGTGGCAATGCTGTTCGGCGCTTTCAACGGTTCGCTTGTGGCGTTTTTCAAGATACAGCCAATGATAGCAACGCTGATACTGTTTACCGCAGGACGTTCCATAGCGGCATGGATAAACAATAACCAGCTGCCTAACGTAAACGAACGCTCATTCAGCTACTATGGCACATATATCCCGGGTATACCGATACCAACACCTTTCTTTATAGCACTGGCGTGCTTCCTGGTTACATGGCTTCTGCTGAGATTCACCACACTGGGACTTTACGTGCAGTCGGTAGGTATAAACGAGAAGACTTCCAGACTTAACGGTCTTAATCCCGAACTAATAAAGCTGCTGACTTATATCCTGCTGGGACTTTGCGTTGCTATCGCGGCGCTTATCAAGGTCAGCCGTCTTTCGACCATAAACTATTCGGTGATCGCAAAGGATATTGAAATGGACGCTATACTTGCAGTTGCACTGGGCGGAAACGCACTGGGCGGCGGTAAGTTCAGCATGAGCAGCTCCGTTCTCGGCGCATATGTTATACAGTTCCTTACAACTACACTTTATAAATTCCAGGTCAAGGCAGATGCACTTCCAGCGTACAAGGCAGTAGTTGTAATAATCCTCGTAGTCATGAGTGCTCCCGCTGTACGTGAGAAGTTCTCAATACTTATAAAGAAGCTGCGTTCCGATAAGACAGCAGCCCAGAATTCCTGACGGACAGGAGGTAGAGTTTTATGTCAATAGTAAAAAGACGGAGCGGCGAACTCAGAGCTCCCACAAAAATGACAGATACCAACCTGCTGACCATGATAACCATATGCGTATTTGTGGCGATGTACATATTTGCGGTGCTCTTCCTGAAAAAGGGCTTTCTGAAACCGCAGACATTCTTTAATATATTAAACGCTAACGCGGCGCTGATAATACTCGCCTGCGGAATGAGCCTTGTTATGATAACAGGCGGTATAGATATCTCCGTGGGCGGCGTGACGGCTCTGGTATCCATGAGCTGTGCGGTCTATCTTGACCACAAGGGCGGAAGTCTGCCGATGGCTGTACTGATGGCTGTTGGCATAGGTCTGGCATTCGGTTTAGTTCAGGGCTACCTTGTGGCGTATCTGGAGATACAGCCATTTATAGTCACGCTGGCGGGAATGTTCTTCGCGCGAGGCGCGACTACCATCGTTTACAACAAGCCTTTCAATGTGGCTAATGAAGATTTTGTAAAGCTTAAAGCCACAAGGATACTTATACCATACATGGGCACGTACAACAAAAGGGGCAAGTATATCCCCGCTTACATCGAGATAGGTGTTATAGTGGCGATAGCCCTGGCGATACTGCTGTTTGTACTTCTGAAATGGGCAAAGCCCGGAAGGAATTTTTACGCCGTTGGCGGCAACAGGCAAAGTGCGCTGATGCTGGGCGTAAACGTAAAAAGGACAATATTCTTCTCTCATTTAATTTGCGGACTGATGGCGGGCATAGGTGGCTTCGTGTATTTTATGCACGTTGGTTCCGGCTCGCCGCAGCACGCGAGCGGTGCCGAGATGAATGCGATAGCATCATCGATAATAGGCGGCACCATGCTGACGGGAGGCGTCGGCAATATCATCGGTACAGTGTTCGGAGTGCTTTCACTGGCGCTTATACAGAACATAGTATCATCTGCAGGTCTCGATGACGCATGGTGGACAGGCATAACCGTAGCAGGTATGCTCTGCATCTTCCTTGTAGTCCAGAGTATCATAATCGCCCGCCGCAAGAAAGCAAACGCGGCAGCGGCAAAACAATAATACAATTTCCTTTCTGTATAAAAACAGGCGCGTTCCCGGTTCATTTCGGGGGCGCGCCTGTTTATTTTTGTAAATACGTCACAAAACTATCTGTTTGTACAAAGCACAGATGGTATCACCGTCAAGCTGTACCGGGTGGTTTTTAAGGCGCTCGGCATTTACCGAAGATGCCAGAAGTCCGATGTCGCCATCTGAGGCTTTTGGTGCTGAAAGTCCCAGGCTATCCACCAGAGCACCGAAGCTTTCAGCGGCGGTTGATGCTGTATCACAGCCCATGATGTGCGCCAGTTCATTCAGCATATTTTTGAAATACTCCTCACCGCGGTCATCTTTGCAAAGCGAGGTATTTTCAGCCATGAAAGGGAACAGCGCCTTTACGCACAGCGCGGCGGCGTGTCCGTGGGCAAGACCGTACTTCGTGGTCAGCTTGTAGCACATGGCGTGACCTGCCGTGGTGGCAGTGATGTTTATGGCTTTTCCTGCGATATTTGAAGCTTTCAGCATATCCGAGTTGCCTGCATCGGTGTTGGCGAGATATCCGCCCATGGACGAGAATATCAGCCTTATTGCTTCTGCCGCATATGCCTGACTTTTCTGCGTTGAGTGTACCGACCAGTAGCTTTCAACTGCGTGACACAGTGCGTCCAGCATGGTGGCTTTCTTCTGATAGTCGGGGAGAGTGCGTAAAACCGATGCATCGAACATCACTGCCGTGGGTATGCAGCTGTTGTCCGTCACCGAGACTTTGTTGCCATTGTGGTAGATTATGGCGTAGCGTGTGGCTTCACTGCCTGTGCCTGCTGTTGTGGGCACGGCGAAAAATTCAATGTCGTTGGGGACTATCTTCTGCGTGATATAATCGTTGCTGTCGTCCATTGTGACATACATTTTTATACATTTCGCAGTGTCCATAGCTGAACCGCCGCCAACCGCCGCCACCATATCACAGCCCGTTTCTTTGTAGAGTTTCACTCCTGCCAGAACAGACGTATAATCGGGGTTAGGCTTGAAATCCGAGAACCTGATGACCTCTATACCTGTGCGCCTGTGAAGTTCATTAAAATATCTGCCGACAGCAAGCCCATCCATTGATCTGCCACCCACAAGAAGTATCCGTTTAGCGCCTGTATCTCTGAAATAGGTGTCAAGCGCTTCTGTGCTGTTGTCAACTATCCTCTGCATGATGTTACCTCCGTATACCATATTATACGACTTTTATTTCAGGTATGCGCTCGCTGCCATCGCATACGACACAGTAGGTGCTGATACGAAAATATGCGGTCGCATAATTTGGGAATAATGTCTTTATATCAAAAGAAAAGCTGACAGATCAGAAACCTGTCAGCTCTGTTTTTAAGATAAATTGCCGCCTTGCCGTCGCATAGAATGTAAACCCGCATCAACGTGCAGGGTGGGTAAAACGACCTTTCAGCCTCATGATCCCTTCGTCCGTAGGCCGAACGGCAAATGCGGTTCGGGCGGGAGGTCTTCAATCTTCGGAAAGAGTGCGAATCCCTTTTAATAAGTGTTGGATTTAAAAAGCTATGCTTGATCGAACAAGGTAGCAATCTAAAAACCTTGTTCACAGGAGTTTTCCGCTCCTTTGATCTGTTTACATTATACCATAATCCATCGTAAATTTCAAACGGTAATTTAGACAAAATACCGTCTAAAAAATTGTACATTATAAATTATTGGCAAATGCGGGAGGATTATTCTCCCTCTTCTTCGTCGTCCTCGAAATCGAACATCTCGTCCAGACGCTCTTCAAAAGCTGCGCCTACACGATCGAACAGATCCTCGTCCTCGATAGAAGCCAGTATCTCTTCACCGGTCTCGTTGTCGTACTCCGCCTTCAGTATCACCAGCAGCGAAGCTTCGTCAAGTATCTTGTCGGCATCTTCTTCCTCATAAAAAGGAGTAAGCGCATAATATCTTTCGCCCTCAAAGTCCATGCAGTCCAGCAGTTCAAAAGTCTGCTTGTTGCCGTCCTCATCCATCAGCTCGTAAAGATCGGGGGTGTATTCATTCTTCTGCTCGTCCATACCTAATGACCTCCTTTAAGACCAGATGCGGCATATTTTGACCGCCGCAACAGTTATATTATACTACAAATGGCAAAATAAGTCAAGCGGTTTTTTCTGAAGGCTCTGTAACACTTTTCTTTGTATGTTAAATATAAAAATTATAAAAATGTTGAAAAAAACTATTGACAACCAACAAGAAATGTGGTATAGTATATTCAAGGAAAAGGAAAGCAGATAAAAATCAATAAGGCGATGGCGGAGATGAGCCTGAGGGCACGTTGTTATCGCCGGGTCTTGATAATAAAGCTGATAGTTCCTTAGAATTGAGATCAACATGGGTAACAGTAAAGGTGCCGCAGTTCGTGCAGGACGAGGGTCCATCTTACAAAGTGGTACAGACTCCGTGAGATCTTAGATCATATGAAAGGAGCGAGTCCGATGGATGTAAGCGAAAGCCTTGTGAGTATTCAGGGCTCGTGCATCTCTTAATTACCGGGGACAGGACTCAGACGTAGGGGCTGACAGTTCCGGACAGTGAAACTTTATTAAGTAAGAGATAAGCGGGTCGGCGGAAGGCATTACCAATTCGTTTATACAAGGCGGATACTCAAGACCTTTAAAATTGAATATCTCCGTCGTGAACGGGGAAGTTGATATTGATCAGGAGTGGTGCAGAGTGCACGATATATTTCTGAATATCTGAACGAAGGGAGTGAGTCCACAGTTCTATTCAGCTTAGCTTCCAAGCGAGAGGAAGCACTCCGATGATGGCGCATGAAGCGCAAATTTAACCGAAAGGCGTAATTCCAATGGCATAAAGTTGATTTGATACTGTTACGGCGAGATGCCGAATACAATATTAGGTTTGGGAGTGATGCATTTTGAAGATGCAGAGCAAACTGCTGAGAATTTGAGAGTAAGGAGTGAGTCCCAAGTACAACGCAGCTTCGTTCCTGAGCTAGAGGAACATCCCGAATTTGGCGCGTAGGCGCAAATCTACTGAAAGGAAACAGTACCAATGGCATAGTTGGTTTTTGATTTCGACTTTAATGTACGGCTGAAAATGCCGCATATCTTATAATAGGGAGTGGTGCATTATGAAAATGCGCTCAAGAATGCTGAATATCTGAAAGATGGGAGTGAGTCCAAAGGGTGTTGCAGCTTAGCTTCCGAGCGAGAGGAAGCATCCCGACAATGACGCGATAAGCGTAAATTTTTCTGAAAGGAAAGGTACCAATGGCATAGTTGGTTAATGATCCGACCTTTGGCGGACAGTGGGTCCGCAGCACGTTTACTTTTATAATAGGGAGTGGTGCATTATGAAAATGCGCACAAGACTGCTGAATATCTGAAAGTTAGGAGTGATTCCGAAGGTGTATGCAGCTTAGTTCCGAAGCTTAGCGGAACGTCCCGAATTTATAACGCGTGTGCGTTAAATTTCTACGAAAGGTTTTGAACCAATGGCTTGATTTTAATTTTCCGCTGATGCGGAGTGAAATACATAAAATATATTGAAAGGTAGTAAATCCGATGAGAAGTTAAGTTTTTTCCCGACAAAAATTTATTCTTACCGAAAGGAAATTAGTTCCGATGGAAATTTGATAAAAGGTCTGCACGTTTGTTTTGAGTTTACTTGCAGTGCGGACAAAGGATTTTCAGATTTACTGATATATTTTATTAAACGAAAGGATCAAAGTCCAATGGCTTAATATGGATCAATATGAGAGCTGTCGATTTACGGCAGCTCTCTTTTAATGTGTCCTGATGATGTGAGGGAGCATAATATATAAAAACGGCTCACCGCCGTGTCGGTGCAGGGTGGAATGTATCCCGTGAAAAGCCCGTTCTATCCGATGCGGCAGCCTGTTTTTTTGCCCGCCGCGGGAATGGCTTTGCTGTTCCTGCATTTGCGTGGGCTGATATTTTGATGTATGAAATATTGATGCTTGTACTTATCGTAGATCGGGGATTTGATGCGCTTGTATCAGCATTGTTCTCAAACAAATGTTCCACGTGGAACATTTTCGTTCATCAGCATACGTACTGCGGTGGACGTTTCGCCCCTCGTTCCTCGGGTCGAGAAATCAACGAGCTACCGTTGTTGATTTCAGGTGCGGCAATAATTTTATGCAGATAGAAAGAGCGTGGACAGTCGATTGTCCACGCTCTGAATTTTGTAGCGGTGACTGCGTCGACCGCGTGCCGCGTCCCTTTAGGTCGGAAGTTCGCTGTTCTCTTATAGTCAGCTCTGCATTTTGGTTTTGCGCCTTGATGCGAGGGCTCTGCCCTCGCGCTCCCGCAAGCCTTTCGCGAAAGGCTTGAGCCAAAGCTCTCTTCCTTGGCAGCTTACGCGAGATTTAGTTTCTTACGCATCATCCGCTGCTTCAGCAGCGATTGCGAACACAAATGTTATCAGCAAACTCACACTCACTAACCCACGCACAGCCATGACCACTATCAGCGCCGCCGTGAGTATTATAAATGTATACCTCACTGCCCGAAGTCCTTTGCCCTCTGTCAGAAGTTCCAATGCTCTGCCACCGTCAAAATGCTTGAAAGGCAGAAGATTGAACGCCCCCAGCAGAAGATTTATCTGCACAAAGGAATTCATGCTCTGCGTGACAAGCCCTGCTAACGCAAGCAGAAAATTCACCCCGCAGCCCGCAAGCAGTACGGTTAGATCTTTGCCGAAACTGTCTATCCTGCCTTTTTGCGGAGTTATGCGTATCCCGCCGCCGTAAAGGGTAATGGCTTCCGGTCTGCGCCCGAATATAAGCATGAAAAAAAGATGTCCGCATTCATGAAGGCAGCAGCAAATCAGTGCTGTCAGCAGACTGCCTTCATCACAGCCTGTGAGCAGCACCAGTGCAAGCACCGCGGGAAAGCTGAAGCTTATTCCCAACTGTACGCCGCCAACGCTGATACGGAACATTTTCATCACCCATCATTATACTATTCGGGTGATGCGCTGATTATTTCCTTTTTCTGATACTTATCTCGCCGCTGGATACGGTATCTTCGGTGCCGTCCTCATATCTCACCATAAGTCGGCATTTTTCGTCGGCGTCGATAAGCTTTGCGGGAGTTATCTCACTGCCGCGTATGATATTGATATCCTCACCGCGCCACATCAGTCTGCTCTGGTATCCCTGCAAAAAGCTGTTTTCGGAAAGATGGCGGTAATATCCCATGAAGTTTTCCAACACCATCGCCGCCATGCGGTTGCGGATATCCTCAGCGGGAGTATCCAAAACGGCACCTGCTATATCCTTGATATCCTCGGGGAAACCGCCCTCGGGTTCGTAGACGTTTATACCTATACCGCAGACTGCGTAGTCAAGCCCGCCGTTTTCAAGGTTGAATGAAGCTTCCGTGAGTATGCCGCAGATCTTTCTGCCGTCCATGTACACGTCGTTTACCCACTTGATATCGGATCTTTTGCCGCTTATCTTTTCAACAGCTTCTGCAACTGCCACGGCTGCTGCGGTGGTTATGCGCACAGCATCTGCGGCTGTCATCTCGGGTTTTAACAATATGCTGAGGTACAGTCCTGTGTTTGATGGCGAAAAGAATTTTCTGCCCAGTCTGCCCTTACCGCCTGTCTGCATACCTGCGATGACCGCAGTACCCTCGGGAGCGCCATTTGCGGCAAGTTCACGAAGTCGGGTATTGGTGGAATCCGTCTCTTTATAGACCGTCAGGCTGATGCCGCTGTTGTCGCCAAGATATTTCTCTACTCCCGCTGCGGACAGCATATCAGCGCTGTCAAGACGGTAGCCCCTGTTAGTCACGGCGGAGATATCATAACCCTCGCTTTGAAGCTTTTTAACAGCTTTCCATACTGCGCCGCGGGTACAGCCGAGACTTTCGGCGATCTCTTCGCCCGAGAGGTATCTGCCCCTGTTCTGTTCAAAGAGTTTTATAAGTTCGTTTTTTACAGCCAAGCCAATCACTCTCCCTGAAGTACGTTAAGGTCAACTGCGCCGTTTATGCCGTCGATACGACCGGTACCGCAGCGCTGCCAGATGTACCAGTCGCCCTCGTAGGTAGTCTCTTCAACGTAGTGTGCCAGCCATACGGGTCTGTTGTTCTTGTTTTCCCAGAAAAGTTCCAGGAAGTTCTTACTGCTGTAAAGCATAGCTGCATAGCCGTTCTTTTCAAGTTCGCTTGCGAAGGCTTCGTATACCTCGGAAAGGTCGTGGATGCTCATGCCGTAGCGCTGAAAACTCTGAAATTCTTCCCAGTCGAAAGCAACGGGGAAGTCCAGCTTGTGTCCGTCAAGAGTTTTGACTATCTTCTTTGCGGTGGCACGCGCACCCTCGATGGTGGTATCGGTGGAGTAGAAGTATACCCCGACTTTCAGCCCTGCTTTGGTCGCGCCCTCGATGTTATTATAATAGTATTCATCAAGGTCGGTTCCGCCTGATTTGCCGTAGCCCATTCTGATTATAACGAATTTACAGCCCGCTTCGGCAACGGCATCAAAGTCGATATCCCCCTGCCAGCGGGATACATCTATGCCGAACTCTCTTCCGTCTGCGCTGTAATTCTCAACAAAGTCGCCGAATTCGATGGTGCTGTTGTCGTAGGTCTCATCATCTGATGAAGACGAAGGCACGCCCACATTCACGTTTATGTACCTTGTGAGCCTGTTGCCGTTGGCATCATCGATATACAGCGTCAGAGGATAACTGCCCTCAGCCGATGTATCAACATCGCCCTCGACAGTCAGCACAGGTGCGCGGTCGAGGTTGTCGGCATAACTCACATAGTCATCGATATTGAAATCGTTACCGACACTCAGGGATATATCATCACCCAGAAGCATAACGGGCGGAGTGGTATCCACAACGTTATACTTTACTTTCTTTTCGGCTTCACCGCCGTCAAGCTCCATTCTCAGGGTGACTTCATGCTCGCCTGTTTCGTCGGTCTTCAGGTACTCGTCGCCGTTTTTCAGCTTTGCGTTGCTGTCAAAAACAAAGTCTTTCAGCTTTATCCGCTGGTAGACTTCCACCGTATCCATGCAACCCACATTTATCTTGTCGGGGTCAGCTTTTTTCTTGGCGGGAGCCTTGGTTTCGGGCTTGCTTTCGTCCTTTTCGGGAGCTGTGGTCTCGGCAGGCTTTTCCTGAACTTCCACAACTATCTTGTCTGCCTTGTCCTCGTCCCCTGTGGTCTGCTTATCTGTGACAACAGCAGAGGTGTCGTCCTTTTTCGGTTCGATATCCGCTCCGCAGCCTGCAAGCATAAGTGCCGCTGCTGCTATGGCTAAAGCTTTCTTCATTCGCCCTTATCCTCCAGTGCTTCCAAAAGGTTCTCGTAAAGTTCGGGATACTTCTTCTGCATACGTATAGGTCGCAGGTCTGTACCCGTGAAACAGTGCTCGGTAACTGCGGTGAGTGAAAGCTGACCTGTTGTCAGGTTGTTGACTTCGTATTCCAGCTTGAATCTGCATCCGTTGAAGCTGAGCAGTCTGCACTTTACTTCAAACTCGTCCCCGAACCTGACAGGGTATTTATACTCGCATGAAACGCTGAGCACAGGAGATACTATGCCCTGCTTTTCGGTGAATTCAAAGGGACAGCCTGCCTGTTCCATCAGGTCTATCCTTGCTTCCTCCAGCCAGCGGACGTAGTTGGAATGATGGACGATGTCCATTCTGTCCGTTTCATAGTAATATGCCTTGCGGCGATAGGGTCTGTATTCTTTCATTTTTATGTTCCTTCTTTCGCATATGTACGGTCGGGATATGACCTACATTATTTGTCAAACCCGCATACTTCTTCAAAACGCATATTTCCTCCGAAGATATCAAGGGCGCTTCCTATGGTGAAATCCACCCTGCCTTTGCCGAGTGTCTTCAGCTTTTCAAGGTCATCGAAGGAGGATATCCCTCCTGCATAGGTGGCGGGCATACCTTCGATATCGCCAAGCATGGTCGCTACGCCGTCCTCTATGCCCTTTGCCTTGCCTTCAACATCTACTGCGTGTATAAGGAATTCATCACAGCTGTTTTGCAGACGTTCGATCGTCTCGGGGCAGAGTCTGGTATCGGTGAACTTCTGCCATCTGTCGGTAACGATGTAGTAATCCTCGCCCCGCTTTCTGCATGAAAGGTCAAGGACAAGCCTGTTCTTGCCAACGGCATTCTTCATCAGCGTGAGATTGTGTTCGTCTATCTCGCCGTTCCTGAAAACGAAGCTTGTGACGATAACGTGGCTGGCACCCTTGTCGAGAAATCCTGCGGCGTTTTTGTCATTGATACCACCGCCTATCTGCAAGCCGCCCTCAAAGGCACTCAGTGCGGAGTACGCCTGCTGCAAGTCTTTTTCATAGAACTCACTTCCTGCGGGGTTCAGGATTATGATATGTCCCCCGGTCAGTCCGCGGCTTTTATAAAGTTCGCCGTAGTAGCTGCCGTCCTGTTCGGATACAAAATTATCCTGGGCATGGTTGCCTTTGTCCGCAAGGCTTCCGCCGACTATCTGCTTTACACAGCCGTTGTGGATATCTATACATGGTCTGAATCGCATACGCTCATACCTCCGTTAACGAGAAAAATTCAATATATAAAGAGTGTTCATAAGGCAAACAGGGATCTGCATTATTCTTCTATGAAATATGAAAAAGCATTTTCTTCGATCTCTCCGCACTCATTCAGAAGCTCATTATTTTCATCATATAATTGATATGTTATCTGTTTGCCGCCTAAAGATGTCTCGCCGTCTAATCCGAGAAGCAGTGTGTAATAGCTTTCTGTCATGACCAGATCTATCAGCTCATGAAGATCACTTTCGCTTACTCCCGATAGTATCAGTTTTCTTATTTTTTCAGCGACCTCGGACTTTGAGCTTTTATCGAAGTATTCGCGAAGAGTTGATTCTTTTTCTTCATAACAGAGTTTTACAAATTCTTCTCCTGTCATTTAATTCACCCGCTGTCTTGTTTACATCACAAAAGTTAAAAATATCGGCGGGAAGCCCTTTAAAAACAATACTGTCTCCGCGCCTGCCGTCCGCTTTTTCCACAAGATATTATACCACACCATGTAATATATGTCAAACCTGTTACGCGGCGGAAGAAAAATATAAAAAATATTCACACACCTGCCCCCGCCGTGTTAGAAATACCCAAAAATACGGAGGACAGCTTCGGGGACGTGTTTTTATCTTGACATAATACCCATTCTGTTATATAATAGAAAATGTATTATTATATATAGAGGGCATACGCCCCCGATCATAAACATGGAAGGAAGTTTTTTATGGGACTTACACTGACTGAAAAGATTCTTAAAGCGCACCTTGTTGACGGTGAATTCGTCAAGGGTCAGGAGATAGGTATTCGCATTGACCAGACTCTTACTCAGGACGCTACCGGCACTATGGCTTATCTTGAATATGAGGCTATGGGCGTGCCCCGCGTAAAGACCGAGAAGAGCGTGGCTTATATCGACCACAACACTCTCCAGTCCGGCTTTGAGAACGCTGATGACCACAGATTCATCGGTTCTGTCTGCAAAAAGCACGGCATCTATTTCTCCAGACCCGGCAACGGTATCTGCCACCAGGTACATCTTGAAAGATTCGGTATCCCCGGCAAGACCCTTATCGGTTCTGACAGCCATACTCCCACAGGCGGCGGTATCGGCATGATCGCTATCGGTGCGGGCGGACTTGATGTTGCTGTTGCTATGGGCGGCGGCGCTTACTACATCACATACCCAAACATCGTTAAGGTAAACCTGACAGGCAAGCTGTCTGCATGGGTATCCGCTAAGGACGTTATACTGGAAGTTCTCAGAAGACTTTCCGTTAAGGGCGGCGTAGGCAAGGTAATAGAGTACTGCGGCGAGGGCGTTAAGACCCTGTCCGTTCCCGAGAGAGCTACCATCACAAACATGGGCGCTGAGCTGGGTGCTACTACTTCTATATTCCCCTCTGATGAGATCACACTGGCTTTCCTGAAAGCACAGGAGAGAGCTGAGGTATGGACAGAGCTGAAGGCTGACGATGACGCTGTATACGATGAAGTTATCGACATCGACCTCAGCAAGCTGACACCTATGGCAGCATGTCCTCACAGCCCTGACAATATCAAGACGGCAGAGGAACTCAGTGGCATGAAGATCGATCAGGTATGTATCGGTTCATGTACAAACTCCTCTTATGTTGATATGATGAAGGTCGCTCATATCCTCAAGGGCAAGACTGTTCATCCTGATGTTTCTCTGGCTATCGCTCCCGGCTCCAAGCAGGTGCTGAACATGATCGCAGAGAACGGCGCACTGGCTGATATGATCGCAGCAGGTGCAAGAATACTGGAATCCGCTTGCGGCCCCTGCATCGGTATGGGTCAGGCTCCTAACTCAAAGGGTATCTCTCTGAGAACCTTCAACAGAAACTTCCTCGGACGTTCGGGAACTAAGGACGGTCAGATCTATCTGGTATCCCCTGAGCTGGCTGCTGCTTCCGCAGTAGCAGGTGTTCTCGTAGACCCCAGAACTCTGGGCGATATGCCTGAGATCAAGGTGCCTGAGCACTTCAAGATAAACGACAACATGGTAGTTCCTCCTGTAGCTGAGACTGACATGGACAGCGTTGAGGTACTGAGAGGACCCAACATCAAGCCCTATCCCGAGACTGCTCCTCTGGTTGAGAGCATCGGATGTCAGGTATCCCTGAAGGTGGGCGACAACATCACCACCGACCACATCATGCCCGCGGGTGCAAAGATACTGCCTCTGAGATCGAATATCCCCGCTATCTCACAGCACTGCTTCACAGTATGTGACGAGGATTTCCCCAGAAGAGCAAAGAACATGGAGAAGTCCATCATCGTTGGCGGCTCCAACTACGGTCAGGGTTCATCCAGAGAGCACGCTGCACTTGCACCCCTGTACCTGGGCATCAAGGCTGTGCTTGTTAAGAGCTTCGCACGTATCCACAGAGCAAACCTCATCAATGCAGGCATACTGCCTCTGACATTCGTAAACGAGGCTGATTACGACAAGATCGAGCAGGGCGACGAGATCGAGATCGCTAATGTACGCGCTGATATCGAAGCAGGCAAGACTCAGCTGACTGTTGTAAACAAGTCCAAGAACGTAGAGATACCTGTTCTCTGCGAACTGACAGGCAGAACCAAGGATATCATCCTTGCAGGCGGTCTGTTGGATTACACAAGAGAGCAGCTTTCCAAGTAATATAAGTAAATCATACATCGGTCTGCGGGGCATAGTGTCCCGCAGATGTGATGTTTATGTTTTCTGTGACGGGCTATCGCATTGGCGATGGCTTGTCACAGAAAACAGGGATAAGTAAGGCGGTGACAAGCCATGGAAACAAGGAAAAGAAGTCCTTGGGAGTATATCGGCGTTATACTTTTCTGTGGGATATGTTTGCTTGTATTGAAGATACTTTTTCCCGGCAGATGCTTTAACTGGTATCTGAACAGGGTAAAACTCATCGGTGCCATTGTAATAGTGCTTTTGATAGTTATATCACTTATAAGGCGCAGCGCAGGAACGTAAAACAGAATTATGAAGATAAGGGGGATATTATGCCCGATAGCAAGATAAACAGGCGTCGCGTGGATATGGCTGACCTTATGGGGACGGACGATATTCCGCTGGACGAGGAATACTTTGAAGAGAAAATAATGGAAATGGGAGATATCCCTGCGAAAGGCACTGCAAGCCGTGCGAGGATGAAAAAGCTCGAAGAGGATATATCTTCTCTGGCTGACGGCAGAGTAGCCCTCGGGACGACCCGCGATAAAAGTATGAGCAAGCTCTTCGGCACTGATGATATCAGGCTGGACGATGAATTCTTTGATGAAAAGATAAAGGAGATGGAGGAAAACCAGGCTCCCGTTCATGAAAAAGAGCTTACGGAGTATGAGCAGTGGATAGAAGAAGGTCTGAAATATGACAGGGGCTACGGCACCAAGGATTCCTATGTGGGTGAGATACCCGAGGAAAAGGACAGCTATGCTGGCTCGATATACGAACAATATGATAAGTGGCAGGAAGAGACCACTGCGCTGATACGCGGTCTGAAAGCTCGTGACAGCATCAATGAAGCCCGCGATGAGAACATACACAAAGCTATGTTCTTTGCGACTATCTTTAATAATCACGGTAATTATTCGGGCAACCGCGATGAACTTGTCAATATGTTCAAGACGGCGGTTTGGTATATACTGACATCTGCGGCTATGCTGGGAGCTTTTTACTGCTTCGGTGCAAAGGGCGCAGACCTTATGATACCATGGGGACTTGGCGGCGTTATCGGTGCGATAATCCGCTATAACGGCAAAGAGAATTACACCATCAGCGAATCCCTTGTGATGGGCGCGGTGGAGGTTGGCATACTCGGGGGACTGGCTGTTACATGGCTGCTTAGTCTTCTGCCTTTTGTGGAAAAAGATACACAGATGCTGCCTGTTGGCATAGTGCTGGGCGGCATAGGTGCTTTGATAGCTGAATTTATCAAACTGAGAAAGACGCTTGCACGTCCCGCCAAGGAGTGTTTATACAAGATGATACCATTCGCTGTGGCGACGGTGTTCTTTGTGATAGCGGCGGTATTTGTGACCCTGGTCTTTGCAGAGATGCGCAAGGCTTCATGAGGAGTATAGATCATTATAAGAGTAGTTGTGATTTTGCTGATCTGTCTGGTGATAGTTGGTATCATAAGGCTGGCTATCGAAAAGATCATGCCCAACAGGGATAAGAAATTTTATCATGCGATCGTAAGGGTTGTATGGGGCATTATGATAATTGTGGTAATGCTTTCAAACTACGGCTGCAGCGGAAAGCTGAGTTGACAGCTGATATATTTATTTATGATGATATGGGAAATTCGGTGGGGTGTGACCCTGCTGTTTGCAAATTAGTAAGGAGGGCTATTTTTATGGCTAAGATTCAGATGAAAACACCGCTGGTCGAGATGGACGGCGACGAGATGACAAGGATCATCTGGCAGGAGATCAAGGACATACTGATAACACCGTATGTTGACCTCAAGTCGGATTACTATGATCTGGGACTGGTTCACAGAAATGAGACCAACGATCAAGTAACTGTTGATTCTGCAAACGCTACCAAGAAGTACGGCGTTGCAGTTAAGTGTGCTACCATCACACCTAACGCTGCAAGAATGACAGAGTATGATCTGAAGGAGATGTGGAAATCCCCTAACGGCACTATCCGTGCTATGCTGGACGGTACTGTGTTCAGAACACCTATACTTGTTAAGGGCATCACACCCTATATCCCTACATGGACTAAGCCTATCACCATCGCACGTCACGCTTACGGCGATGTTTACAAGAACGTTGAGATGAAGTGCCCCGCAGGCGCTAAGGCTGAACTGGTATGCACCGACAAGGACGGCAACGAGACACGCGAGACTATCTACAACTTCGAGTGCGACGGCGTTATACAGGGTATGCACAACAAGTCCACTTCTATCGCATCTTTCGCAAAGAGCGTTTTCAACTTTGCGCTGGATACCAAGCAGGACGTTTGGTTTGCAACCAAGGATACTATCTCCAAGAAGTATGACCACACATTCAAGGATATCTTCAGCGAGATATTCGAGAACGAGTACAAGGCAAAGTTCGAGGCAGCAGGCATAGAGTACTTCTACACCCTCATCGACGATGCTGTTGCAAGAGTAGTACGTTCCAACGGCGGATACATCTGGGCTTGCAAGAACTATGACGGCGACGTTATGTCCGATATGGTAGCTACTGCTTACGGTTCACTGGCTATGATGACTTCTGTACTGGTATCGCCCGACGGTGTATACGAGTTCGAGGCTGCACACGGCACAGTTCAGAGACACTACTACAAGCACCTGAAGGGCGAGGAGACTTCCACAAACTCCGTAGCTACACTGTTCGCATGGACAGGCGCACTCCGCAAGAGAGGCGAACTGGACGAGCTGCCAGAGCTGGTTAACTTTGCTGATTGTCTTGAAAAGGCAACAATCCAAACCATTGAGGACGGCATAATGACAGGCGACCTGTATCTGCTTTCCAAGCTGGAGAACAAGCAGAAAGTCAACACAGAGGACTTCCTGAAGGCAGTTGACGAGAGACTGAAAGCAAAGCTTTTCTAATTCATAATGCATAATTCATAATTGTTGGCAGGAAGATAACGTAGCATTACTGAGGATAGAATGCCAAGGAGAAGAGCTTTGGCTCAAGCCTTTCGCGAAAGGCTTGCGGAGAGCACGAGAGGCAGAGCCTCTCGGTCAAGGCGTAAAAGCGACGTGGTAATAGTGCTGTAAATAGAACGGCGAACTATCGACCTAAAGGGGCGCGGCACGCGGTCGACGCAGTCACCGCTACAAAAATCAGAGCGTGGACAAAACAATAGTCCACGCTCAAACTATGTCCGTAAATTATTGCCGCGCCCGTCATCGGACAGCGACAGCGTTTCCGATGACTCGACCCGAGGAACGAGGGGCGACCTGTCCATCGCAGTACGTATGTTGATGAACGTAAATGTTCCACGTGGAACATTTGTTTGGAGACGAGCGCAAGCGGCCGCATGGCATCGCAAAAGGATAACTATCCTGTGGATAACAAAAAATTTACAAATGCCCCTTGACAAATGTCGGTGAGGGTGATATAATTAATCAGTAAACAAAGCAGAACAGTTCCGTTCTCACCTCAAGCGCCATAGGGCAGCGAAAAGGTCGCAGTGATAAATACTTGGCAGTGAGTCTGCCTGATATTGATATCATTACGGGTACGGAAAGTTCTGTGCCCGTTTAATTTTTATTTTGGAGGTGCTTGACTATTAGCAGCAAAGAACATCAGCTCAACGAAGAGATCAGAGACAAGGAGCTCAGAGTCATCGACGTTGACGGAGCACAGCTCGGTATACTCAGTGCGGAGGAAGCATTGAAGATCGCATTTGAAAAAGACCTGGATCTGGTTAAGATCGCGCCCCAGGCTACACCGCCTGTCTGCAAGATAATGGATTACGGTAAGTTCCTGTTTGAACAGCAGAAGCGTGAGAAGGAGCAGAGAAAGAATCAGAAGGTCATCGAGATAAAGGAGATAAGAATGTCCTCTACCATCGATACCCACGATTTTGAGACCAAGGTAAATCAGGCGATAAAGTTCCTCAAGGGCGGAGATAAGCTGAAAGTATCGGTAAGATTCCGCAAGCGTACTGTTGCACACCCTCAGTTCGGTGAAGAACTGCTGGTGAAGTTCAAGGAAGCTGTTTCCGAGGTGGGAGTTGTTGATAAGCCTTCCAAGATGGAGGGGCGCAGCCTGGTAATGTTCGTTGCGCCGAAAGCAGGCAAGTAATAAGTTTTAAGGAGGATAAATCAAATGCCTAAGATCAAGACACATTCGGGCGCTAAGAAGCGTTTCAAAGTAACAGGTACCGGCAAGGTAAAGTTCCAGCACGTTAACAAGAGACACAGACTCAATCAGAAGGATCACAAGAGAAAGAGAATTCTGAGAAACGGTGCTTATGCTGACGATACCAACATAGCAAACATAAAGGCTCTTATCCCTTACAAGAAGTAAGACGAGTTGTAGGGAAGTAAAATTTTAGTAATAATTCTAGGAGGTAATAACTATGGCTCGTGTTAAGGGAGCAATGATGACTCGTAAGAGAAGAAATAAGACACTGAAGCTTGCAAAGGGCTATTTCGGCGCTAAGAGCAAGCATTTCAAGATGGCTAAGCAGGCTGTGATGAAGTCCGGTCAGTATGCTTACATCGGCAGAAAGCAGAAGAAGAGAGATTTCAGAAGACTCTGGATCACAAGAATCTCTGCTGCTTGCAAGATGAACGGCATCAACTACTCGTCCTTCATGAACGGCGTTAACAAGGCAGGCATCAACCTGAACAGAAAGATGCTTTCCGAGATCGCTATCAGCGACCCCGCAGGCTTCACTGCAATAGTTGAGAAGGCTAAGGCAGCTCTTTGATAGTAAGGAAACACGCAGGTCGTAATCGGCTATGCGTGTTTTGTTCTATAATGAGGACAGAATGTTGTTGTAACTAAATTGTAATATTTGTATAAACTGTTACAACGATGTTGAAGAAAGTTTGTCTAATATAACGAGGAGAGGTGCGTCCCAATGGTCATAACTTCCAAGGAAAACCCTAAGATAAAACAGCTGGCAAAGCTGTACTCAAACCGCAAATACCGTCGTGAAACAGGGCTTTTCGTCATAGAGGGCATAAGGGGCTGTACTGATGCGCTGGTGGACAGTACTCTTAACGGCGGGCGCATGGAGATAGAGGGCATATATTATCTTGAAGAGCTTTTTGAGGGCGTTATGGCGGAAAACAAGCGTGAGCTTGAACTTCTTCCGGAGGACAAGAGATTCATTATAACCCGTGAGATAGCCGATAAGATAAGCGATACCGATGCCTGTCAGGGGATATTCGTGACGGCTAAGATGCTTGATAAGCCTTTTTCGGAGGATACGCTCAAAAGGGGCGGAAAGTATCTGATACTGGACGAACTTCAGGACCCCGGCAATCTGGGGACTATGATACGCACCTCGGACGCTGTGGGGCTTGACGGCATAGTGCTGACGGGCAACTGCGTTGACCTCTACAACCCCAAGACAGTGCGCTCGGCGGTGGGCAGTATGCCCAGAGTGGATATCTTCGTGGAGAGGGACTTTGAGCGTGTGACTGAGGCTTTCAGACTGAAAGGCATACCTACTGCGGCGGCTGTTATCAGCGGCGGTGAGAATGTGCTGAAATACGACTTCTCGGGGGGCTGTGCTGTTGTTATCGGCAACGAGGGCAGAGGGCTGGCAGAGAGCCATGTGGCGCTTTGCAGTGACAAGGTATCCATCGCGATGCACGGTCATATCGACTCGCTTAATGCGGCAACGGCAGCAACTATCTTCCTGTGGGAGATGACAAGACTGGAGGGCTGAGGTTGGACAGATACAGCGGCTGGCTCCTGCTTGGAATGGTATTCGGCATGGGTGGTAAAAGGCTCTGGCAGGTAATGGAAAAGACCGATGACCCAGCCGAGATGTGCGAGAGGATACTTTCGGGCAAGGCTGATTTCCTCAGTGACAGCGAAAAGGAAAAGGCTGAGCGGGTGAGTATTGATGAAGCTGAAAGGCTGATAGAACGGGCTCATGAACTTGGTCAGCAGGTGGTGTGCATAGGTGACGCGGACTATCCGAAAAGGTGGTACGAACTGAATGATGCACCTTCACTGGCGTTCTACTGCGGAGATATCAGCATAGCCAATGACAGCACGGTGATACACACTGTGGGTACGAGAGAACCATCGAAGTACACCCTTTCGCTGATAAACGTGCTTTGTGCAGACCTTGCCCTGAGAGGGTTCACAGTATCCTGCGGGCTGGCTGAGGGTTCTGATACCTGCACGGCTGAAACTGTTCTCGGGAGAGAGGGCAGATTGCTGGCGGTGTATCCCACTTCACTTGACAGGGAGTACCCTAAGGATGTGGGCGAGCTGAAAGAAAGGCTTGCGGAGAAAGGTCTGCTGATAAGCGAATATTCACCTGAGTACAGCGGGAGAATGAATTTTCACAGGCGAAACAAACTGGCTGTGGCTCTGGCTTCGGCGGTGGTGATAACTGAAGCCTCGGAGGACAGCAAGGGGCTTGACAATGCTGTGCGTGCCATGGATACGGGCAGACCTGTGATGGTAGTGCCGCCGCATCTATTGTACAGCAAGAGGTATTTCGGGCAGAGAGATCTGCTGAGAAAAGGCTGTATACCCATATTTGACGGCTCGGACGCTGTAAGGGTTTTGGCTGAAAGGCAGGAGATATCTGCTGAGAGGTATGGACTGAAAGCGGGTGTCAGTGATGTTCATACCGAACAGAAACAGGAAAAGATCAGAAAGCCCATAAGGGAGCTTAGTGGTGTGGAAAGCAAGATATATGAGCTCCTGAAAGAAAAAAGCCCCATGTCTCTTGATGAGATGACGGCTATAAGCGGACTTTCGATGATGGAAGTGCTTACCTGTGTGACAGGGCTTGAACTGGAGGGGATAGTGATATCACTCCCCGGGAAAAGATACGAATTGGATTCATGATTCACAGTGCATGACAGGAACTACGAATATCTGTGTGATATTCCTCATAAACAATTATTCGGTCACGTTCTGTGAAGCATAAATTAGATCAGGAAACGGAGTAGAAATAAATTGTCAGATCTTGTAATTGTAGAGTCGCCCCACAAGGCGAAAACTGTAAAGAGATATCTCAGCGGTGATTACGAGGTAGTGGCGTCCATGGGACACCTGAGAGACCTGCCGAAATCCAAGTTGGGCGTAGATATAGATAACGATTTTGAACCGCAGTATATCAACATCAAGGATAAGGAGAACCTTATCAAGGAGATAAAGAAGAAAGCCAAAGCCAGCGACCACGTTTATCTGGCGGGAGACCCTGACCGCGAGGGAGAGGCTATAAGCTGGCATCTTGCACAGCTTCTGGGGCTGGATATGAACGACAAGAACCGCGTGACTTTCAACGAGATAACCAAGAGCGGTATAGATGCGGGCATGAAGAATCCCCGTACCATCGACCTTAATCTTGTTAATGCACAGCAGGCAAGGCGCATACTCGACAGGATAGTGGGCTACAAGCTTTCACCATTCCTGTGGAGAAAGATAAGGCGCGGACTTTCCGCAGGACGAGTACAGTCCGTTGCGGTGAAGATGATATGCGACAGAGAGAACGAGATAAGGGCTTTCGTATCACAGGAATACTGGTCGATAGATGCTTTGTTCCTTGCGGGTACAAGCAAGAAAGCCTTTGCATCGAAGGTGGATACAGTTGACGGAGCAAAGCCTGACCTTAAAAGCAAGGCTGATGCTGATGCCGTGCTGAAAAGACTTGAGGGTGCAGAGTTCATTGTGGACAAGGTGAAGAAAAGCGTGCGCAAGAAGAACCCTGCTGCACCTTTCACAACTTCCACCTTACAGCAGGAAGCTTCGAGAAGACTGGGATTTCAGGGCAGACGTACCATGAAAGCCGCTCAGGAGCTTTATGAAGGTCTTGATATCAAGGATATGGGTCCTACGGGTCTTATCACCTACATGAGAACAGACAGCCTGCGTATCTCCGACGAAGCAAGGGCAGCTGCCTATGACTTCATCAAGGAGAAGTACGGCGATGCTTATATCCCCGAGAAGCCAAGGGTATACAAGACAAAGGGCAGTGCACAGGACGCACACGAAGCTATACGTCCCACAAACCCTGCCATAACCCCTGAGCTTGTAAAGGCAAGCGGTGTCACCAATGACCAGTACAAGCTTTACAAGCTGATATGGGAGAGATTCATAGCTTCACAGATGGCTAACTGCACTATGGATACCATGTCGGTGGATATTGCGGCTAACGGCGTGATGTTCAAGGCTACGGGATATTCGGTGAAGTTTGACGGCTTTACCGTGCTTTATGAAGAGAGCAAGGACGAAGAGGAAGAGAAGAAGAACGTTCTTCCGCCGCTGGCGAAGGGCGATAAGCTGACACCCAAGGAGATAACGGGCAACCAGCACTTCACACAGCCGCCCCCGAGGTATACCGAAGCTACCCTTGTAAAGGCATTTGAAGAGACAGGCATCGGCAGACCTTCCACCTACGTTACGACTGTTACTACTATAATCAACAGAAACTACGTTGAGAGAGACGGTAAACAGCTGAAGCCCACAAGTCTGGGTGAAGTTACCAACGAGCTGATGAGCGAGCATTTCGACAAGATAGTTGATGTGAAGTTCACGGCGAACATGGAAAAGAGCCTTGATGATATCGAGAGCGGCAAGATAGGCTGGGTAAATACCTTGCAGAAGTTCTACAAGGAGTTCGACAGCGAGCTTGGTGTAGCTGAAAAGGAGATGGAGGGCAAGCGCGTAAAAGTCCCCGATGAAGCTACCGATGAGGTATGTGAGGTATGCGGAAAGCCTATGGTGATAAAGATAGGCAGATTCGGCAAATTCATGGCTTGCTCGGGCTTCCCCGACTGCAAGAACACCAAGAGGATAGTTCAGGAAACAGGCGGAGACTGTCCTTTCTGCGGAAAGAGAGTACTGCTGAAGAAGTCCAAGAAGGGCAAGAAGTACTACGGCTGCGAGAACAACCCCGAGTGCAGCTTTATGACATGGGATATACCCACCGAGGAGAAATGTCCCAGATGCGGCAGCACACTGTTCCAGAAGGGCGGAAAGAACGGCATACTCATATGCCACAAGCAGGACTGCGGCTACCAGAGAAGCCTTTCGGGCGAGAGCGCCGAGGGCGAGGAATAAGCCGTGGTGGATATCCGCAGGGCTGAGAGAAGTGATACCGATAGCCTCGAAAGGCTGTACACACAGCTTGAAAAGGACGCGGTGCGCTATCAGCCACAGCATTTTGTGATCAGCGGCGGACGTGTTGATGACAGTATGTTTGAGGACGACAGACAGGCGGTATATGTGGCAGAGGTCGATGGTGAAGTAGTTGGCTTTGTGCATATACTGCTGATGAAGTCCAAGGACATAGGCTGTCTGAAAGCTGAGAAGAACATCTACATACAGGATATGGCGGTAGATGAAAGGCACAGGAGCCGCGGCATAGGTTCTCTGCTGATGGGAGCTGTGAAGCGTTACGGTGCTGAACACGGTGCAGTATTCGTGAGGACGCAGGTCTTTCTGCAGAACTGTGACGGGCTGAGGTTCTATGAGAAGAACGGATTTACCGAGACCATGAAGACTGTGGAATGTCCGCTGGATATAGGCATAGAGTGATAATGTTTATCAGACTAAAGTACCAATAAGGATAACTATAAATGAGTGAAAAAGTAAAAGTTATAGGCGCGGGGCTGGCGGGCTGTGAGGCTGCGTGGCAGCTTGCGAGAGCGGGCATCGACTGCGAGCTTTATGAGATGAAGCCCAAGAAGTTCACCCCTGCGCATAAATATAAGGGCTTTGCGGAGCTGGTATGTTCCAATTCCCTTAAAGCCGACAGGATAGAATCGGCGGCAGGTATGCTTAAAGAAGAGATGCGCAGGCTTGGTTCGGTGACTATGGAATGTGCCGAGGAAGCAAGGGTATCAGCAGGCGGCGCACTGGCGGTGGACAGAGAGAAGTTCTCCGATGCCGTTACCGAGCGCATACGCAGTAATGAGCATATCACAGTCATCGAGGAGGAAATCACCGAGATACCCGAGGGTAATGTGATAATCGCCACGGGTCCCCTGACCTCTGACGGTCTGGCTGAGAGCATAGGCAAGCTATGCGGAGAGTATCTGTATTTCCACGATGCTGCTGCACCTATCGTGACATTTGAGAGCATAGATATGGACAAGGCGTTCTTCGCTTCACGCTACGGCAGAGGCGATGCGGATTACATCAACTGTCCCATGGACAGGGAGGAGTATGAGCGTTTCTACAACGAACTCATCACCGCCGAGAGCGCACCGCTGAAAGAGCATGACAAGGAGCATTTCGCCAAGGACGGCTTCAAGGTATACGAGGGCTGTATGCCCGTTGAGGTGCTGGCAAAGCGCGGCGAGGA
This sequence comes from Hominimerdicola alba, assembly GCF_900109655.1. Classification (GTDB taxonomy): domain Bacteria; phylum Bacillota; class Clostridia; order Oscillospirales; family Ruminococcaceae; genus Hominimerdicola; species Hominimerdicola alba_B. Next base: position 381,857 of record NZ_FOAT01000002.1, read on the forward strand.
CACACTTCGCTTCGGACCGCTGAAACCTGTGGGACTGAGAGATCCCCGGACGGATAAACGTCCATGGGCGGTGGTACAGCTGAGGGCTGAAAATACTGCGGGCAGTATGTACAATCTGGTGGGCTTCCAGACCAATCTGAAATTCGGGGAGCAGAAGAGAGTATTCTCTCTTATCCCGGGTCTTGAAAATGCTGAGTTCATGCGCTACGGCGTTATGCACAGGAACACTTTCCTGAATTCACCCAAACTGCTGAACGAGCAGTTCAATATGTGCACCAGACCATCGCTTTATTTTGCAGGTCAGATGACAGGCGTTGAGGGCTATATCGAGAGTGCGGCAAGCGGCATATTCGCGGGGCTTAACATGGCTAGGCAGATACAGGGACTTTCTCCTGCAAGCCTGCCCGATACCACTATGCTGGGTGCGCTGAGCAAGTATATAAGCTCTCCCGAGACCGAGAACTTCCAGCCTATGGGCTGTAATATGGGCATACTTCCCGAATGGGGCGAGCGTATAAAGGACAAGAAGCTGAAATACAAGCTTCTGGCTGAGAGAGGTCTTGCTGACCTGGACAGGTTCATCGCAGACCTGTAAGAAATGCATATACGTGACCGCAGGGATATGTACTGATAAGAAAGCGTAAAGGGCGCAGGAGAAAAATAATGTCAATTTTTTTAAGACTTACAGATATTGCAGTATTATTATTCGCGTTTATATTTCCGATAGTGAGATGGTTTAAAAAGCCTTTGGAAGAAAAAAGGCAGCTTAGTTTTGGAAATATTTTAAATATTACAGGAAATATGTTTGAACCGTTAATAGCAATGCTTTTTCTGATAAATTCTCTTTTCAATGTGGGTCACGGCGAAAAGCTGTATACCGAGATGGCATATTCGGACGACGGGATAGTTGGTGTAGTAATGGTCAGTATCGTGATTTTCCTTTTAACACTGATCATTGGTGTCGCAAACAGATATAAACCAAAGGACTATTTGAAAAAAGGTTTGCTCCACTGGCTGATAGGTCTGGCGATAACGGGTCAGCATATAATCTTGAATCTCACGATAAAGAAACATCCCGAAAAATTCATTAACTACGACGTATACACAGTCAGTGAGATGAAGACAAAATGTGTGCCATGTGCGCTGATAGGATCTTCTATATCGCTTGCAGTGTGTATAGGTCTGTGCATACTTATATGGTATAGACATGAAATACGTGACCGCAAGGATATATACTGACATAAGAAAACGTAAAGAAGATAAACACTTTTTGTGAAAGCAGGGAGTGATCCTGATGTACATTATCAGGGAAAAGAAAAACGGATTTTGATATGGAGAGAGTATGAAGATAAAAACACTGGCGGCTGTGCTTGCACTGATGATGCTGGCAGGCTGCGGCAAGGCGGCAGAGGTCAATTCCGATGATAACAGCACTGCGGGGCTGAAAGTTGAAACTCCCGAACAGCTTGCTGAGGAGAAAGAGGTCTATGCCGATGACACCTACGGCAACAGCCGCACTGCGGCATTTCTTGCGAAGATAGACAGCCACGACTTTGCCATAAAGCTGAAGTCTGAACGTTCAGGCGGCGGTGAGGTCATCGAAGAGGTGGAAGTCAGCGGGAATATACTGCATGACGTATACAAGAATACCGACGGCATTGTTACTGCCGAGCTTTATATAGTTGACGGCGGCATATGGTGCGTGACTAACGAGGGCAGCTCGAATGTCACCTATCAGGGCTTTGACAACGGCTACGACGACCATGTTAGAGAATGTGTTTTCCACTGCGTGACAATCGGAGATGCCGAAAAGTACGGCGGACGGACAGAAGGTTCTGTCGAGAAGATGCTCGGTAAGAGCGATGGTTCCGGATCATTGTTCACCTACGGTGATGACGGTGTCCTCAGAAGCTACGAGGGTAGCGGGGCACACTATGAGGTGCTGGAATTCAGAGAGGGCATAGGCGAACTGCAATTGCCCGAAAATGTTCGTTCAGCGATAGAAAATAAGGATATTTACGGATAGGAGATCTTTATGGATAAGAAGATATTTATTACAATAGCAGCGGTCTGCATTATGCTGACAGGCTGCGGCAGTAAAAATGATACATCATCGGCTGATAACGATTCAAGAGTTGCAGGCGGGGCTGTTACAAAGGTGACTACTCAGGAAGAGGACACAGCAGCCGAGGAAAGCAAGACTGAGGACAGCAAAGCTGAGGAAGAAGACAGCAAAGCCTCCGATGAGGGCGAAGCTCAGGGCCCCACAGGGGCAGACAGCTATGAGCACAGCCTCACAGCAGCCTTTGCAGATCAGCTGAACACCAGAAATTTCTCGGTGACTTATGCACAGAACGATATCGACAGCGGCGAGGGTATGCAGCTGCAGTATGAGGAGACCTTAGAGGTCAACGGCACAGGCGGACACCAGACCATCATCAATGCAGACGGTTCCATAAACGAGGTCTACATCGTAGACGGTGCCTGCTATTCGGCTGATGAAAACGGCGAGCTCCAGATAACTGCAATGGGAAATGTTATGGGTGATATATGCTCCATGGTATTTGGTTTCTCACCTGCAGAATCTGAATTCAAAGGCGCTGAAACATACAGCGACGGTACAGTTCAGGAAACTTTTGTCGATGAGACCAACGTGACTTTCGTATGCACATATGCTGACGGCAAACTGACATCCTGCGATGGTGCAGGTTATCTGCGGGATTACAAGGGCTTCACAGAAGGCGGCGTTGACGAGATAAAACTGCCTGAGGGCAACTGACGGACATAATGAGAAGAGTTTTGATATATCTGACCGCAGTTGTGATATGTTTGGCATTATCGGGCTGCGAAAAAAACAGCAATGATGAGAATGTTTCCTCAGCCATCGGTGACAGTGATACTGTGACAATGGAGACTGCTGACTGCTATGAGGACAGCCTGACAAAAGCCTTTACCGAAAAGCTGGAGGGCGAAAAGCTCACGATAGATGTAACTGTTACCATTGACTATGAAAATGAGAAAATAGGCGAAGACAGGATGTCACGAGTGCTTGAAGTTAACGGAGAAAACAGACATCTTGTTGTAGGTCTTGAAAGCGGCGATATTGAATTCTATCAGACTGAAGGCAAAACATGGGTAGTCTATCCCGAAAAAAAGGAGATAAAGCCTCTGAACAGCAACGGCTTTTTCGGAGCAAACAATGCAGAAACTGTTCTGGGAAATGTGCCCGAAAGCGGGGACTTCGTTTCGGCGGAAAATTTTTCAGACGGGAACATTCGGGAAATATTTGATATTGACGGGATCAGGACAGTTTTTACTTATGATGAAAAAACAGGCGGACTTACAGACATAGAATATGAAACAGATTCTATACCCGGTGACAATAAAGCCGTGATAAATGTAGCTGTGAACAGCTTTGCAGAGGACTGCGGTGAGATAAAATTACCAGAGGGGTATACGATGACAGAATGGTATGGCTCGGCTGTATCACAGACAGGGAGGTAAAACAATGAACATAGTAATGGACGCATTCGGCGGCGATAATGCACCGCTGGAAGTTATAAAGGGCGCAGTTGACGCTCACAGGGATTTCGGTGTTGATATCACTCTGGTGGGCGATGAGAAGAAGATAAAGGACTGTGCGGCTAAGAACAGCCTTGATATATCGGCACTGAAAATACGCCATGCCGATACCGTTATAGAGATATGCGAAGAACCTACCGAGGTCATCAAGGGCAAAAAGGACTGCTCGATGGCTGTGGGTATGCAGCTGCTTGCTGAGGGCGAGGGCGACGCTTTCGTATCCGCAGGCTCAACAGGTGCGCTGGTAGTGGGTGCTACTTTCATCGTAAAGAGGATAAAGGGCATCAAGCGTCCCGCGCTGGCGACTATACTGCCTACCGCAGGCAAGCCTACCATGCTTCTGGACAGCGGCGCAAATGCAGACTGCCGTCCCGAGATGCTGGTACAGTTCGGCATAATGGGCAGTGCTTACATGAATAAGATACTGGGCGTGGATAAGCCCAGAGTAGCTCTGGCAAATATCGGCGCTGAGGAATCCAAGGGCAGAGAGCTTGAACTGGAGACCTACAAACAGCTGAAAACAGCTCCCGTGAATTTTGTGGGTAATATCGAAGCAAGACAGCTCCCTCTGGGCGACTGCGATGTATGCGTGGCTGACGGCTTCTGCGGAAACCTTATGCTGAAACTCTACGAGGGCATGGGCAAGTTCTTTGCGGGCGAGCTTAAAGGCATATTCAAGAGCAGTGCAAAGAGCAAGCTTGCGGCTGTTATGGTAATGAAAGATATCAACAATTTCAAGAAGAAGATAGATTATTCGGAGTACGGCGGAGCACCCCTGCTGGGTACTGCAAAGCCTGTTATAAAAGCCCACGGAAGTTCGGATGCAAAGGCATTCTATAATGCAGTAAGGCAGGCGAAACAGTTTACCGAGACAGGTGTTATCGATACGATAACAGACGCACTCGCGCAGATGAAGAAGGTGCAGGAATAATGGACGAGCAAAAGAGCCTTGAAGTATTTCAGAAGAAAATAGGCTACCGATTCAAGAATGACAAGCTGCTTTATGAAGCATTGTCACATTCCAGCTTTGCCAACGAGAACAAAAAACAGCGCCACAGCAACGAGCGCCTTGAATTTCTGGGAGATTCGGTGCTTTCCATAGTGGTATCTGATTACATCTTCGAGCATTTCAAGCATTTGCCCGAGGGTGAGCTGACAAAGCTGAGAGCATCGCTGGTATGTGAGAAAGCACTGTTTGAGTTCTCCCATAAGATAGAGCTTGGAAAGTTCATCTTTCTCGGCAAGGGCGAGGAGCTTACAGGGGGCAGAGAGCGTGCTTCGATAGTATCGGATGCGATGGAAGCAGTTATCGCTGCCATATATCTTGACGGCGGCATAGAAGCGGCAAGAAAGCACATAATGAACTTTCTGCCAAAGGATATCAGCCCTGCGCACACGGACACATTCCATGATTACAAGACCGTATTGCAGGAGATAATCCAGCGCAATCCCGAAGAAAAGGTTGAGTACTTTTTAAAGGGCGAGGACGGTCCCGACCATGACAAGAGATTCACTGTGCAGGTGAAGCTGAACAACAATGTGATAGGTGAGGGCATAGGCAGGTCGAAGAAGAATGCCGAGCAGAATGCGGCGAAAGAAGCTTTGGCACTTATGGGAATCAAGATCTGATCTAATTCATAATTCATAATTCACAATTCATAATTGTGGGTGAGGGCGGTGAGTACGCTGTGCTTAGGATAGCATGGCGGTGAGCGCTGGAAACTTTGACGCAGACTGAGCTTGATAAGCACAACAAAGAAGTGGGCGAAGAGAGCTTTGGGTCAAGCCTTTCGCGAAAGGCTTGCGGGAGTTTGAGGGCAGAGCCCTCAATCACCAAGGCGCAAAGCCAAATGCATAGCGAACTATAAGAGCATAGCAAACTACTGACCAATAAAGGCGCGGGCGGTCACAAAAAATACCGCGTCTGCAAAAGCATGATATCCGCACAAACTACCTGCGTGAATGACCGCACGCGCCCGCCATCGGACAGCGATAGCGTTTCCGATGGCTCGACCCGTAAGGGGCGACCCCCTGTACATCGCAGTATGTTCGTGAAAGCGCACCGCAGTCCCTAAGATCAAGAACCCCAAATAATCCAACAGAAAAGAGGCGCACAAATGCACAGCAACATATCAATATTCGTACCCCACGTGGGGTGTCCGCATAAGTGCGCATTCTGTGACCAGAGGACTATCACCGGTGAGCAGAAACTCCCCCATAAAGAGGACGTTGAACGCGCCTGTTTGCAGGCTCTGGAAGAGGTAAGCGATATCACCGATACTGAGATAGCATTCTTCGGCGGAAGCTTTACGGCTATACCCAGAGATTATATGCTCGAACTGCTGACAGCGGCGTATAAGTTCGCTGGCGAAGGCAAATTCAAAGGAATAAGGCTTTCGACCCGCCCCGATTATATCAACAGCGAGATACTCGATATCCTTAAACAGTACGGCGTTACTGCTATCGAACTGGGCGCACAGTCAATGTCCGATGAAGTTCTGGAAGCCAACGAGAGAGGTCATACCGCCGAGGACGTAAGGCAGGCAAGCAAGCTTATCCGTGAATACGGCTTTGAACTGGGCTTGCAGATGATGGTGGGGCTCTATAAAAGCGGTCATCAGCAGGAGGACGAGACTTTTAACGAGATAATGGCTATCCATCCCGATACCGTCAGGATATATCCTGTGGTGATACTGAAACACACCCGCCTTGCGGAACTTCTGGCGAGCGGTGAGTATAAGCCCATGAGCTTCGATGAAGTGCTTTCCCTTTCAACAAGGGCGCTGGGTGCTTTCACGGAAGCAGGCATAAAAGTGATAAAGTGCGGTCTCCATGCCAGCGAGTTCGTTGAAAAGGACATGGTGGGAGGATTTTACCACCCCGCTTTCAGGGAACTCTGCGAGGGCATGATTTACAGGCAGGCAATCGAAAAAGCTCTAGGTGATGCCCCTGAAAATGGTACTTACACATTTATCATCGGCAAGGGCTGTATCAGCAAGGCTGTGGGTCACAAGCGGGCTAACAGAGAGTATTTTGAAAAGTCAGGTCTGCGGATAAAGTTCACAGAGGACAATGATATACCGCTTTATGAAGTCAGGCTGATAAAATCCGAGGGTTCGGAAAATGTATGAAGAACTGATAAAGGATATACTTTACGAAACCTTGCTGACTATCCTTATGGTGCGGAATATCTTCATGCTGAGAAAAGCGCGGGCATTACGGCGTGATGTTAAGGCGGGCAAGACTGAAAAGGTCAAAGCTAGGATAACGCTGGTAAGATTCTCGGTCGAACCGCGTGGCAGAATGGCACGGGGAGAGTATGAGAAGGACGGCAGGAAGATAAAGTGCAGTATGATATGCGCCTGCTCGATGCACTATATCCACCGAAAGGACGAGATAGAGGTCATAATCGGGGAAAGCGACGGACGCTTTTTCGCACTGGATGAACAGCAAACAAAGAACGCTGTGATCACATGGTGGGTGTTAACTTTTCTTCCGGGAGTGTATGTGCTGATATTTTTGGTGGATATAATATATCAGATAACAAAGTAATTACGAAAGGCGGTGAAAAATAATGTATCTGCGCGGACTGGAATTGCAGGGATTCAAATCCTTCCCCGATAAGACGGTGCTGACCTTCGGCAAGGGCATAACTGCCGTGGTGGGACCAAACGGTTCGGGAAAAAGCAATATCTCCGATGCTATGCGCTGGGTAATGGGCGAGCAGTCGTCTAAAGCGCTTCGCGGCGAGAAGATGGCAGGCGTTATTTTCCACGGCTGTGCCACAAGGAAGGAGTCGCCTTTTGCACAGGTGACCCTTACCATAGATAACGAGGACGGAGCTCTCGGTGTTGACAGCGAGATGGTGTCGGTGACGAGAAAGCTCTATAAAAACGGCGACAGCGAATATCTTATAAACGGCAGCCCTGTTCGTCTTAAAGACGTAAACGAGCTGTTCATGGATACGGGTCTGGGTAAGGACGGCTATTCAATAGTCGGTCAGGGACGTATCGCGGATATCGTCAACGGCAAGGGCAGCGACAGGAGAGAGATCTTTGAGGAAGCTGCGGGCGTGGCGAAATTCCGTTATAAAAAGCAGGAGGCAGAGCGCAAGCTTATCGATGCGGAGGACAATATTTCCCGCCTTAACGATATCATTGCAGAGCTTGAAGCGCGTATCGGACCTCTTGAAAAGCAGTGCGAAAAGGCTAAGAAGTTCAAGGTTCTGGACGATGAAAAGACCACACTGGAAGTATCGGTTTGGGTTACAAAGCTGGAACAGTACCGCACTAAACTGGCTGAAAATGAAGAGCGCATCGCCCTGCTGAAAGAGCAGTATGAAACTCTGAGTGCCGAGCTGGCTGAAGCCGAGGCTCAGATAGAAAAAGACCTGCGCAGCAGCGCGGAATGTGCGGCTGATGCTGACGATATCTCCGAGAAGATACACGAGGCAGAGCTTTCCGCAAGGGGCGGCGAAGCTGATATAGCTGTATGCGAGAACGACATAGCTCATATTGAGGAAAATATTTCAAGGCTGAAAGAGCAGATAGAAAACTCCCGTGCTGATAAATACTTTCTTGAATCGGAGCTTAAACAGCGCAGGGAAGAACTGGATTCTCTGGGCAAAAAGCAGACGGAAGCCGCAGAAGCAGTGGCAGAAAAGGAAAAGGAATTCGACAGACTGCTGACCGAAGCCGACGAATCGGATAAGGCGGTAAGCGAGGTGAATTCTGCCATAAGCGCGGCTTATCTGGAAAAATCAAGGCTTAGCTTCACGGCTGAGAGCCTGAAAAACACCATACAGGAAACTGCCGAAAGACTGGCAGAGCTTGCTGAGGACAACGCGGAAACTGTCAGAAACAAGGAACTTGCTGACAAGGAACTTGCCAAGCTCAGAAAACAGCATACAGAAAAGCAGGACGCAAAGAACGAAAAGGAAAACGTTCTGGGCGGCATGACGAAACTGCTGGATAAGAGGAAAGAAAAGCTGGATACCGCTGTCAGCACCTTTGCGCAGGCGGACAGCAGACTGACCGAGATAAACAGCAGACTTAATATACTCAAAGACCTGGAACGCTCCATGGAAGGCTTCGGGTATGCGGTAAAACACATAATGAACGCGGTGAAGCAGGGTCGCATAAGCGGTGTCTGCGGAACTGTGGCACAGCTTGTGGGCGTAAAGAGCGAGTACTCAGTTGCGGTGGAAACTGCACTTGGCGGTGCGTTACAGAATATCGTTGTTGAAAACGAAGATTCTGCAAAGCGCGGTATACGTCTGCTGAAAGAAAGCAAGGCGGGCAGAGCGACTTTCCTGCCTATAACCTCGGTAAAGGGTACACGCCTTGAAAATGACAGGCTGGAAAACGAGGACGGTTTCGTGGCGCTGGGCTGTGATATCGTCACCTACGACAAAAAGTACGAGGGCATAGTCCGCAGTCTGCTGGGCAGGATATGCATAGCCGAAGATATCGATTCGGCTTCGCGTATCGCAAAAGCCTACGGATACAAGTTCCGCATAGTAACGCTGGACGGTCAGGTGGTAAACGCAGGCGGTTCGTACACGGGCGGCAGTGTATCAAAAAGCACGGGAATACTCACCCGTAAGAACGAGATAAACGACCTTGAATCTAAGCGCGGCAAGCTTGAAGCAGAGCGTTCTGCGGCGGCTGAGGAAAAAGAAAAGCTGACAAACGAAGTTCACAAGATGGCGGCGGATATCGAGGGCGCAAAGGAACAGTTGACTGTCCTGAACGGCGACTGTATCCGTATTGAAGCCGAGATAAAGCGTGTCAGCGGGCTGGCTGAGAGCTATGAAAAGATACTCTCCGACAGCGGTGAGGAAGAAAAGAAACTCCGCGAAAAGGGCGAACAGGCTGACAAGGAGCTTGACAAGACACTGAAAGACACCGCCGAGGTGGATAAGAAGATATTTGAAAAGGAAGCCGAGCTGGCAGGTTCTCAGGAGGAGCAGGAAAAGCTGAAATCCCGAAGGAATGAGATAAGCGGCGAGCTTTCGGAACTGCGCGTAAAGGGCGCGGAGCTCTCAAAGGATATCGAGACCTGCAAGGAATCTATAGCGAGCCTTGAAAAGACCATCACCGACCGCGACAGCGACGGCGGCAAGCTGGCTCTTGAGATAGAGAGCGAAAAGGAAAAGATAAAGGGCAAGAATACCGATATCGAAGCCATAAAGCAGAAGATAAAGGACAGCGAAGCCCTTGCGGTAAAGCTTAAAGACGATATGGAAGAAGCCCGCAGAAAACAGCGGGAGTATTCCGACAGCGCCGAAAAGCTCAGGTCTTCACAGAAGAACAAGCTGGAAGAAAAGGAAACCCTTGCGGCACAGCTTAGCCGCGGTGAGGAGCGTAAAAATGCCATCACGGCAGACTTCGACAAGCTGGTGAACAAGCTGTGGGACGAGTACGAACTCACCCGAAGCACAGCCGCAGAAAAGGCACAGCCTGTTGAGGATATGACAGAAGCCGAGAAGCATCTGACAGAGCTGAAAAACAAGATACGCGCACTGGGCAGCGTAAACCTGGGTGCAATAGAAGAGTACGCCGAGGTCAGGGAAAGATACGATTTCCTCTCGGCACAGCTGAACGATGTGAACGTTTCAAAGGAAGAACTCTGCAAGATGATAGAGGAACTGACCGAGAAAATGAAGTCGGTATTCATGCAGAGCTTTGAAACGATAAACAGGAATTTCAGCAGTATATTCAAAGAGCTTTTCGGCGGAGGAAACGGCGAGCTTATACTTACCGACCCAGAGAATGTTCTTGAATGCGGCATAGAAATAAGCGTACAGCCTCCCGGCAAGGTGATAACCAGCCTGATGTCACTCTCGGGCGGTGAACAGTCGCTTGCGGCTGTTGCGATATACTTTGCGATACTGAAATACTCACCCGCACCGTTCTGTCTGCTTGATGAGATAGAGGCGGCACTTGATGACGTTAACGTTACAAGGTACGCGCAGTATCTTCACAGGCTGACGGACAAGACGCAGTTCATAACCATAACGCACAGACGCGGTACAATGGAAGAAGCTGATGTTCTGTACGGTGTTACCATGCAGGAGAAAGGTATATCCAAACTGCTGAAAATGAATGCAGGACAGACTTCGATACTTGGCAGCGGAGATATCGAATAGGCGGTACATATGGGAAGAACGGAGAATGCGGAATTCACTGTGCTGTGCCTGATAGAGGACGGCAGCAGGGTGCTTTTGCAGGACAGGGTAAAAGCTGACTGGAAAGGCTACACTCTCCCCGGGGGACACGTTGAAAAAGGCGAGTCCTTTGTGGAAGCGGTGATACGCGAGATGAAAGAGGAAACAGGGCTTGATATCTTTGAACCAAAACTTGTAGGTGTCAAGCAGTTCCCGATAGACGGCGGAAGGTACATCGTGATGCTGTACAAGGCTACAAAGTTCTCGGGCGAGGTTGTATCCTCGGAAGAGGGCAGAATGGAATGGGTAGAGTACAGCAGGCTTTCCGAGATAAGCACCGTCGCCGACTTTGAAGAACTTCTGGAAGTGATGAATTCGGATAAGCTTTCGGAGTTTCGGTACATAATCGAAGATGGCAAATGGAAAGCACTTATCGGATAATGCAGATAAGTAAACTATAACCGAAAGGGGTTTGTAATAATGGGATTTTTTGAAAAACTGAAAAACGGTCTGAGAAAGACAAAGGAATCGATGATGGGCAGGATAGAAAGACTGCTCCATGCATTCACTAAGATAGACGAGGACTTGTTCGAAGAACTGGAAGAGACACTGATACTCTCTGATATCGGCGTTAATACCTCGGTGAAGATATGTGACAGGGTGCGCGATTATGTAAAGCAGAAGGGCATCACCGATCCTGCTATGATAAAGGATATCCTGAAAGAAGTCATAGCAGAGATGCTGGGCGAGGAACAGCCTCTTGATATGTCAACAGTACCTTCCGTTATACTGGTGATCGGCGTTAACGGCGTTGGTAAGACAACTACTATCGGCAAGCTGGCTAATCAGCTTAAAAATGAGGGCAAGCACGTAATCGTGGCAGCAGCGGATACTTTCCGTGCAGCAGCTATCGACCAGCTGGAAGTATGGACAGAGCGTGCAGGCGTTGAGCTTATCAAGCACAAGGAGGGTTCCGACCCCGCTGCGGTAGTATTCGATGCACTGACCGCTGCAAAGGCAAGACAGGCTGACGTTGTTATCTGCGATACCGCAGGTCGTCTTCACAACAAGAAGAACCTTATGAAAGAGCTTGAAAAGATATCCCGTATAGTACATCAGCAGGCTGAGGGCTGTGCGCTGGAAGTTCTTCTTGCACTGGACGCAACCACAGGACAGAACGCAGTAAATCAGGCACAGCAGTTCAACGAGGCTGCTGATATCACAGGCATAATCCTGACAAAGCTGGACGGCACTGCAAAGGGCGGTATCGTTATCACCATCTGCGATGACCTGAAGATACCTGTTAAGCTTGTTACCGTGGGCGAAAAGATCGACGATATACAGCCATTTATAGCAAAGGATTTTGTTGACGCGCTGTTTGAATAAATGATACTTATCGATTTTGGAATAATATGCCGTGAACAGAAAAAGCGCTCGTTCCCGCGCAGTATACCTAAAGTGAGGTTTCAGAGCCATATCAGGAGAGAGAACTCCGAAGCCATGTACGATGATTTCTACCATTTTGAAGCTGCCGACAAGCTTACAGGAATATGGTATTTTGCGTGGCTGACAGATGATATATTTCTGGAACAGAGTTTCTTCAATATCGCAGATAAAGGCAGTCCGTGGATATATGCCGTTCCCGAATGGGAAGAAACTGTAAGGGCGATACTTGCGTTTTATCTCAAGGCATCGCCGATACACAAAATTGCGGTACTGCCGAGGATACAGGACAGGTCAGCAAATGTGACCCATGCCGAATGTACTCTCGATGAGTTCATGGATAAGCTGAAAGCGGGAGATATCAGGTGGAACGAGCTGTATAATATCGGCTGAAAAATATTAGAGCGGAAGTGAAATAATGAAACTTGTAATAGCAAGCAACAATAAGGGCAAGATAAGAGAATACAAGCAGATACTCGAACCCCTGGGTTACGAGGTCATGAGCCAGTCCGAGGCAGGGCTGGACCTTGAAGTTGAGGAAACAGGCACTACCTTTGCGGAGAATTCAGCACTGAAAGCAAGGGCGGCTTATGCTGAACTTGGCTGTGCTGTTCTGGCAGATGACAGCGGTCTTTCGGTTGATGCGCTGAACGGCGAGCCGGGAGTATACTCGGCAAGGTACGGCGGCATCGATGACGACAAGGAAAGATGTCTGTATATGTTAAAGAAGATGGAGAACGTTCCCGATGACAAAAGGGGAGCCCACTTTGTCTGCACCATACATTTTATAGATACCGACGGCAGTGAGATATGTGTCGAGGGCAGGGTATACGGCAGTATAAACCGTGCGCCCGTGGGTGAGAACGGCTTCGGCTATGACCCTGTGTTCATGTACGAGGGCAGAAGCTTTGCTGAGATACCCGCCGAGGAAAAGAACGGGGTATCCCACAGGGCGAATGCTCTGAAACAGCTTGAAGAAAAGCTTAAAGCACGATGAGGTTCAGTGAACTGCCAAAGCATTGGCAGAGGATATTCGAGCTTGAATGGATATCGCTCTGTGAGGGCAGCAAGGCGATAGCGGCTGTCATCACCGATGATGAGGAGAATATCATTTCCGAGGGCAGGAACATGACGGGTGAACACAACATACCCAATCCTGCGGCGGCACACGCCGAAACAGAAGCGATTCGCGCACTGGATACCGAAAAATACCCGAACAAGTGGGGGTATACCCTCCATGCGGGACTTGAACCCTGCGTGATGTGCATGGGTACTTTGGTGATGGGCGGCATACGCCGTGTCGAGATAGCAGCAAGGGACGATTTCGGCGGTGCTATGAAGCTGATAGATATGTTTGAGTTTTCAAAAAACAAGGGCATACAGGTAACGTGGCTAGACGATGAGCGCGGTGATATGCAGAGGGCATTTCAGACTTTGCGCGAATTGTATGTGGGTACTGATGAAGAAAAGCTCGGGCGCATGATGAAAGATTTCTCGGTCTACAACAAATCAGGTGTCGATGCGGCAGTAAGGCTCTGGGAGAGCGGTATACTTACCGACCCGCGGAAGTTTTCGGCTGAGGAGATATTCGACAGGCTTGCAGATATAATGAAAGGAAAAGAATATGATAACAACTAAGCAGAGAGCAGAACTTAAAAGTATAGCAATGAAAATGAAGCCGTCTTTCCAGATAGGCAAGGGCGGTCTTAATGATGCGCAGACCGCGCAGATAGACGATTATCTCAGGGTACACGAGATAATAAAGGTAAAGGTGCTGGATAACTCGCTGTACACCGCAAGGGAAGCCGCAGAGGAACTGGCAGAAAAGATAAACGCTGAGGTAGTTCAGGTGATAGGTTCAAATCTGGTGCTCTACAAGCGCAACGAGGAAGAGCCTGTTATCAAGTTCAAGAGCAAATGATGGATATAGGCGTTTACGGCGGCACTTTCGACCCGATACACAAGGGTCATGCAAGGCTGCTGGAGCTTGCAAAAACTCTGGGCGGACTTGACAAGGTGATAGTCATGCCCGACAGGATACCGCCACACAAACAGCGGGACGATATGGCTTCACCCGAGGACAGGCTTGAAATGTGCAGGCTGACTTTCTCGAAACAGAATGATATCGAAGTCAGTGACTATGAGATAAGGCAGGAGGGTAAGAGCTATTCTGTGCTCACTCTGCGGCATCTGAAAAAGCTTTATCCCGAGGACAGGCTGTGGTTCATAATGGGCAGTGATATGCTGACAAGCTTTACCCAGTGGTACTGCTATGAGGAGATACTCACACTGGCAGGGCTGATATGTCTGACCAGATACAGCGGCGACAGTGAAGAACTTGAAGCGGCGGCAGAAGAACTCCGCGCAAAAGGCGGAGAGATAAAGATACTTCCCGCCGAAGCTTTTGAGGTATCCAGTTCACAGCTGAGAAAGTTTATAGCTCAGGGCGATGACTGCAAGGAGTATCTTGACAGCAGGGTGAGAAAATATATAAACAGCAAAGGTCTTTACAGAAAGCGTGAGGGGTAAAATTGAAAGAATCCAAGCAGATAGGGATATACAAAAAGTATCTCAGGGAGCATTTATCGAAGAAGCGGTACACCCATTCGCTGAATGTGGCATTTTCCGCGGTGGAGCTTGCCAAAAAGTACGGCGGAGATACCGATAAGGCATACACGGCAGGACTTCTGCATGACATAGCAAAGGAGCTTCCCGCTGATGAACAGCTTGAACTTGTGATGGCTTCGGCGCTTGATGTCAGCGAGATAGAAACAAAAGCAGTCCCGCTTTTCCACGCGATAGCGGGAGCAGAGCTGATACAGAAGCTTTTCGATATACACGATGAAGAGATAATACTTGCGATACGCAGGCATACGGTCGCATCGGGTGGCATGAGCAAGCTGGATGTTATAATATATCTTGCCGACCTGATATCCGCTGACAGGGATTACAAGGACGTTAACCGTATGCGCAAGCTGGCTGACAAGAGCCTTGAACGTGCCATGTGTGAAGCGCTGAGGTTTTCCATATCGGATTCCGTAAGCAAGGGAAATACTATCCCCACAGCCACCCTTGACGCATACAACGAATACATAAAGTACAAGAAGTGATCTATAATTCATAATTATTTGTCAAATACGAGGACTTGTTGCTTGGAACACAAATTGACAAGGGCAGTAAGTCATGATATAATAGAGTTTAAAACAAACAGAAATCAGGAGGAATAACATGGCAGAGTTAACAACCGAGCAGAAACTCGAAATTGCAGTCAAAGCGCTGGATTCAAAGCGCGGAGAAGATATACAGGCGATAGGCATCGGCGACCTTACGATACTTGCAGACTATTTCATCATAGCAAACGGTGGTTCTACCGTGCAGACAAAGGCTATGGCTGAAGAAGTGGAGTTCAAGCTCTCTCAGCAGGGCATCGAGCCCCATCATACCGAGGGTTATGGCCCCAACAACTGGATAGTGCTGGATTACCGCGATATCGTGGTACACGTTTTCAACAAGGAAACACGCGACCAGTACAAGCTGGAAAGACTCTGGACAGACGGCAAAGAGGTAGATATCTCAAAGTTCGTGACAAAAGAGTCCTAACGCCGGCTTTACATTTGAGAAAAAATATGTTATAATAGTAACCGGATTTTTTGCTTCACAGGAAGCATATACTAAAATTAAGGAAGATGGATCAATATGAGCAATTACGATTTCAGTGCCATTGAGAAAAAATGGCAGAAGTACTGGGAAGAGCATGAAACTTTCAAAACTGATGTATGGGATTTCAGCAAGCCTAAGTTCTATGCGCTGGATATGTTCCCCTATCCTTCAGGCGTGGGTCTTCACGCAGGTCACCCCGAGGGCTATACCGCTACTGATATAGTTTCGCGTATGAAGCGTATGCAGGGCTTCAACGTACTGCACCCCATGGGTTATGACTCCTTCGGTCTGCCCGCAGAGCAGTATGCTGTAAATACAGGCAATCACCCCAATGGCTTCACTCAGGAGAATATCAAGACATTCTCCAAACAGCTGAAGGAACTGGGCTTCGACTATGACTGGTCTAAGATGCTTGCTACCTCCGACCCCGCTTTCTATAAGTGGACACAGTGGATATTCAAGCAGCTGTATCTGGACGGCTATGCTAAGTATATAGATATGCCCGTTAACTGGTGCGAGGAACTGGGTACAGTTCTTTCCAACGATGAAGTTATCGACGGCAAGTCCGAGCGCGGCGGTTTCCCTGTTGTAAGAAAGAACATGAAGCAGTGGGTAATAGACCAGCCTGCTTTTGCTGAAAAGCTGCTGGAAGGTCTTGACGAGATCGACTGGCCCGAATCTACAAAGAGTATGCAGCGCAACTGGATAGGCAAATCTACAGGTGTTGAGGTAGAGTTCGATATCGTCGGCGGCGGAAAGTTCTCCATATTCACCACTTGTATCGAGACCATCTACGGTATCACTTTCATGGTACTGGCTCCCGATGGCGAGATAACCGAGAGACTTCTTGACAGAGTACAGAACCGCGAGGAAGTTCAGGCTTATATCGACGAGACCAAGAAGAAAAACGATATGGATCGTACCGAGCTCAACAAGACAAAGTCGGGCTGCGAGCTGAAGGGCGTTACTTGTATAAACCCTGTTAACGGCAAAGAAGTTCGTATGTTCATCGGCGATTTCGTACTTGCAAGCTACGGTACAGGTGCGGTAATGGCAGTACCCAGCCACGATCAGCGTGACTTTGAGTATGCTGTTGCTCACAATATAGATATGATACAGGTAATCGACGGCAAGGACGGTCACATTGATGTATCCGAAGCCGCTATGGAAAAGGGCGAGTATCTCGGCAAGGGCTACAAGCTGATAAATTCCGAGGAGTTCACAGGTCTTACCGTTGAGGAAGCCAAGGAAGCCATCACCGTTAAGCTGGAAAAGATGGGCAGAGCAAAGCGCACTGTTAACTATCATTTCCGTGAGTGGATATTTGCACGTCAGAGATACTGGGGCGAGCCTGTACCTGTTGTACATACCGAGAACGGCATACACGTACTTGATGATGAAGAGCTGCCTCTGGTACTGCCCGAGCTGGATGACTACAAGGGCAAGAACGGCAAGGCTCCCCTTGAAAATGCAACAGAGTGGAAGCAGTACGACCGCAACGGCGTAAAGGGCGTTAGAGAAACATCTACCATGCCCGGAAGCGCCGGTTCAAGCTGGTACTTCCTGAGATATATCGACCCCAACAATGATAAGCAGTTCGCAGACCCCGAGCTTCTGAAGCACTGGATGCCTGTTGACCTTTACATCGGCGGACCTGAGCATACCGTAGGTCATCTGATATATTCACGTATCTGGAACAGATACCTGTACGATAAGGGTCTTGCACCTACCAAGGAGCCTTTCAAGAAGCTGGTTCATCAGGGTATGATACTGGGTTCAAACGGCATAAAGATGGGCAAGCGTTTCCCTGAGTTCGTTGTAAATCCTTCGGATATCATCAGAGATTTCGGTGCTGATACACTGAGACTCTACGAGATGTTCATGGGACCTCTGGAAGTCTCCAAGCCCTGGAGCCAGAGCGGTGTTGAGGGCGCTAAGAAGTTCCTCAATCGTGTATGGAATTTCTTCACTGAGGACAAGAACCTCACTGATGATAACGACGGCGCACTCACAAAGGTTTACCACCAGACTGTTAAGAAAGTCACTGACGATTTCGAGACACTGGCATTCAACACAGCTATCGCACAGATGATGATATTCGTCAATGCAGTATACAAGAATGGCACCTGCCCCAGAGAGTATGCTGAGGGACTTATCAAGATGCTGTCCTGCATCTCGCCTCACATCGGTGAAGAGATCTGGAGCATCATGGGTCATAATGATACCATCGCATTCGAGAAGTGGCCTACCTACGACGAAGCACAGCTGGTAGAAGATACCGTTGAGATAGTCGTACAGGTAAATGGCAAGATCAAGGCTAAGCTGAACATCGCCAAGGACGAGGACAAGGAAAGCGTTCTCGCAAAGGCTAAGGCTGATGAAGCAGTTGCTAAGGTCATGGAAGGCAAGAACGTTGTCAAGGAGATAGTCGTTCCCAACAAGCTGGTTAACATCGTAGTTAAATAAGTACAATTCAGGCAGATGCTTCGGTTGAGGCATCTGCCTGTTGATGTATGCGCGTTTTCGTGAAAATTAAGGATAATGTGCAGAACCTGTTAGAAACATATTATGACCACAATCAGATAGACGGTGAAGAATAAAACAGCGTCACAGCGAGGTATACTATGACCTGCTGAATCAATTCGATTTTATGTGAGTCGTGTATTTTATTGTCAAAATAACCAAATTATGAACGAAAATATTTTCAGATAATTTTTAAATTTTTCTTCAATGCTATTGACTTTTCAGACAAAATATAGTATAATTTATCTTGTAATTATTTCGGCTGCAAGGTTCTCGCATATCTTAGACAGAGAAAGCGTAAAGCGTTTAAGTTTGCACTAGCAGACCTTCACTATCACCCTTGCGGTGTGCGGGAGCGGTCGGAGGATTACCTCTGTCATAGGTGGCAAAGGGAGGGAAACATTTTGGCAGAAATTCGTGTTGGCAAGAACGAAACTCTGGATACCGCTCTTAAGCGTTTTAAGAGATCATGCGCAAGAGACGGCGTTATCGCTGAGGTCCGTAAGAGAGAACACTACGAAAAGCCTTCGGTAAAGCGTAAGAAGAAGTCCGAAGCTGCTCGTAAGCGCAAGTATTGATATGATATCAGGAAGCGGATACATAATGTGTCCGCTTTTTTGCTGTTCAAAATTAAACCGAGCTTTAGCTGTCATATACACTAACACTGATCCCGAGCCTTACGAAAGTTACCTGTATTGCAATGTACAGGGTGAGGAAAACCGTCCCGGGCTGGGGGCTTGAAATATATAAATTTGTATGATATAATATATTTAACCAATTACGTCGGAGGAAATGAAATGCGCATAAAAAATGTCAGGATATATACGATGGACGATAATGACCGCGTGATAGATAACGGCTTTGTTACTGTTGAAAACGGCATTATCACAGCGGTGGAGGAGGGAAGTCCCTCGGAGTGCGGTGATGATGATATCGACGGCAGAGGAATGACCCTTTACCCCGGGTTTATCGATGCACATACCCATATGGGTCTGACTTCGGCAGGCGTTGGCATCGAGGGTGAAGACCTGAATGAGGAATTCGACCCCTGCACACCTCAGCTGCGTATCATCGACGGTATAAATCCCATAGATCACAGCTTTGAAATGGCAAGGCAGGCGGGCGTGACCTGCGTGATAGTATCTCCGGGTTCCACAAACCCTATAGCGGGCAGTATAGCCGCTGTAAAGACAGCGGGCAAGCGCATAGACAAAATGGTCATAAAGACCGTTGGTATGAAGCTGGCGCTTGGCGAAAATCCCAAGCTGACTTATATGGATCACGAACAGTCCCCCGCAACCAGAATGGCTGTGGCAAGCATTATCAGGGATAATCTTTATAAGGCGCAGAGATATATGCAGGATATCGAGCAGGCTGAGAGCGAAAGCGACCTGCCCGACTATGACAGCGCTATGGAAGCTCTTCTTCCTCTGCTGAGACGTGAGATTAAGGCACATTTCCACTGCCACCGCGCAGATGATATCTTCACTGCGGTGAGGATAGCCAATGAATTCGACCTCGACTACACCCTTATCCATTGTACCGATGGTCACATCATAGCGGAAGAACTTGCTGAGGAAAAAGTCAGCTGTGTTGTGGGACCTGTGATATGCGACAGATGCAAGCCCGAGATGGCAGGACTTACTCCTGCAAATGCGGCTGTGCTTAGAAGCCATGGTCTGGAAGTTGCGGTATGCACCGACCATTCGGAGGTACCCATAGAGTATCTGCCCATATCGGTGGGTATTTGCATAAAGCACGGCCTGAGCTTTTATGATGGTCTTAAATCAGTGACCTGCACACCCGCAAAGATCGCGGGGATATTCGACAGAACAGGTTCCGTCGAAGTTGGAAAAGATGCCGATCTGGTACTTTTTGAGGGCAACCCGTTCGATGTAATGAGCAGTCCCGCCCTTGTAATGATAGGCGGAAAAACATTGGGGAGGGATAAGGTCTGATGGGCAAGCTTTACGTTGTGGGTACTCCCATAGGCAATCTGGGGGATATGACCTTCCGTGCAGTTGAGACCCTTAAAAATGTGGATTTCATCTGTGCCGAGGATACCCGTGTCACCCTTAAACTGCTGAATCATTTCGAGATAAAAAAACAGCTGATATGCTATCAGGAGCATAATGCCGCAAAGGCTGGGGAGCAGATACTCGCAAGACTGATAGGCGGAGAGAATGCCGCTATCGTCACCGATGCGGGTATGCCCTGTATATCCGACCCCGGTGAGAAGCTGGTAAAGCTTTGCGCCGAGAATGATATCAAGGTGGAAGTAGTTCCGGGACCATCGGCGGTAATATCGGCACTGGCGATAAGCGGGCTGAATACATCAAGATTCAGGTTCGAGGGCTTTCTCTCGGTAAACAAGCGTCAGAGATTCGATCACTTGGCTCAGGTGCGTGATGCCGAAGAAACCCTGATATTCTATGAAGCACCTCATAAGCTTCACAAGACCCTTAGAGATATGCTGGATTATTTCGGCGACAGGCGCATATCTCTGTGCCGAGAGCTTACAAAGCTCCACGAGGAAGTGATTCGCACAACACTTTCGCAGGCGCTGGAGATGTATCCCGACAATAAAACTGCAAAGGGCGAGTTCGTGCTTGTCATCGAGGGCGCTGCCCCCGAGGATACAGAAGAAGCTGATACCATAGAAAAGGCATATGAGCAGGTAAAGGCTCTTGTGGAAAAGGGCGTGCGCGGCACTGATGCCTGCCGTGAGATAGCAAAGTCAACAGGATTCTCGAAAGGCGAGCTTTACGCTATGCTGGTGGAGGATAATTCCCGATAAGGCATATCGTTCAAAGCTGACTGCCCCCGTTCGTACCGCACCTGCGGTTTTTCAGTAAAGACTATTCCCGACTTAGTTAGGAGAGGGTAAAAATGAAAATGAAGATAACTGCACTTGCCGCAGCAGCGGTAATGACATTAGCTACGGCTGTCAGTGGTATAAGCGCTGCCGCTGCGGGTATACCTGCGGCTGAGGACAGCAATGATTTTCTTCTTGACTGCAGCAGCAGGGCAGGCTATGAATATCTGGGTACTATGGAAAACGGAGCAGCCTTGCAGGCAGCCTATGACTGTATGTGTGATGCCGCAGCGAAATTCTGGTCCGATACAAACAGACCTTTGAACAGGATCGCGTCATACCGCACCTATGCCGCCATTCCCTATGGCGAGCTAGACTATGATACTGCCTGCATCGTCTATCTGACTTTCAGGAACGATTTTCCAATTTATTATTTTGCTGATTGTATGCTGGTCGGGGATAGTAAATATTTTTATCTTATAGCCGATAAAACCTATGCAAACGGCAGTACAAGGGCAAAAGCTCAGCAGGATATAATGGATTATATCATAAATACAGCTAAAAAAGCTGAGGGCGCTGGTTCGGATTATGAAAAAGCAAAGATAGTCCATGACGCGATAAATGAAGACCTCGAATTTGCTTATGACGACTGCGGCGATCCTTCGCTGGAAGCATGGGCGCACAATGTTCTTGGTGCCTGCCAGAACGGCAAGGGCGTATGTGAGTGCTATTCAAGGGTATATCAGGCTGTGCTGAACTATCTTGATGTCGACAATTATATCGTTTCGGGCATGGCTGAAGGCGGCGACCACGCATGGAACGCTGTAAGGCTCGATGACGGAAAATGCTATTATGTTGACTGTACCTGGAACGATATGCTGGAGACAGATTTCTACTTTGCAAAGGGCGAAAACACCATGAGCAAAGACCACACAGTCGATGTCCCGACCGATGATCCAATGCGGTTCTTTATTGAGCTTCCCGATATCTCGGCGACTGATTATTATGCCGCAAATTTATCGAAGTCCAGAAAAAAAGGCGATGTCAATGGCGACGGGTTTATCAATATTACTGATATCACCCTTGTTGCTGCCCATATAAAAGGGAAAAAGATCCTCAGTGAAGGAAACTTTAAATATGCCGATATGAACGCCGACGGCAAAGTGAATATCACCGACCTTACAAAGATAGCAGCCATTGTCAAAGGCAAGGTAAAATAAAATCTGACTATCACTTTACCACACCGCTCAAATAAAAATGTTCCACGTGGAACATTTGTTTTGATTTGGAACCCGACTACCCCAATACCAATAGATCACAATAATACAATATGTTTATCTTGCTGACACACCATTCCATATAACCTTTTGACAGGCAATATCAATAGTTAGCGGTATTCTTACTACCGCCGCTGACGGGTGAAGAATACATCTCAAATAACTATTCATTATTATGCCATCGTATGAAGTGGTGTGTTAAAGGGATAACCATAAAATAAAAAAGACAGGAGAATAAAGATGAGAAGAAGCAAAACGATAGCGATATTCGCGGCAGCGCTCATGCTGGGCAGCTGTTCTGAAACATCCGAAAAAGCAGAAAACAGCTCGGCAGAGGAAAGCACTGCCGAAACAACAGCAGTCACTACCAAGGCAGATGACAGTTCAAAGCCTGATGATGTAACTGCCACGGAGGAAGAAGATACTCTCTATGACTGGACGCCCATATCAAAGGCGTATCTTGCGGGCGACCCTTCGGGTCTCGATGAGATGCAGACAGAGATATACAAAAGGGCATCGTATGTTATCGATAAAGTTATCACCGATGACATGGATGATTACGCTAAGGAACTTGCAATACACGATTTTATCGTGCAGAACGTTACTTATGATATAAATATGCTTGGTATATTTGAAGATCACGGCGAACACGCTGCTGACCCCTACGGCGCACTTGTTGACGGCAAATGCATATGCAGCGGATATACCACTACTTTCAATATGTTCATGGATATGCTGGAGATACCATGTACTTCCACACTTGCAGCTGCTGACGCTAATGAAGCACACGCATGGAACATGGTACAGATAAACGGTCACTGGTACTATATGGACGTTACCTGGGACGACCCCGTACCCGATACCAAGGGCAGACCCGAACAGCACAAGTATTTCAACACCTCAAAGGAGGTAATGGCTGACCGTCATCTCTGGGACAGCAGCAGCGACCCGGTCTGCGATACCGATATAGACAGCTACGCCGCACACGAACTTGTTACAGTAAGTTCCACCGAGGATATAGTTAATGTCATGGAAGCCGCATTTAATAAGCGGTCCATGAATGTGTATATCATTCCCGAGAACCCTGAGGGCTGGTCGCTTGAAGAAGGCGATGATTCGGAAACGTATCTTAATGCCTCGCAGATAGGCGGAGATATGCTCAAAAAAGCACAGAAAGAGTTCTCTAAAAACCACGGCAGCTGTATCTGCCAGTGGCAGCGTATACAGATAGGCGACAAAGTAGCCGCTGCAGGATATATGTTTGTATTCTGATCAAAATAAGAAAGCCCGTGCGCAATGCACGGGCTTTTTGCTGTCCTGCGTAAGAAGATCATGCTTCTTCCTTGTTGTTTGCTACTTTGATGGAAATAACGTGAGAAAGATTGAGATATACTGATTCTGCGCCTTTTTCAACAACTATCCATTCGTTTGAGATATCTCTCAGCACATAATTGCGGTACTCACCGTCATTGGTGGCAAAGTTGCATTTGACTCCTATAAGTTCTCTGAAAAAATCACTCATGTTACATACCTCCGTTTATTTATTCGGTCTTTCCGACCGTAAGCTACTTGTTCAGCTTTGGCAGAAACGGCTTCTCGCAGGCTCTTTTGAACCTGAAAGGCAGGCTTTCTTCGGGCTTGATGGGGAAAACGAAAACCGAGCGTATCCCTTTGAGATTTGAACCCATTATATCCGTGAATATCTGGTCGCCAACGGCGGCTACCTCGCTTTTTTTCAGCCCCATGCGCTTAATAGCTCTGCTGTACCCGAAAGTCAGGGGTTTTGCGCCCTCGCACTCAAAGTCGATACCCAGCTGCTGTGCAAAGGGTGTAACTCTCGGCGCGTGGTTGTTGGATACTATCATAAGCTTTATGCCGTTCTGCTTCATAAGCTCAATCCAGTCAAGGCTCGACTGTGGCACAACGGGATTGTTGTGGGTGGTCAGCGTGTTGTCAAGATCGAGCAGAAGCCCTTTTATACCATGCTTTTTAAGAAAATCGGGAGTAATATCCTTCGCCTTGTCGAAAACATATGTCGGTTTGAAAAAAAATATCATATATTCACCTTTGCCTTTTATCTTATAAAGATATTATAGCACATTATCCGATAAAAGTAAAGCCCTCGCGCGGGTACGCGGCTCCCTCACCTGATAAATAGCATTAAAGATGACTTATGTCAGGTTCGGGGTCATACTTGATGAAGAAATAATTGCATACGCTGTGTTTGAAGTTAGTTGCGATACGGCTATTCCTCCACGCTGTACTCAAAATTCTCCCACCTGAGCACCATGCCCTCATCTGTTTCATAGGGCAGAAGTGCCATCGCAACGAGGATATCCTCGCCTGTTTCGGTGTTTGTCAGATGAGCGTAATCGCCGTCTATCCTTGCAACTTTGTAAATTATAGGTCCCATAGTTTATTCTCCTTATCCGAATGCTGTGTTGCCCTCGCCGACTATCTCGGTGAGTTCGTTCATTATCCTGTCGTTTATACGTATCCTGCGGGCGCCCTTTATGGCGGTTCGGCGGTTCAGGTCTGAAAAATATACCGTCAGCCCGGTGCCGCTCTCGCTGGCGTATTTGTGTGCCGCCGCGCTTAATGCTTCAAGACGGGGCTTGTCTCTTGAATCCAGCCGCAGACATATCCCCATGCCCAGCGCCTGAGTTACGAATCTTTCGCCTGTTTCCACAAGGTCAGCCATTATCTTCGGGGGTTCGTCTTCTTTCACGGATACCTTGCCCCTTACGTGTAGAACTGCGTTCTCGCTTATCAGTTTGCCTGTAGCCATGTATACTTTCGGGAATACAACCATCTCTATCTCGCCGGTTTTGTCCTCACAGGCGGCAAAGCACATCATATCGCCCTTTTTGGTGGCGAAAGCACGTTTCTTTGTCACCATGACGAGTATATCAGCCGTTTTGCCCTCGCCGCTCAGTCCTGCGTCAAGTATAGTCCTGACCGCCGTGAAGCCCGCCGCTTTTGCAAAAGGCTCGCAGGGGTCTATGGGGTGGGCTGAAAGATACATTCCCAGCGCTTCGTGCTCAAAAGCCAGAAGTTCTTCCGATGAAAACTCCTCCGCATCGATGAGAGGCTTTTCAAGACTTCCGCCGCCCGAACTACTGCTGAAAAAGTCCAGCTGACCCTCAAGCCTGTCATTTGCCGACCTGCTGAGGTCGCCAAGTATCACGCCGCAGTTTATCAGCTTTTCATGCCTGTTCAGGGGAAGAGAATCCATTGCCCCTGCTTTTATCAGGGCTTCTGCTGTTTTGGTGTGGATATCCCTGCCCTGCATACGTCGGCAGAAGTCCTGCAGGTTGACAAATTCGCCGCTGATGGAACGCTCCCTTATTATCGAAGCTATCGAATTGCTGCCAAGCCCCTTTATCCCCAGAAGTCCGAAGCGAATTGAATCGCCCTCGCTCCTGAAACCGCCGACGCTCTTGTTGATATCGGGGGGAAGCACAGCCACGCCACGCTTTTTAACAGCTGAGATATATCCGTATAGCTTTTCAGTGCTTTCGTTGATAGCATCCGTCATCAGCGCAGAGAAATATTCCTTGAAGAAATGGCATTTAAGATAAGCTGTTCGGTAAGCCACAGTAGCGTATGCTGCCGCATGGGATTTGTTGAATGCGTAGCTGGCAAAGCTTGTCATCTCATCGAATATCTCGTTGGCTGTCTTTTCGGGAACGCCGTTGGCTACCGCGCCGCAGACATCCTCATCGCCCCACACGAAAGCCTTGCGCTCGTTTTCAAGCACATCAGCCTTTTTCTTCGACATCGCACGCCTTACAAGGTCAGCCCTTGCGAATGAGTATCCCGCTAGTGAGCGGAAAATCTGCATTACCTGCTCCTGATAGACTATACAGCCATAGGTGACTTCAAGTATCGGGCGGAGCATGGGGTGCTTGTAGGTCACGAGTTTTGGGTCGTGGCGGCAGCGGATATAGTTTGGTATGGAATCCATAGGTCCGGGGCGGTACAGCGAAAGTACAGCGATAAGGTCTTCTATCCCCGATGGGCGAAGCTTCATGATGGTCGCTGTCATTCCGCCTGATTCAAACTGGAAAACACCCTCGGTCTCGCCGCGGGAGAGCATTTCGTAAACCGCCTTGTCGTCCAGCGGGATATGCTCGATATCAAAGTCGGGGTGGGTCTTTTTTATCTCGTCACAGCAGTGCTTGATTATAGTAAGGTTGCTCAGCCCCAGAAAGTCTATTTTCAGAAGACCCAGACGTTCGAGCACCGTCATGGTATACTGTGTGGAAACTGCGCCGTCACGGGCATACAGCGGCACATAGAAATCAACAGGCTCTTTTGTGATAACAACGCCTGCCGCATGGGTGGAAACGTTCCTTGGCATACCCTCGATGAGTATGGCGGTGTCGATTATTTTCCTGAGCTTCATATCGCTGTTGTACATATCTCTCAGCTCGGGTATCTTCTCCACCGAAACACTCAGCGCCATTGAGCGTGGAGCGGCTTTTGCCAGCTTATCCCCTGTGGCATAGGGCTCGCCCATAGTCCTTGCAACATCGCGGAGAGCCTGCTTTGCCCCAAGTGTGCCGAATGTGGCTATCTGAGCCACATGGTCAGCACCGTATTTTTCAACAACGTAATCTATGACTCTCTGCCTGCCCTCAACACAGAAGTCGATATCAAAGTCGGGCATGGTCACTCTTTCGGGGTTGAGGAAACGTTCAAACAGCAGGTCATATTTAAGCGGGTCGATATCGGTGATGCTGATGCAGTAAGCGCAAAGGCTTCCCGCACCAGAACCTCTGCCCGGACCAACGGGGATATCGTGGCTTTTTGCGTAGTTTATGAAATCCCAGACTATCAGGTAGTAGTCTGTGTAGCCCATGCCGTTTATGACCGAAAGCTCGTATTCCATGCGCTCTAATGCTTCCTTTGAGGGCTCGCCGTAACGCCTGTAAAGTCCCTCACGGCACATATTGCGGAGATACTCTGCGTTGTCTTTTACTCCCTCAATGCCGAAGTAAGGCAGTACGGTACTTCCGAAATTTATCTCCACATTGCACCTTTCGGCAATGCGGACAGTGTTCAGCATGGCTTCGGGCTGTGCAGGAAAAAGTTCAGCCATCTCATCGGCTGACTTTACAAAGAATTCATCGCTTGCAAAGGATATGGCAGGGTCATCGGTGGTGGTGGCAGTAGATATGCACATCAGCACCTGCTGTGCCTGAGAATCCTCACGCCGCAGATAATGACAGTCGTTGGTAAGGCAGAGGGGTATGCCTGTTTCATCTGCAAGCCGTATCAGCGAGGGCATTACCCTTTGCTCGGCGGGGTCGCGGTGTTTTTGTATCTCTATGAAATAGTTGTTTTCGCCGAAAATATCGCGGTAGAGTTTGGCAGTTTCCACAGCGCCCTTGTAGTTGCCGTTGGTTATCTTACGCGCAAGCTCACCTGCTATGCACCCCGAAAGGCATATCAGACCCTCGTGGTGCTTTCTCAGTAGTTCAAGGTCTATTCGCGGACGGCTGTAAAAGCCCTCTGTATAGCCAAGGGATACCAGCTTTATCAGATTGCGGTAGCCTGTTTCGTTTTCGCACAGCAGTATCAAATGATAGGGCTTGCCGTCGCGGGAATCTCTGTCCACATGACTGCCCTGCGCCACGTAAACCTCACAGCCAAGTATGGGCTTTATGCCGGCGGCTTTCATGGCGTTGTAGAATTCTATCTCAGCGAACATATTGCCGTGGTCGGTAACTGCGCAGGCAGTCTGACCTATCTCTTTGAGACGTGCGGCAAGTTTGTCGATACGGCAGGCGCCGTCCAGCAGCGAATATTCACTGTGCAGATGAAGATGAACGAAATCGGGCAAGGGAAGTCCTCCTTTGGTCTGGCTGTTCGGTCAAAGACAAGAAGAGCGCCGAACAAAACTCAGCCGCCGCGTGATGCGGCAGTATATCTTTTATATTATAGCACATTTGTCCGCATTTGCCAATAGGTTGAGGAACGATTTTATATTCGGTCAAAGGGCTCTGGAATGCATAAGCGAGAATTTGTCGCGGGGTGTCTTTACATTTGTTAAAAAATATGTTATAATAACTGTATATGACAATACTTATCTTATACTGTCGGGAATACGGCGGTATTATATGGGAGAAAAAAGTCTATGATGATAATGAATTCATTGTGTGCGCTTGCACTTGGGTTTTCGCTGGATATGATACTGGGCGACCCTGATAACAGATTTTATCCTGCTGAGCTTGTCAGGCGCATGGTGAAAAAGCTGGAGATCATACTGAAAAATGCGTATCTCGATTCCCCTGATGCACAGAATATGGCGGGGATAATGCTTGTGGTAATGACTCTGCTGATATGCATGGGCACAAGTCTGGTATTTCTGCTGCTTTGCTACAAGCTGAATGTGATAGTTGGTATCATTGCCGAGGGTCTGCTTTGCTGGGTGTCTATCTCGGGCAAGGCGATGAGACGTGGGCTGATGGGCGTTTTCCGCTCGTTAAGGACAAACAATGCTGACGGTGCCCGCAGACATCTCAGGAAAATCACAGACCGCGATATTGAAAACATGGACGTTTCCGAATGTGCTAAATGTGCGGTGGAAACGGCTTCCGAAAATGCGGTGGATATGCTGGTAGGTCCCATGTTCTGGGCTTGCCTTTTCGGCGGACCCGGTGCGGTGTTCTGCAGAGTTATCAATATTTTGGACAATACTGTTGGATTCAAGGACAAGGAACATCTTCACTTCGGCCGTGTAGCTGCAAAGCTTGATGATATCGTGATGTTCATACCCGCAAGGCTTGCGGCAGCGTTCATGCGCTGGGATGCAGCTTTCCTCAGACTGGACAAGAAAAATGCTCAGGAGATATATCTCAGAGATAAAAAGCGTTCCCTCAGCCCCAATTCGGGCTGCACTATGGCAGTAGCCGCAGGTGCGCTTGATATCCAGCTTGGCGGTGACGAGATAAGGAACGGCGTACTGACAAGACGTCAGCGCATAGGCGATGCACTTCACCCCATTTCGGCTGGCGACGTGTTCTGGGTAAATCAGCTTGTCACAGGCGCAGGCGCAGCAGCTATGCTTTTTGCAGCTGTTATGCGTGTGGCAGCTTATATTCTGACGACCCAGTTGATAAAGTAAAACTTTATATCCGATAAAAAAGGCTGCCGTTTCGGCAGCCTTATATTATTTTCGCTTTATCTTGTCGATGTTCTCACGGATATTGCCTTTGATATTCTCTCGGATATTTCCCACGCTGAAATTCTCGCGGAATTCTCTGTAACGTTCCAGACTGTTATGCAGTGTATCAGAGAATCTCAGTGGTACGAAGAAATGTGCGCTTCCCAGAGTTTTTACACGGAAGGCTTCGATCTGTGCACGGAGTTCGTCTATCTTTACGATTATATTATGTTCGCGGGCAAACTCGGCGATATTTACCATGTTATTCAGCGAGATAGCCAGGTCGATAAGGAACACGCCGTAATAAAGACCAACAAAGAAAGTGAATTGCAGGTTATTTATCAGTAGTTCCACGGTGTGGGTTATGGGCGGGTCGAGGAAGAAGCAGTAGCCAAAGCTAAGCAGCAGCCAGAAAAAGCTGTACATCGGGCAGATAATGCCTTTTATATTGCCCCAGAACTGCGTGTAATCCCACAGCATTATCTTCATCTTGACTATGAATATCAGTCCCGTGAAGTATTCCAGGGCGGTTATACAGGCTGCCATTATAACAAATAATACGGCTTTTCGCAGGTAGTTGTTATCTATCGGGATAAAACGCTCTATCCTGCTCATCCAGAAAAGCAGCAGCAGTGAAAATCCGTAAAGCGGGAGATACGGACCTGTAAGGAAACCGGGGTTGAGCCATTTTCGCTCAACGTTGACGGGGTCGAAAAACTTACGGTAGAAGAATTCCAATACCCAGCCTATCATGCTGCCCAGGGCAAACAGGTAGGCGGTCTGTATGAATGGCAGCATAAGCTTCCTCCTTAGTAAATTTCAAGTTTGTACTGAGTTCTTTTGAAATATCAGGGTCATTTACAGGGTCTTGTTTTTCCATTCTTCGCGTCTTTTGTATTCCTCAAAACGCTGTGCTTCCTCATATTCCTCGCGTATCTCCTGACGGTCACTGTGGTCGAAGGACGGTATTGACGCAAAGAAGAGCACTATAAAGGATACGATCACAAGAATGATCGTCAAAGGTTTGCCTATTTTATCCGAAAATACCGCAGTGGGTATTATTATCGCTGTAAAGATCAGGGTGCAGATCACCCATTTTTTGACGATAGCTTTTGTTTTAGTCATGTTGTGATACCTTTCAGTTTTTCCCATTCACTGCGTGTTATGGCGCAGGCGTAGGATATCTTGTTTTTCTCGTCGGGGTATTCCTTTATCTTTTTCATGCCGTTGGCAAGAGCGGTCTTATACGAAGCTGTGTTTGTATACTTCATATATGAATACAGCGCATCGTAATCTGTATTCTCAAAAGCCCAGTCGCGGACAGCCTGTGCGGCTTCCTTGCCAAGACCTCTGCGCCAGTATTTTTTATGCACATGATAGCCGATTTCGGGAAGCAGTTCGCCGTCGATATTCTGTATCGTAAGTCCGCAGTCACCGATGAATTCTCCTGTTTCTTTCAGCACCAGCGCCCACAGACCGAAGCCGTACTTTTTATAATTGTCGATGTTCCAGAGTATCCAGTTGCGCACTCTTTCCTCATCGAAAGGCTTGGGATAATGCGCCATGGTCTCTGCGTCGGATAGTATCTCATACAGCGCATCGAAGTCGTCGAGAGTGTATTCTCTCATAATAATTCTTTTTGTTTTAATAATCACGTAAATATCTCCTTATATTATAGCAAAAAAATGAGGTCAGGTCAAGTGTCTGAGCCTCATTATTCTTATAAAATATCAAATGTTTGTGTAAGCTGAGTTTTCTTAGCATTTAGCTCACTATTCATTACCGCTTTGACTGTCTTTCAGATTGACGGTAAGTATATGCCTTGTGGGGAAAAACTCATACAGGTGCAGTGATGTGATCTTTCCACCAAAAGCTGAAAAATTCTCCATTATATGGGGCAGTGCCTTGTAAATGACCTCAGGGGCATCGATAATAAAAGTTGTGTGGGCTGTCCAGTTTGTGCTGTCACCGAATCTTTCTTTCAGCGAAAGCATATCGTGACTTACATCTGGTGCTGCAAAAAGCACCTGCGACCCGCCGAAAATCCCCACATGATTGACAGTCACATCAAATGCGCTGACTTCCTCAGCGGTTTTCTGCACTAGGGCTTTAAGCTCTCCCTCCTTATCGCAGGGGAAAGAACCCAGCGTTATATGCATTGGGATATTTTTGGTATGAAAGCCCGAAAATCCCAGACTATAGAGCTTATTCTGTATGCCCGAAAGATATGCTTCGGTCTTGTCATCATATCCTGCAAGCACGTAAAGCGCCTTATCTGCCATGATAATTACCTCACTATAAAAACAAGGCAAGGGCAAGCGCCCCTGCCTTGAATATTTGTTTGAATTACATACCGGAGGTTGCAGAGTAGTTGGGAGCTTCCTTGGTGATGTAGATATCGTGAGGATGGCTCTCCTTAAGACCTGCACCTGTTATGCGTATGAACTTAGCCTTTTCGCCCAGCTCAGCAACAGTGTGGCAGCCACAGTAGCCCATACCTGCTCTGATACCGCCAACCAGCTGGAAGATGGTATCGGAAACGGGACCCTTGTAAGCAACACGACCCTCAACGCCCTCGGGAACAAGCTTCTTGGAGTTGGTCTGGAAGTATCTGTCCTTGGAACCCTTAGCCATAGCAGCCATAGAGCCCATGCCTCTGTATACCTTGAACTGTCTGCCCTGATAGATCTCGGTCTCGCCGGGAGCTTCATCGCAGCCTGCAAGCAGTGAGCCAAGCATTACAACGCTTGCGCCTGCAGCCAGAGCCTTTACGATATCGCCTGAATACTTGATACCGCCGTCAGCGATAACGGGGATACCATACTCGGCAGCTGCACAAGCAGCATCGTATACAGCAGTTATCTGGGGAACGCCTATACCTGCAACAACTCTGGTGGTGCAGATAGATCCGGGACCTATGCCGACCTTGATAGCGTCAGCGCCAGCCTCGCAGAGAGCTCTTGCAGCTTCAGCAGTTGCAACGTTACCTGCGATAACGGGTATATTCGGGAAGTTGGACTTCAGCTTCTTTAGGCATTCGATAACGTTCTTTGAATGACCGTGAGCGGAATCCAATGCGAGTATATCTACCTGAGCATCGATAAGGGCGCCTGCTCTTTCGAGGATATCCTGTGTCATACCTACAGTAGCGCCGCAGAGCAGTCTGCCCTTTGCATCTCTTGCAGAATTAGGATACTGTACAGCCTTTTCGATATCCTTTATGGTGATAAGACCCTTGAGGTGACCCTCGTTATCAACGAGAGGCAGCTTCTCGATCTTGTGCTGCATGAGTATCTTCTTTGCGCCGTTGAGGTCTGTATCAACAGGAGCTGTAACAAGGTTCTCCCTTGTCATAACAGTGCCGATCTTCATAGAGAAGTCGGTGATGAAGCGGAGGTCTCTGTTAGTGAGGATACCTTCCAGCTTGCCCTTCTCATCAACTATCGGAACACCGGAAATCTTGTACTTGCCCATCAGCCTGTCCGCTTCTTCAACGGTCCTGTCAGCTGTCAGAGAGAAAGGATTAACGATAACGCCGTTCTCGGAACGTTTTACCTTGTCAACTTCCTCAGCCTGCTGAGCGATGGTCATATTCTTGTGGATTATGCCTATGCCGCCTTCACGGGCGATAGCGATAGCCATCTTGGACTCTGTTACAGTGTCCATAGCAGAGGTCATGATAGGTGTGTTAAGGACGATGTCCTTGGTAAGATGGGTGTGTAAGTCCACCATGTCAGGTGTACAATCGCTCTCTCCGGGGATAAGGAGAACATCGTCGAAGGTGAGACCTTCTTTTCCGAACTTGCTGTTTGCGTTAGTATCGAGCATAACATTACCTCCCACATTGTAATTCGGTTTTAATTTATTTACTTATAATATCATATAATGATACACGATTTTCTTTGATTTGTCAACAGAAATTTTGCAAATTAACTATTAATTTCACGTATTATCTGACATTCTGCCGAAGACCATTTCGGGGTGAATTTCATGCTAGTGAAAATGTGTGCAAAACCGCGGTGATTCGGTGCTTTTTGTGCGAGACTTACAAAAGCCGAGCCGTATTTTCTACGTATCGGATATGATTTTGGGTATAGCCAAAATGGGGTATATGAGTTATAATTATTATGTATTAAATTATTCACAAAAAGAATGGAGATGTATTGTATGAAATTTACATATTTATTTGCAGTTACAGCGGCACTTATCCTTGCGGGCTGCGGTTCTTTTACAGAGCGCCCTGCGGACAGTAAAGGTGCTTCGGGAGACGTAAAATCACAGTCTGCAACTGATGCTGAGAACAGCGTGGCAGAAGAATCCTCCGAAGTCACAGCCGATAGCAGTGAAGTTGTGTCGGAAAGCAGTCTTATGGAAGAAAGTAGCGAGGTCACCGAAAGCAGTTTGGAAAAATTCGATGAAAGCAAAGCTGACGGTATGGTCGGTCTGTTCCCCGGCGGACTTGATGATGACGGCAAAGGTCCCGATGAGAACAGCTTCGGGCTGGAAGTCGGTTTTGCTCCGGGAATATGGTGGTCTTTCTGTGACAGCGGCGACAAATACTATGAGTTTGCAACAGACGGTACAGGTATGAGGATATATCAGGAAGACAGCTTCAAAGAGGGCTTCACCTATTCGATGGACGACGGCTGTGCTGTGTTCCGCTTTGCAGGTACTGCGGCAGGTGCTGTTAAGGATACCCGTGCAAAAGCCGAAGAACGCGGCGACGGCGCTATACTTAACTTTGAAGATGACGGTCACACCGAGGAACTTGTGTACATGGGCAATATCAGCATTGACGAGTTCACATTCTATAATAATGAACAGCTTAAAGATATGGCACAGGAATATTACAAACAGCACAACGATACGGGATATGTGCCCGAATTCTGCGATATTATAAAGTCTGATGAGAATAATGATATTGTCATACATCTTTATGATATCGAGGGTAATCACACGACTACGGCTAACTGGTATTATATTGACCGCTTCTCAGGCAAAGGCAAGGATATGATGGATAACGAGATCGACCTCACCACGGCGCTTAAGGGCTGATACCGCGATTGACAATATGGGCGGATAGGTGTATAATATACTGGATCGATTTATAGGAGGTCATATCCATGAATAAACTTATCAGAAGTGCAGTTTCTCTGTTATGTGCGGGTACTATGGCATCGGGCTGTATATCTGTTACGGCGGAAAAAGTTTCCGCGACCAGGGGTGATGTCAACGGTGACGGTGTGGTCAATATTACAGATGTAACCAAAATTGCTGCTCATGTGAAGGGCAAAAAGTTCCTTAAAGGTGAGAGTCTGATAAATGCTGATGTTAATTTCGACGGCAGTGTAAATATCACCGACATTACGCAGATAGCGGCATATGTAAAGGGTAAGAAGAGACTTCCCACCGACCCAAACGGCGCTGATGAGAGATTCAAAGGGTATGATGCATACCTGATCTTTGCCGACGGCAGTATGAACTGGGGCAACTGGAACGGTCAGGGTCACCCGGGGGCGGCTTCTTACGGCATTGATGCCGATATTACCGGGGATGGCGTCTACACTGTCAGCATAACGAGGGACAGTATAACTTCCGTAGACGACAAGGGCAAGAACCCCTCGCTTATATATTCTAATGAAGGATCGAAGGGCAGTTATCTGCCTTGGGCTAATGGCAGTGAGCTTGAAGGCTTTCTTGAGAATGGTGCAAATCCAAACATCAATAAGCGTGTAAAGGGCAAATTCAGGAGCGACGAGTTAAAGGTCGCTGTCAAAAGCATAAAGGTCGATGATGAAGAATTGTGGTTTGACCCGAGCAAGATACGCTACGGAAATCTCGATGAGGAAGACAACTGCTACCGTATCGAGATAGCAAACCTTATATCAGGCGATGCTGATGACGCGGCGATAAATGTAAATAATTTCTTCTTCTCGGACGAGCTGAGCGTCACATTCAGCATTTATGGTATAGATTGACTCTTTGTCAAGCTGGATCCCTGAAAAATAACTGCAGGGAATTAACGCGGCTTGATAGTTGTCATAAATCAATGTATCTGAAATATAATGTAAAAAGTCGGATTTGTAATGTATTTTATAAATGGGCAATGTGTTATAATACTTATATAAGCAAATAAGTATGCAATGAAGCAGAAAGTCCTTGGGCAAGGGGCTTTCTGCTTTTTTGACAAATTATGGGCAGAGCATATGTTGCGTGTATTCGCGGCAGAAGTCTGTCTATCCACGAATATTCCGATAAAGCACTTGAAGTTTCAGACAACTTGGTACGAAAGTCATTGACAAATATCGTTTTATTGTGGTATATTATAGGACAAGCAAAGGCGCTGTGATGTTAGGATTACAGCGCCTTTATTTTTTAGCGGGAGGTGGAAAAATATGGGTAGACTTTACAAGGTACTGATAGTAGACAACAATCTGGGAACATTCGACAGGCTGAAAAAGATGCCGGTATGGCAGGAAAATGGTTTTGAGATATTCAGCAAGACTTCTGACAGCGAGAATGCACCCGAAATGTGTCTTAAAAACAATATCGATCTGCTCGTTTGCTTCAACCGCTTGCCCGCTATTTCGGCAGAAGCTGTGATAAGCGCGGTAAAGACGGTATCTCCCGGTACATTCTGTCTGGCGGTGAGCCCTTTCGATGACTCGGAGAATATGCGCAAATGCTTTCTTCTGGGCGTTATCGATTATATCACCGAGCCTGTTAGCGAGATAAGGCTTGGCGAAGCCCTTGCAAGAGTATCCGAGCGCATAGGCGACAGCTTCGTGACAGGGGAGTACGACCTAACGGTGGAAGAATTCATGGCAGAGTATTCTTCAAAGGACGCTAAATTCTCCGAGAGGATAAGGGAGTTTCTGCTGATTTCGGAAAAGACCACAGTCACTACCGAGAATGCCGCAGATCATTTCGGCTTCAACAAGGATTATTTCGGCAGGCTTTTCAAGCAGAAAATGGGCATGACTTTCGGTGATTTCTATAAGAAATTCCGTATAAAGTACGCTGAAAAGCTTCTGCTTTCGGGCAGGTACAAGGTTTACGAGGTAAGTGCCATGCTGGGCTTCTCCTCTGTGGATTATTTTACTACCGTTTTCAAGAAACTTACGGGTAAAACGCCGTCCGAGCTTAAAAGATGATATTATGTGTCACTTTCGTAATGGAATATGTATGATTTTTATGGTATCGTGCATCAAAAATATATGGTATAGTTAAAATTGCGGATATCTGCACAGTCGGTATCAAAGCCGATATTTAACACAGCGCAATTCCCATCTTATCTTAAATAAACGGAAACGAGGGCAGGTCCTGTGATCTACCCTTTGTTTTCGTATATAGCAGATATGTGTGCTGTGACCACTATCGGAATGTTGATGGCAAAAGTCTGATTTTTATAGGATATGATAAATTGACTTTTTACCTCAAATACTGTACACTAAAAGACAGTTAAGGCAATGGCGCCAATGGACTGCTCTTTTAGGGCGGTTTATTCGTCATTGCTTTTTTATTTTTTATGTAAAAATATCATCAGGAGGTATTAGCGCAATGTCATCGTATGTAGAAGAAATAATTGAGCAGGTCATCAAGCAGAACCCTGCAGAGCCCGAGTTCCATCAGGCTGTAAGAGAGGTACTGGAGTCCATCAAGGTAGTTGTGGACGCTAACGAGGAGAAGTTCAGAAGAGATGGTCTTCTGGAGAGACTTGTTAACCCTGAGAGACAGATCAAGTTCAGAGTTCCGTGGGTTGACGACAAGGGCAACGTACAGGTAAACACAGGCTACCGTGTACAGTTCAACTCTGCTATCGGTCCTTACAAGGGCGGTCTGAGACTTCACCCTTCTGTAAACCTGGGTATCATCAAGTTCCTGGGCTTTGAGCAGATCTTCAAGAACAGCCTTACAGGTCTGCCTATCGGCGGCGGCAAGGGTGGTTCCGACTTCGACCCCAAGGGCAAGTCCGACAGAGAAGTTATGGCATTCTGCCAGGCTTTCATGACTGAGCTCTGCAAGTACATCGGCGCTGATACTGACGTTCCTGCTGGTGATATCGGTACAGGTGCTCGTGAGATCGGTTATATGTTCGGTCAGTACAAGAAGATCAGAGGTCTGTTCGAGGGCGTTCTGACTGGTAAGGGTCTGAGCTATGGCGGTTCTCTCGCAAGAACAGAGGCTACAGGTTATGGTCTGCTGTATCTCGTTGAGGAGCTGTTCAAGTCTCACGGCAACGACATCGCAGGCAAGACAGCTGTAGTTTCCGGCGCAGGCAACGTTGCTATCTACGCTATCCAGAAGGCACAGCAGCTGGGTGCTAATGTAGTTACTTGCTCCGATTCCACAGGTTGGGTATATGATCCCGATGGTATCGATGTTGCAGCTCTGAAGCAGATCAAGGAAGTTGACAGAGCAAGACTTACAGAATACAAGAAGTACAGACCTAATTCCGAGTATCACGAGGGCAGAGGCGTATGGCAGATCAAGTGCGATATCGCTCTTCCTTGCGCAACACAGAATGAGCTCGATATCGAGGATGCTAAGCAGCTCGTTGCAAACGGCGTAACAGCTGTATGCGAGGGTGCAAATATGCCTACTACCGAGGCAGCTACAAAGTACTTCCAGGATAACGGCGTATGGTTCGTTCCCGGTAAGGCTGCAAACGCAGGCGGCGTTGCTACTTCCGCTCTTGAAATGTCCCAGAACAGCGAGCGTCTGAGCTGGACATTCGATGAGGTTGACGCTAAGCTGAAGAACATCATGGTAAACCTCTTCCACAACATCGACGATGCTGCTAAGAAGTACGGCTTCGAGGGCAACTATGTTGTTGGCGCAAACATTGCAGGTTTCGAGAAGGTTCTCGATGCAATGAACGCACAGGGTATTGTATAATCAGGAGTTGAAAGCATGAATATTTCCGAAAGGATAGTTTTTCTGCCGATAGTACCTTTCGAGGACAAGCACCCCGATATGCTTATCGCGCAGTATGAACCCAATGCAGCTGAGAATATCAGCTGCGGCGAATATTCTATGAATACTGAATGTTGGGATTGACCTTCATCAAGGCACGGCAGCACCGTTTTTTCGATGCTGCCTAGTGCTGTTTTCGGGAATATCATTCTTTTGAAAGGAGAAGTTAGATGAAGAAAATACTGGTCTGCCGGGAGACCGACCCGCGTGAAACCCGCGTGGCGCTGATCCCCGATGACATCAAGCGGCTCATAAGCATGGGCTACGAAGTAAAAGTTACCCGCGGAGCGGGCGAAAAAAGCGGCTTCAATGACGAGGCTTACGAGAAGGCAGGCGCTGTTCTTGTATCCTCTAACGAAGCAGGATACGAGGGCAGCGAAATTATTTTGAGGATAATGAAGCCCGAAAGCATACAGGGTATACCCTCAGGTGCTCTCCACCTCAGTTACCTCGATCCGTTCAATGAGAAAGAATTGCTGAACGATTTCGCAAAATCGGGTATCCAGGCAGTTTCTCTGGAAATGATCCCCAGAACTACCCTGGCACAGAAAATGGACGTTCAGTCCTCCCAGACCTCACTGGCAGGCTATACTGCTGTAGTAAATGCAGCTGCAAAACTGCCTAAGATCCTGCCCATGATGGTTACTCCTTCCGGTACTATCCAGCCCGCAAGAGTGTTCATCATCGGTGTCGGAGTTGCAGGTCTTCAGGCAATAGCTACTGCAAAGCGTCTCGGTGCTCGTGTTGATGCTTTCGATACACGTCCCGTTGTTGAAGAACAGGTAAAGTCCCTGGGCGCATCTTTCGTTAAGATAGACCTGGGTGAGATGGGACAGACCGATCAGGGCTACGCTAAGGAGCTCACACCCGAGCAGATAGCTAAACAGCAGGAAGCTCAGGCTAAGGTGTGCGAACGTTCAGATATCGTCATCACTACCGCTAAGGTATTCGGTAGAAAGGCTCCACGCCTTATCGGCAAGGACGTTCTTGACCGCATGAAGAAGGGCGCAGTTGTTGTAGATATGGCAGTTTCCACTGGCGGTAACGTTGAAGGCTCAAAGCTCTTTGAGGACGTTGTTACCGAAAAC
>NZ_FOAT01000010.1 GCF_900109655.1 Hominimerdicola alba
ATGTATTTAGCTAGCGTGTACTAATTGGTCGAGGGCTTGTCCTAAATTATGTTAGTCCTTAAATGTTTCATTATTCAATTTTGAGGTTATTGTCCTCAATCTATAGTCGGTGATCATTGAGATGAGGTCACACCTGTTCCCATGCCGAACACAGAAGTTAAGCTCATCTTCGCTGAAAATACTCGGCGGGCGACCGCCCGGGAAAATAAGTTGTCGCCGGCTCTTTCCAAAACACTCTTCGGAGTGTTTTGGCATATGTGCCTCCTTAGCTCAGTCGGTAGAGCATGCGGCTGTTAACCGCAGGGTCGTTGGTTCGAGTCCAACAGGTGGCGTTTGTTTATAAACTCTGAGATAACGCACATGCGTTGTTTCAGAGTTTTTTGTTTTGCTTGTTTTCTATTTTTGGTTATTGTTTGGTCTTTATTACTTTGAGTGTGTAAAGACCCGGATATCATAGGCTGCTTGCTTTATTTTCCTCTGTGCTATCATATTATGGTGATAAATTGAGTTGAATAATTTGCGGCTGAATTTTCAGACTTCTTACGCAGAATGCTGTTTCGGAAATATCGGTGAAATAATTTACAAATTATAATTTGATATTATCTATACGAGTAACAATTGTAGCTTAATGTAATTGCTTCGTTATGTAAATCTCGCCAAACCAAACTATAAGTTATTGACATTAAACACCTTTTGTGATAAAATAAAAAAGTAAATAATTGAAAAAATTATTGGGACTTTGTCAAAGAGGGAAAAAAGATATAGAAATTGATCAAATTTTTGAAAATTATCCATAAGCTTTAATAATAATGAGTATCAATTCGAAGATATCATATCTCTAAAAAATATGATGATTTTTCAAAACGTTACCACAAAAAACTTAATTATATACAATCTAATACCTATTGAAGTATGAGACTTCCATGCAGCATTCAAAGGTAATATTATTCATCTATTTTTATGATTTGTATCAAAGATTTGCGGATCAGGCATTTTTTTCGCTGTGTAGAACACAATGCAATCGTTTAAGAATTGAAATCCGTCTATATGAATGTTCAATATCTCAATTACTGGGAAACAGTACATATCGACACTACATGGCAGCACGTTTAGTTTTCGAATGATGGGAAATTCGTTATTCGTATGACATACGAAATCATCGAAAGAACTACGTTCGATTGTCAGAAAATGATGTTCTTGGAAATGGATATGTACTTGAATATAGTTCATTGGTTCTGGTGAAGAAATCATTGAACTATATCATAATCATGCAGTTTGCAATCAAGTATTATAGCGAAATTACGACATAAATATTCATCGAGCGTGTGCATGGTGGAAAGTTCTGGCAATAAGCACTGATCCTAGAACTTCCATTGGATAATTTCTGAGTGAGGTTTTAGAGGAATACTATAGACGATACCGAGTGAGATATTTTAGAATTCTACGATTTTGTCAAAACCATTGATGTTATCGAAATTTGATTTTTGACGAGATAGAAGTTCGATTGTCGTCAGGAGAAATATAACCGTTTTTTCTATTCGGTTGAGCACGTATTACCGCCCTCTTACCGTTTGCATTCTTGATTAGCTTTGATTTGTAGAACATCTGAACTACGAGTGGATATTCTTTCAGTTTAATAAGCTATTTGTCATGTACTATGTACATATTTTTCGCATTTTCTATTTCAATGTATATACGTTGTTTTGTATAGTATTTGAGACTTCGAATTTGCGGAATCGGTTTTATCTTAAAATTTATGATTAAATGTTTGGAGTAAAATGTTATGACATCATCTAATTTGGTCCTCAGGGATAGATATGAGATTATTGCTGAGCTTGGCAGGGGTGGAATGAGTACAGTATATCTTGCCAAAGATAAAATACTAGGGTCATACTGGGCTGTCAAGAAGATTTCAAATAGTGATGTTAATTATCTCAAAGGATTCAAAAAGGAAGTAGAATTGCTTTCTAGCCTTAACCACGCCGATATACCCAGAATAGTCGATAGAATCGAATATGGTGGAAATTATTTTGTTGTAATGGATTTTGTTGACGGTGTTTCACTCGGAAAGAAAGTCCTTGCTGAAGGTCCTCAACAGGAAAAAGATGTTGTTGAGTGGGCGAAAATGCTTTGCGATGTTCTTGAATATCTTCATACTGTTAAGGACAATCCAATAATATACTGTGATCTTAAGCCTGATAATATAATGTATACAAAATCAGGAAGAATTAAGCTTATTGATTTTGGAATTGCCAAAGAATGTATTCGTGGAAAAAAATATGTTGGTGAGGCAGTTGGTACAAAAGGTTATGCTGCCCCCGAACAGTATAAAGATGCAAGCAATATTTTTGATGAAAGAACAGATATTTATAGTTTTGGTGCATCTCTTTCATATGTTCTTACTGGCTCTGTTCCTTTAAAACCTCCTTATGGTGTTAAATCTGTAAGAGAACGCAGGCCTGTTCTTTCGGAGGGTATTGATTACATTATAAGAAAATGTACAAAAGACAATCCTGATGATAGATATCGTAATTTTAGTGAAGTGCGTGCTGATCTTAACGATATTAACGAACTTACAGGTGTTTATAGACGTAAAATGAGAAATCGTCTTGTAGGTTTTTATGCAAGCATAGTAGCTTGTTTACTATTTATGATACCTACATATATTGGCTATACGCAGGTTCAAGCTGAAAAGGCTGACAATTACCAACATTATTATCAGCTTGCAGCATCTGATGTTCAAAATAAAAATTATGAATCAGCTGCAAAGAATTATCTAGAATCAATAAAATATAAGCCGCAGTTAACAGAAACTTATCTTCTGTATTTTACGAGTATGTTGCCGCGTGAAAATGATGAAAATTACATAACGCTTACCAAAAATGCCATTGATATAATGCGTAATTCCTATATTGATAATAAAAACAGCCCGATGTTTCATAATAAGGAAATTACATATCAGGTAATGAAAAAATGTGTGGAGGTAAATGATTCGTCGTATGCCGGATATGCATTAAAGTACATTGATCAACTGAAGACTGAAAATTATAAATCTGATGAGCTTGAATATTTTGAGGTTCTTGCTATGAACTGTTCAAAGGATTTATCTACACAGGACTTTGATGAAATCGGGGATGTACTTGATAAGCTTGAAAAGTACACCGACACCAGCATACTTACTGTTGATGACAAACTTCAAAATTATTATACGATAATGAATTTGTATAATGAATATCCGATATATCTCAGTGATCCATATAATAAAATATATGAAACGGGTGTAAAAGCAAAAGCAATCATTGACGGAAATCTTGAATCAGGTGATATGTCATTCAGCAGTATTATCCCAATGTATGAGCTTACAGCGTCAGCACTTTATAACGGTGCTCTTCTTGAAAAAGATGATTCTAAGAAAGAGGAAACGTATAGACAGACTATTGAATGGTATGGATATCTTCATGAACTTAATGACAATCTTTCTGAGGTGCTTTGGTTAAAGAAAGCTTCATCTTATAGAAAGCTTTATGATCTTACAAATGAAAATAGTTTCCTTGAAAGCTCAGTTAAGGAATTGGAAGAGCTTACAAGGAAATATAACAACTGTTTTTCTGCACAGGTCAATCTCGCTATGTCATATCTTGATTCAGAAATGATAAAGAATGAAAACGAACGTGATTTAAGGAAAGCTTTAGAATGCTATGATAAGGTAAATGAAATGAAGGAAAGAAATAGTAACCTTTCAGCAGCTGAACTTTCACAATTTGGTACATTGAAGCAGGCATTTATTAATGCTGGCATTATGGAGAAATGATAAGTATGTATGAAGTAATGATGTATGTGGGCGCGGCAGGAGTTGTATTCTTTTTTCTGCTTTCAGTTGTTCTGTTTATAAAAAATAATATACCTTCGGCGATCAAGTATTTTATAAATTTGAGACATAAGGGAGTAGATATCTGGTCTGCTAATAAAAAACTGCCCGAACAGCCTGTCTATAAACCTGAAAGAACCGAACTTCTTGATGATGAAAACGATATGATAATATCTGAGCCTACAGAATACCTTGATACTTCTGATGCAACGTAAATTTTTACATCAAGATTTCAAACATTAGAATGGAGATAAATGATATGATTTTAAAAATTAAAAGAAATATCAAGGTTTTTCTGCCTGTTGCAATTTCGCTTTTAATTTTAATTGTTTCTATATTATTGAATTTTTTGGTATATAATGCTAATGCCGGAATGGTTGATGAACCGGGAGCTACTATTTTTTCGGCTCAGCATCATTATGTTGATTTACCAGTCAAAGATATAGATGAAAACACATATTTACTCGTTTTAAAGGTAAAAGATGGTAAAATTGTAAAATATAGTAATAGTTATGAAATACAAAAAATA
The DNA here is from genome assembly GCF_900109655.1 of Hominimerdicola alba. Classification (GTDB taxonomy): domain Bacteria; phylum Bacillota; class Clostridia; order Oscillospirales; family Ruminococcaceae; genus Hominimerdicola; species Hominimerdicola alba_B. Next base: position 4,398 of record NZ_FOAT01000010.1, read on the forward strand.
CTTATAAAAAAAGGTGAAGAATCTAAAAGGATATATACTGATTTTACCGGGGATCAAATAAGCGGTGATTTTTATATTGGTTTCGTTAAAGAAACGCAGATAGAAAGAAAGAGAATCACTGTTCCCATTGACAAGAAAGTATCCGGTAATACTGAAAACATTAAGTGTCTTATCGATGATAAAGAATTAGATATTGAATTTAATAAAATTACTATAAAATTTGATAGATTTGCTCCTGTCATAAAAAGTATAGATCCGGCAAATGATTCTAAAGGGGCAGTGATACTTAAAATTGAATGTGAAGAAAATTATGGATTAGATGTACTCAATTTATATAAGTATAATTCCAATGATCCTCAGAAGCATCTTATTTTCTCAAAAAAAATTAGTGATTTAGAAGTAGATAGAAATGGTAAATATATTGTTGAAATCGAGCAAAACGGTAAATATGCAGTTTCTGTAAATGATTTTGCTAAACTTGAAAGTAATATCTTTGATTTTGAGGTTAAGGATGTTGATTTTGATGGGCCTGTTATCGATAGTGTTGACAAGGAGGGCAACACAAAAAAAGTAATACCTCCGAATAATAAGATAGTTTATAAGCATGAAACATTTACTGTTAATGCTTGTGATGCCCATATGGATGATATGATGTATGGTATGTATTATGCCGGAAAAGATGATAAAAAGCCTTCGGATATCCCGGATTCAGATTTTTCATATCAGCTAGACAATAAATTTGATTCAGTTCAGAATGGAACCTATTTCTTTAAAGTTAAGGATAAATTTGGATATGAATCTGATGTCTATACATTATATGTAGACGATTTGGATATCGGAATTTATTTGTACCTGTTTGCTTATTCACCCGATATAAATGATGGTATTTTTACTTCAGCAGAGATACTAAATGTTTATTTTTTAGTTTCAGGAGACCTGGTAAATACAGATTCGGAAATTTTGAAAGCATCTCTTGATGGAGAAAATTTGAAGATTTATAATGTAAGTGAAGATGAAGCAGCGAATAATTTAAATAATAAAATTGCAAAAAAATATGCAGAAGAAGGAAATCTTCGTAAAGTTGTTATCAATAATACTGATAAAAGATCATATAAGGGTAATATTACAATAACCGCGTTTGGAGTAGATAACAATTCTTTAGCTGAAATTTCAAAGGACATAATATATGACGCTGTAGATCCTGTTATATCTGAAGAAGATGTAGAAAGAGTTAAATATAATAATTTCATGCCCAGTAATTGGTTAAATATTGAAAGTGTTATCTACAGATTTAAAGCAGAAGATCCTGCTGAGAAAGTTTCAGATGAAGAAGTATTTGAAACTTATAAGAATGAGATAATTGAGATCAAAAAGGAAGAAGCTGCTTTAGAGGAATACAAAGATGATGATGCATCAGAGAAAGACAATGATGATACACCGGAGAATACTTCGGATAAAAAAGAATCTGTCAAAATTTATGAAGATCCTGAAACTGGCGAAACGTATGAAATTCCAATGGAGAAATGGTTGGAATTTAAAAGACAGCTCGAAGAAAAGAATTATGAATTCGTATCAGGTTTGAAAGATGATCCACTCGTTATTATACCCAATAAAAAAGGTGGAGATTCAAAGAACAATGTTACAATTAAATCCCATTATATCGAAAAGGACGACGTTTATGAAGTGATATTTTCTGTACCGAAAGGTCACTATGCTGATTTTACTGCTGAATTTTATGTTATGGATAAGGCTGGCAGAAAATCTAATGTTATTAGAAAGAGTATAATGTTGGATGATGAAAAACCCGAAATTAAAAAAGTCAATTTTACACTTTATGATGAGTCAGATGAAGTAAAATACGAAGGAACTGCGGACAAATCGGTCGATTCAAATCAATTAAAGGGATTCGCAAAAAATGGAGAAAAGCTGACAATTACAATTGAGGCTGTAGACGGCGGACGCGGTTTTGAAGGTTCACCAAATAAGTATCTGTATTTTGATCCGAATGTTTATAATGAACCTATTGAGCTGTTCGAGGAAATATCACAGGATGGAAAAAAGTGTAAACTTTCTCAGACCTTTACTATTGTAGATGGTAAATTGACATGGACTGATTCAGAGAACGAGAAGTCTTTTGCTATCGACGATGAATTCAAGTTTGACATCAATAAGATCGATATTAAAGATGCATTTAATCAAGCTTGTGAGGCCAGTGCATACTATTCAAAAATAGTATACTATGCTCCGCTTGAATATGAAAAAATGAACTTTACTTTTGATGTTTTAAAAGATGGTAAAAGCAAGAAAAAAAATGATAATGATGAATTGATTGCAAATGAAGGTGATAAGATAACATTTTCATTTGAAGCACACCATAAAATCCTCACAAATAATATTTATATGGGTATTCACAACGAACAGATCGATTGTGATCCTAAAAGCGAAGGCGGTATATGCAGTGGTTCTTTTGTCGTAAAAAATCTGAATAAATACGACAATAAAAAGTTCAAGCTATACTGCGAAATCAAAGATGAAGCTGGTAATATTCTAATAAAAGATGGAAAAGTTGTGGACAGAAATACTATTTCTTCAAATATAACTTATTATGCTCCTATAAAGGACTGCATAAAGAATCTTTCTCTGACCACAAACAATCCGAGTGTACAGTATACTAAAGATGGAGATTTGATCAAGGTTTTTGTTAAAACATCGCACCCCATCCGTATTTTCAATGCTGAAATTGCAAGAAATATGGGAACCGAAGTAACAGATGAAGATAATGATCCAAATGTGTATTGTATTGAGTATACTCTGAAGAACGGAGATTTATTCGACAACGAAGATGTACCTTTTATTCTTGAAATGGGTGATGCATCTGATAACGAAGTATATAAATGCACAAACATTAATGTTTGGCCTTTGGCGAGAAAAGCTATGATGTCTCGTGGTGAACAGAAAAAAGGCGAGGTTGATTATGTTGAAACAGAAAAGATAGTATATTATGCTCCTATTGAAGTTAATGACATGAAAATGAATTCAACAAATTTGAATCCTGCAGCTAATGCCGTAAAGAATGGTGATAGGGTAAATGTTCATTTTTCTGCAAATCATGAAGTAAATGCAAGCTCTGTGTCAGTATCGAATCATGAAATAATATTAGGTGATGATAATAAAAGAGATTGGGATTGTTCGATTGATATAACAGATGGTTTTACAGAAGATCTGAGCAATTTAACAGTGAGTGCAAAGCTTACTGATAGAGCGGGAAACGTGCCTTATATTCTTAATGAGCGTGAATTTGATAGCAATGTACGTTATTTTGCACCTGTTCAGATTTCGGATGCTTCGATCGTCAGCAGCAACAGTAATGACGAAAGAAAGTATGCGAAAAATGGTGATGACATTAAATTAGTCTTTAATTCAAACCATGAAGTATATTTCTCAACGGCGCTTTTATGTGATAGAACTCCTGAAATAAGTGATATATCTGAAGAAAATGACGTTAAAAGATACGAATTTGATTATACTTTAAAAAATCAGGATTTACAAGATCAGTCGGTTATAATGTTTTCATTTGAGGCTTATGACATAGCAGGCAATAAGACCGAAACGATAACAAATGAATATTTTGAAAGACTTAATCAGATAACTTATTATGCTCCTATCGTTAACTCATCGTCTATGAAGTCAGGAAACAGAAATACAATGTATGTGAATAACGGTGGAAGAATTATTGTTTCAGGCCAGGCAAATCATGGTGTTATTCCTGATTCAGCTTTGATAAATGGTAGGGAAGCAAATATATCAGGAAGAAATTCTGATAGTTATTCGATTTATTACATTATTGATAATGATGAAAAGAAAATGCCCGAAGGAGCTGTTTCCTTCTCGTACAATCTATCAGATAAAGCGGGAAATACAACTTTTGTAAATAGTGTAAATGATAATACTACTGTTATCTACGATCGTACACTTCCAGAAATTAAATCAGAGTTTGAGAATATTTCCTTTTCAAATCATTCTATAAAGTACAAATTTACTTTCTTTGATGATCATATCTCTCCTCAGGATCTTTCTGTAAAGGTGAACGGGGAAGAGCAGATTTCTGATGAGGAAAGAAATAGCATAGTTGGTTGTGAATTTACAAAAGAGATCATACTTAGTACAGATGACAATTACCGTATAGTTGTAAATTCAAAGGATCTTGCAAATAATGCTTCTTCTGAATTTGATAAGCGTATTACACTAGATACTACAAAACCAGAGATAAAAACGATAAACCTTTTATCAGATAAGCCGGAAATATACAAATCAGCATTTGATATAAGAGACCATTTTGAATTTAAAGAAAAAAACCTCAAAGAAATTATATGTATTGTAACTAATTCAACCGGTAGCAGGGAATGGGATATAAATGATCCTATTGTATGTGACGGAAAGAATACAGTATATCTTATGATTTCAGATATGGCAGGAAACCTTTCGCAGGCATTACTCTATGATTTTTATATAGATGGAACTGCTCCGAAGGCGATAATTCTTGAAGCACTGAGTAATGAATTACTCACACCTGAAGAAAACAAGGTATTTTTCATGGAGGCAGATTTTAAGATATCGCTTGAAGCTCTTCACGTTGATAGAATAAGTAAGCCTGACAAATTTGAGAAACTATATATAGTTTCTCAGGATGATGAAGTGATTGTCGACCTTCTGGATAGTCCTAAAAATGATCCTGATTTCTACACTGTTTCACTTAAAGATCCTGGGAATTATATACTTTGTGTCGAGGCGACGGATTCAGTTGGTAATTCAACAGGTTTGATGAAATATCCTTTTGAAATAAGGGAAAAGAGTCTTGTAGGACGCATATGGGATAATAAGCTTGTTTTAACGCTTACTGTTACCGGTATCTGTTTGCTTCTTTTTGGAACAATTTATGTTCTCATCTTTAAAAGAGTCAGAAAATCTAGACAGGAGTGGGAGTATTGAGTTTAGATATTTTTAGAATATTGAGAGACTCTCAGACAATTGAATATATATTCTCACCTGAATATAGACTGTCAATGACGGAAGTGAAGGTTGCTCAGAGCCTTGAAAACAGCCGCATTATTTGTGGTGAAAAAGCAATTCACAACGGTAGGGAAAAACTTATTTTCAATATCAGTGATATGATTCCGCTGAGTAATCTTCTTGCTATGTTAGATTATGATTCTATAAATAAACTGATTGCTCAAATCCCATTGATTGCTGGAGAAGCAGAAAAAACAGGTTTTTTGTATGGTGATCATCTTGATTTTTGTTCCGATAGAATTTACGTAGATGAGTCGAATCGTATTTTTATGATTTATCTACCATTTGATGACGGGTCTTGTGAATCATGGGAAATGAAATATCAGAAGCTTATAAATGAGATATGTTATTTAAGACCTAATATCAAAAATTTAATATCTGGGACTGAAGAAAATGCAGTTATAGAAACTATACCAGCACATGAAGATGGTAAGGTCAAAAACAAAGATGGTATTTTCAGTCGCATTTTTGGAGATAAACAATCTAAAAAAGAAAAAAAACAAAGACCAGTGAAGGTTAAAAAGAGTGTTAAGTCTAAAAAAGGCAAGAAGATCGAAGATGAATATTCCGGAGGTACAGAGCTTCTTGACAGCATTTTTATTCCTTCAATTGTTATTACAGGGTTAAATACTTCTAAAAAAATGGAAACTGTTATAACTAAAGAGGAATTTATAATCGGTAAAAATCCTAACTGCTGTGATTTTGTTATCGATTTTAATAAAGCTGTAAGTAACAGACATTGCTGTATCACCTGCAAAGATGGAATCAATTATATAGTCGATCTTAAAAGTACAAACGGAACATTTCTTAACGGTGTTCGTTTATCTGCAAATGAAAAAAGGCAGATAAAAATTGGAGATAAGATCAAACTTGCAAATGTCGAGTTAGTTGTAAAATCGGTGTAATGTATGTTTAAGTTGAAAGGCGGAGGTTACTCTGACAAGGGTCCTGTAAAACTTGTTAATGAAGATGCTTTTATTTTCAGAATTAAGCATGTTGGTGATTCAGCTTATGGCATTTTTGCTGTTTCAGACGGGATAAGTGGACTTGATTGTGGTGAGATAGCCAGTTCGCATATTATGTCTGCACTTGATAAGTGGTGGAACAGTAATATTGAAAATGCCACTGAAAGGCCGGTAATAGACAATCTTCTTTTGTCACTTGAAAAATGTATCTTTGAAACAAACGATGAACTGATAAAATACGGAAAAGGGCTCGGCAATAAATGTGGTGCTACGTTAAGTATATTGTTAGTTTTTGATAATAAGGGATTTATATTTCATACTGGTGACAGCAGGATATATTGTCTGTCTAAAAAAACTTTTGGTTATAATTTATTTCAGCTTACTGAAGACCATACTAAGCAAGTTGAAAAAAACACTGAAAATGGTATTGTAAAAAAGAACTATCTGACTGAGTGTATTGGAGTAAAACAAAACTTCATAATATTCAGGAAAGAGATTGAAATATCAGAAAACAATGTTTATTTGATATGTTCAGATGGTCTTTATAAACGATTTACTGAATGGCAGATGTTCAAGTCGCTTGGTAAAAAGCACTCATTAAGTGATATATGCAGGCAAATTGTTTTAAATGTAATAAAAAACGGTGAAACAGATAATATTACAGCAGTTGCCCTTGTTTTATCCAAAGCAGATAATTGATGTGAGTGTCATGGTTATGGAAAAAGGATGTGAAAATAGTGTCATATGCAAAAATTCTAATTGCAGACAATGATGAGAAATACATAATTGCTCTTGAAAGACTGTTTATAGATGGATATGACAGACACTGCAGTCTCACAGCCATAACTGATATGGAATATATTGAGAGGCTTTTCACTTCGCCACAGAGTTTTGACATAATGATAATCAACGAGCAGATGTTTGATCCGCAGTTTGTAAAGCATGAGATTGATAATATATTTGTGCTTGCTGAGTCGAACGAAAATATCGGACATAAGCCTGAAATGAATATTTCAATGATATACAAATATTCAAGTGCAAAGGAAATATATAATGCTGTAGTGAGTAATCTTAGCCCTGAAAGTGCAGCTTCTACAAGAAGAAAAAGTGCTGAAATAATAAGTATATATTCTCCTTCCGGTGGCAGTGGAAAGACAGTTTTGAGTTTTGGACTTGCTGCAGCGCTATCAAAGAAATACAAAAAGGTTTTGTATATCGGAATGGATCTGCTTCAGTCATTTGGGAGCTTTATGAAAAATCCGGTTTTCATTCAAAGTGGATTTGAAACACCGTTGAAATCAAAAAGTGAATATATAGTTGATGTAGCAGAGCCTGTCATCGTAAATGAACTATTTAGTATACTACCACCGTTTTCAAAATCGCTTACTTCAATGGATATAGGTTGCAGTGAGTACCTTTATCTTGCTGAAAAATTAAAAGAATCGGGAAATTATGACAATATCATAATTGACTGTGATTCTTCGTTTGTCAGAGATACTTCAAAAATAATGAGCGTTTCGGATAAGGTCATTATTCTGACAGATCAGAGTAGATCGGGTTTTTATAAGCTTGAAAGACTTCTTAATAATATAGATTGTTCGGAAGAGTCAAAATTTACTTTTGTCTGTGGAAAGTATAGGAAAGAATATGATTTAGCAAATGAGATAAATTTCAGCTTTATTATTCCTTATATTGAATCTGCTGATGAAATCGGTTATGAAAAGCTTAGTGATATAAATGAGATAGAGAGTCTTGCCATGAAGTTTATCTGAAAGGAGAAATTATTTTGGACAAGAATAATATTACTGTTATCTTCGATGTTGATGATGGTAAAATCAGAAAAGATATTGAAGTTCCGCTTGATATAACTGCAAATGAGCTGATAATCGGATTGAATAATGCTTATGATCTTGGTATGGATACAGATGATATTTTTCCATGCTATTTAAAAAGTGAAAATCCGATAGCTCTTTTAAAAGGCAACAAAACATTAAGGGAATTCGGATTGCATAATGCAACTCTGATTTTCCATAAAAATCGGAGGAATTCAGGTGGTCAAGCAATATAAAGTTTCGGTTAGATATAAAAATGTTTACCGTGAGATACTTATGAATGACAACTCTGATAAAGTGCGAATAGGCACGGTAGGAAAATGTCATGTCCGTTTCGATAGTAGTCAGTTCTTTGAAAATTTCTTTGCTGAGATAACTGTTAAAGATAAGAAATATACTCTGTCATGCAGCGAAAATGTATATATCTCGCCTGATGGAATAATGAAACTTGCTGTTAGAAATCTTGTTCACGGTGACAAGATGATACTTAAATATCAGAACTCCAATCAGGAGATAATCACTATTGATTTTCTTATTGATTTCGATTCTGATACCAAAAAATATGACCGTGAGATAGATATTTCAGAAATCTCAATGATAAAAATAGGTGGTACAAGTGATTGTGAACTGCAAATTAATGATGAACTTATTGGTGGCAGTACAGTTTCAATCACCAAAACTGATGAACATTATTTTGTTAAAGATAATGGTACCGAATATGGTGTTTATTTAAATGGTCAAAGAATAAAAAATGAAGTTCAGCTTGCAGATTTTGATTTCATTTCTGTCACAAGTTGCAGTTTGTATTTCAAATATGGAAAACTTTATACATCAAGTTTAGTTGATGTAAACGGACTTGATTTCAAAGATATAGGTTCAAACAGTAATTATCCTGAGTTTGTACGAAATACAAGGATAAAATCTGTACGCGTTGAAGATAAGATATCAATTTTAGACCCGCCGCAGTATCCGACAAAACCGCAGAAAAGCCTTGTTGCATCGCTTATACCTGCTTTTGCTATGCTTGCACTAACTGTTGTTTTGAGAGGTGTCATAGGCGGTGGTGGTACATTTGTAATTTTCAGTGCTTGTTCTATGTCACTGGGAATACTTACCTCTATTTTTAATCATGTTGGCCAAAAGAAAAAATATAAAAAAGATGTAATTGAACGTAAGCAAAAATACGATGCGTATATAAAGCGCAAGAGAAATGAAATAGAAACTGCAAGAAATGAAGAAAGAAATATTCTTGAAAGTATTTATTATTCTGTTGATTGCGAGAATAAAATGCTTCATGATTTTTCAGGAGATCTGTTTGACAGAGAAAGGAATGACGAGGATTTTCTGTGTGTAAACATTGGTATAGGAACAGCTGAATCAAAGCAACCAATTGATTATAAGGTACAAGAAAAGCTTGAGGTTGTTGATGAACTTGTGGAGGTTCCTGAACATATTGCTTATGAGTATAAATATATAGAACGCGTTCCAATTGTATGTGATTTTCGAGAAGCAAATGGTGTTGGTGTTATCGGCAGCAACGAGATGCAGTATGAAATGCTGAAGATCATGGTTATAGATCTTTGTACAAGACAGTACCAGAATGATCTTAAACTGTTTTTCATATTAAATGAAGAAAACAGTCAAAAAATGAGTTGGCTCAGGTTTATTCCTCATGTTTTCAATGAAGTGCTTGATATGCGCAATATCGTAAGCGATGAGAAGAGTAAAAATATTCTATATGAATATCTTTATAAAGAAATGTCAAATCGTGAAGAGGATAGGATTTGTGAACCACGAATAGTTATTTTCATATATGATGATATGGGAATAAAACGTCACCCAATTTCACGATTTATAGAAAACGCAAGTAGTCTTGGAGTTACATTTGTATTTTTTGAAAAAATCAAAAGTCATATTCCACAGTACTGCACAAGACTAATAATGCTCAACGAAAATGAACACGCTGGAAAGCTTATTCTCAGCAGTGATGGTACTAAAAGTATCGATTTCAGCTATACCCCTGTTTCGGATAAAGATTCAGAGTATATGGCTTACAGGCTTGCACCTGTTTACTGTGAAGAGATCAGTCTTGAAGGTACGCTAACAAAGAATATATCTCTTTATCAACTTCTTGGTATAACTTCTGTAGAAGAAATTGATCTTAATGAACGTTGGAATAAGTCGCAGGTATTTAAAAGTATGGCAGCGCCACTTGGAGTGAAAAAGGGTGATGAGATAGTTTATCTTGATCTTCACGACAAATTTCACGGTCCACATGGACTTGTTGCCGGTACTACAGGTTCTGGTAAGAGTGAGATTCTTCAGACTTATATACTTTCAATGGCAACACTTTTTCATCCGTATGAAGTTAGTTTTGTTATAATCGACTTCAAGGGCGGCGGAATGGTTAACCAGTTCAGAACGCTCCCACATTTGATAGGTGCGATAACAAATATTGATGGACGAGAGATCGATCGTTCACTCAAGTCTATAAAAGCCGAACTCAGGAAACGACAGAGATTATTTGCTGAAGCAGAAGTAAATCACATCGATAAATATATAAAGAAGTATAAATCGGGTGAATTGAAAGAACCGCTTCCGCATCTTATAGTAATAGTCGATGAATTTGCCGAGTTAAAGGCGGAACAGCCTGATTTTATGAAGGAACTTATCAGTGCAGCACGTATAGGTCGAAGCCTTGGAGTACATCTTATACTTGCTACACAGAAGCCTGCCGGACAGGTAAATGAACAGATATGGAGTAACTCAAAGTTCAAGCTTTGTCTTAAAGTTCAGTCTCAGAGCGACAGTAACGAAGTTCTTAAATCACCATTGGCAGCTGAGATAAAAGAACCTGGACGAGCATATCTGCAAGTTGGTAATAATGAGATATTTGAACTTTTCCAGTCTGCATACAGTGGTAGTCCTGCAAAAGTTGATGAGAGCAATATTAAAGAGTTCAAAATATGTGAAGTATCTGTATCAGGTCTAAAAAATGTTGTTTTCGAGCAAAAGAAGCCTAAAAAGGATGCTGGTGAAGATACACAGCTTAATGCAGTAGTTGATCTTGTTTATAATTACTGCGATAATAAAAAAATCAAAAAGCTTCCTGATATCTGCCTTCCGTCACTTCCATGTTCTATAACAAAAAATGACGTTGAGAAGAACGATGAAAACGGATTTTTTTGTGAAATCGGTGTCTATGATGATCCCGATAATCAGTATCAGGGCGGTATCACCTATGATCTAGGCGGTCAGAATACGATGATAATCGGTTCTTCTCAGTATGGCAAGACTAATTTGCTCGAATGGATAGTAAAGGAACTTGCTATAAGGTATACACCAGCTGAACTGAATATGTATATTCTTGATTTCGGGTCGATGGTGCTTAAAAGTTTTGAGTCTCTTAAACATGTCGGAGGTGTTGTATGTGCTTCCGATGATGAAAAACTCAAAAATCTGTTTAAACTTCTTAATGAAGAATCCAAAAAGAGAAAGGATAAACTAGTCTCTGTTGGTGTAAGTTCATTTAGTTCATACAGAGAAGCAGGCTTTACTGATATTCCTCAGATAATTGTTATTATAGATAATCTGACAGCTCTAAAAGAGCTTTATCTGAATGAAAATGATGATCTGCTTCCGATATGTCGTGACGGTATATCTGTCGGAATAAGCATCGTGGCAGCAAATGCACAACTTTCAGGTATCGGTTACAAATATCTTTCAAACTTTGCAAACAAGATCGGTCTATACTGTAATGATTCCGGTGAGTACAGTTCACTTTTTGGATCGTGTAGGATGCGTCCTTTGGGAACTCCGGGACGATGTGTAGTCGAACTTGATAAAGAGTTTTATGAGTGTCAGACATATCTGGCATTTGAAGGAGAAAAAGAGATCGATCGAATCAATGCAATGCGAAGCTTTATAGAAGAACAGAACAAGAATTATCCGGGAAATGGTGCAAAGATCATACCTGTTATTCCAAAGCTGTTAGATGAAGCATTTATTGCTCAGAATTATGAGCCTGTAAACAAGCCATATTCATTCGTTGGTGGACTTGATTTTTCTACTGTTGCCGAACTTGTTTTGGATCTTACAGTTATAGGAACGTTATGTATTTGCGGACGTCAGAAATCGGGAAAAGGCAACTTTATCAGATATATGCTTTCGCAGCTTGCAGAAAATTCTGAAAATGCTCCTTTTGAAGTTGTGATAGTTGATGATGTCTCACGCAAATTTAGCAGCGTTGAAAACGTTGATAAATATATAATTGCAGTTGACGAAGTAAAGGATGTTATTGTAGAATGGCATAAACGTCTTGAAGAAAGATATCAGATGCTTATGAATAAAGATCCTCAATTTGAAAAAGAACCTATGCTTATTCTTATTGTACAGAATAACGATGTTCATGATTCCATAAGCAAGGATAAAGCAGTTTTGGCGCTGTATAAGGAAATGCTCAACAAATACAAAGCGATGAAATTTTGTGTTATATATTCAGGCATGGAAAATGCACCCATAGCTTTTGGTGCGCAGGAAACAATGAAAATGCTGAAAGAGGCAAAACGCTATCTTGTATTTGATGATGTTCAGAATATCAAAGTCGCAGATATTTCCATGCAAACAGCCAGAATGTTTAAGAAGCCTATTGAAACAGGCGACGCTTATTATCTGAGCGGTACCGATGTAATAAAGATCAAAACAGTATTACATCAATAACTATTTTAGGTGATAACTGCATAGCAGTGTCATAAAAATTTATTTAATTAGGAGGAACCAGAAATGGCAAATCAAATCAGAATGTCCCCTGAAGCAATGAGGGGAAGAGCAGCAGAGTATCTTCAGCAGTCAGAGGTTGTACAGGAAGTTATCGGTAAAATGGATACACTTCTTGAGAACCTTCAGGCAGAGTGGGAAGGCTCCGCAAGTGAGGCTTATGCTGAGAAGTATGAGCAGCTCAAGCCTAGCTTTACAGCAATGCAGGATCTTATTGCAGATATCAGCTCAGCACTTAACAAGACAGCTGATGCAATTGAGGCAACAGATTCCGATATTGCTGGTCAGTTCAGAGCATAAGGCTCAAATGAATCAGTCGAAACAGGGATATTTATCCCTGTTTCGAACATGATTTCGTTTATGGTTGAGTTATATTTTCGGATATTTTAACTCAAAATTAAAACCCGTTCATAAAATTGAATCGTAAACAAAATCAAAAAAAGGAGGACTTATTAATGGAAAAAGTTGAATTTCTGCCACTGGGCAGCATCGTTGTTATAAATGGCGGTGTAAAAAAATACATGATTATTGCAAGAGGACTTAATGTAAATTTGGGGAATAAGCAGGTATTCTTTGATTATGGTGCGTGCCGCTATCCCGAAGGTATGGAAGGTGATCAGGTGATGTATTTTCAGCATGAAGATATAGCAAAGATCATTTTCAACGGCTTTAATGACGAAGATAATGAGATGATGATAAAGAATATCAATAATCAACTTTCTGTTACAAAGCTCGAACGTGCAAATGTGAAGGAACTCAAGGCTGAAATGGAGGTTTCAAATGGCTGAGGAATTTGATCAGGAAGAGTATGACCGACTTCAGGGTGAGAAAAGTGCAAATCTTGCAGAGCAGGAAGCGTGCCAGGCTAGAATTGACAGTTTGAATCAAAAAATAGAGGATTTAAAAGCTGCATACGATAAATTGGATGAAGCAAAAGAAACGTTGAAGGACGCAACCGGTACGTTGAAAAAAGTACCAAGTAAACAGTTTAACGGCTGGAAAGGCTCTGTTGCTGATGAGGTCAAGAGCACCTGTAAAGATAGCGATAACAGTTTGCGTAGCCAGTACGAAACATACACTGAAAAGATCGATGAGATTGAGGATTCGATAAATTGGCAGATACATGATCTGAAAAGTCAGAAAAATGAGCAGTATGGTATTCTCGGAGATCTTATGGATGCATTTGATTGGATAGGCACACAAATTCATAATTTGTTTAATTAAGGAGTGATATTAATGGCTGAAATTAAACTTGATCAAGCCACTATGCTGGAAAATATTTCAGCGTTACAGTTTAGTGTAGGTGAGATCACGATTTCTAATTTTTTGGACTCCGGTGTTGGCGAAGGCTCCCCTGCAATGGAGCGTTTTGTTGAATTGTATTATGCTTTTTCAGAGCTTCTGGTGCAGTATAGGATGAAACTCAATGATGATTTGAGATTTGTAAATGAATCCTTGAATCTTATGGTTGAGCAGGAGTCGGAATTTGCACAATACTTTGATGATAATCCGGCAGGTACATCGCCTTTGGGAGAGATATCAGGTGTAAGTCTTGATTTCGGAGGATAGAAATGGGTTATAAAATAAAATACGAAGATATGTACTCGCTTTTGTGGTCATTTAATTCAGATATGAATTATTTGATAGAGACAGTTGACAATTACAAAAGTGCTCTTGATTCATATCTAAATACAAGTGCAATGAGCGGAGAGACCGCAGATGCAGTGTATAATTATTTTCAAGAAGTCCATTATGTCTTTCTGGATTCGATCAAGCAGATAGCCCAGGCATTTCTTGATAATTTCGCAGGATATAAGGCGGGATATTATTCTATTGATCTTTCCACAAAATTTGTTCTGGATGAAGAAGGTATTGAAGCAACAAAAGATAAGCTTGCAGATATTTACGAGATCTTCACAGATGAAAGTGCAAAGGTCAATTCAGCAATAAGTGATATCGACAGCATAGATGGTGTCGAGCATTATGATGCCCCCGGTGATCAGGGAATACCTACATCACATGATAATCTCAATACTAAGCTTACAGATCTTGATACTAATATCAGTGATTTTGAATCAACTACTGTAACATCTATTGATAATTCAATAGAAACTCTTATGGCGCTGTTTATAAAGTCACTGGAAAGCCTTTTTGTGCCTTCACAGGTCGAACCAAACAGATATGTAGCTGGAACATTCGGAGAGAATCCTTATGCAGCAGCTGAGATCTATATGAATGAGATCCTTCAGCAAAACCATGATAACAACGTTGAAATTCTAAATTCTATCTGGGAAAATGAGACAGAATTACATGAACTAGCTGAAGCTCGAAAGGTACAGGGTATTTGGAAGGCTGTAGGCGGCGGAGTTCTCATTGTAGTAGGCGTTGTATGTATTGTAGGTACAGCAGGTGCGGCTACACCAATCGTTGTAGGCGGCTGGGTAGCTGGCGGCGGTACAGTGGCATTCGGTGCAGCTGACCTGATTGAAGGTGGACAGGATATATATCATGGCTCAACTGGAGATCTTGATACAAGTTCATTCAATTATATCAGAGATACAGTATTCATGGGCAATCAGAAAGTCTATGATATAACAGAAGAGGTATTTTCATTTGCAGCTGGAGCTATGTGTCCTATTGGCGCAGCGCAAAAGGCAGGGACATTAACATGGCGTTCCGGTGGAGTAATACTTGGACAAGAAGTTTTGGGTGAAGCAGCAGGTTACGGTGGATCATATTTTGCTGGACAGTTTACTGATAATGAGAAATTAAAGTTGCTGGCTGGTGTTGGTGCATCAATTCTTGTAGGTCATGCTGGCGATAGAATTGATACACATTTCAATTTATCCGGTACTCATGTTAATGTTCCTAATGCGCCTGATATAGATTCAAATCATATAAGACCTGATCTTGATTCTATAGCTGGTGATGTAAATGAGGGTGGTGCTATATTGAATAGCACACATATCAATGCTTCAAGTAGTGATGTTGAAAGTTATCTTAGACGAGGTGTAGATATACCTGATCACATTAAAGATAGACTATCTTTTTTACAGAATAAAGGCGATTTAATTACGGGTTCTGTCGGAGAGTTTAGTATGTCAGATGTGAGTATAATGTCAAAAGAAACGGGTGTAGAATTCGCTCATGTTACAGTTGGTGATACAACATACTTAATTCGTGGCGATGTAACAAGTACTGTAATTCCTTATGATATTTTAGACGATATGAAGAAAAATAATGGAATATGGGACTTCCATAGCCATCCTTTTGATGATGATTGTATTCCTTCTCCTGCTGATCAAGAACTTCTTAAAGATTTGTACAACCATACTGGACAGAGTGAAAGCGTAATAATAACCCCAAATGGAAAAAAATCAACATTTGGTCCAGACGGAGTAATTAGTATAGATACAATACCGAATACAATTGATGCTGATAGACAAAAGGCTTTACTTGAATTATTTGGAGGAGAATAACATGATAAATAAAGATACAGCTGCTGCTATTGCATACTTATCCATTGCAGATTTAGTAGGGCGTGATTATTTTAGAAGTCATTTTAATGATGTATGTCACTGTTATCCTTCAAATGATTGTGATGATCTTGAATATGAGTACTTTATGGGGTTTGAAGGAAATGCAAAAACAGGAGTATGGACTGTTTTTGCAAGAGTATCAGTGAATCGAGAAACTGAAAAGGTTACTTTACTTGATTACAAGCTGCCTAATGGCAATAGAATGGAAAATCCAATTAAACCAACGAGTTTTGCATAATATGTTTTTCACGGCATACCTTGTTCTAGGTAAAAAATTATTAGGCATAAAGAATAATTGATTTCGGAGGACAGATATGGGATATAAAATAAAATATGAAGATATGTATAGCCTATTATGGGATTTTAAAAGAGATATGGATTACTTGAAAGATTCAGTTGACAACTACAAAACTGCTCTTGATTCATATCTAAATACAAGTGCAATGAGCGGACAGACCGCTGATGCAGTGTATAATTATTTTCAAGAAGTCCATTATGTCTTTCTGGATTCGATCAAGCAGATAGCCCAGGCATTTCTTGATAATTTCGCAGGATATAAGGCGGGATATTATTCTATTGATATTTCCACAAAATTTGTTTTGGATGAAGAAGGCATTGAAGCAACAAAGGATAAGCTTGCAGATATATACGAGATCTTCACAGATGAAAGTGCAAAGGTCAATTCAGCAATAAGTGATATCGACAGCATAGATGGTGTTGAGCATTATGATGCCCCAGGCGATCAGGGAATACCTACATCACATGATAATCTCAATACCAAGCTTATAGAATTCGATACTACTATTAGTGATTTTGAATCAACTACGGTAACATCTATCGATAATTCAATAGAAACCCTTATGGCACTGTTTATAAAGTCTCTGGAAAGCCTTTTTGTACCTTCACAGGTCGAACCAAACAGATATGTATCCGGTTCATTCGGAGAAAACCCCTATGCAGCAGCTGAGATCTATATGAATGAGATCCTTCAGCAAAACCATGACAGCAATGTGGAAATACTTGATGCTATCTGGGAGCAAGAGACCGAACTGCATAAAATGGCAGAAGATCGAAAGGTACAGGGTATTTGGAAGGCTGTTGGCGGTGGAGTTCTCATCGTAGTCGGTGTTGTATGTATTGTAGGTTCAGCCGGTGCTGCAACTCCTGTAGTTGTAGGTGCTTGGGCAGCAGGTGGCGGTACCATAGCTTTCGGAACAGCAGATCTGATCGAGGGTGGTCAGGATATTTATCACGGCTCAACCGGAGATCTTGATACAAAGTCATTCAATTGGATCAGAGATACGGTATTCGATGGCAACCAAAAAGCCTATGATATTACAGAAGAGATATTTTCATTTGCAGCCGGAGCTATGTGTCCTATTGGTGCAGCTTCAAAAGCCAAAACATTAACATGGCGTTCAGGTGGAGTAATACTTGGACAAGAAGTTTTGAGTGAAGGTGCAGGTTACGGTGGACAGTATGTGGCATCAAAGTTTACCGATAATAAGACATTACAGATGATTGCGGGAATGGCGGCATCAATGGGAACCGGTTATGGAACATCAAGGCTTGACCGCAGGTTTGATCTTTCGGGATATGTATCACCTGAGGTTAAAAAAGTCATCAGAGATCACGGTTTATCATTGACTGAGTTCGAGAAACTCAAGCTAAAAGATGTTGCTACATTATCAGATGCTGAAAAAGCATTGATGATAGATATAAGAAAATCTATGCCCGGTATAACATCAACTACACCTTTGCAAAAAACTTTACCTATAGATGATGTAAATAAATATTTAGGACCGGATGGTTATAAGGACATCAGAGGTTATGTTGCTAGAACCGATGATCTGAATGGTCCTGTTATGTATAGTGACGTTGTTGAAACATCAAGATTGGATTATACCACCAGTACAGGTGCAAGACCGTTTCCGGAAGACGGAAATTCGTATGGTTATATTTCGTTTAAGACTACGACTCCTGAAAATGTAGAGATACCTTTTGGTCCGGAGCTTGGTGGAACAAATACAGATGGTTACCCATGTACACAAAATGCATTTACAGGATCACGCAATACGAGAGTTGTACCCGAATGGAAGGTACCCTATGGATCTTCGCTGAAAATTAAAGATGGAGCAGAATTGCATCGAGTAGTAAACGGTGTAGACGAAGTTGTCGGAGTATTTGAAGGGGGATATTTTAAGGAGGTAAAGAAATGATCGACGGAACATATGGAGTATATAAAGGTGAAGTTCATCGCATAGGCATAGGTGAAGGAGATGAAATACATCTGTACCCAAATTCTGAAAGTGAAATTGATGATACATATATTGATAGATACAATTTAGGCAGCTATTCTAAAGTAGTAGATTCTTCAGAGCTTACAGAGATGTATGAATTATCATCATATGTGGATTATAAAGGCTATAAAATTAGTATTGCCCGTGAAACCAAAGATGAGTATGAATTATGGGTTGGCGATTGTGAAATTGCCAAAAAGCTTGGTTTTGACCGGTGTGATAAATATGCATATAACATGATGGTCAAAAAAAGTGATGTAGAGGTTATTGTTGAAAAAACTCCGCTTAATTGGTAATGGTTGCCTGTGTAATTGACCGGCTGTTTTAATACTATGATTTAGTTGATATATAAATTCCTAGTAATCAAGAAACGATTGACGTTTTTTATTCGTTAATTATTAAGGCTGAAAGAATAATTGAATTCGGAGGACATAGATGGGATATAAAATAAAATATGAAGATATGTATAGCCTATTATGGGATTTTAAAAGAGATATGGATCACTTAAAAGATACAGTTGACAATTACAAAAGTGCTCTTGATTCATATCTAAATACAAGTGCAATGAGCGGACAGACCGCTGATGCAGTGTATAATTATTTTCAGGAAGTCCATTATGTATTTCTGGATTCGATCAAGCAGATAGCTCAGGCATTTCTCGATAACTTTGCAGGATATAAGGCGGGATATTATTCTATTGATCCTTCAACAAAATTTGTTTTGGATGAAGATGGCATAGAAGCGACTGTAGCAAAGCTTGCAGATATATACGAGATATTCGCGGACGAAAGTGCAAAGGTCAATTCAGCAATAAGTGATATCGACAGCATAGATGGTGTCGAGCATTATGATGCTCCCGGTGATCAGGGAATACCTACATCACATGATAATCTCAATACTAAGCTAACAGAGCTCGATACTAATATCAGCGATTTTGAATCAACTACTGTAACATCTATTGATAATTCAATAGAAACTCTTATGGCGCTGTTTATTAAGTCGCTTGAAAGCCTTTTTGTGCCTTCACAGGTCGAACCAAACAGATATGTAGCAGGAACATTCGGAGAGAATCCTTATGCAGCAGCTGAGATCTACATGAATGAACTCCTTCAGGAAAACCATGACAGCAATATAGAAATACTTGATGCAATCTGGGATCAAGAGACCGAATTACATAAAATGGCAGAAGACCGAAAGGTAATGGGTATCTGGAAGGCTGTAGGCGGTGGAGTTCTCATCGTAGTTGGTGCTTTATGTATTGTAGCTACATGTGGCGCAGGTACACCCCTCGTTTTAGGAATAGCCGGTGGAGTAGCCGGAGGCGGTACTGCAATATTCGGAACAGTAGATCTGATCGAAGGCGGACAGGATATATATCACGGTTCAACCGGTGACCTTGAAACAAAGTCATACAATTTTGTTAAAGATAAAATATTCAGAGGCAATGAAAAAGTTTATGGTATAGTTGAAGAGGTATTTTCATTTGCAGCTGGAGCGATGATCCCTATTGGTGGTGCATATAAGGTTGGTAAGTTGACATGGCGTTCCGGCGGAGTAATATTCGGACAAGAAGTTTTGGCTGAAGGTGCAGGTCATAGTGGCTCATATATTGCAGGAAAGTTTACTGATAATGAGAAAATTAAGATGCTCGCCGGACTTAGTGCATCGATTCTTGTAGGTAAAGCTGGTACCATGGCGGATAAACGTTTCAATTTATCTGGTTTGTACCCAAAACCTGTGAACCTTAAACCAAATGCGTTAAATGCAGTACCTGATTATAGAAGACCTGCTGTAATTAATACATTTTCAGATGCTCCCGATGAGTTCAAGACTTTAATTAACAAATTATCTAAAAAATTGAAAGTCGGTGATTGTCCGACAAGTATTGTAAATGGAGTGCCTGTTGAAGGTGTATGCCATTATGATCCTATAGATGATATTATAAGAATGAAGAAAAGTTATATTGATGATGAATACGCTGACATATTCAGGCATGAGTATGGTCATTTTGCCGATGCAAAGATGGGAGATCTATCCTCAGGAAACAATTTTATTAACGCGCTAAATTCTGATATTTCAAATATTCAAATGCAACAAATGCTTGATGATCTGGTTTCGTCTGGAGCGATTGATGATATTTGTATTTCTGATATTCTGTCAGGTTCTTTTAACAATGATCCACGTATTATAAATCGTTATAATAACGAGGGTTTTCCTTACTATATGCATGACAACAATTATTGGAATGGAACAGCCGGTCCTGCATATGCAAGAGAGAAGGAAACTTTTGCAAATTTGTTTAGTATTTTTACAGGCTCAGGAAATAGCCAATCCATTTCATTTATGGAAAAGTATTTTCCGTCAACAACTTCAACTTTCAAAGATTTAATAAAAAAAGGGAGGCCATAAAAATGGATTATAAGACATTTAATCGATTCCTGAGACCATTAAATATTGCTTACAGAGATATATTCCATGAAATACCATGTATTCAAAATTATTCATGTACTCAAGACGAATATGTGGAAGCTATGAAAAAATCGATAGAAACAGGTAAGCCTATTGATTCATACTTAATGAAAGCTGTAATGCCAGAAAACAAAGATGTTCTGATATAATAGTTCTGAAATAATGAAACCTCGGCTTTGATTATTAGAGCCATCTACTGTACTTTACTACCGGTTACTATACTTCTCTACCAACGGCTGTAACTCTACTTTACAGCCAATTACTTTACCTCACTGTAAGTTTGCTTACAGTATGGTGGAAGTGCCATGCTCCAAGGCATTACCGATTTAAGCTGTGTTTCAGTTGGATCCGCACCCCACTTGGGCAGGACGGTCAGCAGATAGAGCAGATACCCATAGACATCAAGCTCATTTCTTTTGGCTGTTTCGATGATGCTCATAACTGCTTGTATATACAGTAATAGCCCCTTTTAGGGACTGTGCAAACCACCACTTTAGTGGTGGTATTGATTTCAGAAGATTTCAGTCAGCTCACTTAGAGTTCTGATGATATGATCGGGAGCTGATTTTGTTTTATCAAGCAGCTGATAGGCAGCTATTCCTTGCTTTATCCATACGGTTTTCATGCAAAGTTCCATAGCGGGGTAGATGTCATTATCTAGGCGGTCGCCGATCATTGTGGCATTTTCTGGAGTGCAGTTTGACATTTCAAATGCTTTGAGGAATATGGCTTTATCGGGTTTGGATATACCAAGTTCAGCAGAAGCTGCTACTGTGCTGAAATATTTCAGCAACCCCCAGTTTTGGAGCCTTTCTTCGGTGCCCGGGGACTGGTTTGCTATTACACCCAGCTTATAGCCCTTTGCGTGGAGATATGCAAGGACTTTATCTGCATCGGAGTAGGGATATTCGTCCTCGCTGTGCCATGGTGTTCTTTTCAGCCCGAAGTATTCTATTGCTTCAAGGTCGCCTCGCAGGTTCTGCATGGCGAAGGAGATGCGCTTCTCGTTGAACTGCTCATAGGTTATGTCAGTGCCTTCGATGGCGTCTAGTATCCTGTGTTCGTATGCTTTGGTTTCGTCGACGAGGGTCGAGCCTATATCGAAAAATAGCCATTGTGATTTCATATCAATTGTTCCATTCTGTTACGTTTTTTTACTGTCTTTACAGCGTACAGTTTACCATATTTAGGGTAAGTTGTCAAGAAAACGGTGGGTGGCAGTTTTCGACCCTCGTTTCTCGGGTCGAGAAATCAACTAACAGCGACTGCGTCGGCTGTGGCTTACGCTGCCCGATGACGGCGCGTCAATAATTTACGCAGATAGAAAGAGCGTGGACATTTGTATTGTCCACGCTCTGATTTTTGTTAGCGGTGACTGCGCCTTTCTTTGGCGGGAGTTTGCTGTTCAAAAAAATTGACAGCAAACTTGTCGCGTCGCTTGGGTGCCTTGACCGAGAGGCTCTGCCTCTAACAGTCAGCTTTGCTGACTGTGGCTCCTCGCAAGCCTTTCGCGAAAGGCTTGCCCCATAGCTCCCTTTTGGCAGTTCCCGCAGTTTTATTTCTTACAAGAAAGAATGATATCGCAGATGAGGTCAACCTGCTCGGGTTCGAGATCTGCGTAGAGGGGAAGGGTGAGTACCGAGAGGCTTATCTTTAATGCGTTGGGTGTGGAGTTCGGGTCAAATTTGCCGTTGAAGCAGTCGAAGGTATTGGTGAGGGGGTAGAAGTACTTTCTGGCGTATATATTGTGGCTCGCCAGTACGTTATATACCTCGTCGCGGTCGCAGCCGATCTTTTCAGCTTCAATGATAACAGGGAGGTACGCATAATTCGGCTTAACATCGGGGGAGATCTTATTCAGCCTGATGCCCTCAACGTTGTCAAGTCTTTCGTGATAGCGCTCAACTGCTGCGCGGCGTTTATTGATCTCGTCATCAACATGGCGGAGATTGCATATGCCCATAGCAGCGCAGAATTCGTTCATCTTAGCGTTTGCGCCTACAGATTCAACTACCTCGGGACCGTGTATGCCGAAGTTTTTCAGATCGTAGATAGCATCGCCGAAAGCGGGGTCTTTAAAGCATACCGCACCGCCCTCTATGGTATTGAACACCTTTGTAGCGTGGAAGCTGAAACATGAAACGTCGCCGAAAGAGCCTATGCCCTTGCCCTTGTAAGTCTCGCCAAAGGTATGAGCGGCATCGTAGATGACTTTCAGACCGTACTTATCGGCGATACGCTGTATCTCCTCAACGTTGCAGATATTTCCGTAAACGTGTACGGGTACGATGGCAGATGTTTTATCGGTGATGAGAGATTCAAGCTTAGTTGTATCGATGGTGAAGTTATCGGGGTCGATATCGCAGAAAACGGGGGTCAGACCGTTTCTTACTATTGCGTGGGTTGTGGATGCAAAGGTAAAGGGAGTTGTGATGACCTCGCCTGTGAGACCCAGTGCCTGCATTGTAAGTTCCAGCGCCATATGGCCGTTTGTCAGAAGATCGAGCTTTTCTACGCCCAGATACTCTTTCAGGTCTTCCTGGAGCTTTTTGTGCTTGGGACCCATATTTGTGAGCCAGCGGGTGTCCCAGATATCCCGGATCTCCTCGCAGTACTCCTCATACTCGGGCATGGAAGAGCGTGTCACAAGTATTTTGCCAGTGACGTACTTATCTATCATTTTAGTATAGTTTTTATCATTTGAGTTCATCTGCATCATATCTCCCTATAAGCATATTATTTCCGTCCTCATCAAGCACTTTGACGGTGCTGTATATCCTATCGATAGTATCACGGAGCTCCTGTTTGTTATCCGAGCACAGATATATCCTGCTGAATATCTGCGAGAAATCCACAGTCTTGGTACATTCAGTGCCTACGTCCATTTTCTGGATAAGGTGCAGGACACACTTCTCTTTCTTTATCTCATCGATGCCCGATATGTGGGCTATTTTGCCCTTGGTGGCAAGCAGTACGATTATCACGCCTGTTTTGTCATAGCGGGGAGTGTCCTTGGTGTTTATCACTTCGTCATCGCCCATAGTGCCTGTAAGCGCGTATCTTATCATCATCTGCATACCGTTGGTGCCGTTGATGAAATCGGAGAAGTGGAAGGAAAGTGAGCCTTCCAGCCTGTAGCCGATGTCAACAGGGGCATATCTGCCGTTTTTCATCTTGCCCTGTAAGAAGACTATGCCGTTCTTCATGCCCAGATCAGCAAACAGTTTCTGGAATTTTGCGTCCTCATTTTCGATGAAAGTATCCAGATATCTTGATGGGTAAATATCAGCAACTGCCTGCTTGATGGCATCATCGCTGAGATTTACCATTATCCTGTCGAGGGAATTATTCAGAGTAGCTGTGCCGTTGTGTATCGTGTAGAAGAATGCAGGTTCATAGCGGGGATCATCGCCCTCCATGTATTCGTCTATGACAGCATCGCCGCAGTACGCGGTCTTCTGAGCACCTGTCAGCGCTTCTGCAAGGTCTTCTTCGCGGTGGACAAGCTTTATTCCCCTTGCGCCCGCATTATCAACAGGCTTTACTATTACGGGGTATTTTTTTATTTCCTCAGGCGACCTGTAAGTGTCGGGAACAGCTATACCGCAGGCTATGCAGGCATCGCGGAACTTATCCTTATTGCATATCGTCTCAATGTCTGCGCCCTCGCCGTAGAAATGGAAGCCCATGCGCTTGCAAAGTTCTTTGAGACACTTTATCCTTATCTCGCTGAATCCCGAGAGACAGCCGTCGATGTTTTTTTCGCGGCAGAGTTTTTCAAGTGCATCGTAATCCGACCAGCTTAGATCGTATGCTTCATCTGCGATACTTTTTGCGGGTGCCAGTGACCAGTCGGTGTGGTTATCGGTCACGATGGTGTATACACCCAGCTTTCTGGCTTCGTTTATGATCTCGATCTCGGTGCTGTATGCGCCGAGTATCAGCAGTCTTTTACCTTTAAGATCCATTATATTACTCCTGTTTCCTGAAGCTTTTCAAGAATATATTTCATATCATCATCGTCATATCTCTGATCTGTGGGCAGGGGGAGGATATTTTCTGCGTAATCATACTCCCTGCTGTCTTTATCACAGTTTTCAAAGACATCGCCCCAGAGGGTAGGCACGAATATTTTCATCTGCTGCAGCTTTTTTCTGATCTCCGTTCCGTTTTCGATATACAGCGGATACATGAAAGCACCCTCGGGGATAGTGAGTTTCAGCTTATTTATACCGCAGAGCTTTTCGTGGAGAAGCTTGAAATTCTCCGTTCTGCGGGATATTATGCGGTCATAGTCGTAAGATCTCAGCAGGTCGGCTGTGAGCTTAGACATCTGTTTGATTGGCTCATGGGCGAAGAAATGGTTGTTATCGGAGGATTCCTTATAGAATTCTCCTGCCGTTCTTTCGTACCTGCCCAGTATGTAATGTATGCGTTCAAATGACTCATCTGTGGGGATATCGCGGGTGAGTATTTTGTCTGTGTAGAGGAAAGCGCCGTCAGGAACGCCGAAGTATTTGCGGCAGGTGTACAGTGTAGGTACACCATCAGCGGGGCGCTGAAAATAGCTCTGTGAGTTATCAAAAATCACGCGGCTGTATCTCTGCTTCAAGAGGGATACTTCCTCGTTGGTGATCTGACCGTAGTAATTTACGATATACAGCCATTCATCGGGGGCTAGATCGTCAATTATCGGTCGGAAGTTTTCATCTATGCGGTAGTAGCCGACCTCAGTGCCGTATTTTAGGCAGACATTTTTTACCGAGCTGCAAAGAAAATATGGCAGCCTGATCTTTTTGATACCCTCGGCTTCGATAAGGTAGGCAAGGCAGTTCCTGCCGCAGTTCAGCGGTACTGCCCACTCGTGGTAAACCGTGCCGAAGTAGTTTTCAAATTCGATATATCCGCCTATTTCTTTCATATCAGTCAACCTTTACACTAATCCATTTTTCTGAATCGTCCATCATATCAAGCATCTCAGCAAGGCTGTCGAACTTCATCAGCAGTATGCCTAAGGTCGTATTCGCACCTGTGAATGTGGTGATCTTGTCACCGGGCTTTACTATGATATGATCTTCAACTATCTTCTTTTTCGCATCTTCGGCTATATCTATCGACTTTAATATGCCGCTCTGATAGCTGTGTACCGCATAGTAAGCGTAGAAGCTGTCATAAGGGGACATCTTAACGTCACTAAGGGACATACCCATAGCCGCCTTTACAGAACACTCCACAAGGTCAACGCCTGTGCAGTACTTTATGATATCGGGTATATAATTTCCGCCGTCACGGGGTGCGACCTCCATGAGGTAGACGTTATAGTCCTTGTCGATACGCATATCAAAATTATATGTGGTAGTGCCCATATCAAGGAGAGTCAGCAGGCGCTGTATCTCGTTATGTATCTTGGTCTGTACATCGTCGGGCATATTGTAGGGGAAGCTTGCTGAAACAGGGACGAAGGGGTTCTCGCATTTCGGGTCGAAATGGTCGTTGGCAAAACATCTGAAAACGAGTTTGCCGTCGATGGAGAGACCGTCGCCTGCTATCTGGTAGCCGAACTTTTCCACAAATTCTTCGACGATAATTTTATGACCTCTTGAGAATGACATAGCATAGTTGATTTTTTCATTTATCTCGCTGACATCGTCTATCCTGCCTACGCCCTTGCTTCCCGAGGAATCAACGGGCTTGACTATAACGGGGAATCTGAAAACGCCGTTGTTAAGATCATTTTCAGCCTCTGCAAGATCATCGTAGCCTTTGGCTTTAGGGGTGCAGAATCCGTTTTCGGCAAGGAATGCTCTGAATTTATCCTTATTGCAGAGGATATCAACAGAACGGTAGGGGCTTCCCGGGAGACCGAGTTTTTCGGCTACATATGCAGCCGTAGGTGCAGCGGGGTCGGAAGCGTATGCGAGAACGCCGTCAACGTTTTCCTTTTTTGCAACTTCAAGCACGGCATCTTTGTCCGTGGTGCTTACGAGATAGAATTTATCGGCAGCGTACTGACCGGGATTATCGGGAAGATAATCGCAGAGAACAGTATAGCAGCCCAGACGCTTTGCGGTCTCTATCGCAACAACCTGCTGCGCCGAGCCGCCAAGCAATAACAGTTTTTTCACTTTGGTTTTCCTCTTTTCCGGAAATTATTTAAAATTTATTCCTGATCTTATTTACCATCTTAAGGATATAGTCGAAACATTCCAGTTTGAATATTTTAGCCAGCGCTACGTATGAGATGACACCGAGGGGTATCTGCAAAAGCAGTGTCAGTACATCGTTCATGTGCAGGAATGTTACGGAATATACCATTGCGCCCATAGCCGCTGCAATGCCCAGTGAGGGGAGTATATCCTTCATCTGCTCGGTATAGCCGTATTTCAGCAGCTTCTTGTTCGGTGAGGCGTTAACAAAGCATGAAAGTACTGTGGAACAGCACTGACCGATAACGATAGCCAGCGGTGTATTGAATTTAAGCACTGTGAAAACAAGTATACATAAACCGTATGTTTTCTTTAAGACTTCCAGCTTCAGGAACATATCGCTTCTGCCCTGGGCGTTGATGGCTTGCAGATTTGCAGTATGTATCGGCCAGAATGCGTATATAAAGCAGTATAACTGCAAGAACGGCACGCAGGGCATCCATTCATCGCCCAGCAGTAGATGTATCATCGGACCGGCTACCACTGCTATGCCCATACATACAGGGAATATCAGGAAAGAACTGGTAACGATGGATCTTCGCATCATGCTTTTGATCTTGTTGTTATCGCCGTTATGCTTTGAAAGTGCGGGCAGCATAACGCCCTGAATAGAGCCGTTGATATTGTTTATGATTATCTCGGGGAACTGCTTGCCGCGGTTACAGTATCCCAGCTGTTCTTCTTTGTATTTTTTGCCTATTACAAGATTCTGGAGCTCACGGTAGATAACGTCTATCAGAGCGGATACCATAAGTTTCCAGCCGAAAGAGAAGAGCACTCTTACGCGATCCCATTCCAGTACGCGCTTGGGTCTCCACTTAACGATAAGAAGAAGTAGTATACATACAGATACACGGCTTGAGAGTTGCTGTCCAACCAGTGCCCATACGCCGCATCCACTTAAAGCCATGGCTATGCCTACGGTACCTGATATTAGTACAGAACCGAGTGTACAGAACATAAGCTCCTTGAAACGCATCTCTCTTGCGACTTTAGCGTTCTGTATAGAGTTGAATGCACCCGGTATGAGTACCAGTGCCAGCACCCTCAGCAGGTTTTTGAGCTGGGGCTTATCATAGAACTCAGCAACAAATGGTGCTGTTATAAACAGTACGCCGTAAAGCACCACTGCGATAAACAGGCTGACATAGAATATGGAGGAATAGTCATTTTCCTTGACATCCTTGCGCTGTATCAGCGCGGTGTTAAGTCCGCTCTGTACAAACACCTGTGATATGCTTATAAATATCGCCAGCAGGGTGATAGTACCGTACTTACCGGGCCCCAGTATCCTTGCGAGTACCAGCTGTACTATAAAGGCGATACCCTGATAGCCTGCACGTTCAAGAAATTTAAAAAACAGAGATTTGATAACTACAGATTTTTCAGCCTGGCTGTTTGAATTATCTGCTTGGTTATTAACTTCCAGTTCTACATTATCCTTTTCTAAACTCAAAACTAATTACTCCTTTTGCTTCATTACATATCCCGCATTTATCTGAATATATAATGATTTGATCCTGACCAGCCGTAGAGCATTACCCACACGAACCAATACAATCCCATGAAGCCAATGATAAAGGCGTTGACTTTGATCTTATCCTCGATCTTTTTACGCTTGAATCGATATGCGAACATAGGTACGGTCAGTATAGTGAACATATCGCAGTAGAGCGATATTCTTATTCCGTATATGGTATTGAATAACAGAAGTACGTATGTGTAGAACGCAAATCCCAGAACAGGCAGCAGTCTGATGTTTTTATCAAAGTCAGGTCTGATCTTTTTGATAGTTCGCAGCGGAAGCAGCAGAAGCAGGAATCTGTATACCCAGTCAAAGAAAACGTGCTTGTTGAAGCCTTTTATTCGCAGATAAACGTTAGTATCCGAACTGAATACGGCTTCGATATTTTTAGCGTACTTTTCAGGAAGCAGTGAAAGTGCCAGAAGTAAGCGGCTTATGCTTCTCAGGTTAACCAGCATCAGGATAACAGTAACTATGAAAGTGATCTTTGTTTCCTTATTCTTCTTACCGTTAAGGAACTTAACGATAAATATGAAAACAAGTCCGAAAACTGCCGAGAAGTGGAACGAGAAAGCGACGATGAAGCACGCAAGCATCTTGCGGTACTTCTGTTCATTCATATATATGTAGAACAGCAGGATAAATACAGCTGATACGCTCTGTTTCATAACGTTGAAGGAGTTATTGTAGAACAGGAACATATAAGCGAGCATCGTCTGCCACATAGGTGTGACAGATCGGTATTTATATGCTATCAGGTAGATAGGGACTATCACCATCACCTGTGATGTGAACAGGAAAGCGCCTGCATCATCAGCGAAAAGCGATGTGATATATGCCAGCAGGGCATATCCGAAGGGCTCGGTAGTAAGCTTGAACGTTTCGATGAATGAGGACGTGTTTGCAAGATCGAAAGTTCTGATGGCATATTCAAGAACGTCTTTACCAACGGTATCCGCACGCATACCGGCAAGAAGCGATGGTACAAAGAGGGCGATGAAAGAATAGAGTATCGCCAGGCGCTTGGCGCTCTTTTTCTTTGTGTTTATATGTAGATCGATTTTCTTTTCTGCCTTATAGGTGAAAAAGCATGTAAGAGTGAAGACAGTAAGATATAAAAAAGTACTTGCACTAATACTCATTAGATCTCTCCTATAATTATATTTATCGTAGATCGGTTTTCTGACGTATCCCGACAGCAGATGAAGAGTGTATCATCTGTAGTCGGCATACGTGAAAACCCGATATGGATTTTCACTTGTTATTATACTGATACTTTTGTGCCGTGATTGTACTTATGATCTCTTAATTTTCTTTTTCAGATCGGTGATGAAAGGAAGTTTGTCTTTGACATCGTATTTCAGCCTTTCGTATAGGGTGAGTTCGTTGTATACCCCTGATGCCTTCATTCCTTTCAGGTCGTTGAGGTGCTGATAGTAGATCAGTTCCTTACGCTTTATTATATGTTCGATCTCGTCATGATATTTGCCTTCTGTGAACTCGTCAAACTCTTTCAGCAGACCGCAGTGACGGTCAAAAAAATTCTTTTTCAGCTTCTCGGGATCTGTCTTTATTGAGCCCGAAGCGGAGTTCGGATTATTAGTGCGGTAAGCGCTCATTATCTCGTTGAAATAATGGGCACAGCCGTCGTAGGTGGTCACAAGTCTGACCACAAGGTCGAGAGAAGTTGAAAAGTTCAGGATAGGACGGAGATTTTCAGTTCTGCCCACGATAGAAGCTGTGGGAGTAAAATCCAGCCTTATGAGGTCTGCCACCGAGATATCGGTGCCTTCGGGATTTTCAAGGGCTTTGTAAAGCTTCTTGTCGTTCCACATTTTGCGGGGATAGAAAGTTTTAAGATAGTTATCATCCGTATCCACCACATTTGCGTTATGGAATGTCATATTACATTCGGGATGTTTTTCCAGATAGTCCACCTGTTTCTGGAGCTTATTTTCATCGCACCAGTAATCGTCGCCCTCGCATATAGCGAAATACTTTGTTTTGATAGCGGGTATAACGTACTTCTGAACGATGTTTATGCCCTTGCTGTAACGGTTCTCTTCCTGTATGATAGTATGCACCTTATCGGGATACTTCTGTGCGAACTCTTCAATGATAGCTATTGAGCCGTCAGTGGAACAGTCATCATGGACAAGCACCGTGTATTCAAAATCTGTTTTTTGTGTGCAGATGCTCCCCAGACATTTTCTCAGCCATTTTTCATGATTGAAGCTTACAATGCAGACCGTTACGATGGCAGCCATTTTATGCTATCTCTCCTTTTATAATTTATATCCGTCAGCCACGCCTTTGAACATACTTTTCAGCTTATGGAATTTATCGTCCTCATAAAGCAGTGTCTGGATCATTCTTTTTACAACTCTCACATCGGACTTGAAACCAAGTTTATACTTGCGTTTCAGGTAGATGCTGTTGCGCACCCAGTAGTATTTCCGCAAAGGGGAGTGGTTGAATATGATGATATCCTTTCCGAAAAACTTACGTGAGGTACTTCTTCCCACTTCGTGCAGGAAGCCTGTATAATTAAGTCGGATTATCTTGTATCCGCCGCGGGTCAGGGCATAGCAGATATCGTAATCCACCATATCGATGAACAGCTTTTCATCAAATCCGCCTACGGCTTTTATAGACTTTATGTTATTGAAAGCTCCCGAGGTTATACAGAAGCTGACTTTTTCGTAGTCCTTTGTCAAGCCGAAATCAACTTCAACGCTGCGGTCTTTGTACATTGATGTGATGATGCCCACGTTATCCTTGGCACGCTTTGAAAAGCTGTCGTATGTTTCGATGATATCGGGCTGGCAGACGGTATCCTGATCGAGAGTCAGCACCCATTCTTCACCCAGATCTTCAGCCTTATCGATGATCTGGTTCAGGGCTTTTGCTATGCCGTAGTTATCATCGTTCCTCACATAAGTGATATTATGGTATTTTGCGGTAAGCTCCGCTATCTCGTCGATATTTTTTGAACCGTTATCGATAAGTATAAGTTCACTCACCTGCGGAGCGATAGCGGAGATATTTTCCTCCAGCCTGTTTATATCGGGATTATAAAGCACTATCCCTGCGGCATGAGCCATAGATCAAACCACCCTTAAGATCATTTTCTGTATTCAGCAAGAAATTCATCATAGAACTTCTCGCGCTTTTTGACGAGCTTTTCTCTGCTAAATTCTTCCGATTTTTTGAAGTTCTTTTTTGCCAGCTTATCAAGGTCGGTACCCAGCACGCGCTGTACTGCCTTGACTACCTCATCGGTACTGCCCTTTCTGAAAAGGCATATCTTTGGTATAAGCTCGGGTATGCCCGCGATACTTGTGCCTATAACGGGACAGCCGCGGCTCATAGCCTCTATAACGGCTCTGGGCAGACCCTCCTGCTTGCTTGGCTGAACGTAGAGATCCAGAGAATCGTAATAATCGGGCATTTTATCTGCCGAGAGATTTCCTACGAACTTCACCTTGTCAAGAACACCCAGCTCTTTTGCAAGGTCGCGGAGGAAATAGTCATGCTTTGCGCCGTTATATCCGCCTGCCAGATGATATTCCACATCGTAGCCCATATCAGTCAGGGGCTTGATGGCGCGTATAACGTACTCCTGACCCTTATAGCGGGTATCGAGAGCGGCAGCAGTGCCGAGCACCAGTTTTTTCTTGGGGTCAAAGCCTTTCAGCTTTTCAAGACGCTTTTCAAGTGTAGCTTTATGTGGTGCATCTATTACGACGTTTGAACAGCTGACGGTCTTGCCCTTGGTAGGATAACGTCTTTGCAGGAATTCTCCTGTAACGTAGTAAACGTACTTAGCCTGACCGATTATGCTGCGGGTCTTCCAGTACATATAAGGCGCAACTGCCTTTCCCAGCAGGCCGTGGTTCCAGTAGCTGTCCCAGGAACAGCCTACGCTTTCAACTATATATGGCTTGTTGTACTTTTTGATATACTTCACTGCCAGCTGTGCGATGGAGCTCTGTGTTCTCAGTACGAAGTAATCGTTCTCTCTTACGCACTTTTCAACTATCTTTTCAGCCTTGGGCTTGTTTACAAGGATAGTCTTGGGGCTTTTGAAATTAGGTACGCTTATGACCTTTATCTGCGGTGGCACCAGTGTGAAATTTTTGCCCTCCACGGGCTTTGTACGTATCATGAAGGTTATTTTATCCGCCAGATATGAATATCTTTCATACAGCTCATGATAGGCAAATTCGTAGTAATTGCCGTCCTTATCGTAAAACAGAGGTCCGTCGTGTATAAAAACCAGTTTCATTTAAAGTAACTCCTTTTTGCGGGGCTTTATTCGGTGAGCATTTTGTGCCATGCTTCCATATTGCGGTCAAAGGAAAAGTTCTCTTCCCATTTTTCCATAGAAGCCCTGCTAAAGTTTTTCCATTTATCAATATCGACTGAAAGCTGCATAACAGCATCTGCCCAGCCGTCGGTATCGTCTTTATCGTCAACGAGGATACCTGTTTCGTTATTTATGACAACATTGCTGTTGAATCCTACATCGGAAGCTATGGATGGAAGTCCTGTTGCCATATACTGCACCAGCTTGAATCCGCCCTTGCCCAGCGAACGCTTGATGTTCAGCAGGGGCATTATGCCGATATGGGCTTTGAGCATCTCTGCGGGGACGATATCTCTCGCCCAGAGGATATTTTCGATTTTAAGATAGTTAGTTTCCGATTCCAGCGGGAGATTGCATATGACTGTCAGTGTGACTGTCTTGCCCGTCTTTTCCTTTACAGCCTTTGCGGCCTTATCCAGTGCCGGAACGACATTTCGTATATGTTTCAGTCCCGAAGATGAGCCTACCCACAGGATATTAACCTTTTCGCCGTAGGATGCTTCTCTTTCTCTGTTGACAGTTTCCTTGTCCTTGACAGGCAGGTCGCCGTCTGTTGTAGGCAGGAAAGAGGTTATCTCTTTACAGCGAGGGTTCAGTTTATTTTTCAGATATTCGCTTGTGACTATGATATGGTCGCTGTGTTTCATCAGAAGCCTTGTTTCGGCTTTTGTGATCTCGTTTATGCCGAAAATATCGTCATCGAAATCCCATATCACCTTTGAATTTTTCAGGATATGCTCATACATCAGGCTTATGGGGAAAACGCATACCTTCGGTACTGCCGCGCGGGATATCACCACGATATCGGGCTTGGCTATCATATCAGCGGCAAAATTGCGGAAGTTCCTGAAAAATATCATCAGGTGGTACTGTATCTTGCAGATGAGGGTCGGAAAGTTGGAATACTTTCTGAACATTTTATCTGTGACGGTAAATCTGTTGGTGATCTTGGCGTCCTTAATCTTTTCAGTATACTGCAAGATCCTGTAATAGCTTGCCGCGTGGGTGAAGCCCCTTGTATATACCGAAACTTTTTTCATTTCACCATGCCTCCGATATTCAGCGCTTTGAGCCTTTCGTACTCTGGCGCTTTCTCATGCTTTTTTTATATATCTTAAGGATACCCATATTGTACATAATGGGACGTATCTTACGCTTTATCCTGTTTTTCAGTTTAAAGGTAGCGGGGAAGTATTTCTTTTGCAGTCCTGACATGGACATTCCGTCCAGGTCTGCGAACATTTCTTCCCTGCGTGGGTTCGGCTTGGCTGAAGTTACCATCATGCCGCCGTTTATTGCGCTGTCTTTATCAAAATCCAGAGGTTCAACGTCCAGATATTTTTTGATCTCTTCAAATGCGGCAGCGGCTTTTTCGTTGTTTACCAGTACCTGCGAAACGCCTATGCCATCGTCCATTCTTGGTGCTGCGCCGCTGACATACCAGTAATCGCCCGCAGTAAAGCTGCTGCGCCTGTGTTTGCCCTTTGATTTGCAGTCATAGCAGGAAGGTCTTGATATCATCTCCTTGCTGTAGAACTGAAGCATGGGGTCAACATCGTATGGCTCGTCATACTCGGTGCCGTCGCTGTATACTACCCTCATGGTAGTACTGCCGTAGCCGTAGGTCTTTTCGCGGAACCTTACCTCGCGGATATCCTTGCCGCTCTTCTTTTTATGCCATGAGAGGTACTTCTTCCAGAATTTAGGCGATGGAACGCCCTTGCAGATGATATCCATAGTATAGAGATCATTGGGGTCGTTGCCCAGATAATTCAGCAGGGCTTCCACCTGACATGGAGTACCGGAAAACAGCACTTTTCTGCCGTCAGCCAGAAATTCCTTGACTTTTCTGTAAGTATGTCCAACTTCGCTCTGGACATATTTCGATCTGTTGAATTTTTTGATCTCTTTTAAATTTTCGATATAGCTGTGTCTTACATGGAAATTTTCATCGAATCCCACGCCGAAAACGACACCGCCCTCGCTGAGGACGTATTTTGCCGCTGCAGCAAAGAATCCGCCTGAAGTAGAGGTCTTGCGCAGTTCCTTGCTTTTGTTCCTTACCAGATAGGCTTTGGGCTTGTTAGCGGGTGTATCCTCATTAAGAACAGGACATACCTTTACACATTTATTACATTCAACGCACAGCACCTCGCATACCTCGGGGTATAAAAATCCGTCCTTGTCGGGAGTCATTTTTATACAGTCCCTTGGGCAGCTGTTCATACAGGCGCTGCATCCGCAGCAGTCTTTTTTGACACGCTCTGAAATATTCATTGTTTGATCCTCCGGGCTTGATCTCTCCATCAGTTTTTAAGTGAGTCTGAAAGATAGTTCCAGGAATATTTCCTTAATTTGTCGATGTTTTCAGTCACTTCGTCGTAGTTTATGCTATCGGTGATGAACCTGTCCTCCCAGACATCGTTCACCACGCGGTCTTTCATGCCTGCGATGGAAAGCAGAGATTCAAGACGGGAGAATGTATCCTTGCTGCTGTCGGCGCTGTGACGCCTGAAAACCATCACGTTTTTACGGTAAATAATGGAAAATACTGTACCGTGATAGGAATCCGTGCATACATACTCAGCATTTTTTATAGCGCTCACAAAATGCGATGGGTCGGGGTTATCCACGAATTTCGCATTGAGCTTGTTGTCATACTCCGATATCTCGCCGAAAAACGGCATCATAACGATAGGCAGACCTGTCTTTTCAGCCAGTTTCAGCACACATTCGCGGGGCTCTCTTCTGTTTCCTAAAAAATAGCAGAAGATGTATTTGCCCTCAGCTACGGGCTTTTCGGGCTGTATATCGTCCCATTCCTCTGCCTTGAAGAGCAGGGTGGGGTCGCAGACCACGGGCACTTTTTTGCCAGTCAGCTGTTTTACGATGACCGAGCCTCTTTTCTCGCGGACGGATATATGATCGAACTTGTTCAAGAATTTTTTATAGAAATCACGCAGCAGGGCGGGTACTTCTGAAACACCGAAGCTTGGCGCATAAGCCACGCGCTTTGTCCCGCTGTTCAGCCAGTTGAGAGTATAGAAATCAGAACCGCTGTTGATGGGGTTCCAGACCTGATCGCTGCCCAGGACAGCCATACTGTACTTGCCTGCAGCTTTTTTTAGCTGATCGTATCCTACGTACTTGGGTGAAGCTACCATATACTTATCAACGAACTTATCGAAAGCCTTGTTGCGCCTGCTGATGAGCTCGCTGTTCTTTTTCTGGAAAAACTTTCTTTTTACAAAGGACCATCTTTCCGCCATTATGGACGGTATAAGCAGCTGTATAAGATATTTGTAGGCTGTCTTTTTGGTCTTTACATATTTGATATACTCGTTGTCATAACCCAGCTTTGTAACAGCTTTCTGCGTTGCGTATGACTGCAGAACGCTTCCAAAATTCCTTATATTAGGGCATACCACAACTGCAACTTTTTTCATAGCGGTTCTCCTAGATTAATCTTTCATTTTTTATGCAGCAATTATCTGCTAGGTGAAATTCAATAATTCAGACTCTATAAATTATACCAAATTTTGATAAAATTTTTCAAGTGACAAACATTAAAATTTCATGAACTCCAAAAAGGACTTGAACTAAAAATCCTCTCTAAAACATAAAAAAACGGTGCAAAATCACAGCGGACTTGCACCGGATCGATTCAGACTCAGGAATTGCCGATCTTGAAAACGAACAAAACGGTCTTTATTATAATACCAATATCCACAAGAACAGAACGGTCTTGTATGTACTTTCTGTCAAGCTCTATCTGCTCTTCTTTTGTGAGTGAGTTCTTTCCGCCGATCTGCCAGTAGCAGGAGAGACCGGGTGTTACCAGGAGTCTGTCATCCGGAAGATTTGCCTGCTCTCTTGGGATAAAGGGTCTGGGTCCTATGATCGACATCTCACCTTTAAGGATATTGATGAGCTGAGGAAGCTCGTCGATAGAGGTCTTTCTAATGATGTGACCTATCTTGGTGATGCGGGGGTCGTTCTTCATCTTGAAAGTGGCGCCCTTACATTCGTCCTGTGCCAGGAGTTCCTCCAGCTTTTTATCAGCTTTTTTGTACATTGAGCGGAATTTGTAGATCTTGAACATCTTGCCGTCTTTTCCCACTCTTTCCTGCATATAAAAAGGACTGCCGAAGTCATCTATAACGATCAGAGCCATGACTACCAGCATAAGAGGTGACAGCATCAGGAGTGCTATCAGTGAAGACGTTACATCAAACGCTCTCTTTATTTTTTCATATAAAGGTTTTCTTCTGTAGAGTATGCCGTGTGAAACGGTAATTTCTCTTTCTTGCAGCGCTGTTTCGCTGTAAGATGTCATTTCTATGCTGCCTGCCAGAATGCTTGTATCTGTTTGTGCATTTAAATTCATCATTTCTTTCTCCCCATTTTCAATAGTCTCAAGGTTTTCCGATGGCATTGTGAGCCATACTTGCGAATGATGTGCTTTGACATAAGGTCCGGACTGTGTTCCGGTTGCCCTGCGCTAATGAAACGACCTCACTATAAATCGAAGTTACATATATTATATACATATGTATAAATGATGTTCGCCTCTTAAGTCTGATTCAGCTTAATTAAGCGATGTATGCGGCCTGTTTGAAGATCAACAGGTTGCTTTTTGTTAAATATATTATATCACGCATATAAGCAAAAGTCAACATTTTTAATCTTTTTCATCACTATAAATAATATCCGCCGCTTTTTTTTAGTACAATTTCAAAATTATATATATACGTAATTTCGCGGAAATGATTTGTGCATAAATTTAATGAATTTAAAACTAATTTACTTACTACATGTGCGCAATTTATGTGTAAAACACAGAAATTGGCGCTGTTATTTTGTTATCAATATTGTTAAATGGGGGACAGGATAATATTTTAACATGGAAGAATGTGGATATTGTATTTTAGTTGTCTTAATTGGTTAAAATAACCGATGCAATTAAACGTGAGTTACTTGACATATCGAACGAAATGCAGTACAATATTAAATATATAATATATGTGATTTCACTGATTTGTTACGATTCAGGGTCATCCCGAAATATAAAGGAATATTTTTGTAAACGATATCATTACCCCATAATTAAGGTGTACTGATGCTGTGTGAAGTCATGGCTCAGAGGGGCGGATATCGCGTAATAGCTTGTTATTGCTAAATCCTGGTAACGGGAAATAACAGCTGAACTGGGGGATATGGAATGAATATAATCTTATTGTCCGGCGGAAGCGGCAAGAGGCTATGGCCTTTGTCAAATGATGTGCAAAGTAAACAATTCATACGACTGTTCAAGAATGATGATGACGATTATGAGTCCATGCTTCAGCGTGTGTACCGTCAGATAACATCTGTAAGTGATGCGGGTATAACTATTGCGACCTCTCGTTCACAGGTAAGCGCTATAAGGAATCAGCTTAGCGACAAGGTGTCTATATGTATAGAGCCTTGCAGGCGCGATACTTTTCCTGCAATAGCACTTGCGTCGGAATATCTTCACGATGTGAAAAAAGTTGACAGGGACGAGTGCGTGATAGTATGTCCTGTTGACCCTTATGTTGACAACAGTTATTATGAGTGCGTAAAATCGCTGGAAGCTTATGTTAATAATGGTGATACGAATCTTACGCTGATGGGCATCGAGCCAACTTATCCGTCGGATAAGTACGGATACATCATACCCGATAAAAAGGATGCCGTCAGCCTTGTAAGGTCTTTCAAGGAAAAGCCCGATAAGGCGACTGCGGCGGAATACCTGAAACAGGGCGCTTTGTGGAATGCAGGCGTGTTTGCGTTCAAGCTGGGTTATCTTTTAGATAAGGTACAGGAGATAACGGGCTGTTCGGGCTATGATGAGATACTTGAAAAGTATGATACACTGGAAAAGATATCCTTTGACTACGCAGTAGTCGAAAAGGAGAGTTCTATAAAGGCGGTGCGCTATTCGGGCGACTGGAAAGATGTCGGCACATGGAACATGATGGCTGAGGTAATGGCAGACGCTACAAAGGGCGATGTTACCCTTGATGATACCTGTAATAACACGCAGGTGGTCAATGAACTGGGTATACCTGTGCTGTGTATGGGCTGTCATGATATGGTGATAGCTGTCAGCGGTGATGGAATACTGGTCTCGGATAAAGAGCGCAGCGGATATATGAAGCCCTATGTGGAGAAGATCGCGGGTGATGTTCGCTACGCAGAGAAATCATGGGGAACCTACACGGTCATCGACACAGAACCCGGGGCTATGACTGTCAAGATAAAGATATTCGCGGGAAACAATATGAATTATCAGAGCCACGAGTATCGTGACGAAGTGTGGACTGTTATCTCGGGCGAGGGCAGATTTATTCTGGACGGCAAGGAGATACCTGTTAAGCCGGGAGATACTGTGACTGCCAGGGCAGGTATGAAGCATATGATCATCGCTGATACGGATATGTCCCTCATTGAGGTGCAGATCGGTGAAGAGATCAGCAGGACGGACAAGATCATATATGAAAATGAACATTGTAAGGATAAGAAAAAATGAGCGGCAACAACGAAAATAATTACGGATGGATATCTACCCTGAGAGGGTTTGCGGCACTGCTTGTGTTTTTTGCTCATCCGCCGATGCCGTGGGCTGACAATTCAGTTGGTTTTGTCATTGGCAGGACGGGTGTTGCGATATTTTTCCTTATCATGGGATATCTGGCGGTACAGGCAAGGCAGAAAAGGACGAGAAAACAGTATCTGTACAACCGCTTTGTAAGAATGTACCCTGTTTTCTGGCTGATACTGGTGGCTACATATATCACGAAGGTAGTTCTGGCGAGAGTAGGATTATTCTCGCACATTAAAGATCTGTTGTTCAATATGACGCTGTTCAATAAGTTTTTTGGATCTTCCCCATTAATCGGTACAAGCTGGATGATGCCGATACAGGTCTGCTTCTTTGTGGCGCTGGCTGTTCTTTCGGCGGATTTCTTTGAGTATGCCAGCGAAAAGACCATTGAAAGGTTATTTATTGCAGGAGGCATAGGTGCCGTATTGATCTCACTACTGAGATTTATAACACACAATGACGGTATACCGACTGCTTTTGTACTTCTGATAATGTTTGGTCTGATAGGCATACAGTACAAGGAATACGGCGATATCCGCAGTATTTCGAGATATCTGGAGATATATGCGGCTGCTTTTGTGCCGAGTGTTATTCTTTCATACAGAGGAGAGTTTATCAGATATATTGTTGCATATGTGGCGGGCATTGCACTGTTTGTGCTTGCGGACAAGTACAAAGTATCGGTCGAGGCAATGAATAAGCTGGGAAGTGTTGGATTCTCATTCTTCCTGGTTTCGGATATACCGCAGCTGATCCTTGAGAAGATCATTGTTCTGGTTGATCCGAAGAATCCGGATAAAAAGGCGGAACTGTATATTGTGAAGTTGGTACTGTTCATTGTGATAAAATTCGCGGCAAGTCTGGGTCTGGCTCATCTGCTGACAAAGTATGTTGAAAAGCCCATGCTCAGCAAAGCGAAAAGCATCGAGATGTCGATGAAATAATTAATGTAGAGGCTTCGATTATGAAAAAGATCTTACATATTTCAAAATACTATTATCCCTTTATAGGCGGAGTTGAGGAGGTCGCGGCTGACATAACTCTGGCGCTGAAAGGGGAGGACTATGAGCAGAAGATCATCTGCTTCAATGAGGATTCCACTACCGATGGTGTGACTACACACAGGGGCGAGACTGTTCATGATGACGTTAACGGCGTTGAGGTCATTCGCTGTGGCTCGGTGGCAAAAGTGGCTTCTCAGGCGCTTTCCGTGACTTACTACAAGGAACTCAAAAACGTTATGGAGAGTTACAAGCCCGATATCATTGTGTTCCATTATCCAAATCCATTTGTTTCGGAGATGCTTCTGAGATACAAAAAGAAGGATTTCAAGCTGGTGGTTTACTGGCATCTGGATATCACAAAGCAGAAGGTGCTCTCGAAGCTGTTTTACCGCCAGAATATCGAACTGCTTGAACGGGCTGACAGGATCATCGCCACAAGCCCGAACTATATAAAGGGAAGTCCGTTCCTTAGCCGTTTCAAGGACAAGTGTATGGTAATACCCAACTGCATCAACAATGAGCGTCTGAAAGTTACACCCGAGATAGAGGAACTTGCGGCGAAGATACGCAAAAAGTACAAGGATAAGACCATATGCTTCGGTCTGGGCAGACATATTCCCTACAAGGGCTTTATAAAGCTGGTTGAGGCGAGCCGTTATCTGGACGATAAGTTTGCTATACTTATCGGCGGCAAGGGCGAACTGACAGGTATGCTGATGAAAGAAGCATCTGGCGACAGCAAGGTGCATTTCCTTGGAAAGATCAGCGACACCGAGCTTATCGCTTGTCTGATGGCCTGCGATATATTCTGTTTCCCGTCGGTTACAAAGAACGAAGCTTTCGGCATCGCGCTGGCAGAGGGTATGTATTTCGGTAAGCCTGCGGTGACATTCACTATCCCCGGCAGCGGAGTTAATTATGTTAATGTCAAGGATGTTACGGGTCTTGAGTGCCCGAACTCCGACAGCAAGGCTTATGCTGATGCTCTTGAAAAGCTGGCTGGCGACCCCGAACTGAGGGAAAAGCTGGGCAGCGCGGGCAGAGATAGAGTGCTGGATAATTTCACCTATGATATCTTTGCCGATAACATCAAGAAAATGATAAAAGAACTGTGATACGTGATAAAAAGGCATCTTCCGCGGAAGATGCCTTTTGTTTTTTATGTGTAAATTTCAGACAAAAAAACGACAGCCTCCGAAAAAGCTGCCGTTTTGATTATCATGATCGATCGCTTGCAGAATTACTTAACAGTAACAGTGATAGCGTTCTTGATAGCACCTGTTGTATCCCACTTGCCGTTTACTCTTGCAGCAACAGCAACCTTGTAGGTCATGCCGGGAGTCAGGTTCTTAGGAGTGATATAGCTGTTTGTAGTGATGTTGGAAGTCTGAACTCTCCACTTACCAGCCAGATATACAGCGATGCCGTACTTGTCAGCGCCCTGTACCTTGTCCCAAACGAACTGGATCTGGTGATACTGAGAGTTGGTAACAGCTCTGAAGTTCTTAGGAACAGTGTCGCTGGTAGAAGAGGACTTGCCTATTTCTGTGGTAGCGGTGTTGATGCCGTATACGAGGTTGCCGCTGAAGTTGTCACCTGTCAGGGTGGGCTTGTCGATATTGAGAGTCAGCTTGGAACCGTTAGGATTTGCGCCGCTCTTTACCTTCAGAGTGAATGTGCCCAGCAGATTGCCGCTGAGTGTTGCAGCTGAAGATACATTGTAGAATGCGTTGGTGTACTCGCCGTTAGCGTAGTTATCCAGGCTGCTCAGAGAGTTTGTTGCGAAAGAGAAGCTTACGTCATCAAATACGCTCTTATCTACGTTCAGAGTCATAGTACCGGCAGAGATCTGGTTGTTTGTCAGACCGCTGAGGTATACGGGAACTGTAACGTAAGAATTGCTGACTGAGGATGTACCCAGCTGCAGGTTAGCCTTTACACTGCAGAGTGTTCTCATAGGAGTTGAGGTTCTCTCGCCTGTAGACTTGTTGATCTTAACAGCGTAGATGTGTGCGCCGTTCATAGCAGAAGTCATGTTAACAGTGATAGCCTTTGTGGTGTAGTTCAGCTTTGTCCAGTTGAACTGTTCGATCTTGTTTGTACCCTTGGTAGCGCTGGAGCTGTAGTACCACTCATAAGTAAAACCGCTGGTACCATAAGCCTTATCCTGAGTGCCGAGGATAACTTCCATTGTGAAAGAGCTGCCTACTGCACAGTAAAGGTCGCCTGTGAAATATGTGCCGTCATACTCGAAATCGCTGATATCAGCTGCGCTGGCTACGATAACATTGCCGGCATTTGCGAATGTTGCGGGAACAATGCCTGCAGCGGTAGATCCCATGATTGCTACTGCTGAAAGAACTGCTGCGCATTTGCTTACAACTTTTGTCATGTTCATCTAAAAAGACCTCCATATTAATTTAGTATGTTTCGTCAAGTACTATCGGATCAAAATGCAATTTTCATAAAAACTGCCAATCCTATAATAGCCTATTCTCCCTATGATCCGATTTCTTAACTTATTTAATTATATCATATCATTTATATGCTTGCAATAGTTAAAATAAATAAATATTACGGTCGGGGTTTATCACATTAGTATAATTATATAAGTTATAACAATTTGTATATAATACAACTTTTATTTCGGTGCTTTTGGGGAAGTTTAGTATATTTTGAATAAGATAATATTCTTATATAACATCAGTGAGATGCCAAACATATAAAATCTACATCTTATCATAAAGCAGTCAAACCGATATCATGTTAAGTATGCTTGCGGTTTTGCAGGTCATGAGTTAGTAAGCATTTGAGAGATGCTGCTTGCCTGATGAGAATGCTTACTGTAAGTTACCTTATATATGTAAGGTATATCGGATTTGCCTGATAACTCCGAGGGTAATGCCAAAGTGCTTTTGCCGCCGGTCATCTTTTACAATAGGGGTGTATTCTGTTTGATACAGGGCTTCCGCTTATTTATACTATAACATCAAACAGCAATAGTTGCAATGGACATATTGTATAAAAGTATTTTGACTCAATTGTTAACTTCAAGTAAACAATAAAATAATTAACCGATGTTTTAGTTCTTGTTTCGGCGATATGCGATTATTTTTTGTAGCATTGTCGATTTCGTACACGGTTAAGTAAAAATCAGTTTGCCGATGAAGTGATTTTGATATATGATAAGTATTGACGTTTGAAAAATATTGTTGTATTATTTTTAGTGTTTTGATTGGTGATTGATCTGTTGCTTTTTGATATTATCAGCTAAGAAACGCTGTATATCTCAGATCCTGCATGTTTCAATGATTGATATTCGTAGTTAAATGTCAGATAATTTCCGGTTCTGAACATTTCGGATAATTATACGAAATATCGAAAATTCAAGCGGGTATTTCAGCGAATTTGTCGGTTAGCTATAATTTATGCACATGCAAAATTAATCGATTTTGTTCATTTACTGTTCATTGATATGATCAGGTAAGCATAATTATCGTTTTTTGGCGGCTTTATCCGTTTAAAATTGACATAACAGCGCCGAGAATTCATTCTATTTTTACAAGAGGGATTTGACATATCCGCTAAAAAATAGTATAATATAAGGGATAATTATTAGTACGGCGGGCTGTGTTTCAAATTGTCGCTTTTGCACAGTGGAGATATACAGCTGATAATATACATTAATAATGGGAGTGAACGATATGAAAGGTATTATTCTAGCCGGC
Organism: Hominimerdicola alba; assembly: GCF_900109655.1. Classification (GTDB taxonomy): domain Bacteria; phylum Bacillota; class Clostridia; order Oscillospirales; family Ruminococcaceae; genus Hominimerdicola; species Hominimerdicola alba_B. Next base: position 48,809 of record NZ_FOAT01000010.1, read on the forward strand.
GGTTCCGGCACAAGACTCTATCCATTAACGATGGTAACATCGAAACAGCTTCTGCCTGTTTATGACAAGCCTATGGTCTACTATCCTTTGTCAACATTGATGCTGGCTGGCATAAAGGATATACTCATAATATCCACCCCCACCGACCTGCCGAATTTTGAAAGGCTTCTCGGTGACGGTTCGGAGTACGGTATCAGCCTTTCTTATAAGGTACAGCCTTCTCCCGATGGTCTGGCTCAGGCGTTCATTCTCGGTGAAGAGTTTATCGGCGACGATGCCTGCGCTATGGTGCTGGGCGACAATATTTTCTACGGCAACGGCTTCGGAAGAATTCTCCGTACCGCCAAGGAAAATGCCGAGAATAATGCTCGTGCGACGGTCTTCGGATACTATGTTCCCGACCCCGAACGTTTCGGTGTGGTCGAATTTGATGAAAAGGGACAGGCTGTTTCCATTGAGGAAAAGCCGAAGGAGCCTAAGTCCAACTATGCGGTGACGGGACTGTACTTCTATCCCAAGGGAGTTTCTGCCCGCGCAAATGCAGTAAAGCCCTCGGCTCGCGGCGAGCTGGAGATAACCACCCTCAATGAGATGTATCTTGATGACGGTCTGCTGGATGTTCAGCTGCTGGGCAGAGGTTTTGCATGGCTGGATACAGGTACGATGGACAGTCTTGCGGAGGCAACTAACTTCGTGCAGATGGTACAGAACCGTCAGGGAATAGAGATTTCCGCCCCCGAGGAGATAGCTTTCATCAACGGCTGGATAGACAAGGACGGGCTGATGAAGTCTGCCGAAAAATACGGCAAATCTCCCTATGGTGCGCACCTCAAAAAGGTGGCAGAGGGTAAGATTAAATATTAAGGAGCTTTTTTAAGATGGGTAATTTTACGTTTAACGAGACTAAGCTGAAAGGCGTTTACATAATCGACGTCAAGACCTACGGCGACAACCGCGGCTACTTTATGGAAACTTATAAAGAGAGCGATTTCAAGGCGGCAGGTCTTGATTACAACTTCGTTCAGGATAATCAGTCCAGTTCACGCAAGGGCGTGCTGAGGGGTCTGCATTTTCAGAAGACCTATCCTCAGGCAAAGCTGGTGCGTGTGCTGAAAGGCGAGGTGTTTGATGTTGCTGTTGACCTGAGAAAGGGAAGTGAGACCTACGGACAGTGGGTTGGCGCAGTGCTTTCTGAGGAAAACAAGCGTCAGTTCATGATACCCCGCGGATTTGCACATGGTTTTCTTGTACTGAGCGATTACGCCGAGTTTGCATACAAATGTGACGACGTTTACCATCCCGAGGACGAGGGCGGTATCATGTGGAATGACCCTGCCATCGGTATAGAGTGGCCTGAAGCGGGCGAACTGATACTCAGCGAGAAGGACAAAGTTCACCCCTCACTGGCAGAATCCAAGATTGAATTTTAAGGAGAATCGATATGACTATTTTTGTAACAGGCGGCGCAGGATTTATCGGCTCGAACTTCGTGTTCCATATGCTGGATACCTATCCCGATTACCGCATCGTGTGCCTTGACAAGCTGACCTATGCAGGCAATCTCAGCACACTTGAACCCGTGATGAAGAACCCGAATTTCAGATTCGTGAAGATAGATATCTGCGACAGGGAAGCTATCTACAAGCTGTTTGAGGAAGAAAAGCCCGATATCGTTGTTAATTTTGCGGCTGAATCTCACGTTGACCGTTCCATTGAGAACCCTGAGATATTCCTGCAGACAAATATCCTCGGCACACAGGTGCTGATGGACGCTTGCAGAAAGTACGGCATACAGCGTTATCATCAGGTAAGTACCGATGAAGTTTACGGCGATCTGCCACTTGACAGACCCGACCTCTTCTTCACCGAGGAGACACCTATACACACTTCATCGCCTTATTCTTCATCAAAGGCTGGTGCTGATCTGCTTGTAATGGCTTATCACAGAACTTACGGTCTGCCTGTGACAATTTCCAGATGTTCCAACAACTACGGTCCTTATCACTTCCCCGAGAAGCTGATACCGCTGATGATAGCAAATGCACTGGCTGACAAGCCTCTGCCTGTTTACGGCGAGGGTCTTAACGTCCGCGACTGGCTGTATGTTGAGGATCACTGCCGTGCTATCGACCTTATCATACACAAGGGCAGGGTCGGCGAGGTTTACAATGTCGGCGGACACAACGAGATGAAGAACATCGATATCGTTAAGCTGATATGCAGAGAACTGGGCAAACCCGAGAGCCTTATCACACACGTTGAAGACAGAAAGGGTCACGATATGCGCTACGCTATCGACCCCACAAAGATACACAACGAACTGGGCTGGCTGCCCGAGACCAAGTTTGCGGACGGTATCAAGAAGACTATCGATTGGTACCTGAACAACCGCGAATGGTGGGAAACTATAATCAGCGGAGAATATCAGAACTACTACGAGAAAATGTACGGTAATCGTGCGGAGGTCTGAAATGTCCGCGAAGCGCAATTATTCAACTGACTTGCTTCGTTGTATACTGATGATAATGATAACTGCACATCATATCATCGTTCATGCATTGGATCTCAAGGCCATCGGATCAGGCAATGTAAGCCGCGATCAATTTCCTTTTTCTTTGTTTTTGCTGAACTCATTCTGCATCATAGCCGTTAATGCGTTTTTCTTCATAAGCGGCTACTATTCCATCAAGCTGAAATCCAAAAAGATCGTCTTGCTGTACGTTGAGATGGTATTTTATTTATTCATCTGGTACCTGGTAATGCTATTCAGCAAGCAGTTCACGCTGATGTCTGGGCAATCGCTGAAATACCTGTTCAACGTGGCGTTCCCCATATCGACGTACTGGTTCATGGGCGCATATTTCCTGCTTTGTATACTTGCGCCGTTCATCAACGAATTTATCGATTCACTTGATGCTTCAAAGCAGAAGAAACTGCTGATAACACTCAGCGTGGTGGCAGTTGTGTACGGCTTTATTTTCGACTGGGACGGCATCGGCAGAGGACACACATTCCTGCACGGTCTGTATATGTATTTTGTGGGTATGCTGTGCCGCAAGAACAGTGAAAAGCTGCCTAAATCCAAGCTTTTGTATCTGGGCATATATCTTGCGACCTCGGCGGCTGTGGCATTTGCGGCTTTTGTGATGTACAGAAAATCACATTCCACACTTTCGTGGTATATTTACAGCTACAACGATCCGCTGATAGTTTTAGGCGCAGTGGCACTTTGTTTGCTGTTTATTTTCTGGGATTCATACGGACCTATATCGGAATTTTCAAGCAGGATATCGAAATATGTGCTTGCAGTCTACCTTATAACGGTAAACCCTACGATAGTTTTCTATCCCGTTAAGAAATTCATGGAGACCCACAACAGTCAGCCTGTTGTGATATCTTCGATAATCGTGTATTCTTTTGCATTGTTTGCCGTATGCATATTGCTGGATTATCTCAGGGATAAGCTGTTTTCGGCGATAGGCAGAATACTTCATCTGGAGGATATATATGAGAATATTTGTAACTGGTACTGGTGGTCAACTCGGTTATGATGTAATGAACGAGGTGGCAAAGCGCGGTCATGAGGCTGTGGGCTCGGATATACTCGATAGTGTTCCGCAGGATTTTGAGTACATTAAACTTGATATTACTGACCCCGCGGCTGTTGAAAAAGTGCTTTCCGAAGTCAAGCCCGATGTTGTTATCCACCCCGCCGCGTGGACGGCTGTTGACGCTGCCGAGGACGAGGAGAATCTCGCTAAAGTCCGCGCGATAAATGTTGATGGACCTCAGAATATCGCGAATGTATGCAAAAAGCTGGGCTGCAAGATGATACAGATCTCCACCGACTACGTTTTCAACGGACAGGGAGAAACTCCCTGGCAGCCTGACTGCAAGGACTATGCTCCCCTGAATGTTTACGGACAGTCAAAGCTTGACGGCGAACTTGCGGTAGCTAATACTCTGGATAAATATTTCATCGTCAGGATAGCATGGGTCTTCGGTGTTAACGGCAATAATTTCGTAAAGACCATGCTGAATGTGGGCAAAAAGTACCCCGAGGTTCGTGTGGTAAATGACCAGATAGGTACACCTACTTACACCTATGATCTTGCAAGACTGCTGGTGGACATGGCTGAAAGCGATAAATACGGCTACTATCACGCTACCAACGAGGGCGGATATATAAGCTGGTACGATTTCACCTGTGAGATATTCAGGCAGGCGGGTTATGATACAAAAGTCACCCCTGTGACAACTGCGGAATACGGGCTCAGCAAGGCGGCGCGTCCTTTCAATTCAAGACTGGACAAGTCTAAGCTTGTGGAAAACGGTTTTGAGCCTTTGCCAACATGGCAGGACGCAGTAGCGAGATATCTGAAAGAAATAAAATAATCGGGTGGTCATATAAATGTTTGACAATAATTTAAAAACTGTATTCGTGACGGGCGCGGCAGGATTTATCGGCTCGAATCTGGTAACAAAGCTGTTCGGTATGCTTGATGGTGTATGCATCATCGGGCTTGATAATATGAATGATTACTACGATGTAAGCCTGAAAGAATACCGTCTTTCCGAGATAGAAAAAGCTGAAAAGAACAGCAAGTGCACTTTCAAGTTCTACAAAGGCGACCTTGCTGACAAGGCACTCATCACAAAGATATTTGAGGAGCACAAGCCTGAGATAGTCGTAAATCTTGCGGCGCAGGCGGGTGTAAGATATTCCATTGAAAATCCCGATGCCTATATAAATTCAAATATGATAGGCTTTTACAATATCCTTGAGGCCTGCCGTCATTATCCTGTGGCACACCTTGTTTATGCAAGTTCTTCCAGCGTTTACGGCGGAAACAAGAAAGTTCCTTTCAGCACTGATGACATGGTAGACCACCCAGTTTCGCTGTATGCGGCGACAAAGAAGAGCAACGAGCTTTTTGCCCATGCATATTCAAAACTTTACAATATCCCAACCACGGGATTGCGTTTCTTCACAGTCTACGGTCCTGCGGGACGTCCCGATATGGCATATTTCGGATTCACCAACAAGCTTGTAAAGGGCGAGACCATAAAGATATTCAACTACGGCAACTGCAAGCGCGATTTCACTTTTGTTGACGATATCGTTGAGGGCATAGTCCGCGTTATGCAGAAAGCTCCCGAGAAGAAAAACGGTGAGGACGGTCTGCCTGTACCGCCTTATGCGCTGTACAATATCGGCGGCGGTACTCCCGAAAATCTGCTGGATTTCGTGCAGATACTCAGCGAGGAGCTTGTACGTGCAGGGGTTCTGCCCAAGGATTATGACTTTGATGCTCACAAGGAACTTGTACCAATGCAGCCTGGAGATGTTCCTGTGACTTACGCAGATTCATCGGCGCTGGAGCGTGATTTCGGTTTCAAGCCGACTATCAGCCTGCGTGAGGGACTGCGCAGTTTTGCACAGTGGTACAAGAATTTCTACATGGGAGGAAACTAAGATGAAGATAGCAGTTGCGGGTACAGGTTATGTGGGACTTTCGCTGGCTGTTCTGCTGGCACAGCACAACACTGTTACCGCTGTTGATATAGTTCCCGAAAAGGTGGATATGATAAACAACAGGATATCGCCTATACAGGACGATTATATTGAGAAATATCTGGCTGAAAAGGAGCTTGACCTCACAGCGACCCTTGACGGCGAGAGCGCATACAGGGAAGCGGAGTTTGTTATAATAGCAGCTCCCACCAACTACGACCCCAAGAAGAATTTCTTTGACTGCAGTGCGGTGGAATCTGTTATCGAGCTGGTTATGAAAGTCAATCCCAATGCGGTGATGGTGATAAAATCCACTATACCTGTGGGGTATACAAAGTCGGTGAGAGAGAGATTCGGTACCGAGAACATCATTTTCAGCCCCGAATTTCTTCGCGAGAGCAAGGCGCTGTATGACAACCTCTATCCCAGCCGTATCATTGTCGGCACGGATATGGAGAACGAAAAGCTTGTAAATGCTGCGCACACCTTTGCTGAACTTTTACAGCAGGGCGCATTAAAAGAGGATATCGACACCCTGTTTATGGGCTTCACCGAGGCTGAGGCTGTAAAGCTTTTCGCGAATACTTATCTTGCCCTCAGAGTATCCTATTTCAACGAACTTGATACCTATGCCGAGATGAAAGGTCTTGACACTCAGCAGATAATAAACGGCGTATGTCTTGACCCGCGTATCGGCAGTCACTATAACAATCCAAGTTTCGGTTACGGCGGATACTGTCTGCCAAAGGATACCAAGCAGCTGCTTGCAAACTATGAAGATGTTCCACAGAATATGATGTCTGCCATAGTTGAATCCAACAGGACGAGAAAAGACTTTATCGCTGACCGTGTGCTTGAAAAAGCGGGATACTATTCCTCAAACAGTTCATGGGATTCTACCAGCGAAAAGAACGTAGTCATCGGTGTTTACCGCCTGACTATGAAATCCAACAGCGATAATTTCCGCCAGAGCTCTATTCAGGGAGTTATGAAGCGCATCAAGGCAAAGGGCGCAACAGTCATAATCTACGAGCCTACTCTGAAAGACGGCGAGACTTTTTTTGGAAGTCAGGTAGTGAATGACCTTGAAAAATTCAAAACACAGTCTGCTGCGATAATCGCCAACAGATATGACAGCTGTCTTGACGATGTGCGTGAAAAAGTCTACACCAGAGATCTTTTCAGAAGAGACTGATATAAAAACACAAGCCACGGTATTTCCGAGATGCGTCCCGGAAATGCTGTGGCATTTCTGTCGGTAAATATTTTACGGAGGTGCAAAATGATAGGAGATATAGTAACAGTTACAGTTGACAGACCCATGGGAAGCTATCACCCAGAGTATAAGGATATGTATTATCCCATAAACTACGGATATATCGAGGGAATAATCGCACCCGACGGCGAAGAACAGGATGCGTATATCCTGGGTGTTGATGAACCTGTTGAAAAATACACAGGTAAGATAATAGCAATCGTCCAAAGGGCTGATGATGTGGAAGAAAAATGGGTGGTCTGCCCACAAGATATATCATTCAGCGAAGAGGAAATAATGGAAAAGATACGGTTTCAGGAACAGTATTTTCAGTCAGAGATAATAATGTAAAAAACTCTGCCGCGGAGGTTAAAATTTTTCTTCGCGGCAGAGTTTTTTGTTGATTTTTTTAGAATAAAGTGTTATAATATATTTACAGCGGACGAAGATCATTGGCAGTTCGCTGTAATTTTATCGTACCGGAGGACAGCAAAATGTTATACTATATCAAAAACACTCTCGAAAAAGCAGAAGATACCAACAGCGGAAGACAAGGAGCTAAATATGTGGCGGTGCTTACCTCCGCTGAATGGGCAGAATATAAGGATACTTTCGATATGGGTATAGAAATGGATATTGACCTTGCCTCGGTACATTCAACAAAGGCTGAGGTGAACTACGATTCGCTGACAGGTACTTTTTCAGTGCCTAACCGCAGAAAGATATCGGGACCAAAAACGAATTTTGCCTTTGCACTTGATGAAAAAGGCATAGTATTCATCGATGACAGCGGAATGGTTGAAAAGATACTGCATAACATAACCCGCACCAAAAAATGGGTAATGCCCAGCCTTGAAAGATTTATATATGATTTTCTAGAACAGATAGTCACGGGAGATCAGGCGATGCTGGAGGATTTTGATAAGGAGCTTGATACCATAGAATCAAGGATACTGGAGGGTTCCGAGACCGACCCGTCGCTTAGAGTCAGCCGAATCAGGAGCGACCTCAGGGATATGCGCATACATTATGAACAGCTCCAGGATCTTGCGCAGGAACTGGAAGAAAACGAGAATAACTTTTTCGTAAAGGATAATGTAAGATATTTCCACCTGTTCAACCAGCGCATATCGCGTCTTCACGATATCACCGCATCTCTGCGTGATTATTCAATACAGATCAGAGAGCTTTACCAGTCAAAACTCGATGTTAAGCAGAACAGGATAATGACCATCCTGACGGTTATCACATCCATCTTTATGCCTTTGACCCTTATAGCAGGGTGGTATGGCATGAACTTCAAATATATGCCTGAGCTTGGATTCAGGTATGCGTATCCGATAGTGACAGCGGTGAGTGTACTTATTGTTATCATCAGTCTGGTATTCTTTAAAAAGAAGAAGTGGCTGTAAGGGCAAAGCATACATAAAAACGCGGTAGCAAACTAGTGCATTAATCAAAGCTATGCCGCGAATCAAAGCTTTTGGTCAAGCTTTTCACGAAAAGCTTGCGGGGAGCCACAGTCAGCAAAGCTGACTGTTAAGGGCAGAGCCCTCAACTCAAGGCACAAAACCAACGCGACAACTAAGCAATAAATAGAACAGCAACCTATCGACCAATAGGCGCGGCAATAAAAAATTTTAGAGCGTGGACAAACAACAGTCCACGTTCTTTCTGTATGCGTAAATTATTGCCGCGCCTGCTGCCAAACAGCGAAGCCACAGCCGACGCAGTCGCTGTTATTCGACAGCTCGACCCGAGGAACGAGGGGCGAAAACTTGCAAATCTATGTCCTAAAACAAAACCATCGACTATACCAGCAAGTACAATTAAAATGATTACCTAAATTATTTATCCAGCCCAGAAAAATACTCCTCTATCTCTCCGCGTTTCGCAGTAAGAGACCCCTGTATCATCAAGTCCGAACCGCCGCCTTTCCCGCCAAGCGCAGAGTTTATGTCCCTTGCCATGGTGCGAAGCGGAAGCTTCTCGGAAGCGATTATGTATCCGAAACCACCCTGTTCTTCGGAAAATACAGCCGCCAAACCGTCTGTCAGCTTTACAGCTTGGTTGGCTATCTCCCGCATGGTGTTTCTGCCAAGCCCACGTGTGAAAATGCAAAAGCTTTTCCTGCTGTCGTTTTTCAAACCGCTGATGATCTCCTCGGCGGCATGCCTCTCGTTTTCGGTTATCTGCCTTTTCAGGGCTATGTTCTCGTTAAGCAGCTTTTCCACAGCATCTGCGGTCTTTTCGGGCTTTGCCGAAAGCAGGTGAGATATCGCCGCGTTGCTTTCCATTCTCTTCCTGATAAGATCAAGGGCATCAAGTCCGCTGAGAATGTGCAGCCTTGTGCCGCCGCGGTTGCTTTCGGATGATATCACCTTTACGATGCCGATACCGCCCGTAGTCGGCATATGCGGAGCACAGCAGGCGCAGTTGTCAATGCCCTCTATCGTGACTATCCTGACATTTTCGGTCATTTCAAGCTTGCTTCGGTATTCGAGTGCTGCAAGTGTGCCGCTGTCGGGATAGCTTATGGTTATGGGGATATTACGCGCTATAGCTTCATTTGCACGCTGTTCACATTCGCGTATGTCCTCGGGGGAGATAACACCGTTAAGGTCAAGCAGAACTTCCTCCGAACCCATGTGAAAGCCCACATTCTCGTACCCCAGCTTGTTGTGGATAAATCCCATCAGCAGATGTTCACCCGAATGATTCTGCATACGCCTTATGCGGATATTTTCATCTATATTGCCCCGCACCTCAGCGCCAACTTCAAGAGGTGACTTGCAAAGATGTACCACTTCGCCGTTTTTCTCGTAGGTGTCAATGACCTCTACACCGCCGAGAGTTCCCACATCTCCTGCCTGTCCGCCGCCCTCGGGGAAAAATGCAGAGCGGTCAAGTACCGCCTCAAAGCCGTTTTGGGTTTCATTACATTGGGTGACAACGGCGCTGAAACTGAAAAGCATACCGTCATCAAAAAGTTTTTCTGTCATATAAGTGCCTCGCTATATTTTTTCAAGAATTAGTTTTATATGAGTGTTATCGGTAAAATCGAACCCGAAATCCTTGCGTATCTGCCACGAAATATACGGCAGTGTGAATCCGTCCCTGTAAACCACCCTGTAACCCTCCGGGATGCGGCTCATGAGTTCTTCCGTGAATATAGGCAGATAGTTCTCGTGAACTTCTCTGTCCCAGTTCTGGGTGTACTTGTATTTCAGCAGAAAATGGGCTAAATCACGCTGAGTGCGTACCTTGCCCCAGACATTCTCAAAGCTTTCAAGCCACTCCGCATAGCTGCTTTTCCTGATTATATCAAGCTTTTCGGCATCGCAGGGAGTTTCAGCCATGCTTGCGGGACAGCTCATATCACGTATAGCCACATACCTGAAACCGCTGTCAAATACCCTCTCCCAGAATATGCGTACATCCTCATCGGAGCCGTATGAGTAGACCTCGTGGATGGTGCTTGAAATGTTTATAAGGCTCTCCCCGAAAGGTATGCCTATCTTGTCCCAGTCATCGAAAAATTCTGCATCACTGACGTTCTCTTTCGCGGCAGTTATCATCTCACTGCTGATATCATAGCCGATGTAGCTGTAATCGGGGAACATGGGCTGCATGGCTTTTATCAGCTCGCCGTTGGCACAGCCGAAATCCAGTATGTACTTAAATGGCTCAAACACCTTATCTATAAAAAACATTTTATCAAGGATAGAGCGCTGCATACGTGTCAGGTATATCTCAAGGTCTGCTATCCTGTTTTCATCTATATCCATAGTTCAAACCTCCTGTCGGCGTAATATGTAATAATTTTAGCACTTTCGTGTATGGTTGTCAATCGGTGGAACGCTCCGCATATTCGCCGTATCCAAGGTCTGCAAAGTCTGCGACCGAACTGTCGATATCAAGTATTTCAGCCAGTGATACCACCCTCGCATCGTCTTCGGTGTGTTCCTCACCGCAGAGAAACTGCCAGCAGCCGTCTTCATCGTGAAAAATATAAACGATGGGGCTTCGTTCTTCAAGTACATGACGGCAGATGATGCAGGCGGTATCGGGGGCATCGCTGAAAGGGAAATTCTCATGCATTTATAGTTCTCCTTATATCCTCAACAGAAATGCCATAGCACTTCCGACATTTCTGCCTGAAATGCTATGGCTGTAAACTGCCGTTATCTCTGTTTTTTCTTCATAACAAATATCACTACGCCGATCACGAGTATTACTGCAACAGCAGCGATACCGACGAACAGTCCCTTTGCCGCAGAAGTCCAGTGTGCCTCGCCGGGAACTGTTACGGTACAGCTGTAATCGCCCTTGCGAAGTTCAGCGTCCACCATCTCGGCGATGACCTTATGACCCTCCGCGTTGGGGTGGATATCGTAGTCAGCCATGTTTGTCAAATCAGCGTTCTGACCCTCAAAACGGCTTCCCACATCTATAACGGTGTAGTGATGCTTGCCATCCTTTTCAGCACTGTCCTTAACTATATCGTTGAAAGTATCTATCTTGCCGTCAGCATAATCTACCAGCATTTTCCAGTCAGAGAAGTACTCCACAGGGTTGTAGAGTGTCTGTATGTATATCTCGCCGTCAGTGCGGTCGCGGAGTTTCTGTTCGATCAAGGCGAGATTAGTCTCGTAGCCTTTAAGGGCATCATCTATTTCGTCACTCATGGAAGTCAGGCTTGATAAAGCGTCCTTGAAATTTATCCTGTCGAAGTCAAAGTCGCCTGCATTTTTGTCCCAGCCAAGATCTTCGGCAGCCGAGAAAATTATATGCAGTATGTCGTTTCCGCCGATGGATACTACCACAGCGTCGCTGTCTTTCAGGTCTTCATCGATATTGCCGCTGTCCAGCAGGTCGATAAGATCCTGGGAGGTATTTCCCGAAACTGCATCGTTTTTCATTATGAATCCGCAGTCCTCGTTTGCAAGCACCGCCGCATAATCGCTGCCGATGATATTCGCGTAGGAATCACAGTGATAGAGGTCGGATTTGTCGTAGCCCTCCAGACCGTAGCCCGCAGCTATGGAGTCTCCCAGGAATACCAGCTTCGGCGGTACGGGGAGTTTCTTTGTCTCCTCCACCATATCCCTTTCTTTCAGGGTGCAGGAACACAGACCAAACACCGCAGCGCAGGCTGTTACAAAAGCCGTGATACGTTTCTTCATAGGACAGCACCTCCGTTATCTGTTATTTACCTTTGGTTATCGCCGTTCTTATAGCGCGCAGTTCATCGGGCTTCAGCTCGCGGTATTCGCCGGGTTTCAGCATACCAAGCTTCAGCGGGCCCACAGCAGTACGTTTCAGTCTTGCAACTTCCAGTCCTACTGCCTCGCACATTTTTCTTATCTGTCTGTTCCTGCCCTCGTGGATAGTCATTTGCAGAACAACTCTTCCTGGCTGCTTATCAAGCACTACAACGGAACATTCAGCGGTCATTCTGCCGTCTATCTCAACGCCTGAAGCCAGTTTTACCAGCTGTTCATCGTTGATATCGGGGCGCACGGTGACACGGTATGTCTTGCTTACGTGCTTTGAGGGGTGCATGATATCATTAGCGAAAGCGCCGTCATTTGTCAGCAGCAGCAGACCCTCGGAGTTCTTATCCAGTCTTCCAACGGGGTATACTCTTTCTGGCAGACCCTGCAGCAGGTCGGTAACGCACTTTCTGTCAAGCTCGTCGTTCATGGTGGTAACATATCCGCGGGGCTTGTGCAGCATTATGTAATAGAGAGTCCTCTTTCTGGGCTGATCTATCTTTATGCCGTCAACGACTATAAGGTCTTTGCCTGGGAGTGCCTTGTCACCCAGTGTGCAGGGTCTTCCGTTTATCGTTACCTTGCCCGCTGCTATGTATTCCTCAGCCTTTCTGCGGGAACAGAACCCGCTTTCGGCTATTATCTTCTGTATTCTTATCTTCTCCATATTTACTCCTTAACTTATATTTATCCCGAAAAGATATCAGGGCTTTATCACGCCCAAATCTCCTCGTATCCATTTATTTCCTGTACAGCTTCATCCGAAGCTCCTAGTATATGTATATTCAGCTCGTCGGATGAGGGCAATCAATGCCCCCATCTTCCGCTTTTGCTGTTTATATCACAGTCCTGTAAACTGTCTGAACTTTCTGAAAATTACAATAATGAAGCTGTTTTCTGCCGCGGGAGCGCTGATATCCTCAGCCGCTGTGATATCCCGCCTGCCTATCTCTTTGCCGTCAAGAAGATAAACTATCTCTCCCACCTTATCGCCATTCTTTACGGGCGCATAGATGAACTGCGGCAGGTATACGCGGCTTTCGGCACGCGCCGCGCCCTCTGCGGTCATAGCCGTCACCATCTCGGGGACTTTGCACTTCACCCGCCTGCCGTCGGCTGTCATGAGTTCAGTTTCGCCCTCTTTCGGATAAAGCTTTACCTGCTCCACCTGCGAGAAACCGTAGTCGAACAGCGTCATATGGTCTTTCCAGTCATCGGGGTCATTCAGGGTCACGCATATCAACTCACAGCCGTCCCTCATGCATGATGATACAAGGCATCTACGCGCCTTGTCGGTGAAGCCAGTCTTTATCCCTGTGATACCGTGGTTTTTCAGCAGTTTGTTGGTGTTCACCAGCCATCTTTCATAAGGCGGGTCACCGAATTCCAGTTTCACCCGCTGAAGTCCGCAGATATCGCGGAGATCCTGATTCTTCATAGCTTCCGCCGCAAGCACAGCCATATCTCTGGCTGTGGAATAGTGGTCATCGGTGTAGTCGTCAAGCCCCGAGGGTGTGACAAAATGGGTGTTTTCAAGACCCAGCTTTTCAGCCCTTGCGTTCATAAGCTCAACAAAACCGTCGATACTGCCCGCCACACGGACTGCCGCCGCGTTAGCCGCGTCATTTCCGCTGGGCAGAAGCATACCGCATGCAAGGTCGCGCAGAGATACTTTGTCACCCTGACGAAGCCCCATTGAACTGCCCTCGGTCATAACAGCAGCGTTGTCCACCGTGAATTTTTCGTCAAGACCGTCCTGTTCAAGTACTATCAGCGCCGACATTATCTTGGTGGTGCTTGCCATCGGCAGAGGTTCGTCTGCGTTCTTTTCAAAAAGAACTTCTCCCGTACTGCCGTTGTAAACTATTGCCGCTTTTGCAGATATCTGCACCTGACTTTCAGCCTTTGCACCAATCGTACTCAGGGTGAATATCATAAGCATCGCCAGCACCGCCGCGCCTGCAAAGAATCCAAGCCTGTCACGCCTCATATCATCACTCTCCCGAAAATTTTCTCTCGGGAGTAGTTTATCCGCAGCGCTCTGAAAAATTATCGGAAAATAATGTTTTTTTAGATGTTAGCTCATTCCTCGAAATCGGCGTAATCGTCAATTATCTCTTCCGATGCTTTCTTTCCGCCCTTTTTGCCGTCGATGAAAGATGTTATCTTGTCGATGACAGTGGGTACCATATCAACGATAGCGTTGCCCTGAGGCGAATTTGAGGTTATCTGCAGAAGCTTGACCTCGCCCTTGTATATCGCGATGAAAGCCATAGGAGTAATGGTAACTCCGCCGCCCGAACCGCCGCCGAAAGTATCCTTGGTGGACTTTGTAGGCAGATCTGAACCGCCCGATGCAAAGCCGATGCTTACCTTTGATACAGGTATTATAGTAGTGCCGTCCCCTGTAACTATAGGCTTTCCTACGATAGCTTCGCCGTCAGCAAGTTCCTTTACCTTGGACATGGCAGTATTTACCAGTGCTTCTATCTTAGTGCTCTCGTTCATATTTAACAACCTTTCTTTATGCAGTTTCTTCCATCACGGCAGAAACTTCCGCTTTTTTCTTTGCTTCTTTCTTCGCCTTTTTGCGTGCTCTGCGCTGTTTTATCTTGTAGGGTATGAATATCTTAGCCGCACAGAACAGCAGGCAGAATGCTATGGCTATCATGGTGGAAGGTCTTACTTTCACCGTAACTTCGCCCTCGGCATCAAGCTTTTTGACATTGAACAGACATTTGACGTTCGCTTCTTTCACCCTCACCGTGAATATCATCGCCAGCAGATTAAGGGTATTGAACAGCGCCGCCTGCAATTTTCCGTAGAATGTGGCGCTTTCTGCTGCGTCTTCCTTGCCTGTTTCTATCTGTATGCTTATATCCTCCAGGCGTATCGCTTTCATGAATTTCCTGGTATACTTCAACGCAGGCGGGATATAAGGTTTTACGAATTCCCATTTTTTTCTCAGCCCATCGAGCTTACTGCCTTTTTCCTCGCTCTCCGAGTCATCATCTTTGGGCTTTTCTTCTTTTTTCTTTTCCTTTTTCTTTTTGCGGCGTTTTTTCTTCTTGTCGTCAGATTCGGTGCTTTCGGGTTTATCCTCGGAAATTTCAGTGGTTTCTTCATCAGAAACTTCCTCAACCGATTCTTCCACCACGGTTTCAGTCACCGTTTCCGAGGGCTTGTCCTCGGAAATACTTTCAACAGCGGAGTTATCCTCCTCGGTCACGATCTGGACGTCCTCAAATGTTGGGGCTTCCTCAGCGCTTTCATCAAGTGCTTCTTCGAGGATATCTTCCTCTTTCTTCTCTTCCTTACGGGCTTTTTTGCGCCGTTTTTTCTTTGGCTTTTTAGGTTTTTTCTTGCGCGGATAAAGGGTTATCCAAAGATACTTCACACGTATCTCGAACTTTCCGCTAGTCCCGCCGCGCACAAATACTATCACCGAAAAATGCAGCAGGATAACAATGACCGCTATTATTATCAGTAATATTTTTAAAATGATCGTTGTTGTCACCGCCTGTCTTTTTTTATATCTTAATAATGCGGGGGTTATTCCCCGTCTTCGGCTGCCTGTGCCGCTTCAATAACCTCATCTATCGTGACCTGTCCGCTCTGTTCTGGCAGAGGCGGCAGATCTTTCAGGCTTGAAAGTCTGAATGCCCTGAGAAAAGTCTCGGTGGTGGCGTAGGCTATTGGTCGTCCGGGAAGATCCAGTCTTCCTGCCTCGCTAAGCAGACCTTTTTCTACCAGCGAATTAACCACGCCCGATGAATCCACACCGCGAACGCTTTCAACAAAAGCCTTTGTAACGGGCTGATTGTACGCTATGATAGTCAATGCTTCCATAGCGGCAGGCGAAAGTGCGGAGTTTCGCTTTATCTCCAGCACCGATTTTATATGCGGCGCATACTCCTGCTTTGTTGCAAGCTGAAAAGCACTGTCCAGCCGTAAAAGTTCGATGCCGCTGTTATCTGCGTACTTTTCCTCAAGTAACGCAACAGCATCTTCGATGGAAGTTATATCCGTGCCCAGTGCCTCACAAATACGCTTGCACTCCACTGGTTCGCCCGAAGCGAAAAGCACGGCTTCCAGTGTATTTGAAAGTTCTTGTATCTCCATAAATCTATCCTTATCCCAGTCTCAGCCGACCCTCAGCCCAGCTGTGTGTGCCCCAGTAATATCTCGTGCCGAATCGGTTGATCTTGAAAACAATGGGCTCACTTTCGGCAATATCCTCACTGTTTGGTATGTAAGCCGCTGTTTCGGGGAATTCTGTGTTGATCTCCACGATTGGGCTCGGTGCCGATACTGTTTCTGCGGGTATTTCTGCCTGAATTTCATTTGCAGGGGTATCGACAGTTGTTTCTGTCTTTATTTCTGCCTCGATGTTATCGGCAGAATCCTCTGTTTTGATCACTGGTTCGGTCGATTCAGCAGGTGTTTCAGTTTTGACCTCTGCCTCACCGCCAGCTGCGGGTATTTCTGCAACTTTTTCAGGCTCAATATCCTCTGTCTTGATCTCGGTCTCACTGCCCTCAGCGGGTGTTTCAGCCTTGATCTCAGGAACGATATTCTCGGCAGATATCTCCGCCTTTACTTCCTCGTCCGCAATATCCTCAGGCATATCCTTTCTGCCCGAATCTACTATCCTTTGCAATTCGGGGGAAAGCTCAATTTTCAGCACAGGCAGAGTGCCGCGCTGTCTTGTTTCGCTTTTGTAGACCGTCCTCTCGGGGGGCTCATACATTTTATTATATGGCAGGGGAATGCTATCCTGCTCACGGGAATCATACCCATATGGGCTTATTCCCGAAACTTCGCGTTCTTCGTTTTCGGGAATATCTTCTCGCGAAATAGTTTCCGCACTATCTTCGGAAGTTTTTTCATCCTCACCCTCGAAAGCATTTTCAGCCCCGTTTTCAGCGGCTATCTCGGCTTCGTCAAAGTCAGATGATATCTTGCGCTTTTTTGAAGCTGAATTCATGTACACACGGGTGTTGTCATCGTTCAGGAATATCCTGCCCGACCTTGTAAGTTCCAGCACTGCGAGAAATACCGCTACACGCTCGCTTTTGTCCGCACAGCCGTCGTACATACTGTCCAGAAAACATTCGCCGCGGGTTATCAGCATTTTCAGCACATGGATTATCTTGGAAGTCACGGATACAATCCTCCGCGACAGTATAGGCTTGAACATCTCCGCTTTCAGCGGCTTGCTGTGGCGGGCTTTCTCGCTCATGCCGAGGTATGCCGCAAGCAGCTCCTGTGGGTCTTTTTCGCCTGAGAAAGTCTTCTTAACGGGCAGTTTTACAGGCTCTCTCACAAAGATATCTCCACCCGCATACTGCTCTTTCAGACGCGCTGCCGCCATCTTGCACAGCGAATATTCTATCAGGCTGCCCTGAAGTTCCTTTTTGAGCTCTTCACCCTCGTCATCCTTGGGCAGAAGAGAAACTGTCTTGATATATATGAGCCTTGCAGCCATTTCCAGAAAATCGGCTGCGTCCTCGTAGTCCTCTTTTTCCAGACCTGCCATGTATTCCAGATACTGCTCCAGCAGCACAGCTATCTCGATATCATAGATATTCAGCTTGTGTTTGCTGATAAGGTGCAGAAGCAGGTCGAGAGGCCCCTCGAACATATCCAGTTTGAATCTGGCTGTTGACATCGTCTATCCCTGCCTTATTAGAAGAATATCGAAGTTACCATTGGGTCGATGAAGAAAGCTATCTTATTCAGCAACCAGAATATACCTGATTCCAACCACCAAACAGGACCGTTCAGCAGGTCGCTGAAAAGAAAGAGAGCCATTACGATCATTGATATATAGAACTGATAGTTTTCTATCTTGGCATTTATCCTTTCGGGCAGGAAGTATGAAAAAATCTTCTGACCGTCCAGTGGTGCTACAGGTATCAGGTTGAATACAGCAAGACCTAGGTTTATGAATACGAAAGCCTCGCATATCTGCAGCAGCCAGAACAGAGCCAAATTGTTGTCTGCTACTAAATGCGCTAAATAACCATCTATAGTAGTGATGTTTTGAATCAAAAACTTATATAACGCTTCTTTATTGTTGTTGAGCACAGCTAGCAATTCACTGGTGCTGCATTTTAAAACGAATGCACCAAGAAGGAACTTATATGCTATCGTTCCCATCAGTGCCATTATAAGGTTAGATAAAGGTCCTGCCGCAGCAGTTATTGCCATACCTGCCCTCATTGATATCTTTCTATTGAATCTCGCAGGGTTTACCTGTACGGGCTTGCCCCAGCCGAAACCGCAGAGCAGTATACCAATGGAACCCATGGGGTCAAGGTGTGCCAGTGGGTTCAGGGTCAGCCTTTTCTGATAGCTTGGTGTATCGTCACCGAGCTTTGTGGCAGCCCATGCGTGGGCAAATTCATGTATGGGTATGCACATCAAAAGTATTATTAGACGTGATCCGTATCTCAGCAGTGTTTCTATTGTCATTTTAACTTTCCTCATTTCATCTGTCATATCTGCCCGTCCGATACTTTTTAGCATGGGCAGAACTTGTCTGTTGATACACAAATACATTATATATTATACTACATCTACAAGAATATTTCAAGTGCAAAGGGACTGTTTTTGTCATTTTTCATCAAATCAGCAGTTTTTTAAATTTTTTGTGAAAAGGGCTTGCAATTTTGTATGATATGTGTTATAATACTCTAGTATCATGTGATTGGATTTAAGCTGTCGGCTTAGATCGGTCAGCTTAAATTTCGTGCAAAGGAGGTGCGCACCGATATGGCAAAATGTGAAGTTTGCGGAAAGGGTGTTACTTTCGGTATAAAGGTATCTCACTCTCACAGAAGAACCAACAGAACCTGGAAGCCCAATGTAAAGAGAGTTAAGGCTGTTGTTAACGGCACTCCCACACACGTTTACGTTTGCTCCAGATGTCTGCGCTCGGGCAAGGTTGAAAGAGCATAATTTCAGCTTGTGCCTGCAAACAATGGTAAACAGTACGCTTGCGTTTTGCTACGCAGGCGTATTTTTTTATATGTTTATACCGCTGACACACCATTCTGTACAACCTTTTGACAGGCAATATCAATAGTTGTCGGTATTCTCCCCCTCGCCTGCGGCGTGGGGAAGAATACATTTCAAATAATTATTCATTATCATATCGGCATATGAAGTGGTGTACTAAAGGGATAACCATATTTTTTTATGATCACATACCAAGGTCATTACGACATGATACCGCATTTATCCGTACTTCTACGAAAGAATACCATTGGTATACGATCGTATACCAATGGTATCGGTGGTATTATAAAAGTGAACTTCTGCAGCTGCAGTAGTATTGCTGCTGTTTTAAACGTACTTGATTGATATGATCGGATATTTATTGTATGCGCTGGTTTGCAAGTTTTCGCCCTGCGTTCTTCGGAAGCGGCAATATTATTTACGCCGATAGTTTGAGCGTATGCATTAGTTCTGCATACGCTCGGATTTTTGTTGGCGGTGATTGTGGCTTCCCGCAAGCTTTTCACAAAAAGCTTGAACAAAAGCTCTCTTCTTTGGCAGTTTGCTCAGAGTTGTTGCGCTGAATGTAAATTTTTCATTTTTCTATGAAAATACTTGTAAAAATTAGAAAAATGTGATATAATACAAGAGGAGATTTGTTTATATATGTAAATATATTACTATAAACAGATCAAAAGCTGATGCAATGGGGGATGAATATGGAAAATAGTCCCAAACAGAGACCTTTGATAGGAATTGTTATAAATGAACCCGATATGGATTTTTACAGCAAGGCACTGTATCATATCCAGAAGGAGCTTTTTGCACATAATGCCGATGCGGCTATATTCAACACCCTGCTGACCCAGACCGATCAGGCAGATGTTGAAAACTCGGTGTTCTCACTTATAGAGCCCGATCTGCTTGATGGAATGCTGGTGTTCGGTTATACGATAAATAATGAAAAAGCGGCGGCTGAGATACGCCGTATCATAGATCACAGCAATATTCCCGCAGTATATATCGAATCTGAAGCTGAAGGACATGACAGCGTTATGTTCGATAATGACGAATGTGCAGATAAAATAGTAAGGCATCTTACCGAGTGGCATCATGTCAGTGATGTCTGCTTTGTCAGCGGTCCTAAGGACAGTGTATTTCATGAACGTGTGCTTCAGAGCTTCAGGAAAGCCTTTGTCGAGCAGGGAGTAGATCTGACTGAGGACAGGATATTCTACGGCCCTGACTGGGCCGGTGACTACAGCGGGATAGCTGATGATATCATCAGCCGCGGCATACCCGAAGCCATAGTGTGCTGCAGTGATTTCACGGCGGCGGGACTTGTGGGTGCGCTGAGTGAGAAAGGCATTGAGATACCCGAGGAAGTCATAGTGACGGGTTACAGCATGAATGAACCTTTTTCGGCGGAATATATGAATATAACCTCTATTGAGCGCCGTCCTGAAACTATGGCGGTGGAAGCTGTGCGAAAACTGTTCGCAAGGATAACAGGGGAGGAGTGTGTCCCGACTGAGAAAAAACCATGCTGTGTTTTTCGCAAGGGCGTTACCTGCGGCTGTGAAAGGATAAATTATGCCGAACTTTCAAGGGCGGCAATGGATAATATGGTCTCTAACAGGCGGGAGGGATTTGATTCGTACTATAATGATATGTCTGAGACTCTGATAAACGCCGACAGCTTTGGTGAGTATCTGTGGAGAATAGACTGGTTCACCAAGTATCTTGGGGATTTTGAGGGTTTCTGGCTGTGTATAAACGACGGTATACTTCACGTTCCCGGAGATAAGCTGACGGATTTTTCGGAAACTGTTTCGATAGCTTACAGCAGACAGAACGGCAATGGCGCAGTTCCCGGCGGAGCGGCATTCAACAGACATGAGCTTCTCCCTGCTATATTCAAGGAGAGAGACAAGCCCTCTGCATTTATATTCAACTGCCTGCATTTCAGGCACGTAAATTACGGCTATACTGTGCTTTCCTACTGCGATTCGGGAGCATTTTTCGATAAGCACTACGTAATGTGGCTGAGGTATGCAGCTATCGCCATGGAAAAGCAGAGAAGGAATATTCTTTACAACGACAGTGTTGCTGATGATCAGATAAGAGATCCTCTTACAGGTCTGCTGAACGTTAAGGGATATAAAAAGGTCATGACCCAGAGGTGCGGAAGCTTTGACCGCCCTGATAAGCTTATGAGGATAATCTCCGTGGACGTTGAGAATCTCAGGGGCATAAATTCGGCTTACGGTTACAGCGAGGGCGACAGAGTTCTGCAGAGGCTGGCTATGATACTCAACAACAGCGCCGGCGAGGACGATATCTGTGTCAGAGTCAGCGGCGATGAGTTCTTCATATGCGGACTTCTGGACGCTGATATGCCTGTGGACGATGTTCCTGTGGATCTGGAGAGAAATCTGGAAGCTTTTAACACTGTTTCAACAATGGACTTTGGTGTGCATTTTTATACATCAAGGGTAACGGCACCTGTTACTTCGGCTGAGATACTGGATAGTCTGCCATATGAGGCTAACTATCAGCGCACGATGGCGAAGGATAACCATAACAAGAAGCGCATGAACATCGCGGACGGAAAGGGACGTCAGCCTGTTGAGGGCTATGACGAGGAAGAGAGGAAGCTGGTCGCAAAGATACTCAACGACGACCTGTTGACTTATCATTTCCAGCCGATAGTAAGCGCAAAAACAGGGGAGATAGTGGCTTACGAAGCTCTTATGAGATATGAGGGCGGTGTGAAGATATCTCCGATAAGTATACTTAATCATGCGGCGGCTATGGGCAGATTGGACGATGTTGAACGTCATACTATGTACAACCTGTTCAGATTCATGCATGAGCACAAGAAGGAAATGAGCGACAAACAGCTCTACATAAACAGCATACCCTCCTGCACGCTGCCCGAAAAGGATTTTGAAGAGCTTTGCACCACCTACAGCGACATAGTATCAAAGATAGTAATAGAATTCACTGAGGAGACCGAGGCGAGCAAAGAGCAGCTGGAGATAGTTCTCGACAGGCGCAAACGCTACGGTTTCGGCATAGCGATAGACGACTACGGCACAGGATATTCAAATATAAGCAATCTGCTGACCTTTATGCCTAACTGCATAAAGATAGACAGAAGCCTTATTATGAATATCCACGAGGATAAGCGCAGACAGCATTTTGTAAAGAATATCATCGACTATGCCAGGGATAATCACTTCAAAGTGCTGGCTGAGGGCGTTGAGAAGATCGAAGAACTCAGAATGTTGTCGGGCATGGGAATAGACCTTATACAGGGCTATTTCACTGCACGTCCCGCACCTGAGCCTATTAAGTCAATACGCCCTGATATAAAGGAACAGATAAGAGAGTGCAACCGAGTCGACGAAAATTTCAGGATAAAGAAAACCTATTTTACCGGAAACGATAATGAGCTTTCGCTTATATCACTGGATTTCGACGATTACACCGAGGTATTCGTATCCGAGGGTGACTGTATGCTCAGAGGCTCGGAGGGGTATTCTTCACATCTGTGTATAAAGATAAAGGACGGTCTGGATTGTCGACTGAAGCTTGACGGTGTTCATCTTTCGGGCGAAAACAACGAAGCCTGCATAATCGTAGGCAAGGGCAGCAGGCTGACGCTGGAAATAACGGGCACAGTCGAGCTTGGCGGCCCGATAAGCGTTCCTGCGGGAGCGTGGATCGATATAGTAGGTGATGGCACACTTATAATGAGATCGGGTACAACGCAGAGTTACGGTATAGGTTCCGACCCGCTGAGTGAATTCGGCGTTATAGGAGTACACCTTGGCGGCAAGCTGGATATCACCATAGACGGCGAGTACTGCATTGGCATTGGCGGTGGCATGGCTTCGGCTAACAGCAGGATAGATGTTGGCTCATCGAATATCAATATCAGGCTGGCAGGCAAGCATCTTCTGTGTATAGGCAGTATTGAATCCGATGTACCTGTGACGGTGAAGAACAGTGAGCTGATGATGAGCACCCACTGTGTGACAGGTATAGGTATAGGCAGCACAAAGGGCAAGCTGACGGCTGTTATCGAAAACAGCAAGCTGACATACGATGCATCGGGCGATAATATCTCGTGCATAAATTCACCCGGTGAAGCTCACAGCACAGTGAAGCTTCGGAATACAAGCCTGGACTTTCGTATGCTCGGCAAGAATTTACTGGGCGTGGGTTCGGCCCAGGGCATACTTTCGGTTGATGCGGAAGACTGCAGTTTCGATATTTACGGCGAGGGAGCGAATGCCATCGGTATCGGCGGCATGAGCTCGGAATCGAAAATATCGCTAAAAAAATGCACAGGAGAGATAAGATTCAGCTCCAGCCACGGAGAGGTGATCTGCGGTGCTGAGGGTATGGTGAATCTAGAAGACTGTGACATACAAACGGGCATAAACATCTGAAAAAATTATTATATCAGCGTCTGGTATTTTCGCCTGACGCTGATTTTTTTGCCTAAAATTCGTTTGGTTTTAGGGAACGTTTGCGTAACTGTACGACTGCATGTACAGCCGATGAGTTTCATACTTTCGTAAATCGAAAACTAATGGGAAAATAAGGCAGATGAGTGGGCGGAGAAGTGCCGGTATACTGTATGTGGTCGGTAAATTGACTATAAAAAATCAAAATACTATATGTAGTATGAACAAAGATGTGTACAGGCACACTGTTAGTGGGTAAATAAACTGGAAATATGCACAAAGGTTAATATACAATGTCTGTAAGCACCCGAAAACGTTTTAAAAAACCGATGGTCATTTTTATAAGTACATAAATTCGTACACGTGGTGGAAATTTTATAAAAGTCTATAACATTTTATGTAAATTTTGTACACTCATTATTGCGCAGGTTGCTATTTTTACAGAATATGGAAGTGTCGAAGTTACAAAGTGGTTACAGAATTAACACTCAAATTTGCATTATGCACAAAAGCGACGACTACCGTTTGTCTATTGCTACATAATTTATTACATCGGGCAGAAAAATTTGAAAAAGCACTTGAAATTTGAACGAAAATATAGTATATTTCTTTATGGCGGAAACGTTTGAGAATAAAGAAAGGTCGAACGCGTAAACGTTTAACCAACAGAAAGGCGGAAACATCATTGGTATCATTAAAAGATATTTCCGTGCGCTGCGGCGTTTCGGTCGCTACGGTCAGCAAGGCGCTGAACGGACATAAGGACGTCAGTGAGGCGACGAGGGAAAGGCTGCTGAAAGCTGCTAAGGAAATGGGATACTTCCCGAACTCCCAGGCGCGTGCGCTGAAGACGAACAGGACACTGAATCTCGGTGTTATGTTCTCGGATGAAGCGGGAAGCGGTCTTACACACGAATTCTTTGCAAAAGTGCTCAACAGCTTCAAGACTGAGGCTGAGTCGGCAGGATATGACATCACATTCATAAATAAGAATGTGGGACGTCAGAAGATGTCAACCTATGAGCATTGCAAGTACCGTAATGTTGACGGCGTGGTGATTGCTTGTACCGATTTCACTACTCAGGATGTGTATGAGGTCATAAACGGTGATATACCTGTGGTGACCATCGATCACATATTTGACTGCCGCACAGCGATAATGTCAAATAATGAGAAGGGTATCGAGGAGCTTGTGAATTATGTGGCAGATATGGGTCACAGACGCATAGCTTATATACAGGGAAACAAATCAGCCGTTGCGGACAGAAGACTTGCAGGCTTCTGCAAAGCTTGTATGAACAAAGGGATAGAAGTTGATCCGGCGCTGCTGCTTGCGGGGGACTACCACAATCCCGAAAAGACATACGAGATGACTAAGGAGCTTATTGCGATGAGCGACAGACCCACCTGTATTTTTATGCCTGACGATTATTCGTCAATGGGCGGGTTCAATGCCATCAAGGATTCGGGATTGTCAGTACCGGAGGATATCTCGGTAGTAGGATATGACGGGATCGCATATTCGCAACTGCTCACACCGAAGCTCACGACCTATTTACAGGATACGGCTACGATAGGTGCTGAAGCTGCAAAACAGCTGATATCGCTGATCGAAAATCCACAGACCACCTTTACGGAGGTCATAACAGTTGACGGACACCTGATAGAGGGCTCGTCAGTAAAAAAACTAATTTAAGGCATTAATCGCGGCGCAATGCTGCGAAACAATAATATGATAATGCAAAATAAGGAGGAAATTTATCATGGCAAATCTTAAGAAGTTACTCGCTGGTGCTATGGCACTCTGCATGGCAGGCGCAATGTTCGCATCTTGCAGCGGCAAAGATGGCAGCGGCAGCAAGGAAAAGACGAAGGGTTCTGACAATTCTGCTAACACAATCAGAATCTACACTTGGAACGACGAGTTCAAGAGCAGATTGAGAAACTACTATCCTGAGTACGACAAGGATAAGTCAGGTTTCAGTGTTGATGCTGACGGCAACGAGAAGGTTGGCGAGCACGAGTACCTGAAGGACGGCAAGGAGATCGTTTGGGTTACAACTCCTTCTGCTGATAACGCATATCAGAACAAGCTGGATACTGATCTCGAGGGTCAGGCTAAGAGCAGCGAGAAGATCGATATGTTCCTGGTAGAGGCTGACTACGCTCTGAAGTATGTTAACGGACCTTATGCAATGCCTATCAGCGATCTGGGTATCACTGATGCAGAACTGGCTGACCAGTATCAGTACACCAAGGATATCGTTACAAGCAATGACGGCGTTCTGAAGGGTGTTTCCTGGCAGGCAACTCCCGGTCTGTTCGCTTACAGAAGAGATATAGCTAAGGAAGTTCTGGGCACAGATGATCCTAACGAGGTTCAGGCAGCTATCTCTGACTGGGATAAGTTCAACGCAGTAGCAGCTCAGATGAAGGACAAGGGTTACTTCATGCTGTCCGGTTACGATGATTCTTACAGAACCTTCTCTAACAATGTTAGCCAGCCTTGGGTTGACGACAGCAAGAACATCGTTATAGATGACAACCTGATGAAGTGGGTTGACCAGACTAAGGAGTACACCGATAAGGGTTACAACAACGGTACTTCTCTGTGGGCTGACCAGTGGAGTGCTGACCAGTCTGCTGACGGTAAGGTATTCGGCTTCTTCTACTCCACATGGGGCATCAACTTCACACTGGCAGGCAATGCTAAGAGCAATGATCTGTACTACGTTTGCCCCGGTCCTCAGGCTTACTACTGGGGCGGTACATGGATCTGTGCAGCTGAAGGCACCGACAACAAGGAAACTGTTGCTGACATCATGAAGAGCCTGACCTGCAACAAGGATATCATGCTCCAGATCACAAAGGATACTCAGGACTACACCAACAACAAGGCAGGCATGGAAGAGCTCGCTGCTGACTTCAGCTCTGAATTCCTCGGCGGTCAGAACCACATCGCTCTGTTCGTTGATGCAGCACCCAAGATAGATGCTTCTAAGATCGGTCCTTACGATCAGGGTCTGAACGAGGCATTCCAGGCTGCATTCAAGGATTACTTCACCGGCACTGTATCTAAGGATGAAGCTCTTGCTAACTTCTATACAAAGGCTAAGGAGAAGTATCCTGATCTGAACACTCCTGCATAATCAGAGAGAACTAAGGTCTAAATAGCCAAAAAAATTAAACAGCTGAAACGGGGACGGTAAAACCCGCCCCCGTTTTTCGGCTTAAATTTATATTTCAGCAAAATAAAAAAAGCAGTTTTAGAGGGTGCATTTAATGAAACATAAGTCAATCAGCTATGCAAAATGGGGCTACATTTTTGTTATCCCTTTTTTTGCTGTGTTTATTGTTTTTAACCTTTTCCCCCTGCTGTCGACATTCAAGAATTCTCTATACGAGTTCT
Organism: Hominimerdicola alba; assembly: GCF_900109655.1. GTDB lineage: Bacteria > Bacillota > Clostridia > Oscillospirales > Ruminococcaceae > Hominimerdicola > Hominimerdicola alba_B. The sequence continues at coordinate 75,744 of NZ_FOAT01000010.1, forward strand.
ATAAATCCAACGGTGTTACTTTTGGACCAAACTGGATAGGACTTCAGAATTATTCGAAACTGTTCTCGGCAGAGGTAAACGTTGGAAAGTATTTCATGAATACTTTCATTATCTGGCTCATGGGCTTTATCCCCCAGATATTCTTCTCTCTCCTGTTCGCTTCATGGTTCACTGACCTGAGAATGAAGCTCAAGACAGGCGCATACAAGATCATATTCTATCTGCCTAACGTTATCATGGCAGCTGCAATGGGTATGCTGTTCTTCACAATGTTTGACCAGAGCGGTCCTATGACCAACATGCTCAAGCCTTTTACAGGCGGCGTTGCCTACAAGTTCTTTGAGAATGTATGGTCACAGAGAACTATCATCGCGCTCATCAACTTCATGATGTGGTACGGTAATACTACCATCATGCTGATGGCTGCGATCAACGGTGTAGATCCTTCACTGTATGAATCTGCACAGATCGACGGTGCTAACCCGTCACAGACTTTCTGGAACATCACTATTCCTCTTATAAGACCTATCCTTGTTTATGTGCTTATCACATCTCTCATCGGTGGTCTTCAGATGTACGACGTTCCTCAGATCATCACCAGAAACGGTGACGCTGTAAACAGAACATCTATGACTATGATCATGTATCTCCAGTATCAGATGAACATCGGTAAAAACTACGGCTATGCCGGTGCAATATCCGTTATACTGTTTATAGTTGCAGCAGCTCTCTCTATGTTGGTATTCTACATCAATTCCGATAAGGATGAGAGAAGACGTAAGAAGGGAGTGAAGTAACAATGGCAGCACCTATCGATGCAGTAGGACAGATGAGTAACTCTAGGGCATTGCTCATCAGAAGAGTAATATCATATGTTGTATTGACAATATTTGCAATTATATCGCTGTTTCCGTTCTTTATTCTTCTTATCAACATGACTCGTGAATCAGCAGATATCCAGCAGGGATTTTCTCCTCTGCCGGGTACATATTTAATAAAGAACTTCAAGGCCGTAATGAACAAGCCTGACTGGGCTATGCTCGCAGCTCTGAGAAACTCGTTTATCATATCCGCAAGCTGTGCATTCTTATCTTCATATTTTTCAGCACTCACAGCTTATGCGATCCATGTATATGATTTCAAGCTCAAGAAGTTCCTGTTCACATTTATCCTTATGATAATGATGGTACCTACACAGGTATCTGCACTTGGTTTTGTTCAGATGATGAATGATTGGGATCTCACCAATAACTTCATTCCTCTGATCGTTCCTTCGATCGCTGCTCCTGCTACTTTCTTCTTCATGAAGCAATACATGGACAGCGCACTGCCCCTTGAAATAGTTGAGGCAGCTCGTATAGACGGTTGTGGTGAGTACAGAACATTCAACTCTCTGGTAACACCTATTCTGAAGCCTGCATTCGCAGTTCAGGGTATATTCATTTTCGTATCCAGCTGGAACAACTTCTTTATTCCTGCTCTGATACTCGATAAGCCAGAGCTGAGAACTCTGCCTCTGGTTATCAACCTTATCAGATCGGCAGACTATACTAAGTTTGATATGGGTGCGGTTTACATGGCAGTTGGTATTTCTATCATACCTGTTGCGATCGTATATCTCGTACTTTCCAAGTTCATTATCCGTGGTATCGCACTCGGTGCCGTTAAGGGTTAATTGTTACAGTAAGCTTATTAGTTGCTTATCATATTAATTTCGGGAAGCCGCCGTACTGCAATTTCGCAGTATGGCGGTTTTTCGATTATTTGCTATAAAGCATTATTAACATGGTATGTGTCGAATATTATAAATATATAAACTAATCATTGATTTTTTGTTAGAAGTGTGGTATGATATAAATATGATCGCAATATGGGATATCTATGCATAAGAGGGCAAAGACTGACGATAATTTTTCTTATTCTGAGTATACTATTATAATAGGAGGTAATCATGGACGAGCTTATCATGACTATCAATGTTACAACATACGAAGGATACACCGTCAAGGGCGGCAGGATGAATGTGTACATGGTGCCTTTCACTGCTGAGGCTATGGGAGAATATTTCAAAGGCGCAACCGAATTCAGAAGCTACGATACTCAGCGGGAGGACGAGAGCGGGTTCTTTCTTTCGGCGCGGTATATCCTCAGGGGAAAGGACTTTAACGGCAGAAAGTGCAGTATCTTTATTGAAAACAACAGCACAGGACAAGGGATAATCCCTACCATATGTACCGACAGCCCCGATCTTGCTTTTCTGGAATCTGCTGACCTGTATTCTCTGCTGGAATCGGATGGTAATAAAGTTACCGTGCGGATATACTCGAAAAAATAGGTCTTATGTACACTGTATATCAGAGAATTTACTCTCGCCGCTCTTTACATTTTCACACAAATATGCTATAATATAAGCACATTAAACAAAAATCAACGCTGAAATGAGGGCTGTATTATGAAAATAACATTCATTGGTGCTAACCACGAGGTCACAGGAAGCTGTACCTATGTTGAAGTCGGGGAGAAAAGATTCCTGGTTGACTTTGGTATGGAGCAGGGAACTGACCTGTATGAGAATGCAAAGGTACCATGTTCGCCCTCGGCTGTTGACTTTGTGCTGCTGACCCATGCGCATATCGACCATTCGGGACTTCTTCCGCTGCTGTATGCGGGGGGATTCTCGGGGGATATACACGCAACCAAGGCGACCTGCAATCTTTGTGCCATAATGCTCCGTGATTCGGCACATATACAGGAATTTGAAGCTGAGTGGCGCAGCCGTAAGGGCAGACGTAAGGGTCAGGACGATGTTGAGCCGTTGTATACTCTGGCGGATGCTGAGGGTGCTATATCGAAGCTGACACCGCACCCTTACGGGGAAATTATTGATATATGTGAGGGCGTAAGGGTAAGATTCACCGATGCGGGACATCTGCTGGGTTCTGCAAGTATCGAGATGTGGCTTACAGAGGGCGACGAGACAAGAAAGATAGTATTCTCGGGTGATATCGGAAACCTTGACCAGCCTTTGATACGTGACCCACAGTATATCGACGGTGCTGATTACGCTGTTATGGAATCCACCTACGGCAACCGCAGGCATGAGAAAGTCACAAACTATGTGGAGCACCTTGCCGAGATGATACAGCGCACATTCGACCGCGGGGGTAATGTTGTGATACCATCATTCGCTGTGGGCAGAACTCAGGAACTGCTGTATTTCATCAGGCAGATAAAGGAGCAGGGAATGGTGAAGAACCACGCGGATTTCCCTGTGTATGTGGATTCTCCCCTTGCGATAGAAGCTACAAGGGTCTTTATGGAAAACAAGGAGAACTGTTTTGATACCGAGGCTCTTGAATATGTTGAAAAGGGCATAAACCCCATAACTTTCCCCAACCTGAATATCGCTGTCACAAGTGACGAATCAAGGATGATAAATTTCGACAAAACGCCGAAGATAATTATTTCCGCCAGCGGTATGTGCGAAGCGGGTCGTATAAAGCATCACCTGAAGCACAACCTGTGGCACAAGGAATGTCTGGTGCTTTTCGTGGGATATCAGGCGAACAATACTCTGGGCAGAAGCCTTGTTGAGGGCGCTAAGACTGTCAAGCTGTTCGGTGAAGAGATAACCGTTGCCGCTGAGATAAGGACACTTCCGGGCATCAGCGGTCATGCTGATATCGATGGTCTTGATAAGTGGATAGATTCCATGGAGCGACCGAAGACCGTGTTTATAAACCACGGCGAGGACGCTGTGATGGAGGAGTACAAGCGTCATCTGGAAGAAAAGGGCTATAATGCCCAGACACCTTTCAGCGGCGCTGAGTGCGACCTTATCACGGGTGTATTCACTCAGGCTGAACCCATAAAGGTAGTCAGAAAGACTGCACCCAGCACGGGTTATCAGAGACTGTGCGCATCGCTGGACAGACTTTCTGCACTGGTGGCTGCAAGCAAGGGTCTCACAAACAAAGACCTTGCAAAGCTTACGGACAGCATAAACAATCTGTGCGCAAAGTGGGAAGACTGATATATTATAATATGACAATCCATTTAGCACATCACTTTAATAACGGATATTTATTTGAGATGTATTCTTCTCTCCGCCGCAGGCGGGGGAAGAATACCGCCAACTACATGATATTGCCTGTCAAAAAGTTGTAAGAATGGTGAGTCCGAGGGATAAATATATATTATAATAGTATGGTTGGTTGGATATGAGATTTGAAAATGTATATTTCATAACAGGCACGGCTTATGCGGGCAAATCCACCATGGTGAAGATGCTGGCTGAAAAGCACGGCGGTATCGAGTGCGGCGAGAATTATCACGATGCACTTTTACCCAAGCTGGACAAGGCTGAATTTCCGTGCCTGACATATACCCGCGACCTTGTGGAATGGCGGGATTTCGTGGTGCGTACACCCGACGAATATGAGCGATGGGTGGATGGAGTATCAAAGGAATGTGAGATACTTGAACTGCGGATACTGGAGGGTATTGCGGACAAGGGCAGACCTGTTTTCGTGGATACGAATATAAGCCTTGAAACTCTGGGCAGGATAACTGACAGACAGCACGTACTGATCATGCTGGCAGAGCCCTGTATTTCTGTCAGCAGATTTTTTGACCGTCCCGACAGGGAAAAGCAGTTTCTTTATCAGCTTTTGATGGCTGAGAAAGACCCCGAAAAGGCGCTTGAAAATTTCAGGCAGTGCCTTATGCGGATAAATTCACCCGAAAGAAATGAGCGGTTTGCAAATTCGGGATTTACGGTGATACGCAGGGACGAAAGCAGAACTCCCGCGGAGACCCTTGAACTGGTTGAAAGGGCTTTAGGACTTGGTTAGGAACATTTTTCTCGGTAAACGAGTAATATATTCAGAGAAAAAACAGGAGGACTATCATGGATTTCAGACTTACTGTAAAACAGAAGATAAGCAACGTTGAATTCGGTGAAGCGGATATCGTCAAGGCGGCCGGGGCTGACGGAAAGTTTGAAGCACAGGCGCTGCCTTTTGCGAAGACTGCCTGCAACGGATTTATCCGCAGCTGGGCTGAGGGCGTGGGCGTTACCCTCGCAACTCAGAAGGATTGGGTGAAGAACATAAAGACAGGCGCTATGGAGAAAACGGTCACTGTACGTGATGGTGGCAAGCCCTTGACCTATGTTTTCGTGCTGGAAACTGTCTGACGGTCATTATTAAAAGAATAAACAATAGCGGATATATTTTTCTTACAATTCACAAAAGATTAATAAATAAAACGTTTAAGTTGTTGTAATTATTGCAAAAGTATGTTATAATTAACTCGACGAATATATTTTGGGAACATCGGCGGGGTAAAGTCGGATGGTGCCGTGTGTCCCTATCATATCAGGAGGAATGATAAAATGGCAAAAAAAACTGAGAAGATCATGTCAAAGGAAGAACTGAAAAAGCAGTTCATCGAGATACTGCACAACGATTTTCAGACCATTCCCGATGAGGCGACAGACAAGCAGGTATACGAGGCACTGTCGAAGATAGTAGTCGGCATACTGAAGACCAAGAGAAGACACTTCACAATGGCTACACAGTCTGCGGGCAAGAAGAAGGTGTACTATCTTTCCATGGAGTTCCTGATGGGACGTTCGCTGAAAACTTCTCTTTATAATCTGGAAATGAACAACCAGGCAAGAGATATGCTCAAAGACCTGGGTATCTCCATAAACGGCGTATACGAGCAGGAGCCCGATGCAGGTCTGGGCAACGGCGGTCTCGGCAGACTTGCTGCCTGCTATCTTGATGCGCTGGCTGCTGACGGCTACCACGCAACTGGATACTCCATATGCTACGAGTACGGCATCTTCAAGCAGAAGCTGGAAGACGGCTGGCAGACAGAGCTTCCCGATAACTGGCTGCCCGGCGGTTCAGTATGGCTGGTACCCTCGCCCACAAAGGCTATCGAGGTACGTTTTGACGGCGAACTGAAAGAGTACTGGGACAATCAGTACCACTGCGTAACTCACGAGAACTATACTTCCGTTATGGCTGTGCCTTATGACCTGTACGTATCGGGCTACGGCAGTGCGGCAGTATCCAAGCTGAGACTGTGGAAAGCTGAGATGGCTTCCTTTGATATGCCTTTCTTCAACAAGGGTGACTACGCAAAGGCACTTAGCAAGAACATCATGTCACAGGCTATAACAAAAGTCCTTTACCCCAACGACAACCATGCAGAGGGCAAGAGCCTGAGACTCAGACAGCAGTACTTCCTGTGTGCAGCTTCCGTAGGTGATATCGTTCATCAGCATATGTCCGTATACGGCACACTGGATAATCTGCATGAAAAGGTGGCTATCCACATCAACGATACTCACCCCACATTGGCTATCCCCGAACTGATGAGAATACTTCTGGACGACTGCGGATACAGCTGGGATAAAGCTTGGCACATCGTTACAAACACATTCGCATACACCAACCACACAGTTATGCCCGAGGCACTGGAGAAGTGGGACTGCAATCTGCTGAAGAGCGTTTGCCCCAGAATATTCTCCATCATCATCGAGATAAACGAGAGATACTGCCGCGACCTGTGGGAGAGATACCGCGACGAGGCAAAGTGCGGTCATATGTCAATAGTTGAGAACAACAAGGTCAAGATGGCTACACTGTGTGTACACGCTTCTCACAGCGTTAACGGCGTTGCTAAGATACATTCCGAGATCATCAAGAAAGAGACTTTCAAGGACGAGTATCTTGATACTCCTACAAAGTTCAAGAACGTTACCAACGGTATCGCTTACAGAAGATGGCTGTACCAGTCCAACGAGGGTCTGACCGAACTTCTGAAAGAGAAGATCGGTGACGGTTTCCTGAAGAATGCTTCCGAACTCAGCAAGCTGGCTGTATTCAAGGACGATGAAAAAGTTCTCAACAGACTGGCTGAGATAAAGAAGGAAAACAAGGAGAGATTCGCGAAGTACGTTAAGAACCAGTACGGCGCTGTGCTGAACACGGATTCCATATTCGATGTACAGGTAAAGAGACTTCACGAGTACAAGCGTCAACAGCTGAATGCGCTGAATATAATCGCGCAGTACAACTATCTCAAGGCTAATCCCAACGCTGATTTCGTGCCCAAGACCTACATCTTTGCGGCTAAGGCGGCACCCGGATACTACATGGCTAAGCAGATAATCAAGCTGATATGGAACATCTCACAGGAGCTGAAAAAGAACGACAAGCTGAGAGAAAAGCTGAACGTTATCTTCCTTGAAGACTACAACGTATCCCTTTCAGAGATACTGATGCCCGCGGCTGATATCTCCGAGCAGATATCCCTTGCAGGTACCGAAGCAAGCGGTACGGGCAACATGAAGCTGATGATAAACGGCGCAGTTACTCTGGGTACTATGGACGGCGCAAATGTTGAGATACACGAGCAGGTAGGCGACGACAACATCATCATCTTTGGTATGAACGTTGACGAGGTAAATGCCTGCAAGGCGGGTTACAGACCTATCGAGATATACAACAAGAACCAGATAGTAAAGCAGGCTATCGATACTATCCAGTACGGTGTGAACGGAGTACAGTTCCCCGAGATAGCTGACACCCTGAAAAACACCGATACCTATATGGCACTGAAGGACTTCGACAGCTATCAGCAGGCACAGAAGTTTGCCAGCGAGTGCTACGCCGACAAGATGAAGTGGCAGAGAATGAGCCTTGCAAACATCGCAGGCGCAGGCATCTTCTCCGCTGACCGCTCCGTTGAAGAGTACGCAAAGGACATCTGGGGACTCACCAAATAATTCATAATTCACAATTCATAATTCGTAATTGTTGGCAGAGAACGCGGGTTTTGTGTTCTGGCATTTGGATTGCGTTGAAATGAGTTTGATGTTCTTTCGGTAATTCATAATTTTGGCAATGGCGAGAAGTTCTTGCTCTGTTATGTAAATTGCGGATTTATGAGTTTGAAGTTCTAAAAAATAATCGTGCGCTTATCGCGAATTAGCGGTAAGCGCACTTTCTTATGTACTCAAATTGTCAGCGCAGGGAACTGATAAGTCATGCTGATTTAAGATAGCAAAACACACCCGCGCCCCTTGACAAAAATTTTGAATTGTGAATTATGAATTAAAGCGAAGCCCCTGCATGAAGCCGTCGGATGCGGTGGAGCTGACATCGCCGCCTATCAGCTGACCGTCACTGACCATCAGGTGGCAGAGTATGCAGTCTTCTTTTTCGTGGTCGGGATAGTTGAGAACTTTGTAGGTGTAGACCTGTACCTGCATACCTTTGTAGGCGTTGAGGTCGAAGCCCTGCTGTTTCTGAAGATCGTTGTAGCTCTTGTAGACATCGCTCCATTCTTCGGGGATAAGCACGGTCTTGACTTCGTCGAACTTTTCTGGGACTTCCCAGCCCATTTCGTGCAAAAAATGCTGACGCTTTGTTTCGCTGTCAAGCTCGCGGATATTGTTTCGTCCTTTCAGCCCGAAAAACAAAAGCATAGCCAGCACAGCGGCGGCTATACCAAGTATAACTGTCAGCCAGACTTTGGGTCGTTTAACTTTTACGGTGTGTATGAACATAGATGTATCCTCCCTGAAATGCATTTGATAAATAATATGCCGTGGGATGATAAAATAGACTTGCTGTTTTTCTGCCGAAGGGGTAAACTGAAAGTTCAGTTTTGAAAGAGGTTTTCTGAACTCTTTCGCGCGTAGAACAGTGCAAATTTTGCCGTGAAATGTTAAAATAATTATCAGAAAACAATTCACGATTAGTATATAAGGTCGGAAATCTGTCGCATTTTGATGGTGAAATGTTGTGCAAGATAGCTAAAAATTTATAGGGGGATTAATATGAAATCACGATTTTAAGCTTTTTTGCCCGAATTGCTTTGACAATTACAAAATATGTGGTAAAATATATATTAGGTAACACCGACTTTGGTTATGTTTTTCTCAACTATCTGTTTTGCTGACAGATAATTGCGGAAAAGATGGGTATGGTTATTTTATTTAATCAAAGTCAATAGGGTGAAGGATTCCGCGCGGGCGGAGATAGATCAATGATACCGCCGTGAAAGCGCATTTATGAAAGGAGTAATAGACTATGTCTAAAATCATTGCAGTTACGTCAGGTAAGGGTGGAACGGGAAAGTCCTCCATCAGTGCTTGTCTGGGATATGCATTGGCTAAGCAGGGCAACAGAACTCTGATAATCGAGCTGGACTTCGGTCTGAGATGCATGGACATCATGCTCGGTATGCAGGGTAATATCACCTACGATCTGGGCGATGTGCTGGAGGGCACCTGTGACGTATACAAGGCTACTACCACAGTCAAGCTGGCATCGAACCTGAGCGTACTGTGCGCACCTTCCGATCCTTTTGTACAGCTTAAAGCGGAGGACATAGAGAAGATCACACATGAGATGAGAAAGTATTTTGAATACATCATCATAGATACCTCGGCAGGTATCAACGGCTCGGTATTTGATATAGTTACCAATTCCGACCTGATACTGATAGTAACAACTCCCGACCCTGTTTGTGTAAGAGATGCACAGATGATGTCTGACGAGTTCTACAAGAGAGGAAATCAGAAGCAGAGACTTGTGATAAACAAGGCAAGCAAGAGAATATTCGAGTTTGAGGATATGGACGACCTTGACGCGATAATCGATACCGTAGGAGTACAGCTGCTGGGCGTTATCCCTGAGGATTCCGCGATACCGCTGGCTACCGGCAAGGGCGCTCCGCTGTCGTCCAGCTCCATGGGCTTTGTAGCTTTCTCGGCGATCTCGAGAAGGATCAAGGGCGAGCATATTCCGATTCAGATCAAGATGTGACCTTAATCAACGACTAAAAACTGGGGGGATTTTCTTTGAATATAGCACTCATCGCGCATGATACCAAGAAGGAACTTATGGTGCAGTTCTGCATAGCGTACTGCGGTATACTTAGCAAGCACAGACTTTGTGCAACAGGCACAACAGGCAAGATAGTTGCTGAGGCAACTGGTCTTTCGATACAGCGCTACATGGGCGGTTCGCAGGGCGGCGATCAGCAGATCGCAGCAAGGATCTCATGTAATGAGATAGACCTTCTGCTGTTCTTCCGTGACCCTATCTCAGCGAAGCCTCATGAGCCCAACGAGATGAATTTGCTTAGACTCTGCGATGTTCACAACATACCTGTTGCGACCAATATCGCTACAGCAGAAGCACTTATACACTCTCTTGAGAGGGGCGACCTTGACTGGAGAGATATTGTCAATCCGACTACACAGAACTAGGATAGATAACATTATCGGCAAACGCTCTGTTTGCCGATTTTTTGTGTGATACGGAACAGTATGACCAAAGGAGGGGCTATGAAACTTTCCGAACTGCTGAATGAGAGCCCGACTGACGAGAACATCCAAAGGCTGTTATACAGCGGGCTGGATTATGACGGAAGCCCGGCTGGGGCGATAATGGTGCTGGGCAGCAGGAAAGCCTGCGACTACCGCGTACCCGAGGCGGCGAGGCTTTACAGCGAAGGCAGAGCCCCTGTGATGCTGCTTATCGGGGGCAAGGTGCAGGATACCTCACTGGGAGAGATGCCCGAGTGTGAGAGCATGGAGAGGGCGGCTGTCGCCCTTGGTGTGCCGCCGGAGAACATCATCACCGAGAGAAAATCGATGAACACTGCGGATAACTTCATGTATTCCGAAGTCCTGCTGAGAGATATCCTGCCCGAAGGCGGAAAAATCATACTTGTGACCACGGCTTATCATATGAGACGGGCTCTTCTGATGGCTAATAAGATGCTTCCGCAGTATAGATTTATAACCTGTCCCGTGCAAAAGGGGTCGGCGACAAAAGAAAATTGGTACAAAACCGAAAAAGGTCGGCTGACAGTACTTGACGAATGGCGAAAATTAAGTTATTATATAAGGGTAGGTATTTTTGAGGATACCGAGATTTGATATCATGACTCATCAGGGAGAAGACACAGTATGAGCGATTATATGATACGGGATGTTAGAGATGATGATGCCGCTGAGCTTTTGCGGATATATTCTTATTATGTTCTGAACACCGCGGTCTCATTTGAATATGAAGCGCCGACGGTTCGGGAGTTTTGTGAGCGTATAAGGAAGATCACCGCGAAGTATCCATATCTTGTATGTGAAAAAGATGGCGGGATAGTTGGGTATGTCTATGCGGGGGAATACAGTTCAAGAGAAGCTTATTCGTGGACTGTTGCAACGTCGATATACGTGAAAAAGGAACTCCGCAGACAGGGCATAGGCACCATGCTTTATGCAGAGCTGGAAAAGCGTCTGCGGGATATGGGTATAGTCAATCTTCTGGCAGGTGCTGCATACTGCGAAAACGAGGACGAATATCTTACACATGACAGCTATGATTTTCATGCTGCCAGTGGTTTTCATCAGGTGGCACGGCTGGAAACTGTCGGAAAGAAATTCGGCAGATGGTATGATCTTGTGTGGATGCAGAAAAAGATCAGTGAAGGCTGATATCATATAAATTCGGAGGTCACGGATATGAAGAATGTATTCATAGAGCCCTGGGGAAGTCAGCCGCGACATTGATGCTGATCTTGAAACTCACAGGTAAACGGCTCATAAAATAATGGAGGTAAGTAAAAATGGCAATGATACAGAGACCCAAGGGCACAGCTGATATGCTGCCCGCACAGGCTTATAAATGGCACACCATAGAAAAACTGGCATCGGAGACTGCTGAGCAGTACGGTTTCAGGGAGATAAGAGTTCCCGCTTTTGAGGAGACAGGTCTTTTCCTGCGTTCTGTTGGCGAGACTACCGATGTTGTTCAGAAAGAGATGTACACCGTAACCGCTACGGGCGACAGCGAATTCACACTGCGTCCCGAGGGTACAGCAGGCGTTATGAGAGCTGTTATCGAGAACGGTCTTCTCAACGAGGCTTTCCCCCAGAAGGTATATTATCTCATAAACTGTTTCAGACACGAGAACGTACAGAAAGGCAGACTACGTGAGTTCCACCAGTTCGGCTGTGAGATGGTAGGCTCGGCTGATGCAAAGGCTGATGCTGACGTTATCTCGATGGCTAAGAGCTTTATGGACAGGATAGGTCTGAGGGATATCGAACTGAATATCAATTCCATCGGCTGTCCCACCTGCCGTGCGAAGTATCAGCAGGCGCTGAGAGATTATTTCGGCGCAAGGAGAGATGAGCTCTGCGATACCTGCAAGGAAAGACTTGAAAAGAACCCTATGAGACTTCTGGACTGCAAGTCGCCCATATGCAAGGAGATAGGCAAGAATGCTCCGCTGATAATCGACTATCTCTGCGACGAGTGTAGCGACCACTTTGAGAAGCTGAAAAAGTATCTTGGTCTGATGGGCATAGATTTCGTTGTCAACCCCAGGATAGTAAGAGGTCTTGATTACTACACAAGGACTGTTTTCGAGTTCATATCCAAGGATATCGGCGCACAGGGAACTGTATGCGGCGGCGGACGTTATGACGGTCTTATCGAGGAACTGAGCGGCAAGGCTGTTCCTGCACTGGGATTCGCTATGGGTATCGAGAGATTGATACTGACTATGGAAGCTCAGAACTGTGATTTCATGGAGGAGAAGACCTGCGACCTGTATATAGCATCCATGGGGGACGAGGCTGTGGATAAGTCCATGGAGCTGGCTATGAAGCTGAGGGACGAAGGATTCTTTGTTGAGTACGACCTCATGGGCAGAGGTATAAAGCCTCAGATGAAGTATGCGGGCAAGATAGGTGCGAAATTCGTGCTGGTAATAGGTTCAAGCGAGCTGGAGACAGGCTGTGCAAAGCTGAAGAATATGGCAAGCGGCGAACAGGCTGATATAAAGCTGGACGACAGCTTTGTTGATAATTTCTCGAATGCGCTGATGGCTGAGATGTTCAAGGATATCGACGGCGAGATGGCAGCGCTGCTCGGAAAGGAGTAATTCCATGGCAGGTAACAGATGCGAACAGTGTGAGAATATCATGGTAAGGGATATAATAAGCCCGCAGGAATATCTTTTCTGCGCTAATTCCCTTGTAGGACTGCTGATAGCGGGTGATGTTGAGATGACATTCTCGACCTGCCCTTTAGGCAAGATAGTTGACGATGATATGCACTTCACCATGAACAAGTATTTTCACCAGTTCAGGTGTACTAAGTGCGGTACGATCTATGGAATGCTCTTTAATACCAAAACAGGCGGCGAGATAAGGATAAACGATAAGGTCTTCAACCCTGATGATTATCCCGATAAGCCCGATACAAAGGAAGAGTGAGCAGATGGCTGAGAATTACAGCATCACGGTACAGCTGACTAAAAAGAAGCTGAAAAAACGCCTTAACTGCGATCTTGTGGAGTACAAGCCATCGATAAACGTGATGAGCATGGGCAGATTCATGAGGAAGCACAAGATGGAGAGCATATACTACGGCAGGGTCAGCGGTGACAATGTGCAGATATTCTACCACAAGGCGAAGAAGAAAGACGGCGGTATGACGGGTTTTTTCGGAAAGATCATCGAAAAGGACGATGTATGTGAGCTTACGGGCAAATTTCGCAAGCCAATGTATGCCTATATCTCGGCGGTGATTCTGATACTGCTGTGCATAGCCTGCGCTATCGGTACTTTTGCCGCGGGTTCGTGGCAGGGTGCGCTGGTATTTCTGGCGATAGGTGCGGCAGGCGGATTCGTTATGCTTTACGATAACTACAAGAAATATCTGAGAAAATATCTGGAAGGACTTGCCTCGAAAAAGCGGTGAGTCACGGTTTGGTATGCAGATGATATGATGTTTAGCCGCAGGGGCTGTTTCGAGTCTTTGCGGCTATTTTTGAAAATATTGAGATCTGACAACAGCAGAGCGGAGGCTGAATATGCTGAGGCAGTACGGTTGATGCTGTGTGCAAGGTTAATTTTGTGTAAGCAGAGAACTTGAATGAAAGAGGGGTCAGAATATGAAGAAGCCTAATATGGCCGCAACTGCGGTGATATTTTTTATTTTCGGGATACTGGTGCCCGCAGTGCTGCTGTGGGTGGTGACTTTCGGAATGGACGAAAGCCGTGAGTACAAAGAGAATGGCATAAAGGTAAACTGTACTGTTATAGGAACGTCTGTGACAGGGTCAAGCAGCAGACCGAAGGTAAAGTACAAGTCCCCCGATGGTGACTGGATAGAGGCTGACTGCATAGCCAACGGCAAGGTCATGATGGGACAGAAAATAGAGGGCTATGTAATGCCCGATGACCCGAAGAACGTGTATTGTCCGCCAGATATGGCACTGAAAATGGTTTTCTATGCACTTGCGGCAGCTGCCTTCATAGGCGGCGGAGTAGCATTATTCAAGGGGCTGAAAGACCGGAGAAAATACAATATCCTCATCAAGAACGGTGTACCATGCAAGGCACAGCTGACCAGCTGGCATAAAAATGATAGCGGTCTAATGAATATACAGCTGCGCGTGTTCAGACGTAACGGTGAGGAAGAAATAATCAATGTCGAGGCGTTGAAAGGTACGCCGATAGTGGGCGAATATTATGATATCCTTATGTCGGAGGACGATAAGGGCAGGGTAACTGCGGCACTTAACGATGAAAGGCTGAGTATATAATGGGCGAGATAATGAGACTTGACAAGCTGGTGGCTTCCCAGTTTGCGGATATATCAAGGGCTGATGTGAAAAAGCTCTGCCTGAAAAAGAAGATAACGGTGAACGGCAAGCTTATGGCAAGGTCGGACGCTAAGGTGAATACAGACGATGAGATAATCATCGACGGCAAAAAGCTGACCTATAAAAAGCATATCTACATCATGCTGAACAAGCCCGCAGGGGTGGTTTGTTCGACTAAAGAGGGCGCAAGCAGGACTGTCCTTGACCTGGTGCCCGATGAACTGCGCAGAGACGGACTTTTTCCTGCGGGAAGGCTGGACAAGGACACCGAGGGCTTCGTGCTGATAACCGATGACGGCGAACTTAGCCACAGAATGCTGTCACCCAAGACCCATGTTCCGAAGACCTACTTTGTAAGGCTGGAAAAACCATGGGAGGAAAGCTACAAGGACATCATGGCAGAGGGCATGACGATAGACGGACTGCGTGAGGGCGACCCTGAAGAGAAGTGTCTGCCGGCGCAATTTTTGGCATCTGACGAAAACGTTTGCGAATGTACCCTTATACTGCATGAGGGTAAGTTTCATCAGGTCAAACGTATGTTTGAAAAGGTGGGCAACAAGGTGGTCTACCTGAAGAGGGTGGCGATAGGTGAAATGCCGTTGGATAGGGGTTTAGAGCTTGGTCAGTGTTTGGAAATTATGCACAAAGATGTTGAAAAATTATTGACGCGAAAATAGCCGAATTGGAAAATATTTACAGCGCTTCATGCATTTTCGTTAATATACCTAAAGTAACTCGCTAAAGTTTAGTTAAAAAAACTCTTGCTACTTAGATTAAAATTTGATATGATATATGTGTACTAATTCGGGTATAAGTGTGACCATGTCCGAGTTTGAGGAAAAAATTCAATAGGGAGGTTCTTTTTAATGGCAAGCGTATCATTAAGAGAAATTTATAAGAAGTATGCCGGCGGCGTTATCGCTGTTTCCGACTTCAACATTGAGATCAAGGATAAGGAATTCATAATCCTGGTTGGTCCTTCCGGCTGCGGTAAGTCTACTACACTGAGAATGATCGCAGGTCTGGAGGAGATCAGTGAAGGTGAGCTGTACATCGGAGACAGACTTGTTAACGACGTAGCTCCTAAGGACAGAGATATCGCGATGGTTTTCCAGAACTACGCTCTGTATCCTCATATGACCGTTTTTGAGAACATGGCATTCGGTCTTAAGCTGAGAAAGGTTCCCAAGGACGAGATCGCAAGAAAGGTTGAAGAAGCTGGTAGAATCCTGGATATCTCTCACCTGCTCGACAGAAAGCCTAAGGCTCTGTCCGGTGGTCAGAGACAGCGTGTGGCTCTGGGTAGAGCTATTGTTCGTAATCCTCAGGTATTCCTGCTCGACGAGCCTCTTTCCAACCTGGATGCTAAGCTGAGAGCTCAGATGAGAACCGAGATCTCCAAGCTGCACAAGAAGCTGGGTACAACATTCATCTACGTAACACACGATCAGACCGAGGCTATGACCATGGGCGACAGAATCGTTGTTATGAAGGACGGTTACATCCAGCAGATCGATACACCTACAAACCTCTACAACAATCCTGTTAACCAGTTTGTTGCAGGCTTCATCGGTTCACCTCAGATGAACTTCATCGATGCTAAGCTGCTGAAGAGAGACGGCAAGTACATTGTTGAGTTCGGTTCCGATGACACTAAGACTTCCAAGGGCGTTAAGTACCAGGTAGAAGTTCCTGAGTCCAAGGCTGATCCCGAGGCACTTGAGCCCCTGGTAGATCAGGAAATTGTTCTCGGCGTAAGACCTGAGTGCATCCACGATGAGGAGATGTTCCTCTCTGCTGCTAAGACAGGTATCATCAATGCTACTGTTGAAGTAACAGAAATGATGGGTGCTGAGACTTATCTGTACCTGACTTGCGAGGGTATCAACCTGACTGCAAGAGTATCGCCCAGATCTACTGCTAGACCTCAGGACGAGATCCAGGTAGCTCTTGATCCTAACAGAATCCACATCTTCGACAAGGAGACTGAGAAGGCTGTTGTAAACTGATAGCTTATCAATAAGGATATTATCCGCCCTTTCCGTAATGGAGAGGGCGGTTTTGTATGTTTTCATAAATCCTGTGTGGAATCGTTGTGCATTGCTACAAATATTCGGGATGCCCCATAAAAAGGGGAGAGCTCATTCGTATATGATACGGAGGGGATAACTATGAGAAGATACAAATTTATGATAGTGGCTTTGATACTGGGAACTGTGTGTATGCTTTGCGGTTGCAGACCTGATAGAATGTTCGAGGTAGAGTGTGATGGTCTGCCTGAGGATGAAAGCGTTTTTATGCTTATTGAACGCGGACAGGATGATGAACTTACCGATGCGGAGGATATGGCACTGTATGGCACGGAGATATGGTCATATGACAAGGACGGCATGGTGACAGCTGACAGGCTCTGTCAGAACGACATACCTTTTGATGTTTACCGCTCGGATGCTTCGGCGGGGCTGTATTTCAATACAAAAGATTATCAGCTAAGCTTCTGTGAAAAGTACAGGTATATAAAACTTGCGTTCTGTGATACAAATGGCAGGATAATAAAAGTCAGTGATGAACTGCCGCTGCTCTGTGAGGACAAGTATGCTGCTGTGGAAGATCTGGAGTATGACTGCAAAACAGGTGAATATACGGTAACAAAAATGATCGAGCGGAAATATCTGGGCATTGACAGGCTCACGCTGACGTTATGTTTTACGCTTCTCTCATGGGTCAGCGATATTATATTGTTTGTGATACTTATTGTGTGCATGAAGAAAAGGGTGTCAATAAAAAGACCTACTTTTTGTGTGACATTCGGGGTGCTAAGCCTTTGTAATGTTCTGTCGCTGATGTTTATGATAGTATCGCGTGCTGTGCCTTATTACAATGTTTACAATAAGAAGTTCAACTTTGAGTTTGTAAGCGGGCTGATAATTGATAATGCACTGTGGATAATCTGCATAGCAATGTTGATCATGTATGTGCGCAGGCAGCGGGAGAAAAGTCTTACATATAACGAGAGTAAAAATATATAGCGCATATTCGCCGCAGAAACGCTCTGCGGCGATTTTTTGCGTGAGATACTACCTGTTGGGTCTGGCAGATGGCATAAAATGCTAAATGTGCCGAATCTAACAGAAAACGGTTAGTCAATATGCTGTAAAAGAGGGGTGGGGTTTTGTGCAAATGTGTAATTATTCGTACACATTTTGATAAAATATTGACTTGATAAGCTAGGGTGTGATATAATTTATAGTGATGTATAATTGTTTGCCGTGACGCTCATTCGGGGACGGCTGCGGCAGTTTTGAATATCCAAATCATTTTTTAACGGAGGTCTATCCATGGAAAAGCAGATCAATTACGGAAGCTATGCGGGCTATAAGGAAACCGTTGGGAACCTTACTGCCGATCTGCAGGAGCTTCTGAAGCTCAGCGAAGAGATAGCGCTGGTCAATACCGCGGAATCCATCAAGGAAACGCTCGAAAAGGCTAAGGACGAGCACTTCGAGGTCGCTATCGTCGGTGAGTTCAAAAGAGGTAAGAGTACGCTTATCAACGCACTTCTCGGTCAGGAGGTACTGCCTGCCGATGTTCTGCCTGCGACTGCTACCCTTAACAGAGTTACGTACAGTACCGAGCCTTATGTTCAGGTCGAATACAAGAACGGCGATTCCGAGCGCGTTGAGATAGACAGGCTGGAGGAGTATGTTACCAAGCTTACCAGCGAATCCGAGCGCAAGGCGGAAACGGTAAAGGAAGCTACCGTTTACTACGATACCGAATTCTGCCGTAATAATGTGGATATAATCGACACTCCCGGTCTTAACGATGATGACCAGATGACCAATGTTACAATGTCCATCATTCCTAAGATAGATGCCGCTGTATTCGTTATAAGCGCGAATTCTCCTTTCTCACAGTTTGAAAAGGAGTTCCTGGAGAAGAAGATGCTGACCTCCGACGTGGGACGTATCATATTCGTTGTTAACTGCTTCGGCACATTCACTCAGGACGATGAGAACAAGATTGTCGAGACAGTACGTACACGTATAGGCAAGTACGTTATGGAAAAGGCGAAGAAGGTCATGGGCGAGGACAGCCGTGAGTTCGCCGTATACAAGAGAAAGATAGGCACACCGAGAGTTATCGGCGTGTACGCGAAGCGTGCCCTGACCGCCAAGACCATCGGCAGTCAGGAACTGCTGGAGCAGTCCAATTTCCCTGAGTTTGAAAAGGCTCTGGAAACTCTGCTGACACAGGAGCGCGGCGTTATCACACTTCAGATACTTGCAAACAAGATCACCAATTCGGGTACCGAGATACTGCGTTCGATAGTAATGCAGGAAAATGCCCTGATGATGGCTAACGACGAATTCATGGAGAAGTACGACGCTGCTATCAAGGAGATCGATGAGATAAGAAATATGAAGCGTTCGGAGTTCGTAAAGATCAACGATGCTGCTAATAAGGTGTTCGAGGATCTGCGTCCCGTACTTGATAATTACTGGAGCAATATCGAGGAAGCAGCTATGGAGGTTATCGACAACTTCCAGATGTCCTCCGAGGACTTCAAGAAGGACAGGCTGAAGCTGGTAAGCTCCAAGCTCACCGAGAAGATCAAGGAGAGCATGGAAGTAAGAGCGCAGCTGATCTGCGAGCAGATACAGAACAGCATAAATCAGGCTGTAAGCGGTGAGACTGAGAGACTGCAGGAATTCGAGGACGAGTTCTTCGAGAGCGTTGCAGCTATCCAGAGAATGTTTGCTGTATCCGACAGAGTATCTTCCAACGGCGGTACACTGGATAAGGTGATAGGTGCGGCTACCGGTGCTTACGGCGTAGGCGGTGTATATCTGGGATTCAGAGAATCAGGCATAAAGGGCGCACTGCTGGGCGGCGCTACAGGTCTTGCGGGCTTCTATGCGACTTACTATGCTGCAATGTTCTTTTCCGGTTTCTTCGGTCTGACAGGCGGTCTGCCCGTCATGCTGGTAATGATGGCATTTGCAGGTATCGCAGGTACTTTCACCTCAAACTTTGCAGTTGACAAGATACTGGTTCAGGAGAGGATAGACAAGTACAAGACCAATTTCAAGGCAAATGTCAAGAAGCAGTTCCACGAGATGATGCTCAACAACGACTTCACCGAGACAGTCAGACGTCAGGTATTCTCCTCCTTCGACAGCATCAAGAGCAAGATCGAGGAAGAGACCGAGATCATACTGAGAGATACACAGGAAACGCTGGATAACCTCAACGATCTCAAGGCAGAGAAGTCCGAGGTATCACAGAAGGAGATGGAAAGACTTCACGTTATCGCTGAGACAGCCAGCAAGCTGGTCCAGGATGCTTATGCTGTAAGAAAGGTGCTCAACGACGAGATAGGCATGACCAATTCTTCGTCCGAAAAGACCGAGAAGAAAGAGCAGCCTGAGCAGACCGAAAAAGCTGAAAAGCCCGAGGAGAGCGAAAAGGCCGAGAAATAATGAAGATGAGGATGCGCAGAACATTCCAATAAGGGAGGACACTCGATGAGTGAGATAAATGCGAAAGGGAATCCGCTTCTTCAGATCGACACTGGGTTTCGTTCTTACCTGAAAGCTTATACGCGATCGTACCAGAGCCATATGGTGGACGGCAGTCTTGATTATGCCTTTGAGTCCGACTTTGCGGTTAGGCAGAAGATAATGAGTCTGGGGGGCAGCGCAAAGCTGTTCAAGGCGGTAAATACACAGGATATCGCGGCGGAAGCGAAGCATCTGTTCGTAAAGTGCGATCAGGTGGGTCCGCTGAAATATCCCGAGATATATGATAAAGTAAGAAAGTGTGCGGAGCGACTGGAGCTTATCGTACCGATAGTATTTGTCCGTGAGGACATGGACAGACCGCTGGCGTATTCCATAGCCAGTGATCTTATAGAGCCGTGCATAGTGCTTACAAAGCAGCTGGTGGAGTTCTGCAGTGATGATGAACTCATGCTGCTGATGGGAAGCGAGTGCGGCAGAGTGCAGAACAATCATTGCACATTTAATATGGCATACACTTACCTTAAAACGAACAATGATGTATACAGACCGATAGAACGGTTTTATACACAGACCATCGGCAGCCAGCTTTATTCGGCACTGGTGCAGTGGGTAAAGTATGCAGACGTTACAGCCAACCGCGCAGGTATGATATGCCTTGATAAGCCGGGTCAGTACCTGAATATCATGTGCGGGCTGTACCGCAAGGGCTATGTGGATTTCTACGGACGTTCAGAGCCCGGTATAAATTTTGACGAGATGAGCAAGCTGAGCGAGCAGATACACGGCAGTACTTCAAGAAATCTCAGCATAGACAAGAACCTTTCGGATATCGAGAGATGTCTGCTGGCAAGCAACGAGTTCTTGTACTGCAAGACGCTCTATTCATGGCGCGAGGACGTTGTGGATATCGAGGGTCACGCTGAGAGTGGGCAGATCTGTGATGTGCGCACTAGCGTCATCGTCGGGAACGGAGGTTAGCTATGAGAGATAATGAGAATCTTATGGCTTCCGACGAGAATATAGTCGCCGTAAGAGAACAGCTCAGCGAGATAATCGAAGATGATAAGATAGCTGAGATATTAGGCAGGGAATGTGTGGAGCACCTGAAAGAATTCAGGGCTCTGGTAGACAAAAGGTGTGAAGAGCCTTTCACGCTGGTGATACTGGGTGACTTCAAGCGCGGCAAGAGCACCATAATCAATGCGCTGCTGGGCAAGAAGCTGGCACCTATAAATGTCACTCCCGAGACCTATACCATCAACGAGATATCCTTCGGGCATACCCAGACCGTTGAGGCTATACTTGAGAACGGTCAGAGAGTGCCGCTGGTACTTGAAGATATCACAAGAGAGAATCTGGAGAAGAGAATGAAGCTCTTCCCCGCGAAGATAAGCTGTGTGCAGATAAAGGACAATGCACCGATACTGAAAAGCATGAGGATAGTGGATACTCCCGGTCTTTCTGACCTGGAGAGCCTTGACAAGCAGGTTCAGGACTACATAGTTAATGCAGATGCCATAATGTACGCGGCAAGCTGTCTGCTGCCATTCTCAGAAAGTGAGCAGGTATTCCTGGCAACACACGTATCGCCCCAGAGGTTCGGTATGCTGTATGTGCTGGTGAATATGATAGACGCTCTCAACACCATGGCAGATGTCAAGAAGATAATGCGCAGGTTCAGGGGAATATCCGAGAGGATAGTGCCTAATGCCTTCGTATACGGCATCAGCGGCGGTGACGAGCTGAAGCGCAAGCTTGGCGAGGAAAGACCCGAAGACAAGGGCACAAGAGAGTTCTATGAGACCCAGTTCTTCCAGTTTGAACTTTCGCTGAAAAGGGATATCATCATGCAGAAGGACGTTATACGCTCAAAGCGTGTGCTGACAATGCTTGACCGTATGCACGCGGAGATAAGCTCACGCCTGCGCATGATAAGCGATATGGCTGATATGGACAAGCAGCTTCTTGAAGATAAGGCAAGAGAGTTCGAGGAGAAGTGCGACCAGCTGGCTGCCGAGCTTGAAAAGAGAAAGCCTATGCTGCATCTTTCCATACTTGAAATGCAGCAGGAAGCCGAAACATGGATGTATGAGTTCTTTGCAAAGCTGAGGACAAGTATACTTGAATGCAGAGCTAAGGACGAAATGGGCGAGGATATCTATTCCCCTGAGGATATAGAGAAGTACTTCTATTCGTTTTTGATGGAGAAGGTCAGCGAGGCTTACCGTACCTGTATAGAATGCCACAGGGACGCTATAACCGAGCTTACCGACAAGATGAGCCGAGAACTTGCTCAGGCGCTTGGTATCACCAATGTGGCTGAGGTTAGCAAAGCACCGTCTGTTGACAGGCTGATGAAGTCCGCCAACAAGAATGTCACCAGAAGCGTTATGGGCGTTAAGCTCTTTGGTACCAGCGAGAATTTCTCGCCTGCTGCCATGAGTACTTTCTCGCTTATTATGAAAAAGAAAAAACAGACCGATATCATCGACATCGCACTTGAAAACTACGACGAGATACGTATAAATATAGTCAAGGATATCAAGACTGTATATCAGGATCTTGAAGTCAAGGCGATATCCAGACTGGAGAGCCTTTACCAGTACCAGGTGGAGCTCAGCAGGAATGCTATTGACCAGGCTAAGGAAATGATGGATAACGAGGACAAGAGCGAACTGCTTGAGACTCTTGCGGACGCATTGAAGCGTCTGGAAGCACCAAAGCAGATATTGGATGCAAATCTGCCGGCATAATAGCAAACAAAGGTAAAACTGCCAAAGAATCAAAGCGCGCGGTTTATGAGACTGCGTCGGCATATGTTTCGCGCCAGCAGACTCAAAAGTGAAGCGGCAATAATCAAAAAACGAGCGTGGACATTTGATTGTCCACGCTCTGTAATTTTGTTATTGCCGCGCCTTTTTGACATTATGGGTAGCTTACTGTTCTGTTTATTGCGTTGTTGCTGCGTCACTTTTGCTACTTGACCTCTTACTTTGCAGTTTTTCAAAAACAAAGCTTGATGATCTCTTTCATCACGCTGTTATCGTTATTTGACCCTGTGGAGAAATTTGCCGCTTTCTTCACCAGCGAATGAGAATTCTCCATAGAAAAACTGTAGTAAGAATTTTCCAGCATCTCGATATCGTTGAGGTAATCACCGAAAGACATGGTCTCACCGTAGTCAACGCCCAGTCTGTCCTGCATTTTATGAAGTGCAGAACCTTTGGTTATGCCGTGGTTCATGATATCTACCCAGCGGTCGCCTGAAAGCTGAACGTTGAAATAATCGCCGTAACGCGCACGAAGCTTGGGATAAGCCGTATTCTCGATACTTCCTTTTCTTTCAAAAACCGCTACCTTGAATATCTCATCATCAAAGGCGGAAAGATCTTCCATATACTGCTCGTTGATGTAGTACTTGCGTATCTCTTCAAGCTCGGCAGCTTCTCTGCCGTTGTGCCATGTGCCGTGCTTTCCGCACAGGAGTATCAGCAAGTCCTGCTCTTCGCAGAAACGCACCATATTGTGTACAGCGTCATCAGGAAGCACCGACATCGATACTACCTCGCCCTTGTCGTAGACGTAAGCGCCGTTATCGCAAATGAAAATAAGATCATCCATGTAACTTTTGAACTGCTGTTTCAGCGTACAGAAGCTACGTCCGCTGGAAACCGCAAAGCGTATATTTCTGCTGTTCAGATTCTGTAATACGGTGTCAAAATTCTCAGGCAGGCGCTTGCTGTCATCAAGCATTGTGCCGTCAAGATCGGTGGCTATCAGCTTTATCATGATTACCTCATTTCTGCCCTTAAAAGGGACGTTTCCGCCGTTCACAAACAAAGATATTATAAAGGATTCCGACAAATAAATCAACACTTTTTTATTCACTTTTCAAAACTTTGTAGACATCTATATATTTGACATCACATAGCGAAAATAGTTGAATATTTTGCATAAATCTCAACAAGGAACATACTATTTATATATAAGAATATTATACCTGATGTGACAATCTTCTGAAATATGGCTCTAAGTAATTGACATTCGTGAAAAATGTGTTACAATTATTAATGAGATATATAGCTTTGCGGACTTTTGGGCAATTGTCTAAAACGCTGAAAATAAAAAAGGATTCTTGACAATTGTCACAAATGGGATTAAAATAGTATTCGCAAAAGAATCATCAGAATAAACAGTGTGAGTTTTCATTCATTCCGTCAAATCCCAAACCATAGAGAATACGGCATAAATGAGAACTATTTATTTTGTTTATCAACGGTAGATCAAGGAGAATCAGATAATGAAATTTTTAAAGAAAATCGGCAGCAAGCTGAAGAACTTTTGTAAGGATAACCCTCTTCTGCTTTCATTCGTTGCCATTTCGGTGATCAACGCATTTTTGCTGAGAATATTCACTGTACACACTGCCTATAATCAAATAAAGCCTCTTATGGCAGATACCGCGGCGATGCTTCTGATGGGCGCTTTCTCGTTCTGCTTCAAAACGCTGAAAGGGCGATTCAGATACCTTATGACTATGAATGTCATAAATCTGATATTCGTGGCAGGCAATTCAATATACTACTCGAATTTCAGGTCTTTCCTGTCATTCTCGTTGCTTTCGACAGGTTCACAGCTTCCAGGCGTTATGGATGCGGTCTTCAAGAATATCATGGAAGCTAAAGACCTTATTTACCTCTGGTCGATACCTGCGCTGGCGGTAGTTTACCACTTCTGCAAGAAAAAGACCCGCGAGTACGAATCACAGTCAAAGCAGAAACAAAAGCGAAGCAAAAGTTTTGGGTTCACAGCTGTGTGCGGGCTTGTGCTTCTGGGAATATTCGCCGCTACCCTCACCGGTACCGATTATTCGAGACTTCGCAAGCAGTGGAACAGAGAGTATGTACTGGGTACTTTCGGTATGTACGTCTACCAGACCAGCGATGCGATATCAAGTGCATATTCCCGTATAAATCTGGTATTTGGGTACGCTGAGAAAAAGGAAGCTTTCGATGAATTCTACGATGAAAAGAACGAGAATAAAGATGAGAAAGCTGCCGCTGCCAAGAACGAGTATACTGATATATTCAAAGGCAAAAATGTTATCGTTATACATGCAGAGAGTATTCAGCAGTTCTGCATGGATACCTACATAAACGGCGAGGAGCTCACTCCGAACCTCAACAAGCTGGCAAAAGAAGGTCTTTACTTCAAGAACTTCTATGCACAGGAAAGCGTAGGTACCAGCTCGGATTCCGAGTTTACATTTTCATCGTCACTGATGCCTGCATCAAGCGGTACTGTTGCGATAAACTACTGGGACAGAGATTATGCTACCACCCAGAAGATGCTGAAGAATATGGGCTACTACACTTTCAGTATGCACGGCAACAACGGTTCTTACTGGAACAGGCTGAATCTTCACAGCTCTTTGGGTTATGAAAAGTTCTACAACTACACCGATGATTTTGTGATAGATGAAACTATCGGTCTGGGTCTATCGGACAAGAGCTTTTTCAGACAGGCTGTGCCGAAGGTCAAGGAGATAGATGTTGAGCATCAGAACTGGTACGGCTGTTTCATCATGCTGACAAACCACACTCCATTTACGGATATCGAGCGTATCAGCGATTATGATATTTCATTCAGGTACAAGAAGTACAACGAAGATACAGGGCTTTACGAAGATGTATCCGCACCGTTCCTGGAAGGAACAAAGCTCGGTTCCTACTTCAAATCCGTACATTACGCAGATGAAGCACTCGGACAGTTTCTTTCCGATATGGACAAGGAAGGTCTGCTGGAAAACTCGATAGTAGTGCTTTACGGCGACCACGATGCAAAGGTAAAGGCGACCGAGTATGAGTACTATCTCAACTATGACCCCTTCACTGAGACTGTCCTCACTGAGGATGATGCGGGATATATCCCTGTTGACGACTTCTACTACAACATCAACCGCAACACACCGTTTATCATATGGTCAAAGGGCGGCGAGTGCAAACCCAAGGAGATAAATCAGGTAATGGGTATGTACGATATCCAGCCTACCCTGGGAAATATGCTGGGATTCGATAACAAGTATGCGCTTGGTCACGATATTTTCTCCATACCCAACGATGAGGAGAACGTGGTGATATTCCCCAACGGAAACTTCATAACCGATACTATCTACTACGACAGCCAGAAGGCTATGTATTTCGACCTTGAAGACTACAAGAACGTTATGACTCAGGTATCCTGCAACCAGGTTTACAAGGACACTCCGAACCCTATATTTGATGCTACAAAACACGGGCTGTTCAAAGTATCGGTGGATGACGATTACTGTGCAGAAAGCTGTGAATACCGAATTAATGACGGCGCAGTGGACGATGATTATATACAGTCCTACGCCGGATATGCAGAGGAGATAATCGATATATCAAATGCGATTATCTACTATGATATGATAACAAAGACCGAACAGGGCTTTGAACAGAGTGTGGAAGCACAGTTTGACAGCGACAGCCACACCGAACTTTTCACTCCGCCCGAACTTGGCAAGCGCCGCACGGGAATACCGATGTGATAATAAGCAAGACATAAGAAACTGCCAAAGAAGAGAGCTACCCGCAAGCCTTTCGCTAAAGGCTTGAGCCAAAGCTCTCTTTTTTGTATCTAATGCAAGTTTGTGTCCATCACTTTTGTTGACATTCTTGCCCCGATATGCTATATTTGGTGTAATAAAGGAGGCAGAAAAATGGCAAAAGTAATATCATTGTGCGGGCTTATATGCACAGGAAAATCAACCTATGCCCAAAAGCTACGCAAAGAAATGAAAGCGGCGCTTCTCTCTGTAGACGAAATAACCCTTGCGCTTTTTCATTACGATGTAGGCGAAATGCATGATACATACGTCGAAAGAGCTGAAAAATATATCTACGCAAAAGCAGTTGAACTCACTGAAGTTGGTATAAGTAGCGTGCTTGATATCGGTCTTTGGACAAGGGCGGAACGCGATGAGATACGAGCATATTTTGCAGAAAAAGGCATAGATTTCGAGATACACTATCTTACCGTTCCTGGTGAAGAATGGCACAGACGAATAGAAAAACGCAATGCGGATATCACCGCAGGAAAATGCCGGGCATATTACGTTGACAGCGGACTTGCGGAGAAATGTCTCGGGCTGTTTGAACCGCCGATGGCTGACGAAGATATCTACAACGTATGCGATAACTGAAAAGGAGATCAAATGGATATTATTTTCGATATCGGCAAGGTGCTGATAGATTTTGACTTTGAGGAATTTGTAAAAAGATACGTCGGCGCTGACAAAGCTGACTGCGTAACAAATGCGATGTGGGGAAATCCCGACTGGATAGAGCTTGACAGGGGAGTGCTTCCCGTGGAGGAAGTTCTGCAAAAATTCATCGCCCAAGCCCCCGACTGCGAATGGGAGATACGCCGCGTCTTTTCACAGCTTGGCAATATACCCGATCTGCGCCCCACCACCATACCGATGATAGAAGAGCTCAAACGCCGCGGGCACAGGGTATTTTACCTCTCAAACTTTTTTGAGTTCCTCATGCACGCCGCTCCCGAAGCGCTGAGATTTACGTGGTATATGGACGGCGGAATATTCTCCTGCAACGAGAAACTTGTGAAGCCTGACCCTGCAATATACGAGCTTCTCTGTGAAAGATACGGCATCTCAAAGGAAAACGCCGTCTTCATCGATGACAGCCCCAAGAATGTCATAGGTGCCGAAAATGTGGGCATTAGAGCCATACTCTACAAAAATCAGTCCCCGGATGAACTGTTTTCACAGATAGGGATATAGGCAATCAGCAACGCGCAAATTTAGCAATAATCGGTCAGAATAATGTGAGATATGTCTTGCAAAGAATGTGGGTTAATGGTACAATATCCTTAAAATCAGACGCATAAGGAGCAGACAATATGTTAAGGATAGCTAATACAGAAAACGGCAAAGTCCGCGGACTTCCTGCCGCTGACCCTAGGATAACCTCATTTAAAGGCATACCATTCGCAGCACCACCCGTGGGTGAAAACCGCTGGAGAGCGCCTCAGTGCTGCGAAAACTGGGAGGGTGTACGCGATTGCTTTGAATTTGCACCTATCTCAGTGCAGGATACCCCCGGTATCGGTGATGATATCTACTGCCGCGAATGGCACGTTGACCCCGAGATACCCATGGGCGAGGACTGCCTTTACCTGAATATATGGACGAATGCGAAAAAGGGCGATGAAAAAATGCCCGTGCTGGTATGGTACTTCGGCGGAGGTTTTCAGTGGGGCTATACCGCTGAGATGGAGTTTGACGGCGAAAGGCTGGCAAGGCGCGGCATAGTTGTTGTCACCGTGAATTACAGACTGGGTGCTTTCGGTTTTCTGGCACACCCCCAGCTTACGGCTGAACAGCCTGATGCCCCCTGCAATTTCGGAAGTCTCGACCAGCAGGCTGGTCTCAGATGGGTGCGCAGAAATATCGCTAATTTCGGCGGCGACCCCGATAATATCACAATCGCGGGACAGTCCGCAGGCGGCGGAAGCGTTTTGTCGCAGATGGCTTGCAAGGGCAACGCAGGGGATTTCCAGAAGGTTGTTGTCATGAGCGGTATGTTCAAAAGCCCTTATGTCAGAAACGATTTCTTTATCCCACGTTCTCTTGAAGATGCAGGAAAACTGGGTGTTGAACTGTTTGATGCCCTTGGCGTAAAAACTCTTGAAGAAGCGAGAAAGCTCGATGCGCAGTTTATCCGCAGAACTTATTCCGATCTGAGAAACAAGACAGGTGTAATGTTCACCATTGTCAATGACGGTCTTTTCTGCACAGATGATCCCTTGGATCAATTCTGTGACGGTACCCGCAACCGTGTGCCTGTCATGGGCGGCAATACAGGTGACGAGTTCTTTGAGTTCATACACGCCGAGAACGATGATGAACTGAAGTCGCTGGCGGTGAAGTATTTCGGCGATAAGGCAGAAGACTTCCTTTCTCACCCCGAGGCTAATATACACTGCGAACAGGGCTATGCCCCTGTATCAGCCCCCGAGATCGGTGTCAAGACAGCGTTCCTCGCTGAAAGCAGGATGGCTGATGCAAAGCCCTGCTATTATTACCGCTTTGTTCCCGATATCCCCGGTGATGATCACCCCGGTACTTTCCATTCCGTAGACCTCTGGTTCTTCTTTGAAACGCTGGCTAAGGATAACAGACCATTTGAGGGCAGACACTACGATATCGCAAGGCAGATGTGCGACTACTGGGCTAATTTCATAAAAACAGGCGATCCCAACGGATACGATATAAACGGCAATAAGCTCCCCGAATGGAGACCATATACCGATGATGACCGTGCCGAGATGGAGTTCACCCCCGACGGTGCTGTTGCAGGCGTTGAAAACAGCTCATTTACAAAATTTTTGCTTGACCATGTAAAATGAAGGAGGACATAATAATGAGCAAAAAACAGGCTTTTAATCCGTATCTTCCCAGCTGGGAGTACATACCCGACGGCGAACCCTATGTGTTCGGTGACAGGGTGTATGTGTACGGTTCACACGATTTCTGGAACGGCTACGTGTTCTGCATGGGCGACTACGTATGCTGGTCAGCACCAATAAATGACCTTGGCAACTGGAGATACGAGGGTGTTATCTACCCCCGCAACGCCGACCCTCTCAACAAGGACGGTCATATGTGCCTTTATGCCCCCGATGTTACCGTGGGCCCCGATGGCAGATACTATCTCTATTACGTGCTTGATAAGGTGGGCGTAATGTCCGTTGCAGTATGTGACGAACCCGCAGGCAAGTACGAATTCTACGGATATGTCCACTATATGGACGGCACTAAGCTGGGCGAGCGCGAGGGCGATGAACCCCAGTTTGACCCGGGTGTTATCACTGAGGGCGATGTTACCTATATGTACAGCGGTTTCTGCGGCGCAGGTGACAAGTCACGCACAGGCTCAAAAGTAGTTACCCTTGATAAAGATATGCTCACCGTACTCACCGAGCCGAAACTTATCGCACCTGGCAGCTGTTACAGCGCAGGCACCCAGTGGGAGGGACACGCATTTTTTGAAGCCTCCTCTATACGCAAGGTGAACGGCAAGTACTATTTCGTATATTCTTCCGAAGTTATGCACGAACTCTGCTATGCAGTAAGCGACAGCCCTCTGGAGGGCTTCAAGTATGGCGGAGTGCTGGTCAGCAATACCGACCTGCATATCGATACCTATAAGCCCGCCGATATGCCCACCTGCCGCGGCGCAAACAATCACGGCAGTATCATCGAGATAAACGGCGAGTGGTATATCTTCTATCATCGCCACACCAATGGCACATGGTTCTCACGTCAGGGCTGTGCCGAAAAGCTTACGCTGAAAGAAGACGGCAGTTTCCCTCAGGTGGAGATAACTTCCTGCGGACTCAACGGCGGACCTCTTGAGGGCAAGGGCGAGTATCCCGCTTATATCGCTTGCTGTCTGTTCACCGAGAAGAAAGAACTCTACATCGGCGACCTTAACTCGCCCCGCATAGTGCAGGACGGCAAGGACGGCGATGAGGAGATAGGCTATATCGCAAATATATGCGACGGCACCAACATCGGCTTCAAATATTTCGACTGCAAGGGCATAAAGAGAATCAGCATAGCCACCCGCGCATACGGCGACGGTGTTTTCCAGATAAAGACCGCATGGGACGGCGAAGTACTTGGCGAGATAAATGTTGTGGGCAATAATGTGTGGACAACATCGGGCACAGATGTTGCTATACCCGACGGCGTAAATGCCATCTGGCTGACCTACAAGGGCAGCGGCGGCCCTCAGCTGAAGTCCATAACGCTGGAATAAAGCCATAATATTGAATAACCATCCGCCCGCGGAAATTTCCGTGGGCGTTTTGGATTTTTCTGAAACATTTTTGCAGACAGTACCGTCTATTAGAGCGAGAGGACAAAGTTACCCACAAATCATTTGCAAAAAAAATTTTTCGGAGTGAAACTTTTTTGTAAGACGATCCGTCTATTAAAGCGAGAGGGCAAAATCCCCGCGCAAATCATCTGCAAAAAATTTTTTTTCGGAGTGAAACTTTTTTGCAGGACAGTCCGTCTATTAAAGCGAGAGGGCAAAGTCCCCTAAGAAAGGAGGAGGTGAGAGCCGTGAGCGAAGTAAACGTCAGGGAACGTTTTGAGATGATATACAACAAGACCTATGACTACATATATAAATACCTTATCATCAAATCCGATTCCCGCGAAACTGCCGAGGATATCCTGCAAAGCGTCTATCTCAGCTTTTACAAGCGTATGCTGGCAGGTGAAAAGATACTCGACCCGAAGCATTACTTACTGAGAAGTGCAAAGCACGGTCTGGCAGACCACTACTCATCAAAACGCATAACGGAAAGTCTTGATGACAGTATCGAGATAGTAGACGAAAAGGCGCTGGACAGTCTGGAGAACGACGACGGCTTTGCTTATGAAGAGATACTTCAAAGCCTGAAAAATTCGGACGAAGTCACTTACAGGATATTCCTTTTGCACTTCGGTCACGACTATACCATCGAGAAGACAGCAAAAACGCTGGGGCTGGCGGAATCCACGGTTAAATCAAAGATGTACCGTGCATTGAAAAAGCTCAGAAAACAACTAAAGGAGGGTGAGAGATATGCGGTTTTCGGAAGGGATAAAGAGATACGATGAAGAGACAAAGAAAAGGATATTCGATGAGATAATCGCAGCCGTAGAGAAAGACAGCGCGGCAGTAAACTCTCACGCAGACAACGAAACAGCTGTCATAGCACAGCAGAATTTGGAGGACAACACTATGAAAAACACAGAAGAGAGAGCAAGGATAAGAAGCAGCAGAGGCGGTATGATAGCAGCAGCTTGTGCTGTACTGGTAGTCGGCGGAGGAATCTTCGCGGCAGGACACACGAACGGAGGCAGCAAAGGAACAGCTCCCGGCTCAGCGGGAACAACATCATCAGTTTATACAACAGATGCCGAAGATGAGGTATCGTCTGAGAGCACCGCAGAAAAAGATGAAGCTTCGACCGTGGATGAAGCAGACAGTATGACGACCGATGATATAGATTATGACAGATGGGAAAAATGGCGCGAAGAAGCGGACGAGGATACTATCAGACTTGTAGACAGTTCCGACTTCATAGGTATGGTGCAGATCGAGGACATTCGGCAGGAAACAATAGACGGAGTAGAATATACTGATTATCAATGTGTGCTCGAGGATGAAGAAGGTCATTGCGGTTTGGTTTTCGCGCTCTGTGGAGATGAGCTGCCCACAAAGTTCGGTTTACTGGAGAAAACTTATGAGGGAGATCAAGTCCTTGCTAAGGGTGATAAGATCTTTGTGTTTGCAAAGAACGGCGTTCAGAACGGAATAGACGAATTTTGTTATGAACTGACCGATGATTATACGATGTTCAGATGGGACGATGAAGTTAAGAGGTACACCAATGTATACCGTCCGGGTCATATTATAACCGATACTTCCGAGGGTATATACGGCGATTATCTCTGGGGACTATATGAGATGGGTCTGGATAATTACTACAAGGATATGCTGTGGGCAATGTGCAGCAGCAGAAATCTTGATGCAGCTAAAAACTGGTGCGCTTACTATGGTCTTCCATTTGAAATCGTTGTTGAATCCGGGCAGGATTTCAAAGAGGGTTCTTTGATCGGTATTTCATGGGCAAATACCATAGACCAAAACGGAATAACTGTTTCTGTAAGCGATGGTCTTAGCTTTATAGGCGAAAATGATAAGGGCGAAGAATCTCAGGTCGCGATCGAACTCAACGTAAGGGACAAAGGCACAACTATCAAGGAATTTGCAGACTACAACCTCGAACTGGGCGGACTTTTTTATGAAAAGGACGAAAACAACTACGGCGTGGTCATAGATGTTACCAAAAAGGACGGCAGTAAATTCTCTTACGAAGACTGGGCTGAAAATCACATGGATCTGGTCTACGGAGATCTTGATCCGATAATGTCGCTGACATATTCAAGCTATATGGATTCGGGACTAAGCTGGCTTGCAGACGACGGTTCAAAGATGAGAGTTGCTTGCGTATTCCATGCTAAGGTGAACTTTTCTTATGTGGACAGCAGTGTTCCCGTTACATTACAGGTCAATAAAATAAGAAGAGAAAACGGAGAAGAGGAAGAAGGTCTTTTCGAGGCGACCTTCAATATTGATATAACCGATATCAAGTGATTTTTTCAATATACAGACAACAGAACGAAAAAACGGAGCACCGCAGTGATGCAGTGCTCCGTTTTTATGCTATCCCGAGGGATAGCTATATGCACACAAAACAGACCCCGTGCAGGGCACAGGGTCTTTGTTATCAAAGTTATTCAGCGGTGACTATGAAATCCACCTCGCCGAAGCTGAACACGACAGGTATGCAGAAGGCAGGTTTTTCAAAGCTTATCTTCTTATCCTGAATGAACTGCTGGGGTGTCATGGTGAGTTCAGCGCCGCCCTCGTTGGACTGGTTGACTGCAAAAAGACCGTTCACCACATTCAGGAACTCGCCCACGGTCTCGTTTTCAAAGCCCGTGATATCCCCGAAGTTCTCGCCTGCGAATCTCTTGGCGAACTCAAAGTAAACGTCCTTATCGGCAGTGATACAGGTAACTGCATCGTAACTGCCCGTGATACGCTGTTCGATGAGGTTCTCTGCATCGAATTCACGGATAACGATAGCTTCCAGTGGAGTGAAGTCTGTGTCGATGAATCTTATGATGTTCTTGAACATCATGGTAACGTAGTCAGTCAGCATTCTGGCGTTTGAAGCTTCTTCAAGGTGATAGAACTCAGTTACCAGCTTGTTCAGACTCTCGTTCTTGCTGCCTTCAAGGTCACTGTCCGTGAGCTCGTTATCGGTCTTGTAATCATTTATAGCCTGTTCAAACTGGGCATTTGAAAGCACGCCGTTGTTAACAAGGGTCTGACCGAGAAGCAGATATTCCGTGGGCTGCTGAGAAAGCAGCTTGTCCACCTGTTCTTCGGTGACGTATCCGAGTTCAACAGCAAGGTCGCCAAAGCGCTTATCAACGCTCTGCTGAGTGATATTAACGTGCTCGACCTGATCTGCGGTCATAAGTCCCGCATTTATAGCCAGCACGCCCAGTCGCATTCTTGTATGCTTCTTATCCTCAAAAGCCTGGGTCAGATCTTCCGAAGTGACCAGCTTTTTATGGAGAAGATAGCCTCCGAAAAATTGAGCAAACAATCACAGCACCCCCTTAGCTGCGTTTTCAAGGATAGCTCTGGTATCTTCATCAGATATGGGTTTCTGAAGAAAATCCGCAGCACCTGCGCGTAAAGCCTCCTTTAAGTGCCCCTGAGTACCAACGCTTGAAGCCATAACGACCTTAGCATCGGGGTCAAATTCAATGATCTGCTTGAGAGCCTCGATGCCTGTTATCCTGGGCATAATAATATCCATAAATACCACATCGGGCTTGTTTTCTTTGTATTTTGCAACAGCCTCTTCACCGTCAGCTGCTTCAAATACTTCATTTATACCAAGTGCAGATATAGTCATGTTCATCTTTTTTC
This sequence comes from Hominimerdicola alba, assembly GCF_900109655.1. GTDB lineage: Bacteria > Bacillota > Clostridia > Oscillospirales > Ruminococcaceae > Hominimerdicola > Hominimerdicola alba_B. The sequence goes on from NZ_FOAT01000010.1 coordinate 110,596, forward strand.
TTGCGAACATGGAGTCGTCGCAGATGAGGACTTTAAGATCTTGTATAACCATATTGTAATTCCTCCTTTATATATTTGTAAAGGCAGCAGATATCAGTAAACTGCATATTTTCATTATATACCAAATGAATGGTTCTTGATAAAATTTTTAAATGACATTTACTTTAAAATCATACCTACCTCGTCTTAATAATTCTAACATATTTCTCTGTAAAAATCAACCGTTTTTTAGGCTGTTTTAATAGTGATTATGCATAAATTTTAATGAGTATAATTTTGCCGGATACTACTTGACTTTCTAGACGCTATATGGTATAATATTATGGTCAATTAACACAGGAATACGCCGCTGTGGCGAAATTGGCAGACGCAGCAGACTCAAAATCTGCCGGTAGCAATACCGTACCGGTTCAAGTCCGGTCAGCGGCATATAAAGAAAAAGCAGACCTTTTCGGGGTCTGTTTTTTTGTTATATATGGGATGATGAAATAAAACGCGTCAAAATATCCTGTCATTTATGCGAAGTAATCAAGTCAGAAAAGAAATAAAAACAGCTGTACGAATTTGCACGTACAGCCGTTCTGTGATTATTTTTTATAATGCAATGAACCTGAATGCTCTTTCGTTTAGCTTGTCGATCTCCCACTTGCCGTTGACCTTCGCGCATATAACAAGTTTATATTCAGTGTTGGGTCTGAGCTTGGGGGTGGTGATAGTGGTAGTATCGGCATCTGTGTAGCCCTGTACCTTCCACTTGCCGTTTATAAACACAGCAACACCGTATTTCTCAGCATTGGGAACGCCCTCCCAGTCGATCTTTGCCTTATGAGTCTTACTGTTTATGTTGATATTGCTTACCTTGGGATAAACAACGACCGAATTCGGTGTAACGATGATAGCTTTGGAAAAATCATCGTACCATTCACCGCCGAACATGGCGATCACTGCTACCTTGTATTTATTGCCTGCTGTAAGTCCTTTTACGGTGTAGGCGGTGTCGGTAGTCTCGCTCAACTTTGTCCATTTGCCGCTTACAAAACCGCAGACAGCATACATCTCGGCGTTGGGAACTTCGTTCCATTCGAGGTTTGCACAGCCGTCGCCGGGGGTGTAAGTAACATCGGGATTGGTCGGATCAAATTCACATATGTATCCGTACTTATCAAGATTGTAATAACTGTTGGCGTATGCCGCACCGCTGTTAGATGCGTCATTCCATCTGCCTCTTGTCTTGTATCCGTCACCAAACATATGGATGTAATTCTCGGAGCCGCCATAGTTATTGGGTTCACCTGACTCCCAGTTGGTGTACTCAAAGCTATCATCGGTGATCCATTTCCATGAATCTTCATCACGATATCCGCCAATCCAGTAATTGTTGCAGAGGGGTTCGCCAAGATGTCCTTCTACGGATTCCTGTTCCTCTTTGGAAGTGATCGTAGCAAGATGTCCTCCCAGCTTCTCACAAGCTTCCTTTGCTTCGGTCCATGTTAGACCACCGTCAAATAGCTGATATACATGGCCGCGGTAAGAGAAAGTATCGATCGGTTTCTTTTCAGTGATCTCATTTTCTGCGGCATTAGCGACAACCGCACCGCTAGAAAGCATAAGTGTAAGAGCTGCTATCCCACATAAAGTTTGTTTAATTGACATAATACCATTCCTTTCACAATTTAACTAATAATAGTTTATAATATTATACAATAAAAGCTCCGCTCGGTCAATAGCAAAAAGCTCTAAAGCAAGCAGTTAATTGAAATACGTTTATATGTTAAATAAACAAATAAATTCACCGAAATTGAATGTTTATTGTTCTTGATCCTGCAAAGTATGTGAGTTCAGATTCTTCGGGTCTGCGTTTTTGCGTATCTACGGAGCGTGGATTGACAATCATGCATCTTTGGGTTAAAATATATCCAAAGAAATAAAACGACGGTAAAAGATCTCAGCAAACAGGCTGCGGACATAACAGGAGGGTGAATATGCTATTTATACAGATGATAACGATAAAATATAATAAAGACAGACGTTCGGGCGAAGAGATGCGAAAGATAAACGAGGTGCGTTTTGAAAACATACCGGATAATGATATAGTCCTTGACGGAAATGAGTATTATCTGCACGACGACCGTTTCAGAAAATCAAAAGTATTCCCGTATTCGGAGCATTTCAAAGTAAGTGAAAGAGTGTACATCGATAAAGACAATGAAAACTATACCATCTTCTATTCTCCCTATACGACCCATACAGGTGACAGGCATTTCAAATCTGTTATGACACTTAAAGACGGTGAATACGGAAGGATCGTATATAATGAGCGGGAAGCCACTTTTGACGGTGAGTGGTATTATATCAGAACAACTATAAATCTTTACAGTACAGATACATCGAAGTACCGTACAAAGATGTTCTTCCGAAAGGAAGCGGATCATCTTTTTGAGGATATGACGTATTTAAGGTATTGCGGTGATTATCATAAAGCATGATGATAATGACAGCTATGCTGACGAACTAGTATTCACAGAAGATGTACGGATAGCTGTTATGGATATGGCAGGTTTGGGGTTTACGGAGTAAAAGCTGTATGAAAAAATGCAGACATTAAGGAGTGGGGACAATGGATCAGATAAAAACAGGCGCACTGATAAGGCAGTTAAGGCTCGGTGCGGGGCTTACACAGAAGCAGCTGGCAGAAAAAGTTAACGTCAGCGACAAGGCTGTATCAAAATGGGAATGCGGCAACGGCGCACCCGATGTATCTCTGCTTACCGCACTTGCAGAGGTCTTCGGTACAGATGTGAACACATTGCTTTCGGGCAGTAAAGATATCAATGAAAGTGAGAAAGGCGATATGAAAAAGATAAGATTCTACGTATGCAAAGATTGCGGCGGCATTATGACCTCTACCTCGGAGGCGGCTGTAAGCTGCTGCGGAAACAGACTCTCTCCGCTGGTGCCTAAAAAGGCTGAGGGCGATGAACTATTAAAGACAGAAATCATTGACGGCGAACTCTTTGTGACTTCCGACCATGAGATGACCAAGCAGCATTATATCTCATTTGCGGCGTATGTTTGCGACAATACCATGATGATGTTCAGGCAGTACCCCGAATGGAAAATGCAGGCAAGGCTTCCACTTGTGCGCATGGGCAGGCTGATATGGTACTGCACCGAACACGGCGCGTTCTATCAGGATATAAAATAACAAAAATCCCGTTCTCCGGTGTTTGACGTTACGGAGAACGGGTGTTTTTATGTGTTATTATTCCACGTGTGCAACTACATCGCATTCCCACGCGAGCATATCATTAGGGGCTAACTGAGGGTATACGCCTATCAAACGACCGCTTGTTTCATTTTTCCACATAACGCAGAAATCCGGATTTAAACTATCCAGTTCAATGAAAAGCAAACCTACCTTGCCATCTACACCTGCGTTTTTAAGAGCTTTAGCTGCTATATTGGCAGCCTCCTGCTTTTTTTCGGAGGTCAGCTCTCCATTCATTTCCATACCGGCAATATATTCAGCCACTTCAGAACGCACGAAAGCTGTTACGATATCCCTGCCATCCCCGTTTTCAGGAGTTTCCATACCCGTAAGGTAATCAGCCGCAGCGATATAGGCTATTTTTGCATTGTCGTTTGCTTTTTTTTCTTCGGCTGAAGGCTCGTACATATTGGACTGGGCTTCTTCAAGGTACGCTGCGAATGCGTCAATCTCTTCATCGGTATAATGTGCGTTTTCGTCCAGATCATTATCATCCTCACGGTCGTCATATTCCGTCTCTTCAAATACCTGCTCATCGATTTTACATTCCGCGTCAACGATCCATTCTATATGATCATCCAGAGAAACTGCGGGTTCGGGATATCTGCCGATGATATCGGAACTGCTGTCTTCGCGCCATAATGCTTCAAATTCACAATTAGATATATCTATGAATCTGACTCCGACAATTCCGCACGATTCATTTGATTGAAACCATTTCGTTGCTTTTGCTGCAGCTTCCTGCGGGGTAGCTTCCGATAATCTGCCCTCGCATTCCATATCAGCAAGATATTCAGCCACTGCGTTATAAGCTGTTTTAGCATTTCCGTTTGCGCTCTTTAGTTTTGATTTTGACCGATAATTAAATAAAGACGAAATGATCCCGTCGCCATTTTCATCGTCATCATTATTTGCCGACTCTGAGATTTCGCATGAAGCTTCGGCTTTTGCCGACCACTCGGGGATATCATCTACGCTTTGTGCAGGCTCGGGGTACTGTCCTATAACAGTGATGTCCTCATCGGTACGGAACTGCACTGTGAAGTTGATAAAGCCATAATCATCTGATCCATCGAACCTTACGCCCAGCGAACCGCTGATGTTTCCGTTTGAACCAAGTTCCTTTATCGCAAAGTCGGCAGCTTCCTGTTCGTTCGCTTCGGAGATCCTGCCTTGTGTTTCCATATCTGCAAGATATTCTGCAACAGCGGTATAGCCTAACTTTGCATTGTTGTTAGCCGCTTTCAGCAGGTCTTCACGAACCTCTTCGCTGATACTGTTATCACCGGCACTGTTCTCATTCTGAGTTTCAGCGACTGAAGTTTTGCTCTCCTGCTTTTTCTCGGAAGTTTTCTCCGTATTATCTCCGCAGGCTGTCATGCCTAAAGCCATAATTGCCGCAATTGTAAATGCTGTGATCTTCTTCATTGTGATTCCTCCAAAAATAGTATAATTGAAAATTTATATTCTAGCAGATGACATCAGAAATTTCAGCGCCATTTACTATATATCAAACCTTAATGATCTCTCTGCTGCCGTCCTCAAAAACAAGCTCGATCTCCTCTGTGCTTATCTGCCGTGCGGAATCGATCCATTCTGAGGATATCTTCCGCACAGCACCGTCTGCCGTATAGCAGACAACAGCTCCGCAGCCGTAAACTACTGCGAAGCGTTCGTCTTTGTCTATTATAGCGCCCTCGGGGTCGCCGTACATCTCGCATATCGGGGAGATCGTGCCCGTCAATTTGTTGACGAGCACAGCCCTTTCGTAACAGCCTTTTACCTCGTAATGCAGGCTCTCCGCCAGCAGAAAATCTTCGTGAGAAGCCATATCTTATATATCCTCAACACTCAGACCTGTGCCCTCGGCGGCTTTGATCTTTTTGAAAACTATCTTGTCCATGTCAAGTCCGCCAAGACCGAAATGCAGTCTGAATATGGTGTAGCGTGAGAACAGCGGCATTTCTTCTACAGCGAAGGTCACGGGCTTTCCGCCTGTGCCGTTCCATGTGAATGTGCCCCATGCAGTACCCATGCTAAATACCGTCACAGGCATCTGAGCCAGCTCGCTCTGTTCCGAACTTGCAGTCATTTCCATGCGGTACTGACCCAACTGTGCCACATCCACAGTGAAGCTGAAATCAAGATTTCTCTTGGTCTTGACACCGCTCATATCTATGGTAAGTTCGCCGTCCAGCAGGAAAACTCTGTCGCCTGCGCCGTCATCAACGGTCTCGGCGGGCTTGTTGATAACTTCAACAGCTTCATCCTCACCAAGCTTTCTCGCCATAGCGTGAGTATCCATCATAAAGCTGAGAACGTTTCTTGCAGACCTCTGAAGCTCGCCGCGGGTAAGTCTGCCGTCACTCAGTGCCGCCAGAACATTGTCGCTTCCGCTTCCGCCGTCGGCGCATACCATGTACACATCGTTCTGAGCGCGTACCATCGCCGCGAAATTGTTCTTGTCGGGTGCTTCGCCGCGGTCGTTGATGTTAGCCCACCAGTCTGTCATGGTGAAGCCGTCAAAGCCCCACTGCTTGCGGAGTATCATGGTGTTAAGGTCGAAGCTGCCCGCTGTCCACAGGTCGTTTACCTTGCCGTAGGTAGTCATCACAGACCTTGCACCGCCTTCCTTGACAGCTGTTTCAAAGCCGCGGAGATATATCTCCCTCAGGGCTCTCTCGCTTACTGCCGAATCAAGGAAATGTCTGTTGGTCTCCTGATTGTTTCCGCAGAAGTGCTTTACAGTACCCTCAACACCCTGTGAGTGCAGACCTTTCAGCTCGGCAGCCGCCATATCTCCAGTGAGGACAGGGTCTTCAGAGAAATACTCGAAGTTTCTGCCGTTGAGGGGGTGGCGATGGATATTCATACCGGGTCCCAGCAGACAATCCACCTTGTTAGCTCTCATCTCCATGCCTAGATAGGTGAAAAGCTCGGTGATAAGGGGCTTGTTGAATGTTGCCGCGATAAGGGTTCCGTTCGGCAGGCTGAATGCCTTGGTGCCTACGTCAAGTCTCATTCCCGAAGGACCGTCAGAACAGCAGCCTGCGGGTATGCCAAGTTCTTCCAGATGCTTTGCCACACCGCCGAAAGCCGCCGCAGTACCGGGAGTTACCTTAGGCGAGCACATACCTTCACCGCGCACAAGGCAGTTCAGGTCATTGTCGTCTAGCTGTGCGATGAACTCATCAAGGGTGTTACTGCCGTGGAAAACGTCTGCGGTGCGTATGCCCTTGTCACCTGTGAAAGCAATCTCTTCTGGGAGATTTTCAAGCCTGCGTGCGGCTTCATCAACCTTTGAAAGGGGAGTATCCTCAAAGGAGAGCCCCTCGGCGGTGCGTACCATTCTCTTGAAAGGCATAACAGGCGCAAGTGCCTGCTCAAGCTGTTCGATGACCTTGGTCTCATCCTGCACAAAGGATAAGCACTCAGCCGCGCTACGAACATCGCTGCCCGCATAGAACTTGTACTCGCCCGCTTCCGTTACCCACGCATAGGCGTGACCCGTAACACCGCTGTCATCGTATGAAGCTATATCGCGGTCGCTGACCTCTATGGTCAGTACCTGCTCTTCGTCGGGAGCAAGAAGTTTTGTCTTTTCAAATCCGCAGAGAACTCTTGCGGCCTTGCCAAGTTTGCCGTTGGGCGCTTCTGCATATACCTGTACAACTTCCTTGCCTGCGGTATTTCCAACGTTCTTTACCTTAGCGGTGATAACTGCACCGCTGTCCGTTTTTTTGCCCTCTGCGCTTATCTCGAACCTGGTATAGCTCATGCCGAAGCCAAAGGGGAATCTGACTTTATCCTTAGCGAAGGTCTCAAAATATCTGTAGCCTACGTATATATCTTCGACATAGAAATTTCTGTCCCTGTTGTGGAAATACTTGTCAGAGGGGTAGTCACTGATATCATACGCTATGGTATCGGGCAGTTTGCCGCAGGGAGATACCTCGCCCAGCAGTACCTTAGCCGAGCCTGTACCGCCTGTCATTCCGCCCTGCCATACGTACATCACAGCATCGGGGGAGAATTCGTCGATAAAGCCCATGTCGATTATATTGCCCACATTCAGCAGTACGACCATCTTTTTGAAATTGTCCCTGACCTTGCGCAGCATAGCCTTTTCACCATCGGTCAGCAGATACGAACCCGCCTTTACGCCGTTGTCCTGCTCTTCGCCCGCAGTACGTCCGATGATGCAAACAGCCGTATCAGAGGTCTCAGCCGCCTTTTTAACAAGAGCGTCATCAAGGGGCATTTCTTCCTGACACCAGGGCTCACCGCCCCAGCCCTCGCCGTAGTCGTAGGGGTGTTCTGCCACATAGTCTCTGTAAGTTTTCAGCACTTCCTCGTTTAGCTTTGCACCTGCTTCAAGCAGACCGTCAACGATGCCAGTGACCTTGTCAACATTCACCATGCCGCCCGAGCCTGTGCCGCTTTTGTAATAATCCAGCTGTATACGTCCGAAAACAGCCGTTTCCGAGTTCTTATCCAGCGGGAGAGCACCGTTGTTGACTAACAGTACAGCGCCCTCTGCATTGACTTCTGCCGCTTTTGCAAGATATTCGTTCCAGTTTAGTGTAGCCATAGCCTACCTCCGTAAAGTATGTATTATCGTTATTCCACCGATTTCAGGCTTTCCGCCATATTTATCTTTTCAAGCTTGTTTTCCATCACAAGGTTCACAGCCAGGTTGAATACTATCGTCAGCCCTATGCTGTACAGATAGCTCTTCAGGAGTATCCTTTCCTTGAAGCATACCATATCAACCACGATGTAGGACATTACAAAGTGCAGCAGCATATTGCCAAGCACCAGTCCTATGGCTATGCCAAGTCCCGTCAGGAAAAGGTTCTCCCTCAGCACATAAGCCGAGGTCTCTTTCTTGAAGAATCCCAGCACCTTTATCGTGGCTATCTCGCGCTCTCTTTCGGTGATGTTTATGTTCGTGAGGTTGTAAAGCACGATGAACGCCAGGGATGCCGCACAGATTATTATGAGCAGTACCACATAGTCAAGGCTCGCCATTGAATCTGTCAGGCGCTTTTTAAGGTCTTCAAACAGCGTCAGGTTCTTCACGCATTTAAGCTTTGCGATATCTGTCTGCGCCTGATAAACGTCTGTATTTTCAGGGAAATTCACATAAGCCTCGTTCAGCCCCACTTTCTCGCCCAGCTGTCTTTCAAGAGCCTCATAGGGGACGAAAACATAGTTGTATACGTGATTGTCGAACACCGCTTTCACCGTGAATTCCATCACCCGCATATTCTCATCGCGGAGAGTTATCTTGTCGCCATCTTTCACACCGTACCTGTTCATCAGGCTGACACTCACAAGGGCTTCGTCGCCTGTGGGCATCTCGATATTACTGCCGTCGGTCTTTGTGAAGTTCATACTGCCTTTCAGCTCGCTGAAATCAACAGGCGCCATAAGGCTTATGCTCTTCACCGCGTCTTTAGTTACCAAGTCCCATGAGCCCGCATAAAGACAAGCGTGAGTTGCTCCCGTGCTTGCCAGTTCCTCTTCGAGTTCTTTTGGCATATTGCCGTTATCGTCCGAAGAATAAGTGACCGAAGCATCTGCTGTTACTATCTCTTCATACTGCACCACCGCGAAATCTCCCACGGAATCGTACATTCCGAAGCCTGTCAGCAGCAGTGCCGTACAGCCGCTTATGCCCACAACCATCATGAAGAAACGCTTTTTGTACCTGAAAATATTACGTATAGATACCTTGTGCAGGAATTTCATTCTGTTCCAGATGGAAGGGAAGTACTCAAGCAGTACTCTCTTGCCCGCCTTTGGCGATTTCGGGCGCATGAGCTCCGCCGCTGTTTCGCTCAGTTCATATCTGCATGAGAGCCATGCCGCTCCCACCGAGCAAAGCAGAGATACCAGACCCGCCAGCAGAGCCAGCTTCCAGTCAAAAAGATATTTAACTTCCAGTTCTAGGTACATCAGCTTGTAGTTTACCCATATTACTTTCGGGAAGATATAGGTACCCAGCGCATATCCTATGGACCATCCCAGCAGAGCGGCACTTCCCGCATATATGGTGAACTTGCTCATTATTGCGCTTTCGGAGTAGCCGAGGGCTTTCAGAGTGCCTATCTGCGTTCTGCGTTCTTCCACCATTCGGCTCATGGTAGTTATGCATACCAGTGCCGCCACAAGTATAAAAAACACAGGGAAGACTTTAGCAACTTTGCCAACAATTGAGGAGTCATTCTCAAAGCAAGCATATCCGATATTCGTATCTCTGTCCAGCAGGAAAACATCGGGCTTTTTCAGGTCGCGGAGCTCTTTTTCGCCGTCCGCTATCTCCTGCTCTGCCTTTGCTATCTCTTCATCAAATGAGGTCAGACCGTCTTCGTATTCAGCTTCGCCGTTCTCATACTCTTTAAGACCGTCCTCATATTCCGCTTTTCCGTCTTCGTATTCTTTCTTGCCCTTTTCAAGGTCTTTTTTGCCGTCTTCAAGCTTTTTAATGCCGTCATTGTACTCATATCTGCCGCTGTCAAGCTTCGCCTTGCCCGACTGATATTCCGCCCAGGAAGCATTATACTGCGCATATCCCTGAGCGTACTGCGCCTTGCCTGCTTCAAGCTGTTTTCTGCCCTCTGCGAGAGTTGCTTTCTGCGCGTCCAGTTCAGCCTGTCCCGCCGAAAGCTCTTCCTGCTTGATAAGAAGTTCGCTCTTAGCCGCTTCAAGCTGTGCAAAACCAGCGTCTATCTGAGCCTTTGCCGCCGCCATCTGCTCTGCCTGCTCAGGGGGGAGCAGATCTTCCATGCCTATGTACTGACCGAAGTTTTCCAAAAACTGCTCGTTCTGCTCAGTCAGCGCCGCATACTGTGTTTCTATCTCTGAAAGACCTGCATTTATCTGCGCCGCACCCTCATCAAGCTGAGCCTGTGCAGCAGCAAGTTCTTTTTCACCTGCCGCGAGCTTTTTCTCGTTAGCATCTATCTCAGCCTTACTCGCCATAAGCTGTGCCCAGGCGTTGTCAAGCTGATATTTGCCGTTCGCCAGCTGTTTCTCGCTGTCGTCAAGGGTGATCTTCGCATCTTTAAGCTTTTTCTCGTTGTCAGCGATCTCTTTTTCGCCGTCAGCTATCTCTTTTTCAGCATCACTGAGTTCCTTCGCCGCTTTTTCAAGCTCGGTCTTGGCATCATCGAGCTCCGCACGCGCATCATCAAGCTTCTGCTGACCCTCTTCGCGGGCATCTTCGAGCTTTTTTCTGCCGTCCGCAAGCTCGTCCTCAGCATCGGATACTATGCGGTCATATCTGTCATCAGCCGCATCCTCAACAGCTTTTTCCCAGCTGTCTTCACGCTCTGCCATGTAGTCTTCATACTCATCCGAATATACTTCAAGCTCATGGTCGAGCTTTATGTACAGTTCCGAATAGGCTTCCATATCGAAAGCGCCCTTATTCAGATAGATGAATCCGTTTATCGTGCCGTTCCCGAGGGTCGTAGTGCCTCTCTCGAAATGTACGTATGCAGGGGAATACACCAGTCCCACCACGGTAACTTCCCGGGGCTTGAACTTTTCAAGGGTGTCTTCTTCGTTCTCGCTATTCACATACAGCACATCGCCCACTTTGTAGGAGGTCTTGCCGTCCATGACACACTCGCTGTCATTTTCGGGAAGCCTGCCCTCCAGTATCTCGGGCACGTTGACGTTCTCCGTCAGCGAATGTACTTTCATAACAGGCGCATTGCCGTAATCGTCCTTGAACATTATGTCCAGCGAATACGCACCCTCTGCCGCACGGACATCATCCCGCCCGCGGAGAGTTTCCACATCCCCTTCTTCCCAGCCAAGAGTGGATACTATCCTGTAATCGAAAAGCTCATGGTCTTCCATGAACCCGCCCAGAGTACGTATCATGGCAGGGGTGGTTACCCTTACGCCCGAGAAAAATCCCACACCCAGCGCGATTATGGCAAGTATCGCCGCAAAACGCCCGAATGTGCTCTTTATATCCCTAAAAGTTGAAACTCTCAGTTTTGACTTCATGAGCATCACCACTCGATGTTTTCTACATCTACTATCTCCGTGTTCAGTCTCATACTTTCAACAGTGCCGCTCTTTACCGTGATTATTCTGTCAGCCATAGCCGCCAGCGCCGAGTTGTGGGTGATGACTACCACCGTCATACCGCTCTTCCGGCAGGTATCCTGCAATAATTTCAATACCGCCTTGCCTGTGTTGTAGTCCAGCGCACCTGTGGGCTCATCGCACAGCAGAAGCTTCGGATTCTTTGCCAGAGCCCTTGCGATAGCAACTCTTTGCTGTTCGCCGCCCGAAAGCTGAGCAGGGAAGTTCTTCATTCTCTCGCTGAGACCCACCTGTTTCAGCACTTCTTCAGCATCAAGGGGGTCTTTGCATATCTGAGCCGCAAGCTCAACATTTTCCTTAGCTGTCAGGTTCTGTACCAGATTGTAGAACTGGAAAACAAAGCCGATATCGTAGCGTCTGTAGGCTGTCAGCTCCTTTTTGCCGAACTTGGATATTTCACGGCCGTCCAGCTTGACGCTTCCAGAGGTCAGGGTATCCATTCCACCGAGAATATTCAGTATCGTGGTCTTGCCCGCACCCGAAGCCCCGACTATAACGCAGAACTCGCCTTTCTCGATCTCAAAGGTGGCATCCTTCAGCGCCTGTATCTCTACTTCGCCTGTTTTATAGGTCTTTTTTACGTTTTTGAATTCAACAAAAGCACTCATTCACATTCACCCTTATTGTAAGTTTTACACGAAAATAACTTTGTTTGATTATATCATACTTTTTGCAAAATGTAAAGTCACGCCACCCCGCGAAATCGTTTTATACATAAAACTACAAAGTAAAATTTTCACTGCGGTAAAAGACAAAAATTTCCATTGAACGCCATATAGATAACGTCCGCCCGAGGACAAAAAAACTCCCCTGCCATATAACAGGGGAGAATGTTATGCTATTACTGTTCGAACTTCAGGCAGTCTTCCAGATTGAGCTCGTACATATTGTTGTATGTAGGCGCAACAGCGGGCTGACCGAGAAGTCTGTAGAACTCGTCAGAACCGTACTTCTTGATGAAGTCAGTGGTGTGGCAGTTTACAGTCAGTTCTTCAAGAAGCTTCTTCATAACAGGGCTTTCAGCGCCGTATGCAGCTTCCATGAATGTGAACATATTCTTCATACCGGACATAGACTGGCTGGTAACGTTCTTGGCACCGTTGAGCAGATTGGTGAACGCATTCTGTATGATGATGGTACATCTCTGCTTGTTGTCACGACCCTCGTTGGTACACTTATCCATGTAAGCCTCAAGGTTGTGGATTATCCAGTGCTGGATCTTCTTGTTGGAAGGCGAGATGATACGCGCCTTAACAGCCATATCCAGATTCTTTCTTGTGGTCATGATATGCTCTGCAATAATCTGACGGCAGGAAAGACCCTCGTTGATCTTGATGAGTATATCCTCAAGCTTGGGGTGTATCTGTCTGATCATCTTCTCCATCTGGATAGTCGTTCTCATTGTGTAGGTAACGCCGTCCATCAGCAGGTTCATCAGTGCTACAGCTTCCTCAATGTCAGCCTTTGCAGCTCTGTCAACAGCAGCCTGAGTGATGTTGCCGTCCAACAGATCATCAGGATCGTATACCTCACGCAGCTCGTTGAATTTGCAGTAGAACTCGTAGAACATAGGAGCAACGTCGTGGTCCTGCAGGTACTGACCTACAAGTTCCAGAGTAACTGCCATGCCTGCGCTCTCGTACAGCTGGATCATCTCGGAGAGATCCTCCCACGCACGTGCGGTGATGATCTTGTAGTTATGTCTGTCGGTAGCGTCTATCTCATAGAACAGAGTGGGGTGGAGTTCGAGGAACGCGATTATGCAGGGGTGAACACCGCCGTAGTAAGCGTATTCCTTCCAGCACAGGAACTCAGCGTCGATCTCTACCTTCTTGAATCTGTCCCATGTAACTATATCGAATTCGTTAACGGACTTGTTGAACTGAGGGGGGTTACCAGCGGTAACGATTACCCATCCGGGAGGGATCTGGTGCAGACCGAAGATCTTGTACTGCAGGAACTGCAGCATGATAGGTGCAAGAGATTCGGATACGCAGTTGATCTCATCGAGGAACAGTATGCCCTCACGGATGTGAGTCTGCTCCATGGTATAGTAAATGTTTGCAATGATCTCCGACATGGTATACTCGGAAACCTTAACGTCAGCACCGACGAAGTTTCTCTCAACGATAACAGGCAGACCCATTGCAGATTCTCTGGTCTGGTGAGCCATCGAGTAGGATATCAGGTTAACGCCTGTCTCCTGAGCTATCTGGTCCATGATAGCGGTCTTGCCGATACCGGGAGGTCCGAGCAGGAAGCAGGGTCTCTGATGCTCGATGCTTATCTTGTACTCACCAAACTCATCTTTTTCCAGATAAGCCTTGATAGAATCGAGCACTTGCTGTTTTGCGTCTTTTATGGTCATAAGCAAAAACTCCTTCTTGCACAGAATAGTCAAAAACTATTCCAAAAATTTTCACCTAATATTATACACTATCTCCAAATCGCTGTCAATAGGAAAAATAAATTTCGGAAATGTGACTTATTTTGTTTAATTAAATATATGCAATTTGGCAAGGTAGATATTATAATGTGCAAAAAGGACGTATGTGAAAAATCACAACAGGAATCTCAGCTCAAATGTTGTCTAAAATCAAATGGAAATATCCGTATCCCACAAAAAACGCCATAACAAGCTGTTAGGTTTTAAAAGAAGTCCATATAAGGATATTAATAGTATCAAAAAAGAAATACGCGGCTGTGAGGCAAGTAAAAATACAGCTTGATATTTTGTGTAATATTTCCATAAGAATCAGCTTGAAAAAAACCAGATATTGTGATATTATATACATATAAGATTCACTGTTCGTATAAGAACATATAATAAAGTGTATGGTTGGTATGTAAAAACGGGAAGATGGGTGAAGAAGCAATGAGAAAATATCAGGGCAATCCGACAGCTGACGATTTTGTGAAGAGCCTTGATAGAGGTATGCGCAAAAAGCGTATAACTCTGCTTATATTGCTGGGCGTGCTGGCTGTCGTAGTAGTCACAGTGGCTGTTGTCGGGATGAGCATCAGCCGAAGCAACAGGATCAATATGGCAAAAAATGCCATTTCACAGTTGGATATACAGAGTACCTACAAGGATCCCGAATTTCCCGAAAACGGTGACTGGGACGAGGATGGACTTATTAATATATCTGAGACACAAGAGGGTACCAGTGTGCAGAACAGTGATTCTGACGGTGACGGTATTTCCGACGGCGACGAGTTGAAGCTCGGCACCGACCCTCTTAATCCCGATACCGACGGTGACGATATGCTGGACGGCTATGAGATAATCTCCGGTACCAGTCCCAGACTCGGTATCACTGATGGTTCGACCCCCGATAATACAAGAGTTGTCGTGGTTGAAAAAGAACTTGACGGTTGTAAGCTCCATCTCAGCGGCAACCCGAATATAGCGGGTGCTTCTGTCGAAAAGCTGAATCTTTTCGGTATATCATCAAATCCCAGCGTGGTCTCGGCGGCATATGACTTCTATTCCGAGTATCCCTGCCTTGAAGCCACTATTAAAATAGACGTTGACAAGGACAGGATGAAAAAATGCGGCTGTGATTACAGCAATCTTAAAGTGCTCCACTTTGATGTTAATAAACAGGAGTATACCCCCATAGAATCCAGACCTGACAGTAAGAAAGGCTATGTTCAGGCGACTATCACCGAGCCCGGCACCTATGTGGTTGGTTCGGATAAGTCAGTGAACGAGCCTGCGATAACAAGAGTAGCATTCCTTATCGATAATTCGGGCTCCATGTATCCAAAGGAGCTCTGCCCCACATCTTCCGAGAACGATGTGGATTTCAAACGACTTGACTTTACCGAGTCGCTGATAGATAAGTTCAACAGCGATTTTCATATAGGTATAAGCAAGTTTACAGGAACATATACCAAAATGTGCGATTTCACCGATGACAGATCCGAACTTCATGATGTCATCAAAAGGATAAGAACTGAGGATGAGGTCTTTGACGGAACTTTCAACCAGACAGCTCTGAAAAAGTGTATAAACGAGTTCACCGCGACGGGCGACGGAAAGTATGTTAATATTATAGTTATGCTTTCGGACGGCGAATCCGATGAAGTCGGTGCTGAGACCATCGAGAGCCTTTCTAAACTCGCTAATGAGAGATCGGTCATAGTACTGACAGTTGGTCTTGGCAGAGATATCGACCGTGCTTGGCTTCAGGAGGTCGCATATTCCACAGGTGGAAAGTACTACTCAGCAGCAGATGCATCTGCCCTTGATGATGTTTATAAGCAGATCGTTACTACACTTAACTACGATATAGTTACATACACCGATTCAAGCGATGAGGTAACAGGCTACGCACTTTACAATACAGGCTTTGATCCTGCAAGGAACGGATTTGCTTTTAAGAATTTCAGGACCACCACCAGCGCCAGCGTTGACTTCGGTATGGCTGTCATGGCAAGAGACTGGTATCTCGGCAATGTGCAGATGTCGCTCGGTGAGATATCTCCCGCAGACCCCTCTATGCAGAAGTCTGATGCTGCGGGCTATGACCTCAAGGATACAGTAACAGGCAAGGCTTATGAGGAAAGAAAGACTCTCAGCGCGGTAACTACCGAGATATTCAGGCACCACTATTCAAAGGTCACTGAGTATATCGACTATAACTCAAAGGGCGATACCCTTACAGTATTGAAAAATTATCGTACGGACGCCGAAAATAAGGGCTGGAAGATAGACAAGCGCAAGATAGAGGCGGGCAATCTCCCTTGGTCAAAGGTTGAACTCCTCTCACTTGATATCGCAGAGGGCATAGATAAGATAGCAAAAGGCTATAATGATGACGATGCACAGCTCTGTGCGGCACTGTACAGGCTCAATGCGCTCAGGTGGGACGATGAAGCTGATGAATATAACCTTACCAGCGGTGACGAAGGATTTGATACACTGTGCAGACAGTTGAGTCTGGGTGTGCCCGTGGTAACTACCATAGATGATACCCATACCGTCAATACCGTAGGACTGATAAGGGATTCAAACTGCCACAGAAGGTATATACTCAGGATATATGATAATAACTACCCTGAAAAGCTCAAAGAGCTCTATATCGAAAAGAGACCCATTGCCAAGCTTGATATAGATGTTGAGGGCAATGTAAAAGTCGAGAGCCAAAGTTTCGCATATGTTGCCACTTATGAGGGCAAGACCGTAGGCGTTTCGTTCTCAAGCGTTGCAGAACACTGATTAATTAAATATCGGTATATGATAGCTCCTGTACCGATATTTCTATGGTTTATGGGAGCTTCAATAGTTACTGTAAACGATTTCCATGCATATTGCACAAATACATTGTGAAAACTTTGTGATAGATTCTGTAACCATTTTGAGATTTTTTGTTCTAAAATACTTGACAATCTTTATAAAAGTTGCTATACTGAACACTAGGAACCAAGTATTTCAGGATTCCTGAAAAAAATAATGAAATTTGGAGGAGATCATAATGAAAATTTCCAAGATCCTTGCAGGTATGTCCGCACTGGCTATCGCAGCTGCTACAGCTATCCCTGCATTCGCAGAGAAGACATTTGTTAATGGTACCGACCTTGATTATGTTTCTGCAGATGGTAATATGCTCAAAATCAGTCTGGGTGAAAGCCCTTACGATCCTGCTACTGTATCCGCAGTTAAGGTTACTTTTACCGTTGACGATTCCCAGGGCGGTTTCGGCGGCGGTTTCATGCTCAACAGCAAGAAGAGCGGCTGGGATCAGAAAGAACCTGATTGGGTTTGGGCTAATCCCGGAGAAGAGTCAGAGGACCCAAGAGGTTTCTATGCTGAGGGCTCTGACGGTAACTACACAGTAACATTTGATTTCGGTGTACTGGGCGAAGAGTATTGGGGCACACCTTCTGATGAAGGATATTATGCAGAGATCTGCTGCCAGGAATGGTGGGGCGCAGACATGACCGTAACAGGTGTTGAGATCACCGGCGATGAGAAGCCTGCTGATGAGTCTTCCGCTGCTGATGTTGAGTCTTCTGCTGCTGATACTGAGTCCAGCAAGGCTGATGAGTCCAGCAATTCTGAGGCTTCTAGCACAGCTGACAGCTCTTCTTCCAAGGCTGCTACAACAAACAATAACACCAAGAATACTACTACCACAGGCACAGCTGCTGCTTCTTCCGCAGCTGCTTCTGACAACACCAACCAGGCTACAGGTGCTACCGCAGGTCTGGCACTGGCAGGTCTGGCACTGGCAGGCGCTGTTGCAGTAGTTTCCAAGAGAAAGTAATTTTCTTAAAATTTGAAACTAACATGGACCCTCGCTTAAAGCGGGGGTCTTTTTTTGTTCACACTGTAATCGTTATCAGTGCAAAACTGCCGTAAAACCCAGTAAATATTGTGAAAAACTTATATTGCAAAGCTTCATGAAAAGTGCTATAATACAGAAGTACTTTATAAGACCCGGGCTAGGTTCACGGGTATATGATATGGAGGGTATAAAAAAATGAAAAAGATTCTTGCGATGACTATTGCACTCACAATGACAGCACTTATGTTCACTTCCTGCGGCGAAAAGGACGATAAGAGCGAGTCCAAGGCAGCAACCACCACTACCGCGGCAGAGACCGAAGCGCCCGCTGAGGAGACCACACCTGCAGAGGAAGAAGCTCCAGCTGAAACAACTTCTGAGGAAGATGCAGCTCCTGTAGTTGATAATTCCAAATGGAAGCCCCTGTCCGCTATCGCTGATTCTCTGGAGTGCTACGATAACGCTTCTCTGACATTCGCGGCAGACAGCGATGTCTCAGGCATTATCACCACTTTCTACGAGGGTACGGATGAAGTAAAGCCCGGCGAGGAAGGCTATACAGGCGATGAGGCTAAGATCAACTTCTCCGTACAGGAAGTTGCAGGCATACCTATGCTCAAGTGCGATGAGGAGATCTATGATACAGAGGATACCGCAAACAACGGCCATAAGATACTAAAGATCAAGACTGATATGAACAAGCTCTTCGCTTCTCAGCCTGAGTTGATGGATGATATCTTCACCATCAAGGTCGAGTTGGTAGCTATCGCACGTGATCAGGCGGTTTATGACGATGGACTAGGACCTGTTACCGTAGCATGGTATGGCGGTGCAATGGGTACCAATAACAACGGAAACTGGAACGGCAACAATGCTACTATCGAAATGTCTTCCGATTCTGGCGAAGGCTGGTGCAACCAGTGGGCACACACCGTGACCAACGCAAGGATAGGTATCACAGAGAAGGCTAAATTTAACCACGAATACGAGACCAACTACACCACCGTTATGGCGTGGGTGGTAAAGAACGACATCGATCTCTACATCGCTGATATCGTATTTGAAGACGATGCAGGCAACGTTATCAAAGTTCCCGAGGGCGCTATCCCCGGCGGTGCAACCTACGAAAAGGAAGAGCTTACTGACGCAGATTCCGATGGCATCATCGAGTATGCTGAAGACGGCACAGTTGTTCTTGAAAAATAATAACACAAGCAAAAGGCACTTCTTGCGGGAAGTGCCTTTTTGTTATCCCTGATTTTACCTGAAATGTACTTTCAGCGCTTTTTCGACTTCCAGCTCCGTAAGCTCTCCGTCACTGACTTTCGCCGTGAACTTCTGTCCTGCTGTTTCACCTGTTTCTTCTGTATGATCTCCTTTGTCGGTACAGCTAACGTCCCTGCCCTCTATGAGGGTCTCCAATGCGCTCGCAAGAAGTGGCATAAGCCCGTATTTGGGGAGTGCCGCACTATCGCATTGGTATTCCAGATCACCCAGCTCCATGCGGCAGCTTTCATTGTCATATGTCATTTTCAGCCCCGCAAGGCTTTCGGGCTCCGTGAAGCCGAATTCCCATAAGCCCTCACCGCCCCGCCTGAGCTCTGCTTTGTACTCTCTTCCGAAATACGTTATCTCCGCCGATTTATCGATATCGCCACTGAGCTTTTCGGGCTTCACCGAAGTCCTCTCAGCACCGCACCCCGCTAATACTGCCGCCGCTGCCACTATCATCGGCAAAACTATCATCTTCATAGCTATCCCTCCAAAAAAAGCGGCTCTCCGTGAAGAAGAGCCGCCTGTATTACTGGCATATATCAGTCCTCGCCGCCTTCGAGATGTTTCAGGAAGAATGGCAGATAAGCAAGGATATCCCTTGTAAGTATACCACGCTCGGAGCGCTTCGTGCTCAGCACCTCTGCCGCCCTGCCCATCACCATGCAGGCAAGTATGCAGTTTATCAGCGATGAACGCTTTGTCTGTGCCGTCAGCGAAGCTATAAGTCCCGCAAGCATATCCCCCGAGCCGCCCTTTGATAGCGTCGTGTTTCCCGCTGTGATGACCTCTGTTCTGTCAGCACAGCAGACGATTGTCTCCGAAGACTTCGCTACCACGGTAACACCGTATTTCTTTGAAAGACCGTAGGTATATTTCAGCCTGTCTGCAAGTACTTCATCCTGAGATACTCCGCAGAGCCTTGCAAGCTCCCCGGGGTGAGGAGTGAGTATCACCGTTGACTGTTTCTTCAACAGTACATCTATATTCGGGACAAGGGAATTTATTCCGTCTGCGTCAAGTATAACGGGTACGGGAGATTTCTCGATAAGCTCAGCCACCAGCTTCTCGGTCTCGGGAGTATGACCCAGACCACAGCCCAGCAGCAGTGCCTTGGCATCAGCAAGACTTTCCAGTATGGCAGGAACGTTCTCCGAGGTCATGTAGCCCTCAGCATCAGCTTTCATCTCGTTGAATGTACACTCGTACAGATTTGCTGCAAGTGAATCTATGACCTTGCCTGTAGAGCAAACCTCCACCAGTCCGACGCCCATTCTCATGGCAGCCGTGGCGGATATGCCTGCGGCACCTATATATCGCCTGCATCCGCATACGCATACCAGCTTGCCGAAGGTGCCCTTGTGAGCCCAGGGCTTACGGGACGTGAGGAACTTCTTGCCCAGCTGAAGATCGTCCAGCATACTTGCCTTGGCGTATATCTCGTTTGCCATTATCGGGTCGTCCGACATTGCAGCCGCAGGTATACCGATATCCTCAACTCTTATATATCCGCAGAAATACTTTCCGGGGGAAAGCAGCATACCCAGCTTTTTGGCGTGCATGGTAACGGTAACGTCAGCCTGCACCGCCAGTACGCCCGCCTGACCGCTCCTTGCGTCTACACCCGAGGGTATATCGCAGGCGATAACGCGCTTGGCGTAGGTGTTCAGCTTGATGAACAGCGGCTGAAGATCTCTCTCGATCTCGCCTGTGAAGCCTGTGCCGAAGATAGCGTCAACGATGATAGTCGCATTGTCGATAGCCTCAGCCCAGGGGTGAGTGTTGTCGCCGTCGTAGAACATCACATCGATATCCTTGTTCAGCGAATCGAAAGCCTTAACGGCAGCGGGTGTAGTGGGCTTTCCGCAGCAAAGCACGATCTTTGTGCTGATACCCGATCTGTGCAGATGGTTTGCAGCCACCAGACCGTCACCGCCGTTGTTGCCCTTGCCCGCCAGTATAAGTACTTCGGGGGTGTCGGGCTGACCGTCAGCCATGGTTTCATGCATTACATGGGAAGCCAGCTTTTCACCGGCAGTTGCCATCAGCTGTGAAGCGGGAACGCCCAGTTCTTCCGAACGTCTTTCGCAGGCCTTCATCTGTTCAACTGTAAGTATCCTGTCCTTTATCATATCCATTCCTCCTTAAAAGCGGTATTTCCGCAAAATTTTTTATATGTATGCCCCGCGCGCTCAGTCCTCTTTCGGAAAAGCTATCACTACCGCTGAAGCATATTCTTTCGTGTGAGTTATGGAGAGGGAAAAATCCAGACCCCTCTCTCTGGCTATTTCCTCAGCCTTGCCCGTAAGTTCAAGATGAGGGCAGCCCAGTTCGTCCCTGACTACTGCTGCCTCTGTCAGCTCAAACCCCCTGACACCTGTGCCAAGGCTCTTTGAGAATGCCTCTTTAGCTGCCCATGAACCCGCCATGCTCTCAGCAGGGTCGCGGAATTTTTTGAAATACTCTTTCTCGACTTCCGCATATACCCTGTTCACAAAGCTCTCTCTCTGACAGCTTTTGCGTATACGCTCCACTTCCACAAGATCTGTGCCCACAGTGAAAGAAGCCATTATTCAAAGTCCTCCGACTTTTCGGGTACGTTCACCTTAGAGCGTATCGTGCGGGGCAGATGTGTCTTTATCACCCTAAGCATATCATCATCGGGGGTGAATATCAGCCTTACATCACCGAGATCGGGGTGCTTTACGTCCATGAACCAGTCGGTTATCTCTGCATTCATAGCCGATGCCATGATAACTGTCTTATTGCCGTTGTCACTGCCGTTGTATTCACCGATATCGGTAGTGTCATTGACTTTGATAGTTGCCAGATGCTTTCTGCTTCTTGCCGCTATGACCTTGTCAATATCAAGATCGCCGTTAGTGAAGATGTACTCGTATTCCAGATTGAGATTCTGCATGAGATAAACACCGCCGTATACGATAACACCCGATATAAACACCGCCAGCGGCAGAAATCCGTTCAGCATCATCGTAAACATTATCACCGCAAAGCACAGTGCAACGCAGGCAAATGTTATCAAAAAGCGCATGGTGCTGTCTTTTTTTGTGTTTTCTTTTCTGATTATCTGTTCCTTGAAACTGTCCATTGATACTTTCCTCCGCCCTATGAACACTATGTCACCGCAATATTTGGCGGTTACTGACAAATGTTCACAGATGTAATTTACTATACTATCAAATTATACCACATTTTTTCAGTTTATGCAAGCTAATTTGTGTGATATATGTATGAAAATACCGAAAGTTCTGTGACTTTACTTGAATGAAGGCGCCTTGTGTGCTATAATAAGGGCTGTGATGTCAGTAAAAGACGGAGGTGTTAACTCTGACAATAGATTTTCATGTGCATTGTTTTGCACCTAAAATTGCCGAAAAAGCTATATCTCAGCTTAAAGACCGCGCAGAGCTGGAACCGCTGACCGACGGCCTTATCGAGACCACTGTTGTCCGTTTCGATGAATGGGGCATCGACAGGGGAGTGCTGCTGTCAGTGGCTACCCGTCCCACTCAGGTAAAAGTTATAAATGACTGGTGCGCTGAAAATAACGGCGGAAGATTCATAAGCTTCGGTACTATACATCCCGACTATGAAGATATTCCCGCCGAGCTTGACAGACTCGTATCCCTTGGACTCCACGGTGTAAAGCTCCATCCCGATTATCAGGATTTCATGGTGGACGAGGACAGGATAGACTTCCTCTATGACGAGATAGAACGCCGTGACCTCCCGGTGATACTCCACGCGGGTTTTGACGTATTCTCACCCGAACTTGTACACTGCCCGCCCGAGCGAGCTTTGCGCATGATAAAAAAGCATCCTCACCTTAAAGTCATTCTAGCACATCTTGGCGGAAATGACAGCCACCAGCAGGTATGTGATATACTTGCAGGCGTTGACGGCGAGGTCTATTTCGATACCGCCTTCACAGGCAGGTACCTCACCGATGCGCTGATGGAGAAGATAATCAGAAAACACGGCGCCGACAGGATACTTTTTGCCAGCGACTGTCCCTGGGACAGTCCCGCAGAGATAAAGAAAAAAATACTGCGGTTAGGTATTTCCGATGATGATAAGGAGAAAATATTCTCACAGAATGCACTGCGTCTTCTGGGCAATGTATAGAATAAGCAGACTTCTTGTTTGAAAGGACAGATAAAAATGTGTAAAAATTTCAGGATAGTAATAGTGACAGCCCTTGCAGCTTCTTCTCTTGCGGGCTGTGGTCATGTGGGCGAAGGCAAGGGTTCGGATACCGAGCCTATATTCACTTCGACCTCGGCTATGGAAAAGCGCACCGTCCATACCACAAGGACGGCGGCTATCGCTGTGGGTGATGTTGATGCGGACGACGAAGATGCCAACGGCGGTTATACCACGACCACAACGATCATAGGTTCGCTGGAGAATGACCAGCTGTTCGATGAGGTAGATGAGGATATCCGTGCAACACAGCGAACCGAGGCTAAGACCTACTACTCAGTTCCGGAACATAACGGCACTACCGGTGCGGTAATGACAGTCAGCGCTGAAAAAACGACCACTACAGCCAACGGAACTATAAGTATCGAAGACCCGACGACACGCCCCACTACAAAAAGCACTACAGCAGCTACCACCACAACCAAGATAGTTCCAAATAAGCTTTTCCGTATGGAGTCTGCTATGGAGTACGATTCCAAAAGAAAATATACCGTCACTTCTGATACTACCTATCTCAACCTGAGATACGGTCCTTCCAAGGAATATGATATCAGAACTACCATACCTGACGGTTCTGTTATCGTAGGCTACGGTGAAACAGTCGGTCCCGATGGAAATGTATGGGTAGCTACACTATACAAGGGCACTTCGGGCTGGGTAATGAGAGAACTGCTGAGCTACTGACAGCTGCTTTGACAGTTAAATGCAATAGAGTAAGGATAATTGTCGAATTTTTGGCGTTAATGGGATTGACAAAAGTCATTTTATGCTGTATACTTATATAGTATGTTATTATGTTGATCTGCGACCCGCAGATCTGTACGATCTTTTAGAAAATCAGGTAGGTGTTGTAAATAATGGAACAACAGAAAGAGATGAGTATACAGGAATTGATAGGTATCCTGCTGGGTCATCTGAGAATGATAATCGTTGTGACTATAATTGCAGGTATAGCAGGGTACAGCTACGCTAAGTTCGTGCTGCCTCTCCAGTATACTTCCAGTATCAAGATTTATGTTACGAACAATAATTTGTCTGATGCAAATGACATAAATCAGATCAATGCGCAGGATCTTAACACTGCACGAAGCCTCGCAACGACTTATATAGTTATACTTGATGATGCTATGATGTATGAGGCAATATCTGACAGGCTCCTGCAAGACTATAGTGAGGAAGACCTCAAGAATTATTTTACTATCGCTGTTGATGAAGGCGGCAATAATTACATCCCTTCAAATCAGATCAAGAAACTGATAAACATTACTGCGGTAAACAATACCGAGGTGCTTCAGGTAACAGTTACCAGCCAGGTCCCCAAGTTCTCGGCTGATATCTGCACCTATATATCAAAGCTTGCTCCCGAGATCATCAAACGTACTACCAAGGCTGGTTCCGTTGAAACTGTTTCACCTGCAAAGGTGCCTACCTCTCCCAGCGGTCCCAATATCCCGAGATATCTGCTTCTCGGAATGGTGGCAGGCTTTGCGGTCGCAGTAGCTATCGCAATGATATCCAGCTTCCTGGATAATACTGTAAAGAGCGGCGAAGAACTGAGAGATCGTTTCGGTGTTCCTGTTCTTGCAGAGATACCTGATATTTTCATGGACAGTAAGGGAGGTTCGAGCAAGTATGGCAAGTATTAACAGAAATCCCGCTTTTACCAACAGGAACGCCAAAAGAAGAACTCTTATGGATAAAGATGTTGCTTTCCCTGTAACTGAAGCCTATAAGACTCTTAGAACGAATATATCCTTTGCTCTTTCTACCAAGAAGAATAAGATATTTGCAGTATCCAGTGCTCTGGCTTCCGAGGGTAAGTCAACGGTGGCGGCGAATATTGCCATTACCCTTGCCCAGAACAATGATCATGTACTGCTGATAGACGGCGACCTCAGAAAGCCTGTTCAGCATAGAGTATTCACCCTGAAAAACGAAGTGGGTCTCAGTACACTGATAAGCGGAAGCAATACCTTCAAGGAGATAGTTCACCACGAAGTCATCGAGAATCTCGATGTCGTTCCCTGCGGTCCTATTCCTCCCAACCCTTCCGAAATGTTGGGTTCGGATAATATGAAGATGCTGCTGGAACAGCTTTCGGCTCATTATGATTATATCGTAATAGATACACCACCGATAAACATCGTTACCGACGCACTGACACTTCTTGATTCCATTGCAGGTGTACTTCTGGTAGCAAACCATGGCAAGTCTACCTATGACGCTCTTGAAGAATCTATTCAGGCTATCAAAATGTCAGATGGTTCGCTGCTTGGTATCGTTGTAAACAACGTTTCTGTATCTGGCGGTAAGTATGGCGGCAAGTACAGCTATAAGTACAAGTATGGCTATAAGTACGGCTACGGTTACGGCGATTACAGTGATTATACTCCAAAAGCTTCGGATAATAAAGATAAGTAATAAAATAGCAGCCCTGAGCGGCTGCTTTTTTATTTCATGATGCAGGAGGGAATTATGTTTGAAACAGAAAGAAAGATATATTGCTCGCAGATAGGTGAGGGCGGCATAGTCCGCAACAGCGGTCTGGTAGATATCCTGCAGGATACTTCTGATCTGCACCTGATGAATCACCCTGTTCTCGCTTCTTTTTTCAGGGAAACAGGCAGTGTTATGTTCCTTACTCACCGTCAGGTGGATATAATAAGGCGTCCCGAATACGGTGAACATATCCAGACAAAGACCTGGACATACGAACTCAACAGAATGTACGGTTCGAGAAATACCGTGGTGCTTGGCGAAAAAGGCGACGTGTGCATAAAGTCCATCGCAGGCGGCGCTTTCATGGATATTAAAACTGGCAGACCTATCCGCGTTTCGGCAGACCTCATAGCTCAGGTGAAAAGTTACGAGAAACTTGAAATGGAGTATCTTCCCCGTAAAATAGCCCTTCCCGATACCGACCCTGTTATAACCTGCCAGATGGTCATAAGAAGAAGCGATATCGACATGAACGATCATGTCAATAACGCTCGCTATTTTGATATAACCGACGAACTCTTCCATGAGTGCCATAACGCAAAACGTTTCCGTGCCGAGTATAAATTCCCCATCAAGCGGGGCGATGTGGTATTTGCTGACAGATACGATACCGAGAATGGCTGCATCGTATCTCTACGTGATGATTCGGGGAAAATATACTGTAACGTAGAATACAACCTTTGATATACGATCTTAGTATTATCTGCTTTTCAGCGGTACTTGACAAATGACAAAAAATCGGTTATAATTAAATCATACATCAACAATAGGATTACTAAAGCAATTTTTAATAAAGCAGTCAGGAGGGGCGGCTATGAAGATCTCCACAAAAGGAAGATATGCACTCAGACTTATGACAGATCTTGCCAAACACAAGGAAGACGGTTATGTACCCATCAAGGTGATAGCTGAAAGGCAGAACATCAGCGATAAATATCTGGAGCAGATAATCTCTATACTCAGCCGTGCAGGCTATGTAAGAAGCATACGCGGTGCAGGCGGCGGATATACTCTCGCTTATCCCGCTGAAAAATATACAGTAGGTATGATACTCAGGCTGACTGAGGGCAGTCTTGCACCTGTTGCCTGTCTTGAAACAGAGGAAAACCTCTGTGAGCGTGCCGAAGCTTGTCCTACCTTATTTATATGGGAGAAGCTGTATGAAGCTATAAATGACGTTGTAGACGGCATCACCATTGCTGATATAGTTGAGAGAGACTGCAACGGCGCTGATCAGTACAGCATCTGATACACGAGATGGGATAGACCTTTTTTACAGCATAACAAAATTCTGGGGATAGCCGTAATTTAAAGCACGGTTATCCCCTTGTGTTTTCGTATTCATATATATGCCGCTATTAAGAAAGCCATAGCACTTCTGAAATCTGTATCAGAAACACTACGGCTGAAGATGTACTATTATTTTTGAAGAAAATTCTCAACGTCCCTTATCCACACATCGGTCTGACGGATCGCCTTGTAAACATGAGGGTCGCCCTTGTAGCAAAGAACTTCTGTTTCAGGGTATAGCTTTTTCAGCCGTTCTGCCGACTTTTGGCTGATACTCTCGTTAGCCTTTGTTCCATGTATAAAAAGTATCCTGCTGTGAACATCCATATCCGCAGGGATACTTCTGCTGCATACGCTTCGCATCGCATTCTTGGCGGTATCCTCCTCCATGATATCGGATACTTTCAGAAAACCGTCTATGAACCTCTCGGGCAGAAAATCCCGCCTGCACCTGTCCAGGGTCTTTTTATCACGACGTTTTGTCTTTTTCAGTATCGTGATGTAGTTCATAGCCATGATCTTTTCGGCTATCTTGGGCATAGGCATCAGCGGTGCGCCGTCAAGTACAAGATCATCTATACCTATACTGCCGCTTTTCAGCATCTCAAAGGCTATAGCCCCGCCAAGGGACATACCGCACAGCACGCTGACTTTGTCTATATCCATGTCGTGCAGTGCTTTTACGATATTTTTTGCTTCATCTTCGATGGAGATGAACCGCGTAGGTCTGTCCACGGTGTGATCGCTGAGTTCGGGCACGATGACATGGTAGTCTCGGCTGAATTGTTTTATCTGATCCGTCCATACCTGCCACGGTGTCATCATACCGTGTACCAGCACTATAACAGGGGAGTCATTACTGCCGAAGCTGTGTATCATGCTTGCGACTTCCTGTATTTGTCGTTGTCTTTCTTTTGTCTACGGCGTCTTTTTGTTTATTCGCCGCTGCGGATGATCGAAGAAACAGCAGGTGATTTGTTATTTTTTTCTTCCCCGCCATTTCTTTGATGACCCTTTGTTGTTTCCTCGGTTAATATTATAGCTCAAAAAAGTCATAGGGTCAAGCAACCTTTGCGGGCAGTTGCGCAACAGAAGTTGGCAATTTTGCAGATCGATGCTTTAAAACGTAAAGTCCCCACGAACCGCAGACTAATTAATGTACGCAGTAGGAGAGAATTTACTATTTGTTCATAAATGGCATCGGATGGTGTGGTATAATATATGTGTTCACCACAACCTTAAAATTAAGGAAAGACGGAGGATAAGTAAGATGAATATAAAAGTACTGGCTGCCCTTGCAGCGGCGGCAGTTATGGCTGCAAGCGTTACAGCCTGCGGCAAGAAGACAGACGATAAGGATACTTCCGAAAGCAAGGCTGAATCTTCGGCGGCTGAAAAGGACACTGAAAGCACCCCCGAAGAGGACAGCGCGGCTGAATCTTCTGAGGCTCCCACAGAATCAAAGCCCGAAGAAGAGGAGGAAAAGCTCAATTACATAGGCGAAAAGGACGCAAAGAAAGCGGATTATTCCGTTGAGCTGACAAACGGCACCGAGCATGAGATAATCGGGTTTGCTATAAACTATGGCGACGGTGAGTACAGCGAGAATCTGATACCTGATGGTGAGGATTTCGAGATAGACGAAGTTAGGCTGTTCAACTGGTCTCACACAGTATCGGGCGATGTTATGATGCTGGGTGATTTCAATGTTGAGATAACTCTCGATGACGGTCAAAGATTCGAGCTCCACGGTTTCCCCTTGACAGATATGCTTTCAGCTGAGATAAGACTGATGGACGAGTACGCTTTCCTTGTTTATACAAACAAGATAGGCGACGTAAAGGATACTATGAAAAAAGAGGCTGACATCGTGGAAGACGAAAAGGAGAAGGAGGCTGCCAAGACCTCTACCACCACGGAAGCTCCCATACCCGAGCCGGAGCCCGAGACCGATACTGAGCCTGTGACCGAGCCTGAACCTCAGCCCGAGCCACAGACTGATACCCAGGCAGAAAATTCTCAGGCTGAACAGCCCCAGGTGACCGATCAGCAGAATGTTGACGGTCAGCCCTGGTAAAATATGATGATATCGGAGATCTCCCTGCGGCGGTCTCCTTTTTTGCTAAAAAAAGGGGACAGGAGTCTATCCTAAAATTTGTGTAAACCTCTGAAGTAGTGTATAATAGAAGAGACACTACTTTGGAGGTTTTAATTATGAGCAGAAGACGAAGAAATGAAACAGAAGAGCAGCGAGCAAGAAGAGAGCTAATAAGTGATTTTCTTTCGGCAGCGAATATTCAGAGCATGGACGATATTCAGGAACTTTTCAAGGAGGCACTTGCCGGATTTATGGAAGGTAGCCTTGAATCAGAGCTTGATTCCGAGCTTGGATACGAGCCGTATGACGTTAAGAACAAGGCTACCGACAACAGTCGTAACGGTCACAGCAAGAAAACTCTTCGTACCAGTATGGGTAAGGTTGATATTGAAGTTCCTC
>NZ_FOAT01000019.1 GCF_900109655.1 Hominimerdicola alba
CAATGCAATCGAAGGATTCAACCGTCAGCTTAGGAAAGTGACCAAAACAAAATCCGTATTTCCTACAGATGACAGCCTTTTCAAGATGCTGTATCTGGCTATGAAGGACATCACGAAAAAGTGGACGGGGCGTCGTCAGGACTGGAGCAGTATCTATGCTCAGCTTGTGATCTATTACGGAGACAGAATACCCGAATAATACTTTTATCTTGACAATCAAATAATCATGTGCTAATATGCTGATAAGACCGACTGCTTTCACAATCGGTCTCATCATATACTCTTTTATTACACTATTTGTAGTTTACACAGAATTTGGGATTGACTCAGTAAAAATTATGCTTTTTCCATGACAATGGTCGTATTATATTGTTATTACGGTTAAACAAATTGATGCATAACACCCCCGAGTCCTCTTTTTTGAAGAGGGCTTGGGGGTGTGCACACTGAAACAGCCTATTTCACCAGTTAATATGTTTTTTTACTCTGATGTTCGGATATGGTTAGAGGGTGCTACAGTTGCAACAGCCTCTATATTGGATTTATCGTCAACTCAGTAATTTTTCCCCTTTTATATGAGCTGCTATTTTTGAAATATCAGTAATATTTATAATTCCATCGCCGTTAACATCAGCACGTAACTTTTCATCATCGCTCAGTAGCTTCTTGCCTTTAATATGAGCTGCAACCTTAGTAAGGTCGGTAACAGTTATCTCTCCATCACCGTTAACATCACCTTTTAATAACGTCGTTCCCTTTACTATAGTAACTGTTACAGCTCTGCTATTGATCTTGTCAGTTTGCCAATTGCCGTTAACCTTGGCGCAGACTGCTACCTTGTATTGGTGTCCCGGTGTGAGTTTGGGCGAGGTGAATGAGGTCTTTGTTGCGGGGATATTCTGATCTGCGATCTTCCACTTGCCTTTGATGTATACGGCAACGCCGTACTTTTCCGCATCCTCGACCTCCGACCAGTGGATTCTGAACTGGTTATATATTTCGTTGTATTCGGTGTTGGTAACGATCGGGTACACGGGTGTTTTCGCATACGGTGTGACGGTTATCATGTTCGAGTAATTGACGTACCACTTGCTGTCAAACATTGATAACACGGCAACGCTGTAATTCACGCCCGGTTTCAGATTTCTAAGCACAAAGGAAGTGTCGGAAGTATTTTCAACAATAGTCCATTTGCCATCGACCTCGACTGCGACAGCGTATTTTTCAGCGTTTTTTACAGCTTTCCACTTGAGTGTGACACATCCGTCGCCTGGGGTGTATGTAACAACGGGATTGGCAGGTTCGATATCTTCGCGCAGTTCATAGGCGATCTTGTTGTTTTTCGCGTACTGTTCGCCGCTTGTGCCTTCATAGCAGTATATCTTGAAGTTTTGGTTCACACGGGGACCGTCCTCGACGAAATTCGGAGACCAAGGATATCCCTCCGCGAGATGATAGCAGTAACCGATAGCGTAATTGCCAATTTTTATATTACTCTTCGGCAGAGTTGCGCTTGTCATAGCGGTGCAGTCATAAAACGCATCCTTTCCAATGCTCTCAACGCTTTCCGGGATAGTTACGCTTTTGAGCTTTCTGCAGCCCTCAAAAGCAGATTCACCTATACTCTTAACGCCGTTCGGGATAATTACGCTTTCAAGCTTTTCACATTCGTAAAACGTATTTTCATCTATACTCGTGAGGGTGTCAGGCAGCGTTACGCTTGTTTTGCCGCACGGGAAAGTCACGAGTTTTGTCATGTCCTTATTATACATAACACCGTCTACCGAGGAATAGTAACTGTTGTCGGGATCAACATTTATGCTTTCAAGATCGGATTCAAACCACGACTTGAATGCATTCTTACCAATGCTCGAAACATTGCGGGGAATAGTTACGCTTTTAAGCTTAGTGCAGTCTGCAAACGCAAAATCTCCGATGCTTGTGACACTGTCGGGGAGGTTTATGCTTGTCAGACGGCAAAGTTCAAACGCATTAGCTCCAATGCTCGTAACACCCTCCGGGATGGTTACATCTGTAATGCCGTTACAATAGGTAGTAAATGCGTTGTTTCCGATGCTTGTAACACCTTCTTCAATAACAATTCTTTTTATGGATTTGCTGTAACCCTTCCCGATATCTGAATCATAAGAATGGACATAATTATTCATTTCTCCCGTACCGCGGATCGTAAGTGTGCCTTCGTTATCGAGGCTCCAGGTCAGATTTTCACCGCAGGTGCCGCTTGCAACGCTTTCGGCGCTTGCCGCAATATCAAACTGCAAATCGACCACGTTCCCAAAGACCGCGCCACTGCCCGAAAGCACAATTGCCAGTGCCGCCAGTCCGCTTATAATTCTTTTTTTCATAATCGTATCAGTCCTTTTATTTATAAATAATGCATTAACAATATTATACTTCAGCCGTAACAGTTTTTCAAGAGCATAAATTTTGAATTTTACGGATAGATTTTGTGAATGTGGTACATACTCTTAAATGAACACACTAATTCAAAATTTCATATCTTCTTTTTTTATTTAGCATAATATTACTCCTTTTTTAATGGTCGTCCTTTATACGCATAAATGTCGCATCGGTATCGGTCTTGGAAAAACTGTTTCTGCTGTCAGAAAGGCTGTTGTAATACTCATAGTGAATAAGAAATCGGTGAAAATTACAAGCGGAGGATAATTAACTGATACTTTGTGCATGATGTACGATTCAAGACTTCTCAATATTAGCGTGAAAAATGTTGAATTTATGACATAAAAATTGCATTAATGTCAGGCGAATCCCAGCTTGTGAACATACATTTTCTATACTATTGATCGTGTAGTTCCGCGAAGTTCCGGGATTTTATGTGTTAAATGCTTATCTTAAAATGATTAAAAGATTTGTGGCAATTATAATTCAAAAAGTAAATAGATGATGTCTAAAAGATAAAGAATCGCAATTTATGGTATCGCCAAAATGATAATAAGCAAAATTTGATTAGAACCAATTGCTAAAAAATTATAAAATATAATCAAATGATACACTGGTTAACATTGAGCCGAATTGGTCAATGTGCTGTATCATTTAAGTATCTGTTTATAGTTGTAATCTTTTTAGAACGAGAGGAGAATAGCTTATGAAGAATGTTTTAAACCGTGTTTTAGGTGCTCTTGTTGCCGGTATGGCGATAGTATCGCCTCTGTCTTCAGTTGCACCTGCTATCACTGCTTATGCCGCTAAGACACTTACGGCCAGCCCTTCACACCAACAGGAAGTTGGCTGGTACAACGACTACCACCACGAGATCTGGCAGGCAGATTCCCCTAATTCTTCTACAATGACACTGCACGATAATGACGGTGGTTTCAGCGCACAGTGGAAATGCGGACCTAACGGCTCAAGAGGTAACTTCATTGCTAATCGTGGTCTTTTCTGGGGTCTGAATAATCCCAATACTTACAAAGACTATGGTTATATCTACTGTGACTACGATTGCAGCTGGGTTTCAGGTTCATCCGGTAACGCCTGGATCGGTATCTACGGCTGGGCGCAGAATCCTCTGGTAGAGTACTACATCATTGAAGACTGTAAGAACTGGTCTCCTGCACAGGATCCTTATGCAGAGTATAAGGGTTCCGTAAATATCGACGGCGGTGAATACAAGGTTTACACAAGTTCAAGAAATACCTATACCATCGAAGGCAATAAGAGTTTCACACAGTATATCAGCATCCGTCAGAACACAAGAACCAAGGGCACCATAAGCGTTTCCGATCACTTCAAGGCTTGGGAGAACCTGGGCATGAAGATGGGTAACCTGTACGAATGTGTTTTCGACATTGAAGGCTGGGAGTCCGACGGTATGGCTGATGTTACTATGAATATGTGTGCAATCGGCGGCGGCTACCATCACCCTAAAGATAATTCCGTTCAGAACGTAAATATGGAATACAACAGCCAGTACAAGCAGATGAGATTTACTTGGGACGCTGTAAATGGTGCTGACAGTTACGGCGTAGCTGTTTATCTCGCGGGCAAGTGGAGAGTTCAGGAGAAGGATATCACCGATACAGTTTACACTTCTCCCAAAAATCTCACCCTTGGCAAGACCTACAGCGTAGCTATCGCAGCCAGAGTTAACGGCAAATGGGATACAGCAAATGCTATCAAAAACGCTGTGACTTTTACTGTAAAGTGATATACTTCATTGATCTGATTTATAAAAACAAAACGGGGCTTTTGCTTGGTGCAACAGCCCCGTTACTCATATTGCTTTACTAATTTTCTGAACAGAGCTATTCAAACCACACTTCTGAAAAACAGCAAGCATGAACTTGAATAAACAGTAGCTTAATCACTCGAAATAATCATCTTTTTTGAACTGATGTCACAACCTATGAAGTCAAAAAAGATGATTTCACTTAAAAGCGCGTATTTACGCGCTTTTTTGTTGCCCTGAAACAGAAATTTTTTAAATGAAAACCGAAGATGATTTTGGGTATAAAATGCCTTTGGACAGGATTCGAACTCTTTTTTGGAGCGTTTTCAGAAGAATAGAAGATTTTTTTGAAGGGAAACAACTCAAATTTACATCAAAAAGTTTCACAAACTTTTCAGCCCGAATTTGGTGCTTTTCACGAAATGTGAGAACACCGGATTCGGGCTTTTTATTTTTACATATCAAAGAATGGAGGTGAAAGAATGCCGGGAAATTTTGATGGGATTAAAAATAGAAAATTCGGCATCGAGATCGAGATGACAGGCATGAGCTGAATGTAAACGCACTCTGCTCGGTCACGCTCCTCGCCCTCGGTGGACATCATGAGTTCAAGGAAATATGCTTTTGCCTGTTCGTAGTCCGTCCAGACCTCACGCCTGCCGTTGCAGATAGTAGTGACCTTGCGTGTTCTTGGCATAGCAAATTCAGGAATTTCCTATAAACGCCGTGATCTTTGTTAATGCCAACTATCTTGTTTGATGCGACTGATCCGCTGCGGATTTTGAGATTTCATTTTCATCGATAATAACTCCGTCGCATATCATTCTGACCTTGTTGTCGCTGCCTTTGAAAGTTATCGTTTTTGAGCTGTAGGCTTATTAATTTTTTGTAAACGGTAAAAATGAAGATATTATGCTACTATACTTGAATGTTTGCTAACCGATTGTTGGTTTAATCATTTCAATATTGTCTCGTTGTTCTGAAGAAATAACAAATAATAATTCGCTTTATTCAACATTAAGTAATTTGAAGTGAATAGCGAACTACTTTGTATATTGTATAGAATTTGAATGATTATGTTGAATATCATTGACATTGTTGCACAATTCGTTTATAATAAATTTATCATATAATATATACTGTGTTGCAATTTAGGAATCATTTTGTTAACTTTATATAATTTAAAAGAGACGATTAACATAGACATTAAGTCAGAATCCGATGCTGTTATTGCAAATCGTTACGATTCCTTTCAGGAAGATGTTTCGGACAAAGGTCTATACAAGAGATATTTTCGGACGGGATTAAAATAAAAACATTTTATGGAGGTATAGTATGGCTATCAACAATTTACAGAAGCTGACCGGAAAGCAGTTGGCTAAGAACTTCAAAACAGTAACAGGCTGTGAAGCACCCCCTGAAAACTGCACGTACACTTGTGATAAGTTCTCACCTATCCGACCTGTTGCGGAGTATGAACCTATGGGCGGAGCACTTGTCGCATATATCGGAACGACTGCACCGGACGCAGACCATAAGCAACTTCCTCCTTCCGGAAAGAGAACGTTTGGTGTGCCCGATGAACTGATTGTAAGGATGCAGCAGCTCGGTTCAAAAGATGGCAGTATCAAAGCCGGAGAACAGCCTGTACACATTTTTATTTTGTGTGCGGATGAATCCGAAAAGGGAAATATTATCAGTAATCTTCAGAAAACTGCTGATGAAAAAGGTTTCAATTTTGACCCTGCATTAGTGCATCTGATTCCGTGGGATGCAGACACCTATTGGACAAGAGACTATTCTCCGTGGTGGGTAAAATATAAGGACAGCGATATTTATGCAGTTTCCAAGCATATTTATACCTCTCTGGGCGGTGGTTCGGTCGGCATGATCGAAGGTGCGGAAAATGTAAATCCCAGGGAAGGATCCGGAATTTTCCGCTGTAATGATGATTACGGTGCAGTCAAGATTTCTGACTATTTTAATAGTCCGATTCGCAAAAGAAATAAAGCAGTTTGGGCAGGTGGTCAGAAACTATCCACCATTGAACCGCACAGATGGTTTTTCAGCGGTCTGCTGAATGTTGGTGGTAATTATATGGCAACTTCCAAAGGTGTCATTGCTTCGTCCTATCTTGTCGCAACACAGAACGAGCTTCCGGAGGATACCGACCCTGAAAATCCTGACAAAACTGACATTGCTAAGCGTATGCAGTACATCATGGAACAGACAAACCGTTTCTTGGGTGCGAATACCTATCATGTTCTGACTGACCCAACGGGAACTTATATTGGTCACATTGACTGCTGGGGAAAATTCCTGTCAGACAATAAAGTTCTGATTGCCAGTACACAGAATGAGCAGATAAATGTCGGACTGGATGCTATTGCTGTATATTTTCAGAAGGCTGGATTCCAGACTTTCAGAGTCACCTGTCCGAATATTTATGTTGCAAACGAGCCGGAAGAACCTGCTACAACCGCACCTTATACAAATAGTCTGATATTGAACAATCATGTCTATGTTCCGCTTTGCGGCGATAAAACATATGATGATGCAGCAATTAAGGCATATCAGGATGCACTTGG
Source organism: Hominimerdicola alba (assembly GCF_900109655.1). Taxonomy (GTDB): domain Bacteria; phylum Bacillota; class Clostridia; order Oscillospirales; family Ruminococcaceae; genus Hominimerdicola; species Hominimerdicola alba_B. The sequence goes on from NZ_FOAT01000019.1 coordinate 6,799, forward strand.
CGAAGAGTATGTGATCGAGGGAATTATCGGAAAATATGAAACTCCGTGGCTCGGAACGGATGCCCTGCATTGCAGAACCAACGCAGTCCCCAGAGAAATCGTTGACAGATGGCTTGCTAGTCAGGTATCTGTCAGTGTTTAATAACCTGTTTTATCAGAAAGAGGTGTAATCATATGAAGAAAGCAATAGGCGGATGGCTTCCCGAAAATAAAAAATTACAGGCAGAATGGGTCAATAATATTCTCAGCATTGTGACTGCTAAGCGAATGCAGTCAAATCTTGCTGATACCTGTGAATTTAAGCATCAGACAGTTACGGATTTTATGAATATGGTGGATGCTGACCCGAAACTGCATCTTCTTGCAGAACAGATGGTTGAGCAGGCTCTTGAATACAATGAAAATGACCCCACAGGTTCACCGCAGATTAAAAGTTTCAGGCTTATGATGCAGATGATCGACTACATCATCGGAACTGCACCTGAATATGTTCCGCCTGAAGATAAAGAGAAAAGAGCATTGATCGGATTTCCAATCAATGCAATTCTCGACTGGTGCATGGGAACACAGGCTGGATACGCCTTTTTTCTTGATGAACGTGTCAATCAGCACTTCGAAAATATCTTGAAAGACTGGTGCGATTTCCTGAATAGTGAAGCCTCTGCCTATGTCCTGAATGATGAGGAAAATAAAGGCTGGCTTTGTCAGAAAGCACTGAATGATTTGAATATTGATCAGTATGTACACGATAAATCAAAGATGCACTTCGGTTTTACTTCATGGAACGATTTCTTCACAAGAAGATTCTGCAATGATCAGCGCCCTGTTGCTGAACCGGATAACCCATATGTGATTACCAGTGCTTGTGAATCACAGCCGTACAGAATCAGCACTAACGTGCAGAAAGACACAAAATTCTGGCTCAAAGGGCAACCTTATTCTCTGGAATATATGCTGAATCATGACGAAAGTGCCGATTTATTCATAGGCGGTACGGTTTATCAGGCTTTTCTGAGTGCTACAAAATATCACCGCTGGCACAGTCCGGTTTCCGGAACTGTTGTGAGATGTTTCAATGTTCCAGGGACTTATTACGCAGAAGTTAACAGCTATCCTTATGACAGTGCAGGACCTAATGAATCGCAGGGATATATTACCCATGTAGCGGCAAGAGCTGTTATTCTGATCGAAAGTGATAACCCTGATATTGGCTTGATGGCATTTATCGCAGTAGGAATGGCAGAAGTTTCCTCTTGTGTGCTAAGTGTGCAAGCCGGACAGCACCTTAACAAGGGCGATGAACTGGGGTATTTCCAGTTTGGCGGTTCAACACATTGCTTGATTTTCCAGAAAGATGTGATTGATATGTTCGTGGAAAAGGCAATTCCGGCAGAAGATTTCAATGATTCTGCAGTCATTCGTCTGAATGAAAAGCTCGCTATTGCCAAGAAAAAGAAGCTTAATCAGTAACGGGAGAAATATATGTGTACAAGTATTTTAGTTGGCAAAAATGCCACGACAACTGGAAGTACCATCATTGCACGAAATGAGGATTGTGCTTCTGTAGTAACTCCGAAACTGCTGTTTCCGATGCGGAGTCCGTTCTATACTTCTCTATTGGAAAACGAATGGATTCTCGGAAACGGATTGAAAGTACCTATTCCTTGTAAGGCTTTTCGTTACTGTTCCTCTCCTGATGCGGGAGGTAATATTGAAAAGGAACGAAATACGGACATTGGCGACCATTATTTCTTTGAGGCAAGAGGAATCAATGAAAAAGGTGTTGCCATGACAGCTACAAATTCTATGGGTATCAATTCCAGAGCCTTAGAATGTGACCCAACTGTTTCAGGAGGAATTGAGGAATCCGTTATTACAACGCTGATTCTTCCACAGATTGACTCTGCTTTGAATGGTGTAGAATTGCTCGGTGCATATGTCGAAAAATACGGTGCTTCCGAAGCAAATGGCATTTGTTTTTCTGATTCAAATGAAGTCTGGTACATGGAAATCGGTTCAGGACATCACTGGATAGCAGTTAGAGTGCCAGATGACAGCTATCTGATCGTTGCAAACAGCATGAGAATCCATGATGTGGATCTGGACGATACACAAAATATTAGATACAGTGAACATATTTTTGAATTTGTAAAAAAATATAGGCTGCTTGAAAATCCCGACAGAAAATGTTTCAACTTTTCTGACGCATTTGGATTTCAGGAAAAAATGGACGATATTTCAAGACCATTTTATAATTGTGACAGAATCTGGATTGCACAACACATCTTAAATCCTAACATCAGACAAGAACCCAGAATAATTCCGGCACAGTATCCGCTTTTCATGAAGCCTGAAAGCAAAATTTCGCTTGAAATGGTTGAAAAAGTTCTGTGCGCTGATTACAGAGGGACAGAACTTGAAGGAAAAGCCGACCGTCCGATTGGAACTGTTAAAACAGTCGAAAGTCATATTATCGAAATGAATCCGGCATTTTCTGAACGAACTAACGGCGATATACAGGGTATAATCTGGCAGTCGATCGGAACTCCGCTGTATTCTCGTTATTTATGCGTGATTCCGGAATTAACAGAAATTCCGGCAGCTTACCATGACGGGACAAATATGTATGATAAAAATAATATGTTTTGGCGTGATCAGCTGATGGTTTCTTGCTTTTCAGTTCTCGGGCGTGAAACAGCGGATAATATCAGAGAAAAGATACAAACTCAAAACAAAGATAATTTTATCCGCTTTTATCAAATTGTGGAAAGTGCCGGAAACGATTTGACGGGAGCATTACGACAGTACAGCAGTCAGTCATTGATTGATAATATTAAAGAATCTGAAATATTATGTAATCGACTAGTAAGCAAATTAGCAGAATTCAACCAGGATTTTTGACAATATTAGAATGGATATTACACACAGGGACAACGCTTGTATTGGGGTGTACTGGAGTTCTCCTTGTATCATTTGTCAAAGTATATACCAACGGAAACTATCTTTTATTAAGCCTATAAATAAAGACTCAAAATGTAATCAAAAACTACAAATAAAAATCATTTTTTTTGAACTGACGTTGCAAAGCATTAAGCTCGTAAATATGGCTGAACTGCCGTGTTTACGAGCTTTTTCTTTACATATAACTGCAATTTCAACAGTTGAAAATGCACATTTGCAGCCCAAAAATCACACGATAAATAGGCGATTTCTTAATTCTGAGCTTATACTATAGCAGATTTCTGCAAGCAGATGCCAGAACAAGGGTGTCTGCTTGTTTCTTTGTGAGTTGATGGTTTTCTTAGTTGCAAATGACAATAAAAATAGTTGTCATAAAAGGACATAGCTTCTTTCACTATTATATCATCAAAAATTTACGATCTGTTTATTCAGACAGCATCGTAAAAAGCTTTGTTTCAGCGCTTATAGCTCAAATCTGGAACTCCTGATACAAACGATACCCTGTTAACGGAACTTAGAAAACAGTTAATTTTACAGCACTGTATATAAATTAACTGAAAAATTTATTTTAAGAGATTATACAAAATGTATTGACATTTCGTTGATTATAATGTATAATATATATAACATCGATGTGAAAATAATATGTTCATAATAATTCGTAACACTTCATTTTAAAACTGTCTGTTGCGAAATTATGCATAACTGATATGGGAGGATTTATCATGAGCACTGAAAACAAAACACTTGCAGGCGGCTGGGTCATCACTCAGGGAGATACCGCCATCGAAAAACACCCCGATGCGCTGGCAGCCTTTGAAAAGGCTTCGGCAGGATATGTAGGCGTAAAGTTCACACCTGTGGCTCTGCTGGCAACACAGATAGTTTCGGGAAAGAATTACGCAATACTCTGTAAAGCTACCCCTGCTACCCTTGACCCCACAACTACTCTTAAAATAGTGATAGTTTATGAAGACCTGAACGGCAATGCGACCATCACAGGTGTCAGAGATGTACTTTGTACCGATTACCCTGTATTTGCTGCTAACTGTGCTTGTTCGGCAAACGATGCTGCTGTTCTCGGCGGCTGGCATATCGCCCTAGAACCCAGCATAAACAAGCACCCCGATGCACTTGCAGCCATAGAAAAGGCAACAGCGGGTATGGTTGGTGCTAAGTATGAGCCCATCGCACTGCTGGGCACCCAGATAGTTGCAGGCAAGAATTACTGCATACTCTGCAGGATAACTCCTGTGACACTTGACCCAAAGCCCACCATGAAGCTTGTTTATGTATACGAAGATACTCATGGCAACGCTGTTATCACAGATATCAAAGAGATCATCGGCGCTCCTGTTCCCGGCGGATTTATCGCCAATGACGGTGCTACCGACCTGGACAGCAATCCCGAAGCAAAGAACGCTTTTGAAAAGGCTACAAAGGATCTTCTGGGTGTTGACTATGAGCCCATCGCTTATCTCGGCTATCAGATAGTATCCGGCAAGAATTATCTTATCCTCTGTGAAAGCAAGATAGTCGTTCCCGATCCCATACCTTCACTCACACTTGTGACTGTCTATGAAGATCTAAACGGCAACTGCAAGATAATCAATACCGAACCCGTGGTACTTTAAGATCGGATAAATAAGGTGAAAATGTAACAGCCCCCCCGACCTGCAGCTTTATGCTGCAGATCAGGGGGATAGTTTTGCTTATTATACCACACATTCCATCGGCAACCATTATCAATTATCTGAGCATCACCGTCCACCACTTTTATATTATAACTACTTCAGAGAATACACATATTTTTGGAAAGACTCAGGACATAATAAAATACGATCAATCCTTTGATAAATAGCAAGCGGCGCTGATGCGCCGCTTTGTTTTTTCAGATTTTATCGGTCTCATTTCTTCATTCCTCGTCTCAGCATTACATTCCTGAGATCGTTACGTTTTCTAATAGTATTTACATATCAATTTTGTTATCACTTTATGGTAACAGTCACAGCATTTTTGACAGCGTTTGCCGCGTCCCAACTTCCGTTAACTCTAGATGCAATTGCAACTTTATAAGTCTTGCCGGGAGTGAGGTTCTTGGGAGTTGTGTATGAGGTATCAGTGATATTCTGCGACTGTACTCTCCACTTTCCTGCAAGATATACAGCGATCCCGTATTTGTCAGCACCTTCTACCTTATCCCAGGTAAATCTTACCTGGTGATATTTCTCACTGTATTCGACTTTTATGTTTGTGGGATAAGTGGGTTTATCTATACCAATGCGTTTGTAAGTGTTCTTACCATCGTTAGTAAAGACTGCATATTCCCCGCTGCCGCTTACAACTTTTGAGGGAACTATGATATTCACCCATCCTTCACCGTTCGGAAGTTCGACATCTTCATTTATGCTTTTAAAACTCTCACCAAGCGTAAGATATTTCAGGTTCATACAACCACTGAATATATACGCATAACTCTTAGTTCTTCTTAAATCAAAGCCGCTTACACCGATAGAAGTCAAACTGCTGCAATTTCTGAACATAGAAGTCATATATTCAACTCTTCTTGTATTAAATCCTGTTACATCGATCGAGGCCAAACTTGAACAGTTCTCAAACATGGAAGATAACCGTTCGACATTTTTGGTATCAAAACTGCTTATATCAAGTGTGGTCAGAGCTGAACAACCTTCAAACATAGCATACATATCTTTAACTTTGCTTGTATCAAAGCCACTTAGATCAAGTCTTTTTAAAGAGGAACATTTCTGGAACATACACCTCATATCTGTAACATTACGGGTATCAAATCCGCTCAGATCAAGTGCAGTCAGGTTGGTACATTCGGCGAACATACCCTTGATATCTTTAACGCTGCCGGTATCCAGGCTACTCAGATCGATCTCTGTTAAACTCGAACAGTTATGGAACATAGCACTCATATCAGTGGCTTTGCTTGTATCTAATCCGCTCAAACCAAGTTCAGATAAATTGGTACATTCTGAAAACATTTCCTCCATATTAATTGCATTGCCTGTATTAAAACTGCTTATATCGAGTGCTGTCAGACCAGTGCATTTTCTGAACATCATACTCATATCTGTAACGATGCTTGTATCAAAGCTGCTTACATCAAGCTCCGATAAACCAGAACAACCCTCAAAAAGGTTACTCATATTTGTGACTTTTCTTGTATCAAATCCGCTCAGATCAATTGCTGACAAGCAGGAACAGCCAATGAACATATAGCTCATATCTTTGACCCTGCTTGTATCAAATCCGCTTACATCAAGTTCTGAAAGACCTAAACAGCCCATGAACATATAGCTCATATCTGTTACATTGCTTGTATCTATACCATTAATAGTCAGTGAGGTCAGATCAAAACAGCCTCCAAACATATAAGCCATGGTTGTTACTATGCTTGTATCGAATCCGCTTACATCAATCGTAGTCAGATCCGAACAATAATGAAACATATAGCTCATATCTGTTACTTTGCTTGTATCAAAACCGCTTATATCAAGATTATTCAGAGCATAGCAACAACTAAACAAATAGCTCATATCTGTAACTTTGCTGGTATCTGCATTTGAAAGATCAATTGAAATACAATTACGATAATAATAGAACAGCTTGCTGCAGTTTTCAGGAAAAATAGTCCCCTCTTCAGCTATGATTGTTTTAACATTCTGCTTTTTGCTGAAAGAGTTTACGGCATCACGATCCACCTCGCCTTTAAGCGTAAGTACACCGGTCGTTTCGTTAAAAGACAGACAGTTTGTTTCAACACCAGCAGCCTGGGCTGTTATGGTCTGTGTTATAACAGGCACACCATAGCTGACAACTCCTGCCACCATACAAAGTGACATTACAACTGCTAAAATTTTTTTCATCTTCATAAATAGCTCCTCCTTAGTTTGTTAAATTAAATACGTTATTATATTTTCTATCCTGATTATTTTATCACTGTTAGATATATTTGTCAATATTTTTGCTATATTATTTTTGATTTAAGAGCAAAATGTTGGAAGTATCATAATATGATAGTCGCACATGATCTTCTGATGTCCTGTAAACGCACGAATATAACATATTCTACGCACAGTATTTGTTTCATTTAAAATGAATATATTATATTGCTTTCTGCTGAACCGTGATTGACTTATTGGCGATGATGATGTATAATAACTAATAATGGCAAGTATTCTGCTTGCTCATTAAAATCGGAATTGACCGATCTATTCAGATCAAAAGTTTAGATTAGAGTAAATAACGTTATTACGGGAAAATTTTCAGCTTTTGCAAAAGGAGAAAACCATGAATTATAAAGTGCTGGATGATTTTGAAAAAGTTAGTGATGTAAGTCCTGAAACTATTAAAAAATATGAAGATTTGCTGCCTACTGAGTGGATAGAGTTTTGGAAAGAGTATGGATTCTGCTCATTCATGAACGGCTATTTCAGGGTGATCGATCCTGATGAATACAAGGATCTTTATAACGAAAGCGTTTTAAAACTATATAAAGAGGAAGCTGTTCCTGTCATGGTTACAGCTTTTGGAGATATTATTGCTTTTAAGATCAGTTTAAAAAATGATGAGAAAAAGTGGAGTCTGGAGTGTGCGTATTACAGATATGTGCGTTCAACTTTTTTCATGCCTTCGGTAAAACATTTCTTTGAGGGTCTTTGCTCTCCCGATGTTTTTGGTTTTGAAGAGAATTTTACATTCATAAAGTATTCCGAGGCGGTAGATAAGCTAGGTAAGATCAAGTACGATCAGTGTTTCGGATATGATCCGATATTAACTAAGCGAAGCAAAGAAAAGCTGAATGATCTCCGTATAGTAGATACAAAGGATTACTTAAAAGCGGCATTTGAGCAGAACGGACAGATCGAAGATCTTATGCAGGATGGAAAAGTCATTGATGTATCATATTCCGCAAAAAAAGAAAAGAAACCCAAAAGGGTGATCGTCAATAACCCCTATGAGCATAAACCTATCAATGAACCTGCACTTAAATTTGATAATTTCAATTTCAAATTATGCATCATACAGGTACTTATGTATGAGAAGAAACTTCTTAAACCCGCATTCGATATATACGAGTTTGCAAAGTGTTATCCGCCCCGTGAGATCAATATCGATGAAGAAGGCTATGAACCCATAAAGCCTGCCATAGAATATTTTAAGAAACTTGAGATACCGACCTCTCTTGCTGATGAGATCAAAGAGATAATCATGGATGGCGGCAATGATATCTATGGTCAGATCATTCCGTTCTGGGATGGCGAGGATGGATATTTTGACCTGAAAAGAGTATCGGATGCAGAGCTTTCTCAATTTTCAAATCTTAAGCAAATATTACTTATGAACAGTCCTGAAAATCTAAGCAAAACGCTGATAAACCGACTGAAAAAACACGGCCTCGAAGTAAAAGAATGATCAACGGACAACTTCTGATCTGTCCTAGCAGCTATACACATAAAACGGCAGGGAGCAACACTCTCCCTGCCGTATTTTTATTAAGTTATATCATTGCCGCTGTCAGGAACATCCTGGGTTATATGCCAGATGTCGTCGGTAAACAAAAGATGCAGGATACGCCTTTCGCCGTTATTTTCAATGATAACAACCGCACCTTTTACATTTTTAGTCTTATCGGCTGTACTTGCAGCAGAGGAACCGTTATCGTACTGCATATCGATGTTGATGATCTTGCATTTAGGGTATTTTCGTTCGATTATGTCAGTCAGCATTCTTCCTCTGCGGGCTTTGTTCGGTGTAAACAGCCGAATGATGATAATAAACGGAAGAAGCAGTATCAAAAATAAAAGGTTCAGTTTATTCATGTTTTTTCCTCCCTGCGTGGTTGATATCAGTTCGAATACAGTATAGCATATTTTCTGCCGGAAAGCAAGGAATATGATAAGCCTTTTATCACAGAGGCTGTTGTACGGATATGATGATTGAAAAAACGCCCCGCTCCCGTATAAAAACAGGAACAGGACGGAATTTTTATGTGGTAGTTATCAAATTAAAATCAAGCGTTTCATTAAATATCTACATTTATCCACTGTGCGTTTTCGAGCTTATCGGATTCGGCAAAAGCTTTCGCCTTGTATTCGTTCCATTTATTCTGAGCTTCATCACCGTGGAGCGCATTAGGATCATCTTTGGCTCTTTCACTTATCTGATAGCTCCACATTGTTCCTTCATACAGAGTATAATACATGATGGGAAGCTGATTGGGATCAGGTTCATCAGAATCCGTCACAAGATTTGCTTCAACCGCGAACGACTGAGTGGAAGGATCATAGCGGTAAATCTCTGCTTCGTGAAGATTTGCTCCGCCGGATCCGTCTGAGTGGAAATATAAACCTCCAACGTAGTCAGTGCGTGATCTTGCCCAACTTGAAGCAAGATTCTTAAAATCACCATTTGGAGTGATCACAACAAATCCTATACAAGAATAGGTCGTTACTCCTTCATTGTCAGTGTATTCATCACCAATAAAAAGTTCATACTCACCATCACTGTCAATGTCCATGAAAGTATAACTGAAACCTTTGGAACAGAGTTCAAGAGATACTCGTGCCGATTCACTGTCAGTATTCTCAGGGCCTTCATAATACATGGAACCTTCACGTATCGCTTCAGAAAGGCCTTCAATAAACGGATCAAATCTGTCATCAGTAACAGGAGTATTGTTTTCTTCCGCATCTGAATCATCTGCCTTAGCTGTTTCAGCAGTGGACTCTGTTGTTATTTCGGCTTCGGAAACAGCTGTAACTGCTGTAGTTTCGGCAACAGATTCAACTGCTTCTGCGTCGGATGTTTCCTCTGTGACTGTTTCAGATGCTGTTGTTTTTGCGGCATCATTCTGATCGGCAGTATCCTCAACTTTGCCGCATGCAGAAAATACTACAGCTATAAGTGAAGCCATGAACAGAGCAGTCACTCTTCCTGATAAATTATTCTTCAATTTAATTGTCCTTCTTTCATTAAACGTAAACGCCATGATTTGGTACCACGCCCTTATATACTTTATCATACACTCTATCAAATGTCAATTATCAATTTGTGAAATTAGCACTTTCTATATAAAATTATCTTTTATAGTTTTAATTTCGCTCATAATCAACATTACAAATGTCAACTCAGGTTTACATTTGCGCACTGTTCAGTTGCTTTACTTTTGTTACAAGATATGGTATAATATACCTTAAAGAATCATTTTAAGCGTACAGGAGTGCGTAAACTATGACACCATTCATGAGCAAGACCCAGGTGGAGATATCTCAGATCGAAAAAGCAGATCTGATAAGATACTACATCATTCCGGAAAACACACAGGCACTGTTAGTGATTTATAACGGAAATAAGTCTATCAATCTATGCGAATATGAAGACTTTTTCTCAATGCTTGCAAAAGCAGCAGACCGTTTGTATCTCAAATATCCCGACAGCTGTTTCGATAAATATACCTCCGAGATAATAGAAAGCCGCAAAAGGCTTAGCTCACCCGGGCGATTCAGTTTTATTGCTGAATGCAGGAAGCATGGAGAAAAGGCATTACCTTTCGGCACAGGTATGTTTTCTGAAAACTTCATCGGATACTTTCTTTCAAAGATATACAGCGATGCAGAAGCTGAGTTCAAGCTTTCAAACATCAAAGGAAACAGAAACAGATATATGATATCCTGCACTGTCAATGGAAATGAAAAAGTTCTGCCATGCAGCTTTACTTCACAGGATAACCAATATGTATACACTCTTGCGAACCTTTTTGACTGCAATCACACGGCAAAAGTCACGGTGATGTATGCCCATGGAAAAACAGAAGTAATTACCCAAAGTTTTACAGACAGAGAGATCAGGCATGAATATCTGTATGATATCGGGGATGATATTCTCCGATGCAGGATGGTCGAGGATGAACAGGTGATATTCTACGATGAAAGTTCTCCCGATCTTGAAAAGGCTGATATGTCTGAGGAAGTTCGGCTGATATGCAGTATCGTCAGTGATAATGTACAAGGTGCTTTGCTACCATGGGGCGAAAAGGTCTTCATGTCGGATAAGGAAACTATTTATGACAATCGCAGTGAGCTGATAACTCAGATATGTGAGGAAGAACTCTGCGACGGAAGAAAAAGCGAGATCTCGGTAGTACATGAGGTGTTCAGACATAAAGACAAGCTGTTTGTACAATCAAAACTGAACTGCACTAGGCTGATAAAAAGTCTGGACAGTTCGCAGGAAGGTTATTATTACCGACAGATCAGCGGCGGAGTGATCAAAAATATCAATGACGATCTTTTGGGGATACCCGGCGCTAAAATAATTGACAGATACTTACATAAAGATAACGAATAGAGGAACGGATATGGCAAAAAGCAGGATAGATGCAGTAATGCAGGCAGTAAAGGCGGCTTTAAAAAGGGACGATAAATATGTTCCGCTGAGTAAATACCTCGCTGAGATAAAGCGGGAACCCGAAAAAAATGTTTTCGGCTCAGAGGAAACACTGTATGAACTGGTGGACAGCATTATAGCTTCCCGCGGCGAAAAAAAGCCGATAGAAATGATGAACGAAGCGGAAGACATCTACCGCACTGTACTTCCCCTCGGAGAAGAAACAAAGAACTACAGATTTGCAAATGCTGTATTTTTGAAAATATTTGAAAAGAACGGCATTTATCATTCGGGATTGTTCACTAAAGAGCTATACCTTTGTTTCAACGATAAGCAGATATATATCGAGACCATGTGCTCAATCGCAGATATACCGACAGCTGAAAAGAACATCTATTATATAAATACTTTCGGCTGCGAACTGAGACAGTACTACAGCGATGAGAAAAGTTTTGCCTCATCTCTAATAAGCGGCGTTATGAAATTATGCAGCGCTCATGACAAGGAAGCTGAATGTGAAAGACTTATCGGCTATGCTCAAATGGCTTGCGGCATATATGATATCACCGAAGACAGGATAGCAAGATCTGAGATGATGCTAAAAAACAGTGAGGAGACCCTTGCGGGAGCAAGACATACTCTCGACCTTACGGAAGATCGTCTTGACAGCTTCAAAAATTTTGTGGAGCAGAACGAGAAGACCATCAAAGATCTTACACTGAGCGAGACTGAAAAGCTCACCAGAGAAGCAAAGAATGCGGAATTCAAACTTAGAGAAGCTTTCGATGCTTTTCTGAACGAAGAGCATGACAGCATAGTATTTGAAAAGGATAAACTGGTCAGAGAGGTCATAGATTCTGCGGACAGCAAGATAAGAGAGCTTAAAATGTTAGCCGCAGGCATCAAGGACAACACTGCCGCAGAGCTGTTCCGCATAAACACTGAGGCTAACAAGGCGATCGACAGAGCCTCATCGATGCTGAACAACGGCGAACTGAAAAATATTCTCACAGAGGTAAACAAGAGCAGTGATCTGGTAAACAGGATAATCCGCGTTGATGAGTTCAGCAAGAATTTCGATACCGAAAAGGCTGAAGCAGCCGCTGCAGCCGCAGTCGCACCTGTTCAGGTGACGGCAGGAGTACGTCCCACCATAGTTCAGATAAATGCGCAGAGATGCACAGAGCCTGCGGATATGACTCCGAATTTCTTCTTTGATGAAACCTATCCTTTCAAAGACAGGTTTGAAAAGCTCATGGAGAAAAAGCAAAAGGATATCGCAACAAACAATGCTCTTTATCATGAGCATTTCGATGATATAATCACCGCTGTTATCGAAGATTCCAACCCGTATATGATAGGACCCTCGGGCTGTGGAAAAACTTTTCTTGTTGGTCAGATAGCAAGACTGCTGGGCTTGGAATATCTGGATATAGGCTACATAAACGAGGAATACGACCTGCTGGGATTCCAGACAGCTGACGGCGGATATAACTACCCTGCATTCTACAGAGCATACAAATACGGTGGTATAGTTTTCTGCGATGAGTTCGATAACGGCAATATCAGGGCAGCAGTAAAGCTCAACAGCTTTATGTCAAATTCAAAAGATGCCAGCTACTGTTTCCCAAACGGCGAGCGTGTAATGCGCCACCCGAATTTCCGTATCATAGCCGCAGGCAACACCGCAGGCGATGGAGCCGACAGGAACTACAGTACCCGTGAGAAGATAGAGGAATCTCTTATGCAGAGATTCACAGCGATATACGTTGATTACGATAACAGACTCGAAAAGGATATACTTCGTGATTATCCTCAGTGGTTTGAGTTCGCTGCGGCCTTCCGAAATGCCACTACTGCATGGAGCAAAGGAAATCAGACAGCAGCACCGGGTATATTCACCACCCGTGATGCTACCAGCATAAAGAAGTACCTTGATCACCAGAGTTACGATGTTGAGGCTATCGTCAGATATGAATTCATTGAGACCAAGGACAACGAATATCTTGCATTCCTGCAGAGAGAGATGGCAAAATTCTACAACGGAAATGAAAGAGAAAGCATCGGGATATTCAACGTATTCAACAAGATAGTTTTCGATATACGAAACGGAGATACAAGAAGATGACAGATTTTATGAACCTCAAAGTATACCAATACAAAAAAATGACAGTATACAATGCGGTATTCAACAGCCTGAGTGATATGCAGATGTACATACTCAGCGAACCTAAAGTAAACGACAATATATTTCTTAAACAGCACAGTATCATCAAACGTCCTGATTTTCCGGAGGATACCTTTGATAATGCAGTAGATTATCTTATTGGCGGATATACTGGTAATTATGACTTTACGCTGAAAATGCTGAAGGAATTTGAAAAGACTATGCCGATAAAAACTTACAGACGCAGGCAGGAAAAGGCAATGGCAGGCTCTCACCCCAATATTCCCGCGTATGTGGCAGGTACTCCGAAGACAATGTACAGGCTCACAAGAGCAAGAGAGAAAAAATTCGTTACTATATGGTTCAATCTGGCATATTCAATTCACACTTTAGAGCAAGCAGTCACCAACCGCGGTGCGCTGACTCTCAGTCTGATAAAACTGCTTGAAGAATACGGCATAGGTGTTGACCTTAAAGTGTTCAGCTCATGCTACAGCAATGACGAGGTGTTCAACTCCGAGATAAGGCTGAAAAGCCCGTCGGAACCTATTAATATGAAAAAATGCTTCTACCCCATGTGCTCGGTAATGTTTTTACGACGTGTCGTGCTGAGGGTGATGGAGTCCATGTCATTCCACGAAAAGAGCTGGTATCCCTATTATGGTCAGCCCCTTACGGAAGAACAGTTTCGTGCGATCTTCAAGATACCCGAAACTGATATAGTCATTTCATCACCAGTTCAGATGGGCATATTTGGCCAGGATATAAATTGTGACAGTTATAATTTTTTTAAAAAGATAGAACTTGATAAGTATATCAAGTTTTCCAAGGTGAACAAGTCATGCTGAATTTTAACCAAACTTATACCCCCGATATGATGACATTTGAGCTTCTGCCTTCTTATGCCTTAGATGTTCAGCAGCGGATAGCAGATACATCAGAAATGATATTCAAACTTCAGCAGGATCGTATGCCTGATAAGGCGATAAACATACTTACTCTCGCCTCACAGCAGCTGCAAATAAACGGTCTCGCAAGATACAAGGGAACTGTGGGGGCTATAGGTTACGCAAGGCTCATTGACCAAGCTGAGAAAGCAGACAAAGGGGCTCAGAGAATATCTGAAAGCTTTCAGGAAATATATATCGGATTATGCAAAGAAAATATCCTGCTGGATACCATGAAAAAAGTGCTTGAGGGCTGTATAAATGAGATACATTCAGCATCTGAGGCACTGAACGAAAATATGAAGAACATATCAGATAACGTCGATGGAAAATACTATCACATACTTGCTGATAAAAGGATTCACGACCTTGTTCTATCGGCAAATATAGCATCCCAGTGTATTATGATGATATCTGATATGTACACCCGCAACAGCGAAATGTCACAGCGGATAGAGTCACTCAAAGTGAATACTCTGGTTTTGTGGAGAGCAGGTATCGCCGCACTAAGAAATGCTCCAGACAAAGATAAGATGGATAAGGTCTGTGGTATAGAAGACGTGATCTCCGCAGCTATTGCTAATATCATAAAACGATAATTTGGCAACACCCGAAACCAATTCGGCAATAAAACTAAAATCCTATATAATAATTGTGCGAATTATCTATAAATACATTATGCAATAAAATTCTGTTGATACCCTGTGACGATATTTATTTATAATCGTTGACTATGATTTTTATGTGTGGTATAATTTTTATATGTAAACTGGCTGTATAGTAGTTCAGCCTGAAATATTAACCTGAAACAGGAGGAAAACAAAATGAATAAAAACAGTAAAAAGCTGGCAATACTGCTTGCAGCACTTATGGCTGTAAGTATGACAGCTTGCAGCAGCAACGACGACGATAGTAAGACCGAGACAGAGGCAACAACTACCACAGCTGCAACAACAGCTGCGGATGAGACCACTACTGATGAAGAGCCTGCAGAGGAAACTCCCGAAGAGAAAGACTCCGAGATCACTGCACAGGAGGATATCCAGTTCGACCCTGCTGATTTCAAAAAGGATGAACTGAAAACAGCTCAGATCAAAGAAGTTGCAAAATTCTCCAGCAAGGATATCGATTTCTGGGGTGATACAGACAGCTTGATCTATTCCAAAGTAGATGATAAGACTATAGCTTGCTGTAACTATAAGGGTGAAAAGCTCGTTGACGGCAAGGCTTTTAATGTAGAGAAGCTCAAATATACAGATCTCTACACATACTCAATAGAAAAGGACGGTATGATCTACTCCGGCCTTATGGATGCCAAAGGCAATATAGTACAGGCTGCTGATAACGGCGTTGGTATATACAAGGAGCTAAACGACCATTTCCTCATTGCATTTTTCCCTGAGGCAGAGACCGATAACGAAGACGAAGCAATATACTACGTTACCGCAAACCAGTACTCCATTAAGGTAAAAGATGAAGATGTTCTTTACAAGGGCAAGGTAAAGGTATACGATATCGAAAGCAAAAAGTACCTTGAGAACACTACTGTCACTACATCTCCAAACTACAGTGCATATGGTGATCTCGTAAGCTTCTATGACGACGATAAGAACAGAGTATGGGTAAACTCTGAGGATAAGGTACTTGAACTTGGATACGATTATAATACTGTAGGCAGCAATATGCTCGTAGCTCAAACAGAAGATGGCAGAATTGTATATGACCATGAGCTCAACCCTCTGTTCAGTACAAAGTATACGATCTCCGAAATGTCTTCCACTGAGGATTTCTTCATGCTGTACGATGGTGATACCAAAAAGGCTGGTATCATGTACAAGAATGGTGCCATAGTCCTCGAACCTAAATATGGCAATATTACATATGCTGGCAACGGCTTCTTCACTTATACAAACGGTGAATACGGAGACAAGGTCGGTCTGCTTGCTCTCGACGGCACAGAGATAACCAAGGAAGACTATAAGTCCATCAGAGGTTTTGATGTACCCGGTTATTTCAACGCTGCAAAGGATAATGGCAAGACTGATATCATTGACGAAACAGGTAAGGTGATCGTAGCTGATGATGACTACGGTTTCTCTGAATCCTCAAGCTATGTTAAGGTCAGCGATACTTATGATTATATGGTATGGGAAAAGAATGAACCTGCTCTTAAGCTTGCTTCCGGCACATACATCGGTAAGAATATGGTATTCTCCTATAAGGATAAAGCTATATTCGACCAGGTAACAGGCAAGAAGCTGGTTGAAGATGTAGATAAAGCGCATATGGCATACGGTTATCTCATCGTTACAAAGGGCGACAATTCAACTACTTATTCGGTAGAATAATACTGATAAAGCAAAAGACCTGAAACCAACTGGTTTCAGGTCTTTTTTTGTAATTGAATCCGCCATTTACGCAGGAGGACAGATACAAAAAAGAAGAAAGAATAACCAAGTTATTCTTTCTTCTAATTATTAGTCAGATAACCGAATCAGCTTATCAGATAACAGTTACGATAACTGCGTTCTTGATTGCGTTATTTACGTCCCATGTACCGTTGACCTTTGCAGCGATAGCTACCTTGTAGCTCATGCCGGGTGTCAGGTTCTTAGGAGTTACGAAAGAAGTAGTGGAACCGGAAATAGACTGAGTCTGGATCCTCCACTTGCCTGCCAGATATACTGCGATACCGTAGTTCTGAGCATTCTGAACAGGGCTCCATGTGAACTGGATCTGATGATACTGAGCGCTGTAGTTCACTCTGATATTTGTAGGATAAGTATTGCCGGAAGGCTGATAAGGATCGGGATCATTGTTAGTCTTCTCGGGGCCCTTGATACCTGTACCTGCTACCGCACCGATAACTTCGTCAACATAGAATGAAGTTGTAGAGCTGTCAGTCTCAACGTAGATCTGCATATTGGAAGCATCAGAGGGAATCTTGAAGTTTGTGTTTGCAAGCTGTGTCCACTCGCCCTTCTTTACAGTTTCAGTAGCGATCTTTGTGTAATTTGTGGTGCCGCTGGCATCATCATACTGCATTGTGAAATGGAACTTATCGGTTGCATCGCCTTCAGTATACTTTACTATCGCACTGAAGCTATATTCATTGCCGGGCTGGAATGCGCGAGGACTAAGTGTGTAAGTAGCACCGTTCCATGCGCTCTCTCTGCCTGATACATACAGTGAGCTGTTGCCAACGAATGCAGTAGTATTGCTGGAAGCTACCTTTGCAGAACCTCTTCCGGAGAAGTCATCGGTAGAACCTTCAAATCCGCAGTTGAAGTACCAGCCGTACTGATTAGGCTCAATAGGCTTAACTTCAGCGCCGCCGTTGAACTTGGAACCATCGCCCCACTGGCTGTCGGGAATGATAGAAGTGATGTAGTTGTAAGCAGTCTTGGGCTGGTTGTTTCCATCGTAAAGCAGAGGCAGGTTTCCTGTTTTGCCTACCCAAGAGTTATTATCGTTAGGACCCCATACCTGAACAAGTGTAACCTTACCCTTGTACTTGCCGCTCTTGTTTACGTCAACACAGTGCTGGAAAATAGCCTTGTACTTTTCTGCCTGCTGCTGATCGGTATACTTATAACCGTCACGGGAGATATCAAGCTCAGTTACCTGAACATCGATACCGAGGCTGAGGTAGTCATCCATTGCAGCAAGGTATTCCTGAGTTGAACCCCAAGAATTATATGCGCTACAGTCAATATGCGACTGCATACCCATGCCATCCAGCAGGCCCTTGTTGTGCAGAGGAACAAGTATAGTGTTCTTTATGCAGTTTTTCTTATCACGAGCGAACTCATTGTAATCGTTGTAGTAAAGCTTACAGCCCTTAGGTGCATACTTTCTTGCATAAGTGAATGCCTTTTCAACGAATGAGTTGTTTCCGTAAACTCTTACCCATGCAGAAGAACCGTTCTGTCCGTTAGTTCCGTTGGTAGGACGCAGACCGCCGTTATTAGCTGTTCCGTCATAGATTACCTCGTTACATACGTCATAAGCGTAAAGGTTTACAGAAGGATACTGTGTAGCGTATGCATTGAACATATTCTTGATGTAGCTTTCCATACGCTGATCCATAGTGTAGGAATTTACATAGCCGTTGTTGTTATTGAATCCCTGCTTGAAGAACCACTCGGGAGTCTGGCTGTGCCATACCAGTGTATGACCACGGAAAGCGATATTGTTCTTTGCGCAGAAGTCAAGTATAGCAGCGCAGCGGTTGAGAGTTACTTTAACATTGGTATCGGTAGAACCGCTCTGAACGATAGTAGCATCAGGCTTAGTCTCGTTCTCGCACTCAATAGCATTGTGATCTTTGAGCATTATGCCCTTGATAGCGGAATTATTAACTGTACTTCCGTTCAGGATATTACCTACACGGAAATAGTCAGCAAACTCATCCTTCAGACCCTTGCCGTAAGGAGCTGCAGCAGCTATAGCAGCGGACTTGTCAGCAGTTACCTTGACATCATCAAAGATGAAATCATCAGTATTATCGTTAGTAAGAGTCAGTTCATACTCGTAGGTGTTTTCAGGTGCTTTGTAATCACCTGTAAGTTCAGCCCACTTGCCTCCCTTGACTTTCTTTTCGTCAAGAGTTACAACAGTCACTTCATCTGTCTCTTCATCAATGTACTTCAGAGTGAGTTTGAAAGTGGTATCCTTTTCACTGAGTACCTGCATCGAATAATCGTAATCAACACCGCCGAAGAGGTAAAGACCCTTTGACGAAGCAGCGCCGTCCTCGGTTGATGTACGACCTGTGACCTTCATACCTCTCGAAGAATCAAAACCGCCGTTATCAACAGCAGTAAGTTCTATTGAGGTATCTGTACCGTGCCAACCATCATAGTTGATCTCGAAACTGTCGTAAACGATCTCCTGCGCATAAACAGGGGCAGTTAACTGCGGCATAGCTGTTGTCAGACAGCTGAGAGCCATCAGCGATGCCAGAATTTTCTTATGCTTCTTCATAAAAAAGACCATCTCCTTAAAAATAAAATCGTTGAATAACGTGTGAAAATTTAAATATCAAAAATAACATATTGTTATTTTTTCTAACTATATTGTACAACAATCGAGGTGAACTTTCAACCTACTATTTGCAGATTGAGTGAAAAAAATGCAGATTTGCTCTTGATTTTTGTGATTAATGTGCTATAATAATAATTAGTAATCAATTATAAGCTGACAGAATGAATGAAATAACAGGAGTATATTTTAATATAAGCTATCATGTGTGCATTTATCTGCTCACAGGGTGTAAGATGTGATACCATATGTAAATGGTAAGAAGGGGTATGAATATGAATACTAACAAACGCCCGCTCATCGGCGTATTGACCGCCCGAGCGTCGGAAGCTGAACAGCGGCAGCTACTCAAAGGCATACTATCTAAAGCCTATGAGCTTGACATGGATATCGCTGTATTTTCAAATGTATATAATATTTCGGAGTACTATGCAGATGTTGAGGTGGAAAACAAGGTCTACGAGCTGGTACATTCCGAACAGCTCGATGGTGTTATAGTCACTTATGAATCTCTTATTTATCCCGATATGCAGAAGAGCATCTGTGAACATATCAAGGCTCTTGATGTACCTGTTGTTATGATAGATGCAAAAATAGACGGCTTCACCTGTATAAATACAGATGTGAAGAGTGATCTGAGGGATATCGCCCGTCATCTAACCGATGTACACGGTATCAGAGATATAGATATACTGACAGGTCAGGAGGAGCTTGAAACCTCACAGCTTCGTATCGAAGGCGTGAGAGAGATCATGATGGAAAGAGGTCTCCCATTCAGCGAAGAAAATGTGATATACGGCAACTTCTGGAACACCTCGGGTGAAGATCTGGCAGAGGATTACATAAGCGGAAAGCGAAGGATACCTCAGGCTGTGATATGTGCAAATGATTATATGGCTTACGGACTTCTTGATAAACTTTTCCACTACGACATATCAATCCCTGAAGACCTTACAGTAATAGGATATGAACATATCGGAGAAAGGATCTATCACTCCCCTGTTCTGACCACCTATCAGCGCAACCGTGCAGCCATAGGTGCAAAAGCCGCAGCACTTATCTATTCAAAGCTCACAGGGGCTCCAACGCAGGATATCGACACTTCCGGATACATGATTCCCGGCTACACCTGTTCCTGCGGTATGGAGAAAAAATATCTCCTTGAAGAACTGGTGGATGTCAGGGAAATCAAAAAATATAACGATATGAATTTCTGCGGAACATTTGAACAGCAGGCCGTCACCTGCCGATCCATCTCCGATTACATACAAACTCTGCGGAACTTTTCCAACATGATAAGAAATGTTTCGGGTATATATCTATGCCTGTATGAGGATTGGTGTACACGTTCACACAAGGCTTCTATAAAAGATTTCTCAAACAATGAACCTATGATATGTTACACCATAATCAGCCCCGACAAAGTCATGGATGACCCCGCTTTCTTCACAAGGGGTCAGCTGTACCCTTCTGAACTTATCGGTGCAGAAGACAAAAAGTTTCTCTTTTTCGTACCATTGTTTTCAGAGGGAAAGGAACTCGGGCATTTCATTTTCCGGTACACCTCACCCGATACCTATGATCAGGCAATGATCGTGTGGCTGAAAATAACCGTTAATGCACTTCAGGTGCTCCGCATGAAAAATGACATCAACACCCTGCTTGAATGTACCAATCTATCGGAGTACCACGACACTGCTACAGGGCTTTACAACGAACAGGGCTTCACCAACGAGCTTGCCAACGCCTGCAAAAAGCTGGGCGAGCAGGAAAATCTTGCTCTTATAATGGTACGCACAGGCATCTTTTCCGACGACAGCCGTATCGATAAGAAAAATCTCTCTGTAAGAATGGATATAGAGATCTCGGATTGTCTGAACCAGACCACCGCCAATATCAACGGTTTCTGCGGAAAGCTTTCAGACAAGCTGTATATCATTTCCGCCACAGGACAATTTACAGATGAAGATATCGCCCTTATCACGGATAAGCTGGAGATCATAATATCACATTCTCCCCTTTACATTCAGGAAAGAGGTATTGACACCCTCTTTATGGCATCAAAACTCATCTCGGCTGATGATAACACTGAGGAGTGTATATCTGCACTTAGCGAAGATATCAACATGAAGATCAAACAGCTTTCCGATAAACGGCATCACGCCTACTACAATGACTACCTGCAGGTCAGGAACTCCATGTACCGCGACCCCGGAAACGAGTGGGACGCCCAGAAGACTTGCCGTGATTTCCGCCTGAGCTACGGACATTTCCGTGCCACCTACAAGGATATTTTCGGCATAAGCTTCCATCAGGATCTTATAATGAGCCGCATCGCCATGGCGAAATATCTCCTGCTCACCACCACCATAGGCATACCTGCTATATCCTTTAAATGCGGTTATAAGGACGAAAAATATTTCATGCGCCAGTTCCGACAGCTTACAGGCAGTACCCCCAACAGCTACCGCAACAGTTCTATCTGAATATCGCTGATGATACTTTGTATACCATCACAAAAATCCGGCAGACTCCAAAGTCCGCCGGATCTTTTTTGCTCGTTATTTTTGAAATACTATTACTTCACAGTAACCGAGAATGCTCTTGCGTTCAGGTTGGAAGTATCCCACTTTCCGTTTACCTTTGCACAGATCACCATCTCAACCTTTGTGCCTGCTTTCAGTTTGGGTGAAGTGAATATTGTATCCTTAGTGTAAGAATATACTTTCCACTTGCCGCCTTGCTTGACTGCCACACCGTACTCCGTTGCCCCCTTAGCCTTTGTCCATTTGATCTTGAACTGATGATACTGCACGTTGTACTCGATATTTTCGACAGCAGGATATTTAGTTGTCTCTTCCAGAGGTGTTACAGTTATCGCTTTGGAAGCATCCATCTTCCACTCGCCGTTTACCATAACAGCAACTGCTACCTTGTAGTTTGTTCCTGCTTTCAGGTTCTTCAGAACGTAGGATGTTCCATCGCCCTTAGCAAGCATCTGCCACTTGCCACCTGCATAGCCGCACACAGCGTACTTTTCAGCTTCCAATATCTCTGTCCATGTGAGTTTGACAGCATTTCTGCCTTTCTCAAAAGTTAAATCGGGAGACTTATAAGACGAAGGTGAATACTTGTATGTATCGGTATACTCCTTACCGCCTATAGTTGCCTTAGCGGTATATATGGTCACATCGCCCGCGCCCTTTTCCGAGGAAACCTCAGCCGCATAACTGACTTTCGCACCGCAGTCACTGCATACGAAACAGAATTCAGCGGCGAAGATATCACATTTCTTTTTCCATCTGCACTGGGGCTTTTCGGAATAATGATGCTCTGAAGCCTTTGCAAGTATTTCGTCCTCGGTCAGACTTGTTCCGTGCGAGAAATCGAATCGCTCGATCTGACCCTTTGTCAGAGAGAGAGAATCATCAGTAATCGGTATGGATATGATATAATTATTTCCATCAACTTTTACACACAGCATATCAGGACTAATGCTCTTACCGAATTGAATAACATCATATGAACGCCCCCATATGGATTGATCTTCGATCACATCATGTCCATCGCCAAGTTCAAAGTAATATGTATCATCATACTCCTTGCCTCTTATATAGTCATTTCCCTTGCCACAGATGATATAGTGGTTCTCATCAGGTACAATGAACGAATCGTCACCATCGGTAGCCTCAACTACTGCCATATCGAGCATTTCCAAAAATGTCCACTCTACACCGTTAGCAAATTTCGCTTTCTCGATAGGGTGAAGAGGACCTGAAAAACCGGACTGATATATACCTGGCAACTCAACTGCATCTTCAGAATCCTTGACCTTGATCGTTATTGTATTGCCAAAACGAGCTATGTATACTTCATCAGAATTGATATCCTCAAACAGTACAGTGTCCTCACCGCCTGGAGGATATGAACCGCCGTTTGATTCATTGAAAATATCGTGACCGTCACCGCGGCGGAATATCAGAGTATCGGTGCCGCCGCCCGCATTTACAAAGTCATTGCCTTTGCCGGGGGTTATAACATCATCTCCGCCACTTGTATAGTACTTGTCATCGCCGTCTGTACCAACTATGAAATATCCGATAGAATCCTTTCCGGTAAATTCGGAAGTATCCTCGACATATCTGCTGCGGTCGAGATAATCATGAAGATTCCATACAGTTCCGTCCTTGAATACCACATACTCAATTGGCTCCCTATACTTTGATGCACCATTCTGATAAACACCGGGGATATGAACCGAACCCTTTTTATCACCCTTAACATAGAAAGTAAAGCCGCTGTCTCTGCGGACATAAACATCTTCAGGGTTGAGGTCTGCAAAGTAAACTACATCGGTACCGCCGTTGGACCAAGCATTTATCGAATCAGTGATAGTATCATTGCCGTCACCGTAGTAATACACAAAAACATCATCGCCGAAACCACTGTTTATGGTATCGTCACCCTCACCTGCAACAACGATATTATTGCCGTCAAGAGTAATTACGTCATCGCCCTTGCCACTGAGAATTACGTTATAACCGGGATCATCTGCGGTGAAAAGTCTGTTGCGTTCACGGCTTATTGTGATATTATCGTTTCCGTCTTCTGCAACGATAATATCATTTCCGTTTGATACAGTTACATTATTGTTGCCGCTGCCTGCATGGATATAGTATTCATCGCCGCCCTCGGCTGTTATAGTATCGCTTCCCTTTTCGCCCCAGATAACAGTGGATTCGAGATAGCCATTTATCTCGTCATCTTCGGGAGTTCCCTTTATCTTGTTTACAAGCTTTATGATATCCGTATAACCGAGAGTTATATCAGGCGAGAACTGTATATTCTCCACCCTGTTCAGCGGGTTTTCAAAGTAGTCATCAACAAATACAAGTGTTTCATTGGCAACGTCAAGTATATACAGATCACCGCCGTCACGGTAGAGGGTAAAATGTGTATCCGATGTGTCATAATCGAATACTATCGTATCTTCATCACCGGAATTGCGCTCGCAGAAATCACGGATGTAAACATAGCCGCTGCCTTTTTGTATCTTGTATGTATCGCTGCCCGAAGCGCAGTTGTAGATGAAGTTCTTATCATAAGAAGGTGTTAACTTTACTTCATCTTCAACAATATTCCAGTAGCCATATTCGGTCATGAAATCTTCGATCTGCTGTAATGCTTCATTACGTGTATTTATGGCAAAGAAGACCTTGTCCAGTTTCTTGAGAATCTCACACGCCTGAGCAACAGTTATTTCAACGAATACATCGCCCTGAAGAACATCAGGTCTGTTTTCAAGACCATACACAAGTCCGTCACGGTAAAGCACTGCATCGCCATCGATGTAATACAGCTCATATCTACCAGGATTTGCAGTAAGATCCTCATAGTCTTCCTGAGTCATCACAATTTTAGCCTGCTCGTCAAAATTCTCGGTGATGTATTCCTTGCTGATATTTGCGTGACCTGTGATCTTGTATTCATCATACTTATACTTTATCAGCTTGAATACGCTGATGAACTTAATGATGCCATGTGGGTCAAAATCAGGATCATACACAGCATCTATAAACTCGGCATACTCTTTTGCTTTGCCCTCAAGTGTAGGATCATCGGCAAAATTTGTGCCTTCCTTCAGCGGATCGCTTATGCCTTTGACTATTGCCAATGCCTGAACCGTGTCGGTCATAGCCGCATAGTCATCAAAGTAATCTGCAGCAAAAGCCGGTACAGCACAGCCGAAAGTCAGCGTAAGTGCCAGAACAGACGCCATGATTCTCTTCGTAGTTTTCATGTGATTAAACCTCCTGTCTAAATTATCTTTTTTGTCCTAATTAAACATATCCATTGTTTTACAATGACGCAGTCATTATACTACAAAATATATAATTGGTCAATAGTTTTATATAATATATATAATTTCATACATTTTTTAACCATCATTAAGTAAATATAATCATCATTATTTCATAATTGGTAAAATATTATTTCGTCAGAATTAATGATATCATTGAAAACCAAAACCATCTACCTCAACATCAAGGCTGCACTGCTTAACTTAACGTATATTACAGCAGTTAAGTAAAGCGTACAATCGTAAAAATGCCCATTAATCATTAATCCTTATTATTTGAATTTAACAAAAATATTAACAATCGCAAGAATTTACTTTACATACGATAATTGCTATGTTATTATAATAGTGTAGGTGAACTGAAAAACGGTCATTTTGTACTTGTCATTTTTGAAAAAACTCATTGATCTATGAGTTTTTTGCTGAGATACAAGAAGCCTGATGATCTACGTTTGCCCGGAGACAGATCATATTTTCATTTCAGAGACAGACACTTTTATCAGCCGCGCAAATTTTAACCCGGAACTTTTGCGACGGCTGTAAAATCGTTTACTCATATTTGAAAATTAGTATCTGCTAAATAAACCTACAGAAAGGAAGATTTATATGGGAAAGGGAAATTTTCTCAAAAGATCACTTGCCTGCGTATCCGCAGCAGCAATGATGCTCACCGGTAATGCAGTATCGATCGCTGATGCCGCTGTGATCGACAAAGATAATCCCAACAACTACCACAACTATGCAGAAGCTCTGCAGCTTGCTCTTTGTTTCTACGATGCAAACAAGTGCGGCGACCAGGTAACAGGTGACGGCTATTACTCATGGCGTAATAACTGTCATGTGAAGGATGGCTACATCCCGCTGCAGCCCATGAGTCCTATGCCTACGATTGGCAAGGGCAAGACCGACGATCAGTTACAGGAGGACCAGGGCCTCGGAAACACCGATGACGGCAAGACCAAGCCCAACCTCGGCGATACTGACCCCTCACTCTATGTCGGCGTCAATATGTCGCAGAAGTTCATCGACAAGAACAGGAAGTACCTCGATCCTGACGGAGATGGTACTCTCGACCTGACAGGCGGCTGGCACGACGCGGGCGACCACGTTAAGTTCGGTCTCCCCGGAAGCTACTCCGCCTCCACTGTGGGCTGGGGCTACTATGAGTTCCGTGATTCCTACAAGGAACTGGGTCTTGACAAGCACGTTGAGGACGAACTCCACTGGATAAACGACTACTTCATGAAAGTTACTTTCATGGACGACAAGGATAATGTCATCGCTTACTGCTATCAGGTGGGCGAGGGTAACAACGACCACAACTACTGGTGCCCTCCTGAGCTCCAGGTAGAGGACACAATGGTAGCTTCTTCTTCATGCGCTGTTAAGCGTCCTGCTTACTTCGCAACCGAAGAGATGCCAGCTTCTGACCAGTGTGCAGGTGCTGCTGCATCGCTGGCTATCAACTACCTCAACTTCAAGGACACTGAACCTGCATACGCTAAGAAGTGCCTGAAATACGCTAAGGCACTTTACGATTTCGCAGTAAAGACACACGTTGAAGACTGGGAGCCCGGCAAGGTGCCCAACTGTTACAGCTTGGGCTACGACGGCGGTTTCTATACCTCCAGCTATGACTACGATGAGCTGGCATGGGCTGCTGTATGGCTCTATTACTGTACCGAAGACTACGATTATATCAACGATATCATCGCAGTTGACGAGACTACCATAAACGACAAGGGTGCTCATCCCTACACAGGATATATGAAGCGTATCATCACCGATACAGGCAACTGCTGGCAGAACATCTGGGTACACTGCTGGGATACAGTATGGGGCGGCGTATTCGCTAAGCTGGCTCCTGTTACCAATACAGCACGTGACTGGTACATCTTCCGCTACAACCTTGAATTCTGGTCAGGCTGCGCTGAAAGCGTAGATTCCTCCGAATGGGGTTATGAGCCTGTTCACGGTCACAAGTACTTCGGTATGGATGACTATCTCTGGAACACAAAGATGACTGCAGATAAGATCGCTGATCTTCCTATCAGCGAGACCAGCGGCGACTTCATCGCTAAGTCTCCCAAGGGCTGGGCAGTCGTATCGGGCTACGGCTCTGCACGTTACAACACAGCTGCAGGTCTCTGCGCTTGCGTATACGCAAAGACCACAAAGGACGAAACATTCCTGCCCTGGGCAAGAGCTCAGATGGAATACATCCTCGGCAACAACCCCATGGGTTATGCTTATGAGGTAGGCTACGGCAACAACTTCGCAAGCCATCCTCACCACCGTGCATCTCACTGCTCCGCTACACAGAGCATGGACGATCCCGTAACACAGGTACACACCCTCTGGGGCGCACTTGTAGGCGGTCCCGATCTTAAAGATAATCACGTTGATATTACCAAGGACTACATCTACAACGAGGTAACAGACGACTATAACGCAGGCTTCTGCGGCGACCTTGCAGGTCTTTATCACTACTACGGACGCAAGGGCGGTAAGGATGCCAAGGAGAACAAACTGATCGAGAACTTCGATATGTCCTCCAACGCAAAGGGCTACGATCAGGTAGACGAAAAGGGCAATAAGCTGCCTGTAGGATACTTCGTATCAGGTGCTAAGGCTCAGGAAAAGGAAGACGGTGTTCAGCTGAAGGTCGTTCTTCACAATAGAACAGTTAATCCTCCAAGATTCGAGTGCGATGTTAAGGCAAGATATTTCTTCAACATCAAGGAACTCCAGGATAAGGGTTACGGCATCGATTATATCACCGCACGTATCGACTACGATCAGGTTGCAGGATATTCCAACAACAAGTCACACGCAACTCTTTCCGACCCCGTTAAGTACGACAATAAGGGTACATACTACGTTGAGATCACATGGAAGGACTGCAAGTTCTACGGCAGCCGTGTTTACCAGTTCGCTCTCACAACAAAGATGGATCCCGATAAGTTCATCTTCCCCGAGTGGGATTCTTCAAACGACTACAGCTATGGCGATCTTGTAAGCTTTGACGATGATAACGCAGCTGAAGCTATCACAAACAAGATCACACTTTACGCTGACGGCAAGCTCATCTGGGGCACAGAGCCTAACGGCAAGACTGCTGCTGATGAAAACACCAGCGGCAACAATACAGAAGTTGCTAACCCTACCGTTAAATGTGATTCCACCACATCCAATTCCGCAAAGATCAGCTGGAGCAAGGTTAGCGGTGCAACCAAGTACGGCGTATACGGCAACGAAAACGGAACCTGGAAAAAGGTTACTGAACTTACAGGTACTTCCTACACATTCAGCGGCCTTAAGCCCAGCAAGAGCTACAAGATAGCTGTTCTTGCATTCGTAAACGGCAAGTATAGTTCCGATTTCTCCAAGGCAATAACATTCACTACCAAGAGTGAATCTTCTTCCACTACTTCTGATTACCCAGAGATAATCAAGGTAGATTACAGCGAAGATTATCACCAGGTTAGACTGACATGGAAGCCTGTAAAGGGTGCGACCAACTATGGTATCGCTGTATATCTGGCAGGCAAGTGGAGAGTTCAGACTTCTTCCATCTCTGCATCCGCTACAAGCTATGTTACTCCCAAGAACCTTACACCCGGCAAGAGCTACAAGGTAGCTGTGGCTGCAAAGGTAAACGGCACTTGGACAGTAAATGATTCCCTCAAGCACGCTGTTACAGTTACTGTAAAGTAATTACAGAAAACAAAAGGCGAAATCAACGGCTAAGTTATAACAGCCTGAAATGAATTGACATGCCGGAGCTCATATGAGTTCCGGCGTGTTATTTTATTATCTTATTTAAACAACAGAAGGACCTTGAATTTATATGTTTTACAATTGTGATATAAGCGTTGTTGGATACTATTTAATATAGTATCCTCTCAAAACGTACAGTAAAAGCCAAAAAAGTCCGGCACTCAGCCGGACTTTTCTGTCGTTTCTTTTGAAATGATCTATAAGAGGAGTTTTATTACTGTACAGTAACGGTGAATGTTCTGCTGTCGATATTATCGAGATCCCACTTGCCGTCCATCTTAGCAACGACTACCATCTCATAAGTGCTGTCAACTATCAGCTTGGGAGAAGTGTAAGAAGTGTCTTCAGTGCAGCCGAGGATCTTCCACTTGCCTGCAAGCTTAACAGCAACAGCGTACTCATCTGCATCGTCCAGTTCATCCCAATACAGTTTGAACTGATGGAACTGTCTGCTGTATTCAATATCGGTAACCTCGGGATATTCAGCATCCTTAGGAGATACAGTGATAGCATTGGATGTATCCACGTTCCACTTACCGTTGAACATTGCAACTACAGCGACCTTGTACTCCTGACCGGGCTTCAGATTCTTAAGAACATAAGAGTTGCCGTGACCCTGCTCCAGAAGTCTCCATGCGCCGTTTACATAACCGGCAACGCCATACTTCTGAGCACCGTATACGCTATCCCAATTCAGAGTTACCTTCTTATAACCCTTCTCATAAGTTACTTCAGGATTGAACTTCACCTTTGCTTCAGTCTGGATAGAATTGCTGTATGCCTTGCCATCAACAAAAATGGTAGCAGTATAGATTGTCATACCCTTAGAGTAAGCTGTAGTAATGTTTACTTCCTCGTCACTGATATCGCTCTCAGTGCCGTCTGCTTTGAACAGCTTGGGAACTGCGGTGTATGTACCATCTTCATTTAAGAACCAGTTCCATGTTACATAGTTTATCTTTTCGACGATTGCAGCTTTGCCGTCTACATATACTGTAGAAGAGGGATCAAATGCAGCACCGTCCTTACCATCTACGCCATCGGGATAGCCGCCCCATGAGTTGCTGCTCTTTACGCCCTTGCCGGCTTTTCCGCCCTTAAGGTCAAAATCGCCACCGTAGATTGTGATCTTGCCTGCCAGTGCATATCCGCCGTCTCCGCCGTTGCCTGCATACCAGCCATCGCCACCATTGCCTGCATTACCGCCCTTAGCGATAACTTTGCCGCCATATACAGTTATATCACCATCGATAGCTGCTACACCGGGAACACCGCCGTTACCGCGCAGCCACCAGTCATAACCCCAACCTGTAGCAGAATCACTTGCAGTAGCGTCGATTGTACCGCCATAGATGTTTATGGTACCTTTTATAGCATTGTGACCGAACTGGTTTGTACCTTCGTTGGGAGCACCAGTTGCAACAAGTGTGCCTTCGCCGTATACGTTGAGTACAGCGCCTTCTTCGATAACGATACCCTGAGAAGCTGTAAGTGTAGCGCCTGCATTCAGTGTAAGATCAACAACGCCTGAAACTGTGATAATGCTTTCAACAGTTACGTCACCGTCAATAATGTACTCACCCTCGGTAAGTGCGCTGTAATCTACAGCTACAACTTCTTCGGCGGTAGTTTCATCATCGGTAACTACCTCATCAGCGGGGACTATCAGCTCTACTTCTTCAGCATTTGCAGTTACGCTTATAAAGCTGCAAATGTTAGCGGGAACCATTCCTGCTGTCATAGTCAGTGCCATCAGAGCTGCTGCTACCTTCTTACAATTTCTTCCTTTGTTCATTTTCAGAACCTCCTTAAAACAATTATTGATATAAAAGCGTCCCCTAAATTGTTTACTTATAGGGTTCACTCCTATTGCCAGGTTAATTTTACATAAAGCACAGATTAACAAATGGTATATTATTCAATATATACATATTGTCGAACCATAGAGTTATCGCACTTTTCAGAATATAAATTCATAACAGATTCAAATAATTGAAACATGAAATATACTATTTATGCATCTTTTTCTATGATAAAATACTGTAATCCGGTAAGATATAAATAATTTTTATATATATTGAATGTTTTACCATAAATTTCCGCATAAGAGATACCATCACTTATGTAAGCCAAAATTTCTTGATCGAGCGCATCGCAGGAGAAAATTATTTACCAAAGCACGTTCAAAAAAGTTCGTATCAGCGAACAATTTTTACACGTTTTTCCAGTCTTGCGACGATGTCAGTTTTATTTTTTCACATAAAGACAGTATCATTTTTTGCAGATATAACAGAAAAGCAAATAACTGTGCCTCTGTATTTTTTAACTAATGATGTACAAAATAAATATTCATCACTTTATTGGCTATTGTAATACAAAAACGCATAAATGTCAATAGAAGTTGCGTGAGTTGTACAAAACTTGCGTGAATGGTCAATGAAAATCTTGTTTTTTTATTGTGACTATGATATAATAAATATATCAAGTTGTACTATAATTAATTAATCGTTAATATCAAGTTATTCATTACTTAAAGGGGTGGGGTTATGGAACTTAATATTGCGGTGGTCGATGATCTGGAGCACGACCGCGAAATCATAAAAAACTTCATTGACCGATTTTTCGGTGAAAAACAAAACTGCACTATAAGAACGGCAAATTATTCTACAGCCGAAGAATTTCTTAAAACTTATCGGAAAGGTATGTTCGAGATAATATTTCTTGATGTGTGCCTTGGGGAGATGGATGGCCTTTCTCTTGCTGATAAGATCCGAATTGCCGACCGAGATATCAGTATCATATTTATGTCTACCACTCGGGACTTTGTATTTCAGTCCTTCCCTTCTCAGCCAAAGGGATTCCTCTGCAAGCCATTTGAATATGCAGACTTTGCCAATGTAATGGAAAGAACCATCTGTGACCTTAACGCTGAGGACAAACTTCTGAAAGTCAACATTCCCCATATGGTGCTGGAGATACCTCTTTCCGAGATAGTTGCTGTGCTTTCAAATAATCACTCGGTCGATGTGAAACTCATCACAGGAGAAGTAAAACAGAGCATCATGCTGTTCGGCGAACTTGAATCTGCATTGGAAAACGAACCGAATTTTCTATTTTGCAGCAGAGGTGTCATAATAAATATGGACTATGCCTCACAGGTAAATGGCGACGGGATAGTCATGCAGGACGATATGATATACCCCGTCCGCAGGCGCGGGCGCAAGGATATTCTTGCAAAATACACGAAATACGCCGCTTCGCGTATGCGCAGGAGGCTTGAAATATGAATATCAGCCTTGTGCTAAGATATTTCACCGAGCTTTCAATGGTCATTCCAGCATCTGTTATGGCGATAATTCCTGTATACCGCTGTCGAAGAGTAAGCAAAGCTTTCCTGTTTGGTGCACTGGCTATTATGCTTGTGACCTTCACTCTGGGCGGTGCTTTGATTTGTTCAATAATGGACCTGACTACTAACAATATCCTGTTTCCTGCTATGTCGGCAATGTTCGTAATGTATGATTTCTGCTTTGAACTGCCATTTTTTCAAAAGCTTGTCTCATTTGCAAATTCAGTATTTCTCTGCGGATTCTGCACAACTTACAACACATTTCTCACCGCACCGCTGGAGCTGAAAAATACCGATAACGTCTATACTGAGCTTTCGGGGCTGATATGTCTTGGAGTTACATTAATTATCGGATTGGTCTTTTCACGAACGCTTTTCAAGAAATTTCCCGAAATGTTTGAGACTGAAGAACTTGATCAGGTATGGAAAATTCTTTCTGTCACACAGCTACTATCATCGTGTTTAATCATCTGGATAAATCCACTAAGTGCAGAAAATGTCATGACAGGCAGACTTCGCAGGATAAGCCTTGTTGTTTTTCTCACCGTACCGCTGGTGACATTCTTTCTGTATCATATTTTGTGGTGGCTCTCGAAAAAGCTGACCGAGCGTGCCGAATTGCAGCGAAGTCTTGACCTTTTCAAGATGGAAGAAAACCAATACAGAAAAACAAGACAGTATTTGCAGGAGTCTTCTCAGCTGCGGCACGATTTTCGTCAGCATATACTGCTTATCAACGAATATCTGAAAAAAGGTCAGACGGATAAGCTGACAAAATACATCGCACCACTTGTTGAACATATCTCACAGCGTCACAACACCATATGCCAGAATCAGGCTGTTGACGCTATCGCAAACCATTATGATGAAACCGCAAGATCACGGGAGGTTGCTGTAAACTGGTCGATCGACCTTGGAGAAGATATTCCAGTTAAAGAATCGGATATGTGTGCGGTCATGGGCAATCTGGTTGAAAACGCCATACGTGCAGCATCGGAACTTGAAGGCCAAAAACGACTTGTGAATGTCCGTATCGGTCTTCTCAACCCAAAAACTCTGGTCATTTCCATATACAACGCCTACCGCGGCAGGATAGAACTGGACAAAAATGAACTGCCCATCACCAACAAAGAAGGGCACGGCATCGGTCTTCATTCGGTGCAGAACATCGTGAAACGCTACAATGGTTCAATGGTCATCGAGACCCGAAACGGGATATTTAATGTTAGCATACTTATGTATCAGCCGGAATAAAAGAAGATAAGTGTAATATAAAATACATAACTTTTAATGCAGTTCTGAACACATAACAGTCAGAGCTGCATTTAAAGTTTGCGTAAAAAAGTGTGCTATCAAAAAAAGGCACACGGTATATTTAAAAATATATCAGATCAGCTTCTCAAAATTCTTTGAAAATTATTCGGAATAGTGTAACCTTTTTGTTCCGTTTCCTGATTATCATAGTGAAGAGAGAAAGGAGGCTCAGCCAATGGACGAGTTTGAAGATGACCGCGAACTTGTTGAACTGTTTTTATCACGTGATGCTGCAGCCGTGACAAAAACTGAGAAACGCTACGAGAAACGGCTTATCGGGCTTGCCAAAAGCTTTCTCAGCGATCCCCGTGACGCTGAGGAATGTGTGAATGATACATATTTAAAGGCATGGAATTCTATACCACCCCAGAAGCCCGAAGATCTTTTCTCTTACCTTGCAAGGCTATGCCGATGCACGGCTTACAATATTATAGAGAAACAGCAGACGGCAAAACGCTCTGCACAGCTTGTTGAACTCACTCACGAAATGGAGGAGTGTATACCCGATGTGAGCCGCAGTTCTTCACCGGATGACAAGTTTATTTCAGCGCTGATAAACGAGTTTCTTGACACATTGTCCAAGGATAAATGCGATATATTCGTCAAGCGGTACTGGTTCGGAGAAAGTGTGGAAGAAATAGCAAGTGAAACAGGATTCACCGCAAGCAAGGTCAAAACTACTCTTCACAGAACAAGAGAAAAGCTCAGGAAATTTTTAGAGAAGAAAGGAGTACAGCCATGAACGGAAATGATATATTAAGATCAATGAATGGAATTGATGACAGGTTCGTGATATCAGCAAAGAGAGAGCGAATCATAAAGCACAGCTCAAATAAAAAAATACTGCAAAAAGTCACCATCGGTATAGCCGCGGCGGTGGCGCTGGCAATACCTGCAGGTGCAATATATACTCAGTTTGAGCACAAAGGAGCGGTGATGGAATACTTTGATGAGAAAACCGCAGATTATCTTGAAGACAAGGGTCTTGCCCTGAATTATGTAAGCGAGAACGAGCATTTTCGCATCACGGTAGACACCGTTCTATCAGACGGGAATGTCGGCAGTATGGTGCTTACGGTTGAGAGTCTTGACAGCGAAGGCATTGACTATATAGGAGAAAAACCGTTTTTTGATATGTACATAACAGAAAAAAATGATGTTTCCACTGGTGATAAAATATTTCTTGAAGGCGGAGGCAGTATACACCACGATGTGGTCGCCGATACACAATACTCATTCCAGAAAGATCTTTATCTGTGCGATATAGATGTTGAAAAAGACTATGTTATGACCTTCGGTCTTGACAGAAGAGATAAAAAAAATGACCCAGAATTATTTGAGGGAATATCATTTGATATTTCATTCAGACCGAATCTCGAGACCAAAGAATTCATAGATGATGACGGCAGACATATTTACTTTTCGCAGATAGGCTTTTATACCGATGAAGAAGAAACCATACGTCGGCTAAACCATTTGTCGAACACATCAGGGGATATGCGGCTTTTGAGAAAGAACAGTATCCTGAGCGATGAGATAGATATAACATCGGCGACATTTGACCGTTCTCCCGAAAAAGAAAAGCCAAAAGGCTGCGTCTGGTTTTCAAGCATAGTAGAGATAAACAATTATAATGGTGCGAGATTAGGTGATATGCTTTTCAAAGAAGTTAAATAAAACATGAAACGGCGTGCTTACGGGTACGCCGGTTTTTCGTAAGTGAGAACTTACAGACAGGTTTATATATGCTGTTTCTGGATATAGCATATTGTATTTTTTTGACGATTATGATATAATGTTATCCAAGAAAAACTACACGTAAATTAAAGCATTAATATCGAAAGGACAAAAACAATGACATACGAAGAAGCTGCAACCGCTATCCCCAAGGGCAGATACCGCCATTACAAAGGAAACGAATATGAAGTCCTGGAAATAGCAAAGCATTCGGAGACACTTGAACCCATGGTAGTATACCGTGCACTTTACGGCGAACACAGTGTATGGGTGCGGCCCGCCGAGATGTGGAATGAGATAGTCGAGAAAGACGGCAGGACATTCAGACGATTTGAGAAATGCGAATGATATCAAGACCTCGGTTTTGCTAAAGAAAGGAGTTCAGCTATGAACACACTTGAAACCATACATACCAGACGAAGTACACGAAGATTTTCTGACAAGCCCATCGAAGATGAAAAGCTTGATGCTATTTTAAATGCAGGACGTTTTGCCCCCAGCGGCGGAAATTCCCAGAACTGTCACTTCATCGTTGTGCGCAGCAAGAAAGTTCTTGCTAAACTTGCTGAACTGGCGCAGACCGCTTTTGCTGAAATGGAGATAACCGAGGGTATGTACAAGTCAATCGCACACTCCATCAGAGCATCAAAGCAGGGCGGTTATGTTTTTCATTATGACCCTGACTGCCTGATAATCGTTGCGAATCAGAAAGATTACGGCAATAATATCGCTGATACTGCCTGCGCTCTTGAAAACATGATGCTTGCGGCAAACGAACTAGACCTCGGCAGTGTGTGGATAAATCAGCTTAGATGGCTGAACGAAGATGAAACGCTGCTTGGGTATGAGCGCGAACTTGGTCTTGAAGAAAATGAGCGAGTATACGGTGCGCTGGCTGTGGGTTATGCTGACACAGAAAACGGTCTGCCTGAGCGCAAACCTCTCGAGAGAACCGGTAACAAGGTCACATACATTACAGATGAAAGTAATGCTTAAGAGGAATAATTTTTTAACGCGGGTGACAGAATGAAACTTGCAGAAGATCTTACAGAAATACAGCTGAGAAAAATACGCTATGTGATCGGCGATGCTTTTGTCAGCAACGAACTTTTTCACGAGTTTGGAAGCATCGAAGAAAGGCGGCAGCTTGTTCTGAAATACATGGCGGCGTATGTCGATCATGTATACGAGACAAGCTCG
Organism: Hominimerdicola alba; assembly: GCF_900109655.1. GTDB lineage: Bacteria > Bacillota > Clostridia > Oscillospirales > Ruminococcaceae > Hominimerdicola > Hominimerdicola alba_B. Next base: position 43,575 of record NZ_FOAT01000019.1, read on the forward strand.
CTGTATATGACCGATGATGGTCTGGGATATATTGGTTTGCAGTACAGCGGAGATATATTTGCTCTCTCGCAGATGAAAATGCTATGGCGGATATTTCTGCGGCTCCCCTTTTGCAAGCTAAAAAATATGCTGAGGCATATAAAACAGATAGCCGATGAAAACTGGAAGTACGCCCAAAAACCACATATCGATATGTTGATGGTCGCGGTAGAAAAGCGAGCGCAGGGCAAAGGATATGCCACAAAGCTGGTCTCATTCGCACAGGATATGGCAAAGAAAAAGGGTGTTCCTTTGCTTGCCGATACGGATATGAAAAGCTATGCGGAAATGTATCAGTATCTCGGTTTTGAGCTTTACAACACAAAGACTGCATCAAACGGCGTGACAAGGTATAACCTAGTCTGGAAGCCGTAACACAAATCAAAAAACAGGAGACAGCCATGAATATCAGACTTATAAATATCAAACGCGACAAATCCGACCTAAAAAAAATAAAGCGGCTTTATCACACAGCTTTTCCCTCTGATGAACGTGCGCCTTTCGGGATACTTGTAAGAGGAGCTAAAAAGCCGAATGTCAATTTTTTCAGCTGTCGGGACGGGGATAAATGGATAGGTTTTCTGTACACGGTGAACTATCTCGACCTTAGTTATGTTTTCTATTTTGCTGTTGATGATGCTCTGCGAGGTAAAGGCTACGGAAGTGCGATACTCAAAGCAGCGCAGAAAAAGTACAGCGGAAGACGACTTTTTCTGGCTATTGAAGAAGTCGAGAAAAAGTATAAAAACTACCAACAGCGTGTTAACCGTCTTCGGTTTTATGAGCGCGCGGGCTTTGTGCGGACGGGTCAAAAGATGCAGGAAGCGAGTGTCATATACGACCTTATGAGCATAGGCGGCAGAGTTCGCAACGAAGAATACCGACAATTGATGATATCCTTCGGCGGACTGCGTATGCTGTTTTTCACCATTAGAATACTTGATGATCGATTGGGATAGATCTTGGTTTGCTGAACTGAAAATCTAAGATGAATACTCGAACCCTGAAGCGTTTTGATGTGCTTCGGTTACAAGAAAGACAGCCACTCTAAACGAGTGGCTGTCTTTCAGTTATAGCATATTGTATGAGAGGAAAGCTATTTTATAGATCTTACGATCAAGTCTGTTACTGACCCTCATGGAAGAAGTAAGGCAGTGCATCATAGATGTAATGTCTTACATAACCCCACCAGTGAGTAGTGTTAGGTGCTTCAAGGAAGTAGAAGTTGCCCTTGGACAGGTCGCTGGTGTAGGTAAAACGCTTAGTGTCGCTCTTGAGGGTGTTTATCAGTGGTACCATATTATCATATGCAAGATCTTTTGTACCGGTCGCAGCGATCACAAAGTAATCACGCTTGGAGTAACCGCTCTTGTCGATAGCGTTCTGGATACCGGATGCGCCGTCCCAGCAGTGACCGGAAAGGGGCATATAGTATGCGCAGATGTCAAGGTTATTACAGAGCATCTTCCATGTGGAGCCGCCGCCCATTGAGAATCCTGCGTATGCTCTGTGGAATCTCGAAGCTTTCAGGCTGCTGATGCTTGTATTGCCGTTTGCATAAGTTGAGTACTTGCTTTCAACATAAGGGATTATGCTCTGACGCATTTCGTTCCATACAGTACCTGCGCCCATATTGCCGTCATTTGAGGGACAGTTGTTGAATGTCGGGCAAACAACGATCATGGGTTCGATATCACCGTTTGCGATCATGTTATCCAGCATGAGGTCGATCTCTATGGAAGTATCGTTGAAGCAGGTATTTTCATTTTCTCCGCCGCCGTGCATCAGGTAGAATACATTGTACTTCTTCGACTTGTCATAGCCGTAAGGCAGATAAACATTCATAGCCTTGCTGCCGTTGATGCCGTTATAATATTCCTTGACAACGGTGCCGTGCTTTGCAGGCTGTTTGAAGTAACTGCTCGGAGCTTCTTTGTACTGGAGATTTGAGCTGTATTTATACTGTGTCTTTGCAGGCGCTGTCACAGGAAATTCTGTGATCTTACCTGTAAGATATGACTGAAGATAAGTTACATCGGTATTATCAACTGTACCACTCTGGTCAACATCTGCATTCTGTTTAGAAGCATTGTTTACAAATCCCTTAGACATACCTCTTTTGAGTTCAACAAGATCCATTACGTTGATCTCTCCGTCAAGGTTAACGTCACCTCTTGCAGGACCCTTTGCAACAACTACATTGGACTTGGGTCCGTCGATCTTTGTTCCAGCGGGAGCAGCTATAACTTCATCAATGAAGAAATCACAGGTCTCCTCAGTAGTTTCAGCTACCAGAACAAGGTCTTCTGCACCTGAGGGTATGGTATATTTAGCATTATAAAGCTGAACGAACTCACCGCGGTTTGCATAAGTCTGAGCTATCTTGTCATACTTAGTCTCACCATTCAGGTCGTACTGCAATGTGAGTTTGAATTCTGTAGGATCTGAACCCTGTATATTTGTAAAGCAGGCACTGAATGCGTAACTCTTGCCGGGCACGAATGTACTTGTGCTCAGTGTTTTCATTCCGCCGTGCCATGCAGAGGTTCTTCCCGAAAGGCTCAGTGACCTGGTACCCTTATACTTTGTATCGGAACTTGTCTCGGCTGTACAGCCGCCTCTAGCCGACCAGTCATCTGTACCATTTTCAAAAGTATCGTGGAACAGATAGGTGCTTGAAACTGTCTGTGCAGTTGAGGTGCCTGATGCGGTTATCTTTGTTCCTGCAGGTGCTACGATAACTTCATCTAAATAGAAATCACAGGTGTCTTCAGTAGTCTCTGCCACAAGTACGAGGTTTGTAGCTCCCGATGGAATAGTATATGCGGAGTTGTAGAGCTGAACATATTTGCCGCGGCTGCCTGTAGCCTGAGCTATCTTTGCATAATTAGTCTCACCGTTCAGATCGTACTGCAAAGTCAGCTTAAATTCGGTAGTATCAGAACCATCAAGATTTGCAAAGCATGCGCTGAAGGCGTAGCTCTTTCCCGGTACGAATGTACTTGTACTCAGGGATCTCTGTCCGCCGTTCCATGTAGATGTTCTTCCAGAGAAACCGAGTGACTTAGAACCGCTAAGTTTTGAATTCGAGCTGACAGAAGCTGTACAGCTTCCTCTTGCAGACCATTTATCTGTTCCGCTTTCAAAAGTATCGTGTATCCAGTATCCGTCAGCATCGGGTTCAGCTATCGAAGGCGCATTCCACTCTGCGCGCTCATAGTCAAAATAGTCAACATCAACATAACCGCCTGTGGACTTGGTGGCATAGCTGTAGATAGCATTTCTGTAACCAGTAAAGAGCTTCAGGTCATAGGTCATGCCCACCTGTGTGCCGATCTTTTTCCAGTTAGCGCCATCGAGAGAGTAGTAGAAGTTTACCTTATCGATATTATTTGATACATTGTAGTTGCTGTCAACGGTATTGAACTGGAAATCAGTCTTGAGGTATACTGTGTTACTGCTGAGAGATACTTCTTCCTGGATCTTGTCCGCACTGTTCATTACATCGCTGTTGCCGTTATAATTGCCGTTTGTAGCCATGTAGATCTTCTTTTCACCGCTGTCGGTAACTCGTACACCGACATTTCCGTAATTGTACTGGAATGCGGAAAGACCTGCATAGTCTCCTGCCTTCATGTGAGAAACATCCATCTTTATAACACCAGAGCAGGAAGGACCTTCTGTCCTCATGGTCAGGGTATTCCTTGCATTGATGATGCTCTTTGCTATGTATCCGTTTTTAAGACGGAGCCAGCCCGGTCTTTCGGTAACAGACCAGTAATTATTATCGGGATTATGGTTCCACTGCCATTCAAGTTTAAGCTTATTGGAGCTGTAGCTGAACTCATCATCCTTAGCAAGCTGTGTGCCTGTATGATTTCCCGGCATATCAAGTACAATCGGAGCCTTGCCGTTAACGCCCATTATAGGCCAGTTGTTCTGCCATGTAACAGGTACAAGAACAGGTATACGTCCTACTGCACCGTGATCCTGGAAGAGAAGACCGTACCAGTTTCCGTCGGGAGTATCAACTATACCGCCCTGAGCAACACCCGAGCCGTAAGTACCGAGACCAGAATTGAGAACAGTCTTGCCCTCAAAAGAACCTGTCAGGCTCTTACTACGATAGCAAAGCTCAATTCTTCCGCTGCCGCTGGGCCATGCAATAAGGAATACATAATAATAACCGTTAATCTTCTGGATATGTGAGCCCTCACCTGCAAGACCGTTAAGACCTGTCTTGATGATGGTACGTTCCTGAGCGCCGTATGCAAAACCTGTCATCTGGGAATTGAGCTCCTTGATCTTGATATTGCCGTCGCCGCCGTAAACCAGATAGTTTCTTCCGTCATCATCGAAAAGCATGGAAGCATCGTGGTACATACCGCTTATCTCGCTCTTTGTCCAGTTGCCGCTCTCGATATCGGTAGTCTTATAAATATAGGACTTATTCGTGCCGTAGCTTCCGAAAAATACATAGAATGTGCCCTTGTTATACCTTAGGCTCGCTGCCCATGAACCGTGAGCGTAATCGTGCTGACCATTGGAAAGTGTCTGCTTTGCGCCGTCAGCCATGGTATCGTATACATAAGAGCATATCTCCCATGATACAAGGTCTTTGGACTTCATAACAGGTACACCCGGGCTGAAGAACATAGTAGTACTTACCATGTAGTAAGTATCGCCAACTCTGATGATATCAGGGTCGGGAACATCTGCCCATATCACGGGATTAGCTACCTGTCCTGCTTCAAGAGCATTTGCAGTCATAGCCGGAATAGATGCACCGGCAGCAGCAAAGCAAGAAGCAGCAAGAGCAGCTGACGACAGTACTGACAATAACCTTTTCGCTATCGTTTTTGAACTTGACATAACGTCTTCCTCCAATCTGAATTGGTCTCCCATATTTCATATTCCACAGAAGCATCCTTCTGTTATTAAAAGTGCCGTTTTACAACACTTTTTTGACTTGATCAAGTACCGAGCTGCAGCCGATCAACGCTGATATGTTTTTCATGCAGATATCTGAAATCAGTACAACTCGTATGACTTTTGAGGTTTTACCCTATTATCGTCTCAGGTTTTGCAAACAAAAGGCAGAAAATGCGCGATTTTCAAGAAATCAGATATGTGACGGCACTGTCTCATCTACTGATACATATGCCTTCTTTTATGTATCAGAGCACGGAATCACACGCGATAATATTTTTATATTGTATGTTAATATCCTCATATGTTTTACCAGCGTCTGACTTTAAAATCTAAATAGATAAGAATTGTTCCATTGCTGAATAGTCCATATCGTCATGTGAATTCTTCCTAATTTAGCGCGAGAACAATACAATTTTAGTTAGCACTGTTGTTATTGTTAAAAATTATAGCACAAGCACGATTTATTGTCAAGTGCATTTTTTTAATATGTTTGTACGTTAATTTTTTGATATATATTGTGGAACAATAAGGCATAAATTGTGATTTTCTGTCCGGAAATTTCCAATAATTACAAGCCAACGAAATATATACTATTATATATTACATACACCATCCTGTGAATTGTCCGCTGATTAACATATCCTATAATACTAATCAGTCGCCTAAGCTTAACTGTCAAATTAGGTATCCTGAATCAAACTCAAAATAATGGATACACAAAATCCGCAATTTTTGACTAGTATATTTTTAAATCAGCAATATTAAATATTTAATTTTTTGTGGAAACTATTGCAATTTGCCCCAAAACGTGATATATTATAGTATGGAGTTTACATGGTATGTTATGTCTGTAGATTAATTAAATTATTTCAGATAAAGATAATTTAAGCATCACAGACGCGAAAGCTCTGAAGGGATGAATGAAAATGAAGATGAGAAAGAAAGTATCAAAAACAATGTCAGCCGTAATAGCAGCTATAATAGCTACCTCGGCTGCCGCACCATCTGTTACTTATCCTGTAACAGCAGCAGGCGGAAACGCTCAGGTGTACGAATTTGAAAACGGCAAGACCTCCGGCGGAAAGATCTTTTCCAACGGAACTGAGGGTCTTAAACGCGGCGGAGACTGGAGCGACGCTACAGACCTCTCGAATTTTTCTGGAAAAGGTTTCTCCTATCTTGACCAGAAAGGTACTACTGTCAGTGTTGAAGTCAACGCTCCCGAAAAAGGACTTTATCAGCTGACTTTCTGCTACTGCCAGCCTAGCGACAGAAACAGAAAAGTTCAGTATCTCAATGTTAACGGTGTCAATCAGGGAGAACTCACTTTCCCGTACAACGAATCTTTCAGCGAAGTTTCGGGCGGTATAGTTCTGCTGAACAAGGGAAAGAATACCGTTGAACTGGAAGGCTACTGGGGCTATACTTATTTTGACTATTTAAAAGTAGAGCCTGCACCTGAGCATATTGCAAATCTATCACCGACTACCGAGCTTTCAAACCCGAATGCTTCGGATTCCACAAAGCGTCTTTACAGCTATCTGCGCGATCAGTACGGTAAGCACATAATCGCGGGTCAGCAGGAGTACTGCGGTTCCCACAACTACAATTCATGGAACAGTCCCGATGTTTTCATCAAGGACAACGAAGCAGAATTCGAGTATATCCTCGAAAAGACGGGCAAACAGCCTGCGATACGCGGAATCGACCTGCTGGCATACTGCACATCTTCCACTTGGAGAGACGATGCACCCGAGCGTGCAATCGAATGGACAAACAAGTATCACGGAATCGTGACTATGACATGGCACTGGAACGTTCCCTCTGAAAAAGGCGGCAAGGATATCGCTTTCTATGTTAAATCCGCAAGTGATAAATATACAACTTTCAGCATAACCAAAGCCCTTGAAGAAGGCACATGGGAAAATGAAGTTCTCATGGCTGATATCAAACTTATCGCAGGCGAACTGAAAAAGCTCAAGGATGCAGACGTTCCTGTGCTGTGGAGACCTCTCCACGAAGCTGAGGGCGGCTGGTTCTGGTGGGGCGCAGAGGGTGCAGAACCCTGCAAGAAGCTCTACCGTCTGCTTTATGACCAGCTTACTAATGTATACGGACTGGATAACCTTATCTGGATATGGACAGGTTCAACTTCACCTGCTGCATCGGAATGGTATCCCGGTGACGATGTAGTTGATATAGTTGGCTGCGACAAGTACAACGCCAAGGACGGTCTGCCGAACCTCAGCGCTATCTCGGCAACATTCTACAGCCTTGTACAGAGCACTGACGGTCAGAAAATGGTTACCATGTCAGAGAACGATTCTATACCGTCTATAGAAAATCTTACCAATGAAAGAGCAGGCTGGCTCTACTTCTGCCCCTGGTACATGAACTACCTCACCAGCGAGCAGAACAATCCCGTGGATAATCTTATCGATGTTTATACAAGCGAATATTGTATAACTCTCGATGAACTTCCCGACCTGAAAACTTATCCGATCACTGAAAGCACAAACACAAAGTCTAAGGTGCTTTACGGTGATGCAAACTGCGACGGCAAGGTTGATATATCCGATGCTGTACTTGTAAAGCAGTATCTCGCTAATCCCAAGAAATATGCTATCTCAGCTCAGGGTCTTGATAATGCAGATGTAAACAACAGAGGCGATGGTCTGACCGACCTTGATGCCAGTGAGATACAAAAGTACGCAGCAGGTATCATCAAGTCATTCAAAGTCTGATACTTAACAGCAAAACAAAAGCAGAGATTCTTCTTTTGGGATAGGGCTGTTAATTCAGAATATAAAATCTTTTGAGGAGGAGAATATCATGAAGTTAAGAAACAAGCTGCTGGCAGCAGCAGCAAGTGCGTCTCTCGTACTGAGCCAGGCGGCAGTTTTTGCCCCTGCTGTTCATGCGGCTGACGAACTCAAAGAAGCAATTGCCAATTCTTCAGGCGTCAAGTACGACTTCGCAAGAGCATTGCAGTATTCAATGTATTTCTACGATGCGAATATGTGCGGAGATGACGTTGAAGGAAACAATCGCTTTGAATGGAGAGGAAACTGTCATACCTACGATGCACAGGTACCCCTTCATCCTATTGACAACTGGGAGGGTGTAAACCTTACAGAAGCTCAGATCAAGAAGTACAAGAGTCTCCTTGATCCCGATGGCGACGGCTATGTTGATGTTGCAGGCGGTTTCCACGATGCAGGTGACCACGTAGAATTCGGTATGCCCGAGAACTATTCCGCTTCAACAGTGGGCTGGGGCTATTACGAGTTCCGTGATTCCTATGTAAAGATCGGTGAGCAGGATCATATCGAGACAATACTCCGTCATTTCAATGACTACCTTATGAAGTGTACATTCCTTGACAAGAACGGTAATGTAGTACTTCACTGCTATCAGGTTGGCGACGGTGATATCGATCACCAGTACTGGAACTCACCTGAAATGGACGAAATGGGAAGAGCCGCTTTCTTCCTGACACCTGAGAAGCCTCAGACAGATTATGCTGCTTCCGCAGCTGCTTCACTGGCTATAAACTATCTGAACTTCAAGGATACAGACAAGACATATGCTCAGAAGAGCCTTAAATATGCAAAGGCACTTTTCAAGTTCGCTATGGATAATCCCAAGGAGCTTTCCGATAACGGCGACGGTCCTAAGGGTTATTATCAGTCAAGCAAATGGCAGGATGACTACTGCTGGGCCGCTGCTTGGCTTTACAAGATAACAGGCGACCATATGTATCTTGAAGAGATCTATCCCTATTATGACTACTATGCAGCTCCCTGCTACGTTCACTGCTGGAATGACGTATGGGGCGGCGTACAATGTATACTCGGCGAGATCTGCAGAGATACACCTTACAATAAGGGCGAGTACGTTTATCCCGATTTCATAGAAGAATTCAAGAAAGCTGCAAACAAGAGCCCCTATGAGCAGATGGACTGCTGGGAGTCTGTTGAAAAGGCACTGAACACCTATATGACAGGCGGCATAGGTGAGATAACACCTCAGGGCTACTGGTGGCTCAATACATGGGGCAGCGCACGTTACAATACAGCTGCTCAGCTTGAAGCTCTTGTGTACACCAAGTACAACGGAGACAAGCCCAACAAGTACAGCGACTGGGCAAAGGGTCAGATGGAATACCTCATGGGTAACAATGATATAACTTACCTTGAGCGTATCGAAGCAAACAAACAGGCTAAAAAGAATGGTGAGCCTGAACCCTGGAGCGAAGATGAACTCCACGGCAGCAGATGTTTCATCGTTGGCTACAATGAGAATTCTGTTGAGTATCCTCACCACAGAGCAAGCTCAGGTCTTACCAAGTGCGAAGACCCCGATCCTCAGAGATATGTTCTTTTCGGCGCACTTGCAGGCGGTCCCGACAACAAGGATGCTCACAATGACATAACCAAGGACTGGACATACAACGAAGTTACCATCGACTACAACGCAGCTTTTGTAGGCGCGAGCGCAGGTCTTTACAAGTACTACGGAACCTCTAAAATGGCTCCTACCAAGAACTTCCCTCCCAAGCCTACATTCTCAGGCGCGAACGGCGGTTCTACAAGCAACGAATGCTGGGTAACTGCCTGCGGTATCGATGACCTCAACGCTAACGGTGCAGGTGTTACAAAGGTTTCCCTTTATGTAATGACAGCTTCCACCAAGAAGGTAGAAGATCTTTCTGTACGTTACTATTTCAGCACAAAGGGAATGGCAGATCCTAATAATGTAAAGGTATCCGAGCTCTACGATCAGGCTTCTACCGAGGCTGCTCCGGCTAACGGAACGATAAGCGGTCCGTATAAGTATGACAAGATGAAAGATATGTATTATGCCGAGATCAAGTGGAGCGATTACAATATCGCAAACTCCGGCAAGAAGTATCAGTTCACTGTTGGTCTGTACTACGGCGACTCATGGGATCCTACCGATGACCCCAGCTACAAGGATCTCAAGATCTACAAGGAAGATGACGCATTCTTCGCAACAGGTACAGAAGTTAAGACCGAGAATATCTGTGTATACAGCGGAGATAAACTGGTCGGCGGTATCGAGCCTGACGGCACAAAGCCTGTATTCGATGAGCCTAATGATACTACTACCGAGCCTACCGTTACCTGCAAATCCACCACTGCTTCTACTGCTTCCATCAGCTGGAACAGTGTTGACGGAGTTTCCAAGTACGGCGTATTCGGTTACACCAACGGCAAGTGGTCAAAGATCGCTGAAACTGCAAGCACTTCCTACAACTTCAGCGGTCTGAAGGCAAGCACAAGCTACAAGGTAGCTGTTCTTGCAAACAAGAACGGAAGCTACAGCGGAGATTTCTCCAAGGCTATAACCTTTAAGACAGCAGCAGAGAATTCTTCTACTGTCACTACTCCCAACGTCAAGGTTGAATACAACACACAGTATCACCAGATCAGATTCAGCTGGGCATCTGTAAAGGGCGCTACCAACTACGGCATAGCTGTATATCTGGCTGGCAAGTGGAGAGTTCAGACAGCTAAGATACCTGCATCTACTCTCAGCTACATGACACCCAAGAACCTGACCCCCGGAATGACATACAAGGTTGCTATCGCAGCTAAGGTAAACGGTGAATGGACATCAACCGCAGCGATCAAGAACGCTGTAACAGTTACTGTAAAGTAATATAATGATCTTTAACGGCAGTTTCTTCGGAAGCTGCCGTTTTTGTGATGTGCCAAAATTAAGAGCCTGTCCGATCTGACCCGCCCCCTGTCAAGTAGACAGTGTAAAAAACAAAAGTATTCTATGTATTAACCAATAGCAGTCTGTACTAATTGTGCAGGCTGCTGTTTGTTTTGTATGACTGAATTATGCTGCATATGCCTCATGGTATTCCATCGGTGTCATGCAGTTTAGTTTTATCTGATAACGCTTTGTGTTGTAGTATGTTATGTATTCTTCGATCGCTTTTATCAGTTCTTCTCTGGATGTGAACTTCCGCAGATAGTACATCTCTGATTTCAGCATGCCCCACCAGCCTTCCATCGATCCGTTATCAATGCATCTTCCAACTCTGGACATACTTTGTATCATTCCGGCATCAATGAGTTTCTGATGAAATGCTTTGCTGGTATATTGAAAACCTCTGTCACTGTGGAATATCGGATGAGCATCCGGATTAAGTGCTACAGCTTCATCAAATGTTGAGAAAACAAGGTCATTGTTGTTGCTGTCACATATTTTGTATGACACTATACGTCTGTCATAAAGATCGATAATAGCACTGAGATAGATCTTTTTGATTATCGGACCAACGTAGTATTTGAACTCAGTTACATCTGTAAGCCACTTTTGATTAGGCTTGTCCGCATGAAAATCCCTGTTCAGTATGTTTTCAGCTGTGACCTGCGGTGTCGAAGGTATGTAGGTCTTTTTCTTTACTCGGGTAACAGATTTCATATGAAGTATCTGCATCAATCTGTAGATTCTCTTCTTGTTGTAATGTACAACGTGTTCACGGTTGATAACGATTGTCATTTGATAACCTAAGATACCGTCTTTTTCTTCGTAATGCTGTATGATCCATTTTATGAGCTGTTCGTTTGTCAGCTGACTGTAGCTTGGTTTTCTTTTATGCCATTTGTAGTAAGCAGAGCGTGCGATATGAACAGCATTACAAAGCCTCTGGATGGGATACTTATCCACTTCATTCATATATTTGATTGCAAGATACTTTGCTTCATTATGTACTCCGCTTACCAATCGCCTCCTTCCAATTCTTTCAGTTTTTTTAACAGTTTTATCTCTATTTCCTTATCTTTTAGTTTTGCCTGGAGTATCTTGTTCTCCATACGGAGGCGTTCGGTCTCTGTCAGTTTATCTTCTGATTTTGCCTTGCCTCGACGATCGGTAAGTCCTTCTACACCTTTTTCTTCATATTTTCGTACCCAAGAATAGATCTGCTCGTAAGATACACCGTATTTCTCCATAGTAAGTCCGTAATCCTTGCCGTTCTCAATACAGAACGCAACAATCTGAGCTCTTTCTTCCTGGGTGGTCTTTCTGCCTTTATTCATGGTAATTCCTCTTTCCGAGCATGTTCGCTCTTTAAAGTCCTTACCGCTATTATAGCATGAAATCCACTTTCTGAAAACACTTGTGGATGAAATATGATACTTTCGGCATATCTCTACTTGACTTCCTTTACAGTCAAGATATTCAGTTACTGCTTTCAACTTAGTTTTCGCAGAATACCGTTTGTTTGTATGGCTGATCCTGACCGATTCTATTCCATCTGTTTTTGCGAAAACTACCATTTGTCTAAACGTTTCTTTTGTAACCCCATATTTCTTGGCTATTGATGCATAGCTTCCTTTTCCTGAAAGATATTCTTGCACTGCTTGAATTCTTTCTTCATCTGTCAG
>NZ_FOAT01000031.1 GCF_900109655.1 Hominimerdicola alba
TTTTTTGAACTCTTTTCAGAGTCTTTAGTGCGTTATAAGCTTTTTTATTATACCACATTTTTCTTCGTTTGTCAAGCCTTTTTCAGAACTTTTTTCGAAGTTTCTTTTCAGATCAGTTCGATTTCTGAACTTTTCTCTTGTGCGGTACTTTTCATTATATCACTTTTTCTCCTTTTTGTCAAGAGGTTTTCGTGATAAATTTTTGCTGTTTTTTTGAGTTTCGCTCTTCTGAACTACTCCCGCGCTCGTTCTCTTATCCCTAAGTTTCCTGCGCTCTTTCGCTCTTTCGTGCTCTCTCGTTGACAGCTTAATTATTATAGCGCATTTAGGCGCAAAAGTCAACCCCTTTTTCGACTTTTATTTTAAATAAAAGATTAACTTTCCAAGAAAAATTTCCTTTAATTCTTCGTTATTTTATTTAGTTTATCTGAACTTGATTTTCCTTTGTTCATTACTTATAATTCAGTTTTTTGTGCATAATATTAATTTATGCAATAAGCTATTGAATTCACTCCCTTTAGATGTTATAATATCTCTATATACATTATAAAAGAAAGGGGACAGCTTCGTGAAACAGCAGATAAATTCAAATGATGGCTTCGCCATCAACTCAAAGAAGCCGAGATCCAAATACGCAAAGCGTCATAAAAAGCCAAAAAAACTTATAAATATCATTTTCTCCCAGAAGACTACTATAATAATACTACTTCTGCTCCAGTTCGTTCAGATATTCATCATGTTCACAATTCTGAACGAGAACTACAATTATCTCTCCGTACTCTTCACCACCTTGGGCATCGTCGTGGCTATATATATAGTAAACACCGACCGCCAGCCCGCCTATAAGATTGCATGGATAGTTCCCCTGCTGATCTTCCCCGTATTTACAACGATACTATACCTTATCCTGACAAACCAGCCCTACAAGCGCAAGGTGTCCAATGCCTATGTTCAGAAAAATCTTGACACACGCTGTTACCTGCCCGAGGATATGGAACTTTCAAAAAATATACAAAAAACAGATCCCGAGCTTTACCGTATAGTACGCTATCTCGATGACAGCGCAGGCTTTCCTGCCTATGACTGCGAGGATATAACCTATTTCCCCTTGGGCGAAAATAAATTCGCCGCTATGCTTACCGAACTCCGCAAGGCTGAAAAATTCATCTTCATGGAATATTTCATTGTTGACGACGGCGAAATGTGGGGCGAGATCGTTGATATCCTAATCGAAAAAGCTTTCGCAGGCGTTGAAGTCCGCCTTATCGTGGACGGCATGGGTTCACAGTTCACCATGCCCGCCAAGGATAAAAAAGCCATCGAAAAAGCAGGCGGCAGAGTTCTGATATTCAACAAATTCCGTCCCATGATGTCCACTATCCAGAATAACCGCGACCACCGTAAAATACTTGTGGTTGACGGCAACGTCGGTTTCACAGGCGGCGTTAATATCGCTGACGAGTATATCAACCGCCTTATCCGCTTCGGTCACTGGAAGGATACCGCCATAATGATACGCGGTCAGGCTGTGTGGAACCTCACCATGATGGTCCTCCAGATGTGGGAAGTCATCTCCCACGAATCCACCGATTATGAAAAGTACCGTCCCACTCCCCCGGACGAAAATACCAAATCTCAGGGCATCATCGTCCCATACAGCGATACCCCCCTTGATTCCGAAAAGATCGGCAGAATGGTCTATATGTCCATGATCAACAACGCCAAAAACTACCTTTATATAACTACCCCCTACTTTATCCCCGATAACGAGATCCTCACTTCTCTCGAACTCGCGGCTAAATCAGGTGTCGATGTCCGTATAATAACCCCCCATATCCCCGATAAATGGTATATCCAGTGCATCACACGTTCCTATTATTCTGAACTTATAAACATGGGTGTCAGGGTCTATGAGTACGTCCCCGGTTTTATCCACGCGAAAAACTGCCTCTCCGACGATAAACGCGCTGTGGTCGGCACTATCAATTTCGATTACCGCTCACTCTATCTTCATTTTGAAGACGCAGCTTTCATGCAGGATACAGCCTGTATCCCTGATATCAAGGCGGATTTTGAAGACCTCTTCAAAAACAAATGCCACCGCATAACCCGCGATGATATCCGTGAACTCAGCTTTGCCAGCCGCTTTATGTCTGTCATTCTGAGGATATTCGCTCCCATGCTGTAAGGTGATCCTATGCAGCTATTCAGAAAACCCAAACTTACCAAAAAGAAGATCATTATCCTTTCCGCTGTCATCGTCCTGCTGACCATATTCTGCATCTTCCAGAATAAATATCTCACCGTCACCGAGTATACTTTCACATCACCAAAAGTTACCACCGCATCCGATGGCTTCACCATCATGCAGATATCCGATCTCCATAATGCAGAATTCGGCAGAAACAACTCCCGCCTTATCAGCAAAATAAAGGAGAACTCTCCCGATATCATCGTGATAACAGGTGACATAGTTGACAGCAACCACACCAATATTGATACCGCCATCGAACTCTGTAACCAAGCCACAAAGATCGCACCATGCTACTATATAACAGGCAATCACGAAATGTGGCTCGATGCGACCGAAAGCGAAAAGCTGTACTCAGGCATAAATTCCGCAGGTGTCACTATCCTTGATAATACCACCGTGATATTAGATAACGACATCTACCTCACAGGTTTGGGCGACGACCACCTTTATAACGGCACTCTCGCTGAACTTTCAAAAACCGTCCCCGAGAATGCCCTGCATATCGTCCTTGCCCACGAACCCCAGTATTTAGAGGAAGAATACACCCTCTCCTCCCCCGACCTGATAATAACAGGCCATGCCCACGGCGGACAGTTCCGCCTGCCATTCATCGGCGGCATAGTAGCTCCCGACCAGGGCTTTTTCCCGAAATATACCTCAGGGGAATATAAAAGCGGAGATACCACCATGTACGTCAGCCGAGGATTAGGTAATAGCGTAATACCCCTCCGACTTTTCAACACTCCCGAACTGAACCTGTTGAAAATCAAGACAAAATAACAAAATGATTATTACTGCCAAAGAAGAGAGCTTTATCTGACTAGCGTTAAAGAAGTAATTTATCCATACCGAAATAATTGATACAGACGATATACAGCGGATCACTAAGCACCATTATGTCATGAAGGCATGATGGTGCTTTTTCATTATACCCCAAATAGACCATATCCTAAAAAACGTACATACTCCTATTGCAAAATCTGTTTTGATGTGCTATAATACTCTAAACAAAAATGACGAGGGAGGTATCATCATGGCAGAGAAAAAGCCGAAAAAGCTGTATATGCACTATATTCTTGAGGTGCTGAAAAAACACTCCGACGAGGAACACAGGATATCTCAGCAGAAGATAGCCGATTTGGTGCTGGAGGACTACGGCATGAAGCTTGACCCAAAGACTGTGCGCCATAATCTTTCCATGCTGCTGGAAGCAGACTATCCGCTGGTATACACCGAGCGTCATCGCACAAACAAGCGTGGTGCACAGGAGAATATCATGACTGACTGGTACTTCCGACGTGAACATAAGTGGGACGAGAGCGAGTTATGTGTGATGATCGACAGCCTGCTGTTCTCGAATTATCTGCCGAAAAATCAGTGCGACAGGCTTGTTATGAAGATAGCCGAGCTGGGTGAGGAAGACTTCCAAAAGCGCGTAAAAGCCATGACCTCTGCTGTTGCGAGAAACGGCGGGAACAAGTCGCTGTTTTACACCATATCCCTGCTTAACGAAGCTGCCATCGACAAAAAGCAGGTGCAGTTCCGCTATTGCGACTACGGCACCGATTTTAAGCTGCATCCGCGGACTGATGATAACGGCGAGGAAAGGCTCTACACCGTCAGCCCCTACAAACTGCTTTCGCTGAACGGGCGATACTATATGCTGGGAAATCCTGCGGGGCATGATGGTGTAAGCGTCTTCCGTACCGACAGGATAACGGATATCGATATCACCGAGAATAAGGCAGTATCTGTGCGCTCGCTGAAAGGTTTTGAAAACGGCATCGACCTGGGCGAGTATGTCCGCGAACATCCGAATATGTGGGCTGGTGAAGTGGGCAAATGCACATTCAGATGTCCGCGGCATCTTATGAACGATATCGTGGACTGGTTCGGCACGGGTGCGGATATCCATATCCTTGACGATGATCTTATGGAAGTCAGGGTGCGTGTCAGCGAGGATGCTATGCTGCACTGGGCGATACAGTACGCCGACCAGGTCGAGGTGCTGTTTCCGAAGTCCCTGCGTGAGAAGATAGGAGAAACACTCAGAAAAGCGGCAGACAGGTACAAGTGAATCAAGGTATAAATTTGTTTTATATTTTAATTTGTTTGTTGTAATTGACTTATAACTTCCAATGTGGTATAATGGGGGTACAGCGATGGGGCTGGGAATTTTATCTTTATTGAACGGAGGATAAGTTTATGAAATATGATCGTGATTTTCTCATTAGTGTACACAATGATATAAAAGCTAATATGGAAGATATTCACTTAAAACAACACCACAATCCCGGGAATCTCATTTCAAAGCCTAAGAACGGAAGTGACTTTTTTACCCTACGCTACTGGCGTTCAAATGATAGAGAAAGGTTGACGGATTATTTATTTAACCAGTCTTGTCTAGAACTGCTTGTATGTAATAACAGGTTATTTATTGGCATTTGGTTCGGCGAAAATAATAAAGAATTCTCAAAACGTAAAAGATTTGCACATGATATTATAGAAAAAAGCAAAGACTATCCCGGCTATATATGGGCAGATGAAAATGGAACACCCGCACCTACCGATGAAAAGCTGATACAGTGGCTCTGTGAATCAAATCATGAAACTACATTTCGCAAAGAATTGACCGCTTATAGCAGAGATGAAGTATTAACAGAAATGAAGCATCTTAGTGAGTATCTTGATATTTTACTGAAAAAGGAATGAGCAAGGCGGTAATTAGATCAGGAGATATTATAATGGGAATACAGTAATAAAGTTGGGACGGATACTATGTTAAATGGAGGTATTCTTATGTTAACGGTAAAAAAAGATGACCTAAGTTGTATGTTTGAAGTGGATCATTCAAACAAAAGCATAAAGAATATAGATGATATTTTTGGGGTTATTAATACACCTGCATATAAGGATATGCAGCCTAGACATTTTCCTGGAATTGGTAAGAAGAAAGATGAGCGAAAAAAAATATTTTTAAAATTAGCCGATAAATTTAAAAGTTACTTTGAAACTGAAGATTTCACATCTACAGAAAGCTTTGATAAGTGGCACAAAAAACAATGTGATTTTTTAAAAAAAGAGTTTCGTAAGTTGTCCAATGATTTTGGAAACAAAATGACAAGAGGAAAAGCTCAAAAGCTTATAAACATGACATTCAAGCATCTATTTTTATTTGGAGACGCTGAAAACAAATATTTTGAACACTGTCATGTAGTTCTTGATAGTTACATATTGGAGTGGGCAAGGAAAAATATTGGTCTTGAAATTCATGAAGCATGGAGTAATATTTCAGATGATTATGATGCAATTCAACAATCATTTAGGGATAAACTTAAAACGATAGAAAGATTTAAAGATATACCCCCATTCCTTGCAGAGTATTATATATGGGAAGAAGCTAAATTGGATAGTATTAGTGGTGAGTTGCTGGTTTCACTCTCCAGTTTGCAAAAAACAAAACTTCTATTGAAAGACGATTATATTAGAAATAGGTTTTGTAATGATGATTTGAGAAGTCAAATTGTCAAACTCAAAATAGAGTTAGAGACTATAGATATGATTCTTAATAAATAATAAGCATTTATATCCCCGATCCACCCATCGGGGATATTTTTTGTCCTCTCATACATATCCGTTTTTCTCCCCATACCATATGCTATAATAATGACAACAAAGAACAACAGACACCAAGACTTCAACAAAACAGAATAAATAATATCGTTGACTGGTTCGGCACGGTGGCGAATATCGCACATCTGAAGATGGTTCTGTTCTAGAAATCCCTGCGTGAGAAGATAGGCGAAACACTCAGAAAAGCGTCAGACAGGTACAAGTGAAAAGGAGCGTTAAATATGGGTTTTGTTATCAAAGACGGTGTGCTGGAAAAGTACATTGAAGAAGATGGCGTAACAAGGGCGGTGGTTCCTGAGGGTGTGAGAGATATTCATTTCAAAGCCTTTAATCATTGTGAGAATCTCACTTCGATCCATCTTCCCAAAGGTCTTGACCCTGATTGGTTTGATGGTTTTGTGCTTTGGGATTGTGATGAGCTTACCGAGATAACCGTTGATGATGACGATCCGAATTTCATCAGCGAGGGCGGTGTTCTCTACAGCAAGGACAAGACCAGGCTTATACGCTGTCCCAATGGTATCGTCACGGAAAGATTTGTAGTTCCCGAAACTGTCAGGGAGATTTCGAGTGACGCTTTCCGCTGCTGTTATAATATTAAAGAGATCATTATAACCGGCAGGCTTGATCACTTAGGTATTGGAGTTTTTATGGATTGTACGTCACTTAAACACATTGAATTCGGATCACAGGTATGCGGGTTCAGCGATGATCTTTTTTTATGTTGTCACAAACTGGAAGAGATCCGCATTCCCGATGGTGTACACAGCGTTGGTTCTAATGCATTCGACCACTGCTATTCATTGAAAAAGATGATGATCTGTCAAGATCTATGTGAGGAGGATTACAGTGATCTCATTGCGCCCAATCTGGAAGAATACGAGGTCAATCTTTTCAATCAGACCTATTCGAGCAAAGAGGGCATACTCTATAATAATGAATTTACGATACTTCTGCGCTGTCCTCCCGGAAAAAGCGGAGATGTGGTCATTCCCGACACGGTTAGGGAAATAGCACCCGCTGCTTTCGTGTTCTGTGACAAGCTGACATCAGTTTATGTGCCTGCAAGCGTTAAAAGAATAGCACACGGAACATTCATGAACTGCTATGCCAAAGTGACCTACGAAGACCGTGATTCTATTGAGTTTTACTATCCGTGAAGCAATGGGTGAGATATTTGGATCAGAAGTAGCTCAGAGAAAATGTTTTATATTTTAATTTGTTTACTATAATTGACTTATAACTTCCGATGTGGTATAATGGGAGTACAGCGATGAGGCTGAGACTGATAGTTCGTTGGATGGAGGTTTCAATTATGACAAAAAATGATTGGATAAAACTGAAAGTATTATTCCCTTATGTATCTACAGAATGTAATATCTCAAACCAAGAACAGATTGAAAATGTAGTATGTAAAACAGCTTATAATGATATGGCTCCACGCACGCTTCCAGATATTAGCAAAGTGAAGGACGAGAATGGTAATTTATTAAAAGATGTAATGCTTAAATATGTTACTGATAGATTCATTAAATACTTTGATGAATCTGCGCCTAAAGATAAACACATATTTGATAAATGGCATAAAGATACTTGTAATGAAATGATTAAAGTATTTGAAAAGTCATCTGTAAATTTTACTTATGGTAAAGCGCAAAAACTGATAAATATTGCTTTTAAGAATTTCTTACTTTTTAACGGTGCTAAAGAGGAATATTTTACTTATTGTCATACACCTATAGATAATAATGTTCTTTATTGGTGTAAGAAAGTTGCAGGAATTAAACGCATAAATTGCGCTTGGAGTAATATGAACGAAGAATTATATATTGAGTTACAGGAAAAAATAAGTGAATATCTAAAAAGTGATAAGAATACTAAATATTTATATGAAGATGGTAGACCTATATCGAATCTTGTTGTTGATTTTTACGCATGGATTGAAGGTGGTAATACAGAAAAATTAATAATAGAATGGGGAAATATAAGCACTAAAGTAAAGTTTTATATAGATAATGAGAAAATTATAAATACTGTTCTTGAAAATCTGCAATAAGTACGTTTAGATTAATGAATAATAGATTCTGCCTATCCCCGACCACCCATCGGGGATATTTTACACCATCTCACACATATCCGTTTTTCTCCCCATACCATATGCTATAATAATGACAACAAAGAACACGAACCACCAAGACTTCAACAAAACAGGAGGAAATGCTATGGAACTCAAGCCTTTGACAAAAGCTCAGATCAACTGCGGCAAGGTACTGCTTGAATGTATCGCGAGAGGTCAGTACAGGATCACTTACAGCGAGATATCCGACCTCACGGGGATACCGCTCCGCGCTCCCGGGCACGATGTGGGCGCACATATCGGCGAGCTTTCCAAGCACTGCCACGCCATGGGTCTGCCCCTCATATCCGTTATGGTGGTAAATAGAGACACACTTGTGTGCGGCGAAGGATTTTTTGATCTCTGCAACGAGCTGAACGTTCACCCCATTTTCAAAGAGAGAATGGCGCTGATGTTCAAGATGTGTATGCTTGAAGTTAAGGAGTGTAAACGCTGGGGCGAGCTGGCTGATTATCTTGGGGTCAGCATTGAGGGGCTGGACTGAGGCTAATGTACAAAGGTGTATTCTGGCTGATCGATGGTGAACTGGTTGCATTCCCCTTTGATGGCAGTTATCCCGATGGTACTGCGAAATCCGGGGACACCTATAATCACAAACTGCTCTGGGATATCGTCCACCCGAAAGGCTGCCGCAAGCCCTTTGACTACTATCCGCGGGGTCGCGTGGAGCTTTCGGGCAAGGGAAAAGCGGTCATCTACATGAGCCCCCATATCGGGCAGGAGTACATTGACGTCATCAAGATTAAGTTCAGGCTGATTGGAGATGTGACAGTAAAGTACGACAACAGCAGGCATTATCGCTGTTACACCGACGTTTTTTGACCGAACAGAAAGGAGTTTTTGCATGGAAATATCACCCGAATACGCGGCAAAGCTCAACGAATTTATCAACGCTCCCGAACCGCTTTCAGCAGAGCGGTTATCAATGATAATCAGCAAGCTGTCCGACAGATTTCAGGAAATGCTTTACCTGAATATCGGCATGGGTATGACTAGCTGGGAGATATCCGAAATGCTTGATACGGAGAGTCATTGGGTAGCTCAGACCTGCGCGACTGCAAAAGTGAGGTTTCGCCGTCTTGCATTGAGGAAGACAAGGCTCGATATGCACGTTACCATATATTCCCGAGAAGAAGCCGAAGCACTTATCGAAGAGGGGAAATTCCCCGAAAATACAGCTGTCATCAGCTTTTATGACCCCGCCATAAAGCATATCAACAAGAACTACACCCACGTTGACTACAGCAAAGTGTGCGACACTGTTTTTTACAGTGAGCTTGACGACCTCGACCTTGATGTGCTTGGCGACAGGGGCTATGATTACGATACTTATTTCTCCGAAGCCAAAGACATGGCGAGGTTCGTAGTTGAGGCTTACAAAAGCGGAAAGGATATCATCTGTCAGTGCGAATACGGACAAAGCAGGAGCGCAGGCTGCGCGGCGGCTATTCGCCAGCATTTCTACCATGACGGCATCTGGGTATTTGCGGATTTCAAGCGTTACCCCAATCAGCTGGTTTTCAGGAAGCTGTATGATGCGCTGGAAAAGATAGATCTGAGGTGAAAAAATGATATATCTGACAGGAGACACCCACTGCGGTGCGGATATGGGTAAGCTTGATACTGCAAGACTTACTTCGGACGATAAACTTATCATAGCAGGCGATTTCGGTCTGCCGTTTCTGCCGAGTGATATTACGGAATATGAAGCATCAAACGGTGAAGACGGCGAGTACAGCAATTGGATAAAATATCTGCGCGAAAAGCCTTACACTGTGCTTTTCATCGACGGCAATCACGATAATCATGACTGGTGGAGCGAGCAGGAAGTCAGTGAGATGTTTGGCGGAAAGGTGCAGGTACATCCTCATGCAACGAATGTTATCCACCTTATGCGGGGCGAGGTATACACCATAGAAGACAGGAAGATATTGACATTCGGCGGTGCGGCAAGCACAGATAGAGGCTGGAGGATCGAGGGTGTCAGCTGGTGGAGCAAAGAAGAAGCGAGCGATGACGAGATCGAAACCGCTCTTGAAAATCTCGAAAGACATGATAATAAAGTCGATCTCATCGTGACGCATACTCTGCCCAAAAGCATAATTGCGCAGATACCAATGTTTTCGCGCAAGCTGTCCCCATGCAGGACAGCAGATTTTCTCGATGAAGTATTAAGACGAGTGACCTACCAAAAATGGTACTGCGGGCATTTTCATACGGATATGGATATTCCCGAACAGCGTGTAAAGGTGCTTTATAATAAAGTTGTCGGGATAACAGACTAAAGGAAGCTGGTAATTTTGACAGAGTATCTCAAATACATCGAAAGTGAGACTTCACGCAGATGGATGGAAGAACATAGCGAATATCTGAAAGCCGAGGAGATAGCTGACCTGATAATGTATGCAAGGGCTGATATCCGTGACAAGCTGCATGATATGAAAAGGCTTGCAAAGAAAAGCGGTGCTGATCTCAGCAATGCGGTCAGATATCTTGAAAAGGCTGTGTCGCTCATGGATAGTCAGGGCGATGCAATATTCCTGAAAACAGTTCACTATTACGAAGAAGACGGTGATGACTGTGATGAAAGTGCGCCGTATGTTTCTTTTCATAAGGCTGTAAATTCAATAATCGAAGAGAAGAACGATGAAGATCTCGATGAGGAAGGCTATGCGTCAATAAGCTGGTATGTCATTACCAGATATGACTTGAAAAACGGTGAATATGAGTACACCGCACTATTTACTGTCGGACATGACGGGAGTGTTTGGGCTGCTGAGATCGAGGGTGAAAAATATTATCACGATGATCTTGATCTTGTGACCCCATTTGATCCCGGAGATATCATAACCTTTGACGCAGAACCGTTCCACCCGACAATTCACGCTGTTGTGATATGGAAGACTATGATATCCGCCGACCGTGAGGACTGTTGTTCGCCATTCATTCTGTATTATAACAAAGACGGTCTGCATTATGAAGCATTAAAGCATATTTACTGCGGAGAGCTGTTTTCGCCGTTACTGAGAGCGGAAATATATGAGGGTGAGCTTAATGACGATGAACAAATATTGTGCAAAGTCAGCGATTATATTAAAACTCATGAAAACGGTGCAGCCGAGATAGATGATATCCTGATCGAAGATCACGATCTGCGTGAAGAAAGGCTTATGGAACTTCTTGGTGTTGCAAGATAATAATATCCCCTATGATCGATCTCATAGAGGATTTTTTAGTCCATTTGAATGTACTCATGTTCATTGACAAATCCGAACATCCGTGCTATAATCTATTATACAATCGAACGTATGTGCATATTGAGATTAATTCAAATCGAAAGAAGGCTGATAACCGCAATATATCATTTCAACGTCAAAATGGTCACGCGAACGAGTGGGGGCAGTTGCGTAGCTAGTGCTGCATACATCGCAGGCGAGAAGATCAAGAATGAGCGTGATGGAAAAATTCACGATTACCGCAATAAGCACGAAGTTGTCCACAAGGAGATTCTGCTGCCTGCAAATGCGCCACCCAAATACAGCAACAGAGCCAAACTATGGAACTATGCCGAGTGTGCTGAAAAGCGCAAGAACTCCCAAACCGCTCGTAGCATCAATGCGGCATTACCGCGCGAACTGTCAAGAGAAGACCAGATCGATCTGGTCAGACAGTTTTGCAAGCAGTGTTTTGTTAGCAAGGGAATGTGCTGTGATTTTGCTATCCATGACAAGGGCGACGGAAATCCTCACGTTCATATTCTGCTGCCCACCCGCCGCGTGGGCAAGAACGGTTTCACTAAAAAGGAACGCGCTTGGAATGATCGGAAGCTTCTACTTGAATGGCGGGAACGATGGGCTGATTGGTGTAATCACAAGCTATATTTCGTTTCAGACGCTCGGGTCGATCACCGAAGTTACAAAGATCAGGGCATTGACCGCTTGCCACAGATACACCTCGGTGTCGAGGTTTGTGCCGTTGAGCGCAAGGGCTTCAAGACCGACAAGGGAAACAAGAATCGTCGGATACGCAGGCGCAATCTTGAAGTCGAGATTCAAGAGCTTGAACAGCAAATGCGGGCTATTCGCTCGAAGCATAAACAGGATACTATCGACTACATCGAATCCAATATAGGATGTAAAGTGTCCGAAGCTTTCACGATACATGATGAAATGCCTGTGCTGGAACAGTACGAGAAATACTTGCAAAGTCATAATATCCCTAGCGAACTCATTTTCTACAATGAGGATAAATACGAATTGTTTGTTCCGAAATCAGAAAAAGAAAAAGCTATCGGTCTGCTGTCTCAGTTCAGGAAGCAGAACTTCGAAAAGGATAAACAGGGCGATATGCAACAAAAATCTGCGCCCCCGAAAAAGCCAAAGCCCCGATTATGACACCCAAATCATCCTCGTGCCGTATGGCACACTAGCGGGATCGCTTGCATAAGGGAGAGTCCAGAGAGGGAGTTTTCCCTCTTTGGCGCACTTCAAACTCGAAGAGTTTGTATAAGTGCGCCCTACGGGGTTATGGTGGGTAATGACTATCGAATAAAAAATTCGCAAAACTTACCGCCCTGTCAAACTTTCGTGTATGCGAATTGCTGCGTATGCAGCAGGGGCAGAATTGCCCTCAAGGAAAGGAGAATGCTATTGAGTAACAAAAAGCTTACAACAGAAGAAAAGATCGAGAAGTCGAAAGAGTACGAAGATGAGATGACACGGCTGCAAAATAAAATGAAAACCATGCGGACAGCTAAAAAGAAGCTCGATGCCGAAATTGCCGATGAACTGGAAAAAGCCGAAATGGTGACAAATCAAGATGTCGGCAAGAAGTTCAGAAGCAAACTGGATATATCTCTGCCGCTGGACAAGTACTGTGAGATCATCGATTTCATGTTCATGCATGATGATTGTGTGGAGTTCATCGATGAGATCATTGCCAAGCACCGGAAGGAACAGGAAGCTGCTAAAGCTAAAAAGCAGGAAGAACAGTCTGCCAATGAAAATAGTACGGCAGCTGAGTCTATCCTTGCTGAAGATAACGATAATAATGAAGAAGATGCTGAAACTACCACCACGAACGAGGTCGTTCATTCGGTCGCTGGTAGCGAATCAGCATAGATCAATAAGTAAAGAAAAGGTCGGGTGATACCTATGCACAATTAATCGCTGTCAGTGAAAGCAGTTCGCCATGCCTTTGCCGACAGCGTTTCGGAAACAGCTTAGGGGTCTCATCAACCACGATAAAACTTGTAAAATCTTCAAATAGCTGCCGTCACTCCTTACGGCAGAAAAACGGATCCACTTCAAAAACATCATCTCCTCAAACGAGAGGAGAATGAATTTGAAAACAACATTTACAAAAGAAGAACAGAAGAACCCGCGCTATGAGCTGAATTCGGTGAGGGAGTACAAGATCGGTCATACGACCTACATTGTCAAAACCTACTTCGACCTCGAATGTGGTGAGTCACTCGAAGATCTGCTCCAGCGACTGGTAACAAAGGAGATATGCAAAGCGATGTCGAATTAATGTCTAAAAAACGTAGAAACAGCGGGTCATTTAAAATTTATCGTTGACATCTAAGAACATCTGTGCTATAATATTAATGATCCGCTGTGATCGTCGGAAAGAGAGGAATGAATGAAAGACAAGATCACAGCATTGTATTGCCGCCTCAG
>NZ_FOAT01000037.1 GCF_900109655.1 Hominimerdicola alba
ATCGAAAGAATACTAAAAACATCTTCTGAGATGAGTTCTGTTTGTTCATCGAAAGAATACTAAAAACATCTTCTGAGATGAGTTCTGTTTGTTCCAGTAGGTTATTAAAAAACGAAAACATCATCATTGGAAAGAGCTCTATTTGTACGCTGCTAAAAAAAAACACCTCTGATCGTAGATAAATCAAAGGTGTATAGAGTTTGTATTGATGACTTTGCATTAAAGAAGCGGTATTCATACGGCACTGTTATGGTTGATTGGGATACTCACAGAATCATTGATATGATTCCTTCAAGAGAGAGTACTGAAGTAAGTGTATGGCTCAGTACATCTAAATCAGATTGCGATAATGCTTCTTTGATCATTCTATAGCTTCTGCAATTATCCAAAAATTTAGGCAGATTATCATTTATACATCTGTATGCTATTGCTGTAGATTTTTCTTCAGCGGTGTAAAGATTATTCCTGTTTTCAAAAAAGCCTTGAAAATATGTTACCCAGTTTTTAAACTCCGATATTAGCTGTTTTTTGTTTTGATCTTCATCAAAGTATTCGGGTAAAATTTCTGAAAACAGTTCTTTTTTGAAAATCTTTGCATAGCAATCATCTTTAGTTAATGCATCAGCAATTATTTTACGCAAACCGTCTTCCAACTGTTTCATTGTTTTTTTATCTTTAAGATCTTTATTAGCTTTAAAGTATAAATCAGCATAATCCGTTATATCTATATTTTTAATTTCAGCTAATCTAGAGTTGATATAGTGTTTATGGTAATCATCGATTATCTTTTTCACAGCTTTATAATCTGTAGATCTTTTATCATCATCTTCAAGCAATTGTTTTTTCTCAAAGTTTTCTTCAGTTTTGCAAATAGGCAAAAGCTGAAACTGCAAAGTTTTAGAAAGTGTATACCTGTTAGTAAAACGGTTTATCTTTTTTTCTTTCATATTGATCCTCCTTATAAATTTAATGTTGGTCTTTTAATATACTTATCGTTTTAGGGATTTTAACACATTAAACAAACATTGTCAATATAAATTTTATATTTTCTCGTCTTTGCTGCAAAATTTGTAGTAACACACAAAGAAAGCTAATCCAAATGGTTTAATAATACTAACAAAACTGCGATTGTAAAAAACGATATTCGTATATTTTTTAGCCAACTATCCCATACTTCTCCAGCACCTCGACAAAATCATCATTATTAACACCAAACCTCTCCAAGATATCACGCGCTATATCATCGGATATGCTATCCCCATCATCGGGTAGCTCACCAAAAACTTCCGCCATCTCCTTTTCGGATACCCCCATATTCACCATCATCAGCGCAACAGCGTCCATAGGTGTCTCGATTTCGACCTCGCCTGCCTTGACCTGATCCAGAAGTTCCAGCATGAAGCTGGTCATTTCATTACTGTCCTTGATTGCGGAGGGTATGTTCTTTTCAGTATCCTCTACATTTGCCGAATACACTTCCCTCAGTATCTGATTGAACCGCTCGATTATCCTGTAACGCAGAAACTCGTCCTCATCGACCTTAGTCTCGTTGATGTAGTTCTTTGCCGAACCGTACCCCTCGGGCATACCTGCGCCCGCCACATAATTCTCCACCCCTCGCTGCATGACCGCTGTGAGGTTATTAATTGTATTGATCGACTTCGCGGCAAGCTGCTTGACATAGATATCTATCGCATTGATCAGGTTACTGAATTCTGAATGTTCGATCAGCTGGCTCACAAGCTCGTTGTCCTGTCTTTTAGCAAGCAAGACTTCTATCGCTTTATCAGATAACCCCAGTTCTTTCAGCTCAATGTTCTTTGTTATACGGCTCTCGGTGAAACCCAACAGGTAGTCCGTCGGGACTTCAAAGAACTTCGCAAGGTCGATGATACGGCTGTAACCCACATCGCGTCCGTTATCGTTCTCCAGTCCGTTCAGCACAGCCTCGGATATCCCCGTTGCCTGCGCGAGCTGCTTGGTGGTCATGTGCCGCTCAACACGCATATCCTTTATCTTTTCGCCCATTGTTGTTTTCATACTGCGCTCTCCTTCTTATATTTTTCATATAGTATAGCATATAATTTTTCTTTTGTGGGGAAATAATTCGGACAGTTATTATTTCTATAACGATCCCTATCACAAAAATACGGCATACCTTAATAAATTCTGGTATGCCGTAAATCGTTATTTACTTATCTTTTCTTTAAGTTTGTTCATCAGCCTTTCAAATCTTTCATTTTCGCTGAATACATCAGCAAATCTGTGTTCTGCGATCTTCCTGTACAGAGTTTCATAAGCCGTATCGGTAGCTGTTCTGCAAATGTATTCCTGCTTATCATCAATTTCCGAGAGCCAGCATGGAGCGTACTTTTCACCGTCGGGACGAGTTTCATAATTATCGGCATGGGTATATGCCGTTTCAAGCATTTCAAGAGCCTTTTTATCATCACCAAGCAAATGAAAAAATACTGCCTGTTCTGCTGCAATTGCAGATAGTGGCCCGTAAAACCAGTTAGGCTTTCCGGCTGTAATGAGTTCTATCACTGCTGCATCGGCATTTAATATCTCTATCTTCTGCTCACAGCTGTATGTATCATCATGACATATCTTCCAGAACAAGTTATGCATATGGGTCATAAAGCTCATCAGCAATGCTGACTGTTTATGCCTGAGCGCTTCTCTTCCATCATAAAGCTCGCTCTCAAACATCTCTCTTGTGCAGCTGACGAACGGAAGTGACAAAATGATCTCTTTTGCCCTCTCCTTTTCACCAGTGTATCTGAGGTACTGCATCAGAAGTATCTGCTTCACTGAGCTGTTATCATCTGTGGGTTTTGAATATTTCAGCACCCTTTCGCAAAGAGTGATTATCTCGCTTGACTTTTCCTTCTTTAGCTGCTCCGTGTCCGCATTACCCTGAATAAAATAATAGCACTGTAACGCAGAAGCAAGATTGCTCAACAGCAAAGGCTCATTAGGGTAGGTCTTTATCTGCTCTTTCAGGTGTTCCGCCTTACCTTTCTGATCGCCGCGCTGATCATATTTCAAAGCTTCACCGATTATTCGCTGCACCTCGTCTTCCTTGCGTTTTATATCCACACCCAGAAGATAGTCGGTGGTAACATCAAAGAAATTCGCCAGTGCAGGAAGCTGTGAGATATCCGGAGCTGTCCTGCCGTTCTCCCACTGGCTAACAGCACGTGAGGTTATGCCAAGGGCTTCTGCAAGCTGTTCCTGAGTCATGTCCTGTTCCTGCCGAAGATGTTTTATGGTCGCACCTATCGTCATAATACCACTCCTCTAAAAATTAAAAAGCGCTTTTGTTGATATTATTATAGCGCATTGTAAAACATTTGGCAAGGAAGTGTTTGTTAAGTTCCGGTATAGCAACGCTTTGATTTCGTCATCAGCATTATTCTACATATGAAATTTCTTCCCCCTCATCAAGATAAAAATCTGATTTTGGAATATATGGCACAGAGCAAACAAATGTGCTATATAATATAATAGAGGGGTGTGCGCAGTTATTGCCCACCCTCCTCGAAGCTAATAACTGTGAGCTGCAATCATTTATAGTTTTTTGAAAGGGAGAGATGCAAGATGGCAAAGGCAAACGCGATCATCAGAGAGGAACTGAAAGAGAGAGGAGTGCGTCACTGGGAACTGGCACACGAACTTGGAGTATCGGAGCAGACACTCGTCCGCTGGCTGAGATTTGAAATGGACGAGGACAAGCAGATGGATATGCTGGAGAAGATCGAGGCTGTTGCAAAGAGGAAGGAGAATGTACTTGACGACTAAACAGAAGAACGAGCTTATCGCGGCTGTGACCGCATTACTGGAGAAAATGATACCCGTCGAGAACGAACCCACGACTATAACTGTGAGCGAACCTGAGCTGCCAAAAATGCTGACGATCAAAGAATGTGCCGAACTCGTTTCGGGGCTGACGGAGCACACAGTGCGAATGCTGGTCAAGCAGGACAAAGTGAAATACATAAGGTGCGGACAGGGCGCACGCGGAAAAATACTCGTCAGCAAGGACAGTCTGCTGAAATATATCGGCGCAGTCTGCGCATAAAAAATCGGGCTATGCCCGATACCGTAAGGGAGGGCGGAGCCCGACCAAAAGGGGTGCAGAGGAACCGCTGCCGCAAAGGCTTTTGTCGCTCCGTTCAGGAGTGACAAAAGTATCTTTGCGTTGATAGTGTCAGCGTATATCCACGATAACTGCACACCCCACGAAAGGAGAAATGCATATTAAAAGAACGATAAGCGGACGTATCGACAAAGGCAGCATCGGTCACAATAACCGAAAGTTCATAGCACCAAATGTTGATAAGAACCGCACTCACGAAAATATTACACTGATCAAAAAAGATATACAGAGCGTCTATCACGAATTATTTGATAAGGCTCTCGATGAGTATAACGCAAAACAGAAGCGTAAAGACCGCCGAATCAAAAACTACTACGAGCATATCAACCGCAGTAAGCAGGAGAAACCGTTTTATGAGCTGATCTTTCAGATAGGTAATACCGAAGATACACACTGCGGAACACCCGAAGCTACACTCGCCACTAAAGCCTTGACCGATTTCATCAAGGAATTTCAGGAACGCAATCCACACATAAGAGTGTTCAACGCTGTCATTCATCTTGATGAGGAAACACCACACATCCATATTGATTTTGTTCCGTTCGCTACCGATCAGAAGAGGGGGCTGTCTACCCGCAACTCGCTGTCAAAGGCTCTGGAACAGCAAGGGTTTGTTAGTGAGGGAAAGAACGTCACCTGCACTAAGAAGTGGATCGAGCATGAGAAAGAAATGCTTGCCGAGGTCATGAAGTCCTATGGTATCGAGTGGGAACAGCTCGGTACTCATGAGCAGCACATGGACGTCCTTGATTATAAAAAGAAAATGCGAGCGCAGGAAATCAGGCTGTTGGAGAATAAAGTTGAATGTACTCAGCATCAGTTGGAATCCACCGAGAAGGTTCTGCGTGATGCAGATGAAACGCTGGCTAGGTTGGATACTGAGTATGCGGAGAAATCAGAAGCGATTGAAAAGCTTGGAGCTGAGATTGAAACGAAGTCAGCGGAGTTGGAAAGCACAACAGAACAGCTGACGATCAACCATCAGTTGTTGCAAGCTACTACTGATAAGATATCGCAGATCAACGATATTGACAGCATCAATATAAAACATACTGTTCTTGGAAATAAGGTCACACTATCCGCTGTGGACTATGAGGGCGTTGTCAGTCTTGCAAAGAAAGAAATTGTCGCAGAACATGATACAGCTGAAAAAGAAACCACGATATCTCGTCTAACCGAGCAGGTGCATGAACTTCAAGCGAAACAGATAAAATGGCGGGGCGAACGCTCAGCACTCAAAAGGACGATAGATAAACTACAATCGCAGGTACGCGGGCTGACAAATGAGTTAGCTACTTTCAAGGCGAAATATGATAAGGTCATGCAGTTTATTGAAAATCTCGGCTTGAAAGAAAAGCTAGATAATTTCCTGCACCCCATAAATACCAAAAAACACAAAAGATAGAACAAAAGCAGACCGGGCATCTTTACTCGAAAAATATTCATTTGCTCTATTGCTTTACCACGCGAAACGTGGTATAATGGAAGTGTAGAGATGTCAGAGGTCTGATTGTAAGGAGGAATCAGACAATGGCTAATATAAGAAAAAGAGGTAATACATATCAGATACGTGTCAGCTGCGGTTACGATACTAAGGGTGAGCAGATAACTCAGACAATGAGCTGGAAGCCGCCCGAGGGTATGACAGCGAAGCAGGCAGAGAAAGAAGTTCAGCGACAGGCGGTGCTGTTCGAGGAACGCTGTCAGCAGGGACAGGTGACCACCAACGTCAAGTTCGAGGCTTTCGCTGAGGAATGGCTGGAAACCTATGCCAAGCTCAATCTGCGCAATACATCTTATGAGCGCATGAAGCAGCTGAGAAACAGGGTCTACCCTGCTATCGGTCACATGAGGATGGACAAGATCAAGGCAAGGCACATTCAGCAGTTTGTGTACGATCTGGCTGTGAACGGCAAGTCTTTCAAAAACGGCAAGCCCCTTTCAAGGAAGACGGTAGTTCATCACCTGAGTTTCATCAGCGATGTGTTCAGCTATGCGGTCAAGATGGAGTTGCTCACGGACAATCCATGCAGACGTGTGACTGTGCCGAAAGGCGAGAAGAAGGAGAAAGAGATCTACACTCTTGAACAGGTCGAGCAGCTTTTCAATCTTCTGGAGGACGCACCCCTGAAATACCGTACATTCTTCACCCTTGCGATATACAGCGGTTTCCGCCGCGGTGAGCTGCTGGGTCTGGAGTGGAAGGATATCGATTGGGACAACTGCGTTATCAGCGTTAAACGCACATCTAACTACACAGCCGAAAAGGGTATCTATACCGACACAACTAAGACCAGGAAGTCGCAGAGGTCGCTGAAATTCCCGATGGTGGTGATGGACTTGCTCAGGGCATTCAAGGCGGAGCAGGACGAGGAGCGTGAGCGTATCGGTGACAAGTGGCAGGACTATGACCGCCTGTTCGTAAAGTGGGACGGGCGTCCCATGAACAATAATACACCTTATTTCTGGTTCAATGAGTTCTGCGAGAAAAATAATTTTCCTTTCAGGGATATTCATTCCCTACGTCATTTTTATGCTAGTGCCTTGATCAATGAGGGTGTCGATGCAGCAGCAGTCTCGGGTGCATTAGGACATAGTGTTATCAGCACAACAACTTCCATTTACTGCCATGTATTTCAGCAGGCACAGGCTAGAGCAGGCGAGGCTATCGCTAATGTTCTTGACTTCAAGAAGAAGCACGAGGACGATCCGACAGACCCGCCCGGCATAACAATGACAACCAATAAGAATTACTCAAAAGATATACAAAGTTCAGCGAAATAAGCGTAATGGACAGACAATGGACAGAAGCAATTTCATACAAAAAGAAAAGCTCTAAAACCGCGCATTTACGCTGTTTTAGAGCTATCATCAAGATGACCCGTACGGGAATTGAACGTTATATTCGTTTCAAGCGAGTCAATCCCAAATTCTGTGTAAACGAAAAATAGTGCAATAAAAGAGTGTATGATGAGACCGATTGTGAAAGCAGTCGGTCTTATCTGCATATTAGCACATGATTATATGATTGTCAAGATAAAAATGTTATTCAGGTATCCTGTCACCGTAGTAAATAACCAGCTGAGCATAGATTCGGCTCCAGTCCTGACGACGGCCGGTCCATTTTTTCGTGATGTCCTTCATAGCCAGATACAGCATCTTGAAAAGGCTGTCATCTGTAGGAAATACAGATTTTGTTTTGGT
>NZ_FOAT01000040.1 GCF_900109655.1 Hominimerdicola alba
AAGAGCCGGCGACAACTTATTTTCCCGGGCGGTCGCCCGCCGAGTATTTTCAGCGAAGATGAGCTTAACTTCTGTGTTCGGCATGGGAACAGGTGTGACCTCATCTCAATGATCACCGACTATAGATTGAGGACAATAACCTCAAAATTGAATAATGAAACATTTAAGGACTAACATAATTTAGGACAAGCCCTCGACCAATTAGTACACGCTAGCTAAATACATCACTGCAATTACACTTTGTGCCTATCAACCTTGTAGTCTTCAAGGGGTCTTACTCATAAAGATGGGATATCTTATCTTAAGGGCGGCTTCACGCTTAGATGCCTTCAGCGTTTATCCGTTCCGCACATAGCTGCCCAGCTGTGCCACTGGCGTGACAACTGGTGCACCAGAGGTGCGTCCATCCCGGTCCTCTCGTACTAGGGACAGCTCCTTGCAAATATCCTACGCCCACGACAGATAGGGACCGAACTGTCTCACGACGTTCTGAACCCAGCTCGCGTACCGCTTTAATTGGCGAACAGCCAAACCCTTGGGACCGAATTCAGCCCCAGGATGCGATGAGCCGACATCGAGGTGCCAAACCTCCCCGTCGATGTGGACTCTTGGGGGAGATCAGCCTGTTATCCCCAGGGTAGCTTTTATCCGTTGAGCGACGGCATTTCCATTCACATACCGCCGGATCACTAACTCCAACTTTCGTTACTGCTCGAACCGTCATTCTCGCAGTTAGGCTCGCTTTTGCGTTTACACTCTGACGCATGGTTTCCATCCATGCAGAGCGAACCTTTGAGCGCCTCCGTTACTCTTTAGGAGGCGACCGCCCCAGTCAAACTGCCCACCTAACAATGTCCCCCGACTTGATTCAAAGCCGCAGGTTAGAACTCCAGCACTTCAAGAGTGGTATCCCAACAGTGACTCCACATCAGCTGACGCCAATGCTTCCCAGTCTCCCACCTATCCTGTACATGAAATACCGAAATCCAATATTAGGCTACAGTAAAGCTCCATGGGGTCTTTCCGTCTAGTCGCGGGTAACCGGCATCTTCACCGGTACTACAATTTCGCCGGGCGGGTTGTTGAGACAGTGCCCAGATCGTTACACCATTCGTGCGGGTCAGAACTTACCTGACAAGGAATTTCGCTACCTTAGGACCGTTATAGTTACGGCCGCCGTTTACCGGGGCTTCAATTCAATGCTCTCACATCTCCTCTTAACCTTCCGGCACCGGGCAGGTGTCAGCCCCTATACGTCATCTTTCGATTTAGCAGAGACCTGTGTTTTTGCTAAACAGTCGCCTGGGCCTATTCTCTGCGGCTTGATCACTCAAGCACCCCTTATCCCTAAGTTACGGGGTCAACTTGCCGAGTTCCTTAACAACCCTTCTCCCGTTGGCCTTAGAATCTTCTTCCTATCTACCTGTGTCGGTTTGCGGTACGGGCACCTTAGATATACATATAGCTTTTCTTGTCTCCGTCCATGATGACTTCTCTACTTATTTTCGATCCCTTACGACCGGGTCAACCATCGCCCGGCAACATCACTTTCGAAGCGTCCCTATACTTAAATCTTTCGGTGGCTACGGAATTTCAACCGTATGTGCATCGGCTACGCCTTTCGGCCTGACCTTAGCCCCCGGCTTACCCTGAGCGGACGAACCTTCCTCAGGAAACCTTAGATTTTCGGCCATTATGATTCTCACATAATTCTCGCTACTCATTCCGGCATTCTCACTCGAATAAAGTCCACCAGCGCTTCCGCTCTGACTTCACCCCTTATTCGACGCTCTCCTACCACTGTCATTACTGACAATCCCAAGCTTCGGTGTACATTTTAGCCCCGTTGAATTTTCGGCGCAGGGTCACTCGACCAGTGAGCTATTACGCACTCTTTTAATGAGTGGCTGCTTCTAAGCCAACATCCTGGTTGTTTATGCAACCCCACATCCTTTTCCACTTAAATGTACTTTGGGACCTTAGCTGTGGGTCTGGGCTGTTTCCCTTTTGACTGTGAGACTTATCTCACACAGTCTGACTCCCATGAATCGATTATCCGGCATTCTTAGTTTGATAAGGTTCAGTAATCTTTCGACCCCTAGCCCATTCAGTGCTTTACCTCCGGTAATCTGTCATGAGGCTAGCCCTAAAGCTATTTCGGAGAGAACCAGCTATATCCGAGTTCGATTGGAATTTCACCGCTAACCACACCTCATCCCCGGCCTTTTCAACGGACGTGGGTTCGGCCCTCCATGGAGTTTTACCTCCACTTCAGCCTGGACATGGTTAGGTCACTCGGTTTCGGGTCTATTGCATACGACTTTGCCGCCCTATTCAGACTCGCTCTCGCTTCGGCTCCGTGCCTTAAGCACTTAACCTTGCCGCATACAATAACTCGCCGGACCATTCTACAAAAGGTACCCGATCACCCATTGACGGGCTCTCGGTGCTTGTAAGCATAGGGTTTCAGGTTCTATTTCACTCCCCTCCCGGGGTTCTTTTCACCGTTCCTTCACAGTACTATTCGCTATCGGTCATTAGGTAGTATTTAGGCTTGGAGGATGGTCCCCCCATCTTCCCACGGGGTTTCACGTGTCCCGCGGTACTCCGGATACAGCTCGCTGCTCTGACTTTTCGCTTACGTGACTCTCACACTCTCTGGTTCGTTTTCCCACACGATTCAACTAAATCATTACAATACTAAATGCTGTCCAAAACCCCGAAAGTATTGCTACTCTCGGTTTAGCCTCTTCCGCTTTCGCTCGCCACTACTCACAGAATCTCGGTTGATTTCTCTTCCTCGCCCTACTTAGATGTTTCAGTTCAGGCGGTTCCCCCCATACAGCTATTTTATTCACTGTACAGTGCATGAGCATACTCATGCGGATTGCTCCATTCGGAAATCTGCGGATCATTAGATACTTGCTCTTCCCCGCAGCTTATCGCAGCTTATCACGTCCTTCATCGGCTCCTAATGCCAAGGCATTCTCCCTACGCTCTTATTAGCTTAACCTTAGAATTATGTTATCCTTAATGTTATGCTGATTGTAGTTTTCCCGACTTCTAACTTTCGTTTTTAGTCGTTTTCCTCATTTGCATTACTTTTAATATTGCTTCATTATTCAATTTTCAAGTTACTGTCTTGGGATTTCCTTCCCAGTGGGCACAAGTGGACTCGAACCACCGACCTCACGCTTATCAGGCGTGCGCTCTAACCACCTGAGCTATGCGCCCAAAAATCGCTTCGCGATGTTTTGGCAGAGAATTATTAAGCTCACTAAAGCTCGCTTTGCTGCTCCGCAGCACCTTAATTCTCTACGAGTTTTAGTTCTCGTCTTAGTTCAGCTGTGTGATTGCGTCCTCGTCCCATGGTGGAGATGAGGAGGATCGAACTCCTGACCCCCTGCTTGCAAAGCAGGTGCTCTCCCAGCTGAGCTACACCCCCGTTTAAGGGACTCTTATGCTCTTTTTAAGATACTCACATGAAAGCTTTTCCTTTCATGAGGCATCCTCAAAATTGAACAACCTGCTGTTTCCACCACTTGCTGACCGGAGATTTTTTATGAAGCTTTTTATGCTTCGGTTCTCCATAGAAAGGAGGTGATCCAGCCGCACCTTCCGATACGGCTACCTTGTTACGACTTCACCCCAGTCATCAATCCCACCTTCGACTGCTTCCTCCTTGCGGTTAGAACACAGGCTTCGGGTGTTACCGACTCCCATGGCGTGACGGGCGGTGTGTACAAGGCCCGGGAACGTATTCACCGCGGCATGCTGATCCGCGATTACTAGCAATTCCGACTTCATGTAGGCGGGTTGCAGCCTACAATCCGAACTAAGACTGCTTTTAGGGTTTTGCTCCATGTCACCATTTTGCTTCCCTCTGTTAACAGCCATTGTAGTACGTGTGTAGCCCAGGTCATAAGGGGCATGATGATTTGACGTCATCCCCACCTTCCTCCGTTTTGTCAACGGCAGTCCTGCTAGAGTGCTCTTGCGTAGCAACTAACAGTAAGGGTTGCGCTCGTTGCGGGACTTAACCCAACATCTCACGACACGAGCTGACGACAACCATGCACCACCTGTCTATACGTCCCCGAAGGGATTTCACATATCTCTATGCTATGCGTACGATGTCAAGACCTGGTAAGGTTCTTCGCGTTGCTTCGAATTAAACCACATACTCCACTGCTTGTGCGGGCCCCCGTCAATTCCTTTGAGTTTCAGCCTTGCGGCCGTACTCCCCAGGTGGATTACTTATTGTGTTAACTGCGGCACGGAAGGGGTCAGTCCCCCCACACCTAGTAATCATCGTTTACGGCGTGGACTACCAGGGTATCTAATCCTGTTTGCTCCCCACGCTTTCGAGCCTCAGCGTCAGTTAAAGCCCAGTAAGCCGCCTTCGCCACTGATGTTCCTCCTAATATCTACGCATTTCACCGCTACACTAGGAATTCCGCTTACCTCTACTTCACTCAAGAACTACAGTTTCAAGTGCAGTTCAGGGGTTAAGCCCCTAAATTTCACACCTGACTTGCAATCCCGCCTACGCTCCCTTTACACCCAGTAATTCCGGACAACGCTCGCTCCCTACGTATTACCGCGGCTGCTGGCACGTAGTTAGCCGGAGCTTCCTCCTTGGGTACCGTCATTATCGTCCCCAAAGACAGAGGTTTACAATCCTAAAACCTTCTTCCCTCACGCGGCATCGCTGCATCAGGCTTTCGCCCATTGTGCAATATTCCCCACTGCTGCCTCCCGTAGGAGTCTGGGCCGTGTCTCAGTCCCAATGTGGCCGTTCAACCTCTCAGTCCGGCTACTGATCGTCGGCTTGGTGAGCCGTTACCTCACCAACTACCTAATCAGACGCGAGCTCATCTTCCGGCAATAAATCTTTGATAACAAAGTCATGCGGCTTCGTTATGTTATGGGGTATTAACAATCGTTTCCAATTGGTATCCCCCACCGAAAGGCAGATTGCTCACGTGTTACTCACCCGTCCGCCACTAGCTAGAGGTGCAAGCACCTTTCGCTCGTTCGACTTGCATGTGTTAAGCGTGCCGCCAGCGTTCGTCCTGAGCCAGGATCAAACTCTTAATAAAGTTGTATCCTAATACTCTCTTCAGAGTAATTATGATCTCAGTTTCGTTTCACTGAACGTGTACATTTTTTTAGTCTTGTACTTGACTTTTGAATACTTTTACTCAAAGTATTTTCAAGGGTTTTCGTATTCTTGGTTGTTCAATTTTCAAGATGCCTTTTTGTTATCTGTCTTTGTCAGACAACTCATTTATTATATCACACTTTTCTTCATTTGTCAACCCCTTTTCAGAAGTTTTTTGAAGATTTTTT
>NZ_FOAT01000047.1 GCF_900109655.1 Hominimerdicola alba
ACATCCGCAGCCTGTGCGGTTACGCTCTGCGATATAACAGGCGCACCGAAGCTGACAGCACCTGCTGCCATACAAAGCGACATTACTACTGCTAATACTTTTTTTATATGCATTTTAATGACCTCCTTAATTTTTGTATTGAATATGACAATATATATCAATATTTCTAAAGATATGATAGCACAGATAATTATCAATGTCAATAATTTCGATATATTCTCTTAATCATTCGTTACATATTCATTATAGAAAATCAAATTAATGTATAATTTGACTGCGAAAGAAAAAACGGATAGCCGCCTGATAAAGACGGTCTATCCGTTTTGCTTGTATCAAATCAGATCAATTTCAGCTGATCACTTTATAGTAACAGTACCGGCATATTTGATAGCAGTTGCTGTATCCCATCTTCCGTTTACTCTTGCGGCGATAGCGACTTTGTAAGTCTTGCCAGGTGTGAGATTCTTAGGAGAAGTATAAACTGTATCAGTTATGTTCTGTGCCTGTACTCTCCACTTGCCTGCCAGATAAACTGCTATGCCGTATCTGTCAGCACCTTCCACCTTGTCCCAGGTAAATCTTACCTGATGGTACTTCTCACTGTAATCGACCTTAATGTTGACAGGATAAGGAACAGGATTCGAACCGCCGAACCGATCGTTCATGAATGATGACATCCATACCAGAGAAGCGTTCCAGCTGACGGAAACATCATTTACTGTCCACGCCTCAGCGCTGTCAACATAACACTTCTGAGCAGCTAAAGTGCCTCTTTTATAGCCGAGACTACGAAGGTATTTATCATTATTAATATATGAGCAGGGACCGCCTGCAAGAACACCTGCGGGTGCCGCCGGGAAGGACGGATCGATACTCTTTGCCCAGTATCTGTGGTGTGGTGATCCCATTGCCTTATCGCCGTAGCCTGATACATAAGAGAAGCCAAGACCGTTGCGTCCGTAGAGGTAATCAAGTGCTTCAGCAGCACCGTTCCGATAAATATATTTGCCGTTATCAGTATCATAAGCATAAGCCAGGACCATAGCGTTGTTGATA
>NZ_FOAT01000005.1 GCF_900109655.1 Hominimerdicola alba
TGTGATTTTAAAGTTCGCTCTGCATTTTGGTTTCGTGCCTTGGTGATTGAGGGCTCTGCCCTCAAACTCCCGCAAGCCTTTCGCGAAAGGCTTGACCCAAAGCTCTATTCACGGCAAAGTTTGTTTTTCGCACAGGTTTGCTGCCGCGACACCCCATCTTCACTAATGCCCCGCATGATACCTCTCCTTATCAGCACGCATCCTTTCATACGCGGTCTTCAACGCCAAGCGTATATCCTTGGCGGACTCAGCAAAGCATTCACCCGCCGCAAAGCTGATAACATCTGATTTTTCCAGCCTTTCCTTGGCTTCAGCTATGCTCTTCATGTATCTGTCAAACTCTTCTTTTTTGAAACCCCAGAACACCGCAACAAATTCATCGCTGCCGAAACGGTAGTACTCACCTCTGCATTCGGTGGCTTCCTGTATCACCAAAGCCACTTTCCTGACCTGCACATCGCTCATCAGATGGCTGTGATAGTCGTGATATTTTTTCAGATCATTTATATCGGTATACAGTACGCCTATCGGTACGCCGAGAAACTTGCTTTCTCGTTCCGCCATGTCGGCAAACTCTTCAAATGCTGCCTTTTTATAATAGCCTGTCTGTATGTCAATGTTATTATTTGCGGTCATGATATCACCTCGTTTATAGATTAGCAGGATAGATCATCACTGCATAGTGATAGTCAGAATAAACTTGCCATTCGATAGCGCAGCTGATATAGTACCGTCCAGCATCTCGGTGAACTGCTTGGCTATTGCCAGACCCAGACCTGTGTTGCCCTTGGTGCGGGAGATATCCGTTGTGTAGAATTCATCGAAGATGTGCTCGGTGTCGATATCCTGAGAGATAATGGCATTTTCAAAGGTTATGCGCATATCGTCCCCATCGATCACTGTTATGGTCAGGTCGCCTGTGCCGTGTTTCAGGGCGTTGCCGATGAGGTTGTCGAATATCCTCAGCAGCATATTCCTGTTTGAGGATACCATGCGCTTGCGCTGATTGCAGTTGAATACTATCTGCCTGTCCCTGCCGCAATAGTCATCGTAGTAGTGTACGATAGCTTCTTCGAGAACGGCTACGATATCAACGTTTGATCTTTCTGGACTTTTGCCGCGGGAGATTATCTTCCACAGCTCGAAGAATGAGTTTATCAGCTCCTGAAGCCTGATAAGACGGTTCTCGATTATGGCGAGCTCTCTGCTTTTTTCTTCCTCTGAAAGGTCTGAGTGCTGTATCAGGTCGATATATCCCATAGCCGAGGTCAGCGGTGTGCGCAGGTCGTGGGACACATTTGTTATCATCTGTTCAAGAGCGTGGTTTTTCTTTTTGTAGTCAGCCTTGGTCTCGCGTATATCTTTCAGCATGGAATTTATCTCCATGATAAGCTTATCCGCCATGCCGTTTTCGCCGTTGATAAGGCGGTTGGTGTCCTGACTTCTCAGCTCTGCCAGCTGTTTTGCTATGTTTGACAGCTCTTTCTTTTCAAGCAGAAAAAGCGCCGTCACGACAGCAAGGATCACCGATAAAATTACAACTGCCGCTGTCATGACGGCACCCCCAATTCTATAATTGATCTTGTTAGCCCTTTAGAGCCCGATTTTTGTATCTGGCGCAGGAAAAGACTTCCTGACCTTGATCATACTCTGTTTATTTTGGGTCTGTAAAGGGAACGCTATAAAAATATAATCAGCACCAAACGCCGCAGCTGAGAATTCCGCCGCGGCGTTCAGTAAAATTTCGGTTTACTATAAGATTTCAGACTTCTCTTTTTTTCCATATCAGATATCCCAGTACGCAGGATATGACAGTGATAGCTGCGGATATGATATAGCAGTCGGTGCGGTAGCTTTGGGAACAGCCTAAAGCAAGTTTGCCTATCATGGTGCTGACCTCGAATTCTACCAGCTTTTCAGTGATCTTTTGTGCGCTCTCTATCTCACAGAATATGGATATGAAAAGTGAATACACCAGCGGTGTGATTATCACGATGGAGTTGAAAGCCGCGCCCTTTTTGAAAAAGAAAGCAAGGAAAACAAATGCCGATACTATCGCCACAAATACAGGGAACTGTCCGAAAAGGACTTTTGAGTATTCACCTAAGGTGGAACTGTACTTGCTGCCGTTGACAGCGCGGTTCACGAAATAGAACAGATAGTTCGCACCCAGGAAACAGCCCAGGGAATAAACTAGCGCGAACACTGTCTTAGCGAAATAGAACTTGCCCTTGCTGACGGCTGAGGTTATGGTGTTCTTGATGGTGTGCTCGGTGAATTCCGCGGTGATCGTGCCAAATACAGGCATTATAAGCAGGAAGTAGTACACAAGATTCATGGCTGCCTGCTTGATATCCATTTTCTGGGCACCGTTCAGGTCAAAATCTCCCCCAAGCATTATGCCGCCGGGTTCGTGGTAGGCTATGGAAAGCATGGATACCAGGAAGGATACCAGCCAGAATATTATGAAGCCCTTTGTCTTGACTATGCGGTAAAGATCCGCTTTCATAAG
Organism: Hominimerdicola alba; assembly: GCF_900109655.1. Taxonomy (GTDB): domain Bacteria; phylum Bacillota; class Clostridia; order Oscillospirales; family Ruminococcaceae; genus Hominimerdicola; species Hominimerdicola alba_B. Next base: position 2,513 of record NZ_FOAT01000005.1, read on the forward strand.
ATTAATCATGACTTCACCTCCCCCACCAGCTTTTTGAAATAATCCTCAAGCGAAACGCCAGATTCGTGTATCTTCATAACATCAACATCGTTCTGCACCAGTGTTCTGTTGACGATATTGGGTCTTGCGTTTTCATCGTATATCCTTATCTCGTGGCTGTCTATCACCTTATAATCGGTGATGCCCAGCTGTCTTTCAAGGATAGTTGAGGCTTTTGCTGTATCGTCTGTGCCAAGTGCTATGCATCGGCTGCATTCAAGGTCAAGCTCGGATTTTGATACCTCTTTAAGTACCTTTCCGTTTTCTATGAACATGAATCTGTTAGCCACTGCATAAAGTTCCGAAAGGATATGGCTGGAGATTATCAGCGTCATCCCCCTTTCGCGGGAAAGCCTGCGGAAAGTCTCGCGCAGTTCGCTGATGCCTATGGGGTCAAGACCGTTGATAGGTTCATCCAGTATAACTATATCGGGGTTATCCAGTACCGCAAAGGCTATGCCCAGCCTCTGCTTCATACCAAGTGAGAAGGTCTTGAACTTTTTGTTCCTCGCGTCACTCAGCTTTACAAGTTCAAGCACCTCGTCTATCTGCTTGCGGTCTGCTATGCCTTTCTGATAGCAGTAGTAGCGCAGGTTCTGGTAAGCTGTCATATTCCCGAAAAAGGCGGGATTTTCAATAAGACAGCCTATGCGGCGCTTTTCGTTCTCCGCCGCCATGCCTGTTTTTCCGAATAGGGAATACTCGCCGTTTGTGGGTTCTGTAAGTCCCGAAACCAGTTTCATCATTGTTGTCTTGCCCGCGCCGTTTCTGCCGATAAGGCCGTAGATATCTCCTTTAAATACGGTCATATCGGCATGATCAAGGGCGGTAGATCTTCCATAGCTTTTTGTAAGCTTCTTTGTCTGAAGTACGATCTCTCGCATTTTGCTGACCTCCGTTCTTTTGTTATCTTTATTATAACAGCAAGGTCTTAATAAACACTTAAATCAACCCTTAAAAAATCCTTAACCGATCATTTTTTCATGCGGTAGCCTATGCCCCATACAGTTTCTATGTATTCCTCGTCACTGCACTCTTTCAGCTTTTTGCGGAGCTTGCTCATATGCACGTTCAGGGTATTGTCGTCGGCGGAATTTTCGTAATCCCAGACGGTATCGTAGATAAGGCTTTTGGTGCAGGTCCTGTTCTGGTTTTCCATGAATAGTTTCAGCAGTGCGAACTCATAGCGGGGCAGTTCAACAGGCTTGCCTGCCACCGTCACGGTGAAATCGGTAGCATTCAGCTCGATATCCTTGAATATAAGTATCTCCCCCGAGGAAGCCCCCGAATTCGCCCTTAGCCTTGCGCCGATACGTGCAAGGAGCTCATCGTTATTGAAGGGCTTTGTGATATAGTCATCAGCCCCCAGAGAAAAAAGATCCACTTTTTTCTCAACATCGTGTATGGCGCTTGTGATTATAACAGGCACATTGTGCTTTTCTTTCAGATCCCTGATAACTTCATCACCGCTGCGCCCCGGCAGCATCAGGTCTAATAGGATAAGATCCACGTCCTTGCTGTGGGCGAGAAGCCCCTCGGTGCCCGAATAGGCGCTTATGGTGCTGTATCCGTTCTGTCTCAGCAGTATGCGGAGCATATCATTTATCTCGGAATCGTCTTCTATAATAAGTATTGTTTTCTGCATAGTTTTCTCCTTCTGTTTCGGACTTTTATTATTATAACAAATTATTTCTTGAATGTAAAGAGATTGGGAAAGATTTTATCGGGTATACTATATATAAACATGACCCTCCAAATGGTACAGAGAAACAAACTGACCGTACTATCAATGTGCGTAACGAGTCGAGCCTTCCGCCCGAGGACAAAAAAAGGCGGGTGCTGACCCGCCTTTTAGTTATCTGAAAATATCGTCTGCCACATCTCTGCCTGTGTCGATGGTGTCATCTATGACATCGTTGCCGCCTTCGAGGATATCATCTATGCCCTCGCCGATACGGCTCATTACGTCACCCGAATCATCGCGGGAGATGTCATTGTCGCGGAGTGATGAGAGCTCCTCCTTTTTTGATGAGCTTTCGTCACGGAGTGAGGAAGTTTCGGTTTTGCTTGAAGTATCGGACTTTGAAGTAACAGCAGGACGTGTTGTGGTCACGGTGCTGCTTTCCTCATACTTGCCTGCCTTATACTCCGAATCGCTGCGCTCGCCTGCCGAGCAGGCTGTTATGGCTGCCGCCGCCGACAGCGCACAGATAGTCACTGCAAGATATCTCTTCATTGTTATCTTTCCTTTCTTTTATGGCATACTATTGTTAAACGGTGTTTCTCTGCCGTTCACTGTTTTTATTATTGACCATGCTAACGTGATTATACGGTGTCATGATAATATACTAAATTTTACCGGTTGAAAGTTCATAAAAAAACTGACCGTAATTCATTTATTGGGTTGCAATAAAATCAGAAATATGCTATAATGTCAAAAGGTAAATCTTATTTAAATTTTCGATATTTTCATGTCTGGACGGATAGGTGGCATGAGAGATATCAAGGAAACGGAAGTGTTAGAAAATGGAAAAAACAAACTTGTCAAAGCGAAATTCATTTTCAAGCTCACTGGGATTCGTGCTTGCGGCGGCAGGTTCGGCGGTGGGACTTGGAAACATCTGGCGATTCCCATATCTTGCGGCTAAAAACGGCGGCGGTATATTCCTGGTGATATACCTGGTACTCGCCCTGACATTCGGCTTCACGCTGCTGGTCAGCGAAGTTGCCATGGGCAGAAAGACCAAGCAGGGATGTCTTACAGCTTACGGTGAACTTCACAAAAAGTCAAAGTGGATAGGCGTTTTTGCGGAGATAGTACCTTTTATGATACTCCCTTACTACTGCCTGATCGGCGGCTGGGTGCTGAAATATTTTACTGTATTCGCAACAGGCAACGGCACTGCTGCGGCGAATGACGAATATTTCGGCAGTTTCATAACCGCACCCGTTTCGCCTATTATATTCGACGTTATTTTCCTTGCGGCGACTGCTATTGTCATCGCACTGGGCGTAAACAAGGGTATCGAATCCATATCAAAGGTACTGATGCCTCTGCTTCTGCTGGCGATAATCGGTATATCGATATTCTCGCTGACACTGAAAGGCAATGACGGCAGAACAGGTCTGGACGGCTTCAAGATATTCGTTGTGCCAAACCTCGACGGCATGGGCGCAAAGGATATATTCAACGTTGTGCTTGACGCTACGGGACAGCTGTTCTACTCCATAAGCGTTGCTATGGGTATCATGGTAACATACGGTTCCTACTTCAAGGACGATGAGAACCTGATGAAGTCCGTAAACCGCATTGAGATATTCGACACGCTGGTAGCTTTCCTTGCGGGCGTTATGATAATCCCTGCGGTATACGCATTCCTCGGCACAGATGGCATGACAGCTGGTCCCGGACTTATGTTTATTGCACTGCCCAAGGTATTCGAAGCTATGGGTCCTGCGGGCACATGGATAGGTGCTGCATTCTTTATAATGGTACTGTTTGCGGCGCTGACAAGCTCCATATCCATACTGGAAGCTGTTGTTTCGGGCTTTATGGACAAGTTCGGCTGGTCGCGTAAAAAGGCTGTTACTTTTGAAACAGCTGCTGCACTGGCGTTGGGCATACTTATTTGCCTGGGCTACAACAAGCTTTATTTCGAGGTAGACCTTCCCAACGGAAGCAAAAACGGTCAGATACTTGATATCTTCGACTACATCTCCAATAATATCCTGATGCCCGTTGTTGCTATCAGCACCTGCATACTCATCGGCTGGATAGTAAAGCCCAAGACCATCATTGACGAGGCAACCAAGAACGGCGAGCGTTTCGGCAGAAAAGGTATGTATATCGTTATGGTGAAGTTCATCGAACCTGTACTGCTGTTTGTTCTGCTGTTAGGTTCGCTGGGCGTCTGGGACAAGTTACTGAAATAAACGAAGTTTCGTGGTTATATATTTTTTGGGGCACCATCGGGTCTACTGATGGTGTCTCGATTTTTATAGAGAACTGAATTTCGCGGCATAGTTTGTTTTGTGCGCAGGTTTCCTGCCGCGGAATTTCACTCGTTGTGTAAATGCACAAAATCGACAACCCGCAATTATTTAGAATGTGGAATTTTGCACGATTGCTTGTTTACTCTTGACGATGGAGAGTATTTGTGGTATTATAAATATAACAATATTAACCTTTGGAGGTTACACGCTATGTTCTTTGACGATTACCCTATCGTAGGCACTGAAACTCGGTTGCCTATCTACATAATAACCATCGGTCAGAATGAATATCAGTCCCACGTTAACAGACCCGAGGGCTTTCGCTACCCTCAGATAATCTACTGCACTAAGGGCAGCGGTATGCTGAATGTGAACGGTGCAAGCTACCGTATATCCCCGAATATGGGCTTTTTCCTGCCTGCTGATGTTCCACACGAATACTACACCACGGGTGATCTATGGGATACCCGCTGGATAACCGCAGGGGGTTACGGCTATGACCGTATGCTGAAAGAATTCGGCATGACTGAGCCCAGGGTTTTCAGGCTGAGCGATATAAATGTTCTGGAAGAGGGCTTTATGAAGATGCATGAGGCGCTCCGCAGTGATACAATATTTGGTAATTATCGCGCTTCGGGACTTCTTTACAATTTCCTGATAGATTTTTACAGGGTTGTATCGGGCGAGTACGAGGGCAGTGAGCCTTCGGGACCGCTGGTAAAGGCTATCGAGTACATAAACCGCAATTATCCAGATAAGATAACACTGGAACAGCTGTGTGATGTTTCCGGGGTCAGCAAACAGCATCTTTGCAGACTTTTCAGGAAGTCACTTGACTGCCGACCCACAGAATACGTGGCAAAGCGCCGTATCCGCGAGGCTAAACAGCTTCTGGCGAACACGGAGAAGCCTATCGAACAGATAGCTGTGGAGACCGGTTTCTGCACCCCCGGATACCTGTGCGAGCTTTTCAAGAGGTATGAGGAGATAACTCCCGGTGAGTACCGCAAGGAATTTACCAGGGATTAGTGTCGGCTTATGAAAGTATCTTTTGACCTTGATGATACGCTGTTCGTATCTGAGAAGAATTTTAAAGTAGAACCTGCGCTGAAATTTCCGCTTAATCATATATACAAGGAAAGGCTTCGGGCGGGGACGATTGAACTTATGAAGTATATCCGCAGTGCAGGTATAGAGCTTTGGATATACACCACGTCCTTTAGGTCGGAAAGGTATATCCGCGGTATGTTCCGCAGTTACGGGATACAGCTTGATGAAGTGGTGAACGGCAAGCGTCATGCTGAGGAGGTACAGAAGGGACATTCTGAGGGTATGCCCTCGAAATATCCCAGCAAGTACCGCATTGACCTGCATATCGACGATGATATCTCGGTAGCGCAGAACGGTCGTACTTACGGTTTCAAGGTGTTCACCGTGGGTGCCCAGGACGATGATTGGGCGAACAAGATAATAGCTGAGATAGAGAAGATAAGGGCGAGGAAGAATGAGGAAAAGCGGTAAGTTCGCTTTTCGTGGAAATATGAGAGAAAAAAATAACGGCGGAAGATTTGGTTCTTCCGCCGTTTTTTTTGTTATCAGAATTTTCCGCTTCGTCCGCTGAAGGAGTGTCCGCCTGACGAACCGTGTGAAACGTGTCCGTGGCTGCCGCCGCTGCTTCCGCTGCTGCTCTCGATGCGCGTTTTTGTAACGTTTTTGTACAGGAAGTTATCGCGCTGAACAGTCAGCTTGAAACTGTTCTTGCGGATATAGTCATCTGCGCCGTGCTGCATGGATACGCTGGTTAGCTGGGATTTTATGGACTCAGAAACGATAAGACCGATGACCGCACCGCCTATCAGAGCGCCTAATATCCAGCCCGGATGGAGCTTGCCCTTTGCCCTGTGAGTTGCGCTGTAAGGCGTGCCTTTCTCCCATTCCTTGATGAAATCTTCACTGATATCGGCGTACTTATCGAAGGCATCGTAGTAATCTCCGTCATGAAGATCGCCGATCATCTGATCAACAAGGAAACCTGTGCCGTAATCGTTGAATATCTCTTCGCCTTTGCCTGTGCACTGAATGGAATAATCTCTCGTATCCATGGCGAGCATGAACACGAATCCGTCCTTTCCATCACCCATGCCGAAGCCGTTGTATGCAAAATAATCCCGTGCAAACTGATCGGGGGCTCTTCCGCCAAGGGAGTTGACGGTCACGAGGACTACATCGATGTTATGCTCTTCGCTTATACTATCAAGCCTTGAAAGAAGCTTATCTTCTGCGAAACCCGGGAGGATATCAGCATCATCCACCACGCGGGGCTTTAATCTTTCGGGAGCATACAAGTTTTGTGATGCGTATTCTTCGGGGATCAGAGCTAAGGCAGGTATTGCGCTTATTATCATTACTGCTGCTGCCGCAAGGACTGCAAATATCTTTTTCATGATGCGCACCCCCTATCTGAAGAACAAATAGCCTACGCCGAATATGGCTATGGCTGAGACTATTGCTGTTAACCAGAATGTGCGCCAGAATGCCTTGGGATCGCAGGGCAGGTTGCCTACGAATTTGCCTGTCTGACCATTCATGCCAAAGAGGAATGTCTGACCGTTCCAGCTGGTGGTAAGCACCCAAACGGGGTAGAGCGCGTACTTTGCCTTTGCCTGTTTAAGGCGGAGATTATCGCCCTCCTTGGTTACGCTGGTATAGCCTGATACAGTCTTTCTGAATGCGTCATCAACGCTTTCCTTGGCGCGTACTGTGGCGCGTTCTGTTGAATCATCGGCGCTTACATCGTACTTATCTGCCAGATAGCCTGCCAGATAAGCGGTCTGGAAAGGAACTGCGTCCTTGAAATCGAAAGGACCTACGGACTCCATCAGGTCATCGGGCATTTTAGTGGAACCGTCAACGGGGATATTATCAAAAGACATGGTACCCTCGCGGTATACTGAATAGTAGCTGGTCTCGGTGATGCGGTAGTTCCCCGAGGTATGGGAATGGGTGCGGGTACATTTATAGCGCACGCCGCCGTCAGCATCGGCATCAAAAAGCCAGCAGGGGACGTATAAGCCCTTTACCTCGTCCAGATGGTTCTGGTCCTTGAAGACCTTGGGCAGGAACTTTTTGCCCACAAGGTGCTTTTTAAAACTTTCCACTGCGGCATTCTTATCCAGCTTGAAGGGTATGACATAATCGGGTTTAAGGTTGCCGCGGAACTGACCTGTCATGACAACGGGGTTATCGCAGTAGGGGCATTTTGTAGCGCCAAGGGTCTCGTCACCGATTATCTCACCGCCGCAGGACTGACAGGTATAGACACGCATATTATCGGTCTCGCCCTCCTGCCATTCGGAAGCTTCGGGATTCCAGTCTAACTCGTCGTTGCCGTCTGTGCTGAGGTCTTCGTCGTATGCCAGCAGGGTATCCATATCGAACTCTGTCTCGCAGTAGGGGCATTTCATCTTCTGCAACTGAGAGTTGAACTCGATGGCACCTGCACAGCACGGGCATTTATATTCTTGTACTGCCATTAGTGTTTCTCCTAATCATTATTATCAGACAAATGCAGAGAGCTGCCTTTGCCATACAAAACGATTGCAGAGATGCCTGCACCTCTGCAATCGTGTATTATTCGGTTAAAATGCGCTTATCAGTTGGTAGCGTCGTTATCATCGAATACGTCGCCGCACTCGGGGCAGAACTTGGGAGGATTGGAAGGATCCGCAGGAGTCCAGCCACACTTGTCGCACTTGTATACCTTAGCGCCTGCGGGCTTGGGTGAGCCGCAGTTCTGGCAGAATTTGCCCTGATTTACTGTACCGCAGGAGCAGGTCCAGCCGTTTTCTGCTGCGGGTGCGGGCTTGGGTGAACCACAGTTCTGGCAGAATTTGCTTGTATTTGTTGTACCGCATGAGCAAGTCCAGCTATCGCCAGCGGGAGCTGCCGCCTGCTGCTGTGCTGCCTGCTGCTGACCCATAGCGAAGAGCTGCTGAGCATTCATGCCGCCTGCCTGCTGAGCCATATTAACACCCATAAAGCCAGTCATAGCGCCAGCTGCATTGCTGCCTGCCGCACGCATAGCGTCGCCCTGAGCTGCAACAAGTCCGCCTGCTGCCATGGTGGGATCAGCGTACATACTCATACGTCTGCCTTCCATGAAAAGCTTCTGGCTTTCCTGCTGAGCCTGCTTGATCATTTCCTGATCTTCCTTGGGCAGGTTGAGAGCCTTGATAGCAACTTCAACAACTTCGATACCCATATTCTTGCCCCAAGTATCAGCAAGAGCGGTATTTACTGCGTTCTTCAGCTCGGTCTTCTTGCCGGGGATCTGGTTGGGTCTGATCTCCATATCCGAAAGGGTGGAGAATGCGGGAGTCAGCGCGTCGATGAATTCAGCCTTCATTCTGGGCGCGATGGTCTCTCTCTTATATTCAACAGCCTGATTGCCGCAGATATTTGTGTAGAACAGCAGCGGGTCAACGATCTGGAATGTGTACATACCGCTGCACTTGATGGAAACGTCCACATCAAGGCCGATCTTGGAGTCAACAACTCTGAAAGGTACTACCTCGGGGGTGCCGAAGAGGTTGTTGGAGATCTGCTTTGTATTGAAATAGTATACTCTCTGGTCTTTTCCGGGATCTCCGCCGTAGCCTATACGCTGACCGATCTGCTTGAATGTCTCCTTGATCTTGGTACCAAGCTTGCCGTCAGCAAACAGTGAAGGTGTACCCAGTTCAAAGGTATATCTGCCGGGGCGGTTGCAGACTTCGATGATAGCACCGTCTTCAACGATTATCATTGTCTGTCCGTCAGCAACTGCTACACCTGAACCTGCGCTGATGATATTATCATTGCCCTTGGTGTTCTGACCTCTGCCTGTAACTACCTTCTGTCCCTTTACCATCAGCACTTCATCGGGAAGTGCCTCGCAGTAAAAATATTCCTTCCACTGATCTGCCATTGTACCGGCTGCTGCGCCGATGGCTGCCATAATAAGTCCCATAGTAAGACCCTCCTTAAAAAATTGAAAAATAAATTCTATATGATACCAGTTGTCACGGTATATTTATCTGTGCATATTAATAGTCTTGTAGCCTTTCTGCGAATAGGGGTTCTTGTTCTCCTTAGGTTTTTCGGGGGCATCGGGCTGTCTGCCTACCCAGTGCAGGAACAGCGTCATCACTAATATGATGAACAGCCAGCCGCCAAGAGCGACCCAGAAATACCACATCGGGAGACCGACCATATAATGCAGTACCAGCAGTACCGCACTTACTACTCCGCCCCAGTGGTTCATCAGAAGATTGAACAGAAACGATCTCAAAAAGCGCAACGCTACTTTCACGGTCATCCCTCCGTTCATAAAATATACATCAACAGTTGAAAAGCTACACAACTTTCTACAATATTATAACATATTTTTTTACTGATTGCAATACCTTTATCTGATTTTTTTTGGATATATTGACGATTTCTTAATACATCATGAGCAAAAATCAGGGTTCAAGAATGACTTTATTACCGTTTCCGTCAACTACAACAATGTTTTTAAGACTGCCTCTGCCGAAGCTTCCGGTGGTACGGCAGCTGACTTTTACGGTTCTTTCGCCGTAGGGCGTAAGTATGATATCCGTGGAATCAATGAGGTTGCCCCTTGCGTTTTCGGAGCCGTTATAATAAATGTATAAATCAGGCCAGAGGAAATCGGAGCCGGAGTTGTATATGTTCAGCTCAACGGTCAGCTTGTTGCCGTCTATCTCGGCAGATTCCACCGTTACTTCAAGCTCGTCCATATATCCCACATCGTACCAGCCGCTTACCACGCCGTCCCCCAGCATGGGGTCGGTGGAAGACAGGTAGTAGGAATTTACGTAGCCGTAGGTATTATTATATAAGGTATAGTACCATGCTGAGCTGCCTGTGTACCATATCTGTATTGGGGTGCAGTCGGGTATGGAAGCCAGAAGCTTGGAACTGGAGGATTTTTCCTCGCGTAGTGCCAGGGTACCGCCGTCGGTATCCACATACATGGTGCCCTTGGAAGTATAGTTCAGGGCGGTGCCCTCGGTGGCACCGCAGACAGAGCAGGTCTTTGGTTTGGTGAGAGTGGCTTCTTTCCAGGTATGACCCTTTGCCTTGCCCCTTGTTTCACCGCAGTTTTCGCAGGTCTCGGGTTCGGTACAGGTAGCGGCTTTCCACTTATGACCGATAGCCTTGCCCTCGGTCTTTTTGCATCTCTCGCAAGTCTTGGGAGAGGTGCAGGTGGCTTCTTTCCACTTGTGTCCCAGGGCTTCCTGACCTATTAGCCCGCAGACTTCGCAGTACTGGGGCATTTCGCAGTCAGCTTCCTTCCATGTATGACCCAGAGCTTCACCCTCGGTCTTGCCGCATACAGAGCAGGTCTTTGGGTGAGTGCAGTCAGGCTGCATCCAGGTATGTTCAAGCTTGTCGCCCTCTTCCAGTCCGCAGACTTTACAGCGTCTGGGGTGGGTGCAGGTAGCTTCCTCAAAATCGTGGTCTGCCAGTTCACCGCGGGTCTTTCCGCAGCGGGTGCAGGTCTCGGGCTTGGTGCAGGTGGCTGCCTGCCAGTGGTGTATACATATCGTTTTAGTAAAGAAAAGTCCGCCTACGCCAAGTAAAAAGCATATGGTCAGACCGATGATGAGTGCCGCCCTTTTGGTAGCCTTTGACAGATGCGCAGGCTCTTTCTCCTTTGGCGGGAGCTTTGCGGGAGACTGTTTTTGGCGGCGCTCGGGTCTTGCGGGGGCGGGGCGGACTATCAGCTCTTCCTCCTCGGAATCTCCCGGACGTATAAAAATGCTGTCGGTCAGTTCAAGGTCGTCCCGCGTGTCGGGTTCTTCCTCTTTAACAGGGGTAGTTTCGGGGGACTTTGTATCTTCCGTATTATCCGTATTTTCTGTGGTATAGTAGCAGCCTTCCAGTGCCGCAAGAAATCTCTCGGCATCGGGGATACGGTCTGCGGGGTCGAAAGCACAGCAATCCATCACCAGCTGTTTCAGCTTTTCACTGCCGTTTTTCGGCTTGCCGAAGTTTTTGCCGCTCAGTCTTGAAAAGATAGCCGCGTCGATGGCGTTGCGGTTATCTCCCTCATTTACCAGCGGCAGACGGTCTTCATTAAGCAGATAATACAGGGTTATACCAAGAGAATAGATATCCGCGGAAGCGCCGTAATGCTGTTCATTGGGGGTGCGGGCGTTCCAGACCTCGGGTGCCATGAAGGGCTGAGTTCCCACAAAGGTTGCGAAACTTCCTGCCCTTGTCTGCTTGGCTATGCCGAAATCGCCCAGGTAGAATTCGCCTTTATCGTCAACGTAGATATTATCGGGTTTGATATCGCGGTGGAGCATATTTATCTCCTGCATGGAGCGGAGAGCTTCACCTATCTGTGAAGCAAGCTTTGCCACTTGACGTGGGGACATGACTCCCCTGCTGTTTATGTACTCGGTGAGGGTGGTATAATATTCCATCTGAATGAGCACATCAAAGCCGATAACATCGCCGTCATCGCCGATGATATCGCGGTAGGTATGGTTTATGCAGTGTACCAGATGTGGCTTATCCCCAAGGCGGTACATATTCTTTATCTCTTCTGCCACCTGCTGTTTGCGCTCAGCCATTTCCTGCTCACGGCTCTCGCGGGTGGTGGAGACGCTTCTGTCCAGGATAATGGGAAGTACCTTGACCGCGCAGTATCTCACCTGTCCGTAAAGCTCCTGACGGAATTTATATACCTTGCCCGAACCACCGCTGCCAAGGTAGGAATCCTTATACCAGTTTTCCCACAGCGGTTCGTAGGCTGAAAGTCTCTCACCTATATCTTTCATATGCTCACCCCCTTACTCGATATTTGAAATTATGCTTATCCCGATGACACATCATTCTATAAAACCTTTTGATAGGCAATAGCAATAGTTGGCGGTATTCTTCCCCCGCCTGCGGCGGGGGAAGAATACATCTCAAATAATTATTCATTATTATCCGGCGTATGAAGTGGTGTGCTAAAGAGATAGCCATATTTGACATTCGTCATAGATCATCTTTTTCACCCACATTATATCATAAACTCACATTATTTTCAAGGCTAATAATCAACCTTTCATTTTACTTTCACCCGTTTTGCACATATCGCAACTTATACTTGCGGCGGTGCGCGTTTCGGGGGACAAATCTTTCAATTCGGTAACTGCGGTAAGGGAAATTGTAATTGTTTTGAACTCTTTTGTTAAGCTTATATATCGTAATCATATATATTATCATATTGACTTTTTTAAAATATTGTATAATATCAAATAAAATAATCTGTATTATACAGAGAAAGAGGAGTATGAAAATGAACAAGAAAATACTATCAATGGTTCTGGCACTTAGTTTAACACTGGGCTAAGCTGCCACGCTCACGCAGGGTGTGTTCACCGATAATGCCTTCGTAACTGCTTCAGCTGATGAATCGTATGGACTGTTCGACTATTATGTAAGCAAAGAGTATGGATATGCAATGGTGACAGGATATAGAGGCACAGCCGAAAATGTCACGATACCCGATAAACTTGGCGGCTATGCTGTACAGTTCATCGGAGAAAAGGCGTTCTACAAAAATGAGAATATTGTCACAGTTAAAATTCCAAGCACTGTAACTACCATAAAGTATGGTACATTTGCATACTGCAAAAATCTGAAAAAGCTTGACAATCTCAAGAACTGCAGCCGTCTGTGCTTTATCGAAGGGTCCGCATTCTATGAGTGCGGCAATCTTCAGATGAAGAAAAGTGATTTCCCTTCATCCCTTTATAAAATAGATAGTTTTGCTTTTTACAACTGCCAGAAGCTTGAAGGCATTGATCTGAGCAACGCCCAGACCATTCAAGGCTCTGCTTTTGATGGCTGTGAATCGCTGTCTTCTATTGAAGCTCCCAAGACAACGGATTACGGTGCATCAGTTTTCAAAGACTGTAAAAATCTGCAAAACATAACTCTTTCAAAGGATATAAAAACTTTGACAAACAGAATGTTTCAGGGTTGCAGCATGCTTAAATTTCTATCCCGAATTCAGTAACATCCATTGGCAACTATTGTTTTGAAAACTGTGAAAGCTTCTCACCTATCATAGTCCCTGCGGGTGTTACATACATAGGAGATTATGCTCTCGGTTGTAAGTATTACAAAACAAGTCAAACTACGAGATATCATTTTACAGTTGATGCTATTTACTGCTATGATATAAACAAGGCAGTTACTGAGGAATATGTCAAACTGGGCGGAAAGTATCAACTCTTACCTGTTATAGTTATCGACTGCAACCACACCTATGAAGATCATATTTCAAAGAAGGCGACCTGCACCGAGAAAGGCGAAGTAACACATACCTGTTCAAAGTGCCTTGATAAATATACCACTGAGATACCTGTCCTTGGTCACGACTGGGGTGCATGGACAGTAGTCACACCCGCGACCAAAGAGAAAAACGGAACTGAAAAACACACCTGCAGCAGATGCAGCAAGGAGGAAACAAGGTCTGTGGCTTATGCAGGTAATGAATATCTGCTTGGTGACGGCAAGATAAACAATACTGACGTCACAAAGGCGGCGGCTCATGTAAAGGGCAAGAATCTTTTGACAAGCAAAAAATAATTTCTGTTGAAAAGACAATGAAAGGAGCTTATGCAGAGTGCATAGGCTCCTTTTTAATATTCGGACACAAAGAATTTAATATTATCAACAGTTAAACGAACAAAATTCTGAAATTTTAGTAAATATTCCTCAATTGGTTATTGCAATTTTGTAAGTAATGTGCTATAATATCCGTAACAGGGACAGAACTTCCCTTACTTGCTGACGCTAAGCAAGATATACATGGTCACACAAAAAAAGCGCTGTCGTTTTCGACAGCGCTTTTGCTTTATCTTATTTAACTATCGCAAGCAGTACGCCCGCAGCAACTGCGGAACCGATAACACCTGCAACGTTAGGACCCATAGCATGCATCAGCAGATAGTTGGTAGGAACTTCTTCCTGACCTACCTTCTGAGAGATACGTGCTGCCATAGGAACGGCGGAAACGCCGGCAGAACCGATCAGAGGATTGATCTTGCCCTTTGTGAGGACATACATCAGCTTACCGAGCAGAAGTCCGCAAGCGGTACCCAGTGAGAATGCTACTACGCCCAGCAGCATTACCTTGCCGAAGTCAAGGGATATTACCTTATCAGCCTGAGTTGTTGCACCAACGGTAACACCCAGGAATATGGTGATAATGTTCATCAGTTCATTCTGTGCGGTCTTTACAAGACGGTCGCAGCAGCCGCTTTCTTTCAGCAGGTTACCGAACATCAGCATACCTACCAGAGGAGCAGCGGAGGGGATCATCAGAGCGATGATAAGTGTAACCAGTACGGGGAAGATCAGCTTCTCAAGTCTGGAAACAGGTCTCAGCTGACCCATAACTACTGAACGCTCTTTCTTGGTGGTGAGAGCCCTCATTATAGGAGGCTGAATAATAGGAACCAGCGCCATATAGGTGTAAGCTGCCAGTGCTATGGTACCAACGGAGCAAGCACTGTGCTTGGTGAGCAGCTGTGAAGATACGTAAATAGATGTAGGACCGTCAGCACCGCCGATGATAGCGATGGATGCGCAGTCAGCAGCACTCATGTTGAGTACGGCAGCACCTACGAAGGTGAAGAAGATACCGCCCTGTGCAGCAGCACCGAGGAGGAAGCTTCTGGGGGAAGCGATCAGCGGACCGAAGTCGGTCATGGCGCCGATGCCGAGGAATATCAGCGGAGGATAGATCTGGAGCTTAACACCCATGTAGAGTATATCCAATAGTCCGCCGTGTTCAAGTATTCGTTGATAGTCGATGTAGTGGTCATTCACCGTGCCTGCATCTTCTTCAAACTTTTCATAGTATTCCCAAAACTCGGGGTGATACATATCTGCGTTAGGCAGGTTTGTCAGCAGCATACCGAAGGAAATCGGCAGCAGCAGCAGGGGCTCAAAGCCGCGTCCCACAGCGAGATACATGAACACGAAAGATATAAGTATCATTATGATGTTCTTCCAGCCGCCGTCAGCGAAAAATCCTGCAAAGCCCGATTCCTGTGCCAGCTGAGTCAGAGTGTTCCAAAACGATTGAATTATAGCCATTTTATCAGATCACGTTCCTTTCCAAAGCTAAAACGGGCGGGTATTATCCATTATGCCCGCGGCAGACCATGCCGATCTTCTCGGCTTTGCAGCCTTAACGCCCTTGAGCACGGGCTTTTTGCCGCTGCCCGCATACATTGCGGAAAGGGCACCCATGATGGCTGCAACCACCTCTTCCTCGATACCGTCCTCAACTGCGGGTGCAGGTGCGGTGGCGGGAGCAGGTGCTGCCTTTACCTCGGTTTCAGCTGCCTTTGCTTTAGCTGCTGCCTCGGCTTCAGCCTTAGCCTTTGCCTTAGCTTCCGCGCTCTTGTTGATACCCTCGAATATCTTGCCGTAAAGGGACACGAGAACGATCAGGATTATCAGACCGATGAAAACCACGGAAATACCCGTGATTACTACCGAAACGATAGTTTCCGCACTGAGGTCTGTCCTGTCGGGCGGGATATTGCTGGAAAGCAACTGAGCAAACATGAATCGTAAATCACTCATATAAGAACTCCTCCAAGAATTTATTCAACATACGTATCAATTATACACCACCTGACAGAAAAATACAAGACCTTTTTGGCAAATTTTTATTTTTTTTAATAATTTTTTCTTACCACGGTAAAACGTCGGTTTGCAGGGGTGAAATTGATGTTCTCGGAGCGGTTTTATGGCGTATCTGCGTTGTGTGCTGTTCAATCATTGATATATCGGTGTTTTCGGGGCTCGAGTATCTGTTAAACACGAAAAACGCCCTGAGATCTAACGTATTCAGGTGGCGCTTTATGCAAAAGATCAGCCCCGAAGCGTTCTCGGAAAGGCTTCGGGGCATTGTGTTTATTTCAATTTGTTCATTTATTGTTCTTCTTTTTTCTTTTTACGATTGCCATAGCTTTTTACACCTGACACGATGACACTGCTAAACAGAGATGCAGCTATGGCGTAACCGATATTATTTCCGCTGTATTCCTTATGCCTTATGAGAACTTCAATGATATACTTGATGATGGGGAAAATTACTACAAGATAGAGCGTCCACCATAAAAAGTAGGGTACAAACAGTTTGAACCAGTTGGTCTCGGTTTGAAGTTTTTCGTAATAGTCACGCATTGTATTCATCTCTTTCGTTATGTTTGGAATTCCGGTCTTATCCAAAATATACCAAAGTATACATGGGCTGTCAACAGATATACCACGGTATACGAAATTATACGACCGTATACGTTGGTATGATCTCGTAAGTTTTTTCCGCCAATGCTGTCCGATATTACTGCTGAAATGAAAAAGGCACTCGCGGAAGTGCCTTTTTATTATAAATAATTAATTTTTTTCTCTTTCAATGTCCTTAGGTTTATAGCCATAATTTATCTATATATATTTTCGTTCCCTTCAAAGTACTTGTGTCAAACTGGAAAATATAGAAGTATTTGGGAATTATCCCATACAAATTCTCCTCATCTCCGTCAATATCAGTGTAAAAATTATCTGTTTGCTCTATATAAGCGTCATTATCTAACACGGTAAAGCCAACTTCCTTTATTTCTTCCAATCCCATATCGATAATGCAAGATTTCGCAGTATCATAATCCATTGCATATACTCCGGTAGGATAATAACAAAGACCTTCAGCATCATCTTTAATTGATACACTTGAAACAATGGCATCCTTGATCTGTACTCTCTCATTTTCTTCAGCATGGACTTTTCCATAACTTACTTCCAAAGTAATTCTTGTATCAGTTAATGACGGAACAAAAGAATTCTTCTGTTCTTCCGGAGTCAAATATTCATCAAGATGTATTTCGGACATATCATACTTATCACCGTATTTTTCGACAAAATCCGCAACTGTGATATAGCCGCCGTTTCTGAATACAGTATCACCTATCTGGATATAGCCCGATCTGAATGAAGC
This sequence comes from Hominimerdicola alba, assembly GCF_900109655.1. Taxonomy (GTDB): domain Bacteria; phylum Bacillota; class Clostridia; order Oscillospirales; family Ruminococcaceae; genus Hominimerdicola; species Hominimerdicola alba_B. The sequence continues at coordinate 19,620 of NZ_FOAT01000005.1, forward strand.
ATTTTTGATCTCCTCGGTCGCTTCATACTTTATCTCTTCAACAACGGGTTCTGCTTCGGATTCTGCTGCGGCTGCTGCTGACTCTGCCGCTTCCTGCTTTTCCTTTTCAAGTTCCTCGGCGGTGTCCTTTTCAAGCTTATCAAGAGCCGCATCAAGGTCTTCTTCCTTAATATCGTCTGCGGAAGCACTTTTTGATGTTTCATTTACCGCCTTATCGGTATCACTGTCACCGCAGGCTGTCATTGCGGCTGCGCAAAAGCAAAGCGCGAAGACTAACGCTGTTATTCTTGTTAATTTTCTCATATATACTAATGTCCTCCTAATAAATTAAATCATTTAATTATAACTGTTGAATGTGTCAGAAATATGTGTGTTATGTGATAGCGACTTGAAATGGAAATCATTTGCCTGCGTATGCGGTGGCATACGACGGTACGTATTGGGATATCATGGCATGGGTTCGTATAATGTTAGAAATTGTTTGCGGGGCGGGTCTGCATTTGGCGGGATATGTGGTGTTAGTCCTTACGTCGGAGGGGCGGTCACTTTACGGAAAAAGGCATATGAGAGATTTTTGTTTCTCGGTATCTTTACTTTTGCATTTACATATGGTATAATAAACTTGTATATGAAAGTCAGCAAAGGCTGATTTTGGTGAGTTTTACGGGGTGAGTATAATGTTAGACAGATTTCTTATAAGGCTGGAGGATATGCTGCCTAATCTGCTGGCGGCGGGTATAATCCTTGTGGGCGGATACATCGCCCAGGTGATAACCCTGCGGCTCATGGGCAAGGGACTGAAGCTCAAACACGTTGATGCTACGGTACACAAGTTCCTGATGTCAATGGTCAAGGTGATAATAACTGTCATCGTTGTGGTGAGTGCGCTTTCGGCTTTGAAAGTGCCTATGTCCTCGATACTGGCGGCTATCGGCACGGCGGGAATCGCCATCGGTCTTGCTTTGCAGGACAGCCTTTCAAACGTGGCGGGCGGGTTCATAATACTCTTCGCGAAGCCTTTCCGCTGTGGTGATTACATCAAGATAGGCGATGACGAGGGCACGGTGGACATGATATCGATACTGTACACCAAGCTGAACACCATCGAAAACAAGGCGGTATACATCCCCAACAGCATAGCTTCAAAAAGCTCGGTAACGAACTGCACTGCTGAAAAGAACCGCTGTCTTGAGCTGAAATTCCCCATATCCTACTCCGAAGATCACAAGAAGGTCATGGAGCTGGTTCGGGGTGTGCTTCAGGCTGATGACAGGGTGCTTTCGGTGCCTGCGAAGCCGTTGGTAGTGATCGGGGAGCATGGTACTCATGCGATAATAATCCTGACGCGTTCATGGGTGAAGACGGAGAATTACTGGCAGGTACGCTGGGATATCCTGCAGAAGATAAAGGAAGCTTTTGACGAGAACGGGATCATCATTCCTTTTGAACAGCTGGATATTCATATGAGGGATAAGTAAGGATATTCTTTTGTGGTAATAATAGGCAGGGGCATCATCGGGGTGGCTGATGGTGCTCTTTTTGTATAGTATGGTTTTGTTAGGGTTTATCGTAGATTTTTGGGGTTGTTGGGATAGTCTGGTGTTAGTTGTGTACGATAGAATGTGAGTTTTCGCCGTTGATTTCGGGCGCGGCAATATTTTTACGCACATAGTTTGAGCGTGGACAAAAGATTTGTCCACGCTCTGAAATTTTTTTATTGCCGCGCCTTATTTGGACGTTAGTTTGTTTTGCTATTTACTGCTTTATTGCCACGTCACTTTGGTGCCTTGACCGAGAGGCGCTGCCTCTAACAGTCAGCTTTGCTGACTGTGTGCTCTCCGCAAGCCTTTCGCGAAAGGCTTGAGCCAAAGCTCTCTTCACTGGCATTCTATCCTAAACCCTGCAACGTTTCCACCACGCACTATAATTATGAATTATGAATTATGAATTGACCCAGGGCTTTACAATCGCAGGAAAATATGTTATAATATCCTTTATGAATCAATTCCGAAACGGAGGATAATGATGCATTTGAAAGCAAATAAACTCGCTGCAATGCTGTGCGTTGCTTTGATGACGGCTTCTGCCGGCTGCGCAAGTATGGGCATAAGAGATACAGAGGGTCTTGATAACGGCAAGGAACCACCTGTCGGTATAAAAGACCAAGGCTTGAATATTAAGAATAAAGCCGATGACGAGATAACCACCGATGAGGAGCAGGCTGAAAAGCTTCCTATCCCCGAAGATCAGCCATCCAATGTGGTATCCCTGCTCTGCGCAGGCGATAATCTTGTTCATGATAATATCTATAACGAGGCTTGGCATAAGGGCAATGACGATCATTATGATTTCACCTACGCTTACCAGAATGTGGAGCGTTACCTTGAAGGCACCGACCTTGCGATACTAAATCAGGAAACTCTCGTGACTGATGATTACGGCCCCCAGAGCTACCCCCTCTTTGCCACACCTACCGCAAACGGCGACCATATGGTGGATATCGGCTTCAATGTCATATCCATGAGCAATAACCATGTGCTGGATATGGGCGGAAACGGTCTAATAAGCAGTCTTGACTACTGGGACAGCAAGGGCGTTGTACACTACGGCGCTTACCGCGATGAAGCCGACAGCGAAAATATCCGCATCAAGGAGATAAACGGCATAACCTTTGCATTCCTGGGATATATGGAGCATACCAACGGTTACTATATTGAAGAGGGCGAGCCCGGCAGAGTGGTATACCTCTCCGATGAGGATATCGTTGAGCGTCAGGTGAGGGCGGCAAACGAACTCGCTGATGTGGTGGTAGTAAGCTGTCATTTCGGCAACGAGATAGAGAACGAGCTGAATGTGGTTCAGGAGACTATGGCGCCAAAGCTGGTGGAATGGGGTGCAGACCTCATTATCGGTACTCAGGCGCATACCATAAGCACCTGCAATTATATAGATAAGCCCGACGGCGGACAGGCTTTCTGCTACTATGGTCTGGGAAATTTCATCTCTACCATGTACGACCTCCGCGCACCTGTGGGAATCATAGGCAAGCTGAATGTGGTGAAAGACCCCGAAACAGGGAATATCAGCTTTGAAAACGTCAAGGCGATACCCATAATCTCTCACTTTGAAGCCGACAGCTACGATGGCGACTGGTACAACTGCGCCGAGTATCCCTACAAGGACTATACCGACGAAATGTTCGAGAGAAACTATATCGAAGGCTTCAACAGACAGTGCGTCGAGGACTGCCTCAGCTATATCCCCGATGAATTTCTTAGCATAGAATAATTATTGCGCCCATGTTTATACATGGGCGATATTTTTTTGCAGTTTCAGGAAATGATATGAACTTAAAATCAATTCACCGAAAATTCAGTGCAAAAACCGCAATAATGGGTTAATAATATTACACAATGCAGTAAATTGTTATTGCATTACTTTGCAGAATGTATTAAAATATATCTAAAGCACTTCGGCGAATGTTTTTGCTGAAAGTTTCATTTTTTGATATCATAGCAAAATTAGGAGGTAACAGCCAATGAAATTTGCTGACGGTTTCTGGCTCAATCAGAGGGGCTACGAAGTTAACTACATGGTGCAGACTTATGATGTGGTGGAAGTCGAGAATGGCTTCATGGTAGTGGCTACACCATTTTCGGGCAGAGAGAGATACAAGCTGCTGGGCAGTGCAAATCTGGAGATCACATATACATCTGAATTTGAAAATGTTATCAGGGTGAACATCACTCACCACAAGGGATATAAGGATAACGGACCCCATTTCGCACTGAACAAGGGCAGCTATAAGCCCGTTGTTACGATAAATGAGCATGAAGCTGTGCTGGTATCCGGAGATACCAAGATAGTAGTATCCCGTGATAACTGGAACGTTTCATATTTTTACAAAGATAAAAAACTCACAAGCGGCGGCTGGAGAAGTACAGGCGTTATCAAGGAGAGCGCGTTCAAGCAGCAGGCTAGAATGGCTGTTCAGGCTGACGACACTTTCTGGAGCTATCCTGCCGACCCTCATAAGACCTATATCAGGGAACAGCTTGATACCACTGTGGGCGAGTACTTCTACGGTTTCGGCGAGAAGTTTACCACTTTCACAAAAAATGGTCAGAATGTTGAGATATGGAATGCCGACGGCGGCACCTGCTCCGACCAGAGCTACAAGAGCGTTCCTTTCTACGTTTCTTCACGCGGATACGGCATTTTCGTGAACTCTACCGACAAAGTCAGCTTTGAGGTATGTTCCGATACCGTATCAAAGGTCAGCTTCACCCTGCCCGGCGAGAATATGGAGTATTTCGTATTTGGCGGCGAGAACCTGACAGAAGTTATGAAGGGCTACACCGACCTTACAGGCAAGCCCGCACTTCCCCCTGCTTTCACATTCGGTCTGTGGCTGACTTCCTCATTCACCACCAGCTACGACGAAGCCACCATAACAGGCTTTATCGACGGCATGGCTGAAAGGGATATACCTCTCCAGGTCTTCCACTTTGACTGCTTCTGGATGAAAGGTCTGGAATGGTGCAATTTTGAATGGGATACCGAACAGTTCCCCGACCCCGAGGGTCTGCTGAAAAGACTTCACGAGACCAAGGGTCTGAAGACCTGCGTATGGATAAATCCCTATGTTGGTCAGCGTTCACGCCTCTTCGATGAGGGCATGGAGCACGGCTATTTCATCAAAAACACAGATGGCTCGGTGTTCCAGTGCGATGAATGGCAGCCCGGTATGGCGATAGTTGACTTCACCAACCCCGATGCCTGCAAGTGGTACGCAGGATATCTGCGCAAACTCTGCGAAATGGGTGTTGATACCTTCAAGACCGACTTCGGCGAGAGGATACCCACCAGAGATGTGGTATACTTCAACGGCGCAGATCCCATAAAGATGCACAACTTCTATACCTACCTCTATAACGAGTGCGTTTTCAACGTGCTGAAAGAGTACTACGGCGAGAACAAGGCTTGCCTGTTCGCAAGGTCCGCAACAGCGGGCGGACAGAAATTCCCTGTACACTGGGGCGGTGACTGCTCGGGCAACTACAACTCAATGGCTGAGGTCGTTAGAGGCTGTCTGAGCCTTTGTATCTCGGGATTCGGCTATACCTCCCACGATATGGCAGGCTTTGAAGCTACTGCTACCCCCGATATATATAAGAGATGGGCGGCATTCGGTCTGTTCTCAACCCATTCGAGACTTCACGGAAACCAGTCCTACCGCGTGCCGTGGCTGTTTGATGAGGAAAGCTGCGATGTTCTGCGCTTCTTCACCAAGAAAAAAGGCGAGCTGATGCCTTACATATGGTCACAGGCTATAAAGACCCATGAGGTCGGCGTCACCATGATGAGAGCCATGGTAATTGATTTTGCCGATGACCCCGCTTGTCTTACCCTTGACAGACAGTATATGCTGGGCGATAATATCCTTGTTGCGCCTATACTCAACGAAGAGGGCATAGCACAGTACTACGTGCCCGAGGGCAGATGGACGGATATCATCACAGGCAAGGTCTTCGAGGGCGGCAGATGGTACACCCATAAGTGCAGCTATTTCGAGATCCCTGCCCTTGCAAAGCCTAACAGTATAATCCCCTACGGCAGCTTCAAGAAGGATTTTGAGTACAATTATTTGGACGACACCAACTTTACAATATACGAGCTTGAAGATGGTAAATCTGCTGTATGCCCTGTTTACGATACCGAAGCTAATAAAGTATTCGAGCTGAAAGCCACAAGAAACGGCAATAAGATAGAGTGCGAATATACCAATACCGATGTAAGCTTCAAGATCAGCGTAGCAAACACCGATAAGTTCGTGGAAGTTGATCCAAAGGCAAATGGCTGCAAGGTTGTAATTGATCTGTGATGTAGCAAAAGCTAACTGATTCCGCGGCAGCAAATCTGCGCACCAGACAAACTATGCCGCGAAACAAGCTTTTGATCAAGCTTTTCACGAAAAGCTTGCGGGAGTTTGAGGGCAGAGCCCTCAATCACCAAGGCGCAAAATCGGCGCGGCAACCGTGCCGTCAATAAAACAGCAATCTACCCGCCATGTCAAAAAGGTGCGGCACGCGGTCGACGCAGTCACCGCTACAAAAATATGAGCGTGGACAAATCAAACAGTCCACGCTCTTTCTTTCTGCGTAAATATATTGCCGCGCCCGCTGTCAAACAGCGAAGCGTCTTTGACAGCTCGCCCCGAGGAACGAGGGGCGAGCTGATACCGCAGTACGTAGGGCAAAAGTGACGCAGTATTGAACAGTACCTTACGAATACTATTTCGCAAGGTTCTGCCTGAGTTCGTCTTTCAGTCCGCGCATGATGATATCTCTTGCCCGGAGAGCGCCATCTTTGGACAGGGGCGGGGTGTCGCCAAGGGGATAGTCCAAGCCAAGTTCCTCGTACTTGTGCCTGCCCAGAGTATGATAGGGCAGGACATCAAGGGCTTTGAGGGTCTTTATGCGGGCGAGAAAGTGTCCCAGCTTATAAAGGCTTTCTTCATCGTCGGTAATGTCGGGGACTACAACGTGCCTTATCCACACGGGTATGCCATTATCGCTGAGATACTCCGCAAAAGCGAGTATGCCCTTATTATCGTGACCTGTAAGCTTTTTATGCTTCTCGGGGTCGATGTGCTTTATATCCAGCATGACAAGGTCGGTGGACTTGATAAGTCGGTCAAATGCGGCGGTATCCTTTGGGTTAAAAGTTATGCCGCTGGTATCAAGGCAGGTGTTTATGCCTTTGGACTTCGCCTTTTCAAAAAGCTCCGTCAGAAAAACGATCTGTAGACAGGGCTCGCCCCCTGTGCAGGTTATGCCGCCGTTATGCATGAATTCCTTTACCGCATCATACTCGGTGAGGATATCCTCTGCTGTGACTTCCCTGCCGCCGTCCGACCGCCATGTATCGGGATTGTGACAGTAAAGGCACCTCATGGGGCAGCCCTGAAAGAACACCACGAACCTTGTTCCGGGGCCGTCAACAGCGCTGAAACTTTCTACCGAATGGATACGTCCCGTCATTAAAACATCTCCTTAACCTGTAAATGACATCAGAAGTTCCCCAAACAGCGATCTCAATGTCATTACTATAAAATACCCAAAAGCCTGAGCAGAACAATCACACCGCCGCCAAGCATCAGTATGCCGAATCCCATTAGTGCCCATGTTGATGGGTCGCTGCCGCGGAAGAAATCTCTGGGGTCATTAGGGTTCACCATGATATCGGTGCCCTCGCCCTCATAGAACTGCTGGGGGCTGGTATAAACATCATCATATGCAGTATAGGCTCTTCCGCCTGCGATATACTGCCATATGGGAGCGTACATCATACGATGGTGCTTGCCCGAACTTCTCTTCTCGCGGTTGCCTATGCACACCGCCCTTGTTTTCTCGGTACAACGGCGGAGTTTCATGTGCCTTGAAATAGGCGGTGCGGCGGTGAGGAAAAGTCCCGCAAGTGTGAGGGTCGCACCTGCCGCATAGTCGGTGAGAGAGGGTGTGAAGAGGGTGACAAGTCCCGCAAGACCGAAAAGTCCGCTGCCGACTGCGCCCATCATAGCTTTGAATTTACGCTCGGGCTTATAGTCCTCCATCTCTTTGCGGGTCATCAGGCAGGTACCCATGATGCCGAAGCCCAGAGACATAGCCGCCAGTGAGCCCGAAAATCTTCCTATGGTGAGAAGACCTATTATTCCCGCAAACATCGGGGCGAAGCATTTCAGGCTGAACTGCTTGTCGGGAACGTGTTCGGGGAGCAGGGTGTTTGGATTCTGACCAAGCTGAGTGGGCTGCCCCTGTGGGACTGACCTGTTCATCTGCATGGACTGACCGAACTGATTTGGCTGACCATACTGTGCAGGCTGTCCGTTCTGCACGGGCATCATCTGACCGTTCTGAACTGTATCAATATTCACAAGCTCTGGGTTCTGCTGTCTTGTGGGCTGATAATACTGTTCTCTGTTTGATTGCATTATGCATTCTCCTTTTTGTATTGTCTCCTTGATATTTCTTTCTATTGGGTTTTCCCATATTGATTTTACCATATTTTTCGGGAAAAGTAAAGTCATGAAATCTATATCATTCGGTATCTATCCACTTTTCTATCTCTTTAACTACCGCACTCATTTTAGTGTCAAGTGCGCATGAAAGTTTATACAGCGTTTCCAGCGTAGGCTTGCGCTCCCCTCTTTCAATGGCGCTCAGGTGTGTTCTGCCGATTCCCGCCAGTCCGCTCATGACCTCCTGCGAGATGCCCTTTTTACGCCTGAATTCGGCTATTACCTCTCCCACGATTTTAGGGTCAAGCTCACCGTTGTACATATCCATCACCTCATAGGATATTGTACATTGATTTTGACAGATTTATGAATACATATGTTGACATTTGAACACTTATGTGTTATAATATTTTTAGAATACAAATGTATTCGTATTAATTTTACAGAAGGGGTGTTTTTTATGTATGAAAATGCAGGCGAAAAATTGAAATTTCTGGCAAAGATCATCTTCGCGTTAACTATTATCGTTGGCGTTATTAGCGGATATCTTTTAGTTAAATCAATAATACTCGGTCTAATAATAGGCGTATTCATTGGCGGTATCTTCGGCTGGTTAAATTCAATACTGTTATATGCTTTTGGTGAATTATGCACAAATGTCAAGAGTATCAAGGAAACCATTACAGACGAAGATGACTAAAGACGCTTCAGCATAAAAGCCCTGCCACACAAGTGACAGGGCTTTATCATTAAATTACAAACTCTCGTGGAAAGTTCTGGAGATAACGTCGTCCTGCTGTTCCTTTGTCAGCTTAACGAAGTTTACTGCATATCCCGATACCCTTATTGTCAGCTGAGGGTATTTCTCGGGGTGTGCCTGTGCGTCGAGAAGCATCTCACGGTTCAGCACGTTAACATTCAGATGATGTCCGCCCTTTTCGGCATAGCCGTCCAGCAGACCTATAAGGTTATCCACCTGTGCATCGGTAGGTTCATAATTTGCCATAACTATCCGTCCTTTCTTATACTAAACGATAGCTCGGGGACTGCGGTATCACAGTTCCTCGTCGTCCTCATCGGGCGCTTTTTCGTTGGGCTGACAGCACGCTCCCGTGCCGCAGTCGTTAGTTCTGAAGGTCTGAACGGTCATTTCGGCATCGTCCTGACCCTCGCGCTTGGCTTTCAGCAGTGCTTCGGCATCGATATTTATATGACCTTCGCCGCCTGCCATAAGCCTGTCTATCATTTCGACAAGTTCGTTTACCTTGCCGTCATCATCGTTTGATGCTTTAATTGCCATTATTAAGTTCCTCCGAAATGCTTGCGATATCTATATCGCCTACGAACATCTCATCGTCCTTGCCCAGTGCACCGGGGATAATGGAGAAGGTATTGGAGATACCGTCCTGTGCGTGTCTGAAAGGAAGCTTTGCAACAGAGGACAGTGATGAAGCAGCACCGTGAGTATCTCTGCCGTGCATGGGGTTTGCACCGGGTGCCAGAGGCACGCCGATCTTTCTGCCATCGGGGGTGGAACCTGTCTTTTTGCCGTATACCACGTTGGAAGTGATAGTCAGTATAGACATAGTAGGCACGCCGTCACGGTAGGTGTGGTGCTTTCTGATCTTGTTCATGAAGCGCTTAACGATATCAACTGCCAGCTTATCAACTCTGTCATCGTTATTGCCGTACTTGGGGAAATCACCCTCAACAACATAATCAACAACAACGTTTCTGGCAACGTCTATAACATTACCGTTCTTATCCTTTATCTGGATATCCTTGCGAACAGGTTTTACCTTAGCGTACTTGATAGCGGAGAGTGAATCCGCAACAACGGAAAGGCCTGCGATACCTGTTGCGAAGTATCTCTTGACATCTCTGTCGTGGAGAGCCATCTGGAGTCTTTCGTAGCTGTACTTATCGTGCATGAAGTGGATAACGTTCAGGGTATTTACATACAGACCTGCCAGCCATTCCATCATATCATCATACTTCTCCATAACGTCGTCGAAGTCGAGATACTCGCCGTCAACAGGACGGTACTTAGGACCTACCTGTACGCCCAGACGCTCGTCAACGCCGCCGTTTATAGCGTAGAGCAGGCACTTAGCCAGGTTTGCTCTTGCGCCGAAGAACTGCATCTCCTTGCCCACAACCATTGAGGATACACAGCAGGCAACAGCGTAGTCGTCGCCATGAGTTGCTCTCATGAGGTCGTCGTTCTCGTACTGTATAGCAGAGGTGCGAATGGACATTCTTGCGCAGAACTTCTTGAAGTTCGTGGGCAGCTTAACGCTCCACAGAACGGTCATATTAGGTTCTGGTGCAGGGCCCAGATTGTTAAGTGTATTGAGGTATCTGAAAGATGTCTTTGTTACCATGGGCACACCGTCGATGGAAACGCCGCCGATAGACTCTGTTACCCATGTGGGGTCGCCTGAGAACAGGGAGTTGTACTCGGGAGTTCTTGCGAACTTGACCAGTCTCAGCTTCATGATGAAGTGGTCTACCAGTTCCTGAGCCTGTTCCTCGGTCAGAACGCCGTTTTCGATATCTCTCTGGATATAGATATCGATGAATGTGGAAGTTCTTCCAAGTGACATTGCTGCACCGTTCTGCTCCTTGACAGCTGCAAGGTAGCCGAAGTACAGCCACTGTATAGCTTCCTGAGCGTTCTTTGCGGGTCTGGAGATATCGCAACCGTAGATCTCACCCAGCTTTTTCAGTTCGCCCAGAGCTCTGATCTGCTCAGCAAGCTCTTCACGGAGTCTGATATTCTTGGAAGTCATTCTGACAAGAGAATTGTCCAGCTGATCCTTCTTATCCATTATAAGGTAATCAACGCCGTACAGTGCAACACGTCTGTAGTCACCGATGATACGGCCTCTGCCATAAGCGTCGGGCAGACCTGTCAGTATAGCTGCGTGTCTTGCGAGCTTCATCTCGGGGGTATAAGCATCAAATACGCCCTGGTTATGGGTCTTTCTGTACTCGGTGAATATCTTCACTATCTCGGGATCCACCTCATAGCCATACTGCTTGCACGCAGCCTGAGCCATTCTCAGTCCGCCGAAGGGCTGAAGAGAACGCTTGAAGGGCTTATCTGTCTGGAAGCCGACTATCTTTTCAAGATCCTTATCGAGATAGCCTGCTTCATGGCTTGTGATGGTAGATACTATCTTTGTATCCATATCCAGCACGCCGCCTGCTTCTCTTTCCTGTCTTGAAAGCTCAGTCACCTGTTCCCAAAGCTTTTTGGTAGCCTCGGTAGGACCTGCAAGAAAGCTCTCGTCACCGTCATAGGGTGTGAAATTCTTCTGGATAAAGTCTCTCAGATTGACAGAGGTGCTGGACCATCTGCCGGGGTTGAAACCTTTCCACTCCTCATCGAACCAATTTCTTTCCATCTGTACATCTCTCCCTAACTATGCGGCACAACACCAAAAAGCTCCCGTCCTTTTACGAAAGCTTCAATATCCTTCATGCCGCGTCAATTGTTCAGACGATCTGCCCCGTACCCTCGGGACACTGACACAATATATAGATCATCGTTTGATTTAAGGATATCACATTTAGTAGTATATGTCAAGGTCAAATCAGAAATATTACGCAAGCTTAACAGTTTTTTCATATGTTACCAAAAGCCCTGAAAAGCTTGATTTTTGGCATTTTTTATACATAGGTCATTCCGTGAGGTATATGTCCGCAACAAATTAGTGTACTGAATTTTGTACAGAAAGCCGCTGAATGTTAATTTTTTAACGACCTATATATACGATTTCACGCACTAAAGTGTACTTTTTTGGTCTATTTGCCAAACGACTTTTTGCAGTATTTTTCCGACTTTATTTCTGATTTATACTGTTTTCCTTGTTTTGCACGAGCTCTCATATTAAGGCATTTATGGTCTGTAATTAGTTAAACAGCGTATTAGAATGAAAAATTATTAACAATCTTTCAGGATATCACTGACAGTATGCCCGCGGAAATTAAAAAAATTCAGTATGAAAAACAAAAACGGAGGGCAGCCCGAGCTGTCCTCCGAATAAAATTACTGCTGATTGTTTGAAAGTTCTTTGAGTTCCCTGCCGGCTTTGAGAAGCTCACGCAGGTCGTCGGCATCGTCGGCTTTGATAGCGTCGCGGTACTCGGTCAGACGCTCGATGATGCAGTTGAGCTCGTCAATCAAGGGCTGCTTGTTCATCAGGAAAAGCTCTGTCCACATATTCTCGTTCAGCTTTGCCACACGGGTGAGGTCTTTGAATGAACCCGCGGAAAATCCTGCCTGTTTCAGCAGGCTGGGGCTTTTAACGTAGGCACTGGACACAACATGGGCAAGCTGTGAGGTGAAGGCGATGATACGGTCATGCTCCTCGGTGGTGGAAGTTACGACCTTGGCAAAGCCTATCTCGTAGGCAAGCTGAGATATCTCTCTTACAGCCTTTGCGGCAGTATCGTCCGAGGGGGTCATTATGAAGCTGGCACGCTCGAAGAGGTTATCCACTGAGTACGCAAAGCCCGAAAATTCGCGGCCTGCCATGGGGTGACAGCCTATGAAGACAACACCTTCCTCTTTCAGGGGAGCTTCCACAGCTTCGACTATCGCAGACTTAACGCCGCAGGAATCGGTAACTATGCCGCCCTTTTTGAAATTCGACTTATTATCCAGGATAAATTTTATGGTCTGGGCGGGGTGGAGACATACGATGACAACATCGCAGGTATGCAGGGTATCGGGAGTAAGTTCCCCGTCAATAGCCTCCTGAGCCACCGCTCCCGCTATGGCGGCGCGGTCGATATCCAGCGCAAAACAGCTGTGTTCGGTGTTCTTCTTTATAGCTTTGGCAAGAGAGCCTCCTATCAGTCCAAGACCGACTATGCCTATCTTCATATAAAAACGTCCTTTCGCATTTTATTGCTTTTATGTAATAAAGTATAACACTATTTATTTGAGTTGTCAAGTACATGTTAAGTTGCTTAATTCTTAAATGATTTCTTTAGATGTTTTAACGAATCGATATTTTCAGTAGTATTTTTTAAAAAAATATCTATGAAACTATTGACAAATCGCACCTGTTGTAGTATAATATTGTATGTGAGGAAAAATTAATTTTCTTGCGAATTATGAAGGTTTAGGTGATTTGGCGAAGAAGCAGCTTTTGGGCTGCTTTTTTCGTTTTTAAACGCTTTTTCGCGAATGTGCATACAGGAGGGGTCAGTTTGAAGATACTTAATATACATGGGTTTCGAGGGAGTGCTGAAAATGCGGCATTCGGTGCGCTGACGGGGCTTGGACATGAGGTCGTTTCGCCAGGGTTTGATTATGATGCAGTTTCGGCTGACATTGTCATCGAGAAACTTCGCGAGATAATACGTGATGAAGCTCCTCAGTATATTGTAGGAACAAGCTACGGAGGATTTTTCGCGGCTTTGCTTTCTGCGGAGACAGGTATCCCCGCAGTGCTGGTGAATCCCTGTCTGATGCCTTTTTATCATCTTCCTCTGCTGGGGTATGAGGGTGATATCGGGGCTATGATCTCACTTTTCGGCGGTCTTGCAAAGGCTGACCGCGGTATCGTCAAGTGCGTAATCGGCGGAAGCGATGAGTTGATAGATACACATTCCCTGGAAACGCGGTTTTACGGTGCTGAGAATATCACTGTTATACCTGAGGGGCTTCATTCTGGGGCTACTCTTCCGCTGGGGGAGTTTTTTGGTGAAGTTATAAATAACTTCGGATAATAAAAATCAGGAGAAAATTATGGAATTGGTTTTGCGAATTATTCTGGCAGGTGCCATCGGATTTTTGGTATCTCTGGGATGTGTGAAGATCTTTTATAGATATAGATCCGGTAGAACTATAAAAGCTGTTCCCGATGAGAAACGGATAGATATCCTCAGAAGATTCAGGGATTACGAAGAGGATAATATCAGCAGAAAACATTATCCCGAATTCGTGCTTGGTCGTCCTGCGCCAAAGATCTTGCAAAAATATAATTATCCCGCTTACTGCAAAACAGATTCCGAAAACGAAGATTCTATCGTTTTTTCAATGCTGGACTTTGTTTGCGATAATTTCAGGCACTATAGCCATGCTGTAACGGGCGGTGGTAGTCTTGAGAGTGTTATAAAAAGCTGTGAAAAGCATGAACAGAAGACTAATTGCAGAGGTTTATCGATCATACTATCCGAATTGCTGCGCATGAACGGCATAAAGGCAAGGCATATCACCTGCAAGCCATATGAGGAACCCTTTAATGATTGTCATGTTGTTGTGGACTGCTTGCTGCCGTCGGGTTCAAGAATAATGCTTGACCCCACATATCGGCTATATTTTACTGACGATAACGGTGATTATGTATCTTTGCGGCAGCTACGTGAGGATGTCATTGCGGGGCGCACTCTTCATGCAAACAAAAATGCTTCATACAGCGGCGATGCATTTGATTACGATTTTTATTTAGAATATATGTCAAAAAATCTACTTCGGTTTAATGCAAATTACCGATCGGATAACACGGATTCTATTTCCACACAAATCGAATTGATACCAAAGGGATACAGCACAGACGGATATTCAAAGGCTGTGCAGTATACTACCTCACTGGAATATTTTTGGGATATGGGGTAAGGTCTGATTTTTCTATTGAACAACAAAGGCACTTTTGTCGCGGGTGACAGAAGTGCCTTTTGTTATTATTTATCGGGGTTGTCGAATATTTGCTGTGGGCGATAGTTTGCGAGTTGTCGCCCCTCGTACCTCGGGTAAAGAATTTAATAAGCAACCACCATTAATTTCGTGCGACGGCAATATTTCGCACGGAGTTTTATGCGGTGGCATACGGTCGCACACGCTCGGAATATTTGGTATTGCCGCGCCTTTTTGACAGGACGGGGAGTTTGTTGTTTTATTGACAGCACGGTTGCCACACTAATTTTGTGCCTTGAGTTGAGGGCTCTGCCCTCAAACTCCCGCAAGCCTGCTATCGCGAGGCATATGCCGACGCAGTCGCATAAACCGCGCACTTTGACTCTTTGGCAGTTCCCACTGGATTGCTTTTTATTCCTTATCACTGTTATCCATCTCCAGCGGTATCTCCAGACCAACTGTACCCGGGGTATGGGATGGAAATACGCAGGTGACGTACTCCCAGCCGCCGTGGTTGGCTAGTTTTTGGGTCAGGTTACGTATATCGCTGATGCGCACACCTGTTTCGGGGACTATCTCTATCAGGAGTTCGCAGGAATCTTCCAGAAATTCTGTGGCGGCTGTTTCTACGGCTATCCCCTGTTCAGCGAAGAATTCTTCCACCGTCTGTGCGCAGTAGGTTTCGGGCGGAATATCCGACATATCATCGGTTTTGCGTGAAGCATCCTTGATACCCCGCTTTCTCAGCATTGTTTCGAGTTTGTCCCTGTCCCAGAGTTCAACGTTGTTGACCTCGGCAAGCTTTCGGGCGGCGGCGGTGAAATAGCTGTTGGTCATGACAGCGCCCACCTCACAGCCGTAGTAGGCAAGTCCGCCTATTACTTCCTGTACCGCGGAATTATTAAGCTTTTTATCGTAGCGCTTGCACTGCACCGCATATCGGCGGTGCTTTTTCACGGCGATGATATCAACGCCGAAATCCCCCGAGCCTTTGGTGACTTCGATATCCTTGAAACCGTTGGCTTTCAGGATATTGGCGCAGGCATATTCAAACTCATGACCATCCATAAGATCAAGCTTTTTCAGGGTGAGTCTGCCGAAGTGGCGGATCAATGATATCCCGAGAAACAGGGGTATGCTCAGGAATGGCAGAAATGGGATATAGCCGTAAAATTCCGGACGGTCGCCGCCTGTGCAGAAAAATTCGGCGAGCCTATATGAAGCAAGAGCAGAACCTGCAAGAAGTCCCGCAAGTATAATGAATATCCGCTTGATATGCTGTCACCGACCTTTCGGGGAAATTTCATTGGCACCGCCATTAACGAAGTGAGGGCGCTGACCCGCAGGAAAGCGCCCGTTATGGTATTATTTAAAGAACAGCGGAAGTTTTTCGAGGAAGAAGATATCCGTTCTGTCGGCTGCATCGCCCTCGGCGAGGACTGCACCTGCGCCCACGATCTTTCCGCCTGCTGCGTTTACAAGCTCCTCAACAGCTGTGAGGGATTCGCCTGTGCTGATAACATCATCGAGGATAAGTACACGCTTGCCTTTCAGCCTTGCTACGTCCTCCTGAGAGAGGTAGAGGGTCTGGACTGCGGCGGTGGTTATGGACTTTACCTGCACCGATATAGGGTCGGTCATATAGAGCTTTACGGACTTGCGGGCTACGACATAATTCTTGCCCGACTGTCTTGCTGCCTCGTATGCCAGGGGTATGCCCTTGGATTCGGCTGTGATTATAACATCGAATTCGGGGGCTTTTTTAAGCAGCTCCGTGGTTGCCGCAACTGTCATCTCAACGTCAGAGAACATTATAAATGCGGCGATATCAAGCTTTTCGCTTGCTGAACATATGGGCAGCTCTCTTGTAAGTCCTGCCACCTTCAATGTGTATGTTTCCATTTTAAACACTCCTTAATACTATGCTTTATTTGGATGAGAAGTCCTCTATGGGGTAGTCCTCGGATATCTTATACACCGCGAACCATGAATTTTTCTCGGTACAGCTTATTGCGAAATCGTAATCATCGCCGTCTGTTTTGCCGTAATGATCCACGCCGTCAAGGCTGTACATCCTGCGGTAGCCTTTTTTATCGAAGTATTCTTCGTAGGTATCCTTGCTGCTGCCGATGAATTCGACCATGCCATCCTCGGCGTGACCATCGGGTGTGAAGCCCTTGCTGATCTTCAAAAACACAAGTGTGGTCTTGGGAAGTTCAGCCATACCGTAGCCGCATTCTACCAGAGCCCTGAGGATACTGCCCTCAACGAACAGCACAGCCATTAGTATCACAGCAAAGAATACTCCCGCTAATTTTTTATTATCCATCATTTTCCCTTTCAGATATTCCGTGTTTTAAACTATCAGAGGAATATATACTTCAGTACGAACAGCACTGTCAGCACATACATAATGGGGTTGATCTTCTTGGCTTTGCCGCAGAAGAGGTTGATAACAACGTAGGACATAACGCCCACAGCTATACCCTCAGCAATGCTGTAGAACAGGGGCATAGCAAGTATGCACAGATATGCGGGAACAGCCTCGGTATAGTTGTCAGGATCGAACTTGATATCGGTTATGGAGCTGAACATCAGGAAGCCCACTACTATCAGTGCGGGTGCTGTTGCGAATGAAGGTATCGCTATGAATATAGGTGCGAAAAGCATGGAAGCCATGAACAGCAAAGCAGTTGTAACTGCGGTGAGACCTGTTCTTCCGCCTGCGCCGACACCTGCGGCGGATTCAACGAAAGTTGTTGTGGTGGAAGTACCCAGAACTGCGCCGCCTGTTGTTGCGATAGCGTCAGCCATGAGTGCGGGACGTATCGCGGGGAGTTTGCCGTCCTTATCCAGCATATCAGCCTTTGAAGCCACGCCTATCAGGGTTCCCAGAGTATCGAAGAGGTCAACAAACAGGAATGAGAATACAACTACTATAAAGTTGAATATGCCTACACTGCTCATATCAACGTCGAAGCAGCCGCCGAAAGTCTTGCTGAGAGCGGTGAAATCCGTCATGGAGAAGCTTGGCAGCAGTGAGAACCAGCTCTCGTTGTCGGGTACATAAAGTCCAACGCCCTGACATATCATACCAAGTATCCATGTGCCGAATATGCCTATGAGTATGGAACCGCGGACTTTTCTGATATAAAGCACAGCCATCAGTACAGTGCCGATAACTGCCAGCAGGGCGCATATACCGCGGGTGTGGAAGTCTTCTCTGAAATCCACCAGTTCAACAAGGGTAGCTCCGCCGACTGTCAGATTGGCATTCTGGAGACCGATAAATGCAATGAAAAGACCTATACCAACGGATACCGCCTTTTTCAGCGAGAGGGGTATGCAGTTGAATATGGCTTCCCTGACCTTTGTCACGGAAAGTATTATGAATATAACGCCTTCGATGAATACAGCCAGCAGTGCTACCTGCCAGGGATATCCCATGGCGCCGCACACGGTGTATGCCATGAATGCGTTAAGTCCCATGCCTGCGGAAAGTGCAAAAGGAAGATTCGCCATAAGCCCCATACACATAGTACCGAGGAAAGACGCAAGGCAGGTCGCAAGGAGAACAGCAGTGCTGTCCATGCCTGCGGCGGAAAGTATACTGGGGTTGACCGCAAGTATATAAGCCATTGTCATGAAAGTGGTTATACCTGCCATTACCTCGGTGCGGACATCGGTGCCGTGAGCTTTCAGCTTGAAGAATTTGCCGAGGGTACCTGTTTCGGTAATGGTCTGCACTTCCTTATTGCCCATATGTTCAGAGGGGTGAGTTATGTGGTTCCTCTGCTTTTTTTTGCTTCTGCTTCCCATATCACTTGCCCTCCTCAAATTCAGCTATACACGGCAGATTTCTGTAATACTCGCCGTAATCCAGACCGTATCCGATAACGAAATAATCGGGTATGGTAAACAGTGCGTAGTCCGAACTGAGTTCTACAAGACGTCTGTCGGGCTTATCAAGCAGTGTTACTATCTTCAGCGAAAGGGGATTTTTGCTTTCAAGGTATTCCTTGACCTTGCTGAGAGTTCTTCCCGTATCGATAATATCCTCGACTATCACAACATTATACTTGCTTATATCCTGTGCGAGGTCAAGGGTTATCTCAACATTACCTGAGCTTTCGGTGCTTTCAAAATAGCTTTTTGCCGCCATGAAGCCTATCTCGTGGGGGATGGTTATAGCACGGCTGAGGTCGGCAAGGAATATAAATGCACCTTTAAGGATAGTCACAAGAAGCAGGGGCTTGTCCTTGTACTCAAGGCTGAGTATCTCGCCTGCTTTGGTCACGGCGTCCCTTATCTCTTCCTCGGATATCACAACACGTTTGATATGCTTGTGGAATTCGGGCATATTTGTCATCTGCATCTGCGGTCTCTCCTTTCGTTATTTACTTGGTTCCGAATATTCTGTCACCCGCGTCGCCGAGACCGGGTACGATATATGCGTTCTCGTTGAGCTTTTCATCAAGGCTGCCCACGTAGATATCGATATCGGGGTGAGCCTTTTTCAGCGCTTCAAGACCCTCGGGCGCAGCAATAACGCACATGAATTTGATATTGGTGCAGCCCCTCTGCTTGATGAAATCAACTGCCGTTATGGCAGAACCGCCTGTGGCAAGCATGGGGTCGGGGAGGATAACAAGTCTCTCGTCGATATTCTCGGGGAGCTTGCAGAAATACTCATGGGGCTCATGGGTAACTTCATCCCTGTAAAGACCGATATGACCTACCTTTGCGGATGGCACCAGTGCGAGTATGCCGTTCACCATGCCCAGACCTGCACGGAGTATCGGCACAACTGCCAGCTTCTTGCCTGAAAGCATAGGCACATCAGCCGTAGTTATAGGTGTTTTTACGCTCACCAGCTCGGTGGGCAGATCACGGAGAGCCTCATAGCCCATAAGCATGGCTATCTCCTCGACGAGTATTCTGAAATCCCTTGTACCTGTGTTTTCATCACGCAGCAGAGATATCTTGTGCTTGATAAGTGGATGGTCGATGATAGTTACTTTTCCCATTTTGAAAACCTCGCTTTTATATTATTTTAATTGTTTACTGAGTAACGAAAGGTGACTTTATCCCGCTTTTAGAACGTTCATAGCAGTTTAGCAGTTATCACGCGGATTTATCATTCGTCTTCGCTCTTACTATTGTCCGCTTTTCGGGACAACATGACATTTGTAATTATGCCGAGGATAAGAGCGGCAGCTATCTCGGTAAGAGTTACCTTGCCGAAGCTTATGCTGAGTCCGCCGATGCCTGCAATAAATATCACGGAAGCTGTGAACAGGTTGCGGTTGTCATCAAGATCGACTTCTTTCAGCATTTTAAGTCCCGAAACTGCAATGAAACCGTAAAGTGCCACGCAAACGCCGCCCATCACGCAGGCGGGTATCGAATCTACAAAAGCCACAAAGGGCGTTACAAACGAGAAGAGTATGCAGCCAATAGCAGCCGCGATTATGGTAACTGTGGAGGCGTTGCCTGTTATGGCTACACAGCCCACGCTCTCGCCGTAGGTGGTATTGGGACAGCCGCCGAAAAATGCGCCTGCCATAGACCCTACACCGTCACCGAGAAGTGTTCGAGCAAGACCGGGTTCTTTGAGAAGATCTCTGCCGATAACGGAGGAGAGGTTCTTGTGGTCGGCAACGTGCTCGGCAAAAACCACCAGCGCCACGGGGACATAAGCCACAAGGATAGTCAGTATATAACTGCCTGTCAGGTCGCCGAAGCCCTTGAAGCCTTCAAGGAAAACAAGGTCGGGGAGCTTGAAGAAGCTTTCTGCGGTAACATTGCCGTCGGGGAACATTACCTTTGAGAACACCGAAAGATCAAGGATCTTCAGTGCTTCGATATCAGCGGCATTGCCTATCAGGGTGAATATCAAGGACACTGCATAGCCCGCAAGTATTCCCATAACAAATGGCACAAGGCGGAGCATCTTTTTGCCGTAGGTGGAGCACAGCATAGTCACCGCAAGGGTCACAAGACCGCATATCAGCGCGATATACTTAGCGGCGGGAACATCTGTGACATCGCTTTTCTGAAGATCTCCGATGGCATTTCCCGCAAGGGACAGACCGATTATTGCAACGGTGGGTCCAATGACCACAGGGGGCATCAGTTTGCCCAGCCAGTCAACGCCTACAACGCCTATAAGCGTGGCTATCACCACATAGACAAGTCCTGCAGCAACAGCACCTATGATTATGCCAAGCATACCCAACTGTGCTGTGGCAGCGCCTGCAAATGCTGCGGACATGGAACCTATGAAAGCAAAGGAAGAACCCAGAAATACAGGGCTTTTCTTCTTGGTGAACGCCAGATACACCAGCGTACCCACACCAGCACCGAACATTGCGGCAGCGGGAGTCAGTCCGTTGCCGATTATCACGGGGACAGCAATCGTTGCCGCCAGTATCGCCAGCATCTGCTGTAGGGCAAAAACGATTATCTGCCCTGTTTTCGGCTTCGATTCAACATCATAGATCAACTTCATTTTAGCTTTACAACGCCTTTCATCTAATTATCACATTCATAGATTTATTTTAGCATATTTCGGTAAGAATGTCAATAATAATAAAATATTTCAACTTGTTTTAGTATACTATTAATATTTAAAAATATAAAAAACGCATACTTTACAAAAGTATGCGTCGGTATTTGTATAGATTTTCCTTGCCGTTTTTTGCGATCTCAAAGCTGTAATTTTTTCTTGGCTTGAAACAAGACCTGTACTACTGGTCATTTTTGCTTTGTGATAAGACGTTTTGTCAGTGGAATAAGAAGTTTCGCCATGCCGCGCAGATATCGCTTTATACAGAATTTCTGCATATATTCATCATGCCTGTCACAGGGACGTTTGCTGATCTTGCCCTGAAAATATTGATATTTCATGAGGAGTTCATCTATGTCCTTGATGGAGTATCTCCAGTATGGCTTGGCAAGGCTGACTGCCCTGCTTTTTTCGATCACCTGTGCGGTGAAACTCATGCAGTTTTCAGCCCCAGCTATCCTGAATCCGCCGATAATGGGCATGGTCGCCATTGAGTACACATTGAAGAGATATCCCCCGCTCTCACGTTCTTTTATAAAGGTAAGTATATCGGCATAAGCATCGTCTTCAACGGGCAGGCGGAAGACTTTCACACCGTAGTCACAGTGTTCGCCGAATGCGTAATAATCACGGTACTCATGGGTGAAGCCCGCTTCAAAGGGATAATAATGGTATCTTCTGGAAAAGCTGATATAGTCCGTCAGGGACTTATCAAGGCATACCGCTATATGCGTGTAGGGATAATGTGTAAACTTCCGCGCTATGCTACCCAGACCCGTATGCGCCTTTATCAGCACAATGTAGATATATCTCATCTCTGACTGGCCTCCAGCCGCTTGAACAGGGCTATTATCATGCGTATCATTTCATAGTACATGGGTATCATGGCGATGACTGCTATGATATCCACAACCGTCACACCGTGGCCGAAAACTGTGAATACCTCGTTTCCCTTGAATATCATGGCGCATATCGCTATCACGGTATAGCTGATATGGGCTTCGATAGGGCCTAAGCGCGGAAACTGGAATTCGTTGAAATAGATGATATAGTTCATCATGGTAACATTCATGATGCCGTAAAGGGGTGCCGCCAGCGCCATTGGCAGAAGATGTGCCGCAGGAGTCAGACCAATGGATATCAGCAGAAATGTTGAAAAAAGTATATCCACCATGAGATCGTAATACGCCCCCGCTTTTGAGGACAACCCCCTTGATCTGGCTATAAATCCGTCAAGGTCGTCCGCCACCAGATGCAGGGCAAGACCCGCTATCGTACCCAGCCAGAACCATGATGAAATATTTGTCAGAAGCGTCATCAAAATGGAGAATATCCCACCTGCGGCGCTTAATGTGGTCATTTGGTTTGGTGTCATGGACTTTGGTATATGGGGTCCCACGCGCTTATATAAAAACTGCTGAAATCCCGTTTCCAGCTTGCTTGGTATCATTTTTTTCACGGGATTCTTATATACTTCTCCCATGCTATCCTCCGAACCTGAACATATTTTTAACTATCGAACCTATAAAGAATTTATAGTCGATAAAATCGTATATCCCCTGCCGCCATGCCCGCAGGAACAGTCTGCCGATGAGGATATGATAGTGCATATAGTACCGTCTTACACTCATATGGGAGGGCTTTGCTACTACATGGAGATAGTCCCAGTGGGAGGGGTCACGGGTGATAAGGCGGCTTCGGTATTCTTCAAACAGTTCGCTGTTCATCTCGGGGGTGAATATGGATATAGCCGCGTGTTTGAGTTTGTGCTTTCTCACCCATTTTGAGATATCCCTGAAATCCCGCGCCTTGAAATCCAGATCGACTATGAACATACCCATGGCGTTTATACCCAGATCGTTGAGTATCTCCACCGCCGCAGAATTGGCATATAGGTCGGACTTTTTGTTATAGCGGTACAGATGCTTGTCGTCCGCCGCTTCAAGTCCTACCAGCACATAGTAGAAACCTATCTCTTTAAGGCGTTCCATAAGGTCGCGGTGCTTGGATATGAAATCCGCTCTGCCGTAGCAGACATACTTTTTGTGTATGCCCCTTTCCTTTACAAGGCGGATAAATTCTTCAAGGCGCTTTTCGCCAAAGAGGAAATCGTCATCGATGAAATATATATTATCACATTCTATGGAAGCTATCTCGTCCACCACATCTGCGATATCCCTTGCGGAGTAAGTGCCGCAGTTCAGCCTGTTGCGGTAGCAGAATTTGCACTTGTAGGGACAGCAGTAGGCAGTCCTCACATGGGCGCAGGGCTGTAATTCAAGGTAGCGGTAGCGGGGGTGAGCATAGAAATAGCTTCTATCGGGACGTGGCAGACGTTTGATATCAAAGGGAGTAGCCTCATTCTCCACCCAGCGGTTTCCGCGATTCATGCAAAGCCCGTTTACTTCGGCAAGGGCTTTGTTTTCAAGCACGTTGACTATACCGAATATATCGAAACTCCTGAAAACGAAGTCGATGTAGCTTTCATAGAAACGCTTGTAGTTATGCTGTGCGTGAAGTCCGCCGACCATGGTGATACAGCCTATATCCTTTGCGGCGCGACAGTATTCTTTCATGAAGTTCTCCTGCCTTGTTCTTCCGCAGACGTATACCGCAAAGGGAGAAACTTCCGCAAGACGCTTTACAAAGGGCTGTTCCTCCACCTGACCGTCCCATATATATGGCTCATAGCCCGCGTCTTTCAGAACGGTGCAGATATATTCAAGTTCAAGGGGTTCGTTATCGATTATCCCCGCGAAATTATATTTAGTCCTGGATATCTCCGGGTGGACCAGCAGTACTTTTCTGTTATCCATAGCTATCACTCCTCAGCTTTCAGCGCAAGATAATCCACCTTGCCCACAAGTGTTCTGGGCAGACTTTCTTTGAATCTTATATCTCTCGGCAGTGCGTAGACTGCTATATCCTTTTTCAGCATTTCGGTGAGTTCATCACGGAGGATATCCTCGTTTACTCCCTCTTTGGGAACTACATACGCCCTGACTTTTTCGCCCATTATCTGGTCTTCAACACCTACAACGGCGCACATCACCACATCACGGTGAGAGTTTATGACCTCTTCGATATTCTGGGGATAGATATTGTATCCCCCCGAAACTATCATGCGCTTCAGCCTTTGCCTGAAGTACACATAGCCATCTTTGTCCATATAACCAAGGTCACCTGTGTGGAGCCAGATATTGCCGTCTTCATGCATACGCAGGGTATTGGCAGTCTCCTCGGGGGCTTTGTAATAGCCTTTCATCACCGTGGTGCCGCGGAGAATTATCTCGCCTGTTTCACCCGCAGGAAGTTCGTTTTCCTCGGTATCAACTATCTTGAAATAGGTATCGGCATAGGGCAGACCCACGCTTTCTAGCTTATCGGAAGATGCAGGCAGAAGACAGCAGCCTGTTACGCACTCGGTAAGACCGTAGCCCTCTCTTACGCGGGCTCTGCTTCCGTGAGAAGCAAGCAGGTCGTTGAGCTTTTTCTTTGAGCTTGGTGACAGAGAATCTCCGCCTGAAATAACGGTTTTCAGGAAGCTCATGTCCTTGCCGTCGAAGTCCTTGTTCATCAGCATAGCTTCGTATACGGCGGGAACTCCCGAGATGATATTGGGCTTGTATTTGAAAAGCAGTTCGTGGAATTCAGCCGCAGAGAATTTCGGCAGTATTATCGCTGTGCCCCCCAGTATCAGAATAGTATGTATGCACACACCCAGTCCGAAACCGTGGAAGACAGGCATCACCGAGAGCATTTTCTCGCCTGCGTAAAGGTTGCCGCAGCCGTCGATGCTTTGAGCGGCAAGGGCATTGAAATTCAGGTTGGTGAGCATTATGCCCTTTGGAATACCCGTTGTTCCGCCGCTGTAAAGGATAGCCGCGGTGTCATCGGGGGCAGAATCTACATTGATATTCTGTCTGATATTCTTTGCCCCTTCAATGAAATCCGACCAGCTGTCAAAGCCTGTATACTCGGGTAGCTTGCCTTTCATCTTCGCGAAGTATCCCGCCTGTATCACAGGGGGCATATAGGTGCTGACACTGACAGCCACAGCCTTTTCGGGGCAGACCCTCATGCAGACCTTTCTCATTTTATCCGAAACGGAATCAAGGAAGAAAACATATTTGCTCTCGGTGAGTTCCATATAGCGGATTATCTCGTTTTCAGCTGAGAGTGGGTGTATCATGTTAGCCACCGCACCCACTTTGTTTATGGCGTAAAACAGGAAGACCGCCTGAGGAATATTCGGCAGGCATACGGATACGCTGTCGCCTTTTTTGACACCCGCCGCCGCAAGTGCGCGGGCTGTTCTGCCTATCTCACCAATAAGACGGCGGAAAGTCAGCTTGTTGCCGAAATAGTTCAGTGCGGTGTATCCTGGGTATTTCTTCGCTGTCATGACAAGATATCTATACAGCGAGCAATCGGGGTATTCAAGATGTCTTTTCATTTCTGCTGCTCCATTCTTCAAATGAGGTTATTTTTTTGGACTGCAATTCTTCTTTCGGCATCACCTTTTTTAGCAGTGCGGCGATGCTGTTATATAGTTTTCTGTTGGTCATTTCCGCATCGCCTACGGCTTTGAAAGGCTTACCGAAAATGATAGTCAGCCCGCCGAAAGGCTTGTACCTGCCAACTATCGCATAGGGCACAAGAGATGCCCCCGTATCCTCAGACATAACTGCCGCGCCGTATTTGAAAGGCAGCAGCAGTTCATCGGTATAATTGCGCTTCGCCTCGGGGGAAACATTAACAAGTTCACCATCATGAAGGGCTTCTTTAGCGGCTTTAAGGGCTTCGGGATTATGCTTTGCGTGGAGATCTACGGGGATAGTGCCCGAGCTCCTGAAAAGCCAGCCGAAAGGTCCATCATGCAGGTCTTTTTTAGCAAGGGTGCGCACCGTCCTGCGGGTGCTGATATCCACAAGGATAGGGTCAAGAGCGTGCTTGTGATTGCCAGCAATGACCGCCGCGCCCTCTTTCGGTATATTCACCCTGCCTATTATCTTAGGCTGAAACAGGACATAAAACAGCGGCGCGAACACCATCCGCATTACTTTATATACCACGACTCTCTTATCCACCGTGAATGACCTCCGAACCGAAATAATTTATTCATAAATATTATAGTATGATTCAGGGGGAATGTCAATAGAAATTGCAAATGTCCGCAATAATTATCATCAAAAAACCGACAGGACACAAGCCCTGCCGGTTTCGAATGTTTGTTTTGGTTGATGATTATTTGTTGTTTAGAGTTCCGGTTGTTTTATAGAAATAAGTGTAAATACTGAAAGACCTGTCTTCGAGATTTCTTGTATCCCACTTACCGTTGACTTTAGCTACAATGACAACCTTGTTTGTAGTGGCCGGTCTCAAGTTCTTGGGTGTGGTGTAACTTGTTACATTAGCAGGTATACTCTGTGTCTGAATTCTCCACTTGCCTGCCAGATATACTGCTACGCCGTACTGTTCTGCACCTTCTACGGCTGTCCAGTTCAAACGTATCTGACGATAAACAGAATTAGTTTGTGTCGCATTCAACACAGGATATTCAGTTTTGTCCTTAGCATCAATTACCTTAATATTGATACCATTTGCAAGTGCATATTTCTCAGCCTTAGAACCATTATAGCATTTTATTACAAGAGATGGATTACGATATACAAAAGAACTGCTACCTATATCTGTCAAATTTGCAGATAATTTAACCTCAACAAGATTCGAGCAATGTGCGAAAACTTCCCGATCCATTGTAGTTATACTATCAGGCATAGAGACACTTACAATACTCGTATTATAATGAAACGCAGCATAGCCAATACTTGTTACAGCCACACCATCTACCTCGGCTGGTATCTCAACTTTTGTATTTTTACCTTCATAGCTTCTTATCTCAGCAGTACCATCTTCAAGCAAAGTGTACTTAAAGTCGCCGTATGTGAGTACTTCCTTTTCAGCTGCACTAGCTGAGATAACTGCGTTGCTGTTTACTACTGTGTTGGGCAGAGCTGCGCCACCAAATGCGAATGTCAGTGCCAGCAGACCTGCTACGATCTTTTTGTTGTTCATTTTATGAACCTCCTAATAAAAAAATTTATTTAAACGACATGAACCCGACTCGAATAATCTCTTATCCCGACTTTAACGATCACTTATCCCAAATATGGGTGCAGTACTTTGGTTGCACTGACCATGTTTGTATAAGTTCATTAATCATGTCGTTCAATGTTAATTATATTACTTTTTAAATTATTTGTCAACAGTGTTTTTGAACATTAACTATCATTAATGATAAACTCTATCCTGTAGATATCAGTAATTTCGCATTAGCTGTTGAACTTTGTGAATATGGCTGTATCTCGCTTACTGATATCATTTCGCTGCTGTTTACTGCTTTATCCAGCTATGCTTTACTTCTAGTGCGGATCAAACACTGGCAGTCATGATATGGTTTTAATATTCATTATTTGTTATTTTCAAGTTTAAATTAATCTATAATTATTTTAACATATTTGTTATTAAAAGTCAATGGATCCCCCCATGTATCATTCACAATAGCCGATTGATATTTTGATATACCCCATCAGCTTTATGAATGTCGGGAAGATCCATTCGACATTAAGTATTAATTATTATGTTTTATAAGTATCAGCATTACTTAACAGTAACAGTAAATGCTCTGCCGCTGATATTGCTGGTATCCCATTCGCCGTCGATCTTAGCGCATATAACCATGTTGTACTTAGATTTAGCTTTCAGCTTGGGCGAAGTGAATGTAGTGTTCTCTGCCTCAGTGTAAGCCTGTACCTTCCACTTGCCGGCCAGTCTTACTGCAATACCGTACTTCTCAGCACCATCAACAGCTGACCACTTTATGCGGAATTGGTGGAACTCCTCGTTGTAGTCGATCTTTGTTACTTCGGGGTAATAGTTTACAAATCTGTACATCAAGCCGTTTTCTTCTGCATAACCCTGTGCATAGGATCTCTTATAGCAGTAGATAGTAAGGTTTCTTAAAGGTTCGATCTCATTTTCGATCCTGTTTCTGTAAGCGAAAGCCATCTCGCCTATTTCAGTAACGTTATCGGTAATATACAGATTCTTAAGCTTTGTGCAGCCGAAGAAAGCGCCCTCTCCTATTGTCTGTAACCTATCAGGCAGATATAAAGTCTCAAGACTTGTGCAATTAACAAATACCTCGTTGCCGATACTTTCCAGCGAATCAGGCAATATCACAGTATTAAGGTTCTTACAACCCTCAAAAGTGCATGCTTCGATCGTAGTAACGCCATCAGGTATTGTTATACTTTTCAGGCTCTTGCAATCTTTGAATGCAGAATCACCGATCATCTCGACGCTCTTGGGCAGATCTATGGTTTCCAGATTATTGCAGCCCTCAAAAGCAGAGAATTCAATAGAACGTACATTACCGCCAAACTCTACATCAACTAAACTTTCGCAGTTCAAAAATGTCCTGTAATCGATGTTTGTGACTTTTTCGGGTATATAGATGCACTTCAGGGATTTGCATCCGCTGAAAGCAGCTCTGCCGATCTTTTTAACAGTCATAGGAAGGTATATATTTTCAAACTTGCTGTTTGAAAATGCATTATCTGCGATATTGGTAACACCGTCTGGTATGCTTACTGATCCGGCATTAACATCTGAAAAAGCACCCTCACCAATACTTGATACCGTATAGCCATCGATCTCATCGGGTATATAGATCTCCACGTCAGGACCATAGCAATCAGCGATGTAATCTGTTATCTCAACTGTATTGTTTTCAAGATAAATATACTCAAAATTATCGAATACATATACCTCGTATCCGCCTGCGCTAGCTGAGATCACTCCGTTGTTGTTTCCTTTTGTGTTGGGCAGAGCTGCACCGCCGAATACAAATGACAGCGCCAGCAGACCTGCTACGATTTTCTTGTTGTTCATCTTTTTGTCCTCCTAAATTTGTTATATAATTAACAAGCGACATCTCACCTTCACACAGCCCGAATGAAGGTACTGTTGCTTTTTCGGCACTGACCAACTCGGGTTAATACGAAAGATCATGTCGCTTGATAGTTATTATATACCTTTTTTGGTATTCTGTCAATAGTCAGTTTTTACATTATATGACAGTAAGGGTAATCGCTCTGTTGTTGAGAGCGGAAG
This sequence comes from Hominimerdicola alba, assembly GCF_900109655.1. Lineage (GTDB taxonomy): Bacteria > Bacillota > Clostridia > Oscillospirales > Ruminococcaceae > Hominimerdicola > Hominimerdicola alba_B. The sequence goes on from NZ_FOAT01000005.1 coordinate 49,038, forward strand.
TATCCCACTTGCCGTTATATCGCACTTTAGATTTACTAAAATGCCGTATTTACATTCCTGTATATCACTTAACGGTAACAGTTACAGCGTCAAAGAGAGCATCCCTTACATTCCACTCACCGTTCACCCTAGCAGCAACTGCGACCTTATAGGTCTTCCCGGGTGTAAGGTTCTTGGGAGATGTGAAAACAGTAACATCGGCAGGGATAGAACAAGTCCAAACTCGCCACTTTCCTGAAAGATATACAGCGATGCCGTACTTTTCAGCATTATCATAAGGCTTCCATCTTAAACGTATCTGGTGATACTCTTCGCTGAGTTCAGCTTTGATGACCATCCTCTTCGGAGGGGGACAATTAGGGAGTTTTTCATCGATCAGCTTATAATTCAAGCCCTTTTCTTTTGCATATTTTTCAGCGTATGAACCGCTGTAGCAATTGATAGTCACGTTCTTTAATGGCTTATAGCTATCATCGTGTGTATCATATTCTGAAAATGCATCCTCACCTATTTCGGTTACACTTGCGGGAATTGTAATGCTTTTAAGGTTATGGCATTCCAAAAATGCAGCTCCTCCTATGGTTTTTACACTATCAGGTATTACTACATTTTCCAAGCTTTCGCAGCTTTCAAATGCCGCATCATCGATAGATTCAACACTATCCGGTATAACAATGCTCTCAAGGCTTTCGCAAAGCATAAAAGCTCCAATATCTATCTGCTTTAATCCTTCCGGTAATGTTATACTTTTAAGGTTTGTACAGGATAAAAAAGCAAATTCACCAATATATTCCACACTATCGGGTATATCAATGGTTTCAAGATTATCCAACCCTACAAAAGCATATTCTACAATTGACTTCGTACCATCAGGTATAACAATGCTCTTAATTTTACTACAGCCCGAAAAAACATTATGCATATATTTAAGATTTTTAGATAATGTTACATTTTCAAGGCTTACACAATCGTAAAATGCATGATCTTTGATTTCCGTAACACTATCGGGTATATCAATGCTATTTAATAATTCACATCCAAAAAATGCATTACTACCTATACACTTCAAATTTTTAGATAATGTAATGCTTTCAAGGTATCTACAATATGCAAATGCCCCTTCTTTGATTTCCGTAACACTATCAGGTATAACAACACTTTTAACATACACAAAATAATTGCAATCAAAAGCATCTTCACCAATGCTTGTTACAACTGCGCCATTTATCTCGCCCGGTATCTTAACCTCGTCAGCTGAAAAATGACCCTCTACTATCTCAGCAGTACCATCTTCACGCAGAATATACTTATAATCACCGTATGTAAGTACCTCTGCATCCTCTTCACTTGCCGAAGCTACCACGCTGTTGTTAACTACTGTGTTTGGCAGAGCTGTGCCACCGAATACAAATGACAGTGCCAGCAGACCTGCTACGATCTTTTTGTTGTTCATTTTTGTGTCCTCCTAATATTCAATATTTATTAAACGACATGAACCCGACTTTAATGATCACTTATCCTGACTGTGGGTACAGTGCTTTTTCGGCACTTACCGTGTCGGGATAAGTATGAATAGTCACGTCGCTTATTGCAAATTATTGATCAACAGTATATTTGATATTACCTTACAGTAAGTGTAAACGCTCTGTTGTTGATAGCAGAAGTATCCCACTTGCCGTTTACCTTAGCACAGATAACAACCTGATAACTCTGACCTGAGATCAGCTTGGGTGATGTGTAGTCAGTTGTACCGCCATCGATATAAGCCTGTACCTTCCACTTGCCAGCAAGCTTTACGGCTATACCGTACTGCTGTGCACCTTCTACTGCTGTCCAGTTCAGACGGAACTGACGGTATTTTGAACTGTATTCTTCCTTTATCAGCTCGGGATATTTTGTTTTGCTGTCACCGGCATCGATCACATTGAAGTTGTTGCCGTTTTTCAGAGCATACTTATGTGCAGCTGAATCCTTGCAGCAATTAATTACCAGATCTTTTAATGGCTTGTAAGAATCATCTTCACTTTCATCGGTATAATACGATTCCGAAAAAGCATCGTCACCTATTTTGGTAACACTTGCGGGAATTGAAATGCTTTTAATAGCAAAGCAGTTTCCAAAGGCATATGCCCCTATTTCTTCCGTTCCTTCAGGCAAAGTTATACTTTCAAGTTCCTGACAGTTTGCAAAAGCGGAAGCCCCTATTTTCTTCAAGCCTTTCGGTAATTCGATGCTTTTGAGGCTACAAAAACAAAATGCCCCTAAACCGATACTTTCAACACTATCAGGTATAACTACATTCTCAAGACTAGAAGCAATAAAAGTATAATCACATATCTGCTTCAAGCCTTTCGGTAAAGTTATACTTTTAAGACTGTTACAATCCTCAAATGCCCATTCACCTATATATTCAACACTATCGGGAATAACAATGCTCTCCAAACTATTGCACATATTAAAAGCTCCCGCCCCAATTGTCTTCACACCATCAGGGATAACAATGCTCTTAATTTCTCCACAAAATGAAAAAGCATTTTCACCAATGCTAGTTACAGCCACGCCATTGATCTCAGCGGGCACCTCGATCTCTGTTTCAGAACTGTTGTAATATGTTATCTCAGCAGTACCGTCTTCAAGCAGCTTGTACTCATAATCGCCGTATGTGTTTTTATAGCGAACGTAGGTGTTCTTGCCGTCGTTTTCTATCTCAGCATATGTGCGGTGACCACTTACATCAGTATATGGTTCATTAACGTTTGCCCAGCCTAAATCATTAGAAAGTCTGGCTTCAAAATTTATACTCTTGAAATTCTCGCCGAGTGCAAAGGTGGTCAGATTATAACAACCCTTAAACATCTCTTCCATATTTGTAACATTGCTTGTGTCGAATCTGCTCATATCGAGTGAGGTCAGTGCCATACAATCACTGAACATATGGTGCATATATATAACGCTGCTTGTATCAAATCCACTTACATCAAGTTCGGTAAGGTTTTCACACTTATTGAACATATAGATAAGATTTGTAACTTTGCTTGTATCAAATCGGCTTACATCAAGTTTGGTCAGTTTTTTACACCTATTGAACATAAGACCCATATATTTTACCTTGCTTGTATCGAATCCGCTTACGTCAAGTTCGGTCAGGTTTTCACACAAGCTGAACATAAACGAAAGATCTGTAGCCTTGCTTGTATCAAATCCGCTTACATCAAGTTGGGTCAGAGATTTACAAGAACTGAACATACCACTCATATCCACAGCATTGCTTGTATCGAATCCGCTTACATCAAGTTTGGTAAGTTTGTAACACCCACTGAACATATCGTTCAGTTTTGTTGCTTTTCTTGTATCAAATCTGCTTACATCAAGTTCGGTCAGAGATCTGCAAGAATTGAACATACCGCACATATATTCAGCGCTGCTTGTATCAAATCCGCTTACATCAAGTTTTGTCAGAGCGAAACAATCCCAGAACATTTGGTGGATATCTGTAACCTTGCTTGTATCAAATTTGCTTACATCAAGTTCGGTCAGTTTTTCACAACCATAGAACATATTATTCATATCTGTAACATTGCTTGTATCAAACCTGCTTACATCAACTTTGGTCAGTTCATAACAACAATAGAACATCTTGTTCATATCTGTGACATTGCTTGTATCGAATCCGCTTAGATCAACTTCGGTCAGAGATCTGCAATAACTGAACATATCGCTCATATTTGTAACATTGCTGGTATCTGCCTTTGAAAGATCAATAGAAGTACACCGGAAATTATGAAACAGTGACTTGCAATTTTCCGGTAAAACAGTTCCCTCTTCGGCTATAATGGTTCGTACGTAAGGTGCTTTTGATCCGCTGAATCTATATAATTTTTTACCATCTACCTTGCCCCTGAGCGTAAGCACACCTGTTTCCGCCTCATAAGAATAACAATCTCCCTCAAGGTCAGCAGCCTGCGCTGTTATTACCGATACTACGCTGTTTACTACTGTGTTGGGCAGAGCTGTGCCGCCAAATACGAATGTCAGAGCCAGCAGACCTGCTACGATCTTTTTGTTGTTCATTTTTGTGTCCTCCTAAATTTGTTATATAATTAACAAACGACATCTCACTTTCGCCCATTCCGACCGAATGCGCTGTTTTTGCGGCACTGATCGGATCAAACGCGAAAGATCATGTCGTTTGATAGTAATTATATATCTTTTTTTACTTTGTGTCAATTGACAGTTTTAACATTTTATGACAATATCTGTAAATACTCTGCTGTTGATATATGACTATTCCCATTGGCCGCTATATCACACGTGAGATTTACTGAAATGCCGTATTTACGTTACTGTATATCACTACTTAACGGTAACGGTTACAGCATTCTTGATCGGGTCAGTAGTATTCCACTTACCGTTCACCCTAGCAGCAACTGCGACCTTATAGGTCCTGCCTGGTGTAAGATTCTTTGGTGTAGTGAATGTTGTGGTCGTAGCCGGGATAGAACTGGTCCACACTCTCCACTTTCCCGAAAGATATACAGCGATGCCGTACTTTTCAGCACCACCAATAGGATCCCAGCTGAAACGTATCTGATGATACTCCGCACTGCATTCAGCTCTTAACATATTAGTAGGGGGACAATTAGGGAGTTTTTCATCGATCAGCTTATAATTCAAGCTGTTTGCTTTTGCATATTTCTCGGCAGCTGAGTTTGCGTAGCAATTGATAATCACGTTCTTTAATGGCTTATAGCTATCATCGTGTGTATCATATTCTGAAAATGCCTCTTCACCTATCTCGGTAACACTAGCGGGAATAGTAACATTATTAAGATCTGTACAGTATCCGAAAGCAGCTTCACCTATATACTTCAGGTTTTGGGGCAGAACAATGTTTTTGAGGTTCGTGCAGCTGTTGAATGTTCCCACCTCAATGCGTTCCACACCATCAGGTATGACCACATTGTCAAGTGCAACACACTCCGCAAAATTGGTCTCACCTATAGACTTCAGATTTTTTGAAAATTTGATACTTTTAAGATTAAAGCAGCTGGTAAATGCATATCCCTTGATAGTAGTTACGCTATCAGGCATAATGACGCCGGTGATATCGAAATTGCCTTCAAATGCTGACTCACCAATACTAGTTACTGCCACGCCGTCTATCTTATCGGGTATCGTGACCTCTGTATCTTCGCCCCTGTATCTTGCGATCTCAGCTGTACCGTCTTCCAGAAGCCTGTACTCATAGTCATCAAATGCAATTGTTTCTGCACTTGCTGAAATAACCGTGCTGTTGTTTGCTGCACCGGGCAGGAATGTACCACCGAATACGAATGTCAGCGCCAGCAGACCTGCTACCATCTTTTTGTTGTTCATTTCATTACCTCCGTATCATTTTAATAGATATAACAAACGACATAAAATATCCGCTTGTTCCGAACGCAGGTGATATGCTTTTCCGGCACGAACCGCAGCATCGGGATAAGTGTGAAATAATATGTCGTTTGATAATTATTATATATCTTTTTTAACGATATGTCAACAGGCTGTTACAATATTACTTTACAGTAACTGTGATAGCGTTCTTGATAGCGTTTGACGTATCCCAAGTGCCGTCTACCTTGGCCGCGATAGCTACCTTGTAGGACTTGCCCGGAGTAAGATTTTTAGGTGTGGTATAACTTACAGTTGAAGCGGGGATCTTCTGGGTCTGGATCCTCCACTTGCCTGCAAGATATACAGCTATGCCGTACTGCTGTGCGTTCTCCACCTTGTCCCATGAAAATCTTATCTGGTGATATTCTTCGCTGTAATCGACCTTGATGTTTGTGGGATATGTGGGTTTAGCTGCATCCAACAGCTCAAATGTCAGTTTGTTTGTTACTGCATATTTATGCGCTGCTGAGTTAGTGTAGCAATATACAGTAACTTTACTTGCAGGACTAGCTGTCTGAGTAAGAGAATTAGAATCGGTGATTATATTATCCCCTATTTCAGCAACACTTGCGGGTATAGTTATGGTTTCAAGACCGCTGCAACCTGCAAAAGCACCTGTTTCGATACTCGCAACGCCATCAGGTATAACAACAGTTTTAATAAGCAAACAATTGTCAAAAGCATTTTGGCTGATAGTTTTCAGACCTTTCGGCAATGAGATGCCGGCAAGTTTGCCGCAGTCCTCAAAAGCACTTGCGCCGATAGTTTCAAGCTTTGTGGGGAATGTAACGCTCTCAAGAGCTTCACATTCTGCAAATGCTTTATCATTGATAATTTCTACGCCATATGGAAGAGCGATACTTTTGAGCTTTTTACACTTTTCAAAAGTACTTTCTTCAACAGACGTTATGTATTTGGATAAAGTGATGCTTTCAAGTGCGTAGCAGTTAGAAAATGCATATTTACCAATAGCTGTAACGGTGTTGGGTACAGTTACCTTATTGAGACTTTCACAGAAAGCAAAAGCAGATTTTCCTATAGACTCCAGGTTTTTGGATAACGTTACACTTTCAAGCTCTGAACAGTATACGAAAGCAGAATCTCCGATAGATGTAACAGTGTCGGGTACCACGATCTCTTTCAGCAAACTGCATCTGACAAATGTTGAATCCTTTATAGATTCTAATTTATTTGATAAAGTTACGCTTTCAAGTGTAGAACAATCCATGAAAACTGCAGTGCCCATGGAAACTACGCTATCGGGTATAACAATATTTGTCAGAGCTTTGCATCCGCCAAACACTACACTGCCAATTGAAGTAACACTGCCGGGTATCACAACATCTGTCAGAGAAGAACACTGATTAAACGCTGCATCACCAATGGAAACCACACCTTCAGGTATTACAATGCTTTCGATTTTAGAAAAACCGCTGAAAGCGCCGGATCTTATTTTGGTAACACTTAATTCATCTAACTCGCTTGGGATCTCGACATCAGCATCAGAACCGGCGTACCTTACGATCTCCGCAGTACCATCTGAAAGCGTATTATAAATATAATCACCGGATTTAATTGAAGCTGCACTTGCTGTAACAGCAGAGATGCTATTTACTGCGCTGATCGGAACGAGTGCACCGCCGAAAACAAGTGTCAGTGCCAACAGACCAGAAATGATCTTCTTATTATTCATCTTTTAACCCCCTGTTATTTTGACCATTTATTTAACCCGTACACCGGCAGGACATCTCCTGCCGTTTGATGTATATTATACAACAGTTTTTAGTTTTTGTCAACATATTATATCAATATCATCAAAATTGTCAAAAACAGCGCCCGATTAACTCAGGCGCTGTTAGCATCATGTCAGATTTAAATCCTACAGTGATGACTGATACTTTACTGATATTACTTTACAGTAACATTCACAGCATTCTTGATAGCGTCTGAGGTATACCATTTGCCGTCAACTTTTGCTGCGATCGCTACCTTGTAGGTCTTGCCGGGAGTAAGGTGCTTAGGAGTTGTGTAGGTTGTGTCAGTGATATCCTGTGTCTGGACTCTCCATTTGCCTGCGAGATATACTGCGATACCGTATCTGTCAGCGTTTTCTATCTTATTCCATGTAAATCTTATCTGATGGAACTTTTCGCTGTATTCGGTCTTGATGCTTGTGGGTGCGTTTTTAAAATAACGAATGTAGGTGTTTATGCCATTGTTTTCGATAACTACAAATAATCCGTTATCACTTGGAATAATGGTTGAGGGTGAATCAGCATTTACCCAACCGTCGCCTTCAGGAAGCCCGGCGCCAATATTTATGTATTTGAAATTCTCTCCAAGAGTAATTTTTTTCAGATTATTACAGTGATCGAACATACTATACATCTCTGAGTATATTCCATCCACCTTTATTAACTTGCTTGTGTCAAAGCTGCTAAGATCAAGCGAGGTCAGATTTTTACAATCACAGAACATACTATGCATATCTGTAACTTTGCTTGTATCAAAGTTGCTGATATCAAGTGAGGTCAGATTTACACAATTTTCGAACATTTCACTCATATCTGTTACACTGCTTGTATCAAAGACACTCAAATCGAGTGAGGTAAGTTCACAGCCACGGAACATTCCCTTCATATCTGTCACGTTACTTGTATCAAAACTGCTAAGATCAAGAGAGGTCAAACCTGAAAAATCGCCGAACATGTGACCCATATCTGTGACCTTGCTTGTATCAAAGCAACTAAGATCAAGAGAGGTCAAATGACAACCTAAGAACAATCCATACATTTTTGTGACATTGCTGGTGTCAAATCCACTCAGATCAATAGATGTCAGATTATCACAAAGAGCGAATAAAAGTGAAATATTTGTAACTTTACTGGTATCAAAGCCACTAATATCAAGAGAGGTCAGTTTTTCACAACAACGGAACATTCCAGTCATATCTGTAACGTTACCGGTATCAAAGCCACTGACATCAAGTCCAGTCAGATTTTCGCAGCCATCGAACAAATAACTCATATCTGTAACATTGCTTGTATCAAAGCCACTAACATCAAGTGCAGTCAGATTTTTACAATATTGGAACATACCACCAATATCTGTAACTTTGCTTGTATCAAAGCCGCTGACATCAAGTGCAGTCAGATTATCACAGTTATCGAACATTCCGCTCATACCTGTAACTTTGCTTGTATCAAAACCGCTAACATCAAGTGCAGTCAGATTATCACAGTTAGCGAACATTCCGCTCATACCTGTAACTTTGCTTGTATCAAAACCGCTAACATCAAGTGCAGTCAGATTATCACAGTTAGCGAACATTCCGCTCATACCTGTAACTTTGCTTGTATCAAAACCGCTAACATCAAGTGCAGTCAGATTATCACAGTTAGCGAACATTCCACTCATATCTGTAACATTGCTTGTATCAAAGCCACTAACATCAAGTGAGGTCAGTTCTCTACAAAAGAAGAACATTCCACTCATATTTGTAACATTGCTTGTATCAGCCTTTGAAAGATCGATACTCGTACACGAATAATATTCACTAAATAGTTTGCTACAGTCTTCAGGCAAAACTGTTCCTTCTTCGGCTATAATGGATTTTAGCATAGGTCTATAATTAGCACTGAATTCCTTTAATGCATCAGCGTCGATCTGTCCCCTGAGTGTAAGCACACGTGTACCCAGATCAAATGAATAACAGTCCGCCTCCATAGTAACAGTTTGCCCTGTTATGACCGTTTCTGCGCTGCTTACCACTGTGTTTGGCAGAGCTGTGCCGCCGAATACTAATGTCAGCGCCATCAGACCTGCTACGATTTTTTTGTTGTTCATAATTATGAACCCTCCTATATAAAAAACAATTTAACGACATGGACCCGACTAAAAAATTTTTATCCCGACAATAAAAATTACTTATCCCTGCCACTTGTGCTGTGCTTGGCTACACTGACAAGATCGGGATAAATATAATAGCACATGTCGTCTATGGTTAATTATATTATATTTTTAACTGTTTGTCAATAGGTGTTCTGCAAAATAAAGAATTATTCTTTTTAGATATTTTTTGCGCGCTACCGTCAATTGCATTTATAGGTGATATATGCTCTTGACATATAAAAAAATATATTGTATAATATACATGACAATATGTACTTTTCGATATAACGGAGGGATAACAATGAATTTGACGCATCTTCGGTACATTGTGGAAGTCGAGCGGCTGGGATCGATAACCAAGGCTGCGGCGGCGCTTTATATGGGTCAGCCCAACCTTTCAAAGGCTATAAAAGAAATGGAACACGAAGTCGGGATACCGATATTCAAGAGGTCGGCAAAGGGCGTAGTGCCCACGGACAAGGGCAAGGAGTTTTTGCAGTACGCTAAAGCCATACTCGTTCAGCTTGACAAGATGGAAAATCTTTACAAGGACAATGTCAGCAACAGGGTGAGCTTTTCTCTGCTTCTGCCACGTGCAAGTTACATCACTCACGCTTTCACCTGTTTTCTGAACAGGGTATCTGACAGGCAGGCGATGGACATCAAGATAAAGGAAACCAACTCGATGGAGGCTATAAACTCGGTGGTGGAGTGCGAATACGATATGGGCATAATCCGCTATCCCATCGCATACGAGAGCTTTTTTCTGCCGCTGCTTGAAGAGAAAAATCTCACGATACACAACAGCTGGGAATACGACTATGTGCTGATAATGAGTGCGGACAGCCCTCTTGCGCAGGAGACTGAGATAACCGAGGAGACCCTTGAAAAGTACATCGAGATACTTCACGGCGACAATACCGTGCCGAATATATCGGCGGTATATCAGAAGAAAAATGCAGACCTCAATCCTCACAGGCGGCATATATATGTTTACGAAAGGGGCAGTCAGTTTGATATACTGTCGGATTGTCCCGAATCGTATATGTGGGTATCGCCCATGCCCCGGGAGATACTCGACCGCTGCAAGCTGGTTCAGCGCAGCACGCCGAATATCCGCAAGACCAACAAGGACGTGCTGATATATCAGTCCAGCTATCGTCTGAGCGCGACGGACAATATGTTTGTGGACGAGCTGGAGAAAGTTCGCAGAGAGATAAGTGTATCGGAATGATCTTGGCTTGATGATATATTCGCGATATTATTTATACTATTATAATAGTATAGTTTGCTGATAGCATAATCTAACGGGAACTGCTAAGGAAACAAAGTACGCGCTTTGCTTCCTTGGCAGTTCCCGTTATATTGCTTTTCGCAAAAAAATATACCCGTCATCACTGACGGGTATATCCGATATATAAGGACTATATAGTTTAAATGGCTAGTATTATACCACGCCCTGAGCCTTCATAGCCTCTGCTACCTTCAGGAAGCCTGCGATGTTTGCACCTGCTACAAGGTCATCGCCCAGACCGTACTCGTGTGCTGCCTCGATGGAAGCAGAGAAGATGTTCTTCATGATCTGATGCAGCTTAGCATCAACTTCCTCGGAAGTCCAGTTGTATCTCATGGAGTTCTGGCTCATCTCGAGGCCGGAAACTGCAACACCGCCTGCGTTAACTGCCTTGGAAGGAGCTACGATAGCGCCGTTCTCTCTCAGGTAGGTAACTGCCTCAGCTGTTGTAGGCATATTGGAAACCTCAACATAGTACTTAACGCCGTTTGCGATGATGTTCTTAGCATCCTCGATAGCAACCTCGTTCTGAGTTGCGCAAGGCATTACGATGTCGACCTTCTGCTCCCAAGGCTTCTTGCCTGCGAAGAAAGGTACACCGAACTTGTCAGCGTAATCCTGAACTCTGTTTCTGCAGGAAGCTCTCATCTCAAGCAGGTAATCAACCTTCTCGCCTGTGATGCCGTCCTTATCGTAGATGTAACCGTCAGGACCGGAGATAGTAACTACCTTACCGCCCAGCTCGTTTACCTTCTTGATAGTACCCCAAGCAACGTTACCGAAACCGGATACTGCAAAGGTCTTGCCTTCGATGCTGTCGCCGAAGTGCTTCAGGAGCTCTACTGCATAGTAAACTGCGCCGTAGCCTGTAGCCTCGGGTCTGATCAGAGATCCGCCGTACTGCATACCCTTACCTGTCAGAACGCCTACGAATTCGTTTCTGATTCTCTTGTACTGACCGAAGAGGTAGCCGATCTCTCTGCCGCCTACACCGATATCACCAGCGGGAACGTCGGTATCTGCGCCGATGTGCTTGCAGAGCTCAGTCATGAAGCTCTGGCAGAATCTCATAACTTCAGCGTCAGACTTGCCCTGAGGGTCAAAGTCGGAACCGCCCTTGCCGCCGCCCATAGGAAGGCTGGTCAGGCTGTTCTTGAAGATCTGCTCGAAGCCCAGGAACTTGATAACGGAAGCACATACTGTGGGGTGGAATCTCAGACCGCCCTTGTAAGGTCCGATAGCGGAGTTGAACTGGATACGGAAACCTCTGTTTACCTGTACCTTGCCGTTGTCATCAACCCAGGGAACACGGAACATTACCTGTCTCTCAGGCTCAACTATTCTGTCGAAAACGCCTGCATCGATAAGATCCTGTCTCTTGTCAGCAACAGGAACAAGGCTCTCAAGAACCTCATATACTGCCTGGTGGAATTCCTTCTCACCGGGGTTTCTCTTCTCGACCTGCTCGTATACCTTCTGGAGGTACTCATTCTTCAATGCCATTGTAAAAACTCCCATCTTAAATAAATAAAAATTACCGTCAGAGTCCGACTACGGCGTACACTTGTACGCTCCGGACTCACACTGCCCTATTATTATAGCACACTCTTTTAGGTTTTGCAAGTCTAGAAACGCAAAATTTCAGATTACCTGTGAATTTTAGTACATTCGGAATAATTATCGCAAAATAGCTCTTTATATTTATGCAAATAGTCGGAATAGTTCTGTAGTTTTGAGATTGTAATTATACTCGATATCTGTGATTCGTATTATCAAAAAGCCTATTTTACGTACATTTGTATAAAAATGAATTTCAACTTATCTATTCTTGCAAAATTAGAATAATACCGACATCGGGATATGTCAGCGACGACAATATATGATGATATTTGACAGAGAATATCTGTAATATGGGTCATAGTGGAAAAATTTTCCCGTATAAGTACGAAAATATATCCCGATATCTTTACATTTTGCATTTTATATGGTATAATATCGGTGACGGGGCTATATTTGCTCCGAATCCGAAACGGACGCGGCGGTGTGTTCTGTTACTGCGGCAGCACGGAGTTATTTATACCGACTGACATATATCCGGCTTAACCTATGCCATAGCCAGAGCATAAGTCGGGCATTATATGTGATACATAACAGCGGCGGTCATAGGCAGAATATCTGCGTGATATGACTCCAAAAGTATCACATTATCCAAAGCGGATACTTTCCCTTTCGCACAGGTGCGCATATACCTTATATGTGCGTTGAGGGACAGACGCGGGAATGTCTGAACGGTAGGGAGATTCTGTGTGAGCCTGCGATGTACGGTACACTGCCTTTCCGTAACACACCGAAAGGACAAGACAGATGAAAATTTATCTTATCGACTTTGAAAATGTGAAGTCAAAGGGTCTGACAGGCATCGACAGCCTGACCGAGTATGACCGCGTCATCATTTTTTACAGCGAGAACGCGGACACCATCAATTTTGAGATGCACCAGAAGGTGCTGATATCCAAAGCCGAGGTCGAGTATTTCAAGGTACACGTGGGCGGCAAGAATGCACTGGATTTCCAGCTTTCAACACTGCTGGGATATCTTGTGAGCAAGAACTATTACAGCCATATCTTCGTTATCAGCAACGACAAGAGCTTTGATTTCCTGCATGATTTCTGGCACGGCAAGTACATAGCCGCTCCCGACTGCATCGTATACCGCACCAAGACAATTGCGCAGGCTATCAACTATGCAGGCGGCAAAAAGCAGCCTATCCCAGACGATGACGATGATACGGATACAACTGTATTTGCAAGCACTGAGGCAGTTTCGGAAAGCGAGCAGGATAAGGAAACTCCCGCCGCCGAAGCAGAGCCTGTGAAGAAAGTTCCCGAAGTAAAGGAAACTGCGCCGGTCAAGGAAACAGCTCCTGCAAAGCCTGAACCCGCAAAAGTTCAGACCGAGAAGAAAGAACAGCCTTCCGCAAAGAGCGAGACTTCGGAAAAGGCTGTTGTGATGAGCGCCGACCTCACCGAGAAACGTGCCGCTAAGCCAGCGCCCAAGCAGGAACCCAAAAAGGATAAAGCTCCCAAGCAGGCGAAGAATAATGCTCCCGCCAAGGAAGAGGAATTCACCATCAGCGCCGAGGAGCTGAATGCTCTGGAAGCTTCATTCAGCGCTTATTCCATCATTGATGTCAAGAAAGCCGAAAAGGCTGAAAAGCCAGCAGAGAAGAAAGCCGAGCCCACTCCCGCGGCAAAGCCTGCCGAGGTGAAAGCAGAGGTCAAGGAAGAACCTGCAAAGGTCGAAGCTCCCAAGACTGAAACTCCAAAGGAAGCACCCAAAGCTGAACCTGCAAAGGAAGCTCCTAAGAGCGAAAAGCCAGCAGACAAGCAGAAAGTTCAGACTAAGGGATTTTTCGCGACACTGAAAGAGATCATGAAAAAGACCGAGTGCAAGGCTGAGATGATCAACCACGTATCTCAGCTGCTGATAAATTCCGATACCAAGGAAGAATTCCACAACTTGCTTGCCAAGGATTACAAGCAGGATGCCACCGAGCTTTACAAGCTACTGCGCCCTAAATATCTCCGTCTGAAAGAGATGTACGCAGCAGAGCACCCCGAGTATGTCAGCCCTGATACAGTGACTGTTCAGCCCGCAGAGGAAGCTCCCAAGGCAGAAGCAAAAGCCGAGGTCAAGGAAACTGCTAAGGCTGAAAAGGCAGAGAAAAAAGAAGTTCCTGCTGAAGTACCTGCAAAAGCAGAGGAAGAAGTCAAGACTGTCGCTGAGACTGTGACCGAAAATGCTGAGGAAGTTGCGGAGAAAGCTCCTGCCGCTGAGGAAAAGCCCGCAAAGAAGAAGACCAGAACTTCAAAGGCAAAGAAATCCGATGAGGGCAAGACCACAAAGTCCGAAAAGACCGAAAAGTCTGCGAAGACTGCTAAAACTTCAAAGACACGCACAAGCAAGAAATCTGCAAAGGCTGCCGAAAAAGCCCCCGCAGAAAGCGTATCGGAAGACAGGCTCGAACAGCTTCTGGACGGCAAATGTTCAACCGATGAAGTCGAGCTGATACGTCAGCTTTTCAGGGAAGTTCCCTCAAGACAGCAGCTTTATATCCGCATGATAAAGCTCTTCGGCAAAAAGAACGGCTGTGTATATTACAGCGCCATAAAAGAGGAATACAGCGCTATCAGCGAAGCGATAAAATGATGAAATGACAATATCCCCTGTCTGCGGACGGGGGATAATTCTTGAATGGAGGATATATGTATATCACCGAAGAACATAACCCTCGCTTGCCTTTTCTGCGGGACAAGACCTCGAAGCTGACAACTTCGCCCGGGGTCTACATCATGAAAGACAAAAGCGGGAAGATAATATACATCGGCAAAGCGAAGAATCTGCACAACCGCGTGACTTCCTATTTCCGCAAAGGGCAGGATCATCTGCCGAAGGTGTGGAAGATGGTTTCCAACGTGAACGACTACGAGTTCATCGTGACTGACAGCGAGTTTGAAGCGCTGGTACTGGAATGTTCGCTGATAAAGATGCACACGCCGAAGTACAATATCCTGCTGAAAGATGACAAGGGCTATAGCTATATCCGTGTGACAAATGAGCCATATCCGCGTATTCAGGCAGTTTTGCAGAAGACCGATGATGGCGCGGAATACATCGGACCATATACCAGTTCATTCACGGTGAAGCAGGCTGTTGAGGAAGCAAATAAAGTTTTCAGATTGCCTACCTGTACAAAAATATTCCCGCGTGATATAAAAAAAGAACGTCCCTGCCTTAACTACCATATAAAAAGGTGCATGGGTGTATGTACGGGTCATTTCAACGAAGAAGAATACCGTAAGACCGTGGCGCAGGCTGTGGACTATATCAAGAACGGCTCGGTGCAATCGGTAGAGCGGCTGACCGCTGAGATGGAGCGTGCCGCGGAAGATCTTGAATTCGAGCTTGCCGCAAAACTCAGGGATAGGATAAATGCCATAACTAAAGCCGCCGAGAGCCAGAAAGTCATCGACGAAACTATACCGGACTGTGACATAATCGCCATATCCCAGAACGTGGATATCGCCTGCGCCAGCGTTATAATGTACCGCGGCGGCAGACTGACTGACAAGGCAGATTATTTCCTGGGTGAACGTGCCGAACCCGCCCAGATGATGGAAGAGTTCGTGCTGAGTTTCTACGCGATGAAAGAAGATGCGCCAAAGAACGTCCTGCTGTCGGAAGAACCTGCGGATATTGAAATGCTGGAGCAGTATCTCCGCGAAAAGTACAGCCGCGCCGTATATGTAAGTGTACCAAAAAGAGGACATCTGACCAAGTTGTGTACTCTGGCAAAGAACAATGCCAACGAGTTCATATCCGTCCGCGTTGGCAGAACAGGTCGTGAAGTCGCAGGGCTGGAAGAACTTGCAAGGGCGCTGGGCATGGAAAAGCCGCCGAGATTCATCGAGTGCTACGATATATCCAATCTGGCATCGAGCGATATGGTGGCGGGTATGGTGGTATTCGAGAACGGCAGACCTTGTAGAAAATTCTACCGCAAATTCAGCATAAAAACAGTATTCGAGCAGAACGATTACGCCTGCATGACCGAGGTCATCGAAAGGCGTTTCGCAGAATATAAAAAAGGCGAGGACGAGGGCTTTTCTCAGCTTCCCGACCTGATACTGCTGGACGGCGGAAACGGTCATGTAAACACTATCAGACCAGTACTGGAACGGCTGGGGATAAAAGTTCCGCTGTACGGTCTGGTAAAGGACGACCGTCACCGTACAAGAGCGATAGCTACAGGAAACGGCGAGATATCTCTGCTGAAAAGCCGCGGGGCTTTCGCGTTGGTGACGCAGATACAGGACGAAGTTCACCGTGTTGCGATAAGCTATCAGAAATCAAAGCGAAAGAAAAGCTCTTTCACGCTTGAACTGACACAGGTCAGGGGCGTGGGGGACAAGAAAGCCCAGAAACTTCTGCGGGAATTCAAGACAAAGGAAGCGCTGAAAAAAGCGTCTTTAGAAGAACTGCGGGCTGTGGCGGGAGTAAGCATGGATACCGCCCAAGAGCTTAAAAAGATAATAGATGAAATGAGTTGATGATATGGTAAGAGAGATAGTTCACGACGTTCTGTTTTTGAAGCAGAAGTCCACAAAAGCAGATAAAAACGATATGCAGATAGTCACCGACCTGAAAGACACGCTGAAAGCCAACCACGACAGATGTGTTGGCATGGCAGCGAACATGATAGGGTACAATAAACGCATAATAATTTTTACGGCAGGCATCATGGATATCGTGATGATAAACCCTGTGATAGTGAAAAAAGCTCAGCCTTACGAGACCGAAGAGGGCTGTCTTTCGCTGACAGGCGTGCGTAAGACCAAGAGATGGGAAAAGATCACCGTTGAATATCAGGATACCGATTTCAATAAGAAGCGTGGGGAATTTACGGGATTTGTAGCGCAGATAATCCAGCATGAGTGTGACCATCTTGAGGGGATAATTATATAACGTAGAATCACCAATAGATAGCTTATGGTCAAAAGGTCCTCGGCCGGACGGGCCAATTTCGCGGCAACAACCCTGTGCGCCAAACATAATATGCCGCGAATCAAAGAGCGCTGAAATAGAACAGCGCACTTCCAACCATGTCAAAAAGGCGCGGCACGCGGTCGACGCAGTCACCGCTAACAAAAATCCGAGCGTGAACAAATCTTGTGTTCACGCTCAAACTATTTGCGGATATTATTGCCGCTCCCGAAATCAACAGCGCCAGCACAGTCGAGCAGTCGCTGTTAGTTGATGACTCGACCCGCGAAACAATGGACGAAAACCATCAAACTACTGACCAAAGCAAATATCCGAATCAATCACACCATAAAAAAACACCCCGAAGCAAGTAAAAATACTTCGGGGCAAAGATTAAATATCTGTATCAAGCCCATCCACATAAGGACAGTTTTTTGTACACTTATTTTTCCGAGTCTTCCTCAGCAGCCTCGGATTCCTCTTCCGCCTCATCACCAAGGAATATCTCTTTCTGCATATCTTTCAACTCATCGTCTTTAAGCTCTTTGCCGTCGATAGTTATGCCCTCAGCTGTGATATCCTTGAAAATGAATCCGTCATGCTCTACGTTCACCGTGACTTCCGCAGATATTTTGCCGTGTCTTCCGCTGTAAACCAACTCATAGATATCCCCAGAATGTGTGCAGTCACATTCGTAAGCACCATCATCGAACCAGCTTTCCAGCATCTTTCCTACAGTCTTGTCATCGTCAGATGTATCAAAGCCCATCACCGATACAGGGGTGTTCTCCAGCCTGTCCGGAACGTTCTTCTCGTTCACCGTCAGTCCCTGAACAAATCCGTTCGAGAATATAGCCGCCGCAGTAAGTATCACCAAAACAGCGCACTTTGTTGCTCCCGCTCTTCTCATCTTGTCTCTGCGGTACAGGTAAAGCGGAGGTATCCACACCGCCTTTGCAAGACTTTTACGTGCAGTATCATCAAGGACGTCAGCATTATTAAGGTCATAGTGTTTAAGGTCAGCCCGACAGCCGAAGAATATCATGAATATCACTGTCAGCCAGAGCACCGCACCGGAATACTTATCCACCGCAAAGCTCTCCAAAACTATACCTGCCAGAGGCAGTAAAGCAACACACCAAAGTCCGCCGCCCACCGAGCGCTCGCCTCTTGCAAGCCTGGGCTTCAGCTGAAATTTCTGCTCGGGCGAATACTGCCAGCTGAACTGCATATTATTAAGATCCATCTTTAATATTTGTACCTCCAAGTGATATTAGGCTCTCTGTGGCAGTAATATCTGTCCCTGCCCACAGTCCGCCTGCCGTACTCTATAGCCTTAGTCGGACAGCCGTTTATGCAAGACATGCAGTGCATACATTTCTCGCCCCATACAGGTCTGCCGCCTACCAGACTTATGCTGCCGTAAGGACAGGCTTCAACACATTTGCCGCAGCCCACGCATTTGTCCGTCGCCCTGAATTTTCTGCTTGAAACGCAAGCTCCGAAAAACCATGGGTTCACCAGCTTCGTCAAAGGCTTCAGCAGCTTCATATCCAGATGATCTTTCAGAACTTCTCCTCGGGATATGGTATTCACGATGGATACTATCTCGCTGTCCGCCATGCGGTAGATATGCCTGCACTCATCCTCTTTCGGTGGCTTGTACATGATGATATAGTTCTCGGGCATAGGCACGCCCGCAAATCCCATGAAAGTCATGCCTTTTTTCTCGCATATCTTTTTGAGATACTTTGCCGCGTCCCCTGTCTGAGATTCGCAGGTCGCAACAAAGTATACCTTGTCGCTGCCCCAGAAATCAGAACGTTCCAGAAAGCCCTCCACCAGCGGCGGGAATCTCCAGGCATATATGGGCGCACAGATTATGTAGGGCGCCTTTGAATAGAACTTCGTCTTAACGCCCGTCTTTATGTATTCTCTCATATCCTTGACTTCATTGTGCAGAAGCTCGCCTATAACCTCTGCCACATAACGGGTATTGCCCGTACCGCTGAAATATAAGACCATCTTCTCACCTCGTCTTCTCAGAATCCTCCGCCGCCACAGCTTCCTCAGCCTTTATGAAAAGCTCATACACAGGGGCTATCTTCTCGAAATCCGCCGCCACCCTTTCGCAAAGCTTGTCCCCGAAAAACAGCTCGGGGTCATCACTGGAATGTAGCACCACGGGATTTCTCCTGTTCAGCCAGTTCTTGTACCTTACGGGTTCATTGGGGTACCTGTCACGCTTGTAAGGCTCACCGTCAAGCACAAGGCTGTCCTGACTTTCATAAGCGTCTATAGCCTTCACCGCCGTTTTGTCGCGGTTGAGTATGTACATACGCACCTTTTCCACCACAGGCGAGGGTATGTTGTAATACCCGCAGCCCCAGCCCAGATCATCGGGACTTATCCAGAAGAAAAATTCAGGCTTGCTGACGAATCTCTCTTTCGGGCGCATAAGGGAGAACCATATGCTTTTCCTGAAAAACATACCGTCCCTGATAAGCCTTACGTCCCTGTATATACGGCTGACTTTCTTGGGCGAGCATACTATCCTGCTGTCGATACGCCCCATAAGCGGCGTAAGATATTCTATCATCTCCCGCATGGGAACAAGTATCTCCCTCTCGTAGGTCTCCTTGTTCGCCTTGAACCATTCCTTGTCATTACGGGTGTAGTTTTCAAACAAAAACTGCGGTGCATTAGGTGTGAAAGGCATAACCGTTACCTCTGCTTTCTTGTCATCGTCTTCTCTTTTTCACGTCTCTCGTCCTGCGTATCCGACCCCTGTCAGGTCATAACGAAATAATCGTCCTCACACTCGCCGTCCAGGCTGTAAATGCAGTAATATTCGGCAAATTCAGGGCTGCTGTCCTTTTGGTAAACATCAAGATCAACCTTGATGAAATCACGGCTGAACTTTTTTGATACCACAAAGGAATACCCATAAAGCCTGACTTCCACCTGATCTTTGTCCGTCAGCCCATACTCTCGGCTTTCCTCTCTCGTTATATCGTCTGTAAGATAGTTTTCAAAGCACACCCAGAAACTGTCAAAAGTCCGCTTCACCAGATCATATCTTTCAACTATCTCATCAAGTTCATCTCTCAGCATATTTCCTCCCTGATCTACGGCACATGGGGTCATACGTCTATTCAGATATATTATAACCTATTTTTCCCAAACAGTCAACAGCTTTATTCAGATTTGAGTTTTTTCCGTATGATTTGCCGATTTACAAAGCTATCGTAAAATGTTATAATTTTAAAGTATTATATTATGCGGAGGTGTGTACTGTGGCGATAGAATTCAAGCGCGCAGACCTGAGTGACCTTGAAGCCCTTGTTTCATCAAGGATAAAAGTCCTCATAGCGGCAAACAAGCTTCCCGAGGATACTGATATGTCACTGATAGAACAGCAGTCCCGGGATTATTACAAGCAGTCCCTTGCAGACGGCACCCACACAGCCTATCTTGTTTATGACGGTGATGATATCATCGCCGCAGGAGGAGTAAGCTATTACAGGGTAATGCCCACCTGCGATGTCCCCACAGGCAGAAAAGCCTATATCATGAATATGTACACCGACCCCAGATACCGCAGACAGGGCATAGCCTATAAAACTCTGTCCCTGCTTGTTGAGGACGCTAAATCAAAGGGTGTTGATTTCATCTCTCTCGAAGCCACGGATATGGGCAGACCTCTCTATGAGAAGTTCGGCTTTGTGGGTACGCCCCATGAGATGATACTTCCGACAGAATGACAGGAGGAATGTAAATGTACAAATATTCGGACAATGATATGAACCATTTCTCTCTTCATGACTGCCGTGCCACCAAACTTGCCATCGGCGACCATAGTCTGACTTTCGAGTTTGAGGACGGCTACTATATCTGCGGCGGCACAATGCTGAACCAGTACACAGGCAGGTCGGAAGTCAGCTTCACAACTCCATCCGACAAACCCGACAGGAACATCAGCATATATGTGTTCGAGTATCTTGATACCGATGAGGACAGCGAAGAAAGCAGGGCGATAAGAACCTCCATACCCTTGGATAAATTCATCGGACTGCTGAACAACGGCGCACAGCTGGAATTTCTCGATGAATACAGCGGCTATGAAAAATTCTTCTATGACTGCGTGCTGTGGTACCCGAAAGGGGAAGTCCCCCGCACTGCGGACTGTCAGATATTCATCAGAGCAAAGGATATCACCTACCGCTGGAACGAGGTAAAGACCGAAGGATAACAGCGTGAAATTTCGCTGTATTATAAAAGTAAGTAAAGTATATTATGTTAAGGAGTAAAGTAAAATGATAACAGTTTCAAACGTCAGCCTTTCCTTTGGAGGGCAGCTGCTTTTCAAGGATGTTGACCTTAAATTCACAAACGGCAACTGCTACGGCATAATCGGCGCTAACGGCGCAGGCAAATCCACTTTCCTGCGCATACTCAACGGCGAGCTTGAACCCACAACGGGTGAGGTCGCTATCACCAAGGGCGAGCGCCTTTCAGTGCTGAAACAGGATCACTTCGCATTTGACGAGTATACCGTTCTGGACACAGTCATCATGGGCAACAAGCGCCTTTATGATATCATGCAGGAAAAAGATGCACTCTATGCCAAGGAAGATTTCTCCGAGGAAGACGGCGACCGCGCAGGTCAGCTGGAAAGCGAATTTGCCGAGCTCAACGGCTGGGAAGCTGAATCCGATGCTTCCAAGCTGATACAGGGTCTGGGTCTTTCCGAAGATCTTCTCTATCAGCAGATGGCAGGACTTTCGGGTAACGAGAAAGTCAAGGTACTGCTGGCTCAGGCACTTTTCGGCAACCCCGATATCATCATGCTTGACGAGCCTACCAACCATCTGGATATCGATGCTATCCGCTGGCTTGAAGACTTCCTCGCAGATTACTTCGGTACAGTACTCGTTGTCAGCCATGACAGACACTTCCTCAACAATGTCTGCACACACATCGTTGATATCGACTACACCAAAATAAAGATGTACGTGGGCAACTACGAATTCTGGTACGAATCCTCACAGCTGATGCAGAGACTTATCAAGAACCAGAACAAGAAAGCTGAGGAAAAGATCAAGGAACTCCAAGAGTTCATCAACAGATTCTCAGCTAACAAGTCCAAATCCCGTCAGGCTACTGCGAGACGTAAGCTTCTGGATAAGCTGAGCGTCGAGGAAATGCCCGCATCATCAAGAAAGTACCCATTCATCGGCTTCAACATCGACCGCGAGCTGGGCAAGGATATACTGAAAGTCAACAACGTTTCCAAGACTGTTGACGGCGTAAAGCTTCTCAATAACGTCAGCTTCACCCTCTCCCGCACCGACAAGGTGGCATTCATAGGCGAAAGCGAACAGGCGATAACCGCACTCTTCAAGATACTCGCTGAGGAGACCGAGCCTGACGAGGGAACTATCAAGTGGGGCGTTTCAACTTCACGTTCATATTTCCCTGTTGACAACTCCGAGTATTTCAACGGTCACACCGAGAGCATAGTTGACTGGCTCCGTCCCTACTCTACTTCTGAGGTAACAGACACATTCCTCCGCGGCTTCCTGGGACGTATGCTGTTCTCGGGCGACGAGATATACAAGCCTGTTGAGGTACTCTCCGGCGGCGAAAAGGTAAGATGTATGTTCAGCCGAATGATGCTTTTCGGTTCAAACGTTATACTCCTCGACCGTCCTACCAACCATCTCGACCTCGAATCCATCACCGCTGTGAACAACGCTCTCCGTGATTTCAAGGGTGTAGTTATATTCGCCAGCCACGACCACGAGATAGTACAGACCGTTGCAAACCGCATCATCGAGATAACTCCCGATGGCTGTATCGACCGTGCAGGCACCTATGAAGAATTCCTTGAATGGAGAAGAGAGCAGGGCATGAAGTCCTTCATCGAATAACTTTTTTAATTCATAACTATTGGCAGTGGCGCGAGTGTTGCGCCTTGTATCCAAAGAGCGTATGCAGAACAAAATGCATACGCTCTTTTTGTGTAATATTTTACCATTTTTGATGGTTAACATTATTTTTTCTTTGAGCCACTCATTAAACAACCCCTGTTTTTCGAGGCTAATTATCCTTTAACAGTTCTTAACATAAATCATTGTGAATGTCAATTATTTAATATAATCAACATTTTCCGCAACTCTCACAAATGAAGCTGCAAAATCACCTCAAAAATCAGACCTCTCAAAAATACCCGATAATAAGTTCAAAAAAACTTAATTAAAAAGCCCCCGCTGTATGTTATAATTTTATCAGATTCCTCAGTTGAAACATTTCATGTCCGAGGTGAATACTTTGTCCGATAAGAAAAAACTAATACCGATACTGATATCCTCAGCAGTTTGTATACTGATGGTTGCAGTAGCGGAGATGACGGGCGAAAAGGAGATCATATTTCCTGAGATCGCTGCTATCGCCATAGGCACGCTTGCCGCCCCCACACAATCGTGGAACGCAAGCAAGCTGCGCATGATAACGACCTTGACCATCGCTGCTCTTATGGGAATGGCAGTCGTCAGGTTCGTACCCTTTCCCCAGTACATACAAATACCCATAGCGCTGACAGCATCAATGGCTCTGATAACACTGTCGCGGACGAATTTTCTTCCCGCGATATCAGCCTGTCTGCTGCCGATACTTCTGGTGACACGAAGTTTCCTCTACCCGGTTTCGGTAGTTGTTACCACAAGCCTGATACTTCTTGCTCAACATATCCTTGAAGAGACTAGTCAGCGGGGAAAGCACATATTTATCCCGATAAAGCCTGACAAAGCTCTTTTGAAGCTCCGCATAGCTCAGGTAATCATATCCAGCCTGATATGCTTCCTGCCCACCGCAAACGGAAGACCTTTCCTGGTTGCGCCTCCGCTTCTGGTGGCTTTCGCTGAAATGACAGCCCCAAATTCCCGCATCAAGAAGAACATGAGAACTGCCACGATAATGATGGCGCTCTGCGCTTTCCTCGGCTGTTCGTCCAGACTTCTTCTCACTGAGATACTGGGACTTCCCTTAGCACTTGCCGCAGCGATAACTTGCTGTGCGGTAATGTTCGCAGTTGACAGAACAGCCTTCTATTTCCCGCCCTGCGGCGCGATAGCTGTCCTGCCATTTGTTATCCCGCTGAATTCTTTATTGATATTCCCCTTCGCGGTGACCCTCGGTTTCTTAGCGTTCGCCACACTGACGATGCTGACTTCCGATCATGTCATCAAAGAACAGACTGAGACCGCCCACGAAGAACAGGAACACGCCGAAGCACTAAACCACATATAAAAGTTTTGCCCCGAAGCACTTGTATAGTACTTCGGGGTGTTTTTTGCAGAAAATCGACGGAAGCTGTCAAAGAAGAGGGCTTTGGCTCAAGCCTTTCGCAATAGCAAACTAGCGGAGAATCACCAACAGGGAGCTTTTGGTCAAGCTTTTCGCGAAAAGCTTGCGAGGAGTTTGAGGGGCGGAGTCCCTCAATCACCAAGGTGCAAATCCAAAATGCATTGCAAAACATAAGAGAAAAACAAACTTCCGAAAAAGGCGCGGCACGCGGTCGACGCAGTCACCGCTACAAAAATCCGAGCGTGGACAATACAAACGTCCACGCTCATTCTATGTGCGGAAAATTATTGCCACACCCGAAATCGGACAGCGTCAGCGAATCCGATTTATCGACCCGAGGAACGAGGGGCGAAACGTCCACCGCAATCCCTAACAAAAGAACATCAAACAACTCACTTCTCACAAAACAGCTCGATCTCCTCACCAAGCGCTCCAAAAAAGAAAGCAACCCTCGCAGGCAAATGCGGTTCCGAGGGTATGCAGATGTCCTTGGGCTCGACAAATACCTCGTAGCCCGCAGAGCGTACCTGTGTTATGAGAGCATCAACATCATCCACAGCAAAAGCAAAATGCCGCACAGCACCGACTTCCCTGTTGTTGCCGCCTGTGGTGAATATCTCTATCAGACAGTTGCCCGCATCGAGCATTATGCCGTCTTTCCATTCACGCGCAACTTTCAGCCCGAGTATATCCCTGTACAGACACAGGACTTTTTCAAGTTCGCCGCGGGTGCATTTCATTGATATGTGATGTATGCCTTTTACCATAGTATCACCTCGATATAATAAAAAAGAGTGAAACCCGTATGAGTTTCACTCGAGAGGCGCCACCCAGATTTGAACTGGGGATCAGGGTGTTGCAGACCCACGCCTTACCACTTGGCTATAGCGCCATATAAAAAGAGCGGATTACGAGGCTCGAACTCGCTACCTCCACCTTGGCAAGGTGGCGCTCTACCAGATGAGCTAAATCCGCAAGTGCCAATATTTGATTGGCTGTAAGCGACCCGGATGAGACTCGAACTCACGACCTCCGCCGTGACAGGGCGGCGTTCTAACCAACTGAACTACCGGGCCGTAAGAGTTTTGCAACTCTTGATGGTGGGGACTACAGGGCTCGAACCTGTGACCCTCTGCTTGTAAGGCAGATGCTCTCCCAGCTGAGCTAAACCCCCATTTTGCTGGATTTTCTGAGGTTTTGAAGTTTTTCGTGTCCCTCAGAACAGTATCTATTATACACCATTGCAAGCGATTTGTCAACCCCTTTTTTCAAAAAAAATGATATTTTTTTCATTTAATTATTTTACGTTTTAGAAATCAAAAATAATGTTCCACGCGGAACATTTGTGCGACTATCAACACTTCATCACAAAAGCAAAATGCCGCAGACCTAAGCCCGCGGCATACCAATTTATTCCTTGCTTTCAGATATCAGACTGCGCACTTCATCGGGAGTGAAGCTGTAATGCTTGCCGCAAAAGTGGCATTTGATATCGATATCCTTGCCATCATCGATGATATCAGCGAGTTCTTTCGAACCGAGGGATATCAGCACTCTCTCAGTCCTCTCACGTGAACAGTCACAGCGGTAGTCCACCTTGAAATCATCAAGCACATTGGGCTCAAGACCGTCAAGAGCCATCAGCGCTATCTCGTCGGTAGTCCTGCCGTTTTCCATCAGAGCGGTGACAGACTGCATAGCCTGGATATTTTTCTCTATCTGAGTGATTACCTCGTCACTGGCAAAGGGCAGTACCTGTATCAGGAAACCGCCTGCGTTCTTGACGGTGAGATCTGAATTCACCAGCACGCCAAGTGCGCACACGCTGGGCACCTGCTCGCTCTGGGCGAGGTATGCAGTGATATCCTCAGCTATCTCGCCGCTTACAAGGGGTACCTGACCCACGTAGGGTTCTTTCAGACCAAGGTCTTTTATAACGGTTATAGCGCCGTCTGTGCCCACAGCACCTGCAACATCAAGCTTGCCGATGGCATTAGGCGGAAGCTCCACCACAGGCTGCATAACATCGGCTTTTACGTTGCCGTAGCTGTCAGCCACCGCTATCAGCTGACCCGCAGGTCCGCCGCCCTCGATCTTTACTGTTATCTTATCGTCCTCGCCTTTCATACCGAAACCGAGGAGGGATGTGCCCATTGAAAGCCTGCCCAGCGCCGCTGTAACAACCGCCGAGGACTTATGCACACGTTCGATCTCTTCGACAATGTCCTTGCCATCGATAGCCGAACACACTACCGAAGCGTCCTTTGAGATCGCTCTTACTATTCTTCCCACTTTAAATTACTCCTATCATAAGTGAATGATCAGTCTTGAATGTATATCCAGCCCTTACATCTGCAAATGCATGACGCAGAGCCTGTTTGTCTTTTATTTTAAGAAGCTCATGAATCCGCCGAAGAACAGGAATACCGCAAGCGTTATAGACACCACCGTTGCACCTATCATGGGCTTGATATATTTTTTCGACTTCGATGAGCCCTTTACTCCTACGCCTATCAATGCGATAATACCGCACAAAGGATTTAAAAGGATACATATGCACAGCAGGGTACACAGAACATCGTTATCCTTTGCCAGCAAAGCCTCTGTCCGACTGATACCGGCTGCTGCATCTCTCCTTTTGCGATCAAGCACTTCCTTTGCAGTTTCGATATCCTCTTCCGAATACAGATCTCTCTGCTCGTAAATAATCTGTTCAAGGTCTGCAATGCCGTAGGTTTCAAATTCTTCTTTTACATTATCTTCCATATTATCATCCTCATTATAAACAGCACCATATTATTCAGTGCCGCGGTCTTTACGCCTGTACACGTACAACTCACGCTCGGTCTTGCTGTCGGGCGGGTCATCGGTAAGTCCGTCATAGATACCTACATTTTCAAACCCGAACTCCTCAGCAGTCCTCTCGATAAGCTCACGGGAAAGCAGTATCTCTGTGATATACTCTGTCTCGCGGGTATAACTGCCGTCTTCTTTTTCAGCGAAGAAATCAAGGGCGATATCCACCGTTCCGTTGTCACGGCAGTTATTCCTCCATGCACAGAACAGCCCGTCAAGTTCATAGACGAAACAGTTATCGCCCAGTACCTCACGGTGCTTGTACTCGGTATTCACATCAAATATAAACAGCCCGCCGTCGCAGGTGAACATTGAAGCACGCTCCACCGTTTCGCGGAAAGCCTCCTCATTCGGCAGATGGTTCATGCCGTCAAGCACGCAGACTATCATATCCGCCGCGCCCCAGAGGTCGAGCTCAGACATATCCTGACATATATATGTGATATCGCTGTCGGCTGAACGGTTCTCCTCAGCCGCTTCGAGCATATCCGCAGATATATCCACGCCTATCACATCGAACCCCAGCTTTTCAAGCTCGGTACAAAGCCTGCCTGTGCCGCAGCCCAGCTCGACGACGACCTCGTTCTCGCTGCTGTATTCAAGCCCAAGCTGACGTATCCTTGCGGCTATCGCGCCGTATGGAACGTCTTTCTGGAGAGCGTCATAATATCCGGCAAAGCTGCTGTAGCCGTTCATTCCTCGGTTTCCTTTTTCTTCTCCAGCCTGTCGAAAACTATGTTGTATCCGCCGCTGCCGTCATAGGAAAGTGACCTGTTAACACGGCTGATAGTCGCCGTGGAAGCGCCTGTCTCCTTGACGATATCGCTGTATACGTGCTTGTCTGTCAGCATCCTTGCCACCTGAAAGCGCTGTGAAAAGCTCTTCAGCTCGGGAACTGTACAGAGGTCTTTAAAGAAAAGCCTGCACTCTTCAAGAGTTTCAAGGCAGAGTATTGCTTCGTAAAGCTCGTCCAGATTTGCTATCTCTAATTTATCGCGCATAAAAAACACTCCTTTACATTTACTATATTTTTCATATTGTAAAGTGCTAAATTACATTTATATTTTAGCACATTACAGCGTAAATGTAAAGGGGTATATTGAATATTTTATATTAATAAAGAAAATCTTTTATCTATTGCGGTTAGGGGTAAGAAATCCTGTGGGCGGTTCAGTGTCGTCCTCGTCATCGGGGATATCTTCGGCGTTTTCTTCCTCTTCTTCCGCGTATTCGGCATTTGCATACCAGTCTTCGCGAATCTCCTCGATTATGGCTTTCAGCTCCTCAACGCCCTCGCCTGTCACCGCCGAGAAAGGTATGCAGTGGATATCCTCAAAGTAGGGTATCTCATCAGCTAAAGCCGCCATGCGTTCCTTGCGGGCAGTGGGCTTCAGCTTATCAGCCTTGGTAAGCACGATAACAAAAGGTATCTCGTTATCGATGAGGTAGTTTATCATTTGCAGGTCGTCCTTGCTGGGGGCATGACGCATATCTATCAGCTGGAACACCAGTTCAAGGTCGCGGTCAAAGTCAGCTAGATATCCGCCGATAAGGTCGCCCCAGCCTTTTTTCTCGCCCTTGGACACATTAGCGTAGCCATAACCGGGAAGGTCAACGAAATAAACATCCTCCACCGAGAAGAAATTTATCGTAACCGTCTTGCCGGGAACAGAGCTGACCCTTGCCATATTCTTGCGGTTGAATATTTTGTTTATCAGCGAGCTTTTGCCCACATTAGACCTGCCCGAAAATGCGAACTCGGGTCGGTCAGATTCGGGTATCTGCGCAAGCTTGCCATATGAGGTGATAAATTCTGCCTTATTGAAATTCAGCGGTTTCATCTCATTCACTCCTGTCTTAATACTCACAAAAAGAGGGCAGCCACAGTCGACACAGTCACCGTTCAGCCCTCCCATGATTAGGTTTTATCCTATCCACCACTCGGGAGTAAGTTCACCGAGGGTCATTATCCGCCCTGCTTCATAGTCCATCATTATCTCGATATCCTTGTAGCTGTCGGGCATCAGCTGTACCATAAGTTCCCTGCAAGCACCGCAGGGTGCGCCCTTTGAGGGGTTCGGGGATATGCACAGCACCTTGTCTATCTCCTGCTCGCCGTTGGTTATCATGTTGAATATTGCGTTCCTCTCGGCGCATATGCCGAGGGTCGAACAGGTGTCGATACACACGCCGGTGTATATCTTTCCTGATTTTGAAAGTACCGCCGCAGCCACTTCTCCGCAGGTCACGTAATCCGATATCTTACGCGCACCGAGGACAGCTTCTGCCGCATCATACATATCTTTCCATATCTGTTCCATTTTGTTTCTCCATTATATTTTATACTGTCTTTCTGCTTCTTGCTCTCACCCTCGGCTGAGGATTGCCCATCATATCGGGCAGAACAGCGTTCTCGGGAGGCTTTACCAGTGCAACATCTAGTACATCGGATATCCTCTCGGCAAACACAAATTCAAGACCTTCCTTGACCACATCATCTATCTCGTCAAGGTCTCCCCTGTTCTTTTCAGGGACGATTACAGTCTTAACGCCTGCCTTGAAAGCCGCCATGGTCTTTTCACGCAGACCGCCTATAGGCAGAACTTTGCCTGTAAGTGTTATCTCGCCTGTCATAGCAACGTCCGCGCGTACTTTTCTGCCGCTGAGTGCGGATACCAAGGCAGTTATCATCGTAACGCCAGCCGAAGGACCATCCTTGGGCACAGCGCCCTCGGGTGCATGGATATGCAGATCCTTTTTCTCGTAGAATTCCTTGTCGATGCCGTATTCATCTGCTATGCTTCGGCAGTAGCTAACAGCTATCTTCGCGGATTCCTTCATAACATCGCCCAG
This sequence comes from Hominimerdicola alba, assembly GCF_900109655.1. Classification (GTDB taxonomy): domain Bacteria; phylum Bacillota; class Clostridia; order Oscillospirales; family Ruminococcaceae; genus Hominimerdicola; species Hominimerdicola alba_B. The sequence continues at coordinate 79,279 of NZ_FOAT01000005.1, forward strand.
TGAGCCTGTCAATTCCACCTTACCCTTGCCGTCAAGTACAAGAACTTCCAGAGGCATCAGCACACCGCCTACAGATGTCCATGCAAGACCGTTTACACTGCCCACCTGGTCTTCCTTGGCTGCATCATCGGGCAGATACTTGATATGTCCGAGGAAATCAGGGATATTCTTGGAGCTGAAAGTTACTTTCTTAACATCGTTCTCAACTATCTCCCTAGCAGCCTTTCTACACAGCGAACCTATTGTTCTTTCGAGGGTACGCACGCCAGCCTCGCGGGTATAGCCGTCTATCAGCTGATAGATGCCGTCATTGGTCACTTTCATCATAGATGCAGTCAGACCATGCTTTTCAAGCTGTTTCTTCACCAGATGCTTCTTGGCGATATTGAACTTTTCCTCACGGGTATAGCTGGAAAGCTCGATGACCTCCATTCTGTCAAGCAGAGGTGCAGCCACTGTATCAAGAGTATTCGCCGTGGTAATGAACAGTACACTGCTGAGGTCGTAGGGAACTTCGGTATAGTGGTCGCGGAAAGCATTGTTCTGCTCGCTGTCGAGAACTTCAAGCATAGCCGATGAGGGGTCGCCCCTGAAATCGTTGCTCATCTTATCTATTTCGTCAAGGAGCATAACGGGATTGCTTGAACCCGCAAGCTTCATGGCATTTATGATACGTCCGGGCATAGCGCCGACATATGTCTTTCTGTGACCTCTAATATCGCTCTCGTCCTTTACGCCGCCGAGGGATACGCGCACGAACTTTCTATTAAGCGCCCTTGCGACAGACTTCGCCACCGAGGTTTTGCCAACACCGGGAGGTCCTACAAGGCAGAGTATCTGACCCTTGATATCGGGTGTAAGTTCCCTGACAGCAAGGTTCTCGATTATTCTCTCCTTGACTCTTTTCAGACCGTAGTGGTCTTTATCAAGGACAGCCTGAGCCTTTTTAACATCAGTGGTGTCCTTGGTGTAAACACCCCAAGGCAGACCGAGAACAGTATCGAGATAACCTCTGATAACAACTGCTTCCTGAGATGAACCAGCCATTCTGGAAAGTCTTCTGACTTCCTCGGAAAGCTTGTCCTTGACCTCATCTGGAGCTTTCAGTTCCTCGATCTTATCGTAGTACTTCTGTATCTCGCCCTCGTCAGAGCCATCGAAGCCGCCTTCGCCCAGCTCGTTCTGGAGAGCCTTTATCTGCTCGCGAATATAGTACTCCCGCTGATTATCCTCTATCTGGCTCTGTACCTGTTCGTGTATCTCCTTTTCAAGAGAGAGCACATCTATCTCCCTTGCGAGGATAGTCATCATCAGCACCAGTTTCTCTCCCGCAGACTGCGCTTCAAGCAGAGCCTGTCTGTCGATGAAAGCCAGAGGTACGTTGAACGCAACAGCTTCAAACAGCTCGGATGCAGTTTTAGCGCCCATAACAGCAGTATATATCTCCTGTGGCATCTTGGGCATAAGTCTCGCATACTCCTCAAAAGCCTTGCGGACTTCCCTCTCAACAGCATCAAGCTCGTGGTTATACAGTTTATCCTTGGAATAATTTGGCAGAGGTTTCACCACAGCTTCATAGCAGTCATCGTGGACTATCATCTCTGAAAGTCTCGCCTTGCGGACACCTCTCACCATGCACCTGCAAACACCGCCGGGACTTTTTATCACCTGACGGATATTCGCGATAGTGCCTATCCTGAACATATCCTTTTTCTCGGGGGATTCAATATTTATATCCTTCTGCGCACACAGGAAGACATCACCGCTGAAATCATTCCTTGCGTTATGCAGACTGTTTATAGACATTTCCCTGCCCACGTCGAAATTGACGCTCATTCCGGGAAAAACGACCAGATCTCTGGTAGGTATCATCGGCAGCAGAATGCCATTCTTTATATCAGTACGCTTTTCCATAAAAGCTCCTTTCTTCCGATCATGGAGTCAAACTTCATGTTAATATTATAGCATATATCCCTGATTATTGCAAGAGGAAATGAAAAGCAATAAACTTGCCTGTAAAGCGGGATAATCCGTATTAAGGCGTATTATCTGCTAAAAAACAAATGCAAGGATCAGAAATTCTGCTGCTTGCATCTGTTTTTTTACATATCGTTATCTATTCGATAATAAAACAATCGTCAAAGCATTCGCCATAAAGCTGATCACAGTATAAAAACAGAGGTATCCCGAAGGATACCTCATAAAAATCATATTAGTCTGCAACGTAAGGCAGAAGAGCAACGTGTCTAGCTCTCTTGATAGCCTTTGTCAGCTCTCTCTGATGATAAGCACAAGTGCCTGTTACACGACGGGGCAGAATCTTAGCCCTTTCTGTCATGCACTTTCTGAGCTTAGCGATATCCTTGTAATCGATCTTTTCAGCTCTGTCAACACAGAACATACAAACCTTCTTGCGACCTCTCTTAACAGGTCTGCCGCCAGTTCTTTCCTTTTCCATGGTATGATCTTCCCTCCTCGTTAGGAATTATCAAAATTCGTTTTAATGATCTTATCAGAACGGTACGCCGTCGTCTGAAAGTACATCTTCAAACTCCGACAGATCACCGATGTTCAGCGCGTCATTGGACGGTGCCTGATTATTGTTATTGTTGAAACTATTCTGATTGCCGCCGTTATTTCCGCCGAAACCGCCGTTGTTATTGAAGCCGCCATTGTTGTAGCCGCCTCCGTTATAACCGCCGTTGCCGCCGTTTGAGTAGCCGCCGTTGTTATTACCGAAGCCATTGTTTCCGCCGCCATAATTATTTGTATAATTACCGCCGCCCTGATTGGCTTTTTCACCGGTGAACGAAACGCTGTCTACAAATACTTCTGTAACGTAGTGCTTTGTGCCGTTCTTATCTTCGTAAGTTCTTGTTCTGAGGTTACCCTCGATAGCGATCATTCTGCCTTTACCGAAATATTTTCCGATAAATTCAGCCTGCTGTCTCCATGCAACGCAGGTGATAAAATCAGACTGATACTGACCGTTCTGATCCTTGAAATTACGATCTACTGCGACATTGAATGTAACTACAGCCTGTCCGTTAGGTGTCTGTCTTACTTCAAGATCCTGTGTGATTCTACCCATTAAAATAACTCTGTTCAGCATAACTCTAATTCCTTTCAATAAAAATACTCATTCCGTTCAACTGCTGATACTCCTGATTTTTTCCTGTCACTTACTTAGTAGTGATAAGGAAACGTATAACGCCGTCAGTGATGCCCAGTACTCTCTCCAGCTCTGCGGGGAAATCGGTCTTGCTATTGAAAGACCACAGTACGTAAGTGCCCTCTGTCTCGTAGTTGATCTCGTAAGCCAGCTTGCGCTTGCCCCATACGTTCAGCTCTACATTTTCAGCGTTAGCCTTGATCATGTCATCGAACTTTGTTGTCAGCGCGTTAACGCCTTCCTCATCGAGCTTCTGGCTGAAGATAACCATTGCCTCGTAGTTCTCATTGATCTTTGCCATTTTAGTACACCTCCTTTTGGATTTCGCCTGTACGATATAGTACAAGCAAGGATTAACTCATATATTATAACACCGACCATGCTGAATGTCAAGCATCGCGTGGTCGGTGTTTGTAAACTTTTTGTAAATTCACTTCAGAAGCTTAGCTACCAGTAACAAAGAGCCCATAGAGAAAATTGTATATATCATGAAGGACAGTATCATATATCCGTATGAAGTACCACCCTTGGTCATTATACGCTCGTTTATAGCATCTCTGTCCTCATCTTCGGATTCGCGGTATATCCTGAAAATATCACGTCTAGCCTGCTTATAATAAAGGTAGTTTGCAAAGAATCCCGCCATTATCTCCAGCATCATCCTGACAAACACCGCGATCTGCTCCAGCATCTGAAAATTGCGTGATTTCACATCAATGCCGAATTTTATAGTGAGTTCATAACTTCCGGAGCTGAAAGTCTCGATCATAACAGGAAGATTCAGCAGAGCCATGATCACAGCAGCAGCCAAGCCCCATCCCTTCATCTTGCGGTACATAAAGTACAGGGGCGGGAATAGGAAAGCGAATATATTCATAGAGAGCTTTCTGCCTGTTTTGCCGAATTTTATGAAGCTGGGCAGGAAGCCCAAAGGATTAGGACCTATATATCTCGCCAGGTCGCCCAGCTTTACACCATCGATATCCGAATCCTGTGTAAGCATAACGGGGGTCATGTTGATACCCGGGATATTTGTCTTCATGGGATCCGGTTTGGCATCGTGACCGTCCTCCGACTCATTATTAAAAGGTCTCGGACCGTCCATATTTATAAGAGGCGTACCGCACTGCTCACAGTAGCGCAGACTCGGGTCATTCTCAGCACCGCACCTTATACAGCGCTTGACATTCGATGCCGAAGTGACCGGGATCTCCTCGGCAGGCGCATCGGGTAGCCAGCTAACATTTTTATCATGCAGGATATCGTTTATACATCTGCCCTTTTCTTCATAACAGCTTCTGTGGTAGGGCGTGCCGCATTCGGGGCACACAACGATATCGTCATCGTCGGTGAACCGCTTTCCGCAGCATATACATTTTGAGCCTGTATAATTCGTCATTTTTCTTTTCCTTTCGGTGTTCTGTCACAATCTGATATCTGATCTTACGTATGGTCGGTGATATTCTGTAAAACCTTGATCCATCGTGATAAACTTTTCATTTTATTATACCACACTCTGCAAGAAAATGCAATACGCCCCCACAAATAATATTCAGACAATCTCCATTAAGGCTATCAGCGGCCTGTCCGAGCCGAAACTGTACCAAAAAACGTGCTAATTCGGCTTCAATCTATGCTAATACCCTAAAAAATCGACACAATGCGCTGTTTAATTCGTTAGTTTTGCGTGTTGTAATTTCATGGAAAGTAAGATATAATATAATCTGTATGAGAATATACAGTACTTAGAAAACAAGGTACAGTGGTAAACATAAGACGGGCCGTAAGCCCTTTCCGCTGAAAAGAGGAATATTTACTATGAAAAATAACAAAGAGCATACCGTGGCTTCCGCGGAGCTTAGGGACATGATCAATCATGCCATGATAAACAAACGCAACAGCGAAGCTGATGACGACCTGAAATCAAGCATAGCTCATGCTATGGATAAAAAAGCCGCTACGGGTAAGATAAAGCATTCCGAGAGTGATCAGGAATGTCCCGCAGACAAGAACGAAAAGCACAGTGATGCAAAAGCCAAAAAGAAAAAGCGTTTTCCGCTCAATATGCGGGGCGGATGGAGCATACGCAAAAAGACAGGCGTTACTTTGGGTTTTATCTTCCTGGCACTGGTACTTCTGATGGCAGTAATAGTGTTCCTGTTCTTCCACTACACAGGTCTGCTGAAAGACCGTGATAATTCTATAAGAACGGAAAAACCGCCGGTTGACAGCCGTGACCTTGTAGACGAGCCTGACACTCTCGACGAGGAAGCAAAGGAGAAAGAGCTCCGCGAGATGCTTCAGCAGAGATCAAAGAAGATCTCAAATGAAAAGGTAATGAATGTCCTACTGATAGGCGAGGATATCAGAGATACTGCTTCTCAGGACAGAGGTAATACCGATGTGATGATGCTTATCTCTATAAACAAGGAGCATAAGACCGTCACCCTGACCTCACTGATGAGAGATACATGGGTATATATGGAAAAATTCGGCATCAGCAACAAGCTGAACCAGGCTTACTGGTACGGCGGCGCCGAATACCTTTCGGAAGTTGCTGAGGATTATTTCAGCATCAAGATCGACAGAACTGTTAAGGTCAACTTCAAACAGTTCATAGATATCGCTGAGACCGTCGGCGGACTTGATTTTGATGTCAGCTACACCGAGGCAGTTGCAATGCGCGACCCCATGGACGAGCAGAACTATTATCTCCACAATCCCGAGGGTACTGATTATGTAGATCTTAAACAGTACGGCAAAGATGATTCTGTGAATTATTACGATGTTGACGGCAAGTTCTGCACAAGCATCGAATATCAGTCCGAGGAAGATAATGTCATCAGTATGCACCTGAACGGAAATCAGGCACTGGCTTATGCCCGTGTAAGATACGGCTGCGGCGATGACTACGGCAGAACGATGCGTCAGCGTGAGGCGATACAGGAGATCGTTTCCAAAGCGAAAAAGCTCAGCCTTGTAAAGCTCGACGAACTGATGAACAAGGTACTTCCCGAGGTCGAGACCGACCTTGAAGAAGGCGAGATAGCAGAGATGCTCCTTAACGCATTCGATTACATGAATTATGACATACAGCAGCTGCGTCTCCCTGTGGACGATTACTTCACCATGGACTTCATCAACAGCCAGAGCTGTCTCTCACTGACCAACTGGCAGTTCCAGGCGAATGCAGCAATGCTCAGATACATGGTATACGGCGACTGCAAGACCGTCGAAGAAGCAAGAGCACAGTACCAGAAAGAAATAGACGATGGTACGTTCTACGAAAAGAACGATTTCCAGCCGCCTGTTATGTACTACTACTGATAAATGATGAACAGCCGCTTTGGGCTGGGTCTGTAAGAACATATGTGATTATTATTGAGGGAAGACCCTTTTGATATAAGCCACTCGCAGCGTACACATGACAGCCGAATCGATCATTATCTATCATTATTGTCAACACTCAAAAAAGACACACCCAAACTGACCGCAGTCATATTTGGTAAAACACAAAAGGTTCAGCGACCTATCAAAGCCACTGAACCTTTTATTATTTCACTTGCTGCGAGTCGAGTATAGTCAACATGAATTTACCTGACGTAGTATCAGTGCAGAACGCCCACATGACTTATATTTTAGGAGTTTGTGCAAAATTGTCAGTCTATAAGATCATTCTGAAAACGTGACAGATGCTCGAAAGGCAAGATCTGCCGACCGCGGAACAGACCGCAGCCGTCGTTTATCAGCTGGTTGTTGAATGCTTTGAACATATTCACATTTACGGAGGCAAGGTCAAGTTCCTGTAATTTTGTGAAACGCTCATAGGCTTCATCGAAATATCTGCACTCGCCTAAAGGGATATTATCCCGCCTTGTACGGCTTTCTTCCTGCTGGCGTTCATAGCCGAAATGATTAGCACTTCCTATCTCGGCAAGGTCGTCCATATCCTTTGTTCTCAGCTGGAGTTCGGTAAAGCATCTTGCAAGATTATCGTAGAAAGTGATGTGCAGGGACTGATATCCCGATGGTCTGGGAAAAGCAACATAATCCCTGTAGTAAGGGCGGTTGCTGCTGATTAGTGAATCGGCTGTCTTTTCGTGCCCCGAGCCCGAAAGTTCAGCAGTGAAACCGCGGACCTCAAGATACTGGGGAAGTACATTGGCTATCTCGTATAGATATTTTTTCTCCTGTTCTTCCTGTGAGATTCCGTCTTCTAGGTGACACATGGGCATGGATATCACAATACGGTATGCGATAAGGTCACGAAAACAGGTGAGGTTGCTTTTTATCTCTGCTTCAGTGGGATAGCTGTGGTTTTTCTGGTAGTAGTCATAGATATATTCAAGTATATAGCCGTTGAATTTTTCCTCAGCCCGTATCAGCGATTTTATCCTGCCCTTGAATGTAAAGGCGAGGAAGGGATATTTCTGGGTCATGTATTTGTAGAATTCCTTTATCCTCTGGGACTGTGAAGTAAGGAAGTCATTGTGTTCGAGAAGCTCGATTATCTGTATCAGAAAATTGCAGTGAGCAAGGTCGATTGGGTTATCGGTCTCGATAGCCGATCTTTTCAGGTCAGAGGAATACTGGTGCAGTATCTTCAGCACCGTATCCCCAGAGAATAAATAGTCGTTCAGGGTTATCATTGTTTTGTCCTCCGTAAATGCGAAGCTGCCGTGCTGTGCGGCAGCTTCATTTTATGATAAGGCAGTGTCACCGCTCGGGTTCGTTTTAGGGTAGTAAGATAATTGCTCGTTTCTTTCTCTCATTGCAGGTGTGGGAGATACTCCTGCTTATTTACACAATCCCGACCTTTCACGGCGGCACCGGCTTATTTGATTATTTTAAAGCAGACGGTCTTTGCGTTTATCAGCGGGCTGTTGTAGGCGAAATACACTGTGCCCGATACGGGAGTTCTTATCTCGGCAACAAGTTCACCGTCGAGAGGGTCGTATATCCTGCCCAGGATATCTCCGTTTTCCACAGTCTTGCCTATGTCGGTAACTCTGAAAAACAGTCCTGCAGCCTCGGAGCGAAGCTGTTGTGTCTGGCTCTCATCAAGTATCTCGGTTATATAGCCGGGAGGTGTTTTCGCTGATACTATACTGCGGTTGTTCATGAAGCGCAGTATGGCGTTGACAGCTTCGTCTGCGGCTTTTACGTCTATAACGTCAGTTGCGTTGGCGTATACCGAGAATGCTTTGGTTTCCCAAACCTGCCAGTTGAAGTTCAAAGTAGTGGTATCGTAGGGACGGGGTTTGCGGATAATACCGAATTCAAGACCGAAATCTTTCATTATCTCGGAGTCGGTGAACCCTGTGTCCATCATCTTTACGTGAGGAAGGAATATTCCCGGCTGGTAAAAGCTTGCCAGCTGTATGCCGTATTCGTAACCTTTGAGTTGGCTGAAAACTCCGTCAGCGATACGCTGTGTGGTCTCGCCCTGGTCATATCCGGGGAACATTCTGTTGATATCGGTATTATCCATAGTCCAGAAGCGTTTACCGATGTTCATTGAGTAGTAATTCACACAGGGGACTACGAGTATCTCGGTATCCTCGGCGAGCTTTCCGCTGCTTTCTAGTTTTTTCAGCGCCTGCACCATTCGCGAGCAGACGTACATCTGCTGGACTTCGTTGCCGCGCATAGCACCGACTATTGCCAGCGCCTTTTTGCCGTGACCGAAATGAAAGCCGACGATATCGAGTTGTTCGCGGTAGGGTGAGCGCAGTGAAAACAATATGCTTTTCTTCATTATGCGTCACCTCCCGCAGGCTGTAATATTCTTGCAAGCAGTGAACCACCGTATACAACAGGGTACTCACGCAGGGTGAATATCATTCCGTCGCAGACTGCCTGCACTTTTTCCACAACGGTGGAAGTCAGTGGGTCAACCACATCGCCTATGTGGTCGCCCTGCTTGACCGTATCACCGAAATTCACACAGGGTACAAATATTCCCGCCGCGTCGGAATTAACAAATCCCACCTCGCGCCCCTCGGAGATCACAGGCTCACGTACGGGAGCAGTTTCGCCTTTCCACATACCAAGCGCTTTCATGAGATTCAGCACACCGTCAAAAAGCTGTTCGCAGTATTCTTTTGTGATGCGCATACCAACCCCCATTTCCACAACAAGGGTCTTCGTACCCCTGCTGTTGAGGGTGTGGGCAAGTGTCGATTCAAGTACAGTTGCGCTTTCGTGGATCCATACAAAATCAACGTTCAGCATTTTGGCATATGGCACAAGGGTTTTCGCAGTGGGGACGCTTATGCGTATCTGGGGTATCTCTTTCAGGAAGATATTGCTTGAATGTACGTCGATACAAACATCAGAGCCCGCAATGTCATCAACTATAGCTGAGCATATAACCTCAGCCATAGTGCCGCTTTTAGTTCCCGGGAAGACCCTGTTCATATCAAGATCGAACATGGGTATGCCCCTTGTGATACTGTCGATGCCCATAGGGTTAAGGGCGGGGTAGATATCAAGTGTACCGTCAAGGTCTTCGATATGCTCATCGATATAGCTGCCCACCATGTAGGCGAGATACTGCCCCTCAAGTTCATCACCGTGAGTGCCTGTAACAAGGCTCAGGCGCTTATTGCCTGTGCCGTGGCGGATACGCCGCTTTTGTATATTTAGACTTTCGTTTACTGCAAGCGGAATGCTTGCTACCTTTTCTGTCATTGGTCACACCTCTTTATGTAAGCACTGTGCGCACAAGCTGTAGCTGCCTTGTGTATCTACCGAACATCACACCCCGGTCTATGGAACAGTCGCGGAAATCACGTCCTTGAGAGATAACAAGGTAATCATCGCTGACAGGGCAGTTGTTGGCAGGGTCGATGCCCTCCCAGTGGTCGCCTGTCCAGTACTCCACCCATGAATGTGTCTCACCGTCACAGAAGGCAAGTCCCGCGATATATCGCGCTGCAATACCGTCCATTCGGAGTAGCGAGATAAGTATATGCGAAAAGTCCTGACAGACGCCTTTTTTCAGCGCAAACGCCTGTGCTGAAGTTGTGGAAGTATCCGTTAAGCCCTTTTCGTATTCCATGGTATCTGAAAGAGCATCGCAAAGAAATTCAGTCCTGTCCTGTACCGTACCTGTGCATCTGCTCTTTACGCTTTCATAGAAATTTGTAAGCGCTTCATCGGGCTTTGTGTACTGTGATTGATACAGATAGCAGGGCATATAGTCGGTGCGGTGCTTTGAATGGTCTATATCTGCCGCGCCCTTTATCTCAAAATCAAGAAATCGGTGGTCGCCTTTGAGATAGCCCGCTGTTACATTGTTGCCGAAAGCATCGGTAGTCTGTTGGGTTGAAACGTGTGGGGATATATGCAGGCTGCATGAGATAACGTGCTGGGTATCTGTCTCGGGCGGGATAATGCGCAGGGCAAAGCTGTGATCGTGGACGTAATCATCAAAGGTCAGCTTTGTGATATAGCTGAAATTTACTCGCTTCATACATATACCTCCGCAGGTTCAAATAAATGGGCAAGACTTTCAAGTGCTTTGACGGTATCCTGTTTATAATCTTCCTCAGAGCCAAGTGCTTCAACAAGTCCCGAAAGATACTTTGTGTTGTAGCGGTAGGGAGTGTGTCTCGGTACGCGGTTGAGGTTTTTCAGAAGCCGCACATATTCGCGCTTTACGCTTTCAAAGGGATACTTCATTCGCATATAAAGGTCAAGACGTTCAACGGTCTTACCGATGTAGATTATGTTTCTGATCTCGTCATCGTAGATATGCTCGTTGACACTGCCCCAGAAGCCGTAGATTATATCTTCCAGCGGCAGAAGCGCCAGCCTGACATTATTGCTGTGTTTAGCTTTGGTCAGTGTATCCTTAGCCATTTGCAGGAATGACAGAGAATCGGTAGATATCTCTTCACGCAGGACAATGCCGTTGTCATAAGCACGTTCAAGACAATATGCGGCTGAATTTGGATTGCTTTCATCAAAAAGAAAACCCTGTATGAAATCTCTGTTGTCTATATATATATCGGGATAGCCGAAGCAGTCGAGATAATCTTCGTAGCTGTGGGCTGTGCCGATCATTTTATCAAGCTGTTTTTCAAGAGCTTTCAAAGTTGTGAAAAATCTTTCTGTATACCGTCCAAGCCAATAAAGACGGTCGCTGTGTTCTAACGAGATAGTACCCATGTGTCTTTAAATCCTCCTCCTTGAGATGAGTTAACAACGAATGAATCGGGGTTCCGTGAAAATCTTGTAAGTCCCGATGCCCAGACTTTTGTAGTCTTGCCTGAAAGCACGAAGGCTCTCAGGTCTGCTTTGCGCATAACGGTCTCACCGTTTTCAAGTATAGGCAGATCAAGAAAATCAATGACCTCCTGTGCGATGAAGCGTCGGGGCTCTGCGATTATAGTTGCACGAAATTCCTCCAGTTTTTCTTTTGTAAGGTCACTGCCGAAGACTACTCCGTAACCGCCTGCTTCCGCAACGTCCTTTATGACTAGTGTATCAAGATGCTCCATTACATACTTCATGTCGTCTTCGTAGAAAGGAAGATAGGTGGGAGCATTTTTGAGTATCGGTTCTTCGCCCAGATAGTATTTTATCATCTTCGGCACGAAATAGTAGATGCCCTTGTCATCTGCCACACCGTTTCCGGGAGCGTTGATTATGCCCACGTTTCCGCTGCGGTAGGCTTCCATAAGATTCGGTATGCCTATGAGAGATTCTGGCAGGAAAGTCAGCGGGTCGAGGTACTCGTCAGCGATACGTCTGTAAAGTACGCCTATCCTGGTTTTGCCCCCAGAATACGTCCGGTGGTAGAGAATATTGTCTTCTACGAACAGCTCATCGTTCTGCACAAGCACCGAACCTGTGTGCTCTGCAAGATAAGAGTGTTCAAAGTACGCCGCGTTGTAACGCCCCGGGGTTAGTATAGCCCTTGCGCCACCGCAGTTTACGTCTTCCATAGTTTCTTTCAGAAGCTTGGCATATCCGCGGTTGTCGATTATAGGGTTTTCCTCAAATGCCTGAGGTGCCGCGATACGTGTCAGCTCCCTTGCTATGAGAGGATATGAAGCACCCGAGGGGATACGCAGGTTGTCTTCCAGTATGTACCACTCGCCGTCCTTAGCCTGAACAAGGTCGATACCGGAGATATGGCTGTACACCTTGTTTTTGGGAGTGATGCCCTCACATTCGGCAAGGTAGCCCTTGGATATGTAGATGAAATCTTCGGGGATAATGCCGTCACGGACGATCTTTTTATCGTGATATATATCAAAAAGGAACTCATTCAGGGCGTCTACACGCTGAACAAGTCCCTTTTCCATACTTTTGAAATCCTCCGCCGAGATGACTCGCGGAATAGGATCAAACGGAAAAAATTGTTCATTGAATACGCCGTTTTTGTATATACCAAACTTTACTCCGTATCTTCTGAGAAGTTCATTTATCTCATTTGCATTTCCTACTGCCTCGGTAAAATGCGACTGTTTCAGTTCTTTCATAGTTATCACTCCGTTCGGTATAATAAGAAAAAGCACTTGTCCCCAACGGGAACAAGCGCCTTTGCTCTGCATTATTCTATATTTATATTTTATCACATCACCACTTTAAAGTCAAGCGACAATATCCTATATTATTACGACTTATACGTCTATGCATCAATGATATATATCGTTCCGGTACAGCTTTTTCAATTTTTTAATAGCTGCATTGCCTCCGCCGTCACCAATATAGACATCATATTTGCTCTTGATACTTCCAATAGTTACTACTTTTTCACATCCCGTATTTGATTTAAGCTTCACAAGCATATGTTCTTTTGAAGCGATAGGAGAAAAGACTTTTAAATATTTATATCCGTCATACTCTGAGTCCGCAACGGTTATTCTTGCAAAACCGCCAAGCTCATTAACAAGCTGTTTTTCACGAACAGATATCTTTATGCTTTCATCAAGCACCGTAAGATACAGAACACGTTCCGAAGCATCGTGCCTTCTGAATATATCACGGACATAATTTCTGTACGGAGAGTGCTTATGCGTTTCATAAAGCTTTTTCTCGGCAGTATTCTTCAATTCGCCGTAAAATATAAGCAAAGTTGAATCATACATAACATTTACAAAACAGTGCATACCGTTACCGGCAATTATCCTTTCAGCTTCTTCACATATATCAGTCTGCAAAAACTCTGCTTCAAGATACTCCCTTTCGTTCATATCATATATTGCAGCCCCGTCCATGACGATGATCGGCAGTTTTAGGTCAACTCCCTTCATAAGTGTCTTAACTTCTGCAGGAGTACGGATAGTTGAAATCGTGAATTTCACTCCCGATTCGATCATTCTGTTAAGTTCGACCTTGCTGAAAGCATTGACCGAATGATCATCGGGTATCAGAACAGAGTCGATGCCGCTGACATAAAGTGTTTCACTGTCATGCCTGACAGGCATATGAAAGATATTTACCGCAAGACCGATCCCGATGCCGATAAACGTATCGAGAACACGGTTCAATACAAATAGGTAAGGATTATCATCAAAGGAATGTGTAAGTGATATGCTTAGGAATACCACACAGGAGAAGAATGAAGCATTACGATTATCTGTAATGACTGTAAGATATATCACAGGCACTATTATTGCCGAAGCCAGCAGATATACAAGTATCGGCTCTGTCAGTCCGATACATCGGAGCAGCAGGATAAATACAAGTCCGAACACCGCACCGGTCAGAGTTCCTATAGAACGCTGTGATGCGTTGCTCTTTGTTGTTCCCTGAAATGGCTGCATACACCAAAGAGCGGCAAGTGCGCTGTAAAACGGTATGCCGTTCCCGACAGGAAGAAGTGTGCGAAAATAATAGATGACCATACATAAAGCTACTGCAACAGATGATTTTATTATTCTCGCCCCGATATGCGGGAGTTTTTTAGGTATCTCCATTGCCTTCACCTCACAAACAAAAAACGGCACTGAATGTATATCAGCACCGTTGCTCATTTATTATAGCAATATTATAGCACAGCTATGATCCTGATGTCAATTGACAAGATGATGATTTTTAGATGAACATACAGAGTCGAATTTGGATATTAGACTTAATCAAGCTCTTGAGAAATATGATGATTAATACCTTGAATCATGCTTCACATTATGATTCAGGGTATTATACATTGATCTCTGCTGTCAAGAAAATGGTTTTGATGGTTATCGAATAGACTCATAATTAAATAAACTCTTCGGCAGAAATCTGTCGAAGAGCTTGAATTTGATAGCTAAAAGAGATATACCGGCAATTGCCTCATAATGCCTTCTCATAAAATTCAGCGATGGTATCCGAACTGAATACAGCAGGATGATTTGCAACGCTCGCTTCTGAGACTTTGAAGCAGTTTTCTGCGAGCCATGGAATGTCTTTTTGGCTAAAGCCATCCTCGGAAAGCCTGACGGTGAGACCCAGCTTGTCAAGAAAACTCCGCATAGCATCAGCGCAGTCCGTCTCGTTTCTACCATGAAGCAACTTTGAAATAGCGGCATACTTTTCGGGTGCATAGCTCACACTTGCCTCGGTAATGACTGGCGTTAGTGCAGCAAGACCCCTGCCGTGAGTAATGTTTTTCAAACCGCTGAGCGGATGCTCCATAGCATGAGGTAGGGTCACTCCGGAAGTGTTTATCACCATTCCTCCGATAGTGCTTGCCCATGCAAGGCGATCCCACAATATATCATCATCGCACCCGTTGTACACGTTCACAAGATCTGCTGTGATAGTTTTCATTCCCTCATAAGCCAGATATTCCGTCATCGGCTGACATGAATTTGACAGAAAAGCTTCCATCGAATGACACAGCGCATCAAAACCTACGCAGGCAAGCAGATTCTTTGGCATCGTTTGCATAAGCTCCGAGTCGATAATAGAAACTGATGGGATTATCTCGTTTCGTCTTAGTGACTTCTTGTCACCGTTTTCGGGATTTGTCAGCACTGCAAAACTGTTGCCCTCGCTGCCCGTACCGCAGGTAGTGGGTATGGCGATGACAGGTAATGCACCTCTGCCATGGTATCTGTTATAAATGTAATCGTTAATGTCTCGGTTGTTCTTAGCAAGGAATGCGGTCGCCTTAGCACAATCGATAACACTTCCCCCGCCCAGACCTATGACCATATCACAGTCTTCTGTCTTTGCATATGCAGCAGCCTCCTCCGCAGTAGTTGTCAGTGGATTGGGCGTTACCTTGTCGAACACAAAACTCTCTACCCGCTCTTTTTCAAGAAAGCCGCGAACTCTGTCAAGAGTCCCCGACCTCACTGCACTGCCGCTCGTCACGATAAGCGCGCGCTTTCCGTATTTAGCCGCAGAACTGCCGACTTTACTGAGCTGACCTCTGCCAAATATCAGATTTACAGGAAGATAATATTTGAAATCCATCTCTGCACCTCACTTAATAAGACCCTTGATCTTCATATAAGCTTTTATAAGCTCAACACATTCGTCTATACCAACACGCTCGCTGTTGAGCGTCATATCGTAGTTTATTGGATTTGTCCAGTAGTTGCCATGGGTGTAGTATTTATAATACTCTGCACGGTATGCGTCGGTCTGCTTTATAGTTGCCGCAGCGACCTCCTCTGTAACACCCATATTCTCCATGGTACGCTTTATACAGAAATCACGCGGAGCTTCGATATATACGCTCACGACGTTTGGTCTGCCGGCTAATATATAGTCCGCACATTTTCCGACTATCACGCAGGATTCTGTATCAGCTAGATTCATGATTATCTGCTTCTGATATTTAAAAAGCGTGTCATCTGAGACGAATTTTTCATTTCTGGCAATGTATTTTCTTGATCTGGGCAGACCCTTCATCAATCCCGCAAAGGTACCTTGCTTAGTTCGTATCTTCTCATTTACCTCGCGAAACATATCCTCATCCAGACCGCTCATCTGAGATGCAAGGGTGAGTATTCGGTTTTCATAACAATGAACGCCCAAGTCAGCCGCCAGCTTTGAGGCAATGACCTTACCGCCAGTGCCGAATCCCCTGGCAAATGTAACAACAAAACTTTTCATAATAAACCATCACCCCGCTATGAACCTGCTCAGGAATTCCTTTGCCCTCGGATGTTCGGGTACAGTAAAGAACTTCTCAGGCGGTGCGTCCTCAACTATGTAACCCTTGTCCATGAACAGCACCCTGTTTGAAACATCACGGGCGAAATCCATCTCATGTGTTACTATAAGCATGGTGAGATCTTTTTTTGCCAGCTCCTTCATTACATTCAACACATCGCCCACCATCTCGGGGTCGAGAGCAGATGTCGGTTCATCGAACAGAAGCACCTCGGGGTTCATGCAAAGCCCTCGCGCTATAGCAACACGCTGCTTCTGTCCGCCTGAAAGCTGAGCGGGATAAGCATTGATAAATGGCGCCATACCAACGCTTTTTAAATGAGTGATGGCGCGTTCGTGAGCCTCCTGCTTTGATAAGTGCAGCACCTTGCGGGTGCCCTCCATGCAGTTTTTAAGCACTGTCATGTTGTTGAAAAGATTGAAGGACTGGAACACCATTCCCACCTTTGAGCGGTATTCGTTTATCTCACGCTGGGTTCGCCCCAACTCCTTACCGTGAAAAAAGATCTTACCGCAGCTTTGGGTCTCAAGCTGATTTATACACCGAAGCATCGTAGACTTACCCGAACCCGACGAGCCAAGTATGCATATAACATCTCCCTTGTTCACTGTAAAATCGATCTTTCTCAGCACCTGATGCTCGCCGAATGATTTTCCAAGCTCTTCAACTCTGATGATCTCCTCGCTCATTCTGCTGCCACTCCTTTACTGTGTATTTTCCATATACTCAACGGCAAGAACATAGTCCTTCTGTCCCGCCATCTTCTTCTCGATAAGCGCGAATACTCTGCTGAAAACAAAGCACAGCACAAGATATATCAGCGCGATAACGAGATATGATTCGAGGTACTTGTAGTATGTACCGCCTGCTGTTTTCGCCTGCAAAAACAACTCCTGCACACCGATTACATTCAGCACAGAGGTCATTTTCAGATTGGTGAGGAATGTGTTCGCCATCTCAGGAACGATGTTCTTAAACGCCTGCGGCAAAATGATATTGAACATAGTGGAGATGGGAGACATACCTAACGCAAGTGCGCCCTCACGCTGACCGATATCTATCGACTTTATGCCCGCTCTCACTGTTTCTGCCATATATGCACCTGTGTTGAGCAGTGTAACTAAAATACCTGCATTTATCGGGTCTATCTCCAGCCCGCCCTGACGCAGACCGTAGAATACGATCATTGCCTGAACGATCATCGGTGTACCTCTGAACAGCTCCACATATACAGCTGAGATCGCATTCATCATACCGGCAATGCTACGTTTTACAATGTTATCATCCTTGTTGATCTCGGTGTCCTGAATAATACCGACAACATATCCCAGCACAAAGCCGAGTATCGTGCCTGTTACCGAAACAACAAGAGTCAGCCATGTGCCGCGTATAAACAGGTCGGAGTATTTCTTCGCTATGAACCATACCCATTCAAAGGAGTTGTTAGGTGTGTTTGTCATATCACTCGCCGCTTTCTTATTCCCAAATTTTATATAACTGTCGGGATGACACAGCCATCCCGACAGCTATGGAGGTAAAGTATTAATTGATTTTTAATTAGCCGCAGGCTGTAATTCTACTGCTTTGCCCATCAGCTCGTCCATCTTCGCCTTATCGTTCCAGCCGATGTCGTCCATTGCCTTCTGAATCTTATCACGGAGAGCGGTGTCGTCCTTTCTTGTTGCGATGCAGACGTTGGTCATTTCCTTGTCGCCCTCGAAAGCATCATTCTCATCAGGAACGATTATCGTAAGATCGGTATTGGTCAGCAGTGCGGATTCAGCGGTAGGCAGGTCGATCAGTGCAACATCTGCTACACCGTTGGAGATAGCCATGAACACTTCTGCGGTAGTCTCGTAGTTAGCACCAAGATTAGCATCGGGTATCTGCTCAAGGAGAGGTACCCAGCCTGTGCCGAGCTGTGTTGTAACAGTGACGTTCTTTCCCTTGAAATCCGAAAGTCCCTTAGCGCTCTCGTATTCCGAGCCCTTCTTTACAACAAGGCAGTTGTCACGATAGTAGTACGGCTCAGTGAAGGAGTATGAAGCCTCACGTTCAGCGGTCCTGCCCATACCTGCGATGATGCAGTCGTATTCATTGGCGTCGAGAGAAAGACCGATGGAATCCCACTCAACTTTGTGTATCTCTAAGCTCATACCCATCTGATCGGCAAGCTTCTGTGCTACCATGACATCGTAGCCGTAGGCATAATCACTACTTCCGTAGATAGGAACCGCCTTGCTTCCGTCGGGCACATCTTCGGTGACCTGCGTCCAGTTGAATGGTGCGTATGCGCACTCCATGCCGACCCTGAGTACCTTACCCTCAGCTGCAGCTTCTTTTCCCGATTTGCTCTTACTTCCGCAGCCAGATAACGGCATTGCCATTACACCCATAGCCAAAGCCATACATAACATTTTTTTCATTCGCATTTTCATAACAAACATCCTTTCACGTATCCCTATTTTATTGCATCTTCTATAGCTTCTCTGATTATTGCTACTGCTTTGTCGCAGTCCTCTTCGGTGATAATAAGCGGTGGCACCATTCTGATGACATTTTCACCTATCGCCGTGATCAGCAGCTTTCTGTCAAAGCATTTGTGCTTGACTTCGACCGCATTCACGCCATCAAACTCAACACCCACCAGCAGTCCCTGACCGCGTACCTCTTTGATATAAGGGAGAGTTTTCAGTTTATCCATAAAGTATGCACCCATTTTTGCGGCGTTGTCCGCAAGGTGTTTTTCTTCCATCTCTTCGATAGCCGCCAGTGCTGCAGCACAGCATACGGGGTGACCTCCAAAAGTGGTTCCGTGCGAACCTGCGGTGAACGCCTTTGCGACCTCGTCAGTCGCACAGATAGCACCGATCGGCATACCGCCGCCCAGCGCCTTCGCCATAGAGACGATATCGGGCTTGATACCGTAATTCATGAATGACATGAACTTACCTGTTCTGCACCAGCCGGTCTGTACTTCATCGAGAAGCAGCAGCATATCATTCTCGTCGCAGAATTTTCTCAGCCCTGTCATAAACTCCTGAGTTGCGGGATTTACTCCACCCTCGCCCTGCACAGGCTCGATCATTATTGCGATGGTATTCTTTGTGCAGGCAGCTTTAAATGCTTCAAGATCGTTGTAAGGTGCATAGGTGAAGCCCGGGGTCATACCTCCGAATCCTATCTGACAAGCGTTGTCAGGCTGACCTGTTGCTGACATTGCACCGAAGGTCCTGCCGTGGAAAGAATTAGCAGCAGTAACTATGTTATAGCGTTCAGGACCGTATTTCTCAACACCGTACTTTCTCGCCATTTTTATCATGGCTTCGTTTGCCTCAGTGCCGCTGTTCTGGTAGAATATCTTATCCATACCTATTGTCGTGCAGATCTTTTCCGCAAGTAATGCCTGGGGCACGGAATATGGATAATTGAACACCTGCATTACAGTTTCCGCCTGTTCCTGCACTGCCTTTATTACTCGTTCATTGCAGTTGCCGACTGAGTTTACAGCGATACCCGCATAAAAATCAAGATACGGTGTACCCTGCTCGTCGTACATATAAACGCCCTTCGCGCTGTCCGCGATAAAGTCAAAACGCTCGTAAGTCTCAATGATGTACTTTTTAGCCTTCGCCTTTAGCTCAGTCGCTGCAAGTCCGGTGTCTTTTAGTTTCATATTACCATCTCCTAAAAAATAAAAGCGGACATTGCTATTCTCCATTGAACGCCATTGCCCGCTAAATATACATAAAATAAAAGATGGACAGCAGAGCTTTGCTGAACTCCGTTGTCCATCGTCTTTGTTTTCGATGGTTTCATATTATCACTTTTTTTGACATAAGTCAAGGGCTTTTTAGCAGTTTCTCACTTCTTGACAAAACTCAAGTATGATTTTTTATGGAGTGTATTTCACCATTCACAATTTACGAAAAAGTCGTGAACAGAGCGAAAAATAATTTCACATATCACGGCAAAGACGTTTATCCACAAAAGGGAGAACGAATTTTTTCATTTGAAATTAGAATGAAATATGAGAAACCATACCATAGTCGCAGTACCCATTTTCTACTTTGAATGCGACAGCCTTTTGATGATCCCCGGTCAAATGGATCAGCTGAGGCAGGCATATGCGCTTCGTTGATTGCATCACATACAGTTTTGACTCCAATTGGGCTTCAAAAGAAAAGACCTATCCTTTTGGAAGATCGCGTATATATCCATCTACTCCAAATGGTAAACCACCGTTTATTACCTTATTGGCGGTAACAGTATTTTTGACAACAGTAACTATGTTATTTATCTCAGAATACTCTAGGTATCACCAATCAACAAATGAACATATTGCAACGGACGCTGTAACTTTGTGAGTCACAGCGTCTGTTATTGTTTTCATTTCATATATAAAATTTCAGACCCCTCATCACGAAAAAAATCGGATTATGGAATATATGGCACAATACAAACAAACGTGCTATATAATAGAGGGGTAGCATCAGCACTATTCAAGACAACATTATAGCAATCATGCATGGGCAACTCTTAATATTTTGTAAATGATTGCAAAAAACTAAAGATCCGCCTTAACATTTGGGGCTGAATCCTATGTATATATAGGAAGGCTTTATCTGGCACGAAAATTCTTCTGTATCATTTTTGTGACCCCGTATCTAGAACATCGCCATGTGCATTACTGTTATCGCCCACCCCTAAATTTCTAGTGCAAATATTTATAGCTCCATACTTTTCAAAGTCGGTTAAGAATTAGCCCATTTTTTCCCATGTCCTTATGGAAGGTATTTTTGTGCAAGTGAACTTTTGGTAGAAAAAGCGCTTAAATCTCATAACTGTCAAATCATATGTGCAACATCACTCCGGCTATGCCATTGACTTTGATAAAACTATTCAAGCCTACAAAACTGATCAGAGGGGTTTTCGAAAAATGGCTCCAAATGTGCTTACTGATGAAGGATATTTACAAAATGAAAAAAATCTATCGCAATCTGTCTGACACCAATAACTATCAACCTTACGTCTTCTCCGTTTCGCTTACGGCAGATGAAGTACCACAGGTGTCCAATGTTACTAACCCAATCCACCGGAAGTGATAACCATAGTTACATAAACCCATACTCAAATGAACGTAGGGCTATTCGCCTAACCTTGCAGTTGAATAGTTCAAGTCATTCAACGCGATGTTAGCTAACTCATCAAGCTGTATCATCATAACCGAACATCGCAATCGACTATACCGACCTTGTGATGTTAATGAGTATGAATCGAAAGGAACGTGATAACCATTTTGAAAACTATGAATTTGAACGTCAGTAGGATTGTCCATTGCCATATCGCTCGTCACAACGCAGATACCTTTAGCGGAACTTCACCGCCCACTGCTCTCATATAATTTCTGCCGAAGTCGGCTTATCCTATAATTCGCTGTACGAATTGTGCAAAGCAATATATCATAAGCCGTATTCATCGGTGCAATGTTCAATCGAGCCGTTTCAGAAAATGGCTCACGTCCAGCGTAGCGATTGTATGCTTTGTTTACAACTATGCCCATTCTAGTAATTGTGGGTTGTCAGATGCAAATATAAATATCCTGCCGATATCGGCAGAAAAAGTTGAAATGCTTATTTACCGGATTTTTATGAACTTTCAGTATGCAAGCAGGGAAAATGCCGTACACCGATACGGCACTTTACTCAAATCGCAGTACCCGGCGATTTGACCGTTTAGGGAACCCGCCGCCCTAAACATGACACCAACTCATTCGAGGAAAAAATTTTGAATCAACAATAAGAAAGGAATGATCGTTATAGCCAGAAAGTATAAACAGGTCCACCGCAAGGAGATCGATTTTGATATCAAGGATTGGAAAGAGATCGAGCGCAGGGCAGCCGCCTGTCATATCGACACATCAAAGTATCTGAGAATGGTGATAAAAAATGCCACTCCGTACTTTTATGATATGAAAGAGTTCGCCCCCATGCTGAACTGTATGCGAATTATTTCCAATAATATCAACCAGCTCGCTAAAAAGGCAAACGAGACCAACAACATTTACGCCGAGGATATTGAAAAGCTGAAAGGAGATCATCAGGAACTTTGCCGATTGTTAAACACATTTGTATCCACCATAACGCCCAAAAGAGTCTAAGGTATATCCTCGATCCGGACAAGACCGAAGATTTGTTGTACACGGCTTCTATTAATTGCATGACCGATTCTGAGTCAGCATATTTGCAGATGAAAGCTGTTTACGAACAGTTCGCCCGCGACCACTTTGAAAGCCCTCCGCCAATTCAGGGGAATGGAAGTGTGAAAGCGATACACTACATTCAGTCATTCTCGCCCGATGACGATGTTACTCCCGAACTCGCTCATAAGATAGCCAAAGCTTTTGTCAGGAAGAACTTTGGTGAAGATGTTCAGGCGGTTATCGCAACCCATGTTGACAAGAATCATCTACACAGCCACATTATCGTCAATGCTTACTCACTCAGCGGAAAGCGGTTTTATGCGAACAAGGCTTCTTTGATAAAAGCAAGAGAGAATTCTGACGGAGTATGCAAAGCCTTTGGTCTTGAAATGAATCCGAACCTGACCGGTAAGGGGAAGTCTATAAACTATGGCGAATGGCGGCATCGGAAAAACGGGGATTCGTGGAAACAGCAGATCCGTGATGAAATAGACAAGCTGATACCCAACGTTACTTCACTCGATGAACTGTTGCAGTCACTTGAAGAACGTGGCTATGAGGTCAAACGCGGAAAGTACATCTCAATAAAAGCCTCGGGGCAGGAGCGCTTTGTCAGAACAAAGACCCTCGGGGAAGAATATACTGAAGAGTGTTTGAAAGACAGAATACTGTATCGTGACCTGGATGCAGGCGATACGCCAACACAAGATAGTGAATCACAGTTAAGGGCGGCTTATGTTGCAGTAATCGGAGATGTTCTCGTACTTGCCACCCAGCATAAGAAAGTACCCCGAAAGCATATTGTCACAGCTGAATACTCCGTCGAGAATGATCTCGATGTATACAAGCTGTCTGCGCAACTGTCGGTCATCAATAAGGAAAATATAATTTCTATCGGTGATCTGGAGGGCAGAATTACAAAGCTCCGCGCGGACTATGAAAAGCAGCGGCAGGAAGTAAACAGCTTCATCGAAGAACACAACCGACTTGTAAGCCTGTGGGAACAGGTGAAGGATTACCATGCTCTCTCGGATAAGGGCGAACTGTCCGAGACTGAAAAACTGAAACTGTCAATCTGCAAACGTGCGATGTCGGACAGCGGCATTTTTACTCGTGCAGATTTTGACCAACTAAAAGAACGCACGGGAATTATCGACAAGAAGATAACCGCCATGAAAGATAGCCTTGATAAATGCCGACAGCAGTATGATGTGTTCCGCGATATTCGTGACACTTATTATAATATCTCGAAGGGTGACTACATATCTAATCTAGTCGAGGAAGAACGTCAGCGGCAGGCTCAGGTGAAGAAGAACAAGCCTCACCGCTGATCATATCTTGGTGCAGGGGCATGAGATTCCTGCATTATAATAGACGTTCAAAACATCGAGTAAATATGTCTAAATTGTAAAGTTTGATATTGTCATGAAAGGAATGATAAAAAATGGAGACCAAAATCAACTTTACCATATAAAGGCACAACCTAGAATTATGGAGGAACCAGTATTTGAAAAAGACAACGGAACAGAGAACAAACAAAGATATAGTAAACTCACACGAGATAAAGATCGGTGATATTACATATACCGTAGTATCGCATTTTGATAATAAATCGAACGAGACTGCCGAGGATAAAATAGAAAGACTGATCAGCAGAGATATCAAGCTGTATTGATCTGATACTTATAAAAACTATGGACAGCCGAACCGATCTGTGGTATAATAAACATGATCGATTTGGCTGTCGGAAAGGAGTTAGAATGACACAGCCAAACAAAATAACTGCATTATATTGCAGGCTTTCACAGGACGATGCTATTCTTGGCGAGTCCAACAGTATAACCAATCAGAAAAAGATGCTTGAAAAATATGCCGCAGATAACGGCTTCGAGAATTGCAGGTTCTACGTTGATGACGGATACAGCGGTATCAGTTTTGATAACCGTCCTGCGTTTCAGGAAATGTATTCCGAAATAGAAAAGTGCAATATAGGAACTGTTATTACAAAAGACCTTTCACGATTCGGGAGAAATTATCTTTTGGTCGGTCAGTATTTACAGATCATTTTTCCACAGTATGGCGTGAGGTATATCGCGGTCAACGATAATGTTGATACTATTCAGGGCGATGACGAATTTACGGAGCTGAGGTCGTTATTTAATGAGTGGTATGTTCGTGATTGCAGCAAGAAGATCAAAGCTGTAAAGCTGGCACAGGCTATGCGCGGCGAGAGGGTGAACGGGTCTGTTCCTTACGGGTATATGCCTTCGCACGAAGACAAAAATCGGCTTATTGTCGATGAAAGGTTTGCGCCCGCGATACAGGATATGTTCAGGATGTACGCCAATGGGGATGGCGTGATAAACATTATTCGTCACCTGAAAGCGTGCAAATATCCGAAGCCTGCGGTGATGAAGAAGCTGCAAAACGATCCGGGCTTTGATGTTTCAGCGATTGCCGATCCTTATGTCTGGTGCAAGCGCTCGATAAATATAATACTTGATAATCCCGTCTATCTTGGGCATACATACACTCACAGGTCGGGTAAGGCTTCCTATAGATCGAACAAGAAGGTCATGTATCCGTCGAATCAGCAGTTTGAATTTCTGAACACGCATAAACCGTTGGTCGATAACGATACATGGAATACAGTTCAGCGCAGAAAGGCGGACCGACCCAAAGTAAACAGGCAGAGTGAAGTTGACAGTTTTTCGGGACTTCTGTTCTGCGGAGACTGCGGCACAAGAATGTCAGTCCACCGTGAGAAAAACAGACCGAGGATATATTACACCTGCGAAGGCTACCGCTCGCGCAAAGAGCGTTCCGACCAATGCACCACGCACTGCATAAACAAGAAAATAGTTGAAGCCGTAGTGCTTGATGATCTGTTGAGAGTCACATCAGAAGCGAGGAATAACCGCGAGAAGTTCATAGAGCTCTGCAAGAATAATTCTTCAACAGCATCTAAAAAAGAGCAAGCCGCCAAAAAACTGGAACTAACAAAAGCCGAGAAACGCTTAGCGGAGGTCAAAAGAATGTTCGTAAAGATCTACGAGGACAACGCGCTTGGAAAGCTGTCTGACGAGGATTATGTTATGCTCTCTGGAACGTATAAATCAGAACAAGCTCAGCTTGAGCAGACTGTCAATGAACTTTCAACAGCACTTGAACAGATCAGGAACGATGAAGAAAACACCGAGCGTTTCTTGAAGATAGTGGATAAATACACCGATATCACCGAGCTGACGTATGACCTGCTCAGAGATTTCATTGATAAGATTTTCATCTACGAAAAGGACAAAGTAAACAAAACACGAAGGATCGAGATATTCTATAACTTTGTGGGGAATATCTCGTAAATAAGAATTATGGTGTACGCTGTGGGCTGCTGACTGAAGAAAGGTTGTCCCTCAGACTCCTTTCCAAAGACTTTTAACTCTTTTTGGCAGGGGGCAGACATTCTTACAAAGTATTGCAAAGAACGTTCATTTAGCGTACTATATAAGGATAGCTGCCCCCTGCCAAAAAGAAATAGAAGTTTTAGGAAAGGGGGTTTTGGGGAAAAACCCTTTTTCAAAAGGATTTTCCCCCAATAAGCCCCGCAGTCCGTAAGATAGAACGACAACCGCCGCAGTCGAAGATTACCCGACAGCGGCGATCGCGATATTATGAAAGGATAGAGTAAAGGCGATCAGATCAATCAATCTCTTATTAGTATATTAACATATGCGTAATATTTTCACATCATCATAAAGTGTCAGAAAAATCCCACAAATATCAGGATATTACTTTGTCGGATTCTTACAATTTCGGATTTATATCACATACCTTGGCTTAAAACAACGTAATTTTCGCGGTTTTTTCGCTGTGTGACCTTGGTCTTGCGATCTTAATTTGATGACTTTCACGAAAAACCATTCGTAATTTTGTTGAAATATCATCTTGAAAATAATTTCTTAATAATTTATAATTAGTATATAAACAATTGACAATTAATTATACAAATGTAACGAAAGGGGTGCAGCTATTTGAGAAAAAGCAAGAAATCAGGCATAAACATCATGCGCTTCGATAATCTGAACGAACACACTGTCTACGCCATTGGCGGGATATCACTGCTTGTGTCGCACATAGCGTACCTGACTATTTTCTCGATATTGTCCGTCAAGCCGATGATATACTATAATATATTCAGCGTGACTTTTTATATAGGAATGCTCGTACTGCTTTACAAAAGACCCTACCGCAAGCGCCTTGTGCTGGCAACGCTGGTGGAAGTAATGGTTCACTCCTGCCTTGGCTGTTATACAATGGGCTGGGATATGGGCTTTGGTACCATGCTGCTTTTCCTGATACCGATACCATTTTATCTGCCGCTGAGAAGGCTGATGACCCCGTATCTGTTCTCCCTTGTGCCATTTGCCCTGTATGTCGCCATAGCCGCACAGGTGAAGTTCAGAGCCCCCTCGGCTGAACTCTACACCTTCAAAGACCCGACGATAAACAACATCGTATACTTTATAAACATATCCTTTGCGGCGCTGATACTACTTTATATATCATCGATATATATGTTCAGCCGCGAACTCATGCGGTTCAAGCTGACCAGCAAGAACGAGAGCCTGAAAAAACTGGCGACCATCGACCCCCTGACACAGCTTTTTAACCGCCGCGCCATGAACGAGTACCTCAAACTCGTCCAGCATAACTGCGAACGTTCGGGCAAAGGCTACGCAGTCTGTATCGGTGATATCGACGATTTCAAAAAGGTCAACGACAAGCACGGTCATTCCATGGGCGATGAAGTCCTCAGGCAGATAGCTTCGGTCATAGCCCATACCGTTCCCGCCGAAGGTTACGCCGCAAGATGGGGCGGCGAAGAGTTCCTGTTCATTATCCCAAACGCCGATGCTTCATGCGGCGCTGAACTTTCCGAAAAGATACGGGAAGATATCTACAAAAAGAATTTCAGATCCGATAACGGAAATTTCCGCGTAACGATCACCGTAGGCATCTGCCGCGGCAACCCCGGGGACGATATCGAAAAAGTGATATCCCTCGCCGACCATCGCCTATACCAGGGCAAACAAACAGGCAAAAACAAAACAGTAGTCTGACCCCGCTAACGTCAGGCTATTCAGGAAAAATATTATATCGCACGAACTGCGGGATTCTCTGAGGGAAACCTTTTTGAAAAAGGGTCCTCCTCAAACGTCAGCTTTGCTGATGTTGACTCCTTTCCGAAAACTTTTATTTCTTTTTTTGTGGGGACAGTTGTACTAAAAAAGCGCAGTATTTAATCGTACTGCGCTTTCTTTATTAATGTGTATGTCCCCGCCCCAAAAGCGGCTGTTCATTATTATCAGTTCTTCTCGATTTTGCCGAGGGAGAGGGCTTTGAGGTAGGCATTTATAAAGCCGTCGAGGTCGCCGTCCATGACCGCCTTGACGTTGTTATACTCATAGCCTGTGCGGAGATCCTTAACAAGGGTATAGGGCATGAAGACATAGGAACGTATCTGTGAGCCCCATGCTATCTCCTTCTGAACGCCCTTGATATCCTCGATCTTTTCGAGATGCTCTCTCTCCTTGATCTCGATGAGCTTTGCTTTCAGCATTTTCATAGCGTAGTCCTTGTTCTGGAACTGGGAACGCTGAGTCTGGCAGGCTGTCACGATACCGGTGGGCTTGTGTATCAGTCTTACCGCAGAGGAGGTCTTGTTGATGTGCTGTCCGCCCGCGCCGCTTGCACGGTATACTTCCATCTCGATATCCTCGGGTCTGATCTCAACTTCGATATTATCATCCAGTTCGGGCATAACCTCTACCGCAGAGAAAGATGTGTGTCTGCTTCCTGAGCTGTCAAAAGGCGATATGCGGACAAGTCTGTGGATGCCTGATTCGCTTTTCAGATATCCGTAAGCGTTTTCGCCCTCGATGAACATAGAGCAGCTCTTGATACCTGCGTCGCCGCCCTCAAGTATATCCATTATCTTCGCGCTGAAGCCATGGGAATCTGCCCATTTGGTGTACATTCTGATAAGCATTTCCGTCCAGTCCTGAGCCTCAGTTCCGCCTGCACCGGCATGGAAATTCAGGATAGCATTGCTGTGGTCGTACTCGCCAGTCAGCAGAGTTTCCAGCGATGCCGCGTCAAGGTCAGCTTTCAGCTTGTCGAGCTCAGCCTTGATCTCCTCGACCAGCTCTGCCTGAGTATCCTCGTCCTCCTCGGCAGCCATCTCTATCATTACCTCGATATCATCGGCAGCACCGTTGAACTTGTTGTAACGCTCCACCTTGCCTTCAAGGTTTCTTGTCTGCTGCAGAACCACCTGCGATTTTTCGGGATCGTCCCAGAATCCGGGCTCTGCTGCCTTCTCGTGAAGCTCCTCGATCTTCTCGGCTGCATTTTCGATATCGTATACATCGTGCAGCTCCTTTATCATCGGACGGCAGGCTTCAAGCTCCGATCTAAGGTTCTCTAAAAAAACAACTGCCATTATCTTTACTCCTTCATAAAAAAATACATACAAATATATTATATATCATTTTCGCGGAATTGTAAAGCCCCCAAGGCAATTTTTTTCATCCCATGCGGTAAAATACGCCAGAAACCGAAAAACGGCTACAGCGCAATTGCGCCGCAGCCGCTTGTTTTTGGATGCGTCCGTGCTAATAACCCTGCACTATGACATATCCCCGCCTTTATAAAGCATACTTCCCCAAGTACACTTACATTATAACGTTTTCGGAGTTAGTTGTCAATGACCGCTCCGTTTACGTAATAGTTTTAACTTATATTTATTTGCTGTAAAAACAGAACCTTTGGGAGAAAACACCACCCCACAACTGTTTATACTGCTCTTTTTTCAGGGCAGGAATAATGCAAAATGCACAAGTCGCACAGAGATCTTTTTCGTAAACGGTTTCGTTTTTTCGCTCAAAGATTCACAATAAGTTTACAAATAAAAAAGGACAGCGAAAAACTGTCCTTTTGATATCATATATCGTGAGCTTTCAAGTGTACGAATTAACTTCTTACCGAATCATAAGAGATCTTAACATAAGGAAGAATCACCGACAGCACCACTGCTCTGTATATGTCTGAATTCTGTTTTATCAGAACGCAGTTTCGTTCAGGATCTTGTAAAGCTCGTCCTCGAAGGGCTTCTTCATGGAAAGTGCTTCCTGGATATCAACGTCATATACCTTGTTATCCTTCATGCCTACAACTCTGTTGCCGATGCCCTTTTCAAGCAGTTCAACAGCGTGATAACCCATCTGTGTAGCAACAACTCTGTCTCTTACTGTAGGAGAGCCGCCTCTCTGTACGTGACCCAGGATAGTTGCTCTTGTCTCAACGCCTGTCTTTTCGCTGATGATCTTAGTGATCTCGTCAGTCTTGCCAACGCCCTCAGCTACAACTACAACGAAGTGGTTCTTGCCGTTCTTCATTGTGTTCTTGATCTTTTCGCAGATTGCGTCGATGTCATAATCCTCTTCGGGAGTGATAACGGCCTCAGCGCCAACAGCCAGACCAACGTTGATAGCTATGTAACCTGCATTTCTGCCCATTACCTCAACAACAGAGCATCTGTCGTGGGACTGTGCAGTATCCTTGATCTTGTCGATCATTTCCATAGCGGTATTCATAGCGGTATCATAACCGATAGTATACTCAGTGCAGGAGATATCGTTATCGATAGTGCCGGGAAGACCTATGCAGGGGATACCCATTGCGGAAAGGTCAGCTGCACCTCTGAAAGAACCGTCGCCGCCGATAACTACTATACCGTCAAGACCGAGCTCCTTGCACTTGTCTCTGCCCTTTGCAACGCCTTCTTTTTCCCTGAATTCAGGACACCTTGCTGTGTAAAGACAGGTGCCGCCTCTCTGGATAATGCCTGATACAGATCTTGCGTTCATCTCAAAGACTTCACCGTTCAGCAGACCGTTGTAACCACGCTGGATACCAACTACTTCCATGCCCCTCTGAAGAGCTGCTCTGCAAACTGCTCTGACAGCTGCATTCATTCCGGGAGCATCGCCGCCGCTTGTAAGAACGCCGATTTTCTTTGCCATAAAATATACCTCCAAATTCGGGCTGTTTGTCCATTATATGCCCTTTTCTTCTCATTTTTCCAAATCTAAGAATAACACAAAGCCCTCGGAATGTCAAGGGCTTTGAGCACGTTTTCACATTTTTTCAAAAACGTTTTAGATGAAGTTCATTATTTACTGCAATATTCCGAAAACGTTTGATATCAGTAGAACACGACCCCGCCGTTGTTGTCGCCTCCACCGTTCTGATTGTCCGTAATTTCGGGCTGATTTGTGTTTCCGGGATTACCCGATGATACGGGAGGATCGGTATGGGGTGCCCATGGATCCTGTGTATCCACAGAGAGCTGAGGCTCTGTCGTGCTGCCGCTGACTGATGTGGAAGACTTGGTAGTAGTCTCGGGCGGTCTGCCAAGGCTGACCGTTACAGTGAGGATATCACCCTCTTCGATATTTATCCAGCCGCCTGCAGGTATACTGGTCTTGAACACTAAACCGTAAGGCACCGACTTGCTGTAATCTTCCGCAACACTGTACTTGATGTTCAGGCTGTCCAGCAAACTGAGATAATCGCTCTTGGAATAATTCGAGCAGTCAGGTACTGGTATAACGGAAGGTCCTGCACATACTTCCAGCACCAGTTCATTCTTCCTCTTGGGGTCGTAATCCGTTCCCTCGGGGATGCTCTGGCTCTTTACATAGCCGCGATCAACATCGTCGGAGTAGTAGTACTTCGGCTTCAGGGTGAACTCGTCGCCCATTTTCTTTTCGACCTCGGTATAGTACAGACCGACTAAATTCGGCATTATCGAACCTCTGCCGTACTCGGTGTCATCATCATCAGATTTAGCAGCAGTGGTAGTTGTAGCTGTACCGTAATCATAGCTGTCCTCTGCCTCGCTGTCTGAAATTTCTTCCTCGGGAGCGCGGGATACCGCCGTTGAATTTGTATCGGGCGGAGCAAAAAGCTGTGTCATAAGATATATGCCTATAACCAACAGAACGCCCAGAACACAGAGTCCGACTATCGTAGCCAGTTTGCTGCTCTTCTTAGCAGCAGGTCTTCTGCGCTGATACTCTTCCTCTTCGTTCTCCTCATCACGGTAGCGTCTTTCCTCACGGGGAACGTGCTGTATCGGGATAGTCTGGGTTGAGCCCTTGGGGTGTTCTATCCTTGATGGCTGTTCAAACAAACCTGAGACAAGTTCGGTGACGGTCTGTGTTCTCTCCTCACCGCGCACAGCCATAGCCTGTGCCAGGGCATCGGAGATATGCAGGGGTATACGCGGATTTATACGAGAAGCTTCCATCAGCGTATCGTTGTGTATCCTTGTATTGGCATCAAGGGGCATATTTCCCGTAAGTATGCGGTATATGACCGCAGCCACCGCATAGACGTCCGTCCATGTGCCCTGCCACTGCAGTGACGAATACTGTTCGGGTGCTGTATAGCCCGAATAGAACTCAGGCATCATACCTGTGTTCGATGTCCTTATCGAGCTTATGCAGAAGCCCGTGAGCTTCAGCTCGCCATCGGTGGTGACTATTATATTCTCGGGGGAGATACCTCTGTGGATTATCCCCGCATTGTGGATTATATTCAGCGTAGTGAACAGGGGCACGAACAGCTTCTTTACCTGTTCCCATGTAAGGAAGCCCTTGTTCGACTGCAGGAATTTCTTCAGGGATACGCCTTCAACATATTCAAGTATCACGTAGGTCGTATTGTTCTCTGCAAACATATCCTTTGCCGTGACGATATGAGTGAGGTTCCTCATTCTTGAAAGCACCTTGTTCATATCGGCAAATTCGGACATAAATGTCTTATACTTCGCCAGACAATCCCTGTTAACGTTCAGGGTCAGACCGTCGGGCGCTCTTTCACACAGTGTATCGGGCATATATTCACGACAGACGCACTTGCATTTGCCGACCATATCATAGCATATATACGAAGCACCCTCACCGTTATATGAGAGCATCTTACCTATGACATATCTGTTATCCAGCACTGTTCTGGGTGCCAGATAAGCCTGTAAATGGGGGATATCGTCCGTATAGCTGCAATAATGGCAGTGTCCGTCCGCTCCCAGCTCGTTCATGCAGCCCATGCACAGCTTGACACTCGGCTCCATACCGAACCTCCTTACTTAAAATCGACGTTCATCGCGCCGTTTACTTTCCCTTTCATTCCGTCCCGCGATAACCTCGGGACGCTTCAATAATATTACCAACTTTTCGCATCAAAGTCAAGGGATTTTCCTTAACTGTACTTGTTGTGAAACAATTTGTATTCTTTCTGTAAGAACTGAATGTTTCTGCGTAATCATCGTAACAGTTTCTTGTAAAATCTTCCAGTCAGCGATGACGGAAGCAGGAACATCACAAGCTGCGCGGCGGTAGTCACGGTGAAGTCCCACAGCCCAGAGAATCCCGAGCGGTATATCTTCCAGCGCACCGCTATGAAGCTTCGAGTATTCGCCCAATTGCGCCGTCTATCGTAATTTCCGCCGTTTACACGGTATCTCACCAGCACCTTTGGGATATTTCTTCCCACAGCCCCGGCAGCCAGCATTCGCACCACGAAATCGTAGTCCTCACAGCGCCTTACCGTTGTATAGCCGCCTATTTTTTCCACCCATGACTTTTTATAAACCAGGGTGGGGTTATTGAAAGGATTTCTGCGCCTTGCATACTTCCTTATAGCGGAATCTCCCGCAGGAGTCTTCCTGACAGCTATCTCCTCACCGGTGTCGCTGTCAAATTCGCTTATATAAGCGCCCAGCATATCTACCCCGGGATGTTTCGCCATCATGTACATGGAGAGCTCACAGCGTTCGGGCAAAGCAATATCGTCCGAGTCCATCTTTACGATATACTCGTTCCTGCACATTTTAAGTCCTTCATTCGCACAGTGCCCCACACCCATATTTTGGGGCAGGCGCAGCACGCGGAAGCACTCATGCTTCTGCTCATACTCACTGATAACGCTGTCCAGTTCCTTTGTCAGCGGACCGTCGCAGACCAGCACGAAATCATCAGACGCAAAGGTCTGCCCCAGCATACTATCGATACATTCTTTAAGGAACTCAGGTCTTTCTCCCTTATACACAGACATAAGCACACTGTATTCGGGAAGCCTGACACCATCTTTCTCCATTTCTCACACCTCCGCGGTGTCACATATATAGTTATTGTAACATTTTTCTTGGGTTTTGTCAACACAGCGGAAGAAAACCGCCAATGATCGGTATTTTTGGCGATCTCAGCGTGATCGTCTTTTCCCGGACCTGCAATTGAGTTTCTTCATAAAATATACTTGAAATGTCGCAATAAATGTGATACAATAACAATATCTATTTTTTGAATGGAAGTGTGACAAAATGAGTTATAAAGTAGGATTTATCGGCGCAGGCAATATGGGCAGCGCTATCATGAAAGGTATCGTAGGCAGCTCAATGAACAGCGAAGTCGAGCTCTATGCTTATGACAGCTTCGAGGCTGCACAGGAAAGAGCTAAGGCTATAGGTGCTAAGGGCCTTGATAGTGAGGCTGACCTCACCGCCACCTGCGATATCGTATTTCTTGCCATCAAGCCCCAGCAGCTTGACGAAGTTCTTGCTAAGATAAAGGGCGAAGTGACCAAGGATAAGGTGATAGTATCCATCTGCGCAGGCGTAACAGACGATAATATCGCGTCAAAGACCATTGAGGGCGCAAAGGTAGTTATGGTAATGCCCAATACTCCTCTGCTGCTTGGCGAGGGTGCAACCGCACTGGCAAAGTCTGACAGCGTTACCGATGAAGAGTTCGCACTGGTTTGCAGGATATTCGGTTCATGCGGTATATATTCTGTACTGCCCAAGGATAAAATGAAAGAGGTCATAGCAATAAACGGCTCTTCTCCTGCTTTCATTTATCTGTATGCTCAGTGCTTTATCGACTACGCAAAGAGCGTTGGCATTGATGAAAAGGCTGCTACCGATCTGTTCGCAAAGTCCCTGATAGGCTCTGCAAAGATGATAACCGACAGCGGCAAAACTCTCGATGAGCTTATAACCATGGTATCCTCAAAGGGCGGTACAACTATCGCAGGTCTTGAAAAGCTGAGAGCAAACAACATCGAAAAGGCAGTAAAGGAATGCTGCGAAGCCTGCACAAACAGGGCTTACGAGCTGGCAAAATAATACAGTCATAATCTTTAAGCAGTGGGCATAGTATTGTTATCGAGGTGATGATGATGCAGACGAGCCCCTGCAGGACAGACGAAAACAGAGCAAGATACAGCGCAGGCACATTCGCTTTTATGTGCGGTGCCATGCTGACAGGTGTGCTCATCGGCACGATGTGCTTCTGCCTTTCGGCTGATACACAGATAAACAGGCTGATCTCCCCATCGGGTGAGATGGAGCGCCTTTTGCAGACCGACCTCGGAAGTGTGATGGCGGGCTCTCTGCTGGGAAGCACTGTGTTTCTTCTGGGACTGGCAGCTGCGGGATTCTGCGCGGTGGGACAGCCCTTTGAAGTACTGCTCATCGTTCTGAGAGGCATGGGCACAGGTCATAAGGCGGCACAGCTTTACAGTGCCGCGGGCAGAGGAGATATTCTCTATGCGGTGGGACTGTTCCTGCCGGGTGCAGTGATATCTGCGCTGGCACTGGCAGCGGCAGCAAGGGAGGCACTTAGCCTTTCAAACATCTACCTGCGGCTCACACTGTCAGGTGGACGTGGCTGCGACCCCTCGGGAGCTGTTAAGCTCTACGGAGCAAAACTGCTGGTGGTAGAAGCCATGCTGGCTCTGGCGGCAGGTGCTGATACAATCTGCTGTTATTTGTTTATTGGAAAGCTTGTCTGACAGAAAGGTCTGTCAGTGATTAAAAACAAGGAGAGTAAAATGGGATTTTTCGGAAATTACGATACCCCCGGAAGAGGAGTACTGAAAACTCCTCACGAGAAGCGTCCGTTCTTCAAATTCTGGGAGGTATATTTCAGACATATGTGGCACCTGATGGGGCTGAACCTGCTGTACTTCCTGT
The DNA here is from genome assembly GCF_900109655.1 of Hominimerdicola alba. Lineage (GTDB taxonomy): Bacteria > Bacillota > Clostridia > Oscillospirales > Ruminococcaceae > Hominimerdicola > Hominimerdicola alba_B. The sequence continues at coordinate 114,875 of NZ_FOAT01000005.1, forward strand.
TCACGGCACCGCTGATCGCGGCACTGATGGGGGTATCTTTTACAGGTGATATGAAGTGGCTGCTGCTGGTAGTGATATCTGGCATAATGGGACCTGCCACAGCGGCTATGACAAGAGTAGTGCGCAACTATTCGCAGGAGCGTCCCACATTCATGCTTCACGATTTCCGTAAGGCGTTCAAACTGAACCTGAAGCAGGGTCTTATAATGGGCTATATCGATTCGATAGCCATAGTCAGCTTTATAATAGGCGTGCCTATGTACAGCAAAATGGCGCAGGAAAACAGCATAATGTACGTGCCTTATGTGATCTGCCTGTCGTGTATGCTGGTGTTCTTCATGATGCACTTCTACATCTATCAGATGATGTGTTCCACCACCCTGACGATGAAGCAGATACTCCGCAACTCGCTGTTCCTCGTGTCGATAGGCCTCAAAAAGACCATATACACACTGCTGGCTTCGCTGTTTGTGATAGCATTCAACTATATATTACTGATATTGCCCTCAACGATAGCCTTGGCGATGACACTTCTGATGTTCTTCCCATATACGTTCCTGACATTCGTTGCGTGCTTCAACTGCTATCCCGTGATACGCAAGTACGTTATACAGCCTTATTATGACAAGACAGGTGAGAAGAACCCCGAGGACAAAGATATTGACCCCGAGGAAGTTCTTTTCGAGGACAAAGCAGCCGAGGAAGAGGCAATGCCTGTTCAGAAAAAGTCAAGACCAAAGACTATAAAGTAAAATTGGCGGTCGAAATAGTTGCCGCTAACCAAAAAGAGCGTATGCATTGGTTTTGCATACGCTCGATTTTTTATTTCCGTGATAATTTCAGCTTATTCCGCTTCTCACTTCAGCAGCTTGACCAGTTCTGTATAAAGCACTGCCGGGATGACCGGCTTCGCTATGTGCCTGTCCATGCCAGCCGCCTTTGAACGCTCCATATCCTCGGGATAGGAGTTCGCACTCATGGCTATCATCTTAACTGTGGAACTGTCGCTTCGTTCAAGGACGCGTATCTTGCCTGCGGCTTCAAGGCCGTCCATCACAGGCATTTTAACGTCCATAAGTATCACATCGTAGTAACCGATGCCCGATGCCATAAACTTTTTCAGGCACTCATATCCATTTGCGGCAGAGTCCGTTTCAAAGCCCACACGCTTCAGCAGCTTGACTTCCAGTATACGGTTTATGGAATGATCGTCCACCACAAGAGCACGCTTTCCGCTGAAATCATAGCTCATTTCTGAGTTGTTATCATTAGCCTTGCCGCCTGATGCAGGCTCGCAGTCGATCTCCACAACAAATTCGGTACCGACGCCCACCTGAGATCTCACGCGGATATCTCCGCCCATCATGTCCACAAGGTTCTTTACTATGGAAAGACCAAGTCCCGAACCCTGTATCTCAGCTGTTGCGGCTGTCCTCTCCTGGGTAAAAGGCTTGAACATATTCTTCGTGAATTCCTCTGACATACCGATACCGTTGTCCTTCACGGTAAACACCGTTCTCACCTTGCCGTTGCCCGCCGCCATCTGGGAGACTGTCAGCACTACCCTGCCCTTTTCGGGGGTGAACTTCACCGCGTTTGAAAGCAGATTCAGCAGTATCTGCCTGAGTCTCAGTTTATCAAGCACCAGCGTATCAGCGAATATATCGTGAAATTCCGCCGCGAATTCGATACCCTTCTGTTCAGCCTGCGGCGCCATTATGGAAGTCAGGTTCTCCGCAAGAGCTTCAAGAGAGTAAGCCTCGGGATAAAGTTTGAACTGACCGCTCTCTATCCTCGCCATATCCAGTACTTCCCCAAGTATCTCCAGCTGATACTCGGCTGATTCCCTTATCTTTTTGAAATATTCCTTAGCCGCCCTGCCTTCGGATTCTTCTTCGCCAAGTCTTGCAAGACCTATTATGGAATTCATCGGTGTGCGTATCTCATGACTTGTGCGGGACATGAAAGTTGTTACCGCTTCATAGTTTCTCCGTGCACGCGACAGTTCCCCTTTCAGCTCAGCGACCTCTTTCACCGCCGCAAGATATTCCTCCTCGGTATGCAAAAAAACACCTCCCCAAAATATTTATACTATTATAACACAATATTAAGCAAATGTAAAGACCTTTAGCTAAACCACCTGGTAAACTGTCGGAAAGTTAAGCTTCTCTTTGTTGTTTTCCACACATCATGAGTACACTTTTAGTATATTATGCTGATTTTTGAGATCACTATTGAGATTTCGGAGATTTTGAGCGATTATTATACAGGAGGTGAAAAAGTATGCATACTGAAAAAACCGCCATTCAGGAACTTGAACAGACAATAACTAAATACAAACGCACGGTCTACGGCATCGCGCTGACACAACTGAAAAACAAGCACGAAGCAGACGATGTTTTTCAGGAAGTATTTCTGCTGTACTATTTAAAGAAGCCCGTATTCGATGATGAGAAAGCTAAACGTGCGTGGCTCATCAGGACTGCGCTGAACAAATGCAGGCAGTACAATCTAGGAAAATGGAACATGAATACCGACAAGAACTTTGAACCGACCGAAGACAGAACAGCTGACTTTGAAAGCAAGTATGACAGCGAGATCATCGAAGCAGTAAGAGAACTTCCCGAGTATTTGCGCGAGCCCTTGTATCTCCACTGTTTTCTCGGTCTTTCGGTCAACGAAACGGCTTCACTTCTTGGTATCAGGGCAAACACGGCAAGCATGAGATTGAGCAGAGCGAAAAAGATACTTAGATCAAAAACGGAGGGTGAATGATATGAAAGATAACGATTTTAGAAGAATTGAAAATCAGCTCGAACCCGATGACAGGCTGGTAAGAAATGTGATCAATAAGGCATCGGAGTTATCGGCAAACAGTGAGATGGCAGAGGACTATCTGAAAAACCATGATGTTACGGAAACAATTACGGTCAAGCACAACAAAGGTTATATGTATATCTTATCTGCTGCCGCCGCACTTGCACTGGTGTTCGGAGCAGGTATATATATTCGCAGTAATAACGCTGTAAAAACGCATACTCCCGATGCTTCAAGCACGGAAGAAAACGCTGCAGTGGTCACTGACAGCACTCCTGAAACATCAGTTACGGAGAATGTTCCGGTGTCTGAAAGCATTGCGGAAGCAGTAGATAGCAAGGTGGATATCCCAGACAGCACAGTGGATACCCCCGACAGAGTGGCTGACGAGAGCAAATCAGAGATCAAAGATGATGGCAGGAGCGAATGGAAACCGGACAGAACTACTGATAGTTTTGAAAACGAAAACGGCAATGGTCAAGCGGCTGTATTGGCACCCGCAACTGATGAATACAGATCATTCGAGATGAACGACAATACCTATTATTTCGCCTGTGGAAACAAAGGTGAGATATATGATCCGGAACACATGATCGGAAACAATATCCCGAACATTTCTTACATCAATGAATTCCTGAAAAATGTGGAAGTGCCCTCGATGTTCGGGGATATCCGTCCTTCGGCACAAGCAGAGGTTTACAGCCTGCAATTTGCCGATCCCGGCTATCTTGTTGCGGTAAGGTTCATAGATGTTAACGGCGATGAAAGGTACTATCTCTTTGCGGATATGGACCACAGCTTTGACACACTGGAGGAGCATCTGCTTGCACTGAACATTGACATATACACCTTTGACGGCACAGCCATCATCAGGCGAGACGGTGTGCGTTCTTTCATTGATGATGACAGCACACTGAAAGAGATGCTGCTGTCAGCCAACGGTGAAAAGACCGACACAGCATACGGTGAAGCACTTTGTGAGATATTCCTCGATACACCTATCTATGGTGGAAGCGTAGGATATACTGTTTATAGCGATGGCTATATCGGCGTGGTGAATGGTTTCGGAAGTGAAAGTATCTACAAAGTCGGGACAGAAACGACCGCTCAGATGGTAAGCTATATAAATGAAAACTACCATGAGTAAAAATCATGAGCCGTTGAAAATGATCATACGGCAATAACATATCCCCTGCATATACTGCGGGGGATATTTGCTGTAAAAACACAAGTTTTCTCCCATAATACTGTGCATTTTCACCTGTGAACGAAAAATGAAACGGCAAACGAGAAATCGAGAAAAACAAAGAGATTTAAAGAGAAATCAAGAGAATGAGGGATATAAATTAAAAATTCGGCGTATTGACTATTGACATTGGCGAAAAGATGTTGTATAATAGCTTACGTTGCGAATCCCGAAGGTCGTCTTGCGTGCGTCCTCGGGCAGATAGAACGGTTTTTACCGTACACGATATTTTAAGGAGGATACGATATGTCTACTTATATGCCCAAGGCTGCGGACATCACCCGCAAGTGGTATATCATCGACGCTGAGGGTCAGTCCCTCGGTAGAGTTGCCGCTAAGGCAGCTACTATTCTTCGTGGTAAGCATAAGCCTACTTATGCACCTCACGCTGACTGCGGCGACCACGTAATCATCATCAACAGCGACAAGGCTGTTCTCACAGGTAAGAAGCTCCAGCAGAAGAAGTTCTACCACCACACCGGTTGGATAGGCGGTCTGAAGGAGATCGGCTATGACAAGCTGATGGCTGAGCAGTCCGACAGAGCTATGACTATTGCTGTTGAGGGTATGCTCCCCAACAACACTCTGGGCAGAGCTGCTGCTAAGAGACTGAGAGTTTATAAGGGTGCTGAGCATAACAATGCTGCACAGAAGCCCGAAAAGTACGAGCTGTAAGAAAGGAGCAATCAGAATGTACGAATCCAAGCAGCCATATTTCTATGGCACAGGCAGAAGAAAGCACTCTGTTGCCCGCGTTCGTGTTTACGAGGGTACAGGTAAGGTTACTATCAACGGCAGAGACATCGACGATTATTTCGGTCTTGAGACTCTCAAGCTGATCGTTCGTCAGCCTTTCGCTGTTACTGATACTGCTGACAAGTATGACATTGTCTGCACTGTTACAGGCGGCGGTGTTACAGGTCAGGCAGGCGCTATCAGACACGGTATTTCCAGAGCTCTGCTCCAGGCAAGCGATGAGTTCAGACCTCTCCTCAAGAAGGAAGGCTTCCTCACTCGTGACCCCAGAATGAAGGAAAGAAAGAAGTACGGTCTGAAGGCTGCAAGACGTGCGCCTCAGTTCAGCAAGAGATAATCTCTCTTATACTTCAAAACATTTCAAGGCATCCATCGTTTGGTGGATGCCTTATTTATTAGATATTAGAAAGGAACAACATATGACCCGACAAGATATCATTAAAAATATCGATATTGCAAGACGTTATATGAACGAATACCATCTTCTTTTGCCTGATGATGAAGTCCTGTTCGACTGCTATTGCCTTCCCTCTTTCAGATGGAAAGCGTTTTACGCACAGGTAAGCGCGAAGAACGGTGTATATATAGCCAACTGTGCCTATACAAGATATGCCGATCATTTAGGGAACGAAAGCTATTCCCGCCACTTTACAGCCGCCCAAAATGATACGCACCCAGCCATACGAAATGACATTTTCTGTAAGACCGTTTTTCCTGAGCACGAAATTGTTGATGACCTCATTTCCGAAGTTAGTGAATATTCCGCTAAAACCGATGACACCGAAAACGGTATGATGATCGACGGGATCACCGCAGGGATAAGGCTTTTTGAAAACGGCAGTTTACTTCGTGATATTGTATTGGATAACCCCAATAAGCCTGAACCTCTGCTTGATGCTATCTGTTATTTTTCTGATATGATATAATTCTTTCAAGAATATCATCAACGTGACTTTCCAGAAACCCGATATCCCCCATGCGTATCCCCTACCGATACGCATGTTTTTTTACCTCAAAAATATTTTCTCCAAAAGTGTAACCTCGCTCAGACTTCACCCGTCTTATTAACAGAGAGACATAGATCCGATCGGTAAAAGCAATGTTAGAACAATGGATAGTAATAAATAGAGAGGTCGGTGCGACGAAAAATTTTTTTCAAAAAAGTGTAACCCTGTTAAGACTTCATCCGTCTTATTTACAGAAAGACGTAGACAAACACATCCGGAAATGATAAAATGGAGATGACAGGGATCATAAGAAAAGAGAGGTCGGTATGGATATCACGATAGATGAGATGTTCAGACGTTTGCTCATACAGATGCAGAAAGATACTGCACTGTCAGAGAAAGAGAAAGAAATATTAATGAAAGAACTGGAAACAAAGATCAATGAGGAGGAAAACAAGGATGAAAAAGAATGAGCTTATCGAAATGGTAGAACAGTTAAAAGCAGGAAATAAAAATGCACTCAAGGCTCTTTATGAGGAGTATTATGACAGACTGTACTTCTTTGTGCTGAAAAATGTGGACAGCAAGGAAGCGGCTGAGGATATAACACAGGATACATTCCTAAAATCCATGGAGAAGATAGATTCTCTGGAAAAACCTGAGAATTATGTATCATGGCTCCACAGCATCGCATACAACAGATGTACTGATATGTTCAGGAGCAGAAAGAGCGATGTGTACTTCGATACCGATGAGGAGTTTGAATCCGCTATGGAAAGCCACAGTCTCAACGAACCCGTAATGGTACCCGAGGACTACGCCACCGACAAGGACAGGTCTAGACAGCTGAAAGCCATGATAGACAGTCTTAAGCCAGATATGAAGTCGGCGCTGATACTGTACTATTATAATGATATGAGCCTTGCTGATGTAGCTAAGACCATGGGTATTCCCGAGAATACTGCAAAGCAGAAGATCTTCCGTGCCCGCAAGAAGCTGAAAACCAAGATAGAGGAAATGGCAGGCAAGGGCATCGTGCTCTCAGCTATACCCATGAACCAGCTGCTGCGCGGAACAGTATCACCTAAGAAAGCGGCAGCTATGGTGACAAGATCAGGCGCTTCATTAAGCAGTGTCCCGCTTATAGGCAAGATAGCAGGCATATCCGCGGCGGCTGTTATAGCTGTGGGCGTTCCCGTTAGCCTGAGCCGCATGGACAAAAATGCTGATATCGCAGGTAACGTAAGGGTACATGATTCCAGCGCGGTTTCGGCAGAAGCAAATGATTCAAGCACTGCGGATACACTTGCTTCCGAGATGATAGAAGTCTCCCTCTCCGATACATCTGCCGCCAAAGACACAGCAAGCCGTCCCGAAAACAGCAAGGCAGAGGATACATCGTCCAAGCCCGCTGAGAACTACGCAGAACCTGCACCGGCTTCCAATGGGATCGATGTAACCGCGGCAGTAAACACCTCCGCACCTGTGGAGCCTGCTCCCGAAACTGCCGACGTCCCCGAAGAAAAGAAAGAAAACCAACCTGTGGAGATGACTCCCGAAAAGCTTCTCGGCATGACAAATTCTCAGCTGAGAGAGCTTTCAGACAACGATTTTGAGGTTGTACTTGAACCCTATTCTTTCAACCTTGTGTACGGCATAAGATGCAAGGCTTTCCCGAACTACGTTTACATCGTTGATATCCGCAACGAGGACGGTCAGCCTGACGGACCTCTTGATGCGATCGACCGCTGGCACGGAGATAAGAAGATAGTGCTTGACAGCGAAGAGGTACGCGAACTGATAGTACAGGGCAACGAACCCCTCGGCGAAGGTATCAGCGTCGGCATGACATACAGCCAGATAAAAGAGGTAAACGGCGGTCTGCATTTGTATAATGACGGCTTTGCTTATCCCAGGATAAACAGCAAGATATGGGGACTGCACTTTGCTTTAACAGATGAAGAACAGACACTCATCAATGAAAAGTTCGATGAGCTAGAAGCCGAATACGAGGGTACAACTAATGTCCCCATGATAGACCTTACCGAACTCGGCATCGACCCTGTATGCAGTTATGCACATATATTTAACACCTACAACGGTGTAAATACAGGTATATATGACGGAGTTTTTGTAGACAACTAAATCTGAAACACAAGCATTTGCCATAGTATCCCCGATTTGCATCTCGGAGATACTATGGCTTTTCTGTTGACAACAATGCCGACCGGTAGTATAATATTTACTATGACAAATAAATTTACGGAGAAAGATCTTATGGAAGATATCAGACTGATCTTAGCAAAACCGGGCGATGAAAAGATAATACACGCGTTGAAGTATTCTTCTTTTCTGCCGCTGTATGAGCGTTATAAAGACGATGAAACAAGCCCTGCAAAAGAGCCCATCGAAAAAGTCATCACTAAGCTTAAAAGCGAAGACACGGATTATTATATCATAAATGCGGGTTCAAAGCCTGTGGGTGGGATAAGGGTAGTCGATGACGGTATTGTAGATGACAGGCAAGTTTACCGTATAAGTCCACTATTCATCATTCCCGAATACCAGAACAAAGGGATAGGTCAGAGGGTCATAAAAATGATCTTTGATATGTACGAAAGTGCTGATATATGGCGGCTTTCCACCATCAAGCAGGAAGCGGGCAATCGTCATCTGTATGAAAAATGCGGATTTAAGCTAGTCGGCAATGAAATGCCCATCAACGATAAAATGACCATCGTGTTTTACGAAATAATAAAATAGATATCTGTCCTTTCAGTTATCATGACAGGAAAATCATGCCCCGAAGTTCATTTAAATGCTTCGGGGCAAAGCTTTTTTCGGGAGAATTTTCTGCATGAAGACAGTCTGCAAATTGTAAACTTTTTGTTTCATTGTAATTAGTGTTTGCAATCAGCGTAAATATGTGGTATAATATTAAATTGACGTAGTATGTACACGAAAGGACGTATTATTATGGCAAAGCTTAAAGTTGCTGTCATTTTCGGCGGCAAATCCAATGAACATGATGTATCGGTAGTCTCAGCGGCTCACGTTATACGCAGTATCAGCGCGAATTCCGACCGCTATGAGATAATCTGCATAGGTATAACCAAAAAGGGTCACTGGGTAAGATTCATGGGAAGCGTGGAGGATATCGAGAACGGCAGCTGGGCTGAGAATCCCGACAACGCTGCCTGCATATTCAGCCCCGACCCCGTACACCGCGGCTTTATACAGCTGGAAAATGACGGCAGCTACACCAATATAAAGGTAGATGCTGTATTCCCCGTGCTCCACGGCAAAAACGGCGAGGACGGTACTATACAGGGCATATTCCAGATGGCTGAGATACCCTTTGTGGGCTGTGACCTTCTGTCTTCTGCCTGCTGCATGGACAAGGACGTTACACATACCATACTTGAAGCTCACGGCATACGCACCGCTAAGTGGATAAGCATGATATACCGCGATATGAAGCAGCTTGATGAAAAGTGTGCACAGATGGAGAAAGAGCTTGGCTATCCTATGTACGTTAAGCCAGCTAACTGCGGTTCTTCCGTGGGTATATCTAAGGCTCACAACTACGATGAACTGAAAGCAGGCATCAAGGCGGCATTCTCTCATGACCAGAAAGTTGTGGTTGAGCAGGGCATCGTAGGCATTGAACTTGAATGTGCAGTTATGGGCAACGATGAGCCTTTCGCTTCAACCGTAGGCGAGATAGCTGCTGCTAACGAGTTCTATGATTATGATGCAAAGTACAATAATGCTGATTCAAAGACTTACATACCCGCAAGAGTATCCGAAGATAAGATAAACGAGGTTCGTGAAGCGGCTGTAAAGGCATTCAAGGCTATGGGCTGCGAGGGTCTTGCAAGATGCGACTTCTTCCTTTCCGATAAGGGCGAAGTGATACTCAACGAGATAAATACTCTCCCCGGTCATACCAAGATTAGTATGTACCCCAAGCTGATGGAACACGCAGGCATAAGCTATGCCGAGCAGGAAGACAGGCTGATAAAGCTTGCTCTTGACAGATCGGAAGTGGATTATGAATAACTCACCTATTGGCGTATTCGATTCGGGCGTGGGCGGACTTACCTGCGTCAAAGAACTCACAAAGCTCCTGCCCCACGAGGATATAGTATACCTCGGCGATACCGCGAGAGTCCCCTACGGTACGCGAAGCAAGGAAACAATAGCTGAATACACCGCACAGGATATGGAATTTCTCAGGGGACACAACGTAAAGATGATACTTGTTGCCTGCGGCACAGCATCTTCTGTTATAATGTCCAGCCCCGAATTCAGCGGAAAGACAGAGCCCAGCTACAGCGGAGTTGTAATGCCAGCCGCACACGCTGCCTGCGCATCTACCAAAAACGGCAGGATAGGCGTTATCGCTACGGGTGCTACTATCAGGAGCGGAAGCTACGGCAAGGTCATCAGGAGCATCGACCCGAGTGCTAAGGTGATAGGCAAGGCTTGCCCTATGTTCGTGCCGCTGGTGGAAAACGGCTATATCGGCAAGGATTGCGCTCCTACCAGATATTTCGCTGAGGAATACCTTGAATGTATGAAGCGCGAACAGGTGGATACACTGATACTGGGCTGTACACACTATCCCCTGCTGGCTGACCTTATCTCGGACATCATGGGGGAGGGCGTAAAGCTGATATCCGCAGGTGCCGAGCTTGCAAGGTTCGCAGTCAAGACCCTCACATACAGCGATGAGCTGGCAGACCGTGAGGAGCAGGGCAGTCAGAAGCTTTACTGCACCGACAGCCCCGAACTTTTCTCGGAAAACGTGGAAAGATTTCTGGGAGAGAGCTTTTCGGGCACGGTTGAGAAATGTGTGCTGACAGCCCACTGATGCATTTGGCAGGATAAGTAAAATAAGCTGACCGATGTTAGGAGAATGAGCTTGGATAAAAAAGAAGTTGATATCATACTCGTCAGCCGTCAGTACGAGGACTTTGACGATGACCCTGTGAATTACGAGCAGACAGAAGTGCTCTCGGTGGGAACATACGAAAAGACCGCAAACGGCTATCTGATAGAGTATGAAGAAAGCGAAGCTACGGGCTTCGAGGGCTGTATCACGAAGATAGAGAGCTTCGGCAAGAAAAAAGTGGTGATGTCCAGGCGGGGAAATGTATCCTCTGAGCTGGTGATAGAACCCGGCGAGAAGCATCACTGTGTCTACGGTACGCTTTACGGCAATTTTGAAGTTGGCGTTGAGGCACGTAAGATTACCGATAAGCTCACAGATGAGGGAGGCAGGCTGTCTTTCTCGTATGTGGTAGATGTAAATTCGGGACTGATAGGCACCTTTGATATAGATATTCAACTTAAACTGAGATAAACGGAGGAAGTAAGATGCAGGATTTGATAAAGGAAGCTTTCGCGCAGGCAAGGGAACTGGTGCTGAACGCACTGGGTCAGCTGGTGGCTGAGGAGGTATTCCCCGCTGAGGCTGTTCCCGCTTTCAATATTGAGATACCCGCCGACCCCAAGAACGGCGACGTTTCCACAAATGCGGCTATGGTATGTGCAAAGCCTTTCAGGAGCGCTCCCAGAAAGATCGCTGAGGCAATAGTCGGCAAGATAGATACCACCGGAAGCTGTTTCGATAAAGTTGAGATAGCAGGTCCGGGATTTATAAACTTCTACTACGGCAAGGGCTGGTTCGGCTCGGTAGTAAAGGCAGTTCTCGATGAGGGTACCGAGTACGGCAAGACAGATTTCGGCAAGGGCAAAAGAGCTCTGGTGGAATTCGTATCCGCTAACCCCACAGGACCCATGCACATAGGCAACGCAAGAGGCGGCGCTATCGGTGACTGTCTGGCTGCTGTTATGGAGTATGCAGGATATGAAGTTGAGAGAGAGTTCTACATAAACGACGCAGGCAACCAGATAGAGAAGTTCGGCAAGTCCCTGAGACTGAGATATATGCAGATATGCAGTGACAAGGGTCAGGAGATAGTTGCCAGGAACCTCGATATGGACGCTTTCTGCAAGACCATATACGAAGATTCTGAAACATTCCCCATGCCCGATGATGTATACCTCGGCATGGATATCATCGCTCATGCAAAGAATTTCTTTGACGAATATGGCATGATAGCTTCTGCACAGCCCGAAGAGGAGTGCAAGAAGGCACTGGTAGACTACGCTCTGCCCAAGAATATCGATGGTCTGCACAAGGACCTTGCCAAGTACCGCATTAGCTACGATACATGGTTCAGAGAGAGCACACTGCACAATGACGGCTCTGTACAGGAAGTTATCGAGAAGCTGAAAGCAGGCGGATACACCTATGAGCAGGACGGTGCGCTGTGGTTCAGGACTACCGATTTCGGTGACGAAAAGGACAGAGTGCTTGTCCGCGACAACGGCATACCTACCTACTTCGTGCCTGATATCGCTTACCACTACAACAAGCTGGCTGTACGTAAATTCGATAAAGCGATAGATATCTTCGGCGCTGACCACCACGGTTATATCCCCCGTCTGAAAGCTGCCATGACAGCTCTGGGCGTTGACGAGAAGAAGCTGGATGTAGTTATCATGCAGATGGTAAGACTTGTAAAGGACGGCGAGACCTACAAGCTGTCAAAGCGTTCAGGCAAGGCTATCACACTGAATACTCTGCTGGAAGAGATACCGATAGATGCGGCAAGATTCTTCTTCAACCTGCGTGAGCCCAACTCACAGTTCGACTTCGACCTTGACCTGGCTATCTCCAACTCCAGCCAGAACCCCGTATACTACGTTCAGTACGCACACGCACGTATATGCTCGGTGATCAAGAAGCTGAAAGAGGAGAACATCGAAGCAAAGCCCTTTACTGCTGATATGGCTGAAGCCCTCAGCACACCCGAGGAGCTGGAGCTTGTTAAGCTGATGGCAACTCTGCCCACCACCATAACCGAAGCTGCAAAGGCTTACGACCCTGCAAAGGTGACCAAGTACGCGGTAGATATCGCTACACTGTACCACAAGTTCTACAACGCCTGCCGTATCAAGGGCGAGGAAGAGAACGTTATGCAGGCAAGACTTGCACTCTCCATGGCTGTAAAGCAGATAATCAAGAATATACTGGATATGCTGAAGATAGGCTGTCCCGAGAGTATGTAAATGATCTTATGATAACAAAAGCACTTTCCCGCGGGAGAGTGCTTTTTTGATGCGTAAAAACAGGCTGCCGTCCGTACAGCAGCCTGATATATCACTTATTATCATCGTACATATACTTTTCTTCAAAGTCGCCCAAAGGCATAGCCTTATCAAAGAGCCAGCCCTGTGCCTTGGTGTAGCCGCTCTGGCAGAGGATAGCCGCCTGCGCATCAGTCTCTACGCCCTCAAAGATGATATCCTTATTGGCAGTATCGATAAGACTGCACATATTCGCCACGAAATCGCGGTCATTCTTGTTCTGCTCGATATTATCGATGAAAGACTTGTCTATCTTCACGATATCCACAGGGGCATTCATCAGCACGCTGAGGGTGGAATAACCTATGCCGAAATCATCGATGCTGACCTTGAAGCCCTCGTTTCTCAGCTTATCCATCACCGAGAAAAGCGCCTGAGTGTCCCCCGAGAAACAGGATTCGGTTATCTCTATCTCGATATCTCCCCTGTCAACATCGTAGAGATTCGCCGTGCAGATGATATTATCAACGAAATTCGGCTGAGTGATATGATGCTGGCTGAAATTCACCGATACAGGAAAAACCCGCTTGCCGTCATGCTTCCATTTTTCAAGGGTGCGCAGTACCTCGCCGTATATGAAGAAATCCAGCTCGTCGATATAGCCAACCTTTTCCAGCACGGGAATGAACTCAAATGGCATTTTGTACGTGCCGTTGGGATTTCTCCACCTAGCCAGAGCCTCAGCGCCGATTATCACCCGCTTTTCAAGGTGGAACTTGGGCTGCAGGAACATTTCTATCTGCCTGTTTTTGATAGCCGCGTGGAGTTCGTTGCATATGGACTGCTCGTAGAGTTTCTGCATCCTCATTCTCTGAGAATATATTCCACATAGTATGCTGCTGGAATGCTTAACGCTGCGCCTTGCAAGGTTAGCATTGTCGATGGCGGTGTTCAGCTCTATCTCGCCCTCGGGAAGTATATACATTCCGCAGGCGATACGGATATCCCCCGAGGGGAATTTCTTCTTCTGCATAGTGGTGAACCTTACGTTCTGCTGTTCAACGCTCCGTATCAGCGCTGTTCGGGTATTTGCCCTGCAAAGGCATATAAAGAAATCCGAATACAGGCGGCAGCCGATAACAAAGCTTGCACCGCCCCGCAGACAGGCGGTATAATCCCTCAGCATAGCGTTGCCCGTTTCATATCCGAAGTTCTCATTAACGTAGGAGAACTCATTGATATCCGTATACACTATGGCATATACCATATCCTTTTCCCGCTTCGCCAGCATATTCGTCGCCTGCTGGGTGAAGCCCTTGCGGTTGTACAGCCCCGTCAGCTGGTCGGACTGTAACAGGAATTTGATATACTCGGTATCGCTGTCGGATTTGGTAGCGAGAGCTTTCAGCTTCTGGATATTTGAAAGTCTGCCGAAGACCTCGGTAACATTGCCCGATTCGTCCGCAAAGCTGATATACGCATCACTGTACCAGCAATAATCATCGTCATACGCCTTTGTCCTGAACTCCATAGTGCCTTTCATAGGCTTCTGAAGAGCTTCTTCCCAGGCATCGAAATAAGCGTCCTTGTCCTCGGGGTGCAGAAATTCCTCCGCCGCCCTGCTGCCCAGGAAGTTTTCCAGAGTATTGTCATAATCCAGCCTGAACCTTGTGATGCTGACAGTCAGGTGCATGATATCCCGCTTTACATCGTAATCGTAGTAAACATCGTCGGTATTTTCAGCCACCATATGCAGCTTATCACGCTGTTCTGCAACCTTGCGCGTTAGCTTTTTATATTCGTTCTCCAGCCTGTCATGGCAGCTGCAGTTGGTGAAAACCACATCAACACGGCTCCTGTCGTTGATTATACCGCAGCAGTGCACAAAGATGGATCCTCCGTCCCGAGCGGTTATGGGCAGTCTTACGCAGAAAGCCCTGTTATCATCAGAAATGCTGTTGATGTATTCCTCGATCTTTTCACGTTCATTCTCTTCAAAAAGCGAGTAGAATGTAAGCTCCTTTTCCAGAACATAATCACGGCTGTACCCTGTAAAGCCGAAAAAATCATCGTCTACAGAAACTATCTTACCGCCTGCTGTAAAATCAACACAGCAGATGCCGGCTTTAAGCCTGTTATTCTCTTCCATTCACTCACCCCCTTGAAAAGTGATGACACAGCGAATTTTACTTCTTTCTTAATTGTATCACATTTTTATAATTTATTCAAGAGGTTATAAAATTTTTATAAGATTTGCACAATACAAAAACAGGCTTTTTTACAATTTTCCGAATGTGAATTTTCCGTTTTCCAGAATAAGATAGCTGTGATCAGAGCCCTCCTTGGGGATGGACACAGAACCCGGGTTGATATAGGTGAAATCCCCGTGATCCTTGATAACAGGCACGTGTGTATGCCCGTGGAGAAGCACCGTACCCTTGCTCATTGGGGGCAGGTTATCGCAGTTGAACTTGTGGCCGTGGGTAGCGAATATTGTTAAATTATCGTCATAGATGAAAGCATATTCAGCCATTATCGGGAATTCCAGCACCATCTGGTCGACCTCGGTATCGCAGTTGCCGCGCACGCAGAGTATCTTGTCTTTCAGGGGATTCAGCATGGCAATGACTTTCTTGGGCTCATAGCCCTCGGGCAGGTCGTTGCGGGGTCCGTGGTAGAGGATATCCCCCAGCAGGAGCATTTTTTCAGCGCCGCTTTTTTCAAATGCCGCCAGCATTTTCTCGCACCAGTAAGCCGAACCATGTATATCGGATGCTATAAAGAGTTTCATATTATCACGCTTTCTATCTTATTAGTTATTCTTGTAGATCTCATGCACTGCTGAGACCAGATAAAGCGAACCGCAGACCAGCGTCAGTCCATCACTGTTTTGCTGTTTCATATTTTCAATCTCGGTAAGCAAGTTGTTTTTAGCTGGCGAGGCTTTTCCGCCAAGAGCGTTTATCAGCTCTGCAAGCTCCGACGCATTTTCGGCGCGGTCGGAGAAGCCGTCAACGGTGATGAAGCTGTCAACGTGAGGAATAAGCACACTCAGTGCCTCGCGGAGATTTTTGTCGCGGCACATACCAATTACCGCATGGCATGGGCGCTTCCCAGCTATGACCTTTGCAAGCGCACGCACTCCATCGGGATTGTGACCGCCGTCCAGCATAACAAGGGGCTTTCGGGAAAGTATCTCCGTCCTGCCGGGCAGTACAGCATCTGCTATACCCTCGCGGATATCTTCATCGGAAAGACCAAGCTTCTCACGCAGTATCTCACAGCCCTCTATCACCGAGAGTGCGTTATCTGTCTGATGAATGCCTGCCATGGAAGCATGGTAGTTTTTGCCATTGTAGGTGAAGTCCGTTCCATCAAGTCCTGAATTTTGTACTGATAATTTATCAGCGTCGGGTATTACAAGGCTCGAATCCATTTCACGTGCCTTTTCAGCCACAACAGCCCTGACTTCCTCGGTGTTGCCCGCACTAAGTACGCAAGGCACTCCCCTTTTGATTATACCTGCTTTCTGTGACGCTATCTGCTCGACTGTATCTCCTAATATGGCGGTATGGTCAAGATCAACCTTGGTAATTACGGTCAGCAGAGGCGTGGTTATGATGTTGGTGCAGTCCAGCAGACCGCCCAGCCCTGTTTCAAGCACGACGATATCACAGCCCTGTTCCTCAAAGTACAGGAAGGCTATCGCCTGAGTTATCTCAAACTGGGAAAAGCCCGTATCTTCGGGGAATTGGGACACTGCCTCATGTACTTTACCCGCCAGCCTTGCAAGGGCTTCGCCGTCGATATTTCTGTCGTTCACCTGTATCCTGTCGGCGTACTCGATGATGAACGGCGAGGTGAAAAGCCCTGTTTTCAGCCCTGCGCGGAGGAACACGCCGTCAAACATACGCGCTGTTGAGCCCTTGCCGTTGGTGCCTGCGATATGCACGAATCTCAGCCTGTCCTGAGGGTCGCCTATGGCTGACATCAGCTTTTTTATGCGGCTGAGATCCTTCACGGGCTTGCCAGAATGTGAGAACCCGAATATGTATTCTATTGCCTTTTCGTTACTGTATTCAAACATTGTTTTCTCCCAAAAAATCCCCGAGAGTTCGACCCTCGGGGAAGATTTTATTATGAATTTGCATCGAATCCGCCGCGGTTGAAGAACAGTTCTCTGATAGCCAGAGCGCAGCCCGACAGGAAGCGGTGCTTGTCTTCGATAATAGAAGTCTCGATCTTGCCTGCAACCAGGGGACCACCTATCTCGTTGAGGGCATTTCTGATGCGGTTGAAATCGACCTCGCTGTTAGTGTGGTTTGTGAAATGGTGCAGAACTATCTTCTGAGGATTGGTGGAGAAATACAGGTTGTTTATCAGCACAGCGGTCAGCTTGATCTCGCTGTCGATAACTTCCTTGACAGCAGGATCGTCCTTATCGTATGCTGTCTGCACCATATCCATTTTAACGTTCTTGAAGCTGCCCTTGGATGCCTCATAAAGGTAAGGTGTCCTATCGGGTGAGTATACCTCGCTCAGCTTTGCAAATGTAGCAGAAGGAGTGATCTCGTTCTCAACACAGCCGCGTCTGCCGCACTTTTCACATACTCTTTCGCTGTAAGGATTGATGATCATCTTATCAACGAAACCTGTTCTGTTATCATACGAAACGATAGGCTCGTTGAGGTTTGTTACAACGAAGTTCATATTATTACCGTACTGCAGGAAAGCGATATTCTGTCTGTTGGGATCCTTGGTCTTGAGGAAGTCGATGTTCGCCATAGCGGTGCCCTTTACAGAGTTATCGAACACCAGAGGCAGATCGGTATAGCCCCTGATAAGGTTGCGTACCTTTGAATAATCGGGGATACCGTCTTTGACTTCAACGCCAAGCTTCTCATACATTGTGGGGAATACGCCGAAACCTATGCCCAAGATAGAGTTCTTATCCAGGCAGTTATCAGCCAGTACTTCCTTTATGGACTTCCTTACGAAGTCGAAAATAGCGTTGTACTCGATGGTATGATCTATCGAAAGATTTCTCTTGTCAAGTACTGCGCCTGCCAGAGTAGAAAGACCCACGCTGACGATGTCCTCTTCAAGAGTTACACCGATAACGAACTTATAGTGATGATTGATATCTATAAGTATCTTCTTTCTGCCGCGGGGCGCTTTCTCGGTGATGTGCTTGTACTCGCCTATCTCCTGGATTATGCCCTGCTCGATCATTTCATTTGTAATAATAGTTACAGCTGCCCTGGTAAGTTCCAAAGTGCCTGCGATATCTATTCGCGACGTAGGTCCCCTCTGCTTCAAGATCTTCAGGACCTGCATCCTGTTGCGCCTTTTCAGGTCAAGCTTACTGATACCATGCTGTTCCATATCCCTGTTCCCTCCGAACCATATATTTATTATAAGTTTGTAAGAAAGTTTAATATAATCCTTTGGATTTAATTATATCAGATAATTATTAAATAAATATGAACATTCAATTAGCATTTAACCATCATGTCAAGTTTTACAATTTGTTAACTTTCTTTTCGGTTTAGTGCAAATCCCACAAACCTCCATGAGAAATTTGTGGGATAATACTGAACATATTATTTATAATAAACGACATTGAAATTGCTACTTTGCAAACTTCGCAAAAGCATATATCGAACTTTTACTCGTTTTCAAAGTGCAATTTCTAATGTCGTTAACTATAACGATATTACAGCATCTGAGATTCGTCAATATCGTCCTCTACCTCGCCGTTTAGGATATCCTTAAGGGTAGCCAGCTCCTCATCGGTAAGTGTTACGCCCTTAGCCATTCTTGTATGGTCGGGTGACCAGTCTCTGATATCGTACTTTGCAGGGTGATCGCCCCAGCTTACCTTGTTCAGTTCCTTGGTCCAGCCCTTAGCGTTCTCGGAAAGCACACCTACGTGCTCCACGATCTCAAATTTCAGTTCTGCCATATTTATCTCTCCTTAATGTATTATTGACTGTCAGCTTCATTGCTGTCAGGCAGTTCGCTTATTGTTGAAGTGGTTTTCCCGCCGCGGCGGCGTACCGGTATCATACCGGTGATCCTGTCCAACGGTCCCAGAGTACCGTATTCGATATAATCAAGTGCAAATTCGTCTATGGACTTGCGGTATACTATTATCAGCGCGATAAGCTGTATCAGGAACAGGAACCAGCCCAGATCACTGAGTATCAGCGCCCCAAGCAGAAGATCGAAAGATGCTACCGCCATGGCGATATAGCGCTTTTTCCTGTACATAACTATGGGTGCGGCGCACATGATGAACAGCACTCCCGCTCCGAATATATGGCTGAAAAGCAGCCATATCAGCGCCGAACACAGCACCTGACAGAACAGGAATATCTTTGGCGCATCCAGCTTTATACCAAAGGCATATCCCGCAGCCAGCACAAGTATCAGCGGTACGCACTTGAACAGCAGGTTGAGTCCTGCAAATGCCACAACTCCCGCGGCTATCAGCGAAAGCTTCTTTGTACCCAGATTCGTTACCTTTTCAGCTATGCGCTTCGGCATAAAGCGGAAGAACAGGCTATTTATGGACTCCATATTGATAACGAACACCGCACAGAACAGCGCAAGTACCACAAGGTACAGCAGCTTGTGGTGCATGAGGTCGGGTTCCTTAACGAGTACCGCCGTCATCATCATGACCAGCACGTTGCTGACTATCATCTTGCGGATATCCATTTTGAACGGTACTATCTTTTTAGAATCGATAGCGCGTATAATGAACACTGTCATGTAGCTGGCGATAGTCGAAAGAGGCGGACCGTACAGACCTATGGTGGGTATCAGCACGATATTCAGCCCCACGTTTATAACGCCCGATATAAGGCTTGTGAACAGCGAACGCTTCGTCAGTTTGCTGGCGAGGTAGATACTGCCCATAAATGTGGTCAAGCACGAGAATATGGTGGAGTATATCAGCAGCGGCGAATACCTGACACATTCGCGGAACTTGCTGTCTATCCACACCATCGTGATCGGCTGTACAATGAGCAGACAGCCTGCCGCCAGTATATAAAGCAGGCTCTGGTTGAAATCAAATACCTTTTCGTAGAACTTATCCCTGTCCTCGGAATCGTTCTCGGTTATGGCAGACATATTCCACGCCTGCCCGAACATCATATACACCGTAGCCACAAGGTTAGGTATCTTATACGCCGCAGATAGCACGCCGTTCCTGTCCTCACCGATATAGTAGGTGGTCATGAAGCTGTCGGAGCTGTTGGTTATCAGCCAAAGCAGCTGTGCAGGTATCAGCGGTACTGAATACTGCAGCATCGTCTGCAAAAGTTCCCTGTCGATATACTTGAAGTCCATATACTTCCAGAGTTTTGCCGCTATGGTCACGAATACGGCGGTTATCGCATCGGATAATATGGTAGACAGCAGGTACTTTTGAATACCCGTGTTCGCCCCGAGGAAATCCTTCGGCAGCACAAGGTAGAACAGCACCATGAACAGCAGTGTGAAGAACGTGGCGACTATGCCCGCCACCGCAAACAGCTGCACCTTTTCCATCGCCCGCACGAATGTTGTATACAATGTCTTTATTCCCGACATGAATACATACAAAAACAGCAGGACCGCGTAGCCGCTTATCCATTTATCCGCCACCCCGATAAGGCTGATAAGTCCAAGTAGCGCCGCGAATATCAGCATACCCGCGCCGCACACCACATTTCCGATGGTGAATACCTTTTTCTTATCGTAAGCCTTGTCCAATCCGAAGCGTATTATAGCTTCGCTGATGGTCATGGTAGCGAGGGGGATTATCCAGTTGGCTATCTGGGTGAGGTAATCAGTCCTGCCAAGCTCTGACTGTGTCAGATGTTTGGTATATATCGGCACAAGCAGCAGCACCAGCACTTTCGAGCTGAATGAGCCGATGGCAAAGACGATGGTGTTCATCATCAGCTTGCCGTAGCTTGAGCCTATCCTTTTTTCACTCATTTTTTCTTTCCCTCATTGTTTAATAGAGATACTATATTAGTATAACACATATCTCCCATTATTGCAAGAATTTTATCAACAAATTTTCTCCAAGAGTGAATTGGATTTTATGCGGAGGGTCAAGCCTGTTCGTCAAGGGTAAGGTCGTAGGCGGGTATGAATTCTTCGAGGAAGGCCTCAACTTCGGGTATCGCCAGCTTGTGTATAGCTTCTATGGTGGATTTTTCTGCCGAAGCGAAATCTGCATTGCCCATCTTGCGCTCCTCGATGCACTTTATCAGCGCCGAGAGCTTATCCGCGCCCTTGACCAGCTTCCAGAGCTCCTTTTCCTCATCGGTGGGCGAAAGCAGGGGCTCGTAATACTTTTTCAAGTCATCGGGCAGATAACCTATGAGGGTGTTTTTCGCCTTTTCTTCCACCTCGTTGTAAGCGCCCTTTATCTCCTTGCTGTAATACTTTATGGGGGTGGGCAGGTCGCCTGTGATTATCTCGGTGGTATCGTGATACATCGCCAGAAGCGCACATCTTTCGGCATTAACGTTCCCGCCGAAGCGCTCGTTGCGGATAAGTGCCAGGGCATGGGCGATGAATGCGACTTCAAGGGAATGTTCGCTGATATTCTCCTTGATGGTGTTGCGCATCAGCGCCCAGCGGTTTATGTATTTCATACGTGATATAACAGCAAAAAATCTGTCCATATTTATGTACTCCTTATCTTGTTATCATATGGCTGAGGGTTCACTCTCCCCCGCCCTTTGCGCGGTACTCGGTAGGTGTCATACCAGCCGCTTTACGGAACACTCGCGTGAAGTATTTTTCGTCAGAGAAGCCGCAGGAATAGGCGACTTCCTTGATGCTGACAGTCCCCTCGGAGAGCAGGTCTTTCGCAAGCTCCATTCGGCAATTGTTCAAAAAAGCGGACAGTGAACTGCCCATCTCCCGACGAAACAGCGCTGAGATATAATCGGGCGAATAGTGGAATCTTTCAGCGATATCGGCGACCGTAAGCCTGCGGTGACAGTTTCTCCGCACCCACATAACGACCTCACGCACAAGGGGGCTGATGCCCTGTTCTTCAATGCCCGCCTGATAGGAACATTCCAGCAGGAGCATTTTAAGCGCACATAGGGTCATTTCGGGGGCTGTGGCATCCTCGCGGCGGGAACAATCAAGCATGATATCGAAGATCCTGCGCAGTCTGCCTGTATTGGTGACGGTGAAGCTTTCGGGCAGATGGCAGGCATAGTTTTCGGGCGTGGTGGTCTGCCATTGGCTGTCTGTACAAAAATGCACCCACAAATAAGATAACCTGCCCTCACTGTGCTTGGTACCAAAATGCTCCAGCCCGCGGGCAAGAAGTATCGTTTCGCCCGAACCTATGGCGAATTCTCTGTTATCCTGAGTGATAAATAGCGTACCTTCAAGCACCAGGATAAGCACATGGCAATCCAGCACACGGCGCATATGCAGAAAGCCGTCCTCGGCGATAAGACTGCCTGCCACCAGATATTTCAGGCTGTCAAGTTCATTGGCATAAAAATCCACAACAGCACCCCGCTTTCCATGAGACAATTATAGCACCCGCATGGGCGGATGTCAATACAGGATGAGCAAGCGGGAAATAGCTGTACAATATAACAGACAGATAGTATAACAACAGATTAAATCGAGAGTGGACATTTTATCGTTCACGCTCCCGATTTGTTCTTCCATGAAACAGCAGCGCCTTTTATCCCTGCAATTCCCGGCACGATATAAAACACCACCGCAAATATTTCCGCAAAGATCATTGTTATCTCCTTATAAAAAGGGAGCTGCCATAAATGACAGCCCCCACCGAAACATTATCTGATATGTTTTCTAAAATTTTTGGGATTTTATGTCAGCCCGCAGATATCTCACTTATCGACCTAGAATATGACCTATCACGACACATAACGCCATAAGCAGAAACATACTGCCCGCGATCAGACCAGCTATGCTGTCAAATTTAAGCTGCGCAACATCTTCGGGCAAAAGCGGAGCACCCTTTTCGGGAAAAGTCAGACGTACCTGCTTCACCCACCTGTACCGAAAGGTGAAATGCCCCTGTGTAGTGATGATATATCTCTCGGGAGTGTCACTGTCGGGCGGCGTGCATACCGCCGTAATATCGCGGTAACGCTCGATAAAACGCCCGTGCCTTTTAAGATAGCTCCTGTAACCCCTGATTTCCCCCACTGCATACCTCGCCGTCTTTTTCAGAACTTTTTTATATCTCCGTGAGTACACAGCACCGAATATACCAGCAGTCCCGATGATAAGACACAGAAGCACCGGGTATATCACATCTTTTTCCAAATCCGCAAAGATCATTGTTATCTCCCTATAAAAAGGGAGCTGCCATAAATGACAGCCCCCACCGAAACATTATGTATTATACTCTTTCTGCTACCAGAGTACCCATTTCCTTACAGCCTACCTGCTTCATGCCCTCGGACATGATATCGCCTGTGCGGTAGCCCTCAGCCAGTACCTGCTTTACAGCGGCATCGATGGCGTCAGCTTCCTTGTCCATATCGAAGGAATATCTAAGCATCATCGAAGCGGAAAGTATGGTAGCCAGAGGGTTAGCCTTGTCCTGACCTGCAATATCGGGTGCAGAACCGTGGCTGGGTTCGTACAGACCGAACTTTGTATCGTTCAGCGAAGCAGAAGCCAGCATACCCAAAGAACCGCTTACCATCGCAGCTTCATCGGAAAGGATATCACCGAACATATTCTCGGTGAGTATTACATCGAACTGCTTGGGGTCACGTACCAGCTGCATAGCGCAGTTATCCACCAGCATATGCTCCAGCTCTACCTCGGGGTAGTCCTGTGCAACTTCGTTTACTATCTTTCTCCAAAGTCTTGAAGAATCCAGAACGTTAGCCTTATCAACACTTGTTACCTTCTTGCGGCGCTTCATAGCTATATCGAAGCCCTTGATAGCTATACGTCTTATCTCGTCCTCGTTGTAGGTCAGGGTATCAACAGCTGTCATCTTGCCGTCAACTTCCTCGGTCTTTCTTGCACCGAAGTAAAGTCCGCCTGTGAGTTCACGCATTATCATCATATCGAAACCGCCCTCGATGATATCGCTTCTCAGAGGGCAGGCGAATTTCAGCTCGTCGTAAAGATTAGCGGGACGCAGGTTAGCGAACAGTCCCAGCTCTTTTCTTATCTTCAGCAGACCTGCCTCGGGACGGAGGTTGGGAGCCAGCTTGTACCAGGGAGAAGTGGAAGTGTTTCCGCCTATGGCACCCAGCAGAACGGCATCGGCAGCCTTAGCGGTAGCAACAGCCTCATCTGTCAGCGGAACGCCGCAGGCATCTATGGAACAGCCGCCCATGAGTATGTCTGTGTATTCAAAGCTGTGCCCGAATTTTGCAGCCACAGCGTCAAGCACCTTTATAGCCTCAGTAACTATCTCGGGACCTATACCGTCGCCCTTGATAACAGTTATCTTCTTATCCATGTCAATTACTCCTTTAGCCTTTCGGCAGAATTATTAATAATATTAGTATAACATCCGCAGACCCGCTTGTCAATATCACTCTTTAGCGGAGGATGATTCTCCCGAGAATCTGTTTTTGAATTCTGCATACTTTTTCCTCAGCGAAAGTGTGCTCTTGCCGAAATCGCAGAATTCGTTATACTGCACGTCTTCCTCCTCAAGGGTCTTCTTTTTGAGGATATCGAAAATATTATGGGTATACTCGGCGCATTCATGCCACTGCTCATCGACCTTTTCAGAGTGAGTGGTATTTATATCATAGTGATCCACCAGATATTTGCCGAGATAAAGAGTATTCTTCTCATTGCCGAAAACGTTCAGATGGTCGCCGTTGTAATAATCGGTGTTCTCATCTATGCCGATATTCTCATCGTACTCGAAATTAACATAATCGTAGCCCGCGTCGGTTATCAGCTTTTTAAGCTCTGCATCCGTTTCAGGGGTAAATTTATCCTTGTGAGGCGCACGTATGAACAGCACGTTCTCCAGACCCAGCTCCTTGCAGTGTTCCAGAGTCGCTGTGAGGTTCTTTATGCCGTATTCGCCAAGTTTATGTTTCCTTTTCTTGGTCTTCTTCACTGCCGAATCGGTAGTCGTCCTTGTACCGAAGCTTTTCATCATCGAAACATCGCCCTTGTTGTTGAGCCACAGCTGATACTGTCTGCTTGCAAGCATCATTGGGTGTTTCCAGTTATCGTGATATTTCAGCAGACCAACATAATAATCGACACGCTCATCCTCGGGAACTTCCTTTTGGATAAGTTCAAACCACTGCTTGTCCTTTTTGATATTGTCTATCCACTTGCGCTTCACACCTTCCTGATACGGGTGATCGCTGTTGTAGAAAAATCCGTTGACCTCAAACACAACTACCTGGGGCTTCTGCCTTGATAAAAAGGTATCCAGCATCGAGTTATACAAATGACCCGGCGCAGCTTCAAAAGCCAGATTATAGCTGGTGAATCCGTATTCATCATAGGCGATGGGCGGCGAGAAATCCGCATAGACCTCACTGCATCCGATCAGCGCCACATCAAGTGTATTTTCCGGTTCGCGGTAGAAGTTCCGCACATGAGTTTCCGAGCTGATAGCTGTATACTGCATGACCCATGATAAAAGCACGAATAAAAGCAGCATAACGATACCCAGCGCCGAAAGCTTCACCGCACGTTTCATCTTATTGCTTTTCATATGTCTCCTGCTCTCCTTATCAGAACTGCATATAATAGAAATCCGCGGGGTTTGAACCCGGTCCGTATGAGCCAAATATCACAACTGCATAGAACAGTACTATGAATATCAGCGACTGGAAAACAAAATTCTTCTTGCATATCTGCTCACGCAGCGTAGTCTGTGAATGCTCCTGTTTCAGGGATACTATCAGCATAACTGCCATTGCGGCAAGCACCACGATCAAATCGGCTCTGCTCAGTGTTATCGATGTCAGGAAATCCTTGCTGAGAAGCTCACCGAGGTGCAGGTCTGTCACCGACATAAACATCATGTGCATAGCGGTCGAAAAATCAGGTGCGATATCGAAGTAATAGCCCACCAGAACTATCAGGAAAGTCCTGAACAGCTGAAATGCGATAAAGGGCTTGTTGGTATTTTCGATATGAAGTTTCTTTTTCCAATTTTCAAAATTGCTCTCCAGCAGTGTCGATACCATTATGATACCGCCGTTCCACACGCCGAAAGCCACATATTTCCAGTTAGCGCCGTGCCATATGCCCACCACCAGGAAGGTTATCAGCGAAGCCAGGCTTACAGGCAGTACCTTTGATATCTTCATGCCAAACTTAGCTTTCAGTGCCTTGCCCATTTTCTGGAAAGGCTTTGACATAGCCACGGGATAGAACAGGTATTCTCTGAGCCATGCACCAAGGGTGATGTGCCAGCGGTGCCAGTAATCAGAGATATCCTTTGCGAAATAGGGGCGTTTGAAGTTTTCAGCCATATTTATGCCGAAAAGCTGTGCCACACCTCGGGAGATATCTATACCGCCCGAGAAATCAGCGTAAAGCTGTACAGCGTAGATAAGCGCCGTAAGCAGTACCGCCGTGCCCGAAAAGCTGTCGCAGTCATTGGGTACTGTCTGCACCGCGCCCACAAGACGGTCAGCGATGACCAGCTTTTTGAAAAAGCCCCATGTTATCAGCAGAACGCCCTGCTTTATATTTTCAAATCTGATGCGCTCACCTTCGTAAAGCTGATGAGCAAGGTCGCTGTAAAAGGCTATGGGTCCCTGCACTATCTGGGGGAAGAAGGACACGAACAGCAGGTATTTCAGATAATTCCGCTCAGCCTTGTACTTTTTGCGGTAGATGTCGATGATATACCCCATCGACTGGAAGGTATAGAACGAAATGCCCAGGGGCAGGAACAATCCCAGATTGGGAACACTTGTCCGCCCTGTTATAGAGTTTATGGTATCTGCAAAGAAGTTGAAGTATTTCAGAAACGCCAGAACGCCGAAGTTCAGCACCAGCACCGAAGCGCATATACGCTTTTTGCCGATCGTTACCTTATCCTTGAAAGCGCTCTTTTCTTCCTTGCTCCACTTGCCTTTCTGCGACTTCAGATAGGCATCCTTTTTCTCGATGTAGCTTTCCAGCCACAGTCCTCCGCCGTAGGTAGTCGCAGCGGTCATTATGATGAATCCGATGTACTTCAGACAGACTATCGCATAGAAGCCCATGCTAGCCAGCAGAAGCACCCACCATCTCTTATTCTTTGGGAAAATACCGTATAACAGCAGACATACCGCCACATACAGCAGGTAATTTATCGAAGTATAGCTCAAGTTATTACCTCCGCTGCGGTGAATTCAAGGGGTATGTCGCGATGTGTCCGCGCTGTTCGCTAAGTCCGTCCTTTTCGCTGTAAAGAGCCACTGCGGGCATATCTCTCGAAAGGAATGCCGCGATGCCCTCAGCCACGGAATAGGCACCGCACTTTGAAAATGCGATGATATCCCCTCTTTCAAGGGCAGGCAGAGTTGCCTTGCGCACAAGGATATCCGCGGTGGTACACAGACTTCCGCAAAGGCAGTAGTCGCTTTCCTCACCCGATCTATCCAAGACTTCTATGGGCGGCACTTTCATAGCCATGTTCTGACCGTAGTAGTTCACATGATTTATACCGCCGTCGCATATCACGTAATTTATATCATTTGTGGTCTTAATGTCCATTACTTTGGTCAGATAGCTTCCGCATACAGCCGCGAAGAATCTGCCCATCTCAACTGTCAGGGGATACTTCTCAGCAAATGCTTTCACTACCTCGGACACTTCTTCAAGCAGCGCAATATCGGTGCTTTCGGTAAAATCCTTGTAATACTCCACCGCCAGCCCCGTGCCGTACTCTATATGCGAGGGCTTGTAGCCATGCTCGTTTTCAAGCTCGGTGCAAAGCTCATCTAAAAGCGAAAGCTCCTTTTCGATGGTCTTCACCTTAGTTTTCTGCGTACCTGTAAAATAATGCAGACCAATTATCTCAACGCCCGCAAACTGATCTCTGCGGTCGATAATGTCCAGAAGATCGGACTTATCCATACCAAACTGACTGCCATGTGCCAGCCTGAGTATCATCTTAACCTTACCGCCGTTTTTAACTGCGCACTCGTTTATAAATTCAGCGTGCAGTTTGCTTTCAGCAGTGAATATCGCAACGCCGTCAGCATAAGCACGTGCGATATCCTCCTCTGTCTTGTTCACACCCGAGAAAATTATCTTGTCAAGTGGCGCACCCACTTTTTCGCATATGCTCAGCTCTCCCGGAGAGCATACTTCGATATACGAAAACTCCTCGGGCAGTGCCGCCAGCAGAAAAGGGTTCGCCTTTATGGAATAGCAAAGCCCGACCCTGTCACCGAAGGCATTTTTTACCGCCGCTGTGCGCTTTGCGAAAGCATCGGTATCAAACACATAGCAGGGCGTGCCTAGGGTGTGAGCCGCCTTTTTTAATATCTCTTTCTCCATGCCGCGGTATCAGTCCTCGTCCTGAAGCTTTTCGATGAGAGCCATCATGCCCTCGATGCTGTTGAAGTTATCGGGCACAAGATTGCCCACCTCTATCTCGATATCAAACTCATCGTTCATAGCTGTTACCATCGATACTATATCGAATGAATCCAGCACGCCGTCAGTTATGAGCTGCTTTTCATTTTCAAAATCAACATCTGGTCTTATCTCTTCCAGTAATTCTAAAAGCTGTTCTTTCATGGTTTGTTCCTCCTACGTTTCATAGAAAACGACTTCGAAATTGCTGCTTTGAGAACTTCGCAAAAGCATATATCGAACTTTTACTCGTTCTCAAAGTGCAATTTCTGAAGTCTTTTACTATACCTTAAATCCTTACTTCATCATATCCGCAAGTGTGCGCATATCTGTCTTGCCGTTTGCAAGACGCGGGAGCTCTTCAAGCTGTATCAGCTTGCGGGGCACCATAAATCCGGGAAGTATCCCCCTGAAATGCACCGCTGCCTCCTTGACCGTTGCCGTACCTGTGTAGAAAAGATATATAAGCTCTTTCTCTTTGAGGTACATGGCGCAGCATTCTCTGATGCTTTCCAGTCTAAGTGCGGCATTTTCTATCTCTGAAAGCTCCACCCTGTGACCAAGGTGCTTTATCTGTCTGTCCTTGCGTCCATTGAACCACAGCACACCGCTTTCATCGAATATCCCGTAATCTCCTGTTTTATAGATAAGTTCATTGTATGCACCGTTCAGCGGGTGCTGAATGAACGAACTGTCTGTAAGTTCCTTATTGTTGTAATATCCCAGCGCGAGTATGGGTCCGCTGACGCATATCTCGCCCTGTTCGCCTGTTTTCACAGGCTTGTTTTCATCGTCAAGCAGGAACACCCTGTAATTCCTGTAAGGTCTGCCGATGGGGAGAGTGTCACCCTCCTCAACGATACCATCAACTTCGTGATAGGTGCAGGATGCCGTACACTCGGTAGGTCCGTACTGGTTGACGAATTTGCATTCGGGAAGTTCCTTCTGCCATACTCTAAGGGCACTGCAGGGCATCACCGAGCCCGAGAAGCATACCTTTCTCAGGTACTCAGGCTTTTCGCCCTCAAAGGCTTTCAGCTTGACCGCTATGGTGAATACCGAAACGCTCCAGCCCACGGCAGTGACTTTCCTCTCGTTCATCACCCTGAAAAGCTCTGCGGGCATCATGAAGCACTGCTTGGGTATTATGAACATCGACGCACCTGTGAATATAGGCACATAGATATCCCTTACCGCCGCGATATAATCAAGGGGCGACTGATTGCCCAGCACATCGCTGTCATCTATCTTCATGACTTCGAGATACGCGCTTATGTAGCACATCAGGGACATCATGGAAGTTATAACGCCCTTTGGCTTGCCTGTTGAACCCGAGGTGAATATCACGTAAAGGGGGTCATCAGCGCAGGCATAACGCGCCCTTTCATCGAGGGCAGGCTGATCTATCTCGTGAGCCGCAAGTTCCTCGGCTGACAGTATCTCGCCCTCAAAGCCCAGTTCACGGGCTGTCTTCATTCCCTCCTCGTCTGCGATGAGCAGTTTCGGCTGAAGCACCGAGAGTATATCCCTTAGTCTGGCTTTGGGCTGAGTGCTGTCCATAGGTGCGTAGAAGCAGCCCGCGTACACGATGCCCAGGAATATCACCGGGGTATGGACACGTCTGCCCGACATCACAGCCACAGGACATCTTGCGGGTATCTTCTCCGCAAGGGCACTGCCTATACGCTTAGCGCGTTCGGTGACCTCGGAAAAACTCAGGCTCTCATCACTGTCGGAGTAGGCAATTTTTGTTTTGAATCTGTCCGCTGTTTTTTCCAGCAGACGAAGTACATTCAATTCCATTTTTTGTTCTCTCCTGCTATTATATCTATTGTGAAAATGTGCAACATTATCCACACTATCATTGTATCACTTACCGCCGTGAACGTCAATATCCATTCTTCACAATTACGATATTATGCATTTCTCAATTGTTATCATAATTGAGTATTTTTGGATTTTCTGTTAACGTGCACATGTTTTCGATAAACAAAAGTACAAAAAAGAGGACAACCAAAACATAGCATTCAAATCGGCAGAGCCAGTCCGGACAAGCCTCGAAAGGCGGTACGCTTTCCGGCTGTGCAAGGGGTGATTTTATCAAAAGCTGTTTTTCTGAAAAAAATTTTTGAAAAGCACTTGACATATCATAAAAAAGATGCTATAATATACGAGTTGTTATGAGAGTTATCTCAGAGCAAATGAGCCATTAGCTCAGTTGGCAGAGCATTTGACTTTTAATCAAAGGGTCTGGAGTTCGAATCTCCAATGGCTCATTTATCGCCTTCGGTACTTATCGGGGGCGGTATTTTATATGCGGGTGTGGTGAAATTGGCAGACACGTTAGATTTAGGTTCTAATGCCGAACGGTGTGCAGGTTCAAGTCCTGTCACCCGCACTTGGCACGGATAAGCTCCGTGCCTTATTTTATATTAAGGAGTTGTCTTTTTGACAAATAGCAAAATGGAGATAGCAGCGTAAACGGGACGGTTTGCGAATACTATCTGCACAAACCTCCCGTGGGCGGTCAACACTATCAGGAGGATAAAAAATGAAAATTACAGACTATATCATTCGACAGGAAACAGAAAAGGACTACCGCGAGGTAGAGGAAATGGCTCGTGAGGCGTTCTGGAATCTCAGCGTTCCGGGGTGCAGTGAGCACTACTTTATACATCTTCTCAGACAGCACAAGGCGTTTCTGCCGCAGCTTGACTACGTAATCGAAAGCGATGGCATGATACTGGGCTGTGTGATGTACTCGGAATCGGATATAACCGATGAACAGGGCAACAGGAAGACCGTGCTGACCATGGGACCTCTCTGCGTAAAAAAAGATTATCAGCGGCAGGGGCTTGGCAAGGCACTGCTTGAATACACTTTCAGGCTGGCGGAAGAGATGGGCTATGATACCGTGATAAACTTCGGCAACCCAGATAACTACGTTGCACGGGGCTATAAAAGCTGTCTGAAGTACAACGTATGCTTTGAGGGAGATATCTACCCTTCGGCACTGCTGGTGAAGACACTGAAAGACGGTGTGTTCGATGGCAGAAAATGGTATTATCACCAGAACGATGCCGCTGACCCCTGCGACGATGAACAGGCGGTGGCTGAGTACGATGCGCTTTTTCCGCCAAAGGAAAAGACATGGCAGCCAAGTCAGGAAGAGTTCTTTATCCACAGCCATTCACTGATGCGGCGCGAATGATGTTTATGACGGATACCCATATAAAAGTTTTACCCCGAAGCGTTTCAAAAGCGCTTCGGGGCATTGTATTTATTTTATCTGCTCAGATAAATCAGAATTTGCCCTCGGGCGGGCGGCTCGTATCCGCCTATTATCGGTAAGCGGAGCATTAAAGTTTTGTGTGACGGCGGGTCTGTAAGTAGTGAAATAAATCAGAATTTATCATAAACTGCGAATATCAAACAAAGTACAGTAGCTGTAATACCCGCAATCATAGATATGACGTTTAATAGTAATATTTTTTTAATCCTCTCGTCGCTACTTTCTTTATATCTTTTTGAATTACGCTTGTATTCTGTTAATGTGCAAATATTCAAAAGACAAAATATGATAAAAAAAATCCAATATTTCATATCAACTGCTCCAATAAATTCCGATTTATATTGATAATTAATTATATCACTGCTTTGACGCATTGTCAACGGACTACCCCCGCTTTTCGGCTAAGGACATAGCCCTCAGGTACGAAAGCAGTGCAAGGACAGCGGTTATGGGTATCAGTATTGCAGTTACAAGCAGTGGGGACATGATGGTGCCCAGGTATACCACAAGCACGGTAAGACCCATGGTCACGAACATATTCGGTAACATATATATGACAACTGCCGTGCCCTGCTTGATGACTTCCACCTCGTTCTCCCAGTCAAGGCGCATATGCTTTATGCCGCATACACAGCCCCATGCGCTGGAAAATGCACACTGGCATATCACCAGTACTATAAGCAGTAAGGTGTTCGGTAGTGATGCCTTTGCCGATATGCTGAAAGTCAGGGTGGCGAAGACCGCAAAGGGGACTGTCAGGTACATATTGAAGAGCATCTTGCCCTGATAGAGCGTCTTTTTGCTGATGGGCAGGCTTTGCACTATCCAGTAGTTCCTGCCTTCGAGAGAGGGCGTGAATGCCGTTGTGGCTACCATTCCCACGAAGAAATATGCGATGAAGGGAAAGGCAGGGATAAGCATTTCTACGGTGAGGGGCGAACCTTTTGTCATGGAGCTCAAAACTTTCTGAGGGTCGATGAACAGCACCGCAACGCCTGCCACAAAGCACATTATCTCGCCGATAAGGGCGTTTGTCATGTATACCACGGAGCCTGTCATGCGCCTG
The DNA here is from genome assembly GCF_900109655.1 of Hominimerdicola alba. GTDB lineage: Bacteria > Bacillota > Clostridia > Oscillospirales > Ruminococcaceae > Hominimerdicola > Hominimerdicola alba_B. The sequence goes on from NZ_FOAT01000005.1 coordinate 147,748, forward strand.
AATTCCTTGAAAGCTATGGCGTTCACAAGGTTTTTCTGCTTCTGCTCTTTCATCACGAATCCGCCGGAAGCCGCGTGTGATCTCAGTGCGGAGTTTATCTTTCGGTATGACCTGCCCACGGGGATAAAGGTCACGATGAACAGGACAAGGGTCACAGCTATGAAGATAAGCATATGCAGTACATTCAGGTCGGTGACAGCGCCCTTGAACCACTTCATGGGCAGATATATCCTGCTTGCCTTGTTGGTGGTCGCGGAGAGGGTGTTCAGCGTATCTTTCACCTTGTTGTTCTGGAACATATCCTGCAGGAAGAACCTCAGCCCGAAGCACAGCCCCACAAAGGCTATGGAGATGACTGTCTGGGCGATGGTCTTGTTTTTGAAGCCCGAGCCGAGCCTTGCTATTATAAAGCCGATGAATGCCGCCGCAAGCATGGGTATTATGGGCAGGAGAAGCGAGAGTATCAGCCACAGGGGATAGACTATGACCGAGGGCTTTGCGTATATGCCGTAGCCCGCCATCATGGATACCGAAACGCTCATATACCAGGGCAGGCTAGTGATATACATATACATGAACTTGCACGCCGCGATGTTTTTCGGCTCAAAGGGCAGTGACATCAGCATATCGTATTCCTTGAAGCCGAAGAGGTATCCGTTTGTTTTGAAGAGGGTGAAGACGAAAGCCAGCAGGGATATCACCATGGCACACATATCGGGGATAAATGCTGTCAGCCCAAATTTGCCGTAGCCTATGCAGTTTGCCACACAGTAGCACATCAGCATGAGATACAGTAACACAGCCCCTATCCAGCCCCCGACTATCTTACCGCGCTTTTTTCTGTCCTTACAGTGTTTATAGCAGTTGGCTCTGCTGGTGGATTTCAGCAGAGTTCTTAGCAAAATAATATTCTTATTCATCTGCTACCTCCAGGAATACATCTTCCAGCGAATCGCCCCGGGTGAGTTCTTCCATAGTGCCCTGAGCGATTATCCTGCCCTGCTTGATGATAGCCACCTTGTTGCAGAGCTTTTCGGCAACGTCCAGCACATGGGTGGAAAAGAATATCGCCGTGCCTTTTTCGCATATCTCGTGCATTATCTGTTTGAGGATGAAAGCGGCTTTGGGGTCAAGTCCCACAAAGGGCTCGTCCAGCACAAGAAGCTTAGGTTCGTGTATCAGCGCCGAGATTATCGCCAGTTTCTGCTTCATGCCGTGGGAATATGAACTTATCAGGTCGCCGAGAGAATCGGTTATCTCGAACCTGTCTGCATAATTCTTGATGCGCTGCTGTCTTTCAGATGCGCTTATGCCGAAGACATCGGATATGAAATCAAGGTACTGTATACCCGTCAGATTCTCGTAAAGGTCGGGGTTATCGGGGATATAAGCGGTTATCTTCTTACATTCGAGAGAGTCTGTCTTTACCGAATGACCATCGATGAAAATATCGCCCTCGGTGAAATCCAGCACGCCCACCACTGCACGTATTGTGGTGGATTTTCCTGCGCCGTTATGACCGATGAACCCGTAGATATCGCCCCTTTCAACGGTTATGGACACATTGTCCGCGGCTTTTTTGCCCTCTCCGTAGGTCTTGGTGTATCCTTTTATCTCCAGCATAGCTTTTTTGTTTCCCATAAGCTTACCTCCGTTATTTGTTCTCTCTGTGCGGGGGATATCCCCACGCTATATATTTATTTGATATCATAATGATATCACACTTTTCGTAATTTGTCAATAGGTGAGTACAGGGCTGGGGGATAATGTTATCATAATCCTTTTCACTATCACCCTTTTACCCCCAAAAAGTTGTACGTTTTTGTACAACTCTTGCAGAAATATGTCCGAGTTAAAATATAAATCATTTGTCTGTACATAGGGCGATGGGTCTTTTTGTGGAGGATATACAGAAGATATAGGGTCATTTTTGAATTTGTAAATTTAAAAAAAGGCATAAAAAAAGCCCCTCTCAGGGCATAAAGCAACAGCCCGCTGACACAACATAACGTCATGCCAGCGGACTGCGCTTACCAATTCAATTTAACCAAGATAAGGATGTTATCCGATCCTTATTAGTAAACACCCCCGGGAAGACCCGAAAGTGTTAACTATAAAGCTGGTGACGGGATTCGAACCTGCGACCTGCTCATTACGAATGAGCTGCACTACCAGCTGTGCTACACCAGCGTGTTGAATATTCAATCAACTTTAATATTATACACTACTTTAGCTGATTTGTCAAGTACGGCACAGCCAAAATTACCGACCTCTGCCGCCGATGCTGACAGTCCTGTGAAAATGACTTAACAGTATGATAAAAATTCTATCTAGCCCTTGCAAAATTTAAAGGTATATGTTATAATGTAGCTTGATAGATTTTGTTTCACCAAGGGAGGCGTTTGTATGATCAAAATAAAAAATCATCTCGGTACTATTGGCGTATCCACCGGCTATCTCAGACAGCTGATATCCAATACTGCCGAAAATTGCTTCGGCGTTGCGGGACTGAACGCATACGGCGCTAAGCAGGGCGTTAATGCCATGCTCAAAAGACAGAATACCACTAAAGGCGTGATAATCTCGCAGGACGGCGACGAGCTTGTGGTCGACCTGCATATCACCGTTACATACGGCGTTAATGTGGGCGCTATCGTTGACAGCATAATACATAAGGTAAACTACGTGCTGACTAATGAAGCAGGTATAACAGTCAAGTCAGTCAACGTATATGTTGATGAGATGACCGACTGATATTTCGTTGTTATACGGTCTGTCCATATCATAGATTAGGAGGAACTGATAGTGATAAACGGAAATATGCTGCGCCGTGCTTTCATCAGCGGTGCGCACAGTATCACCAATAAAAAAAGGTCTGTGGACGAACTGAATGTATTCCCCGTTCCCGACGGCGATACAGGCTCAAATATGTCCATGACTATAAATAACTCGGTCGCTGAACTGGAAAACCTTGACGATAACGTACCTGTAAGCACTGTTGCAAGTACTGCGGCTTCCTGCCTGCTGAGGGGCGCAAGAGGAAACTCGGGCGTTATACTCTCCCTGATATTCAGGGGATTCTCCAAGGGTCTTGCAGGAAAGACCGAGATGTCTGCCGAAGACCTTGTAAACTCCCTTGAACTGGGTGTTCAGGGCGCTTATAAATCGGTTATGAAGCCCACAGAGGGCACTATACTCACAGTTGCAAGAGAAGCGGCTGAAAAGGCAAGAGAAACACTTAAATCCACCAATGACCCCAGAGCAGTCATGGCAGATGTCTGTGACCAGGCAAAGAAAACTCTGGATAATACACCCAAACTTCTGCCCGCACTGGCTAAGGCAGGCGTTGTTGATGCAGGCGGCATGGGACTTCTGATAATCTTCGAGGCTATGCGCGATGTATTCAACGGCGGTGATGTGGTAGTTCAGGAGGCTCAGCCCGCTGAAAAGAAGACCACCGAAGCTGAGGGCGCTGTTACGGTAGATACATTCTCGTCCGTAGTAGGACAGTATGATACCGAGATACACTTCACCTACTGCACCGAGATGCTGATAACCAAAAAGCCCGACTGTGACGACCCCACCAAGCTGAGAGCTTATCTTGAAACTATCGGCGACTGCGTAGTCGTAGTCGATGACGATGAGATAATCAAGGTACACGTTCATACCAACAACCCCGGCAAGGCTATCGAGAAAGGCCTTGAATTCGGTTATATAAACTTCCCCAAGGTGGAGAACATGAAGCTCCAGCACGAGAAGGAGCAGAAGAAAGCAAAGAGCTCTTTCGTTCCCGCTGAGCAGACCAACGAGTTCGGATTTGTTGCAGTAGCAGCAGGCAACGGTATCGAGACCATGTTCAAGGACCTTGGTGTTGACTGTGTTGTAAAGGGCGGTCAGACCATGAACCCCTCCACACAGGATATACTCGAAGCTATCATGAGCTGTCCCGCAAAGACAGTATTCGTACTGCCCAACAACAAAAACATCATTATGGCGGCAGAACAGGCAGTAAAGCTTGCCGACAGAAAGGTATGCGTGCTCCAGACAAGGACTATCCCCCAGGGTATGTCTGCGATGCTGGCGTATGACCCCGATGCCGACTTCAACACTAATCGTATTGAGATGACAGCGGCGATCGAGAGGGTATCCACAGGACAGATAACCTTTGCGGCGCGTGATTCTGATTACGAGGGACACTCCATCAAGCAGGGTGAGATACTTGCCATGGAGAACGGAAGACTTTCCTTTGTAGACAAAGACCTTGCGAAAGCGGCATTCAAGCTGACGAAGAAGCTGGTAAAGGGCGACAGTTCATACATCACCATCATTTACGGTGCAGATGTTACCGATGATGCGGCTGAAGCGCTTTATAAGCAGATAAGCAATAAATATTCCAACCTTGATGTAAACCTGATAAACGGCGGACAGCCTGTTTACTACTACATTATTTCAGTTGAATGATAATAGAAGCACCTCCGAGACCGGGGGTGCTTTTTTGCGGCAAATTTAGCGGAGAGTGTGTGGAAACTGCCAAGGAAGAGAGCTTTTCGCGGAAACAAACCTGCGCACCAAACAAACTATGCCGCGAATCAAAGCGCGCGGTTTATGCGACTGCGTCGGCATATGCCTCGCGCTTTGTCTCTTTGGCATTTTCCGCTAGTTTGTTTCCGCGCCCCACCAATCTCTACATCTTCCCGTGACACTGCGAACAATCTCCACAGCACTCCGAACAGCTGCACTTTCCGCGGTTCCTGAAACAGTGTACTCCAGCTCCCGCCACCGCCGAGATTATCAGCGTCAGAAGCACTATATCCACAATGCTCATATCACACACCTCCGAATGCCATGCCGATAAGTCTTACTGCCAGCGCCGCGCCCCAGGCTATGGCACACTGCCAGATTATCAGCGTCAGCGCCCATTTTTTGCCAAGTTCCCTCTTTACCGCCGCAATCGCCGCAACACAAGGAGTATACAGCAGTGAGAACACCAGCAGACAAGCCGCGCCAAGAGTTGTCAGCGCACTGCCTACGTCCCCCGAGAACAGCACTTCCAGCGTGGATACCACGCTCTCCTTAGCCATAAATCCGCTTATCAGCGAGGTCACTATCCTCCAGTCACCCAGACCGATAGGTGCAAACAGCGGTGAAAGCAATCCTGCCGCTGCCGCAAGTATGCTCTTTTCCGAATCCTCCACCATGTGCAGGTTCATATCAAAGCTTTGCAGGAACCATATCACCACCGAAGCTATCAGTATCACCGAGAACGCCCTTTGCAGGAAATCCTTGGCTTTATCCCACAGCAGCTGACCCACGTTCTTCGCCGCAGGCATACGGTAGTTGGGAAGTTCCATCACGAAAGGCACAGCCTCGCCCTTGAATACCGTGACTTTGTATATGCACGCCACAAATATTCCCGAAAGTATGCCCAGCAGGTAAAGCCCGATAAGTATCCCCGCGCTTTTACCGGGGAAGAATGCCGCCGCAAAAAAGGCGTATATCGGCAGTTTTGCAGTACAGCTCATAAACGGTGTGAGCAGTATCGTCATTTTTCTGTCGCGCTCACTTGGCAGTGTTCTGGTGGACATTACCGCAGGCACGGTACAGCCGAAGCCTATCAGCAGGGGCACGATACTTCTTCCCGAAAGTCCTATCTTTCTCAGCGCCTTATCCATGAAGAACGCCACACGCGCGATATATCCGCTGTCTTCAAGCAGTGATAGGAAGAAAAACAGCGTAACGATTATGGGCAGAAAACTCAGCACACTGCCAACGCCCGCGAATATTCCCTTTACCAGCAGGCTGTGGATAACTTCGTTGACTCCCGCCCTTTTCATAGCGCCATCCGCCAGAGCAATGAGCTTGTCTATGCCCTTTTCCATCAGCCCTTGCAGACCCGCGCCTATCACGCCGAAAGTCAGCCAGAAGACCAATGCCATTATGGCGATGAATGAGGGTATCGCCGTGAATCTGCCTGTCAGCACCTTGTCTATCTTTCTGCTTCGGATATGCTCCTTGCTCTCATGGGGTCGCTTCACCGTTTCAGTGCATACCTTATGTATGAAAGCGAACCTCATATCCGCGATAGCCGCACTGCGGTCAAGACCTCTTTCCTTTTCCATCTGTGCAACGATATGGTCAACTGCATCTATCTCGTTCTGTTCAAGGCAGAGCTGTTTCATCACCAGTTCGTCGCCCTCTATCACCTTGCTAGCCGCAAATCTTACGGGAAGTCCTGCGCGGGTGGCGTGGTCTTCTATCAAGCAGGCGATGCCGTGCAGACATCTGTGTACCGCGCCGCCGCTGTCTTTCTCGTCACAGAGATCCTGCCTCTCAGGTTTTTCCTGATAACGCGCAACGTGTTCGGCATGGTCGATAAGTTCATCAACACCCGAATTTTTAGCCGCTGATATCGGCACCACAGGCACGCCCAGCATAGCTTCCATCTCGTTGATATCCACGCTTCCGCCGTTGGCTGTCAGCTCGTCCATCATATTCAGCGCCACCACCATGGGCACGTCCATCTCGATAAGCTGCATTGTCAGGTACAGATTTCGCTCGATGTTGGTAGCGTCCACGATATTGATTATACCTCTGGGCTTTTCGTCCAGCACGAAGCTTCTGCTGACTACCTCCTCAGCGGTATATGGCGACATGGAATATATTCCCGGCAGGTCAGTCACGCGGGTATTGGGACAGCCCTTGATAGGTCCGTCCTTGCGGTCCACCGTTACTCCGGGGAAGTTGCCCACGTGCTGGTTCGAGCCTGTCAGCCTGTTGAAAAGCGTGGTCTTTCCGCTGTTCTGATTGCCCACCAGTGCAAATGTCAGCTTTACGCTATCGGGCAGAGGTTCGGGCTTTTCGGGGTGGGCTTCATGGAAACGTCCGCCCTCACCCAGTCCGGGGTGCTCGCGCTTTTTCTTTCTCGGCTTTTCCTTAACTGCTCCCTCTTCTTTAGAAAGCTCCTCGACCTTGATCTCCGCCGCGTCAGCCAGACGCAGACTCAGTGAATATCCGTGGATAAGCAGTTCCATGGGGTCTCCCAGCGGAGCGTACTTTACCACCTTGACCTCAGCCCCGGGTATCACGCCCATATCCAGAAAATGCTGCCTGAGCGCGCCCTCTCCGCCGACCTCGGTTATCACCGCTTTCTTGCCTATCTGCAATTCTTTGAGTGTCATTCCTAATTACCTTCCTTAAACGAACTTCCCTGTTTGCTATAATTATGCGAACAGCCTGTCCGATATGCATTGTTATAATCGTCTAACCCAGTTTACCTTAACTAACTTTTATTATAGCACTTCACTTTTCCTTTTGCAATAGCAGAGTGGAAATTTAATTTTTTATTTACATTTCCCGATATCAAAAAAGCCGAATGACCCACGCCATTCAGCTTTTTATCATATCAATATGTTATTTGTATCACTCGCCGTCGGGAAGTCTCTGCGCCAACTTAGCGGAATACTCTGCCCTGAATGCACCGAAGCGTCCCTCGTCAAGGGCTTCACGCATACGCTCGGTGAGGGTGTTGTAGAAATACAGGTTGTGCATAACAGCCAGCCTGCCACCCAGCTGCTCCTCGGATTTGAACAGATGCCTTACATAAGCCCTGCTGAAATTCCTGCAGCAGGGACAGTCGCACTGTGGGTCAACAGGACGGTCATCTGTTTCAAAGCGCTTGTTTTCGATATGTATGATACCGTTCCAAGTGAACATAGTACCGTGGCGGGCATTTCGGCTTGGCATTACACAGTCGAAGAAATCTATGCCGCGGTAAACAGCTTCGATAAGATTCGAGGGCGTACCAACACCCATAAGATAACGGGGCTTGTCCTTGGGCATATAAGGCTCGACCTGCTCGATAACGTGGTACATTATCTCCGTAGGCTCACCAACCGCAAGTCCGCCGATAGCGAAGCCTGCACAGTAGTCAAGCTCGCGGATAGTCTTCATATGCTCGATACGCAGGTCATCGTATGTACAGCCCTGATTTATGCCGAAAAGCAGCTGATCGCGGTTTATGGTCTCTTCAAGGGAGTTGAGCCTTTTCATCTCCGCGATGCACCTGTGCAGCCACCTTGTGGTGCGCTCGCAGGAACGCTTTGAGTAATTGTACTCCGCAGGATTTTCAACGCATTCATCAAAAGCCATAGCGATAGTTGATGCCAGATGGGACTGTATCTGCATACTTTCCTCGGGTCCCATGAATATCTTTCTGCCGTCAACATGGCTGTTGAAGTACACGCCCTCTTCCTTTATGCGCCTTAGCTTTGCAAGGGAGAACACCTGAAATCCGCCGCTGTCGGTGAGTATGGGCTTATCCCAGTTCATGAACTTGTGAAGTCCGCCCATCTTGTATATCACATCGTCCCCGGGACGAACATGAAGATGATAGGTATTGCAGAGCTCCACCTGTGTTTTCAGCTCATTTTTAAGGTCAATGGAAGACACTCCGCCCTTTATCGCCGCGGAAGTTCCCACGTTCATGAAAACGGGAGTCTGTATAGTCCCGTGAACTGTCTTGAATTCACCGCGTCTTGCGGCACCCTCTTGCTTTAATAACTTGAACATAGCTACCTCATTTACTTTTATCTATATTATCTGTCATCTGTTACGATATGTCTTACGCCCTCAAAAGGCTCAAAAAGCTCTGTCCTGAAAAACTCGGGATAGAACTGCCTTTTTTCGGTCATCGGGTCTATCCAGCAAAGATGCTCGGTGGTATCCCCCTCTTTGAAATCCATACCCACAGGCTCAAAATCCTCGGGCACTTTCATATAAAAATAGTAAGCCACCTCGTAAATAAGCTTGCCCTCATGCGGCTCAGCATCACCGTAAAAATAGTTCTCCTGAATGAACCCCAGTCTGTCGATATCCAGCTTAACGCCAGTTTCTTCAAACACCTCGCGGACTATCGCCTGCTCGGCAGTCTCGCCGAATTTGACCCGTCCGCCCACGGTGTAAAGATAATCCGAATGATCATTGCAAGCCATCAGCAGACAACCGTTCTTCGGTATTATGGCGCATACACGGATATTTATAAGCCCGTCACCGCATACCGCGGTCATATCCTCGTTCATACCGACCTCTCAATTTCTCGCATATCTGCCGTCAAAAGCAAACAATTTCTTGACTTCCATAAACTGCTGTATCCGCTTTTCCTCGTTCCTGCCTGTGAGCCTTTTTATGATAACGAATCCGTCACCCGAACCGCCCGAGATATCCATAGCGGCATAATAAACTTTCAAGCCCTTGTTATCCATCTCTTTGATGTAAACATTTTTCACATCACACAGTCTAAAAAGCTGACCGTCCGTATCAAAAACATACTCACTGCCCAGATATATGCTGCTGCCGTTTATCCTGCGGGCAGTTTTCATATCGCTGTATATCCTCTCAGCCCCGTCTTCTTCAACGACTTTCTGAAAGTTTATCATCGCAGGGAATGGCTTGCTGCCGTAAAAGCACAGCATCGAAAGACCGAAAAGCAGTGATATTATCATCAGCACCATTAGCTTGGTCTTATCCTCTGTGTACTGCATACCAACATAGAACACCACCGCAAAGATAAGCCCGCCTGCAAGACCTGCTATCTTAGCACGCCATATCCCCGCACTGCTGTATCTGGCTGACATTCCAAGAAATCTGTCTATCTCGCCGTACATCTCTTTTTCACTCTCGCCGGTAAACGGGAGCTCCATCTTGCTTTTCATGATTTTTTCTCCTGTTGTCTTTTGTCCTTTATATCGGGATATTTCTCTCTTTTTATAACGCAGTATTCCCCGACCGCGACACTGCATTTCTATATATTATAGCACATCACAAAAAAAATTGCAACAAACGAATATTAAATATTTTTCCGCTCATACTATCCTCAAAACGGAGATGATACCATGCACAAAGCAACAACGATATTCCCCGCACCGCCCTCCATAATCACTTCGGCGGCTGTGGGCGGTAAAAAAGAAAACGAAGGTCCCTACGGACAATACTTCGACAAGATCAACGATGATCCCTATTTTACGCGGGAGACCTACGAGGAGGGCGAGAGCCAGCTCCAGAAGCAGGCTGTGCGCATAGCCCTTGAAAAATCGGGACTAAAGGAGGAAGACATTGATGTTCTCATCGGCGGCGATCTTCTCAACCAGTGCGTCGGCACCACATACGGGCTCAGGGACTACAACCTGCCCTTTCTCGGCATTTACGCCGCCTGCTCGACTATGTCAGAGGGGCTTCTGCTGGCTTCCATGCTGGCGGCGGGGGGATTTGCGGACATCGCAATGGCTGTCACCTCATCACACTTCTGCACCGCTGAAAGACAGTACCGTATGCCCCTCAACTACGGCGGACAGCGTCCCCCTACCGCCCAGTGGACAGCTACCGCAGGGGGAGCCCTTGCTGTGTCCCCCAAGGGAAATGCGCCCTATGTACGGGGCGTGACCATCGGGCGGATAGTTGATATGGGTGTGACTGACGCAAACAACATGGGTGCCGCCATGGCTCCCGCGGCTTATTCTACTATACGTGAATTCTTCCGTGATACAGGTATGAGCCCCTCTGATTTCGACCATATAATCACAGGCGACCTGGGAAAAGTCGGCAGCAGACTGCTGTGCCAGATGGGCGATGATGACGGCATTGATATCCGCTCCCGCCACCTTGACTGCGGGCTGATGATATACGACAGCGAAAGTCAGGACGTTCACGCAGGCGGAAGCGGCTGTGGCTGTGCGGCAAGTATGCTCTGCGGATACTTTGTCCCTGAGCTTAAAAGCGGCAGACTGAAAAATATCCTCTTTGCCGCCACAGGGGCTTTACTATCACCCACAGTCAGCCAGCAGGGAGAAAGCATACCCTCGGTGAGCCATATGGTGTGGCTTTCATCGGAGAAAGGAAGTGGGCAGGAATGATATATCTCTATGCGTTTTTAGTCGGCGGCATACTCTGCGCCATAGGTCAGCTTCTGATAGACTTCACCAAACTGACCCCCGCCCGTATACTGACCGCTTATGTGGTCGCGGGAGTAGTTCTGGGCGGTCTGGGGATATACGGCAAGCTCCGCGATATAGCGGGCTGTGGTGCAAGCGTTCCCCTGACAGGCTTCGGGTCACTTATGGCTGAGGGTGTCCGCCGCGAGATAGAAGACAAAGGCTTCCTCGGCATCTTCACGGGAGGTCTCACCGCAGGTGCAGGAGGTATAGCCGCCGCTATGCTCTTTGCTTTTCTCGCATCACTGGTATTCCGCAGCAAAGGCAGAGAGTGAGCTGCTATCGGAATAATAATGAATAACAGCCGTCCCGCAGAAGAGGGATATTTTTGATAATTTGATAAAAATAAGCCAAAACCTCTTGATTTTTTTGCCGTGATATTATATAATAGTATTCGAGGTTGTTAAATATTAAACGACTTGGGTCTTTCGGACTTATTTGTCGTTTACATCAGTTCAACAACAAACGAATCCGCCTCGGCGGAAATATTAAGAGAGAGGTGTCACTAAAATGGCAGGATTAAACAAAGTCACTGTTGAAGACATTGAAGTTAAGGGCAAAAAGGTACTCGTAAGAGTTGATTTCAACGTTCCGCTGAAGGACGGCGTTATCACAAACGATAACAGAATAACCGCTGCTCTGCCCACTATCAACAAGCTGGTAGAGAACGGCGCAAAGGTAGTTCTTTGCTCTCACCTTGGCAAGCCCAAGAACGGTCCTGAGGCTAAGTTCAGCCTTAAGCCCGCTGCTGACAGACTTGCTGAGCTGGTAAGCACAAAGGTAACTTTCGCAGCTGATGATACTGTTGTAGGCGACAACGCTAAGGCAGCAGTTGCAGCTATGAACGACGGCGAGATCGTTGTTCTGGAGAACACAAGATTCAGAGGCAACGACGAGACCAAGAACGGCGAGGAGTTCGCTAAGGAACTGGCTGAGCTGGTTGATGGTCAGGTATTCGTTATGGACGCTTTCGGTTCTGCTCACAGAGCTCACGCTTCCACAGCAGGCGTTACCAAGTTCGTTAAGGAGACCGCAGTTGGTTACCTGATGCAGAAGGAGATCAACTACCTTGGTAATGCAGTTGAGACTCCTGTTCGTCCTTTCGTTGCTATCCTCGGCGGTGCTAAGGTTGCTGACAAGCTGAACGTTATCTCCAACCTGCTCGAGAAGTGCGATACACTCATCATCGGCGGCGGTATGGCTTACACATTCCTGAAGGCTCAGGGCAAGGAAGTTGGTAAGTCCCTCGTTGACGATACCAAGATCGATTACTGCAAGGAGATGATCGCTAAGGCTGAGGCTAACGGCAAGAAGCTCCTCCTGCCTATCGACACCACTGTTGTTTCCAACTTCCCTGATCCTATCGACGCTGAGATCGCTGTTGAGATCGTTGATTCTGACAAAATCCCTGCTGACAAGGAAGGTCTGGACATCGGCACCAAGACTCAGGCTCTGTTCGCTGACGCTGTAAAGTCTGCTAAGACTGTTGTTTGGAACGGACCTATGGGCGTTTTCGAGAACCCCACACTGGCAGCAGGTACTATCGCTGTTGCTAAGGCACTGGCTGAGACCGACGCTACCACAATCATCGGCGGCGGCGACTCCGCAGCAGCTGTTATCCAGCTGGGCTTCGCTGACAAGATGAGCCACATCTCCACAGGCGGCGGCGCTTCTCTCGAATACCTCGAGGGTAAGGTCCTCCCCGGCATCGACGTTATCGCTGACAAGTAATTTTACGCGGTATATCGCTTGATATGTAATTTCAGACACTTCTGCTGTTTCGGCAGAAGTGTCTTTTTTATACATTAAAATCACTTAACTGTACATTAATTTTAACTGTTGATATCTTCCATAAATCGACTTTGTTATTTGGTTAATGTGTATCTTGAAACTGTGATAAAAGTGTGATAAAATAATGATATAAGAATATGACAGACAGGATAATAATGTCATCAGTGAAGGAGTGAGGCGGCATGAGAAAAAAGCTGATTTCCCTGTTATGCTGTACCATGATGCTGTGTTCCGCCGCTGTACCCGTCCAGGCTGATGAAAACACCTCCGACGCAGGAGAAAAAACTGTTATCAGTGAAGACACAAACCCAAATACGGGCACTGTTACCCTCGGTACAGTGAGTGTTGCGCTGGCAGGCTGCGTAGTGCTGGTGTTCAAAAAACGGAAGTAAATTTACATATCACGCGAGAACCCCGCAGATAATCTCTGCGGGGCTTTTGCATTTATGTGCCGAATCTGCTTTCCATAAATCGCAGAAGTGCATTAACCTGCGCGGGAGTATTGAATGCCGACGGCGAGAACCTCACCGCTCCCCTCTTGCCTGTGCCAAGGCTTTCATGGGCGAGTGCCGCACAGTGCATACCGCCCCGCAGGGCAAATCCGCCCTCGCTGAGTTCAGCGGCAGTTTCCTCGGAAGTCCTGCCCTTGATATTGAATGCCACTATGGGCACTCGGGGCATATCCATGTCGTATATCTCCGCCCCCATCTTTTCAAGACCTTTCTCGAACATCTCGCAGAGATTCTTCTCGTGGCGCAGGATAGTTTCCGTTCCCTTGCTTCTGACAAAATCCAGCCCCGCCCCCATTCCCGAAAGCCCGGCAGTATTAAGAGTACCGCTTTCAAGTTTTTCAGGCATATATGGAGTTTGCGCCAGTTCCCCCGAGGTCGCCCCCGTGCCGCCCTCGATTATGGTGGAAAGCGGATATTCACCGCTGCTTATCAAAAGACCCGTACCCACAGGACCGTAAAGCCCTTTCTGCCCCGAAGTGCATATAAAGCTTATCCCACCGCCGATCTTCACAGGAAGCACCCCCGCCGCCTGTGCACAATCGCAGATAAAAGCTATATTCCGCCTTTTGCAAAGTTCAGCGATCTCATTATAAGGCAGTATCCGCCCCGTAACATTCGACGCCGCCATACAGCACACGCACAGGGTATCGTGACGGATAAGCTTTTCAATGCCCTCGATGGTTCGCCCCACATCGGGATATATCTCCGCCACCGAACACTTCACACCGCTGCGCTTCGTCAGGGCATATACAGGTCGGCTGACAGAATTATGCTCCCACCCGCTTATTATGATATGCCCGCCGAACTGCATTATCCCCTTTATCGCCATGTTGAGGGCGTAGGTGCAGTTCGGCGTGAAAGCGGTGTTCTCCGTTTCAGCCCCAAAAAACTCAGCCGCGCTTTTTCTCACCTTGTATACTCTCTCAGCAGCTTCAAGAGAAAGCCTGTGCCCTCCCCTGCCCGGATTTCCCCCGAGAGTCCTCACCGCATCTGTCACAGCCTGCCGCACCGAATCGGGCTTGGGGTAAGTTCCCGCTGAGTTATCGAAATTCACCATAGTGTTCTTTACCATGCCGAGCCTCCCTATAAACTGTATATCCCCTTATAGGGAATATGCTTTCGTTCCAGCTTTAGCGTTATCAGATCGGGGTCGTCCCTGACCACTATGGAATAACCGCAGCCGCTGCCTATATTCTTACGAGTCCGCTCCACCTCGCACCAATAGCCCAGAGAATTAAGATACTCCTTGGCTTTCATCGCGTAGGTTATGCTGCTCATCGTTATCATAGTCTTTTTCATGTGAAACTTCCTTTCCTTGTTTTTTATATGGTATGTAATAAGGGCGGGAAGTGTGAAAAAAGCACCCTGACAATTCATCAGGGTGCTTTTAGATAACTCAAAAGTTTTATCAGAATGCAATCTTCTTGGAGATATAAGCTGTAAGCTCGTCGATCTTTACGCGCTCCTGCTCCATGGAATCTCTGTCACGTACTGTTACACAGCCGTCCTCAGCAGAATCAAAGTCATAGGTGATGCAGAAAGGTGTACCGATCTCGTCCTGACGGCGGTATCTCTTACCGATAGAACCTGTCTCATCATAGTCAACACTGAAGGACTTGGACAGCTCCTCGAACAGAGCAGTAGCAGGCTCAGCAAGCTTCTTGGAAAGAGGCAGTACGCAAGCCTTGTAAGGTGCCAGTGCAGGGTGGAAATGCATAACTGTTCTTACGTCGGGCTTCTCGGGAGTACCGATGTCTTCCTCGTCATAAGCCTCGGTAACGATGGTCAGGAACAGTCTTTCAACACCGAGAGAAGGCTCGATAACATAGGGGATGTATCTCTCGTTGGTCTCGGGATCAAAGTAATCAAGGCTCTTGCCGGAAGTATTGATATGCTGTGTGAGGTCGTAGTCAGTTCTGTCAGCAACGCCCCACAGCTCGCCCCAGCCGAAGGGGAAGAGGTACTCAAAGTCAGTAGTAGCCTTGGAATAGAAGCAAAGCTCCTCAGCAGAGTGATCTCTCAGTCTCAGGTTCTCTTCCTTGATGTTCAGGCTCAACAGGAAGTTCTTGCAGAAGCTTCTCCAGTAGTCGAACCACTCAAGGTCAGTGCCGGGCTTGCAGAAGAACTCAAGCTCCATCTGCTCGAACTCTCTTACTCTGAATATGAAGTTACCGGGAGTGATCTCGTTACGGAAGCTCTTACCAACCTGAGCAACACCGAAAGGAACTTTCTTTCTGGTAGTTCTCTGGATATTTGCGAAGTTTACGAAGATACCCTGTGCAGTCTCGGGACGCAGATACAGCTCACTCTTGCTGTCCTCGGTGATGCCCTGGAATGTCTTGAACATCAGGTTGAACTGACGGATATCAGTGAAGTTGTGCTTGCCGCAGTTAGGGCAGGGAATGCCTTTTTCCTTGATATAGTCCATCATCTGCTCATTGGACCAGCCTGCAACGTTAGTGCCGTCAAAATCCTCGATGAGGTTATCAGCACGGTGACGAGTCTTACACTCCTTGCAGTCCATGAGAGGATCGGAGAAGCCGCCGATATGACCCGAAGCTACCCAGGTCTGGGGATTCATCAGTATCGCAGAATCAAGACCAACATTGTACTTGTTCTCCTGAACGAACTTCTTTCTCCAAGCGTCTTTGATATTGTTCTTCAGCTCAACGCCGAGGGGACCGTAATCCCAGGTATTAGCGAGACCGCCGTAGATCTCACTGCCGGGGTATACAAAGCCTCTGCCCTTACAGAGGGCAACTATCTTTTCCATTGTCTTTTCGGTATTCTTCATGGTGACTCTCCTTAATCATTAAAATACATATACGTATATTGTATAACAGATCTCGTAAAAAGTCAAGTTTTTTTTGTGAACAAACAGCAGTGGTATGCGGGGCTTGCATGAAAATATAAATACCCAGATTATGTCCCGAAAGATGTGTTCAGACGGCATGACAACTGCACCTGTGATGTGTCGTATGTTTCCGAAAAAGGCAGGCAGAATGTTCATACGAAGAAGTGGACGAAAGAACCGCGGAAGATAGAATATGAAAAGCCGACTAAGCGGATGAGGGTGGAAGCGCAGGCACGAGAGGCTGAAATTTTGGAGCAGAAGCGGTTGACTTATGGAGTAAGACGTTATATAATAAAGTCAATAGATGTAGATGATTATAAGATCATCACCGGAGGGAAAGGAATATCTCAGGAAGTTAATGATGTTATCATCAATACTATGAAAAAATGCGAAAAAGATGGGCAGTTTGTAATTAGTGAGATTTCAGATAAGATTTCGCCATCAAACACAGAAGGAACACCAGTACTACAAATTGAACCAATGGTAAACGGTTTATTGAGACTTAATGTCAATACAGAATTTCTTTCAGGAAAATCTTTAGCAGAAATCAATGAAGTTTTCGCTGGTACAGAAAGAAACCTTGCACAAACACTTGAAGAAGCCATTGTCCACGAGAGTGGTCATGCAATTCTTATCAAAGGCAAAACAGCTGCTCAGATAGAAGTGCTTTATAAAGAACTAGAGCCACTTGGTAAAACTGTTGTGAGCAACATTGCTTTAAAAGATGGAGTGGAATGTCTTGCTGAACTTGAAATATTACGCTATCGCAAAACACCTGTTTCAAAAGAGTTGTCTGATTTTTATAAAAAATATATGGGGAGGGAATATCTATGATATGTGTTAATGATTGTAGAGAATGTAAGCATAAACTGCCTAAAATAGAGGGTTGGCTAGCTTGCTGTGAAGCCTTCCCTAATGGGCAACCAAATGATTTTGATTATAGTAAAGTAAAAGAAATCACCGAATGCAACAACGGCATAGGCTTTGAGCCAATTGAAGATAACGACAAACCGTCTGAATAAGGCGGTTCTTTCATGCCCAAATTTCCCCAACGCACACAAAAACAGCGGGAGCCCCAAAGACTTCCGCTGTTAAATACATTATTTCTTGTCGCCGTGATACATCAGCGTTACCGCCATGCCGTTTATTATGCCTATGGCTAACCCGCACACCACATAGAATACCGCTATCGGTATATGCAGCAGCACCGAGATAAGCCCAAAGACCACTATGAACAGCAGCGGCGTGATTATCTGTATAAGAAATTTCCTGCCCATCAGAACAGGCAGTTTTTCCGCAAGTGCCAGCGTTTTTTCGCCGTCAGGATCGTACAGCCTGTACAATATCTGCATGACAGCCATCGGTATACCGATAAGCAATATCAGCGCTAATATACTCATGGTGTACCCTCCTTACACTTTCAACGGATATCAGATAACTCTTACGCCTACAACGCCTGCAACAGCCTTTACAGCGTCAACATTTGCAGAACCCTTAACGTCCAGCAGAGTGTAGCCCCAAGCCTTCTTTGTAGCAGAAGCGCTTGCAACAACGTCAGCACCTACAGCAGCCTTTACAGCGTCCTCGGTAACTTCAGCCTTGTGCAGTACGCATACCAGCTGATCAGCTGTCTTAGCCAGCTCAAGATTCGGGAATGTAACAGAATTTCTGATCTTACCTCTCTCGATGTAGTCCATCAGCTCGTCAGCTGCCATGATAGCGCAGTTGTCCTCGCTCTCGGGAGTGGAAGCACCCAGGTGAGGCAGAGTGATAACGTTCTCCTCGCCCAGACCGATATCGTCAGCGAAGTCTGTAACGTACTTAGCGATCTTGCCTGCCTTGATAGCTTCAACAACAGCAGCAGTATCAACCAGCTCGCCTCTTGCAGCGTTGATGATGCGAACGCCGTCCTTCATCATAGCGATCTGCTCCTTGCCGATGCTGTTCTTAGCGTCGGGAGTGAAAGGAACGTGCAGAGTGATGTAATCAGCATTCTTGTAGATATCGTCCTTGCTGTCAACTACTTTTACGGAAGAATCCAGTGCCTTAGCAGCAGCGTCAGAAAGGAAAGGATCGAAGCCGATAACCTTCATACCCAGTGCAACAGCAGCATTTGCAACCTTGCCGCCGATAGCGCCCAGACCGATAACGCCCAGTGTCTTGCCGAAGATTTCGGGACCTGCGAACTTAGCCTTGCCGCCCTCAACAGTCTTGGGAGCGTCCTCAGTGCCCTTCAGGGAGTTAGCCCAAGCAGCAGCCTCTGTGATCCTTCTGGAAGCCAGCAGCAGAGCGCAGATAACCAGCTCCTTAACTGCGTTAGCGTTTGCACCGGGGGTGTTGAATACTACAACGCCCTGCTCTGCGCACTTGTCAACAGGGATATTGTTTACGCCTGCGCCTGCTCTTGCGATTGCGAGAAGGCTGGAAGGCATCTCATAGTCGTGCAGCTTAGCGGAACGTACCATTATAGCGGTAGGCTCTGCGCACTCGTCAGTTATGGTATAAGCAGCCTTGTCGAACTTGTCAGTACCGCAAGCTGCGATCTTGTTCATTGTCAGAATATTGTACATTGAAATCATTCCTTTTCAAAAATATTATAAAAGCTCTTTGCCGTCCTTAGTGATAACAGGCTTGCCGTCCTGATCAAGCAGAGGTGTAAGACCTCCTGTTTCGCCCCAGTAGCTGTAAATATAATTCACACCTGTTTCCTTATCCACACATATGCAGAAACCGGGAGCACTCATGCTGCCATCCTGCTTAAATGTGACCTCAAAGCGGGTGATCTTTTCCTTTTTAGCCATGTTATCCACTCCTTTTCCCTAAACGGTAAAACAAGCTTATTTTTCGATCTTTGTGATAACTACATTTCCGTTTTCGTCCAGCAGAGGTGTCAGACCACCTGCATAGCCCTCTTTAGCGAAAACGTAATTCACACCTGTCTCCTTGTCTACCAGAACCTTGACAACATCAATCGTGCCCTGAGAGTAGACTGTTTCAAATCTATTGTTCTTTGCCATGATATTTGCCTTTCAGGATCTATGTGTTGTATGCTATATAAATCGGCAACAGCGCAGACCGTTTCCGCCCTGCGCTATGCTTTGATATTTACTTAAATTATGCGTTCTCAGCCTCGAACTTCTTCATGAATTCTACAAGCTTCTCAACGCCCTCGATAGGCATTGCGTTGTAGATGGAAGCTCTCATACCGCCAACGGTTCTGTGACCCTTGAGGTTCTCGAAGCCTGCAGCCTTAGCCTCAGCAACGAACTTCTTGTCCAGCTCCTCGTTGCCTGTAACGAAAGGAACGTTCATCAGAGATCTGTCCTCGGGAACAACTGTGCCCTTGAAGAGCTTGCTGCTGTCAAGGAAATCATACAGGATCTTAGCCTTCTTCTCGTTGTGAGCCTTCATGCCCTCGAGACCGCCCATCTTCTTGATCCACTTGAATACCTTGCCGCAGATGTAGATGCCGTAGCAGGGAGGAGTGTTGTACAGAGAATCATTGTCAGCCTGTACCTTCCAGTCACACATTGTGGGGCAAGCCTTGAATGCGGGACCGTCAGCGATCAGGTCTTCTCTTACGATAACGATCTGTACGCCGGAAGGACCAACGTTCTTCTGAACGCCGCCGTAGATAACGCCATACTTAGTAACGTCAACAGGCTCGCTCAGGAAGCAGCTGGATACATCGGCAACCAGCTCGTGACCCTTTGTGTTGGGCAGTGTGTGGAACTTTGTACCGTAAATGGTGTTGTTCTCGCAGATGTAAACATAGTCAACATCATCGGGGATGTCCAGATCGGAACAATCAGGGATATAAGAGAAAGTCTTGTCAGCGGAGGAAGCAACTCTTACTACCTCACCGTACTTCTCAGCCTCAGCAGCAGCCTTCTTAGCCCACTGACCTGTGATGATGTAAGCAGCCTTACCCTTCTTCATCAGGTTCATAGGTACCTCTGCGAATACCAGAGAAGCACCGCCCTGCAGGAATATTACCTTGTAGTTATCGGGAATGTTCATCAGATCTCTGAGATCCTTCTCAGCTTCCTTGATGATCTCGTCATAAGCCTTGGATCTGTGGGACATCTCCATAACGCTCATGCCTGTGCCCTTGTAATCGAGCATCTCCTCAGCAGCTTCCTTGAGTACTTCCTCGGGAAGAACAGCAGGACCTGCGCTGAAATTATAAACTCTGCCCATTGTTAATGACCTCCATTTGTTTAAAATTAAAAAATCAACACTATTATTATATTACTTTCCGCATTGATTGTCAAGTACCCCGCCATAAACATTATATAAATTTTGGAAGTGCATTTTTAGCGATTTTGAATAAATATTGTTTCATTTATTCGTTTTTAAAGAAAAACATCTGATTATTGGTACATAAATTTTCTGCTTTTGCAATTTTGGAATGCAATTGTTGCAAAATTACATTTAGCTTAGTATAACTGCAAAAGTTGTACAATTTGTTTAAAGTAATAAATCGGCAGAGAACTTAATTCGGCGGGTGTATCCTTGACAATGTCTGAAAATGGTGGTACAATGTAATTTAAAGTGCTTATAAGTTTATTTATCGGCATTTATTGTAAACGACCTATACGAAATAATAATATAAAGAAGGTAAAGTAAAATGAGAACTTTTTCAAAATCTCACAAGCTGGATAATGTCTGCTACGATATACGCGGTCCCGTTATGGACGAGGCTGACAGAATGATCGCGGCGGGCGAGAAGATACTCAAACTCAACATCGGAAACCCCGCACCTTTCGGATTTGATGCACCCCCTGAGATAATCGGCACCATGACCGATAATCTCCACAACGCACAGGGCTATTCCACTTCAAAGGGTATCCCTCAGGCGCGTGAAGCTATACTTGCTTATCACCGCGGCAAGGGTGTCAACGTGGCTTCCATCGATGATATCTACACAGGCAACGGCGTAAGCGAACTTATCACCATGGTAATGCAGGGACTTCTTGACAACGGCGACGAAGTTCTCGTACCCGCCCCCGACTATCCCCTGTGGACAGCTTCGGTAACTCTCGCAGGCGGTACTGCCGTACATTATATATGTGATGAGTCTTCCGAGTGGTTCCCCGATATCAAGGATATGGAGAGCAAGATAACTCCCAAGACAAAGGCTGTTGTTATAATAAACCCCAACAACCCCACAGGCGCTGTTTATCCCCGCGAGGTTCTGGAGCAGATAGCAAAGCTCGCCCGCGAACACGACCTTATCGTATTCTCCGATGAGATATATGACCGTCTGCTGATGGACGGCGTTGAGCATACATCTATCGCTTCCATCGACCCCGACCTGTTCTGCATAACTTTCAACGGCATATCAAAATCCCATATGTCCGCAGGTTTCCGCGCAGGCTGGATGGTACTCAGCGGCAACAAAGAAAATGTCCGCGGCTACATCGAAGGACTGAATATGCTGTCCTCCATGAGACTGTGTTCAAATGTTCAGGCTCAGTACGTTATCCCCGCCGCACTGAAAGGCTCAGGCGCTCCCGACAAGGAGCTTCTCCCCGGCGGACGTATATACGACCAGAGAGAATGCATCTACACTCTGCTGAACGATATCGACGGCATAAGCGCCGTTAAGCCAAAGGCAGCGTTCTACATATTCCCTAAGATAGACGCAAAGAAATTCGGCATAACCAGCGATGAACAGTTCGTCCTCGACCTGCTGAGAACAAAGAAGATACTCCTCGTAGCGGGCGGCGGTTTCCACTGGGAACAGCCCGACCATTTCAGGATAGTATACCTCCCCTGCATCGACCAGCTGAAACTGTCAATGTCAGAGATGAAGGACTTCCTGAGCACATACAGACAGAACTAAAAAACAAGGCGGCACGGTGTGTGGCTGATGTCTGTAAAGAATACTTGTGACTATCACTGGGGAAAACCTTTCTGAAGAAAGGTTGTTCCCCAGACCCCTTTCCAAAGACTTTTACTTTGTTTTTGCGGGGGATAGCTATTCTAATTAAGAAATACAAAATGCGGGGGATAGCCGTACTTTTAAAGTACAGCTATCCCCCGCAAAAACATAATAGAAGTTTTAGGAAAAGGGGCTTGGGGGAATAACCCTTTTTCAAAAGGGTTTTCCCCCAATAATAGCTACAAACATTCTCTATAAATATCAACTACACACCGTGCCGCCTTGTTTTCAGCTCTTCCATCTGCGGATATCATTTTTGCTTGAAAACTTGAATCCGCCTACGCTGAAAGTCTCCTGCCTGAGTTCCGCTTCCGTGAACCAGGGCGAACCGTCCTTGCCATCCACGTTGTTCACTACATGAAAACACACCGCAGGTATAAAACTCTGCCCAAGAAGATAGCACTTCTCACCCTTGTCGTTAACGGCTGTATCTAGCACCATCACCACATGAGTTTTATTGCAGATGATATCCCCTGTGCGAAGTTCATCAACGGATATCACCTTTGATTCATCCAACAGCGAAAGCGTGCCCGCATAGCGCATCACAAGTTTCAGATAGTTTCTGTACTGCTGTTCGCTGTCATCGGGGAGCGCCGCAGGTATCTCGCAGGAGAAATCTCCCAGCGCAAGTATACGTCTTCCCTTTCGCCATCTGTTGTATGAACATACATCGCCGTTTGAAAGCTGAAACGATATATCATCAAAATTACCGTTTTCATAGCAATAATCGCTGTACAGACGTATTATGCTGTCCGCACACTGCTGATAGCCCTCATCGCCCACACTTATGTCGAAAACCGCCGCAGTGTAGGGCGATTCCTTTGTCCTGCCGTCAAACACAGGCAGTGCAGTACCATCTGGATAAAGAGGATAATCCCGCAGATAAGCCGCAAAACTTCCCTCTTCCGCATCCACGCGGTTGTAACCCTCGGGCGGCAGTATGCGTGTCTGCAAAGTCGTCCCCTCGGGATCTATGGATTTTATATCATATTTTTTCTCCGCCTGAACTATTGTAAGTTCAGCGGCTTTCCACTTAGGGTTCACGCGGATAAATACCACTACAAGAAACGTCGCTATAAGTATCAGAATTATTATCATTATAACTATCTTTTTGCTTTTGGTTTTTGCCATAATGCGTTCTCCTTTCAAAGACCAAAATCTCTACTGATGAATTATACCACCGAAACAGCTTCCTGTCAACTTCTGTATAAGGGGGATTTATGCAATATCAATCACTTCGGGCAATAATAAGCTTCGGTAATTTTGG
This sequence comes from Hominimerdicola alba, assembly GCF_900109655.1. Taxonomy (GTDB): domain Bacteria; phylum Bacillota; class Clostridia; order Oscillospirales; family Ruminococcaceae; genus Hominimerdicola; species Hominimerdicola alba_B. Next base: position 171,104 of record NZ_FOAT01000005.1, read on the forward strand.
GAATATGACGCTTGTAAATCATGTCATTTCATGGTATAATGATTAGGTATGCTGAAATTTGTATCGGAGGTCGAACATGATGTGATATGATTTACCATCACGATCAGAACAATACATGAAAAAAACTGACCCGACCCGCAAGCAGTAAGGTCTCACATATATAACGGAGGAAAATTAATGGGCTTAAAAGAAGAAATAAACCGCAGGCGAACTTTCGCCATAATCTCTCACCCCGACGCAGGTAAGACCACACTTACAGAAAAATTCCTGCTGTACGGCGGCGCTATCGCACAGGCAGGCGCTGTTAAGGGTAAGAAGAATTCCCGCCATGCAGTTTCGGACTGGATGGAGATAGAAAAGCAGAGAGGTATCTCGGTAACATCATCGGTAATGCAGTTCCAGTATGACGGCTACTGCATAAATATCCTTGATACCCCCGGACACCAGGACTTCTCCGAGGACACATACCGTACCCTTATGGCGGCAGATTCCGCTGTAATGGTCATCGATGCTTCCAAGGGTGTTGAGAACCAGACCAGAAAGCTTTTCAAGGTCTGCGTTATGAGACATATCCCCATATTCACATTTATAAATAAGATGGACAGAGATGCACGCAGTCCCTTTGAACTTATCGAACAGATAGAGAGCGAGCTGGGTATACAGACCTATCCCGTAAACTGGCCTATCGGCTGCGGCAAAGAGTTCAAGGGCGTTTATGACAGAGACAAGCGCCATATAATCGCATTTTCCAGCGAATCCGAAATGGCTTTCGGCAAGCACAAGGTGGCTATGGAAGAAGTTGAACTTTCCGACCCCGCACTTGATGATATGCTGGGCGAGAATCTGCACGAAACTCTCTCAGATGATATCGAACTTCTGGACGGCGCAAGCTACGAATTCGATATCAACAAGGTAAGAAACGGTGAGCTTTCACCTGTATTCTTCGGTTCTGCGCTGACAAACTTCGGTGTTGAGCCTTTCCTTGAAAGATTCCTGGAGATGACCACCTCTCCCACACCTCGTATGAGCAGTGACGGTCTTATCGACCCATTCGATGAAGATTTCTCGGCTTTCGTATTCAAGATTCAGGCAAATATGAACAAGGCTCACCGCGACAGGATAACTTTCCTGCGCGTATGCTCGGGCAAGTTCGATAAGGAAATGGACGTGCTCCACGTTCAGGGCAATAAGAAGATGCGCCTTTCACAGCCTCAGCAGATAATGGCTCAGGAGCGTGAGATAATCGACGAAGCTTACGCTGGCGACATCATCGGCGTATTCGACCCCGGCATATTCTCCATCGGCGATACCATATGCTCCCCCAAGAGAAAGTTCGAGTTTGAGCCCATACCTACATTCGCCCCCGAACACTTCATGCGCGTGCGCCAGAAAGATACCCTGAAGCGTAAGCAGTTCGTAAAGGGCGCTACTCAGATAGCTCAGGAGGGTGCGATACAGATCTTCCAGGAACCCGAAACAGGTATGGAAGAAGTGATCATCGGCGTTGTGGGCGTTCTGCAGCTTGAAGTTTTCGAGTACCGTATGAAGAACGAGTACAATGTTGAACTCTTCAAGGAGAGCCTTTCGTATAGCCATATCAGATGGATAGACAATAAGGATATCGACGTTAAAAAGCTGAAGCTTTCCAGCGATACCAAGCTTGTACAGGACTTCCGCGGAAATTACCTGCTCCTGTTCACCAGTGAATGGAATATCCGCTGGGCACTTGAAAAGAACGAAGGTCTTGAACTCAGCGAGTTCAACCGCGGCGCTTTGCAGTGATATAAAAAACACAGACTTGCGTAAACTGCCAAAGAGACAAAGCGCGCGGTTTATGCGACTGCGTCGGCATATGCCTCGCGCTAGCAGGCTTGCGGGAGCCACAGTCAGCAAAGCTGACTGTTAAGGGCAGAGCCCTCACATCAAGGCGCAAAACCAAAATGCACAGCGAACTATAAGAGAACAGCGAACTACCCGCCCTGACAAAAAAGGCGCGGCACGCGGTCGACGCAGTCACCGCTACAAAAATACGAGCGTGGACAATACAAACGTCCACGCTCTTTCTATGTGCGTAAAAATTTTTGCCGCGCCCGAAATCAACGGCGTTAGCTCGTTGATTTCTCGACCCGAGGTACGAGGGGCGAAAACTTACAAACTAACCACCACAGCAAATGTCCGACTACCAAAACAATTCTTCCTTGATCTATGTAGCCAAAATTTATATATGAGTATCAGCTTAATAACCCCCACCAATAACTCACGCAACTTCAACGTCATACTGCTGTCAATCCAGCATTTTTCAACAGCAATAATAGTATACTATTCACAAAGATAAATTATTTTTCTAAAACCTATTGACATGATAGGAAAAATATGATATTATTAGTCCATCGCAAGAAACCTAGTAATCAACTAGGATAACTAAAAATAAGAAAGCGGGCGATGATATGAAGCATATCAGCCGAAGCGTAAAAGTATCATCACATCTGCGAATGTGCTGATCTGAATACGTAAATAAGGCATTTTAAGATAGTACAATAATATATAAATATCAAGAAAAGAGGAATTTATCATGAGTAATATAAATGAGAGAAAACTGAGATTTGAGACCAGACAGCTTCACGTAGGTCAGGAGAACCCCGACCCCGCAACCGATGCAAGAGCAGTGCCCATCTACCTGACATCAAGCTATGTTTTCCATAACTCCGAGCACGCTGCTGACCGTTTCGGTCTGAGAGATGCAGGTAATATCTACGGCAGACTTACAAACCCCACTCAGGGCGTTTTTGAAGAGAGAATAGCTTCCCTTGAAGGCGGCGTTGCTGCTCTGGCAGTATCCTCAGGTGCAGCTGCTATAACCTACGCTATCCAGGGCGCAGCGCATGCAGGTGACCACATCGTAGCTGCAAAGAACATCTACGGCGGAACTTATAACCTGCTGAAGCACACACTTCCCGCTTACGGCATTGAGAGCACTTTCGTTGATCCCTTCGACTATGAGGCTATCGAAAAGGCTATCCAGGATAACACCAAGGCTATCGAGATAGAGACCCTCGGCAACCCCAATTCCGAGGTAGTTGATATCGAGCGCATCGCAAAGATAGCTCACGCTCACAATATCCCCCTGATAGTTGATAACACATTCGCTACACCTTATCTTGTAAGACCTATCGAGCACGGCGCTGATATCGTTGTTCATTCAGCTACAAAGTTCATCGGCGGACACGGCACAACAATAGGCGGCGTTATCGTTGACAGCGGCAACTTCAACTGGGAGGGCGCAGGCAAGCACCCCTGGCTGTATGAACCAAACGTAAGCTACCACGGCGTAAGCTTCACAAAGGCTGTAGGCGCAGCTGCATACGTTACCTACATCAGGGCTATCCTGCTGAGAGATACAGGCTCCACCCTCTCTCCCGTACACGCATTTGTATTCCTGCAGGGTCTTGAGACCCTCTCGCTGAGAGTTGAGCGTCATGTTGAGAACGCGCTGAAAGTCGTACAGTTCCTGAATTCACAGCCTCAGGTAGAAAAGGTAAATCACCCCTCAGTATCCAAGGATCCCGCTCAGCAGGAGCTTTATAAGAAGTACTTCCCCAACGGCGGCGGCTCTATCTTCACATTCGAGATAAAGGGCGGCGCAGCAGAAGCTCAGAAGTTCATTGACAACCTCCAGCTGTTCAGCCTTCTGGCTAACGTAGCTGACGTTAAGTCACTGGCTATCCATCCCGCATCTACAACTCACTCCGAGTGCAACGAGGAAGAACTGCTGGAACAGGGTATCCGTCCCAACACCATCAGACTTTCCATAGGTACCGAGCATATCGACGATATCATAGAAGACCTCTCCGAGGCATTCAAGGCTCTCTAAGGTTTAGTGCGAAACCTTTCCGAGATCGATAGCATAACAAAATTTTTCATAGGTCATTGACGATTCATACCTTCTTACTTACATAGTAAACGTCATTAGAAATTGCACTCTGAGAACGAGTAAACGTTCGATATATGCTTTTGCGAAGTTCTCAAAGCAGCAATTTCAATGTCGCTTACTATAAATACGTAAAACGCCGCCGCGGTAAGCCATAGTACCGCGGCGGTGATTTTTATTTAGCATTACCGTATAAAACTCTCTTCCTTGGCATTATCCACACCTCTCTTTTATCCCAGAAATTCGTCCTTATCCAATTTCCAAAGCTTATATACCACAAAATCTCCCGTTTCCAGAGTATTAGCCGGGTGACAAGCTTCAAAATTCCTTCGCGCCGAAAGATACCGCTCCATCTCCTCCATGCTGGCAAAAAGTCCGTTCTCGTTCAGCTCAAACTGCGGAAATACCGAGGGTATCTCATGGTATACAGCCGAATAAAAATCCCCGCCCGTGTATGCATAATCATACCCTAGAAACTTCTTCCTGCACTTCGGCATCTCCATCACAGGACGCGGCACATCTGTCTCACAAAGCAATAGCCTGAAATTGCTCGATCGCTCCGCCCATTTTTTTATGAATCCAATATCCGTGCACGCCGCGATACATTCACCGTCACCGATATCATAGTAAGTCAGTTCGATATTCTCATCAACGTACTTCTCAAGATCTTCACAGCCTGGCTCAATACATAAATACCAGTTCATCGAATAATCAAGCCCGTCAATGCCCCTGTATCCCGAAGCATTATCAACCAGCTTCTGAATAACTATCCCGTTAACGAACAAACAATTCACCTCCAAAAAAATCCATCGCCGCAGGCGATACCTCTATTATTCATTATTCATTTTTCATTATTCAATATTCATTGAGCGGCATCACGTCCAAGTAAAGTAAGAAAAAACTCACTCCCGCCGCGCACCCGCGCCCAAGCCGAACTTGGAATCAAGCCGCTCAAATATCCTCGCTGCGGGCTTCAAAAATATCAGCAGAAAAACGCAGTTCGATACCATGTAGCTTACTGTGAACCATGCCGATGCAAGGGTCAGCCCAAGGAATCTCTCAGGAGTGAATCCGCCACCGAGCCACAGAACACTGCATACGTCCATGAATACCGAGTAGCATAGTCCCGCCATAGCCCCGAAAATGCATAGCACTATCGGATTCTTTTTCAGCCGACTTCCAAGCAGCCCCGCCAGAAGCCCTGTCAGCCCCCATATCATCATCTGAAAAGGTGTCCATATCCCTTGTGTGAAAAAGAAATTCGATACCAGAGCCGTCAGCGCCCCCACCAGAAATCCCTGTTCCGCCCCAAGGTATATCCCCGCCAGTATTATCACCGCCGCGCAGGGCTTGAAGGCAGGCAAAGGCGCGAATATTATCCGCCCCGTAACCGACAGCGCCGTCATCACCGCCGCAAGAGCTATCTCTCCTGCGGTGGTCTCTTTTTTCTCGAATCTTGCGAAGAACAGACCGCATATCACCACAGCCGCCGCACCCGCCAGCCAGCTTGCTGACCGCTCACCGAAGAGCAGACAGCCCCCCGCGATGACCGCCATGCATACCGCAAGCACAGCCGCTTTCATTACTCTGTTCATGGGCATGACCCCCGCAAAGCCGAGCGAAGCCGCTCCACCGTGTATGCGTTGGCTACCTCTCCCCGCGCTATCCTGCCCGCCGCCGTGCTGAGACTTCCCGCCCGCGCGAAGAATTCTCCCGCAGGCATCAGGCTCTCCACCCGACCGCCGCAGAGTATGGCACAGCTGTCCGCCAGCTCCGCCGCATTTTCAAGGTCGTGGGTCACAGTGAGTACAGCCTTGCCCTCACCGCAGAGCCGTTTTATCATCTCTCCGAATTTCTTCCGCGATACCGCATCAAGCCCCTTTACAGGCTCGTCCAGCAGAAGTATCTCAGGCTCGCACAAAAGCACCCTGCCCAGCGCACAAAGCTGTGTCTCGCCGCCACTCAAGTCATAAGGGTGGATATCTGCCAGATGTCCGCACCCCAGATATCTAAGCATCTCATCAGCCCGCTCTATGGGCTTTTCCATGGCTTTCAGCGCGAAGATGTAGTCCTCCCGCACCGTAGGCTGAACAAATATGTCCCGCGCTTCCTGCGGCAGCATAGCTATAACATGGGACGGCTTTTTCAGCCGCTTTCCGAACACTTTGACCGTACCCGAATAAGCCCTGCAAAGCCCCGCCAGACACCGCAGAAGCGTGGTCTTTCCACAGCCGTTAGCCCCTATCAGCGCAAGATGCTCACCCTTGTGCAGAAGTATATCCACGCCATCAAGGATATCCTCACCCCGCCTTTCAAGAGCGAATCTCAGGTCATCAGCCCTCAGGGCTTCTTCCCCGAATTTTCTTACTTCGGGCAGAGCTACCTCTTTTTTGTGAGGTAGCTCACCCAGCAGTTTCCTGCCCTCTCTCACCGTCAGGGGACAACTCTCATGTCCCGAAAATATCCTCGCCGCCGCAGGCAGAAAACTCTCCGCCCCTGCAACCTTGCACATTTCCCGCGGCGAAGCATCAGCCGCTATCTGCCCATTCTCCATGAAGACTACCCTGTCGCACTCCGCAAACAAAAGATCTGTGGTGTGTTCCGCGATTATCACAGTTGTACCCATCTCGCGGTTCAGCCTAAGTATCAGCCCGCTGATATCTTCCGCCGTCACAGGGTCAAGTCTGCTGAAAGGCTCGTCCAGCAGAAGTATCTCAGGCTGCATCACCAGTGCCGCACAAAGGCTCACCAGCTGTTTTTCGCCCCCCGAAAGCTCGTCAAGCTTTCTCCGCAGAAGCTTCCCCAGCCCGAAGCGGGTTATAGTCTCCGCCGCCGCCCGACGTACTTCTTCCGCGCTAAGTCCCGCATTTTCGGGGGCAAACATTATCTCGCCGTATACCGTATCGCTGACAAAGCTGTCCTCAGGGGACTGCGCCGCATATCCCACCATGGGCATAGGGCTTTCCGCTTTCTTTCCGAAGACAGATATATCCCCCGAAACTTCACCTAAAGGCGCAATCTCGGGCTTTAAAAGCTTCAACAGAGTAGTCTTTCCGCACCCCGACCGCCCCATAAGCAGCACAAGTTCGCCCCTGCCTATTTTCAGGTCGATACCCTGAATAGCAGGCGCTTTTGCGTTGTTGTAGCGGAACGTCAGTCCCTCGCAGTGTACAGCGTCCATTGAAGCCTCTCCTTTGCCAGAATAATTACGGGGAGCATACATTCTCCCAGATATACAAACGTCATGACCATCTCATATCGTCCCAAGTCTACCCGCGGGAAGAACTCCGTAGCCCCGCCAAGCGCCGATAATACCAGCCCCGCCACCGTCAGCAGTACCACCATCAGGATGAATACATAGTCTTTCAGCCCCAAAGCCCGCCTGTCCGAAAAGGTTACTTTGTGTGTGCCGAAATCCCGCGCGTTCATGGACTGCGCCGCACCAGCCGCAGCTTCCGCCGACCACGCCATGCAGGCAGTAAACACCGCTGAAACTTCCGCCAGCCGCCCCGAGGGACTGTCCCCCGCGAAAAGCCCTGCACCCCGCTGTGCCTCACGTATGCGGGAATTTTTGCGTATCAGCCGAGGTATAAATCCCAGCGTCATGCTTATGGTCATAGCCAGCTTAGGGGAAAAACGCCCGAAAATGCCCAGCATCTCCCGCTCGTTCACCAGACCTCTCAGTACCGCCAGCCACACCCCCGCGCCGCTGAGTGAAAGCCCCAGTTCAAGCCCGTAAAGCATGGATTCCAGCGTGTAGGGACGGTCGTTCACAAAAAGCAGAACCGTCGCGCCCCTGTGTGAAAATATGGGGTCGATGACCGCAGTAGCCGCGCAGACAGCCAGTCCTGCCGCCAACGCTTTCAGAGCCCTGCGCCCGCCCTCATTCAGAAGCAGACACAGCCCCCCCGCCAAAAATCCCGCACCCGCCGCACTCAGCGACCGCGAGAACATTATGACCATCAGCGCTCCGAGGACCACCAAAACCCGCGAAAGCGGTGCAAAACCTCTCATCTGCCCGCCTCCCCGAAAAATTTATCAACGTAAACGAACTCTATCTCGTCCCCGCATTCGGGCTGATATTCACCGCAGTTGATGCCCGGGGCAGTTCCGTTCACCGTATATATCCAGCCGCTCTCAGCTCCAAGCTCGAACTCTTCCAGACCGCCGATACCGCTGATATAAACGGCTCTGCCGCCCTTGGTACCGAAGTCGATACCCTCGTACCTCAGCACTCTCGCGGTCACATCGTAAACGCTCTCGCCCTCGGTCAGCGCGTACTTCCCATCAAGCATAGTACCATCTTCGGGCAGACCCTCAGCCCTGCCCACCGCCGCCGAGCAGTCCACCCGTATGGTGACGAACTCGCCGTCCTCGGTTACAGCCGCGGGGTGAAGAGCATAATATTCCTCGGGGGTTTTTATATCCACGAACAGCACAGCCGCCGCCAGAACAGCCGCCGCGCCAGCAAATATGGCTATATCCCGAATTTTCATGCTCTCACCCTTTCTATCCTGAATTTTGCGTTATCCGTCAACACACAGTGCATTTTTCGTAAGCTGTCTCCCGCGAAAATCTCGCACCACGCGCCCAATAATTTCTGCTATAACTATTATTTTAAATGGGGGCACAGCCCCCATACCCCCGCGCTTCAAACCCTCGCGCGCGTGCAACCTTGACGCTGCGTGCGCTCCGCTCGTACCTCGCTACGCGTACTCGGTCAAGTTCGCGCTCGGGCTTTGAAGCTGTTTGCCATGCTCCTCACACCACACCCAAGGGGCGACCTTGTCTACCGCCGTACGTTCAGATCAGAACGCCATTCTCAGCAGATTTTTACTGCCATACACCATCAATACAGCCCTCTGAGCCAAAGCCCCAGACTTCTCAAAAGCCCCTGCTTCCTGCAAGATTGCCGCGCTTCTTCATAAAACTGCTTCGCCGCGCTGACTGCTTCTTCATCGGGGGGATCATCCGAAAACCTCAGCTTTTCGTAAGCCCTCTCAGATTCCGTGAACCGCTCTCTAAGAAGACCTTCCGCTTTCTCCGCCATTTCCTCGGGGCTCAATCCGCTGACACCCAGCGCAAGCTCCATCAGCTGTTTGCACTGAAAATGACAAGCTTTCAGGACTGCCGAATTATCGCCATTTTTCCGCTTCATTCTTCTGACAGCCGCCCTTGTCCGACCCGCCGCCAGAAGAATCACCAATGCCCCCGCAGGAACAGCAAACAGCACCTTTGATGACGGCTTTTCCGTATTAGTTTCCTCGCGTATCTCCGCGGCAGTGCGGGGCGGTGCCGATGTGTATATGATGTCCTCAGCCCCCGAAGTCACTTTGTCCTCGTCGCGTTTTTCGCTATCAGCCGAAGCCCCCTCGGGCAAAAGCGGAGAGACTTCCTCATACATGGGTGAGGTCTCGAAGACCACCCAGCCGGCGCCGTCAATGTACACCTCTGACCACGCGCGGCCCTCGCCCTCAGCAAGCTTTGCGCTTCTGTTTTCGGGCATCTCGTCAAAGTATATGCCCCTGACTTCTCTCGCCGCGATACCACAGCTACGTGCAAGACCCACAGTCAGCACCGCATAGTCCTCACTGTCCGCATTTTCGGGGGAAAGCTCCGCCCGCACCGCTTTTCTGACCTCTGCAAGCTTCTTATCCAGGGGCAGAGTTCCGTCCAAGCCGAATTTTTCCCGCAGATGCGCGTCTTCTTCCTCCGTCAGATTTCCGTAAGCCGAATACACATACTCGCGGTAAAGCCCCTCGCAGTCGATGTAATCGCCCTCATGCAAACGCGCCGTCAGCCTGAAAATATTCTCGTTCAGTTCGGGGCAGACAAGGTACTTTCCATCGGATATCTCACCGCACACACCCGCAGGCACGTACTTTCCGCTGACTTCCACTTCCTCGGTCGGCAGAGTTTCACCCGCCGCTTCCATCAGCCGATTCGCCTGATTTTCGGGGAAAAATCCCTCTTCACTCAGCGCCGTCATTATCGCCGAGCCCCTCGAATACTGAGCCTTGCTGCAATGGGGCTGTTCGTATTCTTCCGCCAGATAAAGGCTTTCTCCACCCACCGCAGAAACTTCTCCCATGGGCGGAAATTCGGGCATTTTTATAAACACGGCAGGCAGAGCCAGCACAGCCGCACCAAGGGCAAGCCCCGCCTTACGGATGTCCTCAGCGCCGAAACAGCATACCGATACCGCCAGAGCCAGAGCCCCGCAAAGGACAAAGGCGTTGCCGCCGAAAAGCACATATCCCAGCGCCGCCAGAACCCCCAGTATCACCGCCGTAACCCTGACACCGAATGCCGCATATACCCCGCAGATAAGCCCGCAGGCTATCACAGGCACGATGTAAGCGCTGTCTGCCGCACCTGCCACAGGCACGTACAAAGCATCGCGCTTTATGGAATACAAATACTCGGCATTGTCCGCACAAAGAGCACATTCCGCCATGAACCGACCATGAAATATCACCGCCGTCAGAGCTCCGCAAACGGCAGGCAGAAAGCCCCACTTACGACCGAAACGCCCCGCCAGACAAGCCGTCAGGGCGCACAAAAGCAGAGCCGCCGCTGCCGCGTACAGCCCGCCCCATATGAAAAACGTAAGTGCCGCTCCCGCCCCGAAAACCATCGGCGCGGATATGTTCCATGTCTTATCGCCCATTTTAACTCCGCTCTCAGCCGTCTATCACCGTCACACGCTCGTCAGTGACTTTTGTATTCCTTGAAAACGCAATTATCCGTCCGTCATCAATATTCCCGCACAGCTTTTCAAGACAGCTTTTTCCCTCGAATTTGTACATCGGGAATCGCAGGACTTCATTCATCACAGCTTCGCTGTCCACATTTTCAAATAATGAAAATCCGTCTTCATTTGCAGGCAGTGCCAGACCGTAGTCCGTACCCTGCTCCGATAAAAGCTGTGCCAGACCGCATATCTTCTCCGCAAGGATACCCGCTCTGTCCCCTGCGCCGTAATCCGCAAAAAGCCATAATTTTCCCGATCTTTCGGGCATATAAGTGTTGAGATACGGCTTGCCGAAACGGTGGGTCAGCTTCAGGTTCACCCGCCGCAAAGGTTCATCGGGACGCGCTTCTCTGGCACCGTCAGGCTCTTTTTCACCCGCCGCGGCTTCCGCCAGATCGTATAGCTCCGCATCGGGAAGATCTGGCAGTACTGTCACACATTCTTCCGCAAAGCAAACGGCTGTCCGCTTTGTTATACCCAGCAGGTCGCTCCTGCGGAATGTCATAAACCTTATCAGCAGCGCCCCGCAGTTGTTCTGCACAGGCAGTACAGCCCTGCCCTTGCCATGTATGTCAACTATATTCGATGACTTCTCGCCCGTGACCAGATTCTCGCAAAGCACCGTGCCGCGCAGACGCTTTTTTCCAGAAAATATCACCGCGGGCGCTTCGCCCTTGTGAAGAAAAAGCTTCTCGTAGCTGACTTTCACACGATAGTCTTCCGCCAGATTTTCAATTACCGCCATGGCAAGCACCGCCAGCAGTCCCGCCGCGATGTAAAGCCCTATTACCGAGAAAAATCCCGCGATAAGCGACGCCGCAAATAATGCTGCGAATATCAGCGTCCTCATATATCCTCCCTGTTTTCGGGACAGGGCTGAGCTTTCAGTATAGCTTCAAAGACCCCCTCGGGAGTTTTTCCTGCCGCCCTTGCTTCTCTGGTCAGCACAGACCTGTGGGCGCATACGGGTACAAAGCAGGCGCGGATATCGCTGGGCACAACATAGTCCCTGCCGTCCAGAAAAGCCCCTGCTTTAACTATCCTGCAAAGCGCCAGCGCACCTCGGGGAGATATGCCGCCCTCGGTATCACTGCAATCCGCCGCCGACTGCATCAGGTCGCAGATGTAGTCCATTATCTCATCCTTGATTGTCACCTTGTTTATCTCAGCCCGCAGACCCTCAAGGTCTTCCGCCGAGCATACCTGCTCAGTGCTGTCCAGGGGGTCGGTGAGTATTCGGTCTGTCAGCAGTTTTTTCAGAGCTTCCCTGTCGGGTGCACCAAGTCTCAGCCTTACCATGAATCTGTCAAGCTGAGAAAGGGGTATAGCCGAAGTTCCCGCCGTACCCGATGGGTTCTGGGTAGCTATAACAGCAAAGTTCTTTGAAAGCTCATGGGTCACACCGTCCACAGTCAGCCTGCGCTCTTCCATAGCTTCAAGCAAAGCCGCCTGTGTCCTGCCCGATGTTCTGTTGAGCTCGTCCGCAAGAAGAAGGTCGGTCATCGCCGCGCCCTCGTGATATACGAATTCGCCTTTGTCCGTATCGTAAGCCGAATATCCTGTTATATCCGAAGCCGTAGTATCGGGGGTCATCTGTATCCTCCTGAAATTCAGCCCCATGCACTTTGAAAGCGCCAGCGCAAGAGTGGTCTTGCCGGTACCGGGAGTATCCTCCAGCAGTACATGACCGCCAGCCAGCACTGCGGCTATCAGCAGTTCAACGGTATCGTCCTTGCCCACGATGACCTTTATCAGCTGTTCTTTTATTTTTGCAGGGATACTTTTCATTTTTCCTTTTCCTTTCTCTTGCGCATTATGATCCCGCCGATAACAGCCACAACAAAGAAGGATATTATCGCCGCAGGAACGGCTGTCTGCATTTTTCCGCCTTTAGGATAACCCTCGGGGCTGTTGCTCAAAGTCGGGGGTGATGTGTTCCTGTTCTTAGCCGCCGTCATTTCTTTCAGCGAAGTTTTCACAGGCTTTTCGGGACTTCCCTCGTTCATATCGTATACCGATCTTTCACCCGCCCTAAGCCTTTGTATGCTGCAAAGGGCTATAAGCGCCTGAGACGATGCCAGCTCACTGCTTTCGCCGCCTTTCTGGTGAGCAAATCCGCCGTCGTCGTTGACATAGCTTATGAGTTCATCTGTCAGCCCCGCGAATCTTTCATCTTCATCGGGGTCAATGTCAAGACAGCACAGGGCGCATATTATCTGCGCTGTGCTTTCGCAGTTATCCGCACTTTCAAGACTTTCTGCCAGATATTTCAACGCACCTGATACCGTATCCTCGGTCTCATTACAGCATCGGTAGGGTGCAAGCGCCTGCAAAGCCATCGCCGTGATATCGATATCGCTCCTGCCGTCCCCCGCAGTCAGCGAGAAACCGCCGTCGGAATTCCGGGTGTCTATTATCGAGCTGATTATCTCAGCCCTGTCGGGCTTTGCGTCCTCGGGAAGCTTCCAGTCACAGCTGTCCATAGCTATCAGCGCCCATATCTCGCCGTTGAGACCCTGTGCATCAAGAGGTCTGCCCTCGCCCCGAAGATACGTACCTCTGCCCAGCAGGTCAACTTCCGAAACATCGGTAGGGTCTACCCCAAGGCATATACCCGTCAGCACTGCGCGGTGCCAGTCGGTGGCGTTGAGACGATCTAAAGCCCCGTCATCGGAATATTCACTGTCGATACGGTTTTTCCATGCAGAGTAGTACTCACCCGTGTCCGTTTCCAGCCCTGACCTTACCGCCGCAATCGCCAGCCAGTCAGAACTGTCGAAGCCCGCGTCCTCTGCTATCCTGCCTGAAAGCAGACTGTCCCCCTCGGGTATGCCGTTCTTCTGTTTTTCATAGGTGACTATACCCCTTGCATAGCCATCAGCCTGTTTTGTATCCAGCGCCGAAGCACATATCGGGGTACTCATCATTACTGCCGCAGTAAGCAGTGCCGCAGGTCTTTTCAACATCATTCACCACCTATATCGTTTCCCAGATCAAGGGAGAATACCAGTTCAACTTTTTCGCCGTCCGCAAATACCGCAGATGTCATGGCATAGGCGGGCTTTTTGCCGTTTCGGCTGTACATCCAGCCCGAACCCGATGCATAATCGAATTCGCCCAGGGAATCATCGTCCCTTGTGCCGTTCGGAACAACGCCCGCACCTGCAAGATAAGTCTTCGCCGCATCGGTCAGTTCAGCCCCTGCGAATCTTCCCGCCATGGATATCCTTGCAAGATATCTGCTGTTTGAACTGCCGCGGTATGATACTTCAAATCCGTTCTCTTCAAGGAACCTGACCATCGTATCAAAGCCTGTTTCGCCCTCCAGCACAGGGAAGCTGTCACTCGCACAAAGGGTGCCCAGCCCGATGAGGTCTGCGCTGACGGATATCTGTATCCTGCCGACTTCTTCCCCTGCTTCGGCGGTCTCACAGTTTATATTATAGCAGAATTCGCTCTGTCTGCCAACCCTGTCCCTCAGTTTTACAGTGACAGTGTTCTCACCGCCGTGAAGCTTGAGTATGTAGCCTGTACAGGAAGCATCTTCCCACTTGCATGGTACTGTATTGCCGCATATGACCTGTATATTATCCGAATACAGCCGCGCGCCGTCGCAGTCGGCGGCTTTAAGGGTAAGGGTGTAGGCACTGCCTTTAACGCTGATATTATCGGAAAGACTTATGCTTTCAAGGTGCGGCAGCCTGCTTTCATCGATAGTGTAAAGGGAAGTAACGGTGAAGGTCGTCTGTTCGGTCTTATCATTGCCGTCCTTTGCAAGCAGACGTATGGTATTGTTCCCCTCATTCAGCGGTGCTGTAAAGGTATCACTGCCGCGGAGAGCTTTTCCGTTCACAAGTACGTAAAGTTTGGGAGAATTACCACCCACTGCCTTTGCGCTGAAAGTTATGCTGTCGGTATACACTGTGCAGTCGCAAAGGTCGGTGATTATGGCAAGGGTGCGGACGGGTATGTAAGTCACCGAGAATTCAAGTGAGGTATCCCCCGAGGTGAGTTTTATCATGTTCTCACCCTCGGAGAGAGTTACGGTGAAGCTGTTCTCACCTGCAATAAGTCTGCCGTTCAGCCTGACTTCAAGTCCGTCATCACAGCGGGCTGTAAATGTAAATTCGGGGTCGTAAACTTCGCAGTCGGAAAGGTCGGTAACTATCTCGGCGGCGGGTGAGGAAAGATACACGGTGTAATCACGTAAAGCCCTGTACACTTTATTATCAGCGTCCTTATAGGTACAGCTGACCCTTATAGCGTTTGCACCCTCCCTGAGATGCACCCTGCCTGCAAATCCTGTCATCAGCGAACTGTTGACCTCAACATCACAGCGGATATTTTCAAGGTCTTGGATAAGATGTGTAACGGTGAAGAAGTAGGTGCTGTCGGTGACGGTCTCGCCGTTCACTATCGAGGTGGTGAAGTATTCGCGGTCGGCTTCTCTGCCGTCGGGAGTGGTTTTTGCGGGGGCGGTAGCATCGTCAGCCGCTTGTATAATTGAAGTGGGTACCTGGCTGTCATCGGGTGAAGTATCTTCCTGCGAATACTCGGTGTGTATCACTGCCGCGGAAGTATCTGTATTCGCCTGACCGCTGTTATCCTCGGTATCGGGGGTGCTTTCGGGAGATGAACTTTCATCTTTATCGGAGCTTGTATCTTCCTTTTCGGGGGTACTGCTGTTTTCGGCTAAAAGCCCCTCTGCCGATATTTCGGGGAGCATGGCTTCACGGTGTTCTATACCTACAGAAGTATCCTCGCGGGGGGCATTTCGGTAAAAGCCCACAGCAAAGCTGACAGCCCCTGCTGTAAGCATCAGGGCGGCTGCCGCGGAAGCTATGATACTTTTACGACTTTTTCCGATCATACCCGACCTCCGAAATAAAGCAACACAGACCTGCACACATGGTCTGATAGATCAAGTAAACTATATACCGTTGTTTACTATCGAACAGTCCATGTGTCGCAGATCTGTTATCAGTGTCTGTTAGATCAAGCCTGATATTTCCGCAGACGCAGCGGCGTCCGTGGTCATCATCTTTCTGTCTTTATCAGCTTTTTGCCCTTTACGTGTGCCGCTAACTGAATGACATCGGTATTATTCACCTTTTTGTCTCCGTTTACGTCAGCAGCGTTAAGGCTGTACTTATCCAGTGTCTTTTTGCCCTTTACATGAGCAGCCAGCTTTATGATATCGGTATTGTTTATCTTGCCGTCGCCGTTTATATCGCCTTTCTTGGCAAGTGCGCGCTTGTACTGGTCTTTAGTCTTGGCAACGAGAACATCGGTATCGCTTGATACTGAGACCTTTTCACCATTTCCGTTGTACAGGCCGTAAGCAAATGTTGCGGTGAGAACTTCATCATCGGCGGTGAACTTCTCAACGCTGAATGTAAGATCCTTGGCTGTGATATCGCCTATGGTCTTCTTGGGAGCGTTTGCGATATCAACTGTATACTCCTTATCGGCGGGAGTTTCATCTGCCATGAATACAAAGGTCTTGACGCCCTTGGGGTGTATTGTTATCTCGGGGCACTCGATATCGAATCCGCCTGCTTTTTCGCCTATAGCAAGCATATTGAAGGAATCGTTGCGGATATAGAGCAGTCCTGATTCTTCGTCATATACGGGATCAACTGCGCAGAACTGTGCGTGTGCACTCTGAGGTCTGAACACAACGGGAGGACAGGTATGCTTTTTGCCTGCTGTGTCTGTCTCCTCGACAGCATCGACAGGTGCGGTCATGCCTGCTTTATCTCTCAGCTTACGAACAACTCCGGTCGCGCCGTTTTCAACATAGTATATAACATTATAGCCTTCCTCGTCAACTCCTGCAAAAACGCCATCGACTTTGCATTCTGCGGAAGTTTCGACAACATAAGCTACCTTGGGAGCAATTTTGCCGTTTTCATCCTTGGCAGCATCGAGCACAACGATCATAGCGCCGTTGTATGCGTCCCAGCCTGAACCATTCAGAGCAACATAGATCCTGCCGTTTTCAACGACAGGAGTGCTGGTGCAGGCAAAGCCCTTGAGGTCAAGAGCGGTATTCAGATCGACCACATTACCTGTGCCGTCTTCGGGAGAAACAGCAAAAACTTCATTGCTGCTGGAAGTATAATACAATACACCGTCCTTGAGCACCATCTTGCTGCGGATATCGTTATGTGCTGTTCCTGCGAAGTCTAACTTTTTGCCTGTCGCATCGTCAAGAGCGATAGGAGCGGTATAGACATCTTCCGCATTTGCTTCCTTGATACCGTTCTCTGCGCCGAAGATCACTGTGCCGTTATTGATCACAGCAGTTGTCCAGTAGAAGCCGCCCTTATTGGTATACTCCCATTCAGCTGTCTTTTCTTCGTCGGTCTTGGCAGTATCTTCATCAGCTATGCTTACCTTTACGAAATCGGCATCTGCCTCCTCGGAATTATAGAAACCTGTATAGAGATAGCCGTTTTCAACTACGATATCGCAGTTGGGGCTGCCGCCGTTCTTGTTCTTGTATACCCAGAGAGATGTAAGGGTATCAGCATCGAAAGCCTGTATGATACCGCCGCCGAGAGCCATGAATATCTTGCCGTCAGCATAAACGGGGCCTTTGGTGGCAAACATTACCTTACCTGCCATTTTTCCGTCGGCGACCTGTTCGCCTGTGTACTTATCTATCTTCAGTATATTATCCTCGGTGCATATATATATAAATCCGTTCTCTGCTACGGTGAAGCCTGTGGGGGCAGCTGACCAGTTCATTGGGTCTTCTACCAGCTGATCTGCCCAGTAGAGTACAGCATCATCGGCTTTTTTGAAGTCGGGTGCGATGGCTTTTTTCTCAGCGAATACACTTACTGCTGCTGCGTTAACTGTCATCAGGGCAGCGCCCAAAGCGCCGAACATTCTTGCGTATGTCTTTTTCATTTTTCATTCTCCATTCTGTATAATTTTTTTTTGCATTTCCTCTGAAACGCCTATAATGCTTTAAGTATATCACATTGCTGTCTTTTTTTCAATAGTATAGTCCGCGCAAACAGCAGAGCGCGGTATATAAAAAAGCGAACGAATCATATAGTTTAAAACTATATCGCGTTTGTATATTGCTTATAGATCATCTATGATAAACGTCGTCAGGGCTTCATCTTTTCGGACTGTTACGAGCAGATATTCAATTGTCAAGATTCTGTTCCGATGTCAGGATACTATTCCGAATGCAGTATAACACGCCGCCCTTTGTACCGTAGTTACAGCGGACGGCTGCCTGCCATCGTGCGCACCGGAATCATGTTTCATCGGAGAAGTTCTCCGCGCCCATTGGACGCAGGGCTTCTTACTAACAGCTAAAAAAGGGGAAAAGTTGTACGTTTTTGTACAACTCTTGCAGAAATATGTCCGAGTAAAATGAAAAAACAGTTGTTTGCATATAGTCTGCGGTGTGAAATTGGGTGAAACGCCGAAAATCGGAACGACAAAACAGCTTCGTACTTGACAAACATCAAAAAAGATGTATAATTGGAAATGCTGTGATTCGTTGCAAAAATGTAAAAAACTGTAAGCACATTTTCATCTGCCGAAGCAGAGACAGTGTGCGTTATGATTCTTATTCGAGGTGTTTATTTATGAAAAAGATAGTGGCAGGACTGCTGGCTGTTTCCATGGTATTCGGTGCAGGCGGGGTTCTCGGAAATTTGAGCAGTGATGTTTTCACATTGACGGCAAGCGCTGATGAAGAACAGCCCACGAGCGGCAAATGCGGTGAAAACGTAACATGGGTGTTTGATGAAGACGGCACACTGACTATCAGCGGCGAGGGGGATATGTACCTCGTCGATAAGCCTATTTCACTTGGGCGTAAGACAGATGAGGTAAAAAAGGTAGTCATTGAAAATGGCGTAACGAGCATAGGCAACAGCGCCTTTACATTCTGTATGAACTTAACGAGCGTAACTATTCCCAATAGTGTAACAAAAATAGGCAAATATGCCTTTATGAGCTGTGGAAGCCTGAACAAGATCAATATACCTAATGGCGTAACCCGAATAAGTGACTATACTTTTACACACTGCAGCAATCTGAAAAGCGTAACCATACCTGAAAATGTGACATATATAGGGGAATGCGCTTTTATGGGATGTACAAACCTGACCGACATAAAAATCCCCAACAGCGTAACAAACATAGGGGAATGTGCATTTGTCGATTGTGATAATCTGACTAAAATAACTATTCCGAACAACGTCATAAAAATGGGTTACGGTACTTTTGCAAATTGCGAAGAACTTACAACCGCCGTGATATCAGATGGCGTAACAAGCATAAGCGAATACGCATTTTATGGCTGTCCAAAACTGAAAAGCGTAACTATACCCAGCAGCGTTCGGATAATAGGAGAAAAAGCATTCGGATACTATAACGATAAGGAAAAAGATATTATTGGTACTACGATAAAAAATTTCACCATAAGAGGCACTAAAGATACTGCTGCTGAAAAGTATGCAAAGAACAATGAGTTCAGATTCGTCGAAATGTCAGACGCTGGCATCAAGGGCGATGTAAACAATGACGGCAAAATAAATATTACCGACATCACAAAAATAGCATTGCACATAAAGGGAAAAAAATTCCTTACCAAAGAACAGAAGCTTCGTGCAGATATCAACAACGACGGAAATATCACCATTACCGATCTCACCAGGATAGCGGCGCATGTAAAGGGCAAGAAATCACTTTGACAGATATACCGGAACAGAGTCCTCAGCGGCTCTGTTTTTTTTCGGTAATACTACGGCAGGTTTTAAGATAAATCAAAAAAGGTATTGAAAAATGGGGAAATGTGTGCTATAATAATTTTAAGTGTTATCGAAAGGCGGTGGCTGAGGTGCTGGACAGTGTTGAGATCATCTCCGCGGAGGAGTTTTACACCGAAAGGGCTTCGACCTGCTGCTTTACAGGACACCGTCGGCGTGACCTTCCCTTTGGAGGCGATATCTCAAAACAGGGAGTAAAAAACCTGATAAGCACGGTGCATCTTTTGTGCCATGAGGCTTACGGGAGAGGGATACGCACTTTCATAACAGGCATGGCTGAGGGGGCAGACCTGATCTGCGGATCGGTGATAATGGATATGATGCACAGTGAGGATCATCCCGGGACAGAGCTTATATGTGCTCTGCCGTACAAAGATCAGATACGTGAGATAAAGCTTGCGAAGGACCGGTATATATACAGTCTGCTGCTGAAAATAGCTTCGGCTGTGGTGGTGACGGGAGATATCGGTGACAGCGGGCGCTACCGCAGGAGAAACAAATTCATGGTGGACAATTCTTCGGAACTGATCGCGATATACAAAGAAAAACAGCGTGGTTCGGGAACTTTGCAGACCATAAATATGGCTAAGCACAACGGGCTGGATATACACGTTATCGAGCTTGACAGGAACCCGCAGTTCTACTGTGAATAAACAGATAAAAAAAGGAAATAATATACAGTAAGGAGAAAATATATGTCATCTGCCGTAAAGAAAAGAAAAAGGAAAAGAAGATCACAGGCACCCGTTGCGCTGGTATATGTTGTAACGGTGCTGATATTCATGGCGCTGATATCCATGCTTTCAATATACCTGCTGAAAAGCTTTGGTCTGCTGAAAAACAACGAGGACGAAGATGCTTCTGTAACTACGCAGACCTTCAATGATCTGTTCTCGCGAGTAAACAGCAAGGGTGTACTTTCAGACATGGCTCTGATAAGGATAGACCCGACTGACAACAGCATACTTGTTGTGCCGATATCGGCTATGACGGTGAGCAAGACCAACAACATGACCATGCGCGATATCTATTCAAATCAGGGCATGGCGGGCGTAAAGGATGCCATCGAAGGTACGCTGGGTCTGAATGTGGACAACTATGCTTCGCTGTCGAATGACGCTTTTGAGCGAGTTTGCGACATATACGGAGGAATAACCTACAAAGCTCCCGAGGAATTATACTATCTTTCAAAGGACAATAACGAGAACGATATCTCGATCCAGAAGGGCGAGCTTGCATCACTGGGCGGAAGACAGATAAGACTTCTGACTCAGTACCCCGTATTTTCCAACGGCAAGCAGGGCAACAACGAGTTCCTGGGCGAGGCTATGGAATCGCTGATAAACAGTATGTTCCAGCAGGCGTACATCACGCAGGACAACCTGGACAATATCTACAGCATAATAACTACCAACAGTGATACCGACATGAACCCCGAGGACTTCAAGTTACAGAAGTCATATATCAAGGACATGCTTTCCAGCAGCAAGACACCTGCCCAGAAGCTGATACCCAGAGGCACATGGGGCGAAAAGGATTCAACCTTTGTTATCAGCGAAGATTTCATCACCGAGCTGAAGGAAAAGGTAGCCGAGATCGCTGCGGAAAACGGAGCATCCTCTGTAGCTGAGGGCGGCACACAGGCACAGGCTGACGCAAAGAACACAGAAGCCGAAGCAAAAACGGCGGAACAGTAAGACGACTAAGGAAAGTGATCACAAATGAAGCTCATGGTCCTGATACTGAACAAAACAGAAGCGCTGGAATACCTGCTTGAGGGACTTTCGGCGGCGGGCATCGGCGGCGCTACGATAATACCCTCTTCGGGTATGGCGATGACGCTTTCAAAGATGAATTCAAGTTTTCTGAGTTCGTCGATACGCAGTATGTTCAGCGGCGAGGAAGACGACAACAAGACCATAATCTCTGTTATAGAGGACGATCAGCTTGATCTGGCGCGGAGAGTGGTATACAACACTGTGGGCGACCTCTCTCAGCCGAACACGGGCATAATGTTCACGGTGCCGCTGGATTTTGTTGAGGGCAGGCGCAAGAAGCGGCGTGCAGAGGACAGAAAAGATCACAAAAAGGGCAAGGAAGAAAATGGGAAGAAAAAAGTCTCCGATGGCACCTTGAAAGGTGAAAAGGACCGGTGATTGTAAATTTCCTGTTAATATTCCGGACATCTCTTGCAAAAGTGTACTATTTGTAGTATAATATATGCAATAGGCTTGACGAAAGACCGGAATTTAAAATTCACGGTCTTTTGTGTTTGTATGGACTATAATCGCACCGGTATGCGGTACAGTTTTGGTGGTATCGGGATGGGTGCGGATATCACAGGGAGGGCTGATGATTTGAGTAAAAGCAAGGGCGGAAGCTCAAAAAAGAGTACGGCGGACATCGTAGCCGAGCTGGCTCAGCCGCTGGCGGACGAGCTGGGGCTTTTCCTCTGGGACGTAAGGTTCGAGAAGGAGGGCGCCACCTGGTATCTGAGGGTGCTTATCGACAAAGACGGCGGCGTGACGATGGAGGACTGCGAGAATTTCACGAGACCTTTCAACAAGATACTCGATGAAGCAGACCCTATATCCCAGAGCTATGTTTTTGAATGCGGCAGTCCCGGACTGGGCAGAGAGCTGAGAAAGCCGATACACTTCGAGGTGTGCATAGGCGATGTTGTGAGAGTAAGGCTGATACGTCCCGATGAGAACGGCGAGCGCGAGTTCATCGTAGGACTGGTGGGCTATGACGAGGAAGAAAAGCTGATAGCCTGTCAGACGCTGGACGAGAACGGCGACGGCGTGGCGAACGTACAGTTCAGCCTGAACGACTGCGCTTTTGTCAAGCTCTACGACGACGGCGACCTGGAAGAAGAGCTGGCAGGAGCTAAGTTTGATTGATAGGCAAACGCAAGGGTATTTGACACAGCTAAGTTGCTGAGAATGGCAAACAGCTTCAATGCCCGAGCGCCTCTTGACCATAGTGAACCGAACGAGGAACGAGTGAGAGTGAACGACGGTCAAGCCCCTACAGGCGCGAGGGTTTGAAGCGTCGGGGGTATGGGGGCTTCGCCCCCATTTAAGATAATCGTTAAGCGGCAAAAGTTGTGAGGAATAATTATCCATCCAAAGCTTCGTGAGCTGTGCAATAATCCACGCGTAAAATTTAAAGCAAAAAGTCTGGACGGGGAGCCGTCCGTTATTAAGGATACAGAGCTATTTATACAAGAGAGGAATGGTCATAAAAAATGAACGAGCAGTTTTTTAAAGCACTGGCAGATCTTGTCAGCGAGAATGAGATCGACAAGGACGTACTTATCGAAAAGATCAGAGAGGGCATCATCAAGGCGATAAAGAAGGAAAATCCCGAGAGCGAGCATATCAGAGTTGATATCATACCCGAGACAGGCAAGCTTGAGATGTGCATACTCAAGGAAGTTATGAAGGTAATGTTCGTTGACGACCCTGCCAACGAGATATACATCGGAGAGGCACAGACCTATGACCCGAGCATCAAGGTGGGCGACTGGGTTGAGATACCTGTTAACCCTGCTAAGATAGGCAGAGTTGCGGCACAGTTCGCAAAGCAGTCCATCAAGCACGATATCAAGGATTTCGAGAGAAACAAGCTGATAGAGCAGTACAAGGACAAGGAACACGAGATAGTTACCGCTACGGTACAGAAGGTAGAGCCTGCTACAGGCAATGCAGTTATCACCATTGACAAGAACGAGCATTACTTCTACCGCAGTGAGCAGATACCCGGCGAGATACTCAAAGAGGGCGACAAGATCAAGGTATACATCGTAAGCCTTGGCGGCGGCGAGAAGAGACAGCCTGTTGTCAAGCTTTCAAGAACTCACAAGGATCTGGTAAAGAGACTGTTTGAGCTGGAAGTTCCCGAGATAGCTGACGGCACCGTTGAGATAAAGTCCATATCCAGAACAGAGGGCGTAAGAAGCAAGATCGCTGTATGGTCCAAGGATAAGAACGTTGACGCTGTGGGCGCCTGCATAGGTCCCAAGAAGTCCAGAATATCCGCTGTTGTACAGGAACTCAAGGGCGAGAAGATAGACGTTATCAACTGGGTAGAGGACGAAGCAGAATTCATCGCTAAGGCGCTGGCACCTGCCGAGGTTCTCAGTGTTGAACTGCTGGAGCCTGAGGTGAAGATAGAGCACAAGGGCGAAGAAAAGGAATTCGAGAGAGTTATCAAGAAGTGCCGCGTTATCGTACCTAACAATCAGTTCTCACTTGCCATAGGCAATAAGGGTCAGAACGCTAAGCTGGCGGCAGGTCTTACAGGCTACAAGATAGACATCGTTCCCGAGAACGCACCCGAGAGCGCGGAGGCGGAAGAAGAATAAGATGCCTGTAAAGCCGAAGAAGATACCGATGAGAATGTGTCTCGGCTGCGGTGAGATGAAGCCAAAAAAAGAGCTTGTCAGGGTAGTGCGTTCCAAAGAGGGCGAGATAAGCCTTGACCTGACAGGAAAAAAGGCGGGCAGAGGCGCATATATATGTGCAGACGCTGAATGTCTGAAAAAGGCACGCAAGGCAAGACGACTGGAAAAGAATTTTGCGTGCAGGATAGATGATGAGTTATATGATTCCATGGAAAAGGAGCTGAGCGGCAATGAGCAGCAACAATAAATCGGGTATACTTTCGATGAGCCGCAAGGCAGGCAAGCTCGTTATGGGCATGGATATGGTAAAGGACGCTTGTTCCGTGGGTAATGCGAAAGCAGTATTCACGGCGGCGGACATATCGGAAAAATCGCTGAAAGAGGTGCGCTACACCTGTGCGAAGTACGATGTGAAGCTTTACGCATTGGGCATGACCATGGACGAGGTAGCACTGGGGCTCGGAAAGCGCGTAGGCGTTGTGGCGATGACCGATGCAGGATTCGCAAAGAGCTGTGCCAAGGGACTTGAAGAAGTAATCATCGACAAGGACGAGTTCGGTATTTAAAGTGTTCTGACACTGATATAGAGTAAACGGAAAAGATAAGGCTTTCCCGACGGGTGAGCCGATGAAGAAAAAATATGTTCATCGTAAACAGAAGGAGGATATTTATTGCCTATGAGTACGAAAGCAACTAAGAAGATAAAACTTAATGACCTCGCCAAGAGTCTGGCTCTCGGCAACAATGATATTATAGAGTGTCTTGAAAAGCTGGACGGAGTTTCCAGAAAGACACAGGCTGCACTTTCACCTGAAGAGGTGAGCTATGTATTTGAATACTTCACCCAGAACAATCAGGTGGAGAATTTTGACGCATACTTTGCAAACACTGTAAAGCCTGCCGAGGAACCCAAGCCCAAGAAGGCTGAAAAGAAGGCAGAACCCAAGACCGAGAAGAAGCCCGAACCCAAGGCTGAGGAAAAGAAAGCTGAACCCAAGGCCGAAGAGAAGAAGCCTGAGGTAAAGGCTGAGAAGGCGGAAGAGAAAAAAGAAGAGCCCAAGGCTGAGGAGAAGAAAGTCGAAGTGAAGACCGAAGAAAAGAAGGTCGAGGCTAAGGCTGAGGAAAAGAAGCCCGAGAAAAAGCCCGACAAGAAAAAGGAAAAGAAAGAAGCTAAGAAGCAGGATCACGGTGTCAAGATGCAGCTGGGCGGCGGAAGCTCCTTCGGCGGCGATGACAGCAAGGGTTATACCGTTTCCGAGAGCACTGACGATCATTCTTCAGGCAAGAGAAGAACTGTTGATACACGCGGAAGCTACATCGAGCTGGACAAGTACAACGAGAAGTACGACAACATGGCTACCAGCAAGCAGGGCAACAAGAACGACAACTTCCGCAAGAAGCAGAAGATAACTCAGAAGTCTCAGCAGTACAAGAAGCAGCAGCATTCTCACAAGAAGGAGACAGAGCAGGATAAGCTGAACAGACTGGCTCTTGAAAAGGCGAGAAAGCAGCAGCTGAAGGTAATGATACCCGACGAGATCGTAGTATCAGAACTGGCAAGCAGACTGAAAGTTACTGCTACCGAGGTCATCAAGAAGCTGATGGGTCTGGGCGTATTCGCTTCCATCAACGAGGTAGTTGACTTTGATACAGCTTCACTGGTAGCTGAGGAGCTGGGTGCAAAGGTAGAGAAGGAAGTACACATCACCATTGAGGAGAGACTTATCGAGGACGAGGCTGACGCTCCCGAGAGCCTGGAAGAGCGCTGCCCTGTTGTAGTTGTTATGGGTCACGTTGACCACGGTAAGACTTCCATACTCGACAGGATAAGAAACGCAAATGTTGCCGAAGGCGAAGCAGGCGGTATCACACAGCACATCGGTGCTTATCAGGTAAAGTGCAACGGACAGAAGATCACATTCCTGGATACTCCCGGTCACGAGGCATTCACTTCAATGAGAGCGAGAGGTGCTAACATCACCGATATCGCTATACTGGTAGTTGCGGCTGATGACGGTATCATGCCACAGACAGTAGAATCTATAAACCACGCAAAGGCAGCGGGCGTATCCGTTATCGTTGCGATAAACAAGATGGATAAAGAGGGCGCTGACCCTGACAGAGTAAAGCAGCAGCTGACCGAGCATGAGCTGGTCGTTGAAGAATGGGGCGGCGACGTTATCGCAGTGCCTGTATCTGCAAAGACAGGCATGGGCATTGACGAACTGCTGGAGAACGTACTGCTGGTAGCAGAAGTCAAGGAGCTGAAAGCTAATCCCAACAGACTGGCTAAGGGTGCTGTTATCGAAGCACGTCTTGACAAGGGCAAGGGTCCTGTTGCTACACTGCTGGTACAGAACGGTACTCTCCATGCGGGCGATGTTATCATCGCTGGCACATCTGTGGGCAGAGTAAGAACTATGACAGATTACCGCGGCAGACCTATCACTGAGGCAGGTCCTTCAACACCTGTTGAGATCACAGGTCTGGGTGAAGTTCCTGTTGCAGGTGAGACATTCAACGCAGTTGAGGACGAGAAGCTGGCAAGAGAGCTGGTAGAGCAGCGTAAGCACGAGGCTAAGGAAGATGAGTTCAAGAAGTTCCAGAAGGTAACACTGGACAATCTGTTCTCGCAGATATCCGAGGGCGAGATGAAGGAACTGCCTATCATCGTAAAGGCAGACGTTCAGGGTTCTGTGGAAGCTGTAAGACAGTCGCTGGAAAAGATATCCAACGAGGAAGTACGTGTAAGAGTTATACACGGTGCTGTTGGTGCTGTAAACGAGAGCGACGTTATGCTGGCTAACGCTTCAAACGCTATCATCGTCGGCTTTAACGTAAGACCCGACCCTGTTGCTAAGGCTAACGCTGAGCAGGACGGTGTTGAGATAAGACTGTATCGTATAATCTACGATGCTATCGAAGAGATCACCGACGCTATGAAGGGTATGCTTGCGCCTAAGTTCCGCGAAGTTGAGACTGCGCGTGTTGAGGTAAGACAGGTATACAAGATCAGCTCTGTTGGTACTGTTGCGGGCTGTTACGTACTGGACGGCAAGATCGGCAGAAACGATCTTATCAGAGTTGTTCGTGACGGTATAATCGTGGCTGACGACAAGATGAGCTCGCTGAAGCGTTTCAAGGACGATGCAAAGGAAGTAAGCGAGGGATTCGAGTGCGGTATCACTCTGGAGAAGTTCTCCGACATCAAGGAAGGCGACATCTTCGAGGGATACATCATGGAAGAATACAGAGAATAAGTCCTAACGCCGGACGGGCGGATTCCGCCTATTATCGGGGTGCAATAAAGGATAGTTCCCTGTGACGGCGGGTCGAAAATTGAGATCAAGATTTTTGCGGTGGACTATGAGCACTGAAAAAAAATTTGTATTTACGGATAAGATAACAGCCAAGGACTATCTGCGTCTGAGAGAGGAAGCGGGCTGGAAACAGCTTGCTCCCGAGCAGGCGCAGGCGGGACTTGACAACAGTTTTGCTGTATCGGCAGTTTTGCTTGAGGGCGAGACTGTCGGGTTTGCAAGACTTCTGTGGGACGGCGGCTATGTTGCATATCTCGCAGAGGTAATGGTCACAGAAAAATGCCGTCACAACAGGCTGGCTACACAGATGGTGGAGAAGCTTATCGAAAGGCTTCGCGCTGAAAAGAAGGACGGCTGGCAGATAAAGATCCATCTGATGGCAAATCTCGGGAGAGAGAGCTTTTACGAGCAGTTCGGATTTAAAAGCAGACCGAACGACCGTGATGGTGCGGCTATGGATCTGTGGCTTTGAGAGGAAAAGTATGATAACGACCGAAAGACTGATACTCCGTGAGATGGACGATGGCGATTACGAGGCGCTTTACAGGGTGCTTGACGATTCGGACATAAGGGAGCATTACCCCTACACCTTCGATGAGGCGAGAGTGCGCCGCTGGATAAGCAGGAATGTGGAGAGATACCGCATATTCGGCTTTGGACGGTGGGCTGTATGTCTTAAAGATACGGGTGAGATGATCGGGGACTGCGGTCTTACTATGCAGAATATCAACGGCATGATACGTCCTGAGATAGGGTATATCATACTGTCGGAGCACCGCAGGAAAGGCTATGCGGCGGAAGCGGCGCGGGCTGTGCGGGACTTTGCATTTGAGAACACGCCTTTCGGGGTGGTATATTCATACATCAAAAGCACAAATACTGCATCTGTGAAAACTGCACAGGATTACGGCTGTAAGCTTGTGGAAGAATACACTGATGAAGAAAACGAAATAACCAAGGTCTTTGCCGTTACCCGCGAGGAATGGGAAAGGCTGAAAAGGCAGGGCGAGTGAGAACTGTCTTTGGACTATGACACAGGGAAGGAGCTATATAAATGGCATCACACAAGGCAGGACGTATGTCCGAGGATATAAGACGTATAATCTCGGGAAAGATGGCAGACCTGAAAGACCCGAGGATAAACGGAGGAGAGTTCCTGACCGTAGTACGCTGCGATGTGGCAAGGGACGGCTCTTTCTGCAAGGTATATATATCCAGTTTCAGAGGGCTTGATGAAGCCAGGAAAGCTGTAAAGGGATTTGAATCGGCTACGGGTTATCTCAAAAGGGAGATATCCAACGTACTGGGGCTGAAAAAGTGTCCCGAGCTGAAATTTGTTGCTGATGATTCGATCGAACATTCAGCGGCTATAACCAAGAAGCTGAGAGAGCTGGTAAAAGAGGAGCGTCCCGAAGATGAAGAGGACGTTGAGGAGTCCGCAGAGGACTGACCGTTATAGAAAGGGCTATTGTATGGAATACAGCGAGATAAACAGGATATTTGAAGAAAATGACAAATTTCTCATATTGACACACAAAAGCCCTGACGGTGATACACTGGGCAGCGGCTTCGGGCTGTGCTATTTTCTGAGAGATATGGGCAAGCTGGCTAATGTGGTGAATTCTGACGGTTTTCCTGACAGGTATGATTTCATGTACACTGAGTACAAGGAGCAGGATTTTGAGCCTGAGTACATCATAGCTGTGGACATAGCCGATGTTTCGCTGATGGGCAGCGGGCTGGCAAAGTATCAGCAGGCTGGCATGGTAGACCTTTGCATCGACCATCACATATCCAACAAGCATTTTGCGAAGCTGACCCATGTTGAGGGGCAGACGGCTGCGGCGGCGCATATCCTTTACAAGATATTCAAGGAATCAGGCAGGAAGCTGAGAGATATCACAGCGAAGTGTCTGTACACGGGTATAGCCACTGATACAGGTTGTTTCAAGTACGAGAATACAACGCCCGAGACCCATATGGCGGCGGCAGAGCTTATGGCTTACAAGATCGACTTTGCAAACGTGAACAGGAAGATGTTCGATGTGAAGAGCAAGGGCAGGCTGAAAGTCGAGCAGGCTGTTACAGGCGGAATGGAGTATTATCTGAATGACAAGTGCGCCATGATAACCATAACTACGGAGCTTATGGAGCGCTGCGGGGCTGACCCTGCGGAGTTCGACGGACTGGCTTCGATACCCCTTTCGGCTGAGGGCGTGGTGCTGGGCATCACGGTAAAGCAGAGGCACAGCAACGTATACAAGATATCGGTGAGAACTACCGAAGAGATGGACGCATCGGCATTCTGCGGATTATTCGGCGGCGGCGGACACATACGTGCGGCGGGCTGTGAGATCAAAGGCACGCTGGAAGAAGTGAAAGCACAGCTGCTTGAAAAAGCAGGGCAGGTACTCGTGATATGACAGGACAGGAAATAAGCGGCGTTATCGCGGTATACAAACCTGCGGGCTGGACATCCTTCGATGTGGTGGCTAAGATGCGGGGGATACTGCACACGCGGAAGATAGGTCACGGCGGAACTCTCGACCCTATGGCTGAGGGCGTGCTTCCTGTATTTGTGGGAAAAGCCACTAAGGCCTGTGACATACTCCCTGATGTAAAAAAAGGCTATCATGCGGGATTCAGGCTGGGTCTGACCACTGACACCCAGGATATCACGGGCAAGGCACTGAAAGAGGACGGCAGGGCTGTATCTCTTGAAGAACTGCGGTCTGCTGCTGAGAAGTTCATTGGCAGGACGATGCAGGTGCCGCCTATGTATTCGGCGGTAAAGGTGGACGGCAAGAAGCTTTATGAGCTGGCTCGCGAGGGCAAGGTCATTGAACGTCAGGCGAGGGAGATAAATGTGCTTTCGCTGGTGATAGATGATTATGACGAGGTGTCCCGTGAGGGGCACATGACGGTGCTTTGTGAAAAAGGCACGTATATACGCACGATAATCAACGACATCGGCGATACGCTGGGCTGCGGCGGGGCTATGACCTCACTGGTGAGGACGTACTCGGCGGGGCTGGCGCTGGAAGAATGTCTGAGTATAGAGGATATACAAAGGATAGTCGGTGAGAGCGGTGCTGAGGGCGTGCTGACACGGCTCGACAAATGCTTTGAGGTCTATCCTGCGCTGAAGCTTAACGAGAGAGTCACTGGACTTTACAAGAACGGTGTTAAGCTGAGGGCAGAGCAGGCAGGTGCTGAGGAAGGTCAGGTCTACCGTGTATACGGTGCGGACGGCGGTTTCATCGGGCTTGGCAGAATGACTGATGGAGGATTTCGGAGCGTCAAGAATTTTTTCGTATGATCGAGGAATGATTTGATTTGAAAGATATCGACAGGGGCTTTTCGCCCGACAAGGGGACTGTCTGTGCGCTGGGGCTGTTTGACGGCGTTCACAGGGGGCACAGGCTGGTCATAAACAATGCGCTGTCGCTGGCGGCGGAGCTTGGCGTGAGGTCGGCGGTATTTACTTTCAGGACCGACACGGTGACTTCTAAAGGTCACGACGGCAGGATAGAGATGATACTCAGCGATGAGGAAAAGCGCAGGCATTTCGAGAACATGGGAGTTGACCTTATATACTCCCCTGCTTTTCATGAGCTGAAAGGTATGTCTGCGGAGGAATTTGTCAAGGATATACTGGTTGGACTTCTGGGCTGCAAAGCTGTTGTATGCGGCAGTGATTTCCGTTTCGGCAAAGGGGCGGAGGGCGACTGCAACACTCTGGAGCTTTACGGCAGGATATACGGCATAGACGTTAGGGTCTGCGACAAGCTGAGCTATAAGGGCGAAGAAGTGAGCTCGACGGTGATACGCGAGTGCATACGCTCTGGACGGATAGAGCAGGCAAACGAACTGCTGGGGTATATATTCGGGCTGAGGCTGGTAGTTGAGCACGGCAGGCAGCTGGGCAGGCAGTGGAATTTCCCCACGATAAATCAGGTGATACCTCAGGGGCAGATAATGCCGAAATTCGGGGTATATGCCACAAGGGTCATCATCGGTGACGAGGAGAAGTTCGGTGTGACGAACATCGGCGTTAAGCCTACGCTGAAAGCTCACGACGCACCTTTGGCTGAAACTTACATCCTTGATTACAGCGGCGACCTTTACGGAAGAGAGATAGAGATACTTTTAGACAAGTTCATACGTCCCGAAAAGGGATTTGACAGCATTGATGAGCTGAAAGCGCAGATAGCTAAGGATACTTTGAAGGTACGGGAGTTTTACGGGGTAGAATAAAACACAGAATAAGACGTGGTACGAATATGGAACATAACAGAATAAAACTTATATCAGCCGCGGTATTTACTGCACTGCTTCTGACAGGGTGCGGAAAAGCCAAAGTACCCGATTTCGATAAGGACTACAAGGAATATCTGGACTATGCTTTTGACGGCAATTACAGCATAAGCAAACCAATGGAGCAGAGATTCGATGTGGAGGACCGCACGGAATACACATGGCAAGTGATGTACACGGGCAATGACGGAGAAGACAGATCCACAAGAATATTGATCAACCGCGGTGACGATTATAACAAGAAATATATCGATTATGATAATGACTGGACGGTGGCTGATCTGGTTGCCAGAGTACAGGGAACAGAGGTCTGTGAAGAGATAGCGGATCAGATACTTTCAAAGTATTTTACCGAGACTGCGGAAACCGATGAGCATCTTTCGCTTAAAGGCGACGGATTCACGATATCAGCACATACGACCAGCTGCAGGCTGATGGGTGCAGATCTTGATATGCTTGCCGAATTCATCAAGCCGGGCAGCGGTGAAAAGTATGTTGGCACGAACCTGGCTGACTGGGCTAATGATAAGTACAACTATATTGAAGTATTCTTCGCTATTTTGGATGAGTCAAAGACCGAGGAACTTACCGAGAAGTTCAACGAGGTAATAAGCGATTATAAAGCAATTACCAAAGATCCCCAGACCTACTGCTTCAAACTGGAAGGAAAAGACAGTGATGATAGCTGGGTGACACTGGCATCTGAATGCAAGGTGCAGGGCAAGGACTTTGACGCAGAAAATTTCAGGCTCAGTAATGTTGCCGAAGAGTTAGGTATAGATACAGATACGTATATAGATCCGGATTGACGGATATACAAATTCTGACAAAGGACAGATACTATAGGGGGTAAAAGTCCGAGGGTTTTCCGTAAGCTTTCACAGGACTTACACAGTATGGGGTTATACTTTATAATGCACAAATTTTCCTTAGTGGGAGGAAAGTAAATTGATAGAGGTAGTTAATTTATCAAAGCATTACGGCGACAAAAAAGCCGTGAACAATATCAGCTTCAAGGCTGAGGACGGTGAGGTACTGGGCTTTCTGGGACCTAACGGTGCGGGAAAATCCACAACGATGAACATTCTCACGGGATACATCTCATGCACCGCAGGCAAGGCGCTGATAGACGGTGTTGACATACTCGAAGAACCTGTAAAGGCTAAGAAGAACATCGGATATCTGCCCGAGATACCGCCCCTTTACCTTGATATGACGGTCAAGGAGTATCTGTACTTCATATACGACCTGAAAAAGTGCAAGCTGCCGAAGATATCCCATTTGCAGGATATATGCAGCCTTGTGAAGATAGACCATGTTTACAACAGACTGATAAAGAACCTTTCAAAGGGTTACAAGCAGAGAGTCGGACTGGCGCAGGCGCTGGTGGGAAATCCCAAGGTGCTGATACTGGACGAGCCTACTGTCGGTCTTGACCCCAAGCAGATAATCGAGATAAGGACGCTTATCAGAAAGCTGGGAAAGAATCATACTGTAATACTTTCATCGCATATACTCTCGGAAGTACAGGCTGTATGCGACAGGATAGTCGTTATCAACGAGGGAAGAGTCGTTGCAAATGATACTGAGGAGAACCTTTCACACAAGCTGACAGGTGACAACAAGTTCATATGCAGGATAGACGGCAAAAAGGACGCTGTTATGCGCCTGATACAGAGCATTGACGGTGTTGATAAGGTATACTGCGATGCCGAGCACAAGAACGATATCTGCGATTACCGTATTGAATCGGCTGAGGGCAAGGAGATACGCTACGACCTGTTCAAGAAGATGGCTGAAAACGGCTTCACGATACTGGAGCTGAAGAGCGCAGAGATGAATCTTGAAGATATCTTCCTGAAGCTTACTATGGGCGAGGCTATCCCCGCTCTTGAAAATGATAATTATGAGGAGGCTGAGAACTGATGGGCGCTATTTTCAGGCGTGAGGTGCGCAGCTATTTCACCTCCCCTATCGGCTATATTTTTATTGCGGCATTTTTCGCTTATGCGGGACTTATGTTTTCGACGTTAAGTCTTAACAGCGGCTATGCCAAGCTGGACAGTATGTTTTCTTCACTGCTGACCATACTTAACGTACTGATACCAATACTTACCATGCGTACCATATCGGACGAAAAGAGGACAAGAACAGACCAGTGTCTGCTGACTGCCCCTGTAAGTCTTGGCGGTATAGTTTTCGGCAAGTTCCTTGCAGCTTTTCTGGTGTACACCGCTGCTGTTTCCATCACTGCTGTGATGGCTGTGGTAGTATCCATATACGGTGAGCCTGACTGGAACGTTATCGTGGGCAATATAGTTGCTCTGCTGCTGCTGGGCGGTGCATTCATCGCCATAGGAATATTCTGCTCTTCATTTACGGAGAGCCAGGTAGTGGCTGCGGTAATAAGCTTTATAGCACTTATCGCGGTATCTTTCCTTTCCACCATCGGCGGACTTCTGCCTGCGCTGGACGAAGGTCACTGGTACACCAAGGTGATAGAGGGTCTGAGGACTGCGCTGGAGAAAACTTCCTTCGGCGAGAGGTACATCGAGTTCACTTACGGAATATTCAATTTTTCCAATGTGATATTCTTTATAAGCGCTGTGGCGGCTTTCCTGTTCCTTACAGTGAGAGTGCTTGAAAAGCGCCGCTGGAGCTAGGAGGTGTCTGCAATGGAAAATAAAGAAGAAAAAGTCACCTCAAGCAATTCTGAGAAGCTCAAAAAAATCGTGGACGAGGAGAAGAAGTCCAAAAAGAAAAACAAGGATAGCGAGCTTGAAGGCGTTGTTGCCAAAAAGCTGAAACACGGCACTATGGCTACGGCGCTGACCTGTGTATTCCTGGCGGTACTGGTACTGCTGAACGTTGTCACTACTGTGCTTTTTGAGCGCTATCCCATAAACATCGACCTTACAAAGGAAAAGATATACTCCATGACCGAGGAATCGGAGGAGTATGTGAAGAACGTTGACAGGGACGTACTTGTGACTATATTTGCGGACGAGGATACATTTATCAACTATTCGTCCTACAACAAGCAGGCTGTAGAGCTTCTTAAAAACTACTGCAAGATGAATCATCACATATCCTACAGATTTGTGGATATAGATTCAAACCCTGATGTTATAAAGAGCTACAGCGATACGATATCCAATTTCGATATCATATTCGAGACAAGCAGCGAAGTTGACGGCGAGACTGTTAAGAGAACAAGAAAGCTGGGCATGATCGACCTGCTGAGTTTTCAAGATGATTTTGTTTCACAGCTTTCGCAGCAGGGTGTCAGCATTGATATGCTAAGGGAGCAAGCAGGAGGCGACGATATGAGGTTGCTGGTTACTCCCTTACCTATGTTAAACTATAATCGACTAGCCTCTTTTATAGATTCTTCAAATGCTGAACAGGCATATACATCGGCGCTGATGACAGTTACTGACCCGAATCCCGTAAACGTTACTTTCCTGACGGGTAGAAGCGAGGTAAGCGACGTTACAACGAAAACTTCCCCTTTCTCCTATTTCAGGACACTTCTTGTGGCTAACGGATACACCGTCAATGAGATAGACATCACCAAGGACGAGATACCTGCTGAGACCGATATTGCTGTTATACCTGCACCTACGGTGGATTATCTGCCAGAGGAAGTACAGAAAGTCAGCGATTATCTGAACAACGGAAATGAGCTGGGCAAACAGCTTATCTATGTGGCTTCATACAGTCAGGACAAGACACCTAACCTTGATGAGTTCCTTGAAGAGTACGGATTATCTGTGGGCGAGGGCGTTGTATGCGAGACCTACAAGGAAAACTACATCAACTATCCCTTCTGCACACTTTCCACCGATCTTTCTTCGGACTTCAATCAGGATGTGCTGAACAAGGATCTGGTGATAAGCTCCATGTACACAAGACCTGTCAATACTCTTTACGATCAGCAGGGCATGATAACTACCCAGCAGTATGTAAAGAGCAGTGAGAATGCGTATACAGCTAAGCTGAGTTACAACCAGAGCCTTGGTACTCTGGTGCCCTCGGAGACGCTTACAAACGGACAGCAGTGCTTATTTGCTATCGGTTCAAAGGCGAAATTCGCTGATGACGGAAGCGGTGAGACTTCCTACAGCAACGTGCTGTGCTTTGGTTCGGAGTATCTGCTGCAGTCGAATATACTTTCAGCACAGCAGTACGGCAACAGCGAATACTTCTTCAGCATCATCGCGGGTATAACCCACAAGGCTGACGGCGTGTTCATCAAGCCCAAGACACTTAAGGGCACAGCCTTTGATATCGACCAGAGCAAGAAGACCGTGCTGATGTGGACATTCTGCGTGATAATACCCCTGGCGGTACTGGGCACAGGACTGTTCGTATGGTTAAGGAGAAAGAATAAGTAATGAACGGCAAGGTACAAGGTATCATTATCTGCGGCGTTGTCGCGGCAAGTCTGGCAGGTATGCTGGTCTTTCTGAACGCCACGGACAAGGATAAAACTAAAAAGGAAGAAAGCTCGGCGGCGGATACTGTATCTTCCGCGGCTGAGATGGAACACTTCTTCGTACTGGAAAAAGGCGAAGATGAGATAGTCTCCATAAAAGCCGAAAACGAGAACGGCGGCTTCACGCTGGATAAGCCCGCTTCGGGCAAAAGCTCGTGGACGGTGGAGGAGATAGTCTCTGTCAACCAAAACAGGGCGATGAAGGAAAGCATGATCTCCGACTGCGGTAATCTGGAGGCTTCAAAGATAGCCGAGGAGGACGCACAGGAGCTTTCAAAGTACGGGCTGGAAGAGCCAAAGGCTTCATTTGAGGTAGGCTATACCGACGGTACTTCAAAGAAGATACTGATAGGTGATGTGGCTCCCGAATCGAAGTACACCTACATCAAGCTTGAGGACGGCAGCACAGTATACATGATACTGAGCTCACGCATATCGGATATGCTGAAAGGCGCAAAGGATTTTGCAAATCTTTCGCTGATAGAAAAGCCTGTGAACAATGAGGACTGGCCTGAATACGGCAAGGAAGTCATTACACGCAGTGACTGGGACTATCAGGTGGTATTCGAGAACGACCCCAACGAAGACAGCAATATGCTTTCAAGCCAGGTGTTAAGCGAGCCGATATTCTCATATCTTAATATTACGGGCTCAAGCGATGTTACACATGGTATGTGGGGTCTTACAGCTTCAAGCTGTGAGGCAGTTGCTCCCACCGATGAACAGCTGGCCGAGTATGGTATTGACGAACCCAGATGTGTGGTAAGCCTTAAAGGCACAGATTACGACTACACACTGAAAGTCGGGGGTGAATCATACAGCGAGGCGGCTGAGGGTGAGACACCTGTACTTCAGGGCTACTACTGCACACTGGATGGTGTAAAGGGCTGCAATGCCGTATACGTTATACCCGAAGCAAGTCTGCCATGGGTGACTTTCAAGATAGAGGACGTTACATCAAACCTGATAACCTCCAACTATCTTGTAGACCTGGCGAATATGTCGGTGACTATCGACGGCAAGGAAACTCTGTTTGAGATGACTACCAACGGAGGAAGCAACGACAAGGACGAAAACGGCAAGGCGGCTGATGTTACTTCAGTAAAGGCTGACGGCAAGGAGCTGGATATAGATAATTACAAGGACCTTTATCAGTTCATAATGTCATGCCCCACCAACGAGATATGGTTTGAAGAGCCTGAGGGTGAGCCCGCTGTTATCATCAAGCAGGTACGCAAGGACGGCGGCGAGGACGTTGTCGAGTATTACAAGGATACCTCTAGACGATACATCGTCAAACTCAACGGCAAGACATCTTTCAGGATACAGAGCACCTGGGTGGACAGCCTGAAGACCAATGTCGAGAATCTGAAAAACGGCAAAAACATAGACGTAAACTACTGATACTTAAAAGGTATCACAACAGACAGAAAGGCGGAGAGATAATGAGTGAAGCAGTAAAGAAATTTTTCACATACAAGGGACTGCCCCTGGTAAGAAAGGGCAATCAGCTGTACTACGGCAATATGTATGACGAATTCGTTGTATGGATAGAGATAAAGCACACCAAAAAGGTGGGCGAGCTGGAAGTTGCTGACAAGGTCAAGATAAGAAAAATGTCTACCGACCTTACCAAGCCCAACATCGACAAGCAGGCAGATACTGACAGCCTTTACGACGCACTTGATATCGCTTGTGCATGGCTGAAAGTGAAGGCTTAATTATCAATTTAACTAAACGGAGCGGAGATCACTTTTGCGGCGGTCTCCGCTTTTCGGGAGAATAGCATGGAATATGTTAGCATCGGCGGAGTGAACGTCGAAAAAACTGCGGCACTGGCGCCTATGGCTTCGGTGGCGGACAAATCTTACAGGCTTCTTTGCAGAGAATTCGGAGCGGCTTACATGGTCAGCGAGATGATATCCTCAAAGGGTCTTTGCTACAATGACAAGAAAACAGGCGAGCTTTGCGAGATAGAGGAAGAAGAACGTCCCTACGCTTTGCAGATATTCGGGGAAGACCCCTACTATATGGGCAAGGCGGCGTATCTGCTGGGTAAATACAAGCCTGACATAATCGATATAAACATGGGGTGTCCTGTGCCTAAGATAGTCGGCAACGGCTCAGGTTCGGCACTTATGAAAGATACTCCCCGTGCGGTAGAGATAGCGCGGGAAGTTGTGAAAAATGCAGGCTGTCCCGTGACGGTGAAATTCCGTGCGGGGTGGGACGATACCTCGCGTAATGCGGTAGAATTTGCAAAGGCTTTGGAACAGACAGGTATCGCAGCTATGGCGGTACACGGTCGTACAAGACAGCAGTTCTATTCAGGTGACGCTGACTGGGAGATAATAAAGCAGGTCAAGCTGGCGGTAGGTATACCTGTGTTCGGCAACGGAGATGTAAAGGACGGCGAGAGCTGCCAAAAAATGTATGAAGAGACAGGCTGTGACCTTGTGATGCTGGCGCGGGGAAGCTACGGCAAGCCCTGGGTATTCCGCGAGATAAGGCATTTTCTGGAAACAGGTGAAAAACTGCCCGACCCTGACCTGAAAGAGCGCATGGAGATAATGCTGAAGCATTGCAGTTATCTTTGCAGGTACAAGGGCGAAGTCCGCGGCATGAAAGAAGCTCGGAAAAACGTAGCATGGTATGTCAAAGGACTGCCAAATTCGGCTAAGCTCAGGGCGGAATGCGGTGAGCTTTCCACCTTTGCACAGGCTGAGGAGATGGCGGCAAGGATAATCAGCGCGGGACAGGAAAACGCCTGAATTACATATATATCAAGGGAGGACTAATAATGAAGCTTTCGGACAACAGGATAATGCAGGAGGACATTGAGCGTGCTTCGGGTGCAGATCTTATAGATTGGGACAAGCTGAAAGGCAAGACTATACTGGTGACAGGTGCGACAGGTCTTATCGGCGGACAGCTGGTAATGACACTGCTTAACGCAAATGCCGAAAAGGGACTTGGGCTGAAAGTCATCGCGGCGGTACGCAACAAGGAGAAAGCTGAGAAGCTGTTTAAATATGCTGACAAGTCGGCGCTGGAATTCCTGGTACAGGATGTTACTGCGCCTTACAGCTACGAGGGCAACATCGACCTTATAATCCACGGTGCCAGCATAACAAGCTCAAAGGCATTTGTGGAAACACCTGTGGAGACCATATACACTGCTCTGGACGGTACCAAGAATCTGCTGGAGCTGGCTAAAGCCAAGAATGTTGAGGGCATGGTATATCTGTCTTCATTGGAAGTTTACGGTGTTGTAGACCTCAGTATGGAGAGCGTTGACGAAAAGACCTTCGGAAGCATCGACCCCATGAGCGTAAGAAGCAGTTATTCCGAGGGCAAGAGGATAGTTGAAACACTGTGCACTTCTTACGCTCACGAATATGGCGTGCCTGTTAAGGTGGCAAGACTTTGCCAAAGCATGGGCGCAGGTGTGGGCTACAACGACGGCAGAGTTTTCGCGCAGTTTGCAAGAGCCATCATCGAGGGAACAGACATCGTACTGATGACAGACGGTTCCACTGAGAGAAATTACTGCTATATCAGTGATGCGGTTACAGGTATACTCACGGTACTGCTAAGGGGCGAGGTGGCACAGGCTTACAATATCGCAAACAAGAACACCCTTATAAGCATACGCGGCATGGCAGAGATGCTGATAGAGAATTATCCCGAGAGCGGCACAAAGCTTGTTTTCAACATCGTTGAGGACGCTACTAAGCTGGGCTACAATCCTAAGGTGAAGATGAATCTTGCGACAGATAAGGCTGAAGCACTGGGCTGGAAAGCTGAGATAGGTCTGAAAGAGATGTTTGACAGGCTTATTGAGAGTATGAAGATAGATAGGTAACGAGGGAAAACTGCTAAAGAGGCGAGCTTTTGGTCAAGCCTTTCGCGAAAAGCTTGCGGGGAGCCACAGTCAGAAAAGCTGACTGTTAAGGGCGGAGTCCCTCAATCACCAAGGCGCAAAGCCAAAATGCATAGCAAGCAATAAGAGCAAAGCAAACTTCCGAACAATATGGCGCGGCAATACCAAATTATACGAGCGTATACGACCGTATGCGCTCGTATTTTTTTGTACGTGAATTATTTAATCCCCGCGTCCATAATCAAACAGCGAAGCCACAGCCGACGCAGTCGCTGTTATCCGACAGCTCGACCCGAGGAACGAGGGGTGAGAAATAACAAATTTCTGACTATCCCAACAAATCCCAAATCTATCCATACAAACAAAAAGTCCCGAAACGCTTTTATACGCTTCGGGACATTACTATCTGTTTAACATAGCAGGCGTTATCAGCTGTTGTACTTCATGTATTGCAAAAGAATGTGTACCATTCCTACAAGAGCATATACACCTACCACAACTCCGATGAACCTGAACAGCCACCAGATGAAAGGTATCGAACCCAGTACCACAAAGAACAGTGCGCAGAAAATAAGCGCAACAAGATAAATGCCGATGAAGAATATCACGCTTCTGATATCACGTACATCACACTTCTTGTTCTGCGGGAAAAGGTCGCTGAATTCCATATATGCAAGTTTATCACGCCATTTTTGAATAAAAGCCTTGATCGGTTCCATAAAATATCCCCCTATTTCATAAATTCATTTAATGATATAATTATAACTCATTATAATGGTTATTTCAATATTTCCTTAATATTTTCAGCGCTTTGCATAAATATTATTAATATGTGTTGTTTGGTTTTACTTATTGCTAGCCGAGCCATCTGTCGTGTTCTCTGTGATGTATTTATCAAGTATCTCTGCCGCGGTCTCAACGAATCTTATGCAGGGACACACCTTATAATACTACTCCGTGCGCCGGCTTCATAGTGTTCCCGAAAGCCCTTAATCATCGGGATGCAGGGCTTTCGTAAAAAATGACAGTTAATTTAAAAATTTTTGTGAAAAGACTTGAATTGTCAGAAGAAATGTAGTATTATATATTAGAGGCGGCATGGACTGCCAAATAACCGAAAGGAGTTATTATCAATGATCTATTCGCACGAAGTTGAAACAATGTGCCCTATCGCACAGGGCGTTGCTCACGGCGCTGCTCCTATCCCTGAGGAGGCTAAGTGGGTCAAGGCAAAGGAGATAAAGGATATCTCAGGCTTTACACACGGCATCGGCTGGTGTGCTCCCCAGCAGGGTACCTGCAAGCTCACCCTGAATGTTAAGGAGGGCGT
Organism: Hominimerdicola alba; assembly: GCF_900109655.1. Lineage (GTDB taxonomy): Bacteria > Bacillota > Clostridia > Oscillospirales > Ruminococcaceae > Hominimerdicola > Hominimerdicola alba_B. The sequence goes on from NZ_FOAT01000005.1 coordinate 212,343, forward strand.
TATACAGGAGGCTCTCGTTGAGACTATCGGCTGCTCGGGTATGACCCATTCTGCAGCTATGGCTTCCGAGATCCTGCCCGGCAGAACTATTCTTGAGGCTCTGAACACAGACCTCGTTTGTGATGCTATCAATACCGCTATGAGAGAGCTGTTCCTGCAGATCGTTTACGGTCGTTCGCAGTCTGCATTCTCCGAGGACGGTCTGCCCATCGGTGCAGGTCTGGAGGATCTGGGTAAGGGTCTGCGTTCTCAGGTTGGTACAATGTATGGTACACTGGCTAAGGGTCCCCGTTATCTGGAGATGACCGACGGCTATGTTACTGATCTCGCACTGAATGCTGACGATGAGATCATCGGCTACAAGTTCGTAAACTTTGGCAAGATGATGGACTTCATCAAGGCAGGCGACGACGCTAATACAGCTTTCGAGAAGGCTAAGGGTCAGTACGGCAGAGTTGCTGATGCCGTTAAGTTCGTTGACCCCAGAAAGGCATAAGGAGGATCAGTATCATGGCATTATTTGAATCTTATGAGAGAAGAGAAAAGCAGATCCTGGCTGTAATCAAGGAATACGGCATTAACTCCATCGAGGAGTGCGCTGAGGTATGTAAGGCTAAGGGTCTGGATATATACAAGCTCGTTGAGGGCATCCAGCCTATCTGCTTCGAGAACGCTAAGTGGGCTTACACTGTAGGCTGCGCTATCGCTATCAAGAAGGGCTGCACAAGAGCTGCTGACGCTGCTGCTGCTATCGGCGAGGGTCTCCAGGCTTTCTGTATCCCCGGTTCTGTTGCTGACCAGCGTAAGGTTGGTCTGGGTCACGGCAACCTGGGCAAGATGCTTCTGGAAGAGGATACCGAGTGCTTCGCATTCCTGGCAGGTCACGAGTCTTTCGCTGCTGCTGAGGGCGCTATCGGTATAGCTGAGAAGGCTAACAAGGTTAGACAGAAGCCCCTGAGAGTTATCCTGAACGGTCTGGGCAAGGACGCTGCACAGATCATCGCTCGTATCAACGGCTTTACATACGTTGAGACTGAGATGGATTATCACACAGGCGAGGTTAAGGAAGTATTCCGCAAGGCTTACTCCGAGGGTCTGAGAGCTAAGGTAAACTGCTACGGTGCTAACGATGTTACCGAGGGCGTTGCTATCATGTGGAAGGAGAACGTTGACGTTTCCATCACAGGTAACTCCACCAATCCTACCAGATTCCAGCACCCTGTTGCAGGTACTTACAAGAAGGAAAGAACAGACGCTGGCAAGAAGTACTTCTCTGTTGCTTCCGGCGGTGGTACAGGCAGAACTCTGCACCCTGATAACATGGCTGCAGGTCCTGCTTCCTATGGTATGACTGATACTATGGGCAGAATGCACTCTGATGCACAGTTCGCAGGTTCTTCTTCCGTTCCCGCACACGTTGAGATGATGGGTCTCATCGGTATGGGCAACAACCCCATGGTTGGTGCTACTGTTGCTTGCGCAGTTGCAGTTGAAGAGGCTATGAAGTAATTCACCTTTTAAAGTGTATATCAAAACGACCCGAGCTTCGTGCTTTCGGGTCGTTTTTTTGCGTATGAAAAAGCACTTCTGTCATCGGTGTGACAGAAGTGCCTGTTATGCTTATTAACGTTTATCAGTTTATACCCTCGGCAAATGTAACGGGTACTGCAAAGAGCACACCTGCGTTTGGCTTGGTGAGATCGCCTGTTACGCTGTGAATAGCGTCCTTAGCTGCTTCGATCTGCTCGTCGTGGACTGCCACAAAGATGGTCTTGCCTTTCTGCTCGGGGTCTTCACCTTTGAGCATCGCCCTGAGAACGCCTATCATCGGGAGATTATCCATATCCGATATTGACTTTGCCATCCCCACGCTGTCAATGCAGGTGCCCCCCTTTATACCTGCTGCCGCAAGGGCGTGCATGATCTCGTCCACCAGTTCCACTCTCTTAATGACTACAAATATCAGCTGCATTTTAGCACTTCCTTTCGTTCTGCTGCATATTTACGGGACTTACGGCGCTTTGAATGAAGCTGCTACCCAGTCCTCTTTTTCTCTTATTTCGTCAAGTACAAAGCCCTGTGCTTTTATCACATCAAGAACTTCGTCCTTGCGCATATCGATTATACCCGAAACTATCAGCCTGCCGCCCTGTTTCAGGAAGCCTTTGAACAGTCCGCTCATGCCGATGAGTACATCTGCCACGATGTTTGCACATACCATGTCGAAACCTGTACCTATCTCAGCCACAAGTGCCTGATCGTCGATGACGTTTCCGCATATCGCGTGGTACTTTTCGGCGGGGATATTGTTCTTCTCAGCATTTTCCCCTGCTATCTTCACTGAGTTAGCATCGATGTCGATGGCGGTACATTCCTGCGCTCCCAGAAGAACAGCACCAATAGAAAGTATACCGCTGCCGCAGCCGAGGTCAAGCACCCTGTCGCCGTCGTTCAGGTATTTCTCAACCAGTTCAAGGCAAAGCTGAGTAGTGTTGTGCTGTCCTGTGCCGAAGCTTGAAGCGGGGTCGATCTCCAGTATCTTTCTTGTCTCGCCTGCGGGGATATCCTCCCAGCTTGGCTTGATAAGAAGCTTGTCGCCTATCTCCAGCGGTTTGAAATACTGCTTCCAGTTATTAGCCCAGTCCTCTTCACGGACGTTTTTCAGCTCATATTCAAGTCTGCCGAATGCGTTCTCGGTATCACGGGTCTTCAGCGCCCTGAGTTCAGCCTTGACAGCCTCCAGATAATCCAGACCCTGTGCATTTTCGGGCAGATAAGCTGTAACTGTGGTCTCGCAGTTTTTAAGACCCATCAGATCATCATCGATATAATCCCAGTTTACACTCTTGTCGCTGAGAAATTCCTCGAAATCCTTTGCGTCCTTGATGACAAATCCGTTTATACCCAGCCCCAGCAGGCAGCCTGTTACGGCTTCAATGCCCTCGGAAGTGGTATAAATATCGACCTCAACCCAATCCATATTATTTATTCCCCTTTTTAGTTAGAAAATATTATCAAAAATCAATAGTTATATTAATTATTATAGCACACTTTACATAATTTGTAAAGAGCTTTAATAAAAAGTTCAAAATTATAAAAATATTATAAAAGATAGTTTGACAAACATATCGTGTCGTCAAAAATCCGATCTATCTCGGCAGCCAAGCAAAAGCCCCGAAGCACAAAAAATGCTTCGGAGCAAAAATGCTATATGGATATCCGACTTAAAGTCCGCCAATTAAATATATTACTTAGCGTCCTTCTTGTCAATGAACTCGCCTGTGGAAACATCAAATGCCTCGCGGGACTTGCTGCTGATTATGAACCAGATAACACCTACGGCAACAGCAACGCCTGCAACGATACCGATGATTATACCGGTGATGTTTTTCTTCTGTGCTTCCTTTTCCTGCTCCTGTGCTTTCTTTTCCTGTTCTGCGATAGCAGGGTCTATCCAGTGATTGCCCTTGTCATTGCAGTTGGTAATTGTAACAGTTTTTACCTTGATCTTTGCATCATTTGTAGAACCGAAAAGAACTGCGTCCACCTTTTCAAAGTTGTCGGAACCGTATGCAGCAACGATATCAGCATAGGTGAAAGACTCAGTGTTATTCTCTTCATCCAGCGCAGCGGGAACTACCTTTGCCCATACACCGCCGTTGGCATTGACCATGGGGGTATCGGGATATGACCAGCTCTGGAAAATAAGCTCTACGGGGAATCCTGTAGGACTATCGACCTCGTGTGTTTCGAGAATATCATATGTAACTGTGATAACAGACTGATCTGTCATTCTTGTAGCATCAAAGCACTTAAGATCGTCGGGATCATTACTGTTGTAATTGAACTGTATGCTCTGTGTCCAGTTGTCAGATTCAACTGCGTTAGTGCAATCAAGCTGTACATCGCCGTATGCACAAGCTACGATAGCCTGCCCTGCCATGATAGCCGCTGCCATAACAGCTGCTGAGATCTTGCCAAAAATACTTTTCTTCATTTTAAGCACCCTTTCTAAACGTCTTTTTTCCTTTTCCCCAGATTCCTTCTATTTCATTTATACAAGGCTATTTTAGCATATTTCAGCCTTCAAGTAAAGGGGAAAAGGCTAATATTAAGCAAAATTTCACAGAAACTAAATACGGTTTTTAGTACGTTGACAAAGTCCGTAAATTAGTATATAATAGTAGAAAATCATAAACATCTCAGTGAGCATATTACACAAAAATATAATGGACTTTTTATAAGTGTGATACAAAATTTATTCACATTTGCAGAATTCTCGTTCACATTTTTTGTTCACTGGCTACAATTCAGATGGAGGTAGAATATGAGAAATTTTATAAGTTCAAGGATAGCGGTGCTTAAAATTGTTGCATTTGTAATCGGTATATTGATGATGATATTCACCATGGGCGATGCTATCAAGATTTGGAAAAAGGACTTCGGAAAAATCTACGAAAAAGGCAGAACGGACTACGCTCAGGACGAGCTTGTCACGGGCAAGATAGAATACGTTCTTGGCACGGTAGCGACCCTTGAAAGCACCCAGACCGTCTACGGCATACCTGTAAAAAAACAGCTGACCCCTTACTATCTCTGCTATATAACCTATGACGAAAACAAAGGCAAAGATGAATATTGCGTGCTTGTTCACGCCACAAACAAGGATACCATAAAGACGATGGACAGTCTTGTGATACACACGCAGTTCGCACTTGAACACGCCGGTGAAAAAGTCACCAGCAGCACAGAACCTGTTGCACTTGAACTCAAAGCAAAGCCAATTCCCGATGATGTAATGGATTACACAGTGAAGTATTTGCAGGGCGGCGAAACATCTGAACAGGAGATAAAGAAAATGCTGGCGGATTATATGCTTGAAGAGCAGGATTTTTCCACAGCCAGATTTATGCCGCTGTTCGGATTCATCATCGCCGCTATACCCGTATTGATGTTCATAGTTTCCAGAAAGCGCGCAAGAGCTTTCAAAAACAGCAGAACTCACTATGTCAATCAGGGTCCTGCAAACAATTTCAGCGCACCGCCCTCAAATGCAGGCGGCGAACCTATGAAACGCTACAGCGCTCAGGCTTATGAGGCTCACACCTATCCACACGGATACAATGCCGATAACAACCAGCAGGAGCCTTCTGCCGAGATGGATTCCATAGACACATCAAATCTGAAACTTTAAGGAGGAGCAGGATATGCGTATTCTTGCAGTAGATTACGGCGATGCACGTACAGGCATTGCTGTTTCGGATAATTCGGAAATGCTGGCTTCGCCTGTATGTACCATAACCGAGTACCATGCCGACAGGCTGGCGCAGAAAATAGCTGATATCGCCAAGGAGCAAAATGCAGGTGAGATAATAGTCGGCCTGCCGCTGAACATGGACGGTTCAAGAGGCGGCAGAGCGCAGAAATGCGAGGAGTTCGCCGCCATGATCGGTAAACTTGTGGATGTCGAAGTAAAAATGTGGGACGAACGCTCCACCACCGTAACCGCCCACAGATTCCTCAACGAGACCAACGTACGCGGCAAAAAGCGCAAGGCAGTAGTCGATACGGTTGCTGCTACGATAATACTTGAGAGCTATCTTTCTTATCGGTCGAAGCATAAGGATTGATGTTGCAGTCAATGTTCTTAGATTTCACGGCAATATACAAAATTTCAGAGCGCGGACGATCAAAAGTCCGTGCTCTTTCTATCTGCGAAAACCAGCAAACCAGAGACCACAGCAACCTTTCAGCTATCCTGTCAAATCCAGATCAACAGCAGTAATAATATGATCACAAACCTATATCATAAAATCCCCAAATAAACAGCTCCCGCCCCTATAGCTTTCTATATCCCGATATGTTGACAAAGCACTGCGGGCATGATAAAATAATATGGGGGTGATGATATGTCAAGAATGATCGATAGACTGGCAGAGTCAGGCAGCGGATGTTTTGTGCGCTGTGTGGGCGTTTCGGACAGCTATCTGCTTGATATTGAGGAACTTGACCGCCGTTTTGAGGGAGAAGGCTATCTTCGTCTTAACAAACTCGATACTCCTACAAACAGCGACGAACTTGAATGGCTCAGAAAAGAATCCGAGGAGTTTGCTGAGAGCTTTGAGGGCGCGAGGCTTCTTTCACTTTACCGTGAAAGCGTAAGCAATATAAATCCATCAATAGAAACGAACCTCATCATAAGCCTGCTGCACTGGAGCAAACTGCTGGGCAGCCGTACAGGCGGAGTACTTATCTACTGCGGCAAAACAGGCTATAAGGAATATCTTTTCTGCTATCTGGCTTATATGAAGGGCTGGAGAGTTCTTGTGCTGATGCCAGAGGGCGAGGGCAAGCTTTCCTCGGTACTTGCTGAAAAATCCGAGCTGATAACCCTGGGTATGCCCTATGCGGTTCAGATACCGGCGTATGTACCTCCCCGTCCTGTCGTAAGACAGCCAGCACCCCAGACATATCAGAGGGCTCCGCAGCGTCCTCAGCCGACTTTCAGCACACCTCCGCACGAGTACAGAAGCGGTCCACGCCCCAATGCACCTATGCGCGGTGACGAAGGCAATATCAAGGTCGCGATACCTCCACGTGAGCGCAGGAACAGTCCTCGTCCCAACGCACCCATGCGCGGTGATGAGGGCAATATCAAGGTAAAGATACCTCCGCGCCCATCCCGCAAAGGCAGTTCAAATATTCCAAAGCAGACATTTACTGCAAGTGCACCGGAGGATATTCCTTACGAAACTCACAGTGATATCCCGCCTGTAGAAAACAACTTCACACCATACCCGCAGAAAGTTCGTACAACGCCTCCCCCATCGAGAAAACCAAGCGCACAGACTACGATGGAGCGCAGCGTACCAACGCCGATAAATCGCAGTGCACCTGCTCCGATGAATCACGGCAGGCAGCGCGAGCTTTCTTCCGAAGAGATAGCAAGGCTGGCAGAATCGGTGGTAATGATAACCGTGTGCAACAAGTTCGGCGATATGGTGGGCAGCGCTTCCGGCATAGTTATAAATGCCGACGGATATATCCTGACCAATCATCACGTTATCAGCAAAGGCACCTATTTCCTTGTGAGATTCGAGAATGACAGCACCGCTTATCCCGTTCAGATAGTCAAGTACAACAACGTGCATGATATGGCCCTGCTGAAGATACAGCGCCGTGCAAAACCACTTCCGCTGTACAGAGAAAAAATGCATGACCTCGTCCGCGGACAGAAAGTTATCGCCATCGGAAGTCCGCTGGGACTGTTCAACACCGTATCCGACGGCATAATCTCAGGATTCCGCGTGATAGATGTGACCGATATGATACAGTTCACTGCGCCCATATCCCCCGGCAGTTCCGGCGGCGCACTGCTGAACACCTACGGCGAGATAATCGGTATGTGTACAGGCGGCGCAAAGGATGGTCAGAATATCAACCTTGCAGTAAGCTGCCGCATTATCGAACCCTTCATCATGAATTTCATATAAACGCAAAAACGGCTTTCCACATTCGGAAAGCCGTTTTTATCATGCTTTTGCAAACCAATTATTTTATTAGTTTTTTGCCCTTGATATGAGCCGCCATAAGCGAAATATCGGTTATGTTTACCTTGCCGTCGCCATTTACATCAGCTGCTTTGAGCTGATCGCCCGAAAGTAATTTACGTCCTTTGACGTGAGCTGCTACCTTTGTAAGGTCAGTGAGGTTTATTACGCCGTCGCCTGTCACATCGCCCTTCTTTATCTTTGAGGTGGACTTGCCGGTAATAGCGAAGCCGCGGCTTATTTTGCCTGTATAGTTGCCCTTGCAGGTAACAACAGCCTTTGCTGCGCCAACTGCGATGTTGTTTACGTAGGTCACACTGTAATGAGTGCCCTCGGTCAGAAGAATGCTTCCGTCGTAGACCTTCACCTTCGGTGTGATAGCCTTTCCGGTATATGCGTACTCGTTCTTTTCGAGCACAACGTTAAGGCAGGCTGCATTTTTGCTGTTAATGGTGAATTTCTTTTCGGTAGAACCCGAATAGTTTCCTGTACCTGTGATAACTGCTGATGCAGTTCCGGCTGCGGTGTTGTTTTTGTATGCAACTGTGAAATCTCTGCCCTCGGTCAGTTCTGTGCCGTCAGCAGTAACGGTAACAACAGGAGTCTTTGCATTTCCGTCGTAATTGAAACTTGCAGCAGAAAGTGCAGCCTGTGCGCCTGCCAGCGACTTGGGAGTGATCGTAAAGGAAGCTGTTAAAGTACCCTTATAACCGCCTCTTCCTATAACAATAGCTGTCGCCTTGCCGGCATTGATATTGTTATAGTATGCCACTTCAAAATCCTGATGCTCTTTCAGGGTAACCGAGCCGTTTTTCAGAGTTATCTGAGGCTTTTTAGCTGTGCCATCGTATGCGAAAGTTTTTGTATCCATGCTGATAGTACAGCCAGAAATGGACTTTGCACTTGCCGAATCGATAACGAAAGGCTGTGTTACAGAACCGTAGTAGTTGCCTAATCCGCTTATGGAAACATAAGCTATTCCTGCTGAGGTATTATTAGAATATGATACCAGATAATCCCTGTTCTCCACCAGTGTTCTGCCGCCCATTTCTATTGTTACGGAAGGACATCTTGCACTGCCGACGGCATCGTAGCAGTAATTTTCCAGCTTTATTGAAGCCTTGGTGATATCGCTCGGCTTTATCTTAAAGGACTTGTTAAGAGTACCACTGTAATTGCCTGTGAAGTTCACAGTTACAACTGCGTTGCCTGCTATGATATTATCGCTGTAATCAAGAGTATAATCGGTCTTTTCTGTGAGTACCCTGCTGCCGTCCTTTACAGTGACTTTTGGCTTTCTCGCTGTGCCGTTATAATCATAGCTTTCGGGTGAAACTGTAACACCGAGAGACTTTGCGGACTTCGCTGTGATAGTGAAGCTGTCCTCATATATGCCAATATATTTGCCCATACCTGTTACAACTACCTTTGCAGTGCCTGCATTGACGTTTGCAATGTAATCAACAGAATAGTCAACATTATTCGTAAGAACTTCAGTGCCGTCCTTTACGATAACACTCGGAGTTATAGCACTGCCTGTGTACTCATAAGACTTTTTGCTCAGCTGGATACTGCAGTCTGAGATCTTGTTTGAATCAGCTGCCTTAGCAGTTATAGTGAACGTTGCAGACTTCATGCCTGTGTAGTTGCCTGTGCCGTTTACATATACACGTGCTGTACCCGCTTCAACATTATTGCCGTAGGTGAGTCTGTAGTCAGCACCCTCCACGAGTGTATTCATACCCTCCGTTACAGTAACAGCAGGTTTCTTCTCGGTGCCGTCGTAAATGTAGTTATTTGTCAGAACAGCTATCTTTATATTATCGAGAGGTGCAGGCGATATAGTGAAATGCAGTGTGCCTGTACCCGCATACTCGCCGATACCTGTTACAATTACGCTTGCAGTACCTGCGTTGATGTTATTTTCGTAATCGTATGTGTAATCCACACCGTTTCTCAGCGTCTTGTCGCCGCGCTTTACTGTAGGAACAGGCTTTTTGACCATGCCGTCGTATACAAATGAATCAGCGCTGAGAGTAGCCTTGCAGTTTGCTATATTTACAGCCTCAGCCTTGTTTATAGTGAAGTTTGCTTTCTTTGTACCTGTATAGTTGCCCTTGCCTGTCACGGTAACGGTCGCTGTGCCTATGTTTGTGTTGTTTGAATAGCTGACAGTAAAATCAGTGCCGCTGACAAGGTTCTTTGAACCATAGGAAACTGTCACGGAAGGTTTCTTTGCAGTGCCGTCATAGGTAAATGCAGTTGCTGATAGAGTAACATTCAGCTCGCTCACAGACTTCGCAGTTATCTTGAAGTTCTTGGACAGCGAACCTGTGTAGTTGCCTGTACCCTTTACAGCGATGCTTGCTGTGCCTGCGTTTACGTTGTTAGAGTAAGCAAGAGTATAATCCTTACCGTTTGTCAGAGTTCTTGAGCCGTCAGTAACAGTTACATCTGGCTGCTTTGCCTTGCCGTCATAGATATAACTTGCAGGGGATACCACAACGGTAAGACCGCTTACAGACTTCTGACTGATAGTGAACGTCTTGGTCAGTGTTCCTGTATATCTGCCCAGACCCATGATATTCACAGCAGCTGTACCCGCATTGATATTGTTGGTGTAGGATACGATATAGTCAACACCGTTTATAAGCGATGTTGAACCGTTCTTTACAGTTACAGAAGGCTTCTTTTCGCTGCCATCATAGGTATATGTGCTTGCTGACAGAGTTGCTGTGCAGCCGCTTATCGATACAGCAGCAGGTTCGCTGATGGTGAAACTTGCTGACTTAGTACCTGTGTAGTTGCCCTTGCAGGTTATCACAGCGGAAGCTGTTCCCGCATTGATGTTGTTTGAATAAGAAACAGTATAATCCGTGCCGCTTGTAAGAGTCTTTGTACCGTCCTTTACAGTTACAGTCGGTTTCTTTTCCTTGCCGTCATAGGTGTAGCTTGTGGGTGAAACTGTAACTGTCAGCGCACTTGCATTCTTCGGACTGATAGTGAATGTCTTTGTTGTGGAATCAGTGAAATTGCCGATACCCTTTATAGTCACTGTAGCCGTACCGGCATTTGTGTTGCTTGAGTATGCAACAGTGAAGTCTGTTCCTTCAGTAAGAGCATCAGAACCGTTAAGTACATTTACCACAGGCTTTTTCGCCGTGCCGTCATAGGTATAATTGGTTGTACCCAGAGTGACGGTACACTTAGTAATGGAAGTAGGTGCCGCCTTGCTGATGGTAAAGCTTAACGTCTTTGTGCCTGTGTAGTTGCCCATGAATGTGATATTCGCCTTAGCTGTGCCGACCTCTGTATTCGCAGAGTACGAAACAGTGTAATCAGTACCGTTCACAAGCGTTTTGCTGCCGTCAGTTACTGTAACAGCAGGAGTCTTCGCCTTGCCGTCATATGTATAACTCGTAGGCGAAACTGTAGCAGTCAGACTGCTCGCATTCTTTGCCGAAATAGTGAAAGACTTGGAAACTGTGCCGGTATAGCTGCCTTTACCTGTGATGGTAACAGTGGCTGTACCTGCATTTGTATTATTTGAATACGATACAGTATAATCGGTTCCGCTGGTAAGTGTCTTACTGCCGTCCTTGACGGTAACCGTCGGTTTCTTCGCTGTACCGTCATAGGTATAGCTTGTCTGCGAAAGTGTTATCGTGCAGCCGCTGATAGATTTTGCAGCAGCACTGCTGATAGTGAATGTC
>NZ_FOAT01000007.1 GCF_900109655.1 Hominimerdicola alba
GACTTTGGCTATCCTGTAATCTCCGTTGACATTCAGCTTTCCTCCGCCCAGCTTTGTCGAGCCGCCCTGAGCAGTGAAATTACCTGTAATATTCAGCGTTCCTCCGCCCAGCTCGATATTCCTTTCAAACTGTGTCACATCACCGGTGATACTTACCGTCTTTCCGCCCATGACCATTCTGACGATTTTCAGACCATTCCGGGTCACGATGTTCAGATTTGATGCCAGCGGAGTAGTGGAATAGAAATACCCCTCCATACCGATGGTTCTGTTATTTGTAACTGTGATCTTAGCCATCTCTCCCTGATATGAACATTTGAGGGTCTGATTTCCTGTGCCGTTGAAATTCAGAACAGAGGTACCCATCATAGCAAAGGCATTGTGATTATCAGCAGAAGAGATACAATCACAAACATTGCCTCCAACATTTATCGTACCTGCGGTGATAAGGTCGTAGGTATACCAGCCGCTCCTGCCCACCGTGTTCGTCATACTTGAATCAACGTTCCAGATAAGGTCACCTGTGACAGTTATGGATCCCGACGAACTCTGCATTCTTATATATGCTTTGGAAGTTGCATTCTCCTTACCTATGTACAGATTTCCGTTTACTACCAGCTTACCCGTACCGATATCCAGCATGCCCGCAGTCATATACAGATCACCTTCTACAGTCAGAGTACAGCCATTGAGTATGATATCGCTGTTTGTTTGCAGTGATCCTGATACGGTCATGTCAGATGAAAGGCTCCTCGACGAACTCCAGTTCTCAGCAGATGCGCTTATTACCCCCGCACCTTTCCACAGCTGTTCACCCGGCAGAACTGCCCCCGAAAAAGTCATCGTGACAGCCAAGATGCCCGCCAGCACTCTTTTCATTTGAATACCTCCATTTCGATATTTCCTGTTTTTTTCCACCCGACCGGATGCTTTCCTGCATCCGTAAATAACTATGTTTTCCAATATTATATTATAACATATCCGGCGCTATTTTTCAATATTATTATTTAAAATATCTCGTGTAATATTATCATTTCCAAGCCTGCCCAAACTGGGCAAAATAGCCTATTCCCACAGCATCTCGTGCTTTTGAACAATGCACATTCCGTGACCCCCTCGGACATTATATATATGTTATCAATTTATGACGGAAAGTTCGCAATAATTGGATTGCTTGGGCGCTGTATTTGAAATATAATAGGGTTAAACATAGTATTTACGGCAAGTTACGGAGGTCAAGGAACATGGATTTTTCAAAATTATGGCTTGATTACAGAAAGCTGGCGGATACGCGCCGCAGAGTGATAATAAGCTGTGACCATTCGCTGAAGGATTCTGCTGCCTTTGAAGAATTACAGATCGCTATGGCTTCCATGGTGCCCGATGCGATAGTAGTTTGGAGATCCGAGGTATTCGATGACGATTCATACCTCATCGTGCTGACTATACACCCCGAACTAGCCGAGGAAGAATACGATATCGCGGCATCCGCCAACATCACAGAGATATGTGCAGGCAGTGAAACAGGTCTGCTGTACGGCGTTTTTGCATTTTTAAGACAGACTGCCCTTGCAGGAAAATTCTACAGCTTTACTGCTCACAGCAAGCCCTCTCAGCCCATACGTATGCTGAACCACTGGGACGAAGCCGACGGTGATATCGAACGCGGATATTCGGGCAAGTCTTTTTTCTTTATCAACGAGGAACTTGAAATTAACGAGCGTACCGTCATGTACGCAAGGCTGATGGCTTCCATCGGCATAAACGGCGTTGTCATAAATAACGTGAATGTACGCCGCAAAGCGAAGCTTCTGCTTTCCATAGAGTTTGCCGAAAGTCTGGCAAACCTGGGCGAACTTTTCGCGAGATATGGCATAAAGCTTTTTATATGCCCCGATTTTGCCGCACCAAAAACTTTATGCGGACTTGACACTGCCGACCCGCTGGATGAAAACGTCATCGAATGGTGGAACACCACCTGTGCGCTGGTCTTCGGCAAGATAAAGAATCTCGGCGGCTTCCTTGTAAAAGCCGATTCCGAGGGTGAACCGGGACCGATGGCTTACGGCAGAACTCATGCTGACGGCGCAAATATGCTGGCAAGGGCGATAAAGCCCTACGGCGGTATAGTTATCTGGCGCTGTTTCGTGTATAACTGCACTCAGGACTGGCGCGACAAGAAGACCGACAGGGCTTGCGCCAGCTACGATAACTTCATCGGTCTGGACGGTCAGTTCGATGATAATGTGTATCTTCAGGCTAAAAATGGTCCTGTGGATTTCCAGATCCGCGAACCTGTACACCCGCTTTTCGGCGCCATGAAAAATACAAATATGATAATAGAGTTCCAGCTTGCACAGGAGTACACTGGTCAGCAGAAACACGTTTGCTGGCTGATTCCCATGATCAAGGAAATAATGGAACATCACACCTGCCACGATCTCCCCGATGACCGCGTAAACAGGATAGTTTGCGGAGTTGCCGCCGTGGCAAATACAGGCGACAGCTATTGCTGGACAGGCAGTGAACTTGCCGCCGCCAACCTCTACGGCTACGGCAGACTTCTCTTCGATGAGAACCTGACCTGTGACGAGTTAGCTGAAGAATGGACAAGACTGACCTTCGGTGATGATGAGAAAGTCACCGCGGCAGTCAAGGAGATACTTCTCGGTTCAAAACAGGCTTATGAAGATTACACCGTCCCCCTGGGCATAGGCTGGATGTGTCACCCGAATGACCATTACGGTCCGTCTCCCTGGGGTTATGAGTTCGACAGATGGGGCACATACAACCGAGCTGACAGAGATGCCGTTGGCGTTGACAGAAGCGCTTCGGGCTCGGGTTACAGCGAACAGTACGCTCCAGCCCTTGCAGAGGTCTACGGCGATATCAGCAAATGCCCCGATGAACTCCTGCTGTTTTTCCACCGTGTGCCCTACACTCAAAGGCTGCACAGCGGAAAGACCGTGATACAGCATATATACGATACCCACTTCGAGGGCTACGCCAAGGCTGAGCATTTCGCTGAACTATGGCAGGGGCTTAAAGGCAGGATAGATGACCGCACATTCAAAAATGGCTGTGAACGCTTTGCCGAGCAGCTGAGATGCGCTAAGGAATGGCGGGATATAATCAACTGCTTCTTCCACAGACTTTCGGGCATTGACGACGAAAACGGACGAGAGATATATTAGGAGTAAAGAATATGAGCGTTTTTAAGGCAGATGACATCTTTTCAGACGGAATGATACTCCAGAGAGGTGTCGAGAATTTCATAACAGGCGACGGCGAGGGCGAAATGACCCTCACCCTTGAACGAGATGACAAGATATGCGGACGTTCGCGCATAGCCGCTGACGGCAGATGGCGCATAGCTGTCCCCGAAGGCAATGCAGACTGTCTGCCCTACACCATAAAGATACGCTGCGGCAACGTTATGCAGGTCATAAGCGATGTCCTTTTCGGTGATGTTTTCCACATCACGGGACAGTCGAATATGGAGCTGCCCCTCAACCGCACCTACGATCCGTTCAAGGGCGATGTTCCCGTGCCTGAGGAAGAGCTTATCCGCGAATACCGCGTACCTATTGCCCTGAGCTTTGAAGCAGGCAAGGAAGCAGGAACTTTCACAGGCGGAAGCTGGATTCGCGCCTGCGATGACACTGAGCTTAATATGAGCGCCGCAGGCTACCACTTCGCAAAGAAGCTATTCGCCGAGATAGGTGTACCCATCGGTCTTGTTAATACATCAGCAGGCGGCTCGGCTATCGAGGGTCGTATACCCGCCGAGGTCTGCCGTGAGTTCCGCGAACTTGACCCTGTCACCGATACCGTCACAGCCGACGGCTACATGGAAAAAACTCTTGCTGAGGGTGAAAAGATCGAGAAAGAATGGTCGGCTTATGTTGAAAGCCGCGATAAGATAGGCAAAGATATCGTCAGCGGAAAATACCCCGCCGACAGCCAAAAATGCACCGTTCCTTTCATGGTCAACGATCTCCCCGATATGAACGGCTTCTGCGGACGCATATGGTTCTGGAAAGAGTTCGATATACCCGCAAACGCAGATCTCAGCGATGCTATGCTGATATTGGGTACTCTGGTAGATGCGGATATATCCTACATCAACGGCGTAAAGGTAGGCGAAACGACTTACCTTTATCCTCCCAGATATTACGATATCCCCGCTAAGATACTCAAACACGGCACCAACCGCGTAGCTGTGCGCCTTGATATCAACAACGGCTTCGGCGGATTCACCGAGGGCAAGCGCTTCTGTGTAAAGCTTGGCAATACCGTTATCGATCTTGAAGGCGAGTGGGATTTCATGCCCGCAGTAAAAGCCCCTCTCCGCGGCACGGTGGAATTCCTGCCCTCAAAGGAACTGGCTGTTTACGCCTACATGACAGCTCCCGCCTACAGACTGCCTTTCAAGGGTATGCTTATATATCAGGGCGAGACCAACTGCAGCAACGCAGATATCTATGATGGACTTTTCAGACGCTTTGTTGAGTACTACAGAGAACGCTGCGGCTATAAGATACCCGTAGTATCGGTTCAGCTGCCAAACTGGACTCCCGGCGGCGAAGGCTGGGTGAAGATACGCCAGAAACAGCTTGAATGCTGCAATATCCCCGATACAACAATGGCAGTAACTCTGGGAATGGGCGAAAACAACGACCTCCACCCCATAGACAAAGAAAGCGTAGGCGCTGCACTGTGCGACTGCGTAATGCGCCTTATCTACGGCAAAGGCGATCCTCTGCCTGTCAGCCCCACAATGATACGCCGCACATCCGACGGCATAATGGTAGGTTTCCGTGAGGACGTTACGCTCACCGATAAGGATACAAAGTACTTCGAGGTGCATACCCCAGAGGGTTGGAAGTCTGTTAACGTCAAGGAAAACCGCGGAGGACTGCTGCTGGACTTCACAGCTGATAACGCAGATAAGATCCGCTATGCATGGCTCCCCGATGCAGACAGGCCCGCAGCTGAGGGTATCAGCGGCAGACTGGTGCCAACATTTGAAGCTGCGATATAAATGGCAATAACATAAAATCAGAGCGTGGATAATCATCCACGCTCTTTCTATTTGCGTAAAAACCACCCACTCGCCCAATCAACATTTCCCATAAAGCAGAAAAACCGAGGCAAAGCCTCGGTCTTCCTGTAGGGTAAAAATGAAGGATATTTTTCGCATCAATTGCTTGCACACGATCAATGCGTTATATCGGGAAAGCTTTATTATTCAGCTGCTTCTTCTGTTGCAGCTGCGCCGGTATCAATGTTATCGTTAGCTTCCTTCAGCAGGTAGTCAACGGTAGCCTTGTTCTCCTCAACGTTCTGAGTCCATGTGGAAGCTCCGCCGCCTGTAAGAACGGTAGCCTGTCTAACGTCCTGCATCTTGTTCTTCAGCTCTTCGGAAACGCCTTCCTGGAAGTCATACAGAGGATGATCATTACAGAGCTTGATAACTTCTTCTCTCATCTTGATCATATCATCGTTCCACTTGTAGTCGTTCTTCAGCTGATTTACACCGATCTCATTAGCCTTGCTCAGTGTAGCCATACGGCAGTTCATGTATGCTGCAAAGCCCTTGGGGTTAGGAGCATTCTTACAGAGCAGATAACCGTCAACTCTGGAAGTTACGTAGTAAGTATCGCCATCGTCCATTCTGGGCATAGGTACGAACATGATCTCGCCTGCCTCAACATCACCGAATGCGGTAACGTCCTGAGGTGCACCCTCGATGCCCCACAGACCGCAGGGATAGAACAGTGTCAGGTAAGTACCAACGCCGAGACCTGTTGTGCCGTCGCCTCTGATAGACCAGTTGTTGGAAGCTCTGTCGAAGAATACTTCGTTCTTGCCCAGATTGTACATCAGTTCCTGTACCTTTGCTACCTGAGGATTCTCCATATTATTAACGAGCTTGCCGTTTTCAAGACTGATAAGAGGTACACCGCAGGTATCGTTCAGAGCAGCTGCATACCACCAGCCATCCAGACCGACCTTTTCGTTCTCCTGATCGGTGAACTCTGTACACATCTCGGTAAACTTGGACCATGTCCACTCATCTTTCCAGTACAGTTCAGCGGGATCGTCCAGACCGTTCTCCTCTATTGTATGGGTATTATAGATGCAGACATACTGAGGATAAGACTGTATACCTGCTACATAGTGATCACCCTTGAATACGAATGCATCGCAGGTAGCCTTTGCAGGTGCCCACAGATCACTGTTGAGGTCTATATACGGATCGATCGGTTCAAACATTCCCTTGATAGCACCCTTTGGGAAGCCGTCCATATCCATTGCGGAGAAGAAGTCAGGGGAATCACCGGACATTACGTATTTAGCCAAATCGGTGTAACGATCGTCCCATGTTGTCTGTACATACTCAAAAGTACCATCATAGGTATCTCTGAACATCTGTATATCGGGAGGTACTACCTGACCATCGCCGGGGTTGATATCCCAGTGTGAGAGGAACTTTACGTTCTTGTTCTCAAGTTCGGTCTTATCGAGGTCTGCTGCAGCATCCTGTATAGCCTGCTTGTCCTCTTCTTTCATCTCAATTGTAGAAGCTGACTTCTTGTCGCCTTTGTCCTTATCACCGCTGCCGCATGATGCGAAGCCAACACATACTGTCAAAGCAAAAAGACCAGTCAGTAATTTCTTTGTAGTTTTCATATAAAATACCCTCCTTGGAAATAAAGCGTCATAATTTTGTGACGCCTGCCACTCTACTATGCAAGTATTATTTTAACAGTTTGTTCATTCAAAGTCAATTCGCTATTGTAACATTTATTGCTCAACATTTTCGTTAAAATTGCCGAATAACTCGCAAGAATAAAGTAGTTATTTAAACCAAAGTTCCAGTTAAACTTGCTACCCAACCAGCACAGGAACTCGTATTTACGTTATTTATTATATAATTTTAACCTCAAAATATCTTATCAATAATTGCTCTACGCCGACCATTTATTGCTATGGTTGTCTGAATTGGTGATATTTTTTATTTATTGTTTGATTTTTTTGGCAAATATCGCATAGATATTTTCTGTTTTAGCAAATTATATTATTGACTTTACGATTTAACAATGTTATAATTTTGATAGTATAATACTACTTGTGTCCAATATATGTACAAAACGAACACACGCAACGGAGATGATATCATGATAAACAGCAGAAAAAGCATAGCTATATTTACCTGTCAGGTCACATTGGGCTACCGCAGATTTTTTTGCGAAGCGGTCAATCAAGCTGCGATCGAAAAAGGTTACAATGTTGTCTTCTATAATTTCTATGGCATTGTAGGAAGTAAACATACGGATTACTCCGATTATGAATATAAGCTCGTAGATGTCATCCCTTTCAGCCAGTTCAGCGGTATAATTTTCGATGAGGAGTCCATAGCCATAGAAGGTCTGGTCGATACACTTGTTGCCAAGATCAAAGAAAAAGCGACTTGTCCCGTAGTAAGCGTTTCAAGTTTCATGGAAGGTTTTTACAACCTTTGCTTCGACGACGATGCAGGTATCGATCTTATCGTGAGACATCTGTACGATCATCACGGCTGCCGCAGGATCGGATTCATGTCAGGTCCCATGTGGCATAAGGACGGTGTAAAAAGATATCACGCTTTCAAAGCGACCATGAAAGCTCTGGGGCTTCCCGAAGAAGGCGAAGGCATATTTGAAGGTGATTTCTGGTATAACAAAGCCAAAGAAGCAGCAGAGTTTTTTGCAGGCGAAGGAAAAGAACTTCCCGAAGCTATCGTATGCGCCAATGACTATATGGCTATGGCACTTTGTAAAGAATTAAAAAATAAAGGTCTGCGCATACCGGAGGACGTTCTCATAACAGGCTTTGACGGAGCCGAAGAAGGTCAGGAGTATATCCCGAGACTGACAACCGTTGACCACAGGCGTGATGATATCGCAAAACAGGCTGTTACGCTAATTGATAATATCCTGAAAGGGAATAAGTCCCCCGAGACCTCTTATATAGAACCCGAACTTATCCTCGGAGATTCATGCGGCTGCACCAGAGCCGATCCTAATGTAGAGATAGAAAGGCTGAACGACTACGCCGATTTTTCCAGAACAATGCATTATTATCTCAGTGATATTATTGGCGCTACCCTTAAAATGAATATAGTCGAAAGCATATCCGAACTTGAAAGGTCATTTGCCGATTATGCCGTTAATTTCGGAGGTTACAGAAGTTTCTGCGTTATGACTTATGTCGATGAGAACGGAAAAACTTCGCTTGAAAAGGGCATGAATGCCCCCACCCAAAAAGCTTATCCCTCAATTCTTGTTGACAGAAAGGGTGACTACAAGGGCATCGAACGCAAGGTCATAACTACCGATGAATTTCTGCCCACAGAATCAGTTAACGAACCCAGGATAGTCTATATAACAAGTATGCACTGCGGTGACAGATGCTTCGGATACAGCTCTGTCTCCATGACAGGCACAGGAGCTTTCAACGAGTTCTACTACGTATGGATAGCAACTCTCGCCGTGGCTATGGAATCACTGCTAAGGAGCAATAATATCCATGAACTGATAAAAAATCTGGAGGATACCAGTGTCAGGGACGGTCTTACAGGGCTTTACAACCGCCGCGGTTTCGAGCTTCGCTCAGCTGAAGCTTCACGGAGTATGCGCAAGGACAGTACCGCCTGTGCCATGGTGATAGATATGGACGGACTGAAACATATAAACGACCGCTTCGGCCATGCCGAGGGCGATATCGCCATAAAGAATCTTGCTGATATCATCGGTGAAGTTTTCAAAGGCAAAGCCATAGCGGGAAGAACAGGCGGTGACGAGTTTTACGTATTCGTTTCCGAATGCACAGAAGATATGGTGCACACTTTCAGAAAACAGATATATTTCCTGATCTCCGAACTGAACGCCGCTTCCGATAAGCCCTATAATATCGATGCCAGCTTCGGCGCCTGCATCCATGAGATAACCCCGAATTACAACGTAGAGGAACTTATCCGCATAGCAGACGAGCGAATGTACGCCGAAAAACAACAAAAGCGCACACGCCGTACATAAGGATCAGTTGAAAATACTGAAAGGCAGTACCGCACGATAGTGCAGCACTGCCTTTTTTCATGACTAAGCTTCTGTTTTTACAGACAAAGCTATCCCCGCTTTATTCGTCAAGCTTCAGCACACCGTTGGCGCGAAGCTGTCTGAGGAAAGTGAATCTTGCGATATCCTTGCATTCGGGCTTTATCATGTAATACATATAATGTTCCAGCAGATTGAGGGTCTCATAAGTCCTGCCCTCTATCTTGAACTGGCTGAATCCCATGGGAACATATTTGTTCCAGATATCATCGGGAGTAACATGGGTGCTGAGATCCTGGATATCAAAAATAGTCCTGTTTACGCTGGGACATTTTGAGAACTGCTTTGCTTCGGGGTATTTCTGATAAAGCGCATCGGTAGAATAGGTGTTGGCAGGATGCTTCTTTACGTGGTTAGCAAAATCTATCTGCTGTAATCCGATGAATCTGTAATGCTCGGAACGTCTTTTACAGCCGGGGTCACAACAGGCATTCACAAGTATCTCGCACTTATCCTTATCGGGTATCTTTTCAAGTATATCGAATTTATTGTTGAGGTCATAGTCGATGACAACTATATGATAATCCTTTTCGACTTCCGCATACATAGCCTCGGGGTCGGTTATACGCTTGCAGGTGGAGCTTGTCAGCTTGTATTTAGGGTACTGCTTTCTGATGTATTCTTCAAGTATCGGCGAAAAAACTATAGCTTCGTTCAGACCGTTGTTCGCAAGATTCATCACCATGTTACAGAAATCATCGCTGAGATGTTTTTTCTCTATCATGGGATTTGTAAAAGTAAACCTGAGAGGGATACCTCTGTCGTTAAAAGCACCGATGACCGTCTTTACGTAATCCTTGTCGCAGTAACCGCCACACATACGTCCGCCATTCCAAAGCGACGGCGGAAAACAGCCGTATACGGAAGCTATCTCCACACCCTCACGGAAATACTCGGGACATCGTTTCAGCATCTCCGCAAAGATAATATTGAATCTGAAATGACCGGCAAAATCCGGCAAATGGAATCGTACTCTCATAATAATTTCCTTTCATCTTTAATATGGGAAATTTTCCCGCACTCCGCTCTAAAGGTGGTACGGCATTCTGTTTGAATAACATTATATCATGTTTTACAGCAAAAGTAAAGACACGGGTAAACAATTTCCGGCATACGTATTTGTACGAAAAGATTCGACCCTATACCAACCTATACCACTCGCTACGACCGATGCCCAGCACAACTTCTCAATGTACGTAACAAATCGAACCACCCGCCGGATGATACAAACCTTTCCAAGCCCGTAACGAACCGAGCCGTCCGCCCGAGGACATAAAAAGGGCTGCGCAAAATTGCACAGCCCGTATTATCGGTATTATATTACTCGTCGTCAGTCAGAGAATCCTTGAATTCCTCAGCCTTGTCTGCCAGGTCTTCAACTGCTTCCTCTGCCTTTTCAGCCAGATCCTCAGCAGCCTCGCCGACCTTATCAGCCAGATCTATGTCCTCAACAGGCTCTTCGACCTTGTCAAGATCCTCTTCGGGTGTGGTGTCATCGATGCAGTCATCGAAATCGTCATCAAGATCCTCGTAATCGTAATCCTCAAGCTCCTTGCGCTTCTTATATGCCATAACAGCAGCAGCGCCGCCTGCAACTACGCCAATTGCGAGTAATGCCTTAAAAATATTTCCCATTTTGAACACTCCATTTCTAAAAAATTATCTCTCTAAATCAAAATTCAGATTACTGATATTATACCACACTTTGTTCAAAAAATCAAGCGACGTAAGCTAACAAAAAATATTTTTCGTCATTTTATTCAAATTTTGCGGAGCGTTTTTTACATGGGATATCAACCAAACCTCAAATAAACCCTATTATTGGCTTTTTAGCGTGATCGACTCCAGGTCTTCCATACTGCCGCTGAACACGTTCATATCAATGAATTCTTCATCACCATCATAGCCGTCAAACTTTTCACTGTCGCTGTACTGCCAGAACGTCCAGTCATTATGCAAGGGTCTGAAAAACACGTTGCGCTCCCAGAGCATACAGCCATCAAATGCTTCTTTGTAACGAAAGCGTGTCTTTAATGTCGTATAGATTATGGGCTTTGTGCCGTACTTTTCCTCTATCGCGGAGATCATAGCCTTTATCTCAGGCACAGCTTCATCCGCAGGCTTCGGAGAATCGGTGTATTCCCCGTAAAGCTCCACATCGATCACAGGCGGCAGCATACCATCGGTCTGCCCCGTGCTTTCAAGAGCGTTTATGAAATTTTCCGCCTGAGTGCTTCCCGAACTGTCAAAGCTGAAAAAATGATATGCCCCCGTCACAAGTCCTGCTTCTTTCGCCCCTGTGAAATTTTCCACGAACATATCATCCGTCGAACCGCTGCCCTCTGTCGCCTTTACGAATACAAAATCCATGTGCTTCGACAGCTCAGCCCAGTCCGTCTGCCCCTGATAGGACGATATATCCGCACCTTTCAGCCCCTTGGGGTGATTTATCTTTATCACCCTGAACCACAAAAGAGCCGCAAACACCGCCAGTGCCGCAAAAAGCAAAAACAGTACGGCAAAAGCGTGCTTCATTTTATTTGATCTCAAATCCACATTCCTCCATGCTACATTTTAACGCAACAGTGCTTAGTATAACATGGAAGACCCCATTTGTCAAGCCGCCCTGCTCCTGCGGGTGCGCTTTGTAATATGCAGACCTCTGCGGGCATTGCGTGCCTTTCTCTCTTCTGCCCGCTCATCGAGGACTTTCAGCCTTTCCGCAGCTGACTTTCTCTTGTCATCGATGCGTGCCAGTTCGACAGCCACAAGAGCGCACAGCACCATCATGCATATCACAAAAGTCCGCGCAGGCGAGACAGTTGCCGCCCAGATCAGCCCCGCTGCTCCCATCAGACCCTTTATCACCCCCTTGTACCAGCCCTCTCCCGAGGAATATTCGTTTATGACCAAAACTATCAGTGTTCCTATAAGTACCATTTTTCTAACTTCCTTTCCACGCCATTTTCCCTTTGGCGTGAATATAGTATAGCACATAGTTTTCGATTTGTGGTAACTTTTTTTGTACAGATGAGATTTCAGCACGATCTTAGCACACAAGGGAGTTTTTTTGTACACATAAAAAAGCACAGCCGAAGCCGTGCTTTCCTGCTCTCTATAAAATATCAGTCAGATGTTCCCCGTAAGGCTCATAACTACCGCGAGAGCCGCAAGGGGAGCAGTCTCACAGCGCATTATCCTGGGTCCCATACCGATTACCTTTGCGCCCTCAGCGCGGCATTTCTCCACTTCCGCTTCATCGAATCCGCCCTCACTGCCGATGAATATGCCGATATCGCGGCAATCCGCAGATACCGTCTCCGACAGCGGAGCACCGCCCTTTTCGTAGCATATCAGCCCCAGCTCGTGCTCACCGAGACGCTTTGCGCATTCATCTGCCGATATAAGCTCCCCTACCGTCGGCACTATGCTGCGCCCGCACTGCTTTGCGGCTTCAAGAGCGATCTTGTTCAGGCGCTCCCTCTTTTTGCGGAAACTTTTCTCATCGGGTCGGGATACACACCTTGAAGTCAGCACAGGCACCACCTCAGCCGCACCAAGCTCCACCGCTTTCTGTACTATAAGCTCCAGTTTATCCGATTTCGGCATGGCCTGATAAAGTGTTACCCTCACCGATGGTTCGCCGTTGCCCTCGCTGACACTCAGCACCGTCAGCCCGCACTGTTCGTCCGATACCGAATCCAGCCTGCAAGTATAATCCTTGCCCTCACAGCATACAGTCAGCTCGTCCCCGAGGCGCATACGCAGACTCCGCCCGATATGCACAGCGTCCGCGCCGTTTATGACCGCGTGCTCTCCGTTTATATCCTCTTTGCTCACAAAAAATCTAGGCATTTTTTACCTCCACCGTGAAATAAGTAAAATTTTTACTATCTTTCATGCTTAACACAAATTGTTTTCACAATACAAACACAATTTAGCAGTATATTATTAACTGTCGGATAGTTCCGACGGCTTATGTTTCGGTATGTTGGCTTTTACCCCAAGCCTGCATATATACATAGTTGGCAGATCAATCTGCCGACTTCTCCCCTATAATTTTTTATTTGTTTTCACCCACAAAATCTGTGGGTGTTTTTTCTTTTTATGGGGTACCCATCACTTCGACACACAGATAAGCTCCGTTTCCCAGGCGGGATAGTAGCTCTCCTGCCGCATATAGAATGAATATCCGCCGTATATCTCATTCACCGCCAGGGGGATGTCGATGTAGTCATAGCAACGGTGATACAGCGCACAGCACAGCTTCGGGTGATATTTCATGATAGTCTTCTCCGAGCCTTTCAGCGCTGGGATATCCGCACCCTCAACGTCATACTTTATATAGGTACACTCCCGACCGCCAAGCACGCTGTCAAGGCTTCTTGCCGCGATAAGTCCCCTGCCGTCACCGTCAAGCCGAGCCTGTCTGCCTGCACCGCCGTCGAATCCCATCACTGTATCATGAGACCACGCCGCCGCATTAATGAATTCTATGTCATCGATATCTGTACAATTTCTTACACACTTCTGAAAATTGCGCTTCTCGGGTTCGAGAGCGTATATTTTTTTACAGCCGCCTGTGGCTTTCACTGTCTGCAAAACGGTATCGCCGTTGTATGCCCCGAGGTCGCAGTATATCTCGCCCTTTTTCAGCCCCAGAAGCGGCGATGGCTTCGTGCCGTCAGTGAATATCTCTTTCAGATACTCCAGCCTTCCCGTTATCTTGCTTGCCGTCAGCCCCATGAATACCTGCCTTGACTGTTCGTCCGCCAGCATACCGTATACCTTTTTTGCCCGAGCGATATCAGCGAAAAACTCCGTCCTGTCAAAAGCCCTGTCCCCTGCCACGGGAACATCGGGAGCATATAGCGGATGCTTTGCGCCGATTTCATCTATCCGCGCCATTATCTCAGGCAGAGAAGTCCCGAAAGCCAGCAGAACCACAAACTCCCCTACTTCCTCTTCCACCTGCGATAGCCGTTTCACTTCATATCCGCAGAAGCTCTGCCCCCTGACAAAATCATCGCTGGCGAACACGCCATCCGCTTTGATGCCCCTGTCAGCGCACCATTTCAGCACCTTTTCGCCGCCGTTGCCCATACCGTAGATGTACACAGGCAGACCGCTCCGCTTTATCTGTGCAGCACATTCGGGCAGTGCCGCCAGCTCCTCAAAGTCCATTTTCACACCTCACATAAAAAATGAATAATGAATAATTGCTGTCGCCTGTTATTCATTATTCACTATCCATTATTCAGTTTTATCCGAAGCCGCCTTATTCGTCGCCGTCCTCGGGAATGCCGTTCTGGTCAAATCCGCCGTAGAGCTCTCTGCCCCTTGTGCGGTATCTGTCACGGTTCATATCTATATACTGGTCGAGAAGCTTCATTACCTCCCGCGGCTTTTTAACAGACTTTATCTCCTTGACAGGGGTATCCACATCACGCACATTCATAACGATAGTGCCACAGCCTACCATTCTGTCGCCCATAGTAAGCACCAGCTTTTTATCCAGTACCCTGTAAAGCTCCAGCTCGTCTTCCTGAACGCTGAAAATTCCAGTTCTGGTGATGAACTTGCTCTCTGTCAGATAATATCTGGTAAACGACCAGGGAAGTCCGAGAAATGTACGCTTCTTATCTGTCCATACATAATCAAAAACGTCTTTTTTCATAAGGACGCACCTCATTCCTTAACATTATATTTACAATATACCATATTTACATACTTTTGTCAATATACGACCGCTCTCTATCCTCGTGCAGGTTCATCATCATATATCACCCACCTGACAGCATCTGGCGATACGTCGGAAAGGTACTGTCCCGGAACAGTGCAGGTCAGCTGCCACTTGGATACTTCTTCTTTACTCTCGCTGTATTTTCTTTTCATGTATATCGTCAGTTCGCCGCCCGATTCAACAGCCCGCAGAAATTCGTACCCTTCGCCCCCGCCTGAACGATCGCCGTACAAAAATACCACATTGGTGTTGAAACCGCCTTTGCCTTCAAATTCCTGCATATCTTTCCTGATACCGTCAAGCCCCATCACATCATGATATTTATCATAATAGTTCTCAAACTCAGTATACGAGGAAAAATACCGCTGATAGGGAAACGTGACCGCCGCCGTCGAGGATACCCTGTAATTCTTGCAGGGAGCTGGGATATCATGAAATCCTTGATCATTTGAAGCGGGAATCGCATTCAGCAGAATATCGCTGAGAAAGTATTCCATCTCGCTGGTGGAATTATTATATACACAGCACACTTCAACAGGGCTGACTAGCCTGCTGGATTCCACAACTTCGCCGTCTTCCTTCTGCTTTATCCTGATGAGCGCCGTGCTCCCCGTACCGCTTTCGGATATCTGCATCACAGAATCCTCACTGCACACCGTAACCTCAGCTTTGTCGGAAGAACTTACATCTATCAGAAAATCTCTCCACTCACCGCTGTTAGAAACGCCCTTCATAACACAGCCGTTTTCCTCAGCGGTCTCGGAAGTTATCTCTTCGCCGTCCCAACGGTAATAGTAGCTCTTATCTTCTTCATTTTTTTGGTATACCGAATGGTCCGCATCATCCTGATCATTATCGGAAAAGTCAAAAAGACCGCAGCCGCCAAACAGAAGTGTCGCCGAAAAGACAGCCGTCAACATTATACTTCTGAATTTCAAGCGCACCCCTCCCCGGATAATCCTTAGTAAACGACATTTATTTTCTTACTCATCTCAATAACATCTTCCGTTGAGATAATTTAAAAAATATAGGTCGGTCACTATACATATTTATTTAATTATATCATAATTCTTTTTCTTTGTTAATATGTGAATTTTATCAAATCTATCGAGCTTGTTTTGGTCATTCTGACTCATGACAATTTTTCTGAAAAAAAGGGAATAATTTTTTCAAAAAACTATTGACAAATCAAAAAAAATGTGCTAAAATAATTAAGTCGCTAAGAGATGCGACACTTTGGACAGGTGTCCGAGTGGTTTAAGGAGCCGGTCTTGAAAACCGGTGATACGGCAACGTACCGTGGGTTCGAATCCCACCCTGTCCGCCACTTATTTTTCAAGGCAAAGCGCCTATATACTTTTGCGGATTTACCCAAGTGGTGAAGGGGCTCCCCTGCTAAGGGAGTAGGTCTCGAAAGGGGCGCGAGAGTTCAAATCTCTCAATCCGCGTACAATCCTTATTTCGTAAAACCTCGAGAAATCGGGGTTTTTTCTTTTTCATTTTTGGTTTTACAGAACTTCGTGTGACAGTTTTTTTGTAATATGGTGCGCCTATTTTGCCTGTTTTGGCATTATTCTGCAATCAGCAGTCACACGAAAATCACACGCGATATTTTTTAAGAGTGAATTGATGTGTGACTGATTATTGGATTGATCTTGGCTTAAAAGTTGGATCTGGCTTAAAAGTCGAATATTGGCTAAAAAATGGATATAGATGCGGTTTTCCGTATTGCCTCTTTCAAGCCGGTCACAAAAATCAGTCACACAGTCACACAAGATCACACGCCTAAATGCTGTTTTTACTATTGTTTTACGGCAGTGGAGATCTGCCCGTGTCAAGCGCTCCTGAGAAGTACTCATCTATCTGCTTCTGATACTTTTCCTCCTCAGATGTCAGCGTCTGAACATAGTGCTTGTACATGGTGGTCGGATTGCTCCAGCCGCCTAAATGCTGAACGTAATCGTCAGGTATCTGCAGACCTTTAAGTGTAGTCGCAAATACCGCACGCAGATCATGGAACTTCATCTCGTAGCCCTGGGCAGCCATCAGCCTGCGGAATCCCTTGTACAAACAATTGTAGCCATGAGGTACTATAGGGTCGGTATCACTGTCATGCGGCTGTACCATTATCATTTCATAAAGTTCCTTCGGCAGACTGACCGTTCGTGTGCTGCCTTCGGTCTTGTTGAAATCGTTGTGGTGATCCACTCCGTTAGAATAAACTATCGACCTTTGGATACTGAGCCACTTGCCGTCCTTTGAAATATCGCCGTACTGCAATCCCCTGATCTCGCTGATACGAAGTGAGAGCCACATCGCCAGCAGACAGGCAAGCTCATACTTTGTTCCCTTGATAGTACGGATTATAATCTCGGGTGGTGGAAGGAGTTTTTTCTTCTGCCTGCTTTTCGGGAAAGTTACCCGCTTTTTGAAATTGGTTTCTATACCCTGAAATGTCAGCGCAGCCTGCAAAAGGCTCACTGCCTCAGATATGGATTTTCCCGAAAGTCTCGCCGCATCTACATTGATCGCAAGCTGCACATCGGGTACACTGAGCTCGGTTATCTTCCTGTCCATAATAGCCTGAAGCCTTGTATCGCGAATCATCTTATAAGTCTGTATCGTTACAGGTGAAACAGTGTTGGTACGCGATTCTATGTACTGATTGATCGCGCCTGCCACTGTCATCCTATAGATCGCCTGACCTGCACCGTACCTTGATACGTAATCCATCGCCATCTTTTCTGAAGCAAATGCGGTGTCCGCCGTAAAACTCTTGGATATTCTTTTGCCATTGGCATCTTTGCCAACAATTACCTGTGTTCTGAATCTTCCCGATGGAAGCTTTTGTGCTTTCATAAATTACCATCCTTTCTGTATCGGGAGAACAGAATGTGGTTTGTCCTGATATTATTATACCACTCATCTCCCATGCTTTCTAGCATATTTCTTTCCGAAACTATGTTCTTTTCGTTACAAAAACGACTTTTTACATTATTTGATCTGTTTTCAGAAATTAATAAGCAGATCCAAACTCAGCCCCGTAGACGCCATGAAATTTTCCAGTCTCTCCAGTGAGAGATTACCTGCGTCACTGTCATACTCCCGCAGTGTCCTAACCGACAGCATCAGGTAGCGTGCCAGTGTTTCATCGTCAACGTCATTGAGCTTCTGCCAGAATCTGATCTTGCACCATATCCTGCGATGAAGCGATATCTTGTTTTCTTTTTTTCTCAATCAGCATTCCTCCAGTTTAATTATTTATATAGTATATCTTGCTTTCATATTGCTCTATCCATATTTTTACATTTCGATCATTCCCCTTCAATTGATAAAAATACTCTGCTATCTGATCCATCTCAATGCGCGAGCCTCGCCACAATTGTTATCTCGTGATAATTAATTAAAAATATTCCTCTATTAACTGAAAGTATACCTGAATTACATTGATTTTTATCGCCAATAGATGTATAATTTATCTAGAGTAAATAATATGTGCAATTTCCATATAATTATAGTTAATTCATTTGGCGATTATTTTAATTGTGCACTTGTTTTTGTGATTTACAAACACATATGGTAATTTGAGATGGAGGGATATTTAT
Organism: Hominimerdicola alba; assembly: GCF_900109655.1. Classification (GTDB taxonomy): domain Bacteria; phylum Bacillota; class Clostridia; order Oscillospirales; family Ruminococcaceae; genus Hominimerdicola; species Hominimerdicola alba_B. The sequence continues at coordinate 18,510 of NZ_FOAT01000007.1, forward strand.
GACAAAGAGATTTATCACAGGACTTATAGCTTTTGTTTTATTGTTCGGCAGCACAACTCTTCCTCAGGGTAAAGCGATTATAGCTCCATCCGTGACAGCAAATGCCGCAGTAACCGATGACGGAGATTTCCAGTATGGTTCCACGGGGAGCGGCATCGAAATACAGAAATATTATGGCAACGATACAAACGTTGTCATTCCCTCAGAGATCAATGGCAAACCCGTTGTCAGCATCCAAAGATATGCTTTTTCGGATAATTCCAAAATAACAAGCGTTACCATACCCGACACTGTAACTACCATAGGCTGGCAAGCCTTTGAGAATTGTTCGAACCTCACTTCCATAAACGGAGCAGGCGGTCTTCAGGTTATAGACAGCTATGCTTTCCAAAAAACTGCTCTAAAAAAGCTGAATCTGCCTAACAGCATTATCCAGATAGGCCAGCAGGCTTTTGCCGACTGTGAAAACCTTGAAACCATCAATTTCCCCTCAGGCTTGACCGATATCCGCGGCAAGGCATTTGAGAATACAAAATGGATTCGGAACAAGCGTAAGCAGAACAGCTTAGTTACCGTGAACGGAATAGTCATCGACGGTACGACCTGCAGCGGAAATATCACCATACCCAAGGGTGTTATCGGCATCGGTGACAACGCTTTTACACTAAACAAAAACATCACAGGTGTAAGCTTCCCCACAAGTTTAAAGACCATAGGCTCATTCTCGTTCGGCTGCTGTGAATACATAAAAACCCTGAATATCCCAAGCAGCGTTACAACCATAGAATACGACGCTTTCAAAAGCTGTTTCGGACTTGAAAACGTAACTATACCCAAAAGCGTAAAATATATCGGCGGTGAAGCTTTCTATGGTACCAAGTGGCTCGAAAACCAGAAGGCGAAAGATCCTGTGGTAGTAGTCAACAATATGGTCATTGACGGCAGAAACTGTTCAGGCAGAGTGGTTGTACCAAAGGGCGTAACTATGATATGCCAAAAAGCATTCTATGCAAACGACAGGATAACAGATATTTCATTACCTAACAGTTTAAGAGAGATCGGCAGTGAAGCATTCTATTTCTGCACAGCTTTAAGAGAAGTTATAATTCCCAACGGTGTTACCACCATCGGTCAGGGCGCGTTCAACAGCAACCAGAGTCTTAAATATGTCGGTCTCCCGGACAGTGTTACCGAAATGGGTATGCAGGCTTTCACCGGCTGTAAAGCTCTTCCCGAAGTAACGATACCCGGCAGCCTTGAAGAGATTCCTATTGAAGCATTTAGGAATTGTGAAAGCCTTAAAGTCCTGAACATAGAAAACGGTGTCAAGTCTATAAGCCACTATGCTTTTGAAGGCTGCACCGCTCTCGAAGAACTCAATATCGCAGGCAGTGTAAAGGTCATAGGCGGAGCCACTTTCACTAATTGTACCAGCCTTCAGGAAATAACTTTCTCCGAGGGACTCGAGACCATATCACCCAGTGCTTTCCTATGTACAGGTAATAAAGCAGGTGAGGATTCTATCAGAACAATTACTCTGCCCGAGAGCGTTAAAGCTGTCACAACAACTTCTTTCAACTTCAGTGTAGAAGGTTTCAAGATCAGAGGCTACGAGGGTACCTTTGCACAGAAACTGGCTAAAAAAATGAAAGTCGAATTTGAAGTGATCGAAAGATCCGAAATCCCTGCACCACCCAAAAAGGGCGATATATCCGGTGACGGCAAAATAAACTCAACCGATGTAACTAAGCTGGCCGCACATGTAAAAGGTAAAAAATTGCTGAAAGATACTTCCAATGCAGATGTGAACGAAGACGGCAAGGTAAACATTTCCGACGTTACAAAGCTGGCAGCCCACGTAAAAGGCAAGAAGCTTCTGTTCTGAGATATCGATGCATAACATTACAGACTTTTAAACCATGGGTGTAAAAATGATTTAAATATATCCCCCTGAATCTCCCCCGTATTTATGCGGGGGTTTTTCTTTTATAATGATGACCCACAGTCCTGCCCTGCGAACATTTTTCCTATCTGTCTTGAAAAGGCAAACCAGCTAACTCGCACCTATGTTCTCTTTGCAAGATATATAATACCAGAAAATTTGTTCGATGTCAATAGATGTGAGGTGTGCTCTCTATTTCACTTCATCTCACTTCTATTTTTATATAAAATCGAGAAAAACAAAGAAAATTAAAGATAACTGCAAAATTCTCAGGAATTTGACCGACCGTATTTGTCAAGTGCAGAAATTTCAAACATATGTTTGTGCATTTTGCCATATAGATTTTGTGATCCCACGCTTGAAAAACAACGTAACATTGAGTATAATAGTAGTTGTAAAATAATAAAACGCCGTCACATCTTCTGCAGCGGCGTATACCATTATAAAGGAGTACACAAATGCTTGGTTTCACAGCATATTTTTACAAGACCCACTCCATGATAGATGGCGCAGGGCAGTTCAAAACAAATGAGATACTTCTTGCGTATCTTGAATATGACTTTCCCGACCTGCGCGAACTTCTCGACAAGTGCAAAAGCTTTGAGCGCAAACTTCATTATCCCGAGATGGGAGATGAGAATATTGAGTTTGACACACTGATACAGAAAGCCTTTATTTTCTATGACAAGCTCGATGCCATGATAGAAAAGCTTCCGCCCTACAACAAGCTGCAAGTCAAGCGCAACAGACTGTACAAGATAATGAACGACCACAAGTACCTTTTCCGCAATGACCTTGAAAACCATGGAGAAAACTACTGGCCGCCCGAATTCTACGACCATTTTTATACCTCGAATTATTATGACGACCTTGATGCGGATATGTACGACAGTGCTCTCAGACTTAACCGCAAGCTTTCAGCAATAAGCAAAGAATACCGCATATTTGTAGAGGACTGTATCCGCGTAAAAGAGATCTATTCCGCATTTCTTGAAAAGCTGCACGCAGGCAAAGAGTACCTTGACGCTAAAGAGACTGCTGACATTTACCGCCGTTTTCTGTCAGAACAAGAGAATCGTATCAACACCTACGCAAGACTTGAACCATCTGGAACCATGTCCGAGACTTTTGTACCCCTGAATCCCGAGGGAGATTTCGTAATGTACGAGCGATACAAGTTCAGCACTATCGGCGGATTTCTCTACATCGACCTGTTCAAAGGTCTTCAAAATCACTACCTGCCCCGCAAGTGCGGTCTGTGCGGAAGATACTTCCTGCTTGAAGCCACAGCCTACTCCCCTTTCTGCACCAGACCCATAAAAGGCAAACGCGGAAAGACCTGCCGTGACATGGGACACCGCAAGACCTACGCCGACAAAGTCAACAGCGACCCGATACTGCTGACCTACACCAAAGCCTACAAACAGCACTATGCCCGCTATCTCAAAAAGAGAATGACACAGGCTGAGTTCCGTGAATGGGCTGACTACGCGCTGGAGTTAAGGCAAAAGGCTTATGATAAGGAACTCGTTTTTGAGGAATATGAGGAAAAGATCAGAGCTTGAATTTATGGAACAAAAGAGGTGCCGTTATGTTTGAACTAGCTAGAAAACTGAACGAAGAATGCGGCGTCCCACTGCCTGAAAAAGGAGATCAGGACTGGGAATTCTGTGCGGGAGACTATACCCGAACCGAGGATTATATCAAATTCTATAAAAAATATTCCGATGAAATGGAAGCAGGAAAATTCTCGGACAAGGAATTATTGAGCGATATTATAATCCAAGGAATCGAAGACCTGTTGACATATACCGATGATACAGAATATGCTGATAAACTATGGGCTGAATTTCGGCAGATACTGATAAACGATGAGCTTTACCGCAATATCGTGTACTGGTCTTGTATCGGTCACCCCCTTGAAAACTGCTGGAATATCACTTCCAGAATGCGTGATCTGCTCAGAGAACTGATATAATAGATCAGAAATGTTCTGATAAATCAGTCTTGACAGACTATGCCAAAAGATGTATAATACAGTAAAGCAAAGGTGCTGTTTTATCTAAACAGCACCTTTATTTTTTTCGGAGGTATTGTTATGAAGAAAAATCCGATCATTGGTATTATACCGTTAATTGATTATTCCAAAGACAGTTATTGGATGGTACCGGGATATGTGAACGGTCTGAAAAAGGCGGGTGCATTGCCGATTATTCTCCCTATCATAAACACTGATACCGAGGCAGAAATGCTCGCTGATATGTGTGACGGCTTTCTTTTCACCGGAGGGCAGGACGTTGACCCTGAAGTTTATGGAGAGAGGAAATCCGAACTTTGCGGTGAGTGTTGTCCTGAACGTGATGTTATGGAGATACTTCTGCTGGAAGCGAGTATGAAAAGAGATATACCGATCCTCGGCATATGCAGAGGTATTCAGTTTATAAATGCTGTTTTAGGCGGTACACTGTGGCAGGATATCCCGAAGCAGTTTTCCGATAAGCTCACACATTGCCAAAAGCCGCCGTATGATAAACCTGTTCATGATGTTTCGATTCTTAGTGATACACCTTTATACGAACTGCTGAAAAAGGAATGTATTTCCGTGAACAGTTATCATCACCAGGGAGTTCGTGAATTATCACCTAAGCTGAAATGTATGGCGAGATCACCTGACGGGCTTATTGAAGCAGTATATTCTCCCGAGTATAAATTCTTATGGGCTGTACAATGGCATCCGGAGTTTTCTTATGAGAAAGACGGAAACAACCTGCTCATATTCAAAGAATTTGTAAGCTGCTGTTCAGCGTAAACGCTTTTGACAGAGAGCTATGCCATAAAAAAAGACTCTGCACCTCAATCGGTACAGAGTCTTTTGCATTGATGTTTTCAGTTTTCAGAGTTCATTATTCGGTTTCATCAATGTTTTCAAATTGACCCGGAATTCCGCCTGATGCTACAATAACATCAGCGCTGTTAAAATGAATGATCTCCATTTCGGGTTTTTGCATTTTCTTTTCCATATTTTTCTCTCCTGACATTTTTATTATGCTTTAGCAGTAGTAAACGGAGCTGTATAAACCGTTACTATCTGATCATTCAGCTTATTCCTGTAGGTCACATATGCCTTGGAATAGATCGTATTGTTTGCGTTAGCTGTACCAAGGGTAAGGTTGTAGACAAATGTACCTCTTACAGTTTTGAGGGACGATGCCTTTTGGCTTACATCTGCACCGCCTATCTCGGGATTCTCATTGATGTAGCTTCTTACAACGCCTGCTTCGATAAGTTCATAATTCTTGGGAAGTTCCCAATCAACTGTGAACGAGATCTTCTGCTTGTCGCTATTGGCGATAGCCACTCTGCTTACGTTCATCGAATAAACAGGCTCTGCCTCTACTATCTCGTAAGAATAATGTGGTACAATACTCATATCGCGGGTAGCATAGAAATAGTAATTTCTCGTACCGCTGACCTTAACTTCTGTATCATCCGGTTTTACCTCATACCAGCCGATAAAATGCTTACCGTCCCTCATGGCGGAAGCAACAGCTTTTATCTGCTCGCCGTACTTATAACTACTCTCAACGCCGTCGATGCTGATATTATAGATTATATTTTCGTCCTTGGTGCTTGTGTATTCCTGTCCGCCATAATTAATAGTTGCAGTGTAAGTTTTCACACCGTTGCCATGGTCGGTCTCGTTCAGCACCGGCTTTTCTTCGGGAGTTTCAACGTTACCGCAGACCTTGCACTTAAACTGAACAGAAACTGTATAAACGCCGTCTTCCTTTTTCCATGTCCATACGGGCGAAGCATCATCGTAGCTGTGACCTGTTTCCGCCACAACAGTATCATCAATATCTACATAGCCGTCACCGTTCAGGTCGGTCAGTGCAGTATATGCTATTCCATCTTTGGTATAGAATTCGCCGTTCTCGCCGGTATAATACTTAATATTTCCAGTTGTTGTGCAGGTAGGCGCTACAGCTGCGTGAGGCATATAAAGCTCGAATGTAAAGGGGTCTGCCGCTGTTCCCGAACCGCCTGTAACATAGAAGCCTGTGGGTGCGGTGGAAAGTTCTGCTGATTCGACCATAAAGCCATATAACCAAACTTCTCCGATATGTGTCGGTCCATCGGGATTGGAAGGTTCAGTGGATTCCGAACTGCTGACAGCGTCGGCATGGAACCAATATCCAGTCCAATTAACATTATTATAAAATTCAACGTTGTTATTTAATTTGCACGCTCCATTAAAAAAATTAGGATCACCCCAAACGTCAATATACGTTCCGTCACCGAAATCAACGGTATCTCCGACCTTGATGTATGTGCCGACTGAGAGAGTCTTGGCTTTTGAAATTTCAGCGCCACCTATTTCCACGCCTGTATTAGTGGACTCTGGTGGTGCCGCACTCGCCACAATAGCCGTGCCTCCTGTCAAAAAGCCCCCTACGTTCGCAGGCACAGCGCCCGCTACAAGAGCCAGAGAAAGCATACCTGCAGTTACTTTTTTAAATGTGTTGTTCATAAGCTCGGTCCTCCTTATTGGAATAATTTTTTTGGCAATTGATGATTGCCTGTTTACTGTAAAAAAGCGCACCTCAACAGGAACCTATCCAATTGAGACACGCTTGTTTTGACATAATAAATTTAAAGATGACATGGCACGCCCCTGCTGTGCTTTCTGTGAAGTTGTAACACGCTTTGGCATACCTGTCAGTCCTTTCTTTATGAATTAGATACAGATTTTCTGTCACTAATTTAATACATTATATCACATTTGTTCATAGTTGTCAATGTCTTTTTGAATTTTCATATAATTGATTTTTGTCTATAAATCATTATCAAAAAACCAAGACCCGCCCCGTTCTCACCTGTTCCAAATTTCCCCGCAAAAAAGGACGGCACAAACCGTCCTTTCGTTATTTCTGTATCTCAATAACAAACTTCCCCTCTGAGTTCAGCTTTAGCCGCAAGGTCTTTACGTACCTGGTACAGAAATTCTCCATTTCCTTTTTTGTAGCGGTCACTCTTGTGGCTTCATAGATCTTATGAGTGAGCTCCAGAGGGCTTTCACCGCAGATGGTGGGGAAATGCTTTTCAAGCTCTGCAAAAAGTACAGCTCGCTTCATGTCCTCAGTGGCAGCGGAGCAGAAATCGTCAATTGCACAATAGTAGATACCGTGCTGTGTGAGTGCGTCCTGTATCGCAGAGCCTATCTTTTCGTATTCGTACATAACAAGGAATTGTGCATCGGGCAGACTTTTGATAAGTCCCCAGAAGTCCGAATCACTTGATACTATTATAAAAGATGTTATACCGTCGCGGTAAAAATCCGTGACAACGCTCGCCGTCATTCGCACATCGACGAGAGATTTTCTGTCGGATACCCTTTCAATCTCGATATGTTCAACGGGTATCATGGTGAATTTTGATAGCCAGTCCCAACCTGCGGTAGTGTTCGGGTCGTCATAGAGCGTTATCTTTTCTATCTTTGAAAGTTCGTCCTGATTCAAACCTTTGAGAACACTGTACAGCTTGAATGGATTACTGTTCTCGCAATCGACAGCAATGGCAGTTTTCTCCGAGCTGTCGATAAATCCGTAAATATTATTTCTTGTTTCATCATCAGCGTCCCGATATTTCGTATAGTCCGTGAAAACATCGCCGTGCATTTCATATATCAGTTTCAAAAATTTTCTGTCGGTATATATGATGTTTCCAACGTCGGCAGGCTTCCAGTGGATATACATCTGGAAAGGATAGTGCTGGATATTCTTCATGTATTTTTCAAATTCTTCTTTCAGCACTCCCGCTTTCTGGTATTTCGGGATATAAAACAGATCTCGTATATACTCCCATATTATCCAGTCGTAAAAAAGATGAGAGCATTTATCTATATTTTCGTTTATCAGTCTGGTGAAGTCATGCATATACTTCTCTGAACGGTAATTCGCCTGAATGATCGGTATCCCCCATTTTTCAAGCTGTCTGATATTATCTTTATCGTACCATTCAATAGAAGTAAGATTCTTCAGATCATAGCGCATAGCAGTATCCGTTTTTTTGAAATGCTGCAAAAGTGCAGTACGGAGCTTGCACAAATATCGTATAACAGTAGCATCACGGTCTGCATAAAGCTTATCTAGAGTTGCCTTGCACTCAGCGAAATTCAGCTCTAATATGTCCTTGCGGACACCTATCAGGTAAGAGATCGTGGTTACTACCTCTTTGGTATCAACAGCCAAGAGCGTACCTCCTATTCATAGTAGATCTTAGGATAATTATTTCTTATAAGTAATATGCTTCCCAATGTTTTCACCTCACATTCATTGTAAAAATTAAACACGCTGTCACAAGAAAGTTTGATTTTCCGTATATAAATAAACAGCAGTATTCGCTTCTGAAAATACTGCTGTTTTTCTCTTTTTGATGTATACTTTTAATGTATCAGCAGCCTCATGCGCTCCGCACAGGATTGTCAATATGTGTATTTAGTATAGATGGCACTAAGTCTTTTACAGCAGTGAAATTTTCAATAGTATCAGATTTTTTTTATTAGATTGTTGTTTTAGTTCGTATTATAGATCAGCGCCTGTACAGCACTTTTTACCAAATAATAACAATAGCACCCTGCTGATCTTTATGTAATTGTAACATGCCGCATCAAAAATGTCAATAGTTTTTATAAATTTCATTTATTTAACATAATATTCCCCGTACTATATTATAATAGTATAGGCGAAAACATAAACCGATATTTTACAGCCTGAACCGAAGCCATTATGCACCACACAGATACTATATCCCGTCTTCCGATTGACTATACCAATGCAATATGATATAATTTAAATATGCCTTTATAATAATGATCATCGACAGACTGTTGATCATATAAAACAAAACCTAAAGAGGAGAAGATCATGAAAGCAAAACAATTTATTGCAGTGGCGCTTGCGGCAGTAACAGCTCTGGGACTTTTAGGCTGCAACGTGAAAGATGAGAAAAGCAGTAACAGCAATAGCAGCAATAGCAAAACGGCAGACTCTGCAAAGGAAGAAAGCAGTTCTTCAGCCGAAACATCACAAGTGTCTGAAGATAGCAGCGAAGCACCTGAGGAAAGCAGTGAAATGCCCGAGGAAAGCAGCGCAGTATCCGAAGAAAGCAGTGCTGTATCTAAAGAAAGCAGCGCAGTATCCGAAGAAAGCCGTGCATTACCTGAAGTAAGCAGGGCGACTGAGAAAACCAGTTCAGCGGCAGAAGAAAGCTCAAAGCAAAACAGTCTGCCAGATGACAGAGTTACTGTTTCAGCTGATGAGATATCATTCTTTGAGCAGTTCCCCGAAAATGTATATGCCTGTAAATATGATACTACGGTGAATTTTTTAAAGAGCGCATTCGGTGATACTGACAATGTGACCGAGCTTGGAGATTTCATGAACGCTCTTGGTTTTTACACAGAAAAACAGTTTGATTACCCCGGTGGTATTTCAGTGCTGGGAGAAATGTTTAATAACATGAGCGTTGATTTTGACATTGATGACAAGACCGTGTACACTGTAGGCTTTCACAAAAATCCTGACATCAACACCGAAGGGGACAATGATCCCTCGTCTTCTGACTGCGAGGACAGCTATGACAGGCTTTACGCACAGTTCATAGAGATGTACGGCGAGCCTCCCACCATATTCTCACCCGAGAAAAATGGCTTTTACGGAGCGCTCTGGACTGACACTCCCTGCGGTGAGATATGGCTTGCATGGGGAGAAAAGATATTCGACAGCCAGGAAGCTGACTGTATGATCACCTTTTCGAGGCCAGGTATAAACTGACGCCGGATCAATAATGAAAAACAGAGGTGCGCCCGACGGACGCACCTCAACTGTTTGATTATTCAAGTGGAGAACTATAATGAGGCTGTTAAGAAAGATGCTCATATAGAAGTTTTAAGCCATAGTATTTCTGATTTACAGTCAGAAGTACTATGGCGTTTTTATTGACAATGCAGCAATGTTATGCTATAATTGTTACGAACATAAATCGGAATTTAGAGGTGACACTGGTTGAAAGAAGCATTGGTGAATTATAGCAAAAGAGTTATAGCGAATTCGGCATATAACAGTCCCCGTAAATTTGAGGGCGTTGTTCCCGAACTTGTCACGGAGATACAGAAAAATATTCTTGTTCCACGAACAACTCAGACAAATTTAGAACCCTTTCGTGAAAGATTTGGATTCGAGCTACCTGATGATATAAAAGATTATATCAATCTGTTTTGGCATCCACACATTGCAGGAGCATATGATTGCTTCAAGCAGGATGAAGAAGGCGGATATTACAAATTCGATGAAGGACCGATAATCTTTTCGGTGATGAAGCATATCGGTGAAACTGATGATGATGTTCTTTTTCAGAAATATGGTGTTTATGATCTAACATCGGAATTATACGAGGAATATGAGGAGTGCAGTGAAGTAAAGGAATATATCAGCATCGGCTGGACAGGTTATGCCGCCCATGCGGTCTTGTATAAGATAGCGACAGGTGAGATCTACCTTGAAAGTTGGAGAGAAGATAGAGTTGCCGACGATAGACCAATTGCAAGTTCTTTGTCCGAGTTAATAAACAAAATATACTTTCCAAGAATCAATCGCTGAGATAAATTCTGATTTATCTTAGCAACCGTGTAAAATACAATGCCCCGAAGCGCTTTGAAACGCTTCGGGGCAAAACTTCTATATTGGCATCCGACATAAGTGGCAGCCTCATTTTTTTGATGTGATACTCATTCCATACTATTTCTTCACCGGGGGATTATTTTCAAGATAGCGGTCAAGTATCTCTGCCGCGGTTCTGACGAACTTCGCGCATGGTCTTACTTTGTAGTATTGCTCGGTGCGTTTTTCGGGAGTGGGTTCACTTGTTACCGCCAGACCTTTCAAAAGATCACGGCATATGATAGTATCATGCTCTTTGCGGAATTCATCTGCAAGATACTGTATCCGCTTGTAATGCTCGGATTTCAGCTTATCGTCCAGTTCGGTGCCCTCACCGTAAAGGATACCTGCCACCATAAACATACCCGAACAGGTTCCACAGACCTCTCTCATTCTTCCCATACCGCCGCCAAAGGAAGATGAAAGCCTTTTCGCAAGTTCCTCGTCCATGCCCGTAACATCTGAGAACGCCGCAAAAACAGCCTGTGCGCAGTTACATCCCTGAGTAAAAAGGCTGACCGCCTTTTCAGTATGATCGTACTTCATCAGTGACCACCACAGCTGTGAGTTCCGCAGGAATGACCCTCGCCATGTTCGTGGTGATGATCGCAGGTGGGGTTCTCGTTCTGAACAAGTGTCTGTGCAAGGAATGAAGCAACAGCATCGTCAGCACTGCCCATATTACCGCCATAAAGAGCGATGCCTGCTTCCTGCATAGCCATCTGTGCTCCCCCGCCGATACCTCCGCAGATCAGAACGTCAGCCTGAGCGTTTTTCAGGAATCCTGCAAGCGCACCATGTCCTGCGCCCATTGTTCCGACTACCTGTTCACTGATGATCTTTCCGTCTGCAACATCATAAAGCTTGAACTGCTCTGTTCTGCCGAAATGCTGGAAAATCTGTCCGTTTTCGTATGTTACTGCTATCCTCATAATAGCGCTTCCTTTCCGTGTGATCTCCTCAGAGATACTGTTTTCAAGAGTATAGTTTCCGCCTGAAATTACGATGCGCCTGCCCTCCACCAAAGCCTGAGCCAGCTTTTTTCTTGCGGTGTCATAGATCGCCGTGACGGTCGTTCTCGCCACATTCATTTCCTGAGCGCACTGTTCCTGCGTCTTTGACTGATAGTCGATCAGACGTATGGTCTCAAACTCGTCAAGCGACATTATGACCGTATCATTTGCCTTATCCTGATCGGGGGCAAAGCTCCAGTAATCGGGATAACAGCAGATACGGCGTGATTTCTGCGGTCTTGGCATATTCGCATCTCCTTTCTGACATATGTCGATTATAACACATTTATCGACTTATGTCAAGAACATTCTTGGCATTTTCTTATATTGACGGATATGGTTATATTTGGTATAATTTCTTTGTAGGAGTGATACTGTGAATAAGAATCTTGACCTGTTCCTGACCTTTATGAAGATCGGGGCATTTACATTTGGCGGCGGTTATGCCATGATACCGCTGATACAGAAAGAAGTATGCGAAAACCAAAAATGGCTGAACGAAAAGGATATTACGGATATCGTAGCTATCTCCGAATCTACCCCGGGACCTATCGCTATAAATGCCGCAACATTTGTGGGATATAAAACATCGGGATTTGTCGGAGCTTGTTTGGCTACCCTCGGAGTTGTCCTGCCATCGTTCCTTATCATATCCCTTATCTCCCTGATATTGACGCAGTTTCAAAGCATCAAAGCAGTCAAATACGCTTTTATGGGTATCAGGGCAGCAGTACTTGCACTGATACTTAAAGCTCTGTGGATGATGTTCAGATCGGTGCAGAAGAAAAAGAAAAAAATTTCATATGTTATCATGGGAGTATCACTTATACTGACTGCATTCCTGAAAATAGATGCCGTATTTGTCATAATCGGCTGTGGTTTGTTCGGACTGATATGGTCATTCCTGAACAGAAAGGAGCACAGCAATGGCACTGATTGAGCTGTTTCTCGCCTTTCTGAAAATAGGGGCTTTCACCTTTGGCGGCGGATACGCAATGATAGCTATGATACAGGCAGAAGCGGAACGTCACGGCTGGCTGACGCAGGAAGAACTTGTGGATTTTGTCGCACTTAGCGAAAGCACCCCGGGACCCCTTGCCGTAAATATGGCGACCTTTGTAGGCATCAGAACGGGCGGTATTCTTGGAGCAATAATAGCTACACTCGGTATTGTTTTGCCGTCCTTTATTATTATACTTATCATCGCAAAGTGTTTTGAAAAGTACAAGAAAAGCAAGGCAGTAAGCGGTATCATGTCGGGCTTGAAGCCTGCTGTGGTAGGTATGATCGGAGCCGCATTCATCTCCGTTGCAAGGACAGTTTTCTTCCCATCGGGTATCAGCCTATCAGCTTTTTCTTCAGCAAGCTTTTGGGTATTTCTGGGATTATTCGCTGTTACTGCCGTGCTTGCGTTCAAAAAAGTCCACCCGATAAAGATCATTCTGCTGTCTGCAATAATAGGGATAGGCGCAGGGTACGGATTGGGATTATAAAAAAATGTGACAAAGTCCTGCACAAGTGTGGGACTTTGTTTTTGCATGAGAATGATAGTATTTGACTATCTCAATGCTGTATGCTATAATTGAAACACAACTTTGAAATGAGAACCCAAAATGACAAAAGACGAATTATTGAATATGATCAGAGATACAGACTTATCATTAATGAATAACAGCGACGATCCAATCATCGTTTTTTAAAGATGAAAAATAATCACTCATAAAATCTGAAAAAACGAGGTACACGAAAATGCTTGAAACCAACCGCCTTATACTCCGTGGGTTCACCGAAGCAGATGCGAAGGATGTCTTTGAATATCTGCACGAACCTGCAGTCAACTGCTTTGCCTGCATGAAACTTGATACCCTCGAAGATGCAAAAAAGGCTATCAAAAAACGCGTCGATGACGAGCTCTACTTCGCAATAGTACTCAAAGACAGCGGCAAAGTTATCGGCGAGATATTCTCTCACCCCGAGGGCACTTCTCCCGAGGACGAGGTAATGGATACTTACAGCCCATGCTGGATGCTGAACCTGAAATACTCGGGCAAGGGCTATGCCTATGAAGCGGCTTGCGCATATTTCGATCATCTTTTCAGCGAAAAAGGTGCAAGGCGGCTCTACGCTTACACCGAAGATTACAATCTCCCCAGTCAGCGCCTGTGCGAAAAGCTGGGCATGAGGCGCGAGGGTCTGTTTATGGAGTTTGTGTCCTTTATAAATGACCCCAACGGCAATCCTGTATACGAAAATACCATGCAGTACGCGATCCTTAAAAAGGAATGGGAAAACCTGAAAAACAGGAGGCAATAAGATACGCTATGGAACAGGCTGTCGGACTTTTCAAACTCAGCTTGATCTGTTTTCCATCCAAACCCAAAAAAGTCCTCTGTCTGTTTTTCAGAAAGAGGACTTTTTATATATGGGAGAAATTTTGCTTTGGTAAGCTGTTATTCAAAGAAATTAATAGAATCGGTTTTCAATTCACAGTCTCTATCTTCCTGGTACAGAGGATTATCGCGCAGTTCTTCATATGTCAGTAACTGATCTTTCCGGTAAAGATCCCTTTCCGAAGATCTTACGCGCACCATCTTCAGTGCACCTGTGTATTCATTGAACCCTGCATATTCAATAGGAGCGTCATAAATAAAACTGTCAAATTCAGTATCGTCAAGTTCGTTTTCGATAGTTTTTAGTTTATTAAGGCCATCATCATTGATCTCATACAAAGCAGATATAAGCCTGTTATCTTCGGATATGCATGCAGTCGCCACATATTTACCGTCCGCTGTTACACAGGCAAAAGCCTTGTTGTCTTTTACTGCATCGAAAAGATCATACTCAATGATTGAGCAATACTTATCGCCGATCTTTGTATCGCCATTTTCATCAGGCTTTATCATAATAAGTTTTTTGTCTTCTTCGCCAATAACGAAAATAGAACCGCCGTTTGCTGCAAGTATGAACGGCTGTTCCGGATATTCTTTATTTTGTGTTTCTAAGCACTTTAACTCGTACGGTGACGACAAATCGGATAAACTGTACAGATCGGTCCTGTTAATGCCATCTTCGTCTGAATGTGCAACAAGCAACAGATCATTTGAATTCTCCCAGCGAATCGTGCTGGAAACATTTTCGCTGAACTTTATTATATTTTTCTGATCTTCATATCTTACAAAATATAAACATGTATTGAAAATATTCTTATCGTCTACGTTACGCCCCCAGCTATACTCAAAAAATAACGTTTTACCATCCGGAGAAGGAGAAGGAAATATTATATCCATGGAATGACCACAGATATTCACATCGAGATCATACTTATAAAGAACATTTCCGCTGTCATCATATATCGTTGCCAGATATTTGCTGATCGTATTTTCGTCGTCCCTGACCTTTGCATACGTCGCGATTTTATTCTCAAGCCGCTTATCAAAAAGCACGTACTGGTCAGTGCTGATAGTGTTGATAACAGAATCCGACGGAACATCATAGAACATCAACTGGCCATCATCCGACTTAGTGGCTGATTGGTAGATCAGATATCTGTCATCATTGATCCTCTTCACTTTATGATCCGGATAAGCATCTTCTAATTTTTTGGTTATCTCTGAATTCTGTTCTGCACTTTTCTTTAGATTTTGCAGGCCGACATCATCACTTTTTTTATCTGCATTTTCCGTGTAACTGAATTGTTCTCTGTCAGCACGCCTGATATTATTTTTAAGAGAGAACACAACTCCCCCAGCCGCAAGCAGCGCTATACAAGCTGCGATAACTCCGCCACGTCTGATCAGTATCCTTGCTCCCGATCTTTCCTTGCTCACACCCGTTCCTGTTGCTTTGATAACTCTGTTTTCTGAAATAATGCCGTTAGTCTCATTCATATCAAATCCCGCCTTTCCCATGACAGAAGAGAGGATACGGGACTTTTCTGTTTCTGACAGAGTACAGTTTTCTGCCATATCTTCCAGCAGTTCAGCCGCAGGCATCATTTCATCTGCGGTCAGTCCATCAAGAATATCATAAAGCTGTTTATCCATTATTCTCCCTCCTGTTCTGTGAGTATCTTTCTGAGTTTGACAAGCCCCCGCGAGACTATCTTGTCAACTGTGTTGGTTTTCATTTTCAGTATAGCGGCTATCTCTCGACTTTTCTGCCCGAAGAAATACTTTCGCAGAAATATCTCCGAATCAGGTCTGCCCAGTGAAACTATCGCTTCAATAAGATGCCTGCGTGTGTCACGGTTTTCAGTATTATCAGCGACAGTATCAGCTATCTCCTCAAATGATATATTTTCCATCTTTGAGATATGCTTTTTGTAGATATTGATACTGTGCCGTTTAGCGATGACCGCAAGATACGGTGCAACAGCCATTACAGGCTTTTCCGATTTCCTGAAGTATTCATAGAAACTCAGAAAAATATCGCTCACGGCTTCTTCTATATCCTCTTTTGAGCATACACCGGAAAGCTTGCTGTACGCAATAGTATAAACATAACCGCTGTATTTCTCCACCACTTCCGCAAGTCCCCGTTCGGGTTCAGCTTGCAGCAGTTCTGTTAGCTCCTTATCCGTCATAAGAAAACCTCACTTTTGAAACGTTTCACCTACTACATTCAATTTTCAAGCATAAAAACTGACAGTCACAGATAATATTATATCATTATATATGTAAACATTTCATGAACTGATGTTATGTTACTGAAAGCAGACAAATCAAGAAGATAATAGCGTGGCTATCAATATCCAAATAAAAGGCAAAGTAAACTCCCCTACTATAATTATACATTGTAGGGGAGAAAACTTCGCTATCTTTCAAATACGGACTTTACTTTCATTACAGGATATGGCTTGTCTTGAATTTCAGTTTGCCGTCAACATCCGTGCAATGAAATTCTCACACTGTTTGTTTCAGAGATATAAAATTAACTATCAAATTTAAAAAACTTTACAATTGTTGCTAAACCGGCAAGTGAAGCGATGATCTTGCTGCCATGGTCTTCCATAAAAGTCAAAACCATTTTGAAACGGCTCTTACTATCATTTGCCTTACTTTCAGATTTTTCCGTAACACTTTCACGTGCAGTATTAAATATTTCAAGCAGTACGTTTTTCTGTTCGTCAGTCAGATCGCTATTACCTGATATGATCTTACAAGCTTCATTTAGTTCATTCAAGAAACTGCTTTCTTCTTCACTATTGAAATTGACACTGACTTTTGCATTATCGCCTATAACCGCACTTCCCATATTACCATAATTATTTATAGTGTTATTGATCTCTTTTGGTTTATTGCTATCTTGCATTCGATTAACCTCCTCAACTGCTTTTTGGGCAATATCATTTAGCGTATTTCCCTCTTGGATCTCATTGACGATTCTCTGAATAACAGAATGTATCATTTCAACATTAAGTCCATCGATCCCGATATACTGCGCCTCGGACATTTCATCTTTCCAAAGTACTATACATGGGATATATAAACGACATTTCTCTTTTATTGAATCCAACCCTGCTGCGAATTCATAACCGGATTTTGCATAATCATTGCTATAATATATATCCAGTTCTTCTCCTGATAAAAAGTCAAAATCAGACCAATGATCCCTGATCATTTTTTTATAGTTTTCATCGTTTTGTAGAGTAAGTATCAGGCACTTGAAACGATTTTCTTCATTACAGTATCGCTCAATAATGTATTTAAGATTATGGCTTTTATGTCCATGCCCATTAAATAACCATCTTAATCTGTTTATTATTGTGTTGTTATCCGATCGTTTGAAAAATTTGATAAGCTTCTCGGCCTCTATCATACTTTTATGATTATCAATACAATAAGCGTTTGCTAGATCTTCAAATTGATCAACTGTCATCTTATCTATTTTCAAATCATTTTGTCCGAGCCAGTCAACAAAATCGATTTCAACAGGATTTTTAAATAATGTCATAAAATTCAAATATGGTCTTTTACTCTCTTTATATGTCTGTCCTGATTCGAGATAATCCCGGGCATTGCAGATCAGGGTATCAGCATTCATATCTAAGTGAAATATTGATTCATGAGTACGTTTTTGATAATATGGGTCAAAACAGAAATTTCTGAAATAGTAAAAAAATGAATTGATGATATGTTTGTAATCATTACCTTTTAGCTGTAAGTCCTTGTTTCGACTAATACAATCTTGGTAATACGGACTTTCCTGAAACATACGAAAAAGCATTTCAAATCCTTTATCGGGATCATATATTCTTTCATCAGACCGCTGATTATTGTTTGAACAATAATCTTCCGCTTTATGGTATAACTGCATTTCGTATTCTTCATCAAATAACAGATCATATATATCTATGTTGTCTGAATACTCGTATGATTTTATAGAACTACTTAACCATTCCAGAAAATCTAATATTGCAAAATCGGGTAAATGAATCATCTATAGTACCTCTTTTGAAAAACTCGATAAATTCATTATATCATTATTAATTTACTAAGTCAATATGATTAAGATTTAATTATTCAAAATAACGAAATTAGGTTTTGAGTTTTGAAAAAACAGTATATAGTCAGCTCACCATACGCCCTAACCAATCGGTAATAGACCAAATTGAACTCATGCTTTCTCTGTTCCACTATCATAACAAAGCCGATCTACTTCTATTAATTCTTCCCTTGGTTAAGAAGACTTCACATTCCAAACAAAAGTCAATTATTTTATTAACATTAATCAATATTCAATAGTATTTTTTTACAATAATTTATTACAATTCTATTGCTAATTGCACTTATTTCATTAATTTACTTTTGATTATTGCAAATGTTATTGACTATTAAGTAATTTAATGATATAATTTCTTTTGTTGTGAAAATCAACAATTAAAATCACTTAAAATTGGGATTAAAGTCGATTAGTGCTTATGATGTGAAGCATTCTTCATATTTTCGATGAAAGATATATTTACATAGCAGTATTGATAAGCCTGTATTTACTAAATAATCTCAGACAAAAGTCAAATTTTAATTATAATAAAAGAAAAGATTTTTTAGTGAAACAGCTTTCGGCAAAATGACAGACGGATCAGTTTAATAGATGTTTACGTTGTTGCTCCTGCAGCATTTAATTCTTAATATATATTAATATCATACAGTATTTAACTTATCAAAAGTTTTAGTACTTAGAAAATAATTGATTGTTCGTAAGATCAAAACATTAAATTCGGCACAGAATGGAGGAGAGTTGGTTTTCAATGTTTAATGTTTTCTTCTTTATGATCGGTCAGTTATTAATAAATATTTTTAAAACGAAGGAGTAAAATTAAACATGAAGAGATTCTCAAAATCATTTGTAAGTATCTTCCTGACTATTGTTATAGTCATTTCGATACTGCCTATGTCTGCTTTTGCAGCTTCTTACAGTGTAAACTACTGGGAACATTCTGTACCTGGCCGTACACTTTCTAACGGCTGTAAAGGAGACGATGTAAAGTGGCTCCAGTGTGCTATTAATAACCTTGTAACTAATGGTGACAGAAGCAACAGCCGTCTCAGCACTTCCAAATTAGATGTTGACGGTGATTTCGGTAATGCAACAAAGACAGCAGTTTTAGCATTCCAGAAAAAGTATGGTTTAGCAGTAGATGGATATTTTGGCCCTGCTTCTCTTGCTAAGATGAAGTCAGTAGTTCGTTACGGAGTAATTCCTTTTGATCCTGTAGATAAGAATATCACAGAAGGCGTTTATTACATCCGTAATAAGCTGACCGGCAAGTATCTGGATGTTAAGGGCGGTTCAAGTTACAACGGTGCAGAAATAATTCAGTATAAATTCCATGGCGATCCCAACCAGCAGTTCCAGATCAAGTATGAAAATGGTTTCTACAAGATCTATTCAAAGCTCGGAAGATGTCTTGATCTTTCAACCGCTTCCGGTGCAAATACAAACGGTACAGATCTGAAGTTATATGATTCTTCAAATACTCGTCAGCAGCAGTATTTCAGATTCAGAAAAATGAGCGACGGCAGCGTTGAAATAGGAACTGTTAGCAGCTATGGTAACAAGATTTTTGAAGTTACAAACTCTTCTTACGCTGACAGTGCTGTTGTTCAGATCTGGGACAGAAGTGATTCCAGAACTAATGATAACTGGATTTTAGAGCCTGTAAAGACTACTACTCCTATTGTCACCGGCAGACCCTTTAACTGGCCTGTTCCTGATAGCAAGGGAATTTCCGCAGGATTCGGTGACAACAGAAATCATCGTGCGATTGATATTGCAGCACCTACCGGTACATCTGTTAAAGCAGCAGCAGCAGGTACTGTACAGACCTATCCCGGAAGCTGGAACGGCGGTGCAGGCAATTACGTTGTGATCACCCATAAGATCAACGGAGAAACCTACGTAACTGTTTATATGCACTTGAGCAAGATCACAGTTTCCAACGGTGCGACCGTATCCGCCGGCACAGAAATTGGTAAGGTTGGCAGCACCGGCAACAGCACCGGTCCTCACCTTGATTTCTCGATCCGTGCAGGCAGTTTCGGTGGTACAAGAATTGATCCCGGCTTTTACACCAACCTTCCCGCTGGTCTTTACGCCGACTTAAGCGGTGCGAAGAAATACGTAGACGAGATCAACGCAAACAGAAATAATGTATATGCTCTGTCTGAGCGCAAGCAGTCTAATTATTGATCTCGGTTACACGCTGTTTTCTTCTGAGATGAATAGCGTACACTGACAACAAGCCCCCCTATGGTATTACAGAAACCATAGGGGGGCTTTTTTATCATTGTACGTTTTTTATGGTTCGGTTCACATATCGTGATTCTCCGTGCTTTTGATTTTATCTTAAAACCTTAATTGCTTCTATACTATTTACCTTTTTTCCTTTCAGGGAATATCCACCACGCCGAAACTGCGGCAACTATGATATATGCCGCTATCGGACAGAAACCGCCGAGGCACGCCGCTAAGGTATAGGTGATAATGCTGATGATGTTGCGCGGACCCAGATTGAAATCCTTTGCCGTTCCGTTTTCACGGGCAATAAGATATATCAGAAGATGGATCGTCAGGCAGGCTAGCAGCATATCAAAAAAGTACAAAGATACGGGAGCGAATGCGGTGGGATGCGAGCCTATCCAGGCTGTTGTGAAGGGTATGAATGACATCACGAACATCCATGCAATATTGCACCAGAGTATCGGATAATTTACTCTCTTGACATCGTGAAAAATGATGTGATGATTTACCCAGTAGATCGCCACAAACACAAAGCTCAGCAGATACGCAAGCAGTGTCGGTGCAAGATCAAAAAAATCGCTGAGCTTGTCACCCGCGGGCTGTTTTAATTCCAATACCATGATAGTAATAATGATCGCCAGCACTCCGTCGCTGAATGCTTCAAGTCTGTTCTTCTCCATATAGTTTTCCCTCCTCATAATATCAGTTAGTGTTTCGATCGCAGTGATCTGCCCTAGTTTGATTATAACACAAACAGCGATATATTGCAATGTCAAAGGCTGTAAATTGGCAATGTCTGTCACGATATTCGGTGAAGCCACGAGATATCACCTGAATACATCGTGAGTGGTACATAATTAGCCTTTATAGCAATATTCGCCTTGACACCGCAAGAAACACATGTTAAAATTATTAATTATATAGTATGTATCGCAGACGTACATCTATATTTTATATTTTAAATTTTAATCAGATAGGAGAGATCATATGAAAAAACAACTGATGAGAAAAGCATTAACTGCTGCAGTGGCATTTGCCCTTATTGGCGGAACGGTAACTGCTCCCGTTGGAGATAAGACTGTATTCAGCAGTATGATAAATGCTGAAGCTGCAACATTGACCACGTCTTTAAATTGGAATACCGGCGTACTTACTTTAAAAGGAAATGTTACAAAGGAAGATGTGCAGCTATGGAAAAATAATAAAGACGTTAAAACAGTAGTGTGTGAAGAAGGTACAGTATTCCCTGCTGATTGTTCAAGAATGTTTGATTCGTTCAAGGCAAATCGAATTGACCTTAGTAATGCAGATACTTCCAATGTTACAAACATGAAATATATGTTCTCTGATTGTCGTGTTACATATCTTGATCTCAGCGGATTTGATACATCAAATGTTACCGATATGTTTGGTATGTTTTCTAAATGTCACGCCGGCCATCTTGACCTTACAAGCTTTGATACATCTAAAGTAACTGATATGAGCAGCATGTTCAGAAATTGTTATGCTTCATCGATTGATCTAAACAGCTTTGATACCTCAAGTGTAAATGATATGAATTGTATGTTCAGCGAATGTAGTGCTGAATCACTTGATCTGAGCAGCTTTGATACCTCAAATGTTTCTATGATGTGTTATATGTTCAATAAGTGTAACTTGAAAAAACTAAATATCAGCAGTTTTAATACATCCAAAGTTACTGAGATGACAGGAATGTTTTGCAATTGTAAAATCGACTCACTTGACCTTCGCAGCTTTGATACATCAAGAGTTACTGATATGAGCAGTATGTTCTACCAATGTACTGCTAAAACCATTGATCTGAGCAGCTTTGATACATCAAATGTAATCAGTATGAACGGGATGTTCGCCCAATGTAAAGTTAATTCTCTTGATCTGAGAAATTTTGATACATCAAAAGTTACTGATATGTACGCTATGTTCCGTGGCTGTTTCGCTGAATCAATCGATATCAGCAGTTTCAATACATCCGGTGTTATCACTATGGGTGAAATGTTTGCGAAATGCAGTGCTGGATCTATTGATGTCAGTGGATTTAACACATCTAAAGTTACTGATATGGATTTGTTATTCAGCAATTGTCAATTCAGATCACTTGATGTCAGCAATTTTGATACATCAAATGTTACTAATATGAATGGTATGTTTTGTGGCTGTAAAAATCTGACAGAGCTTGATCTTAGAAACTTTGATACTTCAAAAGTCACTGATATCAGTATCATGTTCAATGGCTGTAATAACCTTGAATACCTTGATATTACCAGCTTTGATACATCAAACGTTACCCGTATGAATGCTGTGTTCACTGATTGTTATAACCTCAGATCTCTTGACGTTACCGGCTTTGATACATCAAACGTAACATCTATGAGCGGCGTTTTCTATGATTGTAAAAGCCTGACCACACTCGATGTAAGCAGCTTTGATACTAGCAACGTATCATATATGAACGGTATGTTCTATGGCTGTACCGGTCTTACTACACTTGACCTCAGCAGTTTTGATACAAGCACGGTCGATGATATTAGCCGTATGTTTAAGAACTGTACCGGTCTGACATCGCTTGATCTGAGCAGTTTTGATACCGGCATGGTAACAAATATGGATAATATGTTCTCAGGCTGTACCGAGCTTACATCACTTGATCTGAGCAGCTTTGATACACGCAAGGTAAATTTTACAGGAGTTTACGAAATGTTCAGTGATTGTAATAAGCTGAAAACTCTTAAAATGGGCGAGAATTTCAAAGATCTGACCAAGAGCGCAACACTTATAAACGGAGAAGGCTGGATAAATGTAAATGCTCCCTCGACCGTTGTAAGCGGCAGCGGAGAATATGCAGTTATTAACAACTACGGAAACAACACTTACAAAAGACTGATCTCAGGTAAAGTAGAAGATCCCCTCACATATCCCACGAACATCAAGGTGGAATACAGTGAAAAATATCATCAGGTAAGATTCACATGGGATAAAGTAGAAGGTGCTGACAGATACGGAATCGCTGTATACCTAGCAGGCAAATGGAGAGTACAGACACAAACCCTCACAGACACTACCTATACTTCTCCAAAAAATCTTACTCCCGGCAAGACCTACAAGGTAGCCATTGCGGCAAGAGTAAACGGCAAATGGGATACAGCAAATGCTATCAAACATGCAGGTACTGTTACCATAAAATGATCAGCAGATATCGATAAGATCTCCTGCTTTGTCTTTCCATGCTTCCCTGCCCGCCATAACATCTTTCGCCGAGGAAGAGCAAAACCAAAAGGCAGTGAAAAAGTGATAGCAGGTGAAGCTTATACTAACAAAGAAAATTTATATTGGGATCGGATATCCGTTTTATAAATAAGAGAGTTCGGTCATCTTATTGGATGTACTACGGTTATCTCAAATGAACATAGGACGATGATAATGGGGTTGCAGCTCTTTTAGCTGCAACTCCATTTATTGCTTTCATTCAACATACTGCATTTCCTTTCTTGAAACCGAAGACAGCAGTTCTGCACGCTCTTTTTCATCTGCTTTCAGCTTGCCAAGTCTGTAAAGATGTGCAAGGCGGTATGCATCTACCTTATCGTTCTTGATGTTTCAGATATCCACGTTTTTGATACTTTCACTTTGTATCGGGTTGATGACCATTACCGTGTATCCGTTGTCTACAAGCTGTTTGTAAAGGATACGATGATAGTGCGCAGTCGCTTCCATGATGCAGACAAGTATGGCATCAAGTTCGTCAGAGATGGTCGACAGCTTTTCCAAAAAGTCGGTTATTGAATCCGGGGTATGGTGAACGATACCTCGTTTCACTATCTTGTTACTGACATCAAGCACACAGAAATCGCTTTTTTCTTTGCTGAAATCGATACCCATCACGGGGATATCCTGCGGATAAATTCTTACTTTCAAAGTATTACCTCCATTCACATTTCGAGGCTGAACGTTTTTCACAAAGATCGCTATGCTGGCTATGAATAGGAGTAGACAGACAAAAGCTGTACCCGACCGGCAAGTATAAAAAGCATGGCAGCCTCATATTATGGTAGTTTCATTTTACATAAACCTTCGGTCGGGTGCAACGTTTTGTTTTGCCAAACTAACATTGTTGCTTATAGTTTGGTTGGTAATTACATTCTAATAGCAAGTATAGAAAGTGCCGTATACCGAGGTCACGGCTCTTTCCCAAAACGCAGTACCCCTGCGATCTGGCTGTTAAGGGAACCCGTAGCCCTTAACGATAGCCCTCTATCGAGAGTGTCCAACAGAATTGAATAAAAAGAAGCACCCATCAAAGGAAAGCTTGACAGCTGCCATAAGAGCAAAGAGCAGGAAGCGAATAATAACGATCGGGAATTATAGAAATTATATGTAAGCCCTTGATTAGCGGAGATATATTTGATATAATAGAAAAAAGCAAAGGGGCGATCCTATGGGTATTATACTGAATTCAAAATGTCTTTTAACTCTAACATCTACGTTGATAAAAGCGAGCTTATTATACAGACCAATTCTGTTTTGAAAACTGGAAACCGATTTGTCTGTATAACCCGTCCTAGACGTTTCGGTAAATCTATGGCTGCGAATATGCTCACTGCATATTACAGCTGTGGGTGCGATTCCAAAGAGTTCTTTGACAAGCACCACGAGTGCGTGATCGAGAAGATATGAAAAGAGGGCGGTCCCGTTTTTTTGACGGAACCGCCCTGTTCTGTATCGCAGGCGATGTTGTTCATAACTTCTTGGATAAACCGTGTTATCCTAACTATCCTAATTGAAGTATCACTACGATCTGTGCATTGACATTTTATCAGCATTGTGATATTATAGTATAAGAGAATTTGAAAACATTATAGAGCCGATAAAAGGTTTTGTAAAAGGCGGGCGGTCACATATTTCAGTGCTTGTGAAATAGAGTGAACTGCCCGTTCTTTGTGTCCGTATATGATAGGTTTAAGAGGAAAAGTATGTTTCAAACGGACACGGTGACGAGAGAAAGAAAATCCTGTTCACAAAACGTTTACAAATGTTTTTTGTGGCGTGTCAGTTTTTACGTTTTACTTCCGACTTGGTATATGAAACGTTTCAAAGCGAGGTTTTTTGATATGACCGAAAAAGAATTGCTTGCCCTGCTGTCTGCGGACCCGCGACGGGGACTTGAACAGACCGTGCGGCAATATACCCCATATGTTATGAAAATAGTGCGGACAAAGCTGAGCGGGATATGCACCGCAGAGGATCTTGAAGAAACTGTCAGTGATATATTTATGATGTTTTACAGGTATATCACCCAGAACAAAAAAGAGATCAGATCGGTAAAGGCTTTGCTTGCTGTGATGTCAAGGCGGAGATGTGCAGATGTGTATGAAAAGTCACTGAAGCACAAGGACGATATCCCGATGGATGAACTGGCAGAACTTCCCGCAGATGAACATTGGAACGATGACCGCAGTCGGCTGAACGAGGCACTGCACAAGCTTGGTCAGCCTGATGAGGAGATATTCATACGCAAATACTTTTTCGGACAAAACAGCCGCTCGATAGGAGAAGAAATGGGAATAAGACACAATACGATCGATAAGCGCATTTCACGAGGGCTCAAAAAACTGAAAAAAATACTGGAGGAGAGTAATGATGGATAAAAAGCTGAAAAAACTTATGGACGAATGGCAGATATCCGATGCGGAAGAATTTAAGGCTGACCTTGAAAACTTCGGCGAGGACAAGGTATCTTCCGACTCCATTGAGCGCATTCTTTCCTCTACCTTACAGAAAGCAGGATTTGAAGAGCAGGGTTCAGTACCTGCATCGAAAGGAGTCATTACGATGAATAGAATGAATGAAGATAACAAGATAGACAGTATAAAAAGATTCGGAAAGGTATCGACCTTCCACAGAGGCGGGGCAATAGCAGCCTGCCTGGCAATAGTGGCAGCAAGCACATTGGCAGTCAATATTCTGGTTGGCGGAAATAACAGTACAGATGAGGATAGCAATTCCAAGATACAGGTAGCGCAGACTTCAGTTTCAAAGGCAGCTGCGCCTGCAGAGAGCGGTCTGACCGATGACGGAAGCAGCTCACATGAAGAAGAGATCAGCTCGGGAACAGAGAGTATATCCGAAAAGGAAGAAAATAATTCTTCGGAAAAGTCTGATAATTCCGCTGACAGCAAGCCCGTAAACGGAACAAGCGAGGAAGATGACAGAGGCGGTCATGCGCATGCAAGCAATCCCGATGATGTGTATGAAGACAGCAGCGATGTGATCGACCGGGGCGGTCATATGCACGCAAGCAATCCCGATGATGTTTATGAAGACAGCAGCGATGTAATCGACCGGGGCGGTCATATGCATGCAAGCAATCCTGACGATGTGATCGAAGACAGCAGCGATGTAATTGACCTGGGCGGTCATATGCATGCAAGCAATCCTGATGATGTGTATGAAGACAGCAACGATGTAATTGATCTGGGCGGTCATATGCATGCAAGCAATCCTGATGATGTGTATGAAGACAGCAGCGATGTAATTGATCTGGGCGGTCACGCACACGCAGTTAATTATCCCGATCAATCAAACTTTGATTACGAGTAAGTGTAGATACGACCATAGCCACCCCCGCTTTTTATATATGACCAGCGCAGCTCCGTGTCCGAAAAAGGACGCGGGGCTGTGTGCGTTATAGTATCTTTTCTTTTGGGGCGGGATAGTTTTTGGGTAGAGATTGACTTAGTTACGCTTATGGGGTATAATATCCTTTGTAGTATATTTCGACAGCAGGACGATATACGCCCTGCAAAAAAGTAGTAAACCTCAAAGAACAGAAAAGTATAAACTGAGCAAAAAAAGTCGGGAGAAATCATTGCCTGATATGCTATCATATACACACGAGGTGAGAAGAAATGGACGATAAACTCAGAGCGGTACAGAGAATGCAAAGGTACATCGACAGTCATATCAGTGAACAGATAACTCCTGCACAGCTTGCGGAGGAAGCATTGTTCAGCCCGTGGTACGCAAGGAAGATATTCGAGCAGTACACAGGTCTGACACCTGCACGGTATATCCGCAGACTGAAACTAAGCAGATCTGCACTGAGACTGCGTGACGAAAAATGCGGTGTACTGGATATCGCACTGGATATGGGCTTCGGAAGTGCCGAAGGTTATCAGCGCGCGTTCCGAAATGAGTTCGGGATAAACCCGAGAGCATATGCCGAAGCACCCGTTCCCATACCGCTGTTTATCCCATACCTCGTGAAACCGAAAGACAGCGAAAGGAATGATACTATGGAAAACGTTAAGACCGTATTTGTCACCGAGGTAAACAGACCTGCACGAAAGGTAATAATCAAGCGCGGCATAAAGGCTGATGAGTATATGAGCTACTGCGAAGAGGTGGGCTGTGATGTGTGGGGTATACTTGCAAGCATACGCACCCTTGACGGCGAGCCTGTGTGTATGTGGCTGCCCGAGCATCTGAGAGATCCAAAAGCTAATATCTACGTTCAGGGCGCGGAAGTCCCTGCGGACTTTGACGGCACCGTTCCCGAGGGTTTTGAGGTCATAGACCTGCCTGCAGGAAGTTTCCTGATGTTCCGCGGCGAGCCGTTTGAGGAAGAGCAGTACGTTCAGGCGATACAGCAGGTGTGGCAGGCGGAGGAGAAGTTCGATCTTACGTCTGCGGGATATATGCGCGATGACTCAAACCCGAGGATACAGCTGGAACCCATAGGTACAAGAGGCTATATCGAGCTTGTCCCCGTGAAGAAGATATGATTTCCCGCATACTACTTTACAAAGAATTCTATATACAACTTAAAATACTAATTTATTTCCAAGATAAAAGTGCAGCAGACCAACATCTGCTGCACTTTTTGCGTAGCTGTTTTTATTACTAAAACACCGAAATCGATTAATTTTAACTAAAGATGAAGTGCGTATATTTTTGTACAAGAAGTATATTGTATAATATATAGTGTAGTGATTGGGTAATTAAATAAGATTAAGTATATAATCCTAAATCGTGTGTTAATTAATTGACATTCAAAATTGAACGTGATATACTTATCTCTGCGAGTTATTATTGTGAGTAATTCGCCTTGCCATGGCGGCATGATAATTTATTTAGGAGGGTTAAAATGAATCACAAAAAATCAAAAAATATGAAACGTATCGTTTCAGGTATGCTGGCGTTGACATTATTATCCAGCGGTGCAGCTTTACCAAGTGATGTAATGAGCAATGTAGCATCGGTTATTACAGCGCAGGCTGCTGATACTGAGGTAGACTGTTATTCATTTGACTTGGATACAGGTGTGCTTACGCTTAGAGGTGAGGTAAACCGTTTTACACTTGAAAAATTTAATAATCAATATCGAGAAAAAGTAAAATCTGTTGTAGCTGAAGCGGGCACAGTTTTCACTCTAACCTGCTATTCGCTGTTTTCTGGTTACAAAAATTGTACTGATTTCGATCTTTCAAATGTTGATACAAGCCAGGTCCATAGTATGTATGAAATGTTCAAAGACTGTAAAAGTCTGACCACACTTGATCTGAGCAGTTTTGATACAAGCAGTGTTGCGAGCATGTGTTCCATGTTCTATAACTGTAGTAGTTTGAATTCTCTTGATGTAAGCGGATTTGATACAAGCAATGTTACAAGTATGAGTTATATGTTCTACAACTGTAGTAGTTTGAATTCTCTTGATGTAAGTGGATTTGATACAAGCAAAGTTCAATCTATGAGTTCAATGTTTTATGGTTGCTCTGCTCTGACTTCGCTTGATGTAAGCGGATTTGATACAAGCAATGTTACGCATATTGATGGTATGTTTGCAGGATGTTCCAGCTTGACCACGCTTGATGTGAGTAAATTCGATACAAGCAATGTTACAAATATGCTTGCTATGTTCAGAGGCTGTTCTAAAATAACCACACTTGATGTAAGCGGATTTGATACAAGCAAGGTCAACGGCATGGTACTCATGTTCGCGCGTTGTAACAGTCTGACTAATTTAGATCTAAGTGGATTTGATACAAGCAATGTTTTAACAATAACTGGTATGTTTTCAGGATGTTCTAGCCTGACCTCGCTTGATTTAAGTAACTTTAATACAAGCAATGTTAAATATATGAATATTTTGTTTGAAGGTTGCTCCAGTCTGTCCACTCTTGATGTAAGAAACTTTGATACAAGCAAGGTCACAGATATGACCGATATGTTCAAAGATTGCAAAAAGCTTAAATCTCTTACTCTTGGAATAAATTTCAGAAAAGTACCAAAAGAAGCTGGTCTAGTAAATGGTGATGGCTGGGTTAATTTAAAAACCCCAACAAAAATAGTAAGCGGTGATGGACAATATGCTGTTATCGATAATTATGGCAAGAACAACTATAAACGCATCATTATTCCCACATACCCCACCAACATCAAATACACATACAATCAGGGATATCACCAGTTACAATTTACATGGGATAAGGTCAAAGGTGCTGACAGATATAGCATCGCTGTTTATCAGGCAGGCAAATGGGTGATCCAGAAAAACAACATCACTACAAACAGCTTCGTAACTCCTAAGAACCTGACTCTCGGTAAGACTTACAAGGTAGCGATTGCTGCCAGAGTAGGCGGCAAATGGGATAATGAAAACGCTATCAAACACGCTGTGACTGTCACCATTCCTGCCGGTGTGTCCGATTTTGATGGAGATGGTTATTATGATACTTCTGATCCCCGTCCAAGTATTCGTGATGACTATTCTTTCTTAAATAATGAAATATATTCTATTAATATGTATCATGATGATGAAAACGCCTCATATCCGATAGAAGCTGTTTCAAGCTCAAGTGTAAAGACTACTAATAAATCTAAAGATGAATGTGATGATGAGAATTATTTCAGATTTAAATGGTGTGGAAACGGATATAAATTATACTCTGTTAAATATGAAAGCAATAATAAAGTATTATCAATAAATCAATCCGGGGATGTTGTACTTGAAGAAGATAAGAATCTTCCATCTCAAATTTGGGAAGTTTTACCTTATGGATACTCTAAAGACAACTTACCTATCGATGGTTTACGTTTTAGAAGTAAATTGTGTTATACACCGGATTGCAAACCAACATCATACTTTTTATCATATGATGGTTCAAAATTAACAGTTACTACTAAAGATGCAAGAAATAAAGTTAAAGTATACTCCCCTAAAGGATGGACAAGATTTGGCGAGATGCTTCTTAATAAATACGGCTGGGAAAATACTGGTGCGTCATCGACAACAGCTTTAGAGAATTATGATCATAATGTTAGTATTGGTGTTGATCCAGAACAAAACATTTATAAATACGGTGTATATGATCTCCTTATCAATCAGGAGGGCGGTAATTTCCCAAAACTGAATTTCGTGGATGTAAAAATGGACGAAGTATGTTGTGAAATCATGGGAACCTACAATGCACTTCTTTTGGATAATGTTCAGGTTGATTTCTTCAAGCTTGCTGCTGAATTTGAGGAGAACGCATGTGGTAATTACTATGTATTCGGTGGTAACGGTTGGGCTGGTAGCGATCCAAAAGCAATCTCTTCTTGTTTGGATGCATATAATGTTAATTATACCACTATAGATATAGCAGACTATAGAGATATAGCAGACTTAGTAGAAGTTCCTTTCAATCCCGATGTAATCGAATTCAGTGAAGAATTTGAAAAAACATATAATAATAAAATAAACAAACCTGCTTGTGATGCATTTGATACTGAACTGAAGAATGGTGTATGCGGAATTATTTCCTATAAATTTGATGTACGCATTCATACATACGCAGCCGTATATAATAGTTATTCAGCAGTTCCAATTTCAACATTTAATCTCCTCTGCAAGGCTAAACCGAAAGATTATCCGAAAACATTCTCATCTACATATGATGCGTTAAAGAATTATAATAAAGGAAAGCTTAAAAACATAGATCATTATCTGGTTGGATATGTGTTAAAATAATCTTTAGATAGGTGAAATTGTGCTAAAAAATCATTATTCATTTATAGGTTTCAATCTTTATTTTAGCACGAAATAGTATCTGTCTATCGATCGGTATGATTCCTAATGGAACTGAATACTAAAATAATCGCCATCTCTGAGTTTTCAGAGATGGCGATTGCGCGTAAGTATCAAACTCTCCGCACCTACATCTTCAATGTCTAATGAAGTATAATAAACTCCAAGCAACACCATGAAGTAAATTGGACATTCCAAATTGATCCATGGAGTTCATTGGAGTAGATTAGACAAGGAGGTAACAGGTATGCAGTTAAAAACAACGACACTCATAACATTCAAAAAAGAAATGCAGCTTCAGGAATGGTGCGCAGAAAACTGGACCATCAAGCCTTATGTTATTGCGAGGAAGAATTTTCTTTTCAGCTTTACCGAGAAGGGCGCACACGCAAGTACGGCGATCATGACGATGATCGAAACGGCTAAACGAAACGGTCTTGATGTGTACGGGTGTCTTCTGCATCTGCTGACAGAGCTGCCGAAGTACGGTCATACTCCGACAAAAGAACAGCTTGAAGCTCTGATGCCGTGAAGCGACAACCTGCCGGTCTTTTACACGAAAAAAGTTTAGTCAGGTAGAGTCAGTTACAATACCGGAAATGAGTCTATGTAAAGCAAATGTGTAGTGAGGTATAGTCGTTTCCTGCATATGATATACAGAAGAGCCGTGTTGTTTAGCACGGCTCTTTTTGGTGGGTATTATAAAGGTGGGATTGGTTTGCGGTCACTTTTTATTGATTCGAAGATATCATCCTGCTGTTGTAATCACTGCTTGTGAAAAATAGTCTCGCAATAATACTCTTTCTCAGGGCAAATGATATCACCACGCTTAACAACAGTGCTGCTATCCCGCAGAAGTACACTACAAACGCGATACTTATATGCCCGACGATGATACCGAGAATGTAGTATATCGGATCGATCAATATAATAAACTATACCAAACAGAGCAGTGTCATAATATGTTAAGCGAGAACGGCTCGCATCCGGTCTAGACAGTGCCATACCGCAGGCAGCCAGTGCCATTATCCCATAGCCTATCATATGTCCCTGATATACCAGAAAGCCCGTCCTGCCCAATAAGATTATCTCCCCCAGTGAAAGTGCGGCACCTGCAATGAACAAAATGATATATATCCATTTTTTATCTTAAACAGCATCTCGCTCTTTTCACGCAGAATTTTTCCGAGCAGCAGATACGGCAGCGCACGAATCAGCCAGTTTCCGGGAATGTACTGATAGCCAAGAATTCCAAAATGGATAATGCCTGCAAATTCTCCTGTGAGCAGCATAATGATAAAGCATATTATCATAACTGCCTTGTGAGCCATAATTACAATGATAATCACCTTATGAAATTATTAATGTATGTTCTTTAGAGCATATTCTCAGGCTTGCTCTTTCTTCCTATCCAGCCAAGAAATTTCGCCCAGTTCAGCGTTTCTTCGCGTTCCGGATTTGAGTGATCATTGATCTCTTTCAGAAATTCGATAAAGCCATAAATACCACCCACATCGTCAAAAACATTAAGGCCGTCAGTTCCAATACAAAGTTGGTTGCTTTCGATGTCTATCTCAACAAGCTTCTGTCGCAATTCTTCACATACCTCCGAGCCTATGCTGTCTTTATATTTGTAGTTTTTGCGTGCATCATCGTATGTAAACACATCAACTTTTGACCAGCCGTCCTTTGTTTGATAATTCAAGAAGTTTATTCTGTCATAGACTTCTTCGCAGGTGATCTTCACGCACCAATCGTCACCGTAGTCATAATGATAATACAATTCGCTAACGTTAGGGATTAGTTTGGGTCTAAGTTTGAAAAGATCGCGTGATGCCATACTCCAATATTTCAAAGAAGTCTTATGTTCTGCAATAGCTTCATCGGCAGTCATTCCGTAAGCGTTTTTTATCTTGGACGGATTTTCAAAACCTATCTCCATCAAATTGCAATAGCTCGTCCTCCATGTAAGAAGCTGCCTTACAGCTTCATTGAGTGCTTCTGCTTTTTTTGGGTTCGCTGTAGTCAACTCTTCGATTTCTTCTGTATCAGCTATTGAACTGAGTATTCTTGCTTTCCATTCAGGAACTGAGAACGCATCATCCGAGCTGCTTATCATCAATTCATTGATACGCAGATTTTCAAGCAGATAGTTTGGATCTTGCTCATATATGGTTTCTCTGAGGGAACTATCTGCCTTAAGATCTATATGTTCGCCCAGCTCGCTGATCTTTCTCCTATTATCCGAATAAGTGTTACAAACCGACAGATAATCATTATCGATGTATTTGTGTTTCAGCCAGGTCTTGAAGCTCTTATTCTGCATATAGTCATCATCGGCATAACTGTCATCAACATCTTCATCATGTAGATAAAACAGAGTTCCCACAAGCTTTGCCCACTGATTTGTTTTATTCTCTATCAGCTTTTCAAAAACAGAATCGGGCAGGCTGAAATTGTGAAGATGTGAGTTCTGCCAGCCAAACAGCTTCTGGATCATATAGTGCATTGAATGAAGGGTCATATTGCCCGGGACAAGAACTGTTCTGCTTATTGAGCTTTCAGCCTTAGCAAGTTTCAAAGCATCACTGTCCGGTTCCGGCTGCTTTGAATCCGAATCCACCAATTCCAGTCTTAGCCGGAGAACACAGTTTTTGTTCTCCTCGCACTCGACGGGAATATCAAAGTATGTAAAATCAGCTTTTATCTCAGGTATTTTCTCGATGCTTATTTTCGTACTATTTCCTCTTTTCATTCTTTGAGCAGCCAGCTTCATACGCTTTCTGTACTCGCTGCTCCATTCGGCATCATTTGAAGAAGAATTACCGTATACTCCCCTGCTATAAGGAATATACGCCTGAACGTTTTTTATTGTCATATGAAGCTTTTCGGCAATTTCCTCTGTCGAAAGCCCTTGTACATAAAGTTCACCTATCTCAAGACTGCTCCTGCTGCACCAAAGACCTTCGGTGATAAGTATCCTCTGAACCTTAACTTTTGAAAGACCAGTTTCAGCAACAGTATCCTTTACCGACTCAGTTTCATTGTATATAGATATGACCTTTTGGTAGATGTCCTGCTCACTCATGGGTAGGACTCCTAAGATTTATTTCAGCTGATGGGTATATTATAGCAAATAAGCGATTAGTTGTCAACCTAAACTTTCATGTCTTATAAAAGTGCATTTTGGAGTTTTGGCTCCTAATGCACTTTTATCGCAAAATATTCTCATTGACGAAATGACTATTCAAACACAATTCATTACGTATTTTTAGATTTTACGCCAATGTTTTTATTTAACGAGAGCCTGTCATTTCCATTCTTTACTTCTTTCTTTATGCTTTTGATATTGATATTTGAAGATATACCTTTTATTACAGTTCTGACTATACCGTAGATCCAAGCAAAATGGATCAGAAACGGGTACTTTTTACACAAGCTCCATTTTCTTAGTCCATCATTTTGAAAGTACCGAAAGAATCCAAAGCTTTTTATATTATAAGCAGTATACATAATTCTTTTATCATTTTTCTTTTTTGATGAATTATATGCCTTTATTCCAAAGTTTCCGGTCTCAAATATAATATCCAAATACTCAGCTAAAGATTTTTTCGATTGTATTACCATGTTCAGATCATTAGGCAGACCACAATATTCAATACACATTGCTGTTGTATTCAATGCCAATTCGTCTAATCCAGTACTCCTAGCAATTGGAATAAATGTATTTTCCCACAAATCACGATCCATCACTTTATGAATAAATATTTCCCAATCTATAATCTGACGTAACCCGAGGTCACATCCTCTCATATGCTGATTGATGTGTCCCAAAAGTACCAGTCCATTTTCAATATCCGGAAGCACCGGAATTTTATATCCGTCCAGTTCTCGATACTCTCGTTTATCTATTGACTGCTCAAGAATATCGTCCATGTCAAAGCCTTCAGAACTGAAATGATGATGTAATTCAATTATTATACCGTTTTTCTTATATACGATATTTCGTTCATACGCTAACATATGACCATTCTCATCCTTGTTATGGTCGTAAATATATCCGTTGCTTTCCAATACTTCAACAGCCTTTTCAAATTTAGCACGAGTGACAAGTACATCTATATCACCCATTGCTCGCAAATATGGCTTCGGATAATACTGCGCAGCAGCAGAACCTTTGAGTATAACACAAGGAATATCGTTAGCATCAAGCAACTTTACAAGTTTATCCTGCTCAAACAGAATCCTCATGTATGTCGCTTTACCCATTTCGACACTTACGTCCTTTACAGGAATGACAGGGCTTATTATTCCCAAGACAGTCTGAGCTTTTGCTTCTTTTATAACCTCATCCCAATCTGTGTCAGCAGAATAATTAGGTTCAGTTCCAAATAGTGAAGCTTTTATTGCTTCTAATAATGCAACTTGAGTCGTGGTCAATTTCATTTCAGCTTCACTCCTTGATGATTTTGAAAAAGCACCCCGAAAGGTGCTTTTAATGTTCAATCTCTCCTAAAAATATCTCTGGTATAAACCTTATCCGCTACATCATCAAGACAAGCATCATAACGGTTAGCAATAATAGCCGCAGACTGTGTCTTGAACTTCTCAAGATCATTTACAACAACACTTCCAAAGAATGTCTCGCCATCTTTAAGTGTAGGCTCGTAAATGATAACAGTAGCTCCTTTAGCTTTGATACGCTTCATTACACCTTGGATAGAACTCTGACGGAAGTTATCGCTGTTCGATTTCATCGTCAGACGATACACACCTACAACTACGTTTTTCTCACTAGCAGAATCCCATGTGCTATTTGCGCTGTAATAACCAGCAATCTCAAGAACACGATCTGCAATGAAGTCCTTACGAGTGCGATTGGATTCAACAATTGCAGACATCATATTCTGCGGAACATTAGCGTAATTAGCAAGCAGCTGCTTGGTATCCTTCGGCAGACAATAACCGCCATAACCAAAGCTGGGATTGTTGTAGTGACTGCCAATTCTCGGGTCAAGACACACGCCGTTAATGATCTGCTGAGTGTCAAGACCTTTCATCTCTGCATAAGTGTCAAGCTCGTTAAAATAGCTTACACGCAGCGCAAGATATGTATTCGCAAACAGCTTGACCGCCTCTGCCTCGGTAAAGCCCATAAACAACGTGTCGATGTTTTCTTTGATTGCTCCCTGCTGCAAAAGATCAGCGAAAGTATGCGCGGCATTTGTCAGTTTCGCATCTTCAAGATCGGTGCCGACAATTATTCTGCTCGGATAGAGATTATCATAAAGTGCCTTGCTCTCACGAAGAAATTCAGGGCTGAAAATAATATTCTTTGTATTATACTTTTCTCTAACCGATTTTGTATAACCAACGGGAATGGTTGATTTGATGACCATTATCGCGTTCGGATTCACTTTGAGAACAAGTTCTATAACAGACTCAACAGCACTGCAATCAAAGAAATTCTTCTTTGGATCATAGTTTGTAGGAGCAGCGATAACTACGAAATCGGCGTCTTTGTATGCGCTCTCACCATCGAGAGTTGCAATAAGATCAAGCTCTTCTTCAGCAAGATATTTCTCTATGTAATCGTCCTGAATGGGCGATTTCTTATTGTTTATCAGTTCGACTTTCTCTGGGATAATATCAACCGCTGTAACGGTATTGTGCTGCGCCAAAAGCGTTGCAATCGAAAGTCCGACATATCCTGTTCCAGCTACTGCTATTTTCATTATTTCTCTCCAATCATTTATTGAATTTCTTGTGCCAGTTTGCAATACGAACTATTTCCGTACATGATTGAAATTTTAATATCAAATCTCCGTTTAAAAATCAGAATTATCAATTATCGTATGTCTTTCTTACAAAATTCACAAAGATAATCTCAACTTATTCTTTCATTTTCTCTTTAATCTGCGTTGCGCTTATTCCTTGAGTATATGGGAAGTACTCAATTGAAGCCCCAAGTTTAGCAAACTGTTCTTCTGTTCTCATATAACGATCTGGGCCTTTCCAGTCATCACCAGAAAACAGTAATCAAAGTGGAATTTTTCCAAAGCCAGCATCTTATCATCTGTTGTATCAATGTCCAACCACAATATCCCCTACAACATTTATCAGTTTCAAAATACGTATCCAGATTATACAGGATTCATATGCTTTCAATGATCCAAAAAACGATTGAGATACTCATAATTAAATACATCAAACATACCCAAAACCAATTTATCTAAAAAAAAATCTTAATCAGTACTAGAATAATCACTTATAAATGTGTGTGCAATGTATTTAATGATAATTATCAATGTTATTTCAAGTATATAGCATTTATAATGAATCTAGCATATCCCAATTTATGACTCTGTTTTGTCAAGCTGTTTCTTTATAGCAGATGAACAAATACCCGGTGTTCTTTGTAATCTTACTACTTCTTTACCATTCTCTCTGCACCATTCTACAGCTCTTTTAAACCCATCATGATTCTGATCTCCCCCAATAGCGAAAATATCGAAATCAACCTCAGGCAAAGTTTTATCTACATCCTGATATGTAATTACCTCGTCTACTACGCGAAGAGCTTTTACCAAATCTATTCTTTGTTTAGTTGTATAAAGAATGGTTGCATCGGGTTTAGTTTTAAGTATGCAATCCCCATCTTGAACTGCAACTATCAAATAATCTCCCAATTTCTTAGCATTTTCAAAGAGGCGAAGATGTCCTAAATGAAAGTAATCAAAAACACCTACAGTAATAACTTTTTTCATTATTTTTTCTCCTTTATATATTGATTTAATAAATAATAGCCTATTCAAAGTTCCATAAATCCCACAAGTCTATTACAGTTACTTGTATCATTATGCAGATAAACATAATCCTTGATTTCTCACTTTTTTTTATATTTGTCAATATCAAACGGCAAAATCATACAAAAAGATACATGTCAGAAAGAGTTTATACCTCATGACTCGAAATAAGCTTATGGATACCATTAATAACGTATCCGGGAGGTATAATCCACATACTATTTATTTTATAAAATAAATTATTTCTTATCAACTATTACAAGATTTACGCTTATTAAATATTTTGCGGACAATGCCAATCAGATAATCATATTCATTAGAATTACGGTATAGTAATAAAAATGTAACCGGGACAGTACTAGCAACAATCAATACATGAACAATAAGTGAGAGCCATGCAATGTTAACAACGAGAAATTTACATAACAAATAATCTATAATTCCTACAGTAACTAAGATAATAAAATACTTTATATTCTTTATATAGTAGTTAGAAACAGGTTTATAATTATTCAGACTATATTTGTGTATTACTCCTGGATCTACCATAAAATTTGTTAGCAAATCAGCCGAAATTGTACCTATGATAACTCCATATATACCACAAATATTCACTAAGATAATTGAAACTCCTAAATTAACTATAATTCCCAAAACCGGACGAAACCACATTTGTCTAAACGCACCACTAATGTTGCGAATTTGACCAAGATTGTTCTTTAATCCATTAAAAATCAATTCAATTCCAATTAAAATCGGAAATGGTTGCTTAATAGTGTACTCGGTTCCTATCCAAAGAGAAATAAACTCATTTGCACAAACTGCAATACCAATTCCTGCTGTACCGTACAGGATTACTGTCAAATAGTTCATGATTTCAAAAAATAAGTATTTTTTTTGATCATCACTTACAGCAAACAGATTTCCCATACTAGCTTTAACTGATGTATAGAGCATACTTAACATATTTTTACATATCGAATAAAACAACAAATAATTAGAATAAAGACCAACAATCTTTAAACCTATAAACGTGCTTAGGATTGTATTATCTGTTGCTTTCAACACTACAGCATTGATTTTATAAACAAACAGTGCACCACAATCCTTAAATAGCGACTGAACCTCAGCTTTACTCAAAGATTCTTCTTCTTTTATAAAGAATTGTGGATAGTACTTTTGAACAATAACCGCATTTATAACATTTTGAATAATATTAAACAGTATTACAGTTGCAGTATAAATTACAAAATTTCTCAGATATACTAAAACTAATATCTGAGAAATATTAGTAGCTAACATTATTGCATAACCGGCGATATCAAGAATATATTTCTTTTGGTTCGCTTTCATTATCGTGCTTCGATATGCAAAAAACAAATACGATGACACACTTTGTAATAGATATAGTATAAATATCAATACAGCATTAATCCCCAGACCTTCTAGCGAATCATAATCTTTAATCAAAAATCGCAGAACAGGAATAAGGCATAATCCCAATAAGAAAATAACTAAACCTATAATTCTATAAGCCTGTTTATAAAATTTCATTAGAACACGAACACGTTTATCATCATGCTCTGCCAATGGCTTATACATTTGAAAATTGATAGCCGTGTCAATTCCCAATTCCGTAAGGGATAACATAGATAATATTTCTGAAAACAAACCATTTATGCCCAGATATTCTGTTCCTAAAGTATGAATAAAAACAGTTCGTGTTACAAAACGTAAAACAATGACAAGTAGTTGTCCTCCCAAACTGGCAAATATATTTTTTACAGAATTCTTTGTTCTTGAAGACTCCTTAATTGCCACCCTTATCACCACCAATTAACCTCTTGAATTTTAGTTTTATTTTAGAGATATACTGTACTAAGGGAAAGGTTATTAGTACAGACCGAAAATATTCATGTTTTACTTTTGCCTCCGAATACGGGCATCCATTTTTCCAATATCCCATTTCAATAACGCCGTGTCCACTAACAATCTTATAGCGTAATTTTGAAAAGCCTAATTTTTTATACATTTTCTGAGCTATTTTATTTTTTGATGGAGTAGATAGAAACAGAAGATTATACCCTTGATCTTGTGCATATAATTTAACTGCTTCAGCCAAATTAGTTGCAATATGTCTCCCCGAGTATTCTGGAAGCACAGCCATATACCGAAGTTTCGGAGCTTTTCCATTTTGATACCATCGTTTCCAATCCACTAACGTATATGTCATGGTGCCTACAACTTTGTTTCCATCCATTGCAACAAAACAGGTCAATTTTGCTTCTTCGGTCAGTTTCTGAAATTCCTTTTTATCAAATTTCACCGTTGCAAATTCCATTTTTTCCTGCTTCATTGCGACAGTAAAACTTTTTTCAATAACAGCATTTACTTCGTCTAAAGTTATATTGTCATCTTTAGTTTTTATTTCAATCTCTGCCATTATACTCGTCTCCTATGAGCCAGTTTGCTAAATAATCTTTTGGTTTGATACAAATAAAAATACATTAACGGAACTAAATCTTTACTGTCTTTAATTAAAGAATCATCAGTTTTTCTGTAATACGAGCATAACTGCCTGAATGATATTGTATTCTTAAAATAATCATCAAACACATTTTTTTCAGATAAGAAGGTTATTCCATACTTACCATTTTGTATTTTACTATAATTGGGTACTTCGTTAGTTAATGACTGAACAAGTATAGGTGGAAGATTCATTTTTGATTTCACTAAGGAATACCCCAATCCACTTGGTCTAATATTCAATTCATTAAAGAACAATTTGCCGTTTGCCTTTGCAAATTCCAAATCAAACATCCCAACATATCCAGTTGATAAAAGAAAGCATTCAATTTTATCTTTAATTTTCGTCAATTCATCATTATCCATAATATCATTAATTGTAAAAACTACTCCTAGTCCCTTGACATGTTTCGTGTAAATGATTTTATTTACTACGCCTGAAATAAATGCTTTATCAAAAGTACAAATACCTAGAAGAACAAATTCATCTTCGATTTCCAAAAATTTCTGTATTAGTACTGAACGTTTACTATTTGTATTCTTTAATTTATTTAAGTGTTCCTTAAGTTCCTCTTCACTATTGCAACGACACTGTTCCTTTTTATATCCACTTACACTCAATAATGGTTTACAAAAGCACGGATATTCAATATTATCCGGTATATCTATTGGCTTTGATAAATCTATAACAGTTTCTGCTGGAACATTTAATCCAGCTTTTTTTGCCAATTCCCATTGAACATGCTTATCCATCAACTCTGTTAAG
This sequence comes from Hominimerdicola alba, assembly GCF_900109655.1. Lineage (GTDB taxonomy): Bacteria > Bacillota > Clostridia > Oscillospirales > Ruminococcaceae > Hominimerdicola > Hominimerdicola alba_B. The sequence goes on from NZ_FOAT01000007.1 coordinate 60,108, forward strand.
CTATGGTTCGCATCTTCATTTATTGGCAAAATATATTCTTTTTCTAGAATCTCTCGGAATTTATCTATTATTGCGTTAGCATAATCATCAACAGGAAATAAAAACTTTCTTCCAATAATGCTATGACTAAATGTTAAGAATTCATTTATGACAGTTTCATCTTCTTTTAATGGAATCTGTTTTTTTTCTGAAACGAACTTACTTTTTGCAGCAATATTAAAAATACTCTTTGCATTTGTCACCAACGCTAAACTAACACGATAACCAGCAATTCCCAATGAGCGAATAATATCTAATGAAGATAAGTAGTGTTTTCCAAAAACCACAACCGTTAGGTCTGCATTAATCATTTTTTATCTTCACTCCGTTCTTGCAAACAATTTATAATCTCGTTTATGTCGTGTTCCTTCATATAAGTAAGATAATCCACCTCGGGTTCAAGAATCATATCTCCATGTGCAGTAGGTGCTTGTCTGATTTCCATATAATCTCCATATTCAGTTCTTAACCGAGAATCATAGCCAATTGGAATACAAATATTTGTAAATTCAAATGGAACGAATTTGCAGGTTTCAAAGCATTTCGATTCCCAAATATGCTTATCCTTTCCTCTAGAATAAGCAACATAGCTTATATATTTTGTAGGTTTACTGTTATACTTTTTGCAAATTGATTCATAATATTTGAAATACCGATGATACCCAAATACTTTAAAAAACAAGTGAAATACTCGGCTCTTAATTTTTTTAGTAATTGAGTCAAAATCATTTGGATTACTTTGAATTCCGTAATGAATAACAGCATACGTCTTTCTAATTTTATTTATCCATTTTTTTCGCTCTGACTCGTCATCTGGAACATGATCTAACGGAAAAATATCTATAAATATACCTTTATTGAAATCCATTCTTGCGTCACGAATGGTTATAGCTGTAGTTTTAGAATTACGAAGCCGAGTGTATCCTCGAACAAAATGATCTGAATACACATTTTGCAAAAAATATGGTTCCTTAAATTCGTCTTTAGCGATTTCTATAAGTCTATCATAGTCTTCTCGTTTCATTACTATATCAATGTCATCATCCCAAGGAATATATCCCTTATGTCTGATGGCACCAATAAGTGTACCTGAATCAGCATAATATACAAGATTATGCTTTTGACATATGCGATTTAACTCAGAAAGTAAATCTAATTGTATGCTCCATGCTTTTTTCATTCTTTTACTAATTAAATAATTGCATCTTTTTTCTTCCTGATAAAAATCTTCTGGAATATCAATTCTAATTGGAAGCAATCCTCAGCATCTCCTTCACATACATTATTACTTATTGAAAATTCTTTTTCAATTATCAGAAGGATCGGTATTTATATCTTCATGACTTGTTTTACTCTCTCCATCTACTGCGTTTGCATCATAAAGATCCTTCTTCATCTTGCTAGTACTGATTTCAGGAGTACGAGGAAGATAAACGACCTCCACACCTTCTTCTTTTAAAAAGTCAAATTTACCTTTCCAGTCATCTCCCATAACAAAAGTATCAATATGATACTCATGCATATCTGAACGTTTCTGATTCCAACTGTCTTCAGGGATTACAAGATCAACATAACGAACGGCTTCTACAAGAGCCTTTCTCTGATCATATGTAAAATAACACTTCTTATGCTTTTCATTCCAGTTAAATTCGTCAGATGAAATAACCACAATAAGGTAGTCACCAAGAGCTTTAGCTCTTCTAAGCAAATTAATATGACCATAATGCAATAGGTCAAAAGTTCCATAAGTTATAACTCTTTTCATACTTTGATCTCCTTTTACTCATATTGCAGCATTTTTATTACTGCATTTCCAAATTTTGTGTCAAAGACGAATTTTGATAAGTCCAGATTTATTGTTTCTGCCAATTAATTGTTTATCGACCTTTCATGGTCAAACATCATTATTAATAATTAAATCAACATTAGAAATAATTGAAAAATCAACGTCATACTTATTTGATAACTAAATAGCATTGACGTCTTCAATAACCATTCACACTTGTTTGAAGCATCAAATTGGATTATATCATTTTCCAATTTAGTATCCACATCTATTGTAGCGACTATTATTTACCGTATCAATAAGATCGACCATACCTATAAGCCCCCAAAACGTATCGTGTAAACATCCTATTTTCAGACATAAATACTCTATCTCAACATGTCTTAGTGTAATCAAAGTAGTTTAGTATTATCTCCAAATCCAGATTCTATCCTTAATACTAAAGCTATAATGTTCTTTAAGGTACCACATATCTCAAAGCTTTTGATATCCAAATATTTATGTATTTACTCTCAATGAATTATAAATAAAGGACTGAACATATCCAGCTATTGCAATCTCTTTGAAAGCAAATCTTTCATTGTCGAAAAATCATAAGCATCTTCTTCTCATGAAAAAGGACAAATCGTGCCACAATCTTAGATTCTAGGATTGTCTTTTTTATTGCTTCACTCATTTTCTTAATCAAATCATCCTCAATACCTTTGATGGCATCTACAATAACTTGTCTTTTATAAAAGGGTGACAAGACAAGATGATTCAGCTACCAATAGCATTGCATTTCTGTATTCTCAACAGCAAAAACAATTTCATTTTAATATTTCAACTATATTTGTAATACAACATTACATATCTTATCATGCTTTTGGTGGTTAATAGTATAAATTTTGTCTGAGATTGCATACCATCCTTTTATAGAATAGCTAATTACTTGCATTATCCTTGCTAATGCTGTATCCAATGTAATAGTACCATACAAGCTAATGTTCATATTTATCTCTTACTATTTGTATTTAAATCACAAACACTCTACCTCTATATTATGTCGATTTTTATCTGCATCTTTAGGAGGTGTCATATAATCACCATACATCTGCGACAAAACAAAATCATAATTCTCAGGTCCAATTAACTCCATGTCTTCAAATTTATATAGTTTTCCTTTACCGTATATGCTTTTTGAAAACATTTCTCTAACGCCCCAAGCACCACAAAAGTTTATAAGTGAATCGCATTCATCGTAATCATAAGCTTTTAGCAGATTATCTAATCTTCTCCATGCCCACTTAGTACTAATAAGATTTTCTATTCTAAGATAATAAAATAAATATCTGAAAGTTTTTGTAAAGAAATTATCATTATCATGCTTTCTGCTGAGATTGACAAAATAGCTGTACTGCGAATAATTGAAAATCCTAAATCTAAATCGACATTTTTTCAACCATTTGTCTACAACTTTATTATCATTTGGAACCCCATCCAATGGAAAAACATCTATCCAAACAGGAATTTTTACTTCTTTTTGAGACATTTTTCTTAAAAGTCGTGTTTTTTTATTTACTACTCTTGCATAGTAATAGCTATATTCACCTTTTCCATTATTGGTAGTATAAATATCATAAGGCGATTTTAATTCTTCAGCAGCTATTCTAATAAATTTATCATAATCTGGACGAGGCATTCCAATATCAATATCATCATCCCATGGAATAAATCCTTTATGTCTGACTGCACCTAAAAGTGTACCACCCAACATATAATATCTCAGTTTATGTCTATTACATATTTCAATTACATCCCGTAAAATCCCAAGTTCAACTTGTTGAAGTTGCTTTAATTTATCCATTTAATTTCCTTTCATAAAATTTTCTATTATTTTGAGAGTTCTTTTACAATTAAGTCCATCCTTATAGAAATTGCAAGCATCATTCACCACCATCCTATTTTTTACGTAACCATCATTACTTTCAGATAAATCCATGAAAAATTCACGCAGACCATCAAAATCATAAATTTTAATTCCAGGCATAAGAGACAATGGATCAGTAAATGCAAAGCCCCGATTATCTCCGTATATATCAAAATCTGTAATGACAAAACCAATCGGTCTATCTAACAGTAGATAATCAAAATACACACTTGAATAATCTGTAAGTAATGCATCCATATGACTTAATAGTTGATATAACACAATGCCCTTTCTAATCAAATATTCATCAGAAATGACAATTATATTGCTATCTTCGCAAGACTCAAGAACCGTATTAATGCTTTTTGACTGTAATCTATGTGGCTTAATGTATAGTTTGATACCCAGTTTTTTTAGCAAACAATTAAGTTCGTTGACATTACTTGAGTCCAGTACTGGAAAATCTATATCACTTTCTGAACGTCCGTTTCCATGCCTGTAAGTTGGCAACCAAATTACATTTTTGACATTTGTGGATAAAAAATCCGGTCTTCGATTATTAAAAAGCAAATAATCATTACGTGGGTGTCCGCATAGTACCATTTGTTCATCTGAAACATCAAATGTATACTTAAGATGTTCCTTAAACATATCAGATGCGTAATAGAACATTGAATAATATTTCCCATTTGAAATATAACTGCTCGGCGGCAATTTTTTTAATGGACTTCCATGCCATAATTGTATAAAAAGCTGATTTTGAGTCGGTTTCATCTTAATAGTATGGTATGACGAATCGAGCATTACTGTACAAGTCAGCATTTCTATAATAGCATTAATGTAGGTATTTTTTTTAAACTTAATGTGCGACTTAGGATTATATTTTCGTACTTTATTAACTACACATACGGTTTTCATATGAGTCTCTTTGGAGATGTAATGTAACATTGCCTCACTATTATCTTCTAAGAAGTCTCCCCCATATATAAAAATTTTCTTTTTCTTTGGTACAATACAATTAATCAATGAAAGGAACATATATATTGGTTTTCTGATATAATCATGATTCATCTAAACTATCTCTTCCTTTTCTATATTTAATAATGGAATACTCCACACACATGCTAACATAACAGTTTTTAGCATCATACCTTCTGTTAATGACATGCAAGCAAACGCTATATATACGAACAAAGGAAAAAACTTTGTATTTCCTGTATCATTTTTAGACCAAGCGAATTTAAATGATGATATTAATCCAGTTATCACAAATAACACCAACAATAATGCAGCAATTACACCATATTGATCTAAAATACTCAAATAACTATTATGAGCAGCAATTCCACCTCGACTTCCATTTCCGAACCATTTAGCTCTACCTAAAATAACATCCCATCTTTCTGTTCTTCCATCAAAAGTATCTTCGGATTTCTGATTAAATTTGTAAATAACATTGTCAATCGCAGTTCTAAAAAAATCAGTTTGATAAAGTAGAAGCCCTATAAGAAACACAAACAATAGAATACCAATTATTTTCATAGCACTTTTAGGACTAATTATACTTTCATGAATCAGCACACAAAAAAACACAATAAGCATGATTATTACAGTTATAATAGCTCCCCTACAAGTTGATATCAAAGATATAAACACGGTAAAGACAGTTATAATAATATCAACTGTTATTCTATGCGTTGGTCGATTCTTTTTTAAATCATATCCTAATAACGACAAGCAAGCAGCGCAAGCAGTTGCAGCTGTATCTCCAGTACCATTTGATGTAACAAATGCACCCGAATACCTATATAATCTTATAGGATACAAAGCAATAGAATAAATCATCACTATAGCAAAAGGCAGCAAATAGTATATATGTATTTTATTTTTACAAAATACATATATACTTTTGTGCTTTGTCATCCAGGGGACACATAGTAGCCATATTAAATACATACCAGTTGCCGCTATAAATGATGATTTCTTCATTGTAATAACACCTGAAATACAAATTGTTACTACAAATAATATGTATATATTACTTAATTTATCTTTTGGTAAAGCAATTACTGCAAAAGTTGATATATTAAAAAAATAAATGAGAGCAATCGATCCTAACAAACAGATTTGTTGATAATGATTAAAATACCTCATCACATATATTGTTCCAGATAGAAAGAACAATATTAATCCAATTGCGGTTATATTTTTTTTCATATAATACACCTATTTTATCGATTGCAATATTTAAAAAACAATGCTATATATTCGTTTTTCATACGAAGAATACTGAATCTTTGTGCTCGAGCAATTCTATTATTTGTGTTTTCATTATCAAACGCCATACTATCTCTACATTTTCTTAGAGCATTTGCAATATCTTTCGGATTACATGGATCAAATTGAATCCCTGCATCACCAACCACTTCAGACAATCCTGGAACATTAGCTACCGCAACAGGAACACCACATGCCATTGCTTCCACAGCAACCAACCCAAATCCTTCCCAAATTGATGGAACACAAACCAAATCAACCGATTTCATTATTTCTGCAGTATCTTTCCTAAAGCCAAGAAACATAACTCTTTTATTTAGAGCTTTTTCATTAACAAGTTGTACAATATCATTATATAGTTTTCCTTCACCAACAAGTAGCAATTTATACTCATCAGGAAGAATCGAAATCGCCTCTATCATGTTTTTATGATTCTTTTGATTCGTAAATGAACCTACCATTGAAATAAGAAAGTCTTCCTTAAGTATGCCAGGAAATATCTGTTCCCTCTTATATTTACCTGCATTAGCAAATCTTCTAACATCAATACCGTTTTCTATAACTGAATACCTTTTTCCATTATTTCTATTGTTTTTCAACCAAGATAATAGGTAAATTTGAGTTTGGTTACTAATGCTAATAATATGGTCATATTGACTATATATTAGAACTTCTATAAAGAAAAATAGAGGTTTATGTCTTCTTCCATTATCGGTAGAATGTTCTGTCATCAATATAGGTGGACATTTCTTTCTGTGAAGAAATTTTATCGCCGAAACATAGTAAAAAGCAGGAAACAAGTTTGCATGGATAATTGAATATTGTCCCTTTTTTATTATTTGCCACATATAATGCATTTTACTAATTGGAGACTTATAACTCTTGGGGATAATATGAATCTTAATACCATTTTGTACTAATAGCGAATAATACTTATCCGTTTTATTCGATAATAAAAGAAGCTCACAATGCGCATTGGTAATTGCTAGTATTAGATCGGACACTAGTTTTTGTGCGCCTCCTCCACCAAGATTATCAATTACAAATAATATTTTCAAATACCATCATCTACTTCCCTTTTTGATATTTCTTGCAAATATTTATTTATTACAATCTTTCGATCAAATTCCTGTTCAACTTTTCTTCTTCCCGCCAATCCCATTTGCATTTTGGCTTCATTGCTTAGATTTAAAAACATTTCTATTTTACAAATCAAATCCTTGCTATCTTTCTGTTTTACAATAAAGCCATTAATGCCATCTTCAACCACCTCTTGACATCCTGGTCGATTAGTGGTAATAATTGGACGTCCACATGCGCATGCTTCTAGTAAAACATTGCTCATTCCTTCAGGGTAATACGATGGATGAATAGTACAAGAACATTGTCTATGCATCTCTGAAATATCTTCTATACGCCCGTGATATATTATCACTCCATCATGTTCAAGTTGTTTAAGTAATTCCTCATATTCTTCCTCGCAATCTCCACAAATGTGAAACCTCGTTTGTGGGTATTTCTTTCTTATATATTTAGCTGCATCTAAATATTGATCAATTCCTTTTTCTTTAATAACTCGAGATATAAAAACAAAATCTATAGTGTCTTTATTAGGATATGAATGAACATTATATTTTTCAAGATTAACACCTGATCCTGGTAACAATTCACATTGTTTCTTTTCAACAATATGACGTTGTAACATAAATTTCTGATTATAAGAGTTCTGAAAAAATACTTTTTGTGCTTTTCTAAGTCCAAACCTATATAATGGTATTGTTATTTTCTGCATTAGTCCACTATTCTCAACGGTCGAGCCTAAACCTGTAATATTTGCAACATATGGAATATTTAAACAAGCTGCAGCCATACCAGCATAAATATTTGGCTTAATAGTATATGTTAGTACGATTATCGGTTTTATTCTCTTCATGTAGCTTTTATACAAAGAAATGATTTTAATTTCTTTTAATGGGTTCGTGCCATGTCGTTCTAAATCGATGTTTATTACTTTGACACCAAGAGCTTCTAATCGCTCTTTTCTTCCATTATCGGATGCAAGAACAATCACATTATATTTTTTTTTCAACGTTTCTATAAGTTCACTTCTAAAACTAACAAGTCCAGCAGTAACATTACTCACAATAAGTATTCTTTCTCGCATCGTACGTGCCTCACTTCATTATCTTCACTTCATTATATTTCATCATATAAATGCCTTCAACATAAGCACCTATATTCTTCATATTTGCATTACCTTTAAGATTTTCTAAAATCAATTTCATGTGATCACAGCCGCTTTCATATGCATGCGGATAACCGCCACCAAAGCGTGGATTAACTTCCGAAATGTAATACTCCCCATTGATTTCAAAGATATCAATGTCTATCTGACCTTTGTAACCAGCCTCAAGAACAAACTTTTCAATCAAAGTAAATAGTTTGTCATCCTTAAAACTTACTGCTTTATCAGTTTCACCGGCACGCATTTTTATCTTTTTCTTTGTGAAGATAGATACTACCTCACCAGATAATATATCAATATATACGTCAGCACCAATTTCCTGACCGTTAAGGAATTCCTGTATCATAAGATCATCTTCATGAGCAAATAGCAAATCAACTGTTTCTTTGTCATATACCTTTGATATACTTATGCTCGCTGAACCTCTATACGGCTTTACAAATACAGGGTATGTAACTTCTCTCGCATCAACTGCTTTATAGAATTCTTCTTTATCCATCCATGACCGTGCGCACAAATAGTTATGATCTTTCAGCCACTTATACATCTGCATTTTATCAAGAGCCATTTCGCATAATTCATAGGAACTTCCGATAACAGTTGTTCCAACAGCTTTGAATTTCTCCTCATTCTCAGCTAAAAGACTAAGTTCTGGATCAATCAAGCTGAGCACACCGGAGATTTTTTCTTTTTTGCATATATCAAGGATAATATCAATATATCCTGGCTCATTAATTGAAGGTACGATATAGTATTTATCTGCATCATAGATTGCAGGACCAAGTTCACTTGCATCTGTTGCGATTACTTTTCCTTCACCTTCAAATGTTCTTTTGAAATACTGAACTATTTTATTACGTGTTCCTGCTGCTAATATAAGAAAATTCATATCCTATGCTTTACTCCTTAGTGCATCAAAGAACAATGGTGTACCACCTGTATGAATAAACAATACGTTCTTGTTGCAGATTTCTTTTAAATATTCAGTCATTCCCATGAATGCTTTTCCCGTATATGTTGCATCCAGTGGTATCCCATACTTTTTAAGTACCATTTCTATCGTTTTATCAACTCTGAAATCATCTTTTCCATAACCTAAAGTATAGGTGTCTACAAAGACTGTCTTCTCCTGTACTTCACTTTCATCTGCCTTATCTTTAAGATAAGACCTGATGCTTTCAAGTACAACATTACGACCTCTGGGATTCTTTCGTGCTATACTGATACCAACTATATTTCGATCATCAGCTGAAAGAATCTGCCCACACACAAGTCCGGCATGAGTAGTCCCTGTGCCTGATGCAAAAAAAATATAATCAAAATGTATATTCAGTTCTTTTTCCTGAGCTTTGATTTCGTTATAACACTGAACATATGCTTCTGTTCCAATATTTCCATGCCCGCCGCCCTCAATAAAGAACGGTTTTAGTCCTGAATTTCTGAGTTTCGACAATTTATTCTCAATCGTATCATGAACCTGTTCTACAGGAACGATAGTGATTTCTGCGCCAAACATATCCATCATAATACTATTATAGGTTTTTTCGCATGCTTCTTGCGGACTAATAATATAGCACTTGATTCCCCTGCGACAGCATTCGTTTGCAACAACTCGACAATGATTAGAACTTCCCGAACCATAAGTTACAACACAATCATATCTGCCAGCATCTATTTCTTTAAAAAACAATTCTGCTTTTCTTGCTTTATTTCCACCAAAAGAAAAAGGGATTAGATCCTCGCGCTTTATCCAAAGATGATTATTACAATAATCACCCAAATCCTGAATAATTGTCTTATTCAACATTCCATTCCTCTTTTAAACAACCGTAAACATAACGATCTACATATTTGCCATGTGACAACAGATCTTGCCTGATAAGTCCTTCTTTAGTGAATCCAACTCTTTCAAACAGCTTTTGCGCTGCAATATTATCATATTCAGTATGAAGATACACTCTGTTAAGGTCGAGAGTATCAAAGGCATATTCCAAAATCAATCTACTTGCTTCTTTGGCTATGCCTTTGCCTTTATACGATGTTTCCCCCATCGCTATGTAGTACTCGGCTTTGTTATTGGTTTTGTCAATAGAAAGAAGCCCAATTGTACCAACTGGGATTCCGTCAGCTTCAATAATGGCATCAAAACGTGAGTTATCTCCAATATGACTGTCAAACCATTTTTCTGTCTTTTCAACGCAAATTGGTATGTCATAATGAAGGTATTTGTTATTCTCAGGATTATTGATCCATTCAACCTTTTTAGGAATATCGGTACGTTCAAATCGTCGTATCGTTACCTTCATTTCTTGCCACGTCCAATCTGCCAACTTTGATTTCGCTTCCAACCTGAATATCAGACTTTTTGATTACTTTAAGTACTGTTGTAAATAAGACCTTTAGATCCATTTTTATAGACACATTATTTACATACTCCAAATCGTACTTAAACCTTTCTTCCCAGCTATGGATTGCATTTCTGCCATTAACCTGAGCCCATCCTGTTAGACCGGGTCTAATATCATGCCTGTGATGTTCACTATCCCTATAATAAGGAAGATATTCTGTCAACAATGGACGAGGCCCAATTACAGCCATGTCGCCCTTTATTATATTGATCAATTCAGGAAGTTCATCCAAGCTCGTTGCTCTAAGAGCTTTTCCGAATTTTGTCAGACGTATATCATCCGATAACAACTCACCATTCTCATCACGCTCATCCGTCATAGTCCTGAACTTGTAAAGCTTAAATATCTTCTCATCCTTGCCGGGACGTTCCTGAGTGAACAGAACCGGTGAGCCAAGCTTTGTTTTGACAAACACTGCCGTTACAGCAAGTATAGGACTGAAAACGATCAGCGCCCCAGTACTCAAAAAACAATCCAATGGTCGTTTTACAAATCTCTCGTAAAATCCATAGGGTTTATGTTTGATTTCTTTACCATAATTCTTTAATTCTTCAATTCGTTCTGCGATAAAAGCAACGCTAGCAGTCACAGCAGCTATAGCTGAAATGCAACCGGCAACTTTAAAGAAACCTTTCAGAAACTTATTCATTCAAAACAACTCCTGATGATCTGAATAATAACATCCTGCTCATCCGCAGTCATCTTATTATCGCTAGGCAGGCACAAACCTCTGCGGAAAATATCCGCACCAACATCCACCATACCGGTCTCCTTGATGTAGGCGTTACTTCTCGCACGACCGTTGCCGTTTGCCGTGATGAACGGATTACTGCGATATGTCGGTTGCATATGCATTGGCTTCCAAATCGGTCTGCCCTCTGCATTGTACTGCGCAAGTTTTTCGAGAATCTCGGTAGGGCAAGTCTTGCCGTCCTCGTGGATATAAAGTGCATCATTCTCGCCGCGCACCTGCTTGCACATAGCGTCCTCGTTGATCAGCAGACAGCTCAGCCAATAATTCGGCTCGCTGTTCTTTTCATCAAAAGGATTCATGATAACGGGTAGCCCATTGAAACCTTCCTTGTAGCGCTCATATATCGCTTTCTTCTGAGCAATATGCTCATCCAGATAAGGAATCTGACCTCTGACGATGCCTGCAACGATGTTCGAGATACGGTAATTGTAACCGATCTCCTCGTGCTGATACCAAGCTGCGTCCTCACGGCTTTGAGTGCTCCACTTGCGTACCTTGTCAGCATCTTCCTTGCTGTCGGTCAGGAACATACCGCCTGCCGAACCGGTAATGATCTTGTTTCCATTGAACGAAATACAGCCGTAATCACCGAAAGTGCCTGTCTGCCTGCCTTTATATGTAGCGCCAAGGCTCTCAGCAGCATCCTCGACGATCAGCGCACCATGCTTTTCACAGATAGCCTTGATCTCGTCTATCTTTCCGGGAGTGCCATATAAATGGGCAACAACTACCAGCTTGACATCGGGATAGATCTGAAACGCTTTTTCCAGAGCAACAGGACACATATTCCATGTATCATATTCGGTGTCAATGAAAACAGCCTCGCCGTCTTCATAAGCAACGGGATTGACTGTAGCATCGAAAGTCATGTCGGAACAGAATACCTTATGACCCTGAAGAGTACCGCAGTTTGGCTTCGGCATACCGTAGAGCTTCTCGCCTGCCAGCTTGATAGCCATATGCAGTGCAGCCGTACCGCATGAGAGACCGACAGCATACTTGCAGCCAACATACTCAGCTATCTGCTTTTCGATCTCGTTGATGTTCGCACCAACGGTACTTACCCAGTTGGTTTCGATTGCTTCATCGACCCACTTCTGCTCGTCACCGTGCATTGTAGGTGACGAGAGCCAGATCTTCTTTTCAAAAGGTTTTAGTTCCATATTCATACTTCCCCTTGATGTATCTTTTATTTTCGCACAATCAGCGAAAATTATAATTATCATTGTTCATAAAAAAACATCTATTCACCTTACTGACCCGGTCAAAAGGCGCTGATGTCAAATATATATCCCAAAATAATAAAATTTGTAAAAAGCACCGCAAAGCACTAAAAATGCCCATCACAGGACACCCCTGACGAACAGCTGACGAATGCCTTGCCGAGTCAGTCATCAGGTGCTTCTGTCAAACATAAAAATTTCTCGCAAAATAAGATATTTTGCGAACAGAACAAAAATAACACACATTTACATATTTTAACACTCTATGATTATATCATTTATAAAATGCTATGTCAAGGGAAAAGTGATAGATTCGTGAATGTGATGAAAACGTCACGTTAAAACCGCCATTAATTGATAACATTTTGGTTTGAATCAGTACATAATGAGCACCAAAACAACTAATTTACAAATAGATTTGCCCGAAAAACAGGGTCTTCACTGGGATAATTGACAGCTAACGTCAGTCAAAATCGTCTGTGAATTCACAACGATTAAGCCGTGAGAAATGTGACTTCTAAGTTCATGAACGCCATGTCATATAATTCTCATAATTTCTTGACTTTTCACCTTAGCATAGGTATAATATAGAAGAAAGCCTTCATGGGAGAAAACTATGTATGATTTCGATCATTCAAAACAGAAAAAGCTTATGGGCTAACGAAATATCAGGGTATACACAATTTAAATAAAAAAACCAAAGGAGATATCAAAATGGATAATTTTATCGGAGCGCTTCGGCACTTATTTTCCACGGCGAATGTGACACATATAATATGGTGTGGGGCTGTACTGCTGACTATGCTGATGCTTGCGGTACTTCATCACCGCTGGAAAGATGACACAAATGGGCTCAGCAAATGGCGGCTGCTTTGTCTGGTGCCGATGCTTATCTGCGCAGTTCATGCAGGAATATACGTTGTGGGCGCACCGTCGTTTCTCGGCGGATTCTATGCAATGTATATCATCGCTTTGCTCATGCTGATACCCATGCTGTTTGCAAAACGCAGGACAGGCTACCGCATAGCCGCCGTTCTGACAGGCATTTTGTCCTGCCTTTGCGGATTTTATTTCTGTGCATCTTCTCCCCTCGTATTCAATCACACAAGGGAAAGCTACACCGAATCATTCCACTCGCTGGTCATGGATATGGACAAGCACTATGTTCTGAAAGAATGGAAAGATGTGGATTTTGCGGCACTTGAAGAAAAGTATATGCCTATGGTGGAGGAAGCCGAAAAGGAGCAGAGCCAGGGCAAGTTTGCCGATGCTGTCATGATGTTCTGCTGTGAACTGCACGACGGTCACATCGGTGTTGCGGCGGATTTTGACGATGATGACTACACATCGGTCATCACACCTCACGATTACGGTTTCGCAACAGTCAAGCTGGACAGCGGTGAGGTCATAGCCGTTTGCACCGATGAAACTGCGAACAGTCTCGGCATAGAGGACGGAACTGTTATCACAAGATGGAACGGCAAACCTGTTTTGCAGGCGGCTGAGGAAGATGTACCCAACCTCGGTACACCTGTAAAGACCAACGAGGAAATAGTCGATGTGATGAATCTCGACCTTGCAGGCGGTGATACACTTGATGTTTCTTTCCTTGATAAAAACGGAAATGAGCAGACAGTAACAGTGCGTGCTAAGGAGGGCGTTGATACCAAGCGTGAGGCAATGGCTGCTTTCAGAGGGATAGAAATGCCCATCGATGAGGAGAAATTTCTGGCGGAGAATTTCAGCACAAAAATGCTCGATGACAAATGCGGCTATCTGAAAGTTGTCGCTGAGACTATGGGCTCTACATTCCGGAACTTATCAGGCTATCTGACAGGCGATCAGAAATATGCCAGAGAAATGTTCCGTGAAAAGCTGAATGATCTGAGATCCCAGGGTATGGAATACCTTGTCATCGACCTGCGCAACAACGAGGGCGGCTTTGACGAGATAGCCATAGCGCTGTGCGATCTGCTGACGGACAAGGACTGGTACGGTCAGGGTCTGGGCATACGCAGGGACGGAAAATACACCTGTGTGTCCGATCACTGCATACACGGCACAGGCGAATTTGCCGATCTTAAAGTCGTTGCGCTGACAAATTATGAATGTGCCAGCGCAGGTGACGGTTTCTCGCTGTATCTTTCAAAGCTCCCGAATGTTACCGTTGCAGGCATCACCGACCCCTGCGGATGCAATCAGGAAACAGGCGGTATAAGCACTTTGTCCGAGGGCATAGTTACGGTATATTACCCCACTGGTCTGATACTTAACGAGGACGGCGAGCCTAACATCGATGTCAATTCCGACCGTATAAGCCGCAATCCTGTTGAAGTACATATCCCCTTCGACCGCGATGCAGCTATGAAGATTTTCCGCGACAAGCAGGATTATGAGCTGGAGTGGGCTGTGAAGTATGTTAAAGGTGATGCATAAATTTAGTCCGTTTTCACTTTTGTGTTGTAACATAATCGAGATCAATAGGAGAAAAATATGAAGAACAACAAAACGATCACGATAATGGATATTATCGTTTACCTGATGAACGATCTGCTCGGATGGTTTATCATTATATGGTTTGACTCAACCGGGAATGACGGAAAATTTCAAGATTTGAGCCTGCATCGGGTTATCCTTGCAATAGGTCTTATCCATATTGTTTTAAGCCTGCTATGCAATGTGTTCTTATTCAAAAAGAAGAAAATCGGGAACAAGCTGTTTATTTATAATGTAGTAATGACGATACTTCCATATCTGTATCTGGCATTTACATGGTTTATACCATAATAATAAATTTCTCCCCATGTATTATTTTTCAATAGTACATGGGGAGATTTTTCATTATTGTCATTCATAAAAACATTCCGTATCAAAGCTGTTTCAGAAATTCCATTTCAAGCCCGATGATCTCTTTCATGGATATCACCGAGCGTTTTCTGCTTTCAAAGCTATCTGATTTTGCCCACAGGAACGGGTAAAAGGATATTCCCGAATCAAGGCTCAGACCCGCTGTTTCGTCCTGCCAGCCATTCCAGCGATAGTCGGTGTAATATCTGTCAGTATCACCGTGCAGACACCATGACAGGAAATTGCCGTACCCGATCTCCATATCCTCTACCGCAAGAGAATCAGGAGCAAAGTATCCGATATTTCCGTTACTAAGATAAATGAACAGACCGCCAAGTATATCTTCACCGACCACAAGATCATCATAAGGGAACAGCTCATTCCTTGCCATAAGATCAAGTTCGCCCGAACCGTATACCCTTATCCAGTCATCAATCACGATACCGCCTGTATGCTCCAGCAGGATACCAAGCACGCTATCGGGGTTTATCTGATACTTCCCTTTTATACTTTCGCCAATGCTGTCATCATGAGGAAGTATAACCACTTTCTTCTCAGAGCTGTTTATCAGGTCAAGTACTTTCCGCGCTTTCTCATTCATTGCCTTTCCTCCGCCAAAATATATTTATCCCATCACATCACGTACCAGATCAGACATCTTCTGCTCATCAATTCCGTCGCTCAGGGATACCGAGTAAAAATGTCCGTCATTTATCCACACAGCGAGATAATACCGCTTGTCATTTCCCTTTAAAGTGACCGTCGTACCGTTGATATCTATGTCCTTGACCGTTCCGTATTCGTTGTAATCCCCGGAGATATCTTCCGTGTCCTTGCCTGCGCGGATACAGCAGTATTCGCCGTTTGCACCGTTGTAGTTTATCTCCGCAAAATCCCCGAACATCACCGAATAGCACTGCTCTGTCACCTCAAAGGGCAGATTTTTGATGTCGTGAAGCTTAACCCCGAAAGCATCGGAAAGCTCATTCGCGCCGCCATATTCCTGTACATCATATCCATGCTGTGTCTGTCCGTCATCCGAATCTGCCGAACCGGCTAATATCTCGCTTTCGGCACTCTTAGCCACATTAGGTGAACTGTCATCGGGGGTCTGCGGAAGTTTATCCCTGCTGAGCAGAGCCGCCGCACCCACAGCTATCACAAGGCAAGCCGCCAAAGCCGATATCATTTTTACTGCCGTATTGATGCGCTTCCGCTTCTGCCTTGCGCCAATATTCCCGATTATGCGCTCCCGCATCTCATCGTTAAGTTCTATATGTTCCATAATTTCGTTATACTTGCTCACCGAAATCATACTCCTCTTTAAGTATCTCTTTGAGCTTCGCCCTTGCACGTTTAAGTCTTGTGCGGATATTTGCACCCGTTTCCCCGAGGATATCTGCTATCTCGTCTGTCTGATAGCCTTCCTCGTAAAACAGGTGTATCACCTCGCGGTAATTGTCGGGAAGTTCCTTTACTGCCTCCCATACAAAGGTCAGGTCCTCGCGCTGTTCAGCGACCAGTTCGTCGTTAAGTTCATCTGTGTCACGCAGTTTGTTGTACTCTATCCTGTTCTTTGAAAGATTAGCCGCCACCCGTATCAGCCACGCCTTTTCATGCTCATCGCTCTCAAAGTCGGGGGCTGAATCCAGCAGTTTTATGAGGGTGTCCTGAAGTATCTCCTCTGCGTCCTGCATATTGTGTACATAGGAATATGCAAGCCTTAGTATTCTGTTTCCGTGCCTGTCCATCACCCCGCGCAGGTGCTGTTCCTGTGCTGTCTGTGATCTTGCAGACGAACCCATTCTGATAAACGGCTTTGCCGCCAGCAGATACACCGCAAAGCATATCTGCCGCAGCTTTTCAAAGACCGTCTGCGCATAATTCCGGTATGCGATCTCCATATTGATCTCCTGTTATTATTTGTTTTCGTTTATAAGAGCAGTAATATCTGCCTGAGCTGTTTCCATTGAAACTCCATTTGCGGCATAATAGGAATAGCTGTACTCATCATCGTTCCATACCGCGCCAAATACCTTGCCGTCATTTCCGCGGAGATATATGGTCATATCATCTATCTCCATTGCCGAATTCTCGTTATAGTCATTGTGATCCCCCGAGATATCATCGACTTCCCTGCCCTTGCGATAGCTTATCTCGTTGTCCTCTGTTCCGTATCTTACCTCAGCAAGTCCGTCAAAAGCCTGTATCAGATAAATGCTTTTTTCGCCCAGCTTCTCGGGAACATTAAACGCAAGTCCCGCTTCCCTGCCTGCTTCCTCGGCAGTAGAATACTCTACCCAGGGATTTGGCATCTCCATTTTTTCCTCACCTGTTTCCGAATATTCTTCATCGGCATCACCGAGAGTAAAATCTGTAGTGTAAGTTATCTCTGCATTGCCCTCGAGGTCTTCATAAACATACACCAGCACATAGGTCGGCTGTTCGACCCAAACTGCAGTCACCTTGCAGAGTAAGCAGTAATTCGTTCCTGCGACCGCCTGTGTACCAAGAAGTGCAACAGGCTCATATTCTGCACCGACCAAAGTTTCACGAGCCTTTTCAAGTGCCGCACTTGCTTCGGGATGCTTGTCTAATGCTATCTCATCGGAAATGCTCCAGCCGCCCTCAATATTCTCCGCGCCTGTTTCCGCATATCCGTTCTCGGTATTGCCGAGAGTTATATCCATGGTATCAGTTATCTCAGCCTTGCCCTCAAGGTCTTCGTAAACATAGACCACCGCATAGTTCTGCCGTGTATGGTTATATAGCGATGTCACCTTGCAGAGTATGCAGTAGTTCGTTCCTGCAACTACCTGTTTACCGAGAAGTGCAACAGGCTCATATTCCGCATCCATCATTTTTACAAAAGTCTTTTCAATTGCCGCCCTTGCTTCGGGATTCTTATCCATATCGATCTCATCGGGAATGATCCACCCGCCGTCAATACCGCTCATTTCAGCACCCTCGCTATTCTGAGTTTCTTCTGTCTGCTCATCGGTAGTCTGTACCTCAGCGGTGTTTTCGATCTTTGCACCGACATTTGAAGATGTCTCATTCACGTTTCCGCAAGCTGTCATACCTGCTGCCATAACCAGTGCCATTACCATTGCTGTCATCTTTTTCATAATAATTACCTCTTTCTGTAATATAGTTTTCCAAAGGCTTTATAGTAAGCTTCATTTGCCTTTCTGACCTATATACAGCTGAGAAGATGAAATTGTGACACTGATTTCAAAAAATTTTTTTGACAGTGAAATACTCTGTTTTACTTCATTATACCGCACCAACGGCTGTCTGTCAAGAAAACCGCTCTGCCATCTGATAAATGTTAGTATACTATTTATATATAGATATATATAGAGCTTTCACCGACGCAGGTTTTGTCCGCTAGGTCAATTGTGCACAAGGTAGAAAATGCCGGCATTTTTTTGTAGTATCAGACATTGGTTATTATATTGACAATCGGGTAATAAGAAGATATAATTAAATAGTATAAGGGCAAAACTGCTTAAAAGCAGCGACGCAAAGCCAAGGGTCTAAGCCTGTGAGGGTATGACAGCCGGTTGCCGAGGGTTATCCCCTGACGATATATCGGTATTCAAGGCAATGCGTTTTTTGTATTGCCTTTTTGTTTTAATGATAAAAATATCAGCTGCGCAGTCACGGTATTTATAGTAAACGACATTGAAATTGCTACTTTGCGAACTTCGCAAAAGCATAAATCGAACTTTTACTCGTTCTCAAAGTTCAATTTCTAATGTCGTTTACTATAATAAAAGGTGTAATAGTACCCGATGCGAGCGCAGATACATTTAGAAAAATCGGAAATATCGAACGGAGGAATTCAAATGAAAAGAATGCTGGCGGGCATCATGGCTGTAACAATGACTTTTTCGGGAGCGATCCTCCCCGCAGAACAGGTGTGGAAAGGTGCGGGGGTAATATGCGCATCTGCTGAGAACCTAACTTCGCCCAAGACCCTTACATCGGACGTAACTGTATCGGGTTCGGTGCAGACAAACAGCGATATCATACTCAACGGACATACCCTTACTATCAACGGTGACCTGTACATGACTGCGGGTATGCTGGATGTCGGCACAGGCAAGCTGATAGTCAAAGGCAGTCTGTACATAGGCAAGGACAATGCAAGTTCCAAAGCATATATAAGAATGCAGAGTTCCTCGGGATCCATAACTGTTTCAAAGGATCTTATCTGGAACGTTGATGCAAGTATGACGAACACGGTGGGCAGGAGCGGCTGGTATACCTACGACCTTATCACCGCAGGTACGATAAATGTTGGAGGCAATGTTTGTGATTGTATCTCTTCTGCTGATAATCACAATGCATTTGCTATGATGGGTACCTCTGTTCTGAATTTCAACGGCACAGGAAATCAGACCCTCAAATGTTCATATCAGGGAGAGATGGCTAAGATCACAGTTACAAATAACAGAACCATCGGTATGGAGGGCTATTTCTATTCTACTACACCACTCGCTTCAAATCTGAACATCGAGACCAAGAACGGTCTGAAGATCATCACAATGATGATAGGTGGAAAGACGGTGAATATCACCGGTGATGTGACCCAGTTTGAAAGGAATATCGAGCTGGGCGGAGGAACGCTGAATATTACAGGTAATTTCACTGCTCAGGGCGGCTCGACAAAGCTGGGCGGAGGAAAGCTGAATGTCAACGGAGATTACAGGATAGCCAAAGTCAACAGCAATGGCACGCTTGGAACCGCTAGTGCAGGTCTTGATATGACCAACATAAAAGATGTCGTTACTGTCAGCGGAAATTTCATTGTAAAGACTTACTATAATACAACTACAAATAATGTCACAATGAGCGCGGGCAAAATGTATGTCGGCGGTGATTTTGACTGTTCTTCGCCCAATATAACAATAAGTTCTGGCAATACGGTATACATGAACGGAAAATCCCCCCAGACTGTCAAGCTTACGGACAAAAAGAAGATATATAACCTCGTACTGACTCAGGATATTTCGCAGTATAACTCTGATATCGCCAATTATGCTGTAAATCTTGTGACCAATCAGTCCAAGATAACTGCTGACTCAGTCACCCTCAGCACGACCTCATATGTGTATGACGGCACTGCAAAACAGCCTGCAGTAACAGTAAAGATCGGTTCAAAAACTCTCACCAAGGGCACTGATTACACAGTTACATACTCTGCCAATACCGATGCAGGCACAGCTTCGGTCACTGTAAGGGGCATGGGTTCATACTCAGGTTCTGTTACCAAGAATTTCACCATAAACAAAAAGAACATCAGCAGCCTGAGCAAGAAACTTTCGCAGACAAGCTACACCTACGATGGCACAGCAAAGAAACCAACAGTTACCATAAAAGACGGCACACGGACACTTTCTAGCGGCACTGACTACTCCATTTCGTACTCCAACAACACAAATGTCGGTACAGCTACTGTAAATATCACTGGTAAGGGGAACTATACAGGGACCGCTTCATTATCATTTAAGATCGTAAAACAAGGCGAAAGCACCATAGCCAAAGGCGATGTTAACGGTGACGGCACGATAAACACCACAGACCTCACAAAGGCAGCCGCACACGTAAAGGGCAAAAAAATTCTGTCAGCAGAAGAACAGAAACGTGCAGACGTTAATGGTGATGGCGTTGTAAATACCACTGATGTCACAAAGATCGCAGCGCATGTAAAGGGTAAAAAGATGCTGAAATAGCGCTGAAGGCAGATCACAGCAGATCTGCACAGAGGCTGCAACACCCCCTAGCTAAAGCTTTTAGAACCCCCGGGCTAAGCCGGGGGTTCTTGATTACAATAAAAAGCCCTCAGAAACGCTTACAAAGCGTTCCCGAGGGCTTGTGATTAGTATTAAGTTCCAGTAGAGTATGTACCGATAATAGCGTATGCCATAATTCTGATACAGACTAGTGTGGAACGGAAACTTAATGCGCAAATAGGTTATAGTATAAATGATGCATTTATGAGAAATGTTATTTTAAAATAATTTTTCTATCAAACCTATTAGTATTGGAGCTAAACACACAAATACATTAAATATAATGTAAATGGTAAATTCCTTAAAATTGGAGCTGAATACTTTTTTGAAAATCAGTTTTAAAATAAAAATTTCACCAATAAAACAAACTATCATGAGTATAGGGAAAACAATCACTCTAACTTTCTGATTAATATCAAATTTAGGGTCGTTAGGAGATGTTATATCAAAAATAATATAAATTACCCAACCTAATGCAACATAAATTACATTGAAAATTATCAATGAAAATTTAAAAAGTTTCGATTTCATTTTACCAATCAACTACTTCTTTATTGATATAGTTTTTCCACTCGTCGTCATGGAATGATATTTTAAAATCTCCATCACGTTTTTTAATTGCTTTTTTCAAAGCAGCCGGTGTTGGTGTAGATGTCCATATTCTGTAATCCAGGTCATCGTCAAATGCTGTATTCCAAGATTTTCCGGCTATTTCCGCACAGTTATTACCTACGAAATTATAATGATCAACGGTGTTCTCATATTCAAGCATTGTTTCTAGCTGATCTGATGTAATATCATGAGTTAGCGCAGCATTGTTACCATAACTTCTAACATAGGCTCCGTCCTCTGTTCCATCTTCTGAACTATAGAGCAGCCTTAATTCCATATTGAAGTGAATGCCATTTCCTTCTCCAGTTGATGAACCACTTCCGCTTGAACTGCTACCGCTTGAACTGCTACCGCTTGAACTGCTACCGCTTGAACTGCTGCCGCTTGAACCACTTGAACCGCTACCACTTGAACCACTTATGTCCGCCCAGCCGTCATCACCAGATGAGTAATTACCTATTGAGACAATTCTGTTTGGAGAAATTTTATAATCGCCTACTGGTGTTTCGTTCCAGTTATTTTTTATTGTTCCATCCCCGTCTTCGGTGAATTTAAATCCTCTTGCAAAGCCTGAAAAATCTAAAGTATCATTGATAAAGCTTTCGTAAAGAAGAAATGCATGACCATCCCAGAACTTTGCTTGAGATGAATTATCTGAAACAATTGTTAAGGTTCCAACTACACCATCTGCTAATCCTTTATGACGAGGATCACCATCATATACTTTGCTTGTACCATTGGGACTTGTATATGAATAACCATTAGTTTCGTCGTAATCATCTATACCATCATTATCGGTATCGACCTTTGTAGGATCGCTGTAATAATCATATACAGGTATCTTAACATCGACGATATCAATATTATAAAGTTTTTTGATATAATCGTTTATTGTGTAATAACTTGTCGGAGTTACGCTCTTCAGCTCTTTTCTGTCAAGCAGAGAGTCTCCGTCCGAATCAGCAGTTCCGGTAGCGGAAGGCTTCTCATCCAGCTTAACAATCTTGGGGATAAAGCCCTTAAGAGCTATCCAATATCCGCTGTTTGTTTCTTCATTGATTTTGTCAGAGATCTTAAGTAATTCATTCTTAAAGTTACCGTTTATGTTTGCGATGATACCATCAGTAGTCTCATAAAGCTCCCTATATGTTTCCTTATATCTGGTATCAGTAACTACTGAGGTGCTTATATTGTCTTTTTTGAGGGATGAAGCTAATTCACTCATGGATTTAATGCCGTAGTTATTATCCACTTTATAATTAGCATCGGTTACAAGAATGATAAACTTCTGTGCAGAATTTCTCATATCCAACTGATGAGCTACCTCTAGACCATCGATTGCTGTTTCGGGCCAATCTCCGCCATCACCTAATTTCAGAGCCGAGATTGCGTTCTTGAATTTATCAGCGTCCATAAACCAGTTGGAAGTGCCATTTTTCTTTACCTGTGTTGAATCCACACCGTCATGGGTAATATCCTCATATTTAACGAGTGCGAAATTGGGCTTGATACCTGCTTTTTCAATGTCATCAACAAAAGACTGAAGGTTACTTTTTACATTATTGATATAACTGCCCATCGATCCTGTAGTATCGATTACAAATACGATATCTACCTGACCCTTGATCTTTATATCAGCAATGGCGGTAGTTGAAGCAGCTACAAGGACTGCTGATGCTATTGTTGCAGGTGCTTTTGCCATCAGCATTCTGGTAGAATCTTCCGGCTCAACTACATAGTCATTCATATCGATTCCCAATGAATTGATCCAATCAACAACATCAAGAACAAAATAGTAGCCCTTTGCTGTTATGTCCGCACTAAGAGTACGGCTTTCAGCATCAAATGTTGTATCCAGCGGAATTGTATCTTCACCATCATTGTAGCAAATTACAAGACCATTGGATTTTTCGCCGAAAAGCTCGTATTCCTTTATGCTATAAGCATCACTTAATGTAAAGGTTAGTTTACCAGCTGAAATATCTGACTTTGATATTTCGATCACCTTGCCTACATATGAACGTTCTTCACCCTGAAGATCTCCTTTATATTCAGAAATCTTAATGTTGCTGTTAACGTTTCCTTTTGCAGTTACTTCATTAAGTGTAGGAACAGCTAAATTATCCTTAAAGAGCTTAGGATCATATCGATCTTCATTAACAGTCTGCTTTACATACTCATCGCCATCAGATACTCCGTTTTTATCTGTATCATATTCTAACGGATCAAAACCAAGAGCTTCTTCATCACCGTCAAAAATAGAATCTCCGTCAGTATCAGGATTCAGCGGATCGGTACCATAAGCGACCTCATCGCCATCGCTGAAATGATCCTTGTCGCTGTCAGCCTTAAGGGGATCAGTACCGAGAACGATCTCATCGATATTGCTCAGGCCATCAGAGTCAACATCTGTTTCAGCATCAGATATTCCTGCCTGTACAGAGTCCCATACTAAAGGATCAGTATTGGTGATATATAACTCCTGATAGTCAGTTAATCCATCTTCATCAGTATCCGGCTCATTGACATCTGTTGAATACATGATTTCATAAACGTCAGAAAGTCCATCTTCATCGCTATCAAGGAAAGATACTTCATAACCGTCTTCGGTTTTAGTTACTACGAATGGGATCGACTCAACTTTTTGACCGAGCTCAGTAACAAGTGAGATCTTGAAATATCTCTTCTCAAAATCCTCAGTAATCAGATACTGATATGATGTATCATCTGATACAGTAGCAATTGAAGAGTAATTCTTGTTATCATCAGAGCAAAGGACTTTATAGCTGCAGCTGTCGGTATAGTCGGTGAACCATTCAATGTCGATAGCATTTGCGTCATCGTTATAATCGCCCATTGCATAGAGTTCAATATCAAGATCATCATCAACATCGGATTCGATACCAACCAGAGCTGCGGTTTCTCTGCTGTAATTTGCATTGACATTGATGCTGTCGATAGTAATGGTCTGTCCTATAATAACGACATTGTTGAGATTAAGATTATCAGAATCAATAACAATATCACCATACGGAGCATAAATCAGACCGGTAAAGCTTACATTACTTGTATTAATGTAGATATCACCCATCTCGGAGCAGATAATAGCATTATTGGCGTTTTTAACTTCTCCGTTGATCGTAATATCATCAACAGCCTTAATACCGGAATTCAGATTGATATTTCCTGTAAGTTCAATTGTTCCGTCAACATCGATCGGATCATTGATGTTGATGTTAATGTCCTCCAGAACAAAATCCTCGGTATAAGTATCAACATCGTCGCTGCTGAAATAAGTGTTATTCAGTTTTTTGAGAATATATATCATACTCTCATCAGCGTGTTCTGTTTTTGTACCGTTTATGTTCATGTTTCCGCTTGTAACGATAGTACCGTTAGTTGCAATATTACCATTAACACAGAAATTTCCTGCGTTTACAGTAATTGCACCATCGGCATTTGAAGCGGCGAACATTGCATAAGGATACAGTTCTGCGGTTTCTTCGGCATGAGCTGAAACGACTGGCATTGCGCTTACCGTCATCGCTACACTCAGCACACCCGAAAGCAAACGATTAAAAATTGGCTTCATATTTGCCCTCCTTAAAAATGTTAACGTCAATTTATATTGTTAAAATGATATAAATCAAACGCTAATATAGTATAGCCGAAAGATAAAAATTTGTCAATTGGAGAATTGGCTAATTTTATCAATTGTCAACAAATTAAAGGTCAGTTAATTTTAACAAATATATAATTCGATTTGATTTTATGTTCTTACATTATAATTTTCCCGGATTTCTTTTTATTATTGCTGTCTTAAATCACAAGGTGAATCAATCATGTGAGAATAAAACTTCCTAAAAGAACAAACTAAACGCAAATAAAACCTAAATATGTTGCAATAATCTTGACCCAAAGGCATAAAAAAATCGGTTCTCTTTTTATTTTTGCTATAAAAAACAGCCTTCTGTACGCTAATCCCGTTTCTTGAAAAGTTAAACAGCCGGGAGTTGTTTGTACTGAAAAACATCATCTGCGATGCAGGATATGAAAATG
The DNA here is from genome assembly GCF_900109655.1 of Hominimerdicola alba. Taxonomy (GTDB): domain Bacteria; phylum Bacillota; class Clostridia; order Oscillospirales; family Ruminococcaceae; genus Hominimerdicola; species Hominimerdicola alba_B. The sequence goes on from NZ_FOAT01000007.1 coordinate 86,068, forward strand.
TGGTGATTTTTATACAAAAGTTAAGAGGCTGCTGCGGGTGCAACAGCCTCATTTATTCGTAAGTGCCAATCGTTTCCGCCCCATAAATATCCAATCAAAAGTCGGTCATCAAGTGATGATACACATATCTATCCGTCAGTTGACGGTGGTGGTGAAGTATTGTATAATTATCCGTATAATGAAGAAAGGAGATCCTGTAGAATGAAACGACTGATATTCATTTTCTGTGTAATTATTCTGCTTACAGGCTGCGGAAATAACGTGCAAACGTCCGAAAATGAAACCGCTTCTGATGAAAAAACAACTGTCGTCGAGAGTTCATCTAACACGGTATCTTCCGAAAATGACAGCAAAGCTCAAGGATATACTCAGATATCTCAGGAGGAAGCAAAAAAGATGATGGAAGCGAATGATTCGCACATTATTGTTGATGTGAGAAGACAGGACGAATACGATGAGGGGCATATCCCAAATGCGATATGTATTCCGAATGAGAACATAACGGATACTCAGCCTGCCGAACTTTCCGATCTTGATCAGGTGATACTTGTGTACTGCCGTAGCGGAAGAAGAAGCAAGGAAGCATCGCAGAAGCTTTTTGATATGGGTTATACTCATGTGTATGAGTTTGGCGGCATAATAGACTGGACAGGCGATGTAGCAAAATAATTACCCGCTGTTTCAGAGCTTTCGGCGGTTGAATTTGCAAGAGTATGGATAATTGAATCAAACACCGAACTGGCTTCACAATTCAAGCGGAGTCAGTTTTGTTTTAGTTTGAATGCGCTGATGATTGTAAAAGAAGATGTTATCATCAATGAGCTGCTTTGCTTCAGAAAATGTCTTTATCTTCGTTCTGTAAATGCATTCAGTTTGACATTTTCTTCCTGGAGTGCTATAATTCTGATATAGTGGAGGCTCAGAGCCTTATTTTTACAAATAGAAATTCGGAGGAACAACAAATGAAACAAAGCAAGAATATAAGGATCATAGCCCTTATCTATTTTCTGTTATTATATGCCATGTGGGCGTGTCTTGAATGTATTATCGTGCCAAAACTGAATTTACAGACACTTCCGGTTTCCTTTGATGTGATCAAGGAGATCGGCAGTAAAATGCTTTTATGGTTTATCCCGTCACTTTTTCTGATCCTGCGGCACAGCGATTCAATGTTTATCCCCAAAAACGAAATCTTAGGAGATACGAAAGAAACGGACACTTACATTCCGATGTGCTTCTTTATACTACTCTTTACGGCGTGGTTTCTGATACCAAACTATTTAAAGTACGGAACGATCAGGTTCAGTCCATCATTTCATGCCATAGATATCCTGATTTACATTTCCGTTGGCATCACAGAAGAAATGTTCTTCCGCGGATTTCTTTTGAATACAGCTTTGAAAGACCGCAATCAATGGATCGTGTTTTTGGGAAATGCAGTGATGTTTCTCATGATACATTTCCCGATCTGGTTCCGTAAGGGCTTATTCACAACATATATGACAAATTTTGCATTTTTACAGCTGATCGGACTGAGCCTGATCTTCAGCTGGACTTTTGTAAAGAGCCGCAGTATCATCGTACCGATCATTCTGCACGCATACTGGGATCTGTTATGCACTGCGATAGAATAAAAACGAGATCAAAGCCCGGAATCCTTCAGAATATCCACTCAGGCAAATCAAATGACGAAAACATGAAAGCACATTCTATCGCTTTTATTCGATAGAATGTGCTTTTCATTATGGTATGATGGTTTCCTAGAATTTTCTTTAACGCTATACGTCTAGCGCAAGTAGTCAGGTAATAATTTTATGTTTGCCGACAGATCAAATGCTATTATCCACCCGGCTTGCTTTCAACATATACCTTTACAATAACTCCTGATTCATCAGATTCCATCCAATAGTATTTCGGATCATATGGTAAATTTCCATTTGAATTTTTAGCACTAATACAGTACGCTTTTTCTCTGCCATAATCCAAATCGAATTTTCCATATTTTTGCTCAACTTCATTAAAAGTATGACCCAAAACAGACCAATCATTATACTTTATATTCGTTTTATGAGAAATACAAAATAGAACAGAACATATGATCAACAGCACTGCTGCACTTATGATGCATATATTTTTTTTATTGATCATCTTAATAAGCTCCGTGTGCATTCGCCTGTGCTACTACTCTACTGTCATTGGGGTCGTAATAGCTATCGAACATGCCGCTTTCGTATTCTTCGCCAATTGCCATATCGGCACGAAGAGCAGAACTATACCACCTATCGAAAACTGATAATCCACTATCGAGGTAATCAGCATGAGCCTGAACTTCGGCAGCAAACATATTAAATGAAGTATCGGCAGTATATGCACTCAAGATAGCCCTTTTTTCATTGTAATCCAAGTTGTTAGAACTTGTGATGCTGATCACTCTATTATTTTCGTCAGCTATTGTACTTCCAAAATTATTATTACAATCAGTTAAAGCATCAGGAACTCTGCTTAAGTCTGCTCTTTGGGCATAGAGTGTAGCTATTGTTTGAGCATCCGGTATAAGAGAATTCATCATACTATTTATCAGTCCATCGATGTTATCTATCTCATCATAAATATCATTTAGGTGAGTGGGGAAAGGTATTGATGAAATTGAATAAGTATTTGCAATCTTATCCACATAGGCTTCTGCGATCAGATATGGTGCATCTGAATCAACATCCAGAAAATATGATTGTAATTGTGATGAGTATGATGCATCAGAAACTCTTACAACGTTGTCTATCTCATTATACAGGTCTGATGTATCCGAGGTATTATGATAGATAACATCATTTAATTTGCTTATATCAAACTCCACAAAAGAGATTGTAACGCCGGGATCATTATTATCATCGGAATCGTATTCCTGTTCACGCATTTTGTATAATCCGTAAGTTGCTTTACCATTGCGATTTAAAGCCATTATATACCAGTCATCATAGTATCCGTTAACGGGGTATGTAGTTCCTGCGTCATCAACTAAATTATTGACACCGTTAGATGACAGAATTTCAGACAAAGGTGTTTTACATATAACGAAATCATCATCTGTTTCTTCTGTGAAATCCATATCAACTATATCGTTATTAATGTAATCAACAAGGACTGATGGATAGTTGTTTTTATGATTTGGCTGACTATCCTTGGAGTTAAGGATTCCATCCCCATCCGTATCCTGCGAATTAACAGGAATGTTGACTATCACAGCATTTCTGATAGCGTTGGTTATATCCCATTTGCCGTTTACTCTTGCAGCGATCGCTACCTTGTATGTTGCGCCGGGTTTAAGATTCTTAGGAGTAATGTAAGAATTGGTAGTGATGTTCTGTGTCTGGATTCTCCACTTACCTGCATAGAAAATAGCAATGCAATATCTGTCAGCGTTTTTTACTCTATCCCATGTAAATCTTCCCTGGTGATACTTCTCATTGTATTCAAACTTGATATTGGTCGGATATGTACGAGTCCAAGCGTAATTCTTTGATTTGACGGTGTAAATGCCGTTAGCTTCATCTTTAATAAGTTGTACATCATCGCCGAGAGTTAAATTTTTAGTAACAATTGGCTCGCCATCCTTTATATTTGAAACTTTTACATATGTGTTATTGCCAGCAATTGTAAGATTATTGCTATTTACAGCGATACCTGAGTAACAGTTATCAACTGTTACTCGGCTGTTTTCTATAACGATATTACCAGCGGTTCCAATCGAATATGCATATGGTTCGGCAAATATGTCAGTAATTTTTATATCACAGCCATTTTGTATTTTAATATTATTCCCATATGAAATAATGCCACCACCATAACCTGTTATTGATAAATTGAAATTGTCAAGAATAAGATCTGTACCATGACACCATATAGCGAGTTCTTTTGATAGGTTACTATTCTTGGTCATATTTAGTGTTCCTGTCATTGTTACACTTTCCATTGCAAGTATATCCGACCACCAAGATGAAGATTTAGTAGAACCTTCGATTTTCTTAGGATTGTCAAAAGTGAGAAGATGAATTGTAGGATCATACTTAACGGAGCCTCCGTCAGAAAGTATGTCGTCCTTGTTCTCACTTGTTACCTGAGTGCTGCCTATCCATATCTGGTATGTAGTTGGAGTATCAGCTGCAAAGGCAGTGAATGGGAACTGCGCAAAGCTGATAATAGCCACCGAAGCACCAGTCAGGATCTTTGATTTTCTCTTCATAATTTTTCTTCCTTTCTGTCTTTTCTGTCATATGTAAACTTAGTTAAATTGTTTACACAAATATTATTTTAACAGATAATAATTTATTTGTCAATAGAATCAACGCAGAAATTATATAGTTGTTGTGGATATACTATAGCGGAAAGAAGAACAGGAACATAATGTGAGATGTAGTTATGATAGTTTCACCATTCTCGTGAATATTTAGAAGTTCACTTGTATGGTTTTCAAATACCTTGGCAATCTTCTATTAAGAGATTTCACCTTAGGCGATTTTATATTTTGAGTTTTGATTTGACGAATTTTATTGTAATTGCAACCGTCGTATTTACAAGCTTTCCTAGCATAAAAGAAAACCCAACCTGAACTTATTGGTTCAGATTGGGTTACTCCTGTCACACTTTGATGTTACTCAGATCCTTGTAATAGAAACTGTAGGTTCCGCAGATCTCTTTGTCTTTGTCATAAAGAACCAATGAAAAAGATTCATCATTAGCTACAATATTATAATTATCTTTTGAGAGACTAGAACCGGAATTATCTATCTTCGTGTTGAATGATAAAATGAATTTCTTGCGATCGTTGTCATATACTTCGATCTGCACTTCGGTTTTTCCATTCAAAAAAGGCGCTCCATGTTCTTTACCTATAAGAGTATAGCCAGAACCGCACTGTTCCTGAAACCATTCTACTTTAGTATCGTTGTGAAAGTAGTTTACAACAGTATATGGAACAGTTACAAGCGATAAGATCAAAAGCACGACAATTATCGTAATAGATAATTTTTTATTCATTGCTGATTTTCTCCATCAAAAACTTAACAAAAGCATCTCTCGCCGCTTTTGATTGAGAAGTTGAAAAGTCGTGATCAAATAAAGGCCATTGGTATAAATTTGCAAACTTATTTTTTGTGTAAGTATATGTCAAATCACTTATTTCATCTTCTGACCAATTATTTGTGAAACTGCTGTAACGTTTTAAATATCCGTCAGTATAATAATCATCAAACGCGTCAGCAAGTGAGAAATTGGAGCCGTCAAGAAGTTGGATATAAACATTATAAGCATCGGTATCTGCATACATATCATCCATACTAAATGAGTTGGTTCCGATAGAATTGTAGAAAGCATCATAGAAAGTATCATAATCTTCGCTACCCATAACCTGATCATATGTATCGTTCATTAAGGTCTGAAGATCACCAGCCCAGCCGCCAAGATTATCAAAATTGTATTCAAACATTTCTGTACTTGCTACTTTAAATGCATTTTTTCCGAGTGTTACTATGTTTTTTCCTAATGTACGAGCATTATTAATTACATGATACCATGCCTGATAATCATGATACCCCAGATAATCAAAATATTGGGCATCAAGTAAGTCAGTCTTATAAATGTATACAGTTGCAGTAGCAGCCAAATGTCTCAGATCAACGATCTCTCCATCCGGATTAGCATATATTTCGGTTGTATTATTGAAATACATATAAAGATCATAGTCGTTGTTGTAAACATAATTCACAAAGCCCCAGTCTATTTCATTTGCTACAACAGGCCAATTTCCTCCAACATAGTTACTTGTTCCATTAGTACCGTCAGCAAAGCTTCTGATAAACATTAGAGTGAGCCAGTATTCTTTATCAATTGAATATTTCATAAGCCAATCAACAGCATTACCGTTATATTCATCGGCATAATCCTCTAAGTCTTCAATTTTATCTATAAAGCAATCATTTAACTGGTACCTTAAAGGATGTGGGTCAATATTATCTTTATCCAGATCCCCATCAGTATCATTCTTACTAGGATCTGACTTCATAACAAAATAATAGCCTTTAACTGCACTAACATTTCCAAAGATATCATACACTTTTTTGTTGCTGTGTTTTGGAGTAGGATCAATCTCTTCTCCGTCTTCAAGACCATCTGTATCAGTATGCTTGGTTGTGGGATTAGAATATATGATATTTCCGTTCTGTATTCTTATACCTGCAGATTCAACAGCATCATACAGTCCGTCCCCATCGGTATCGGTAGTATCAAAATCGCCACCTATACCAATATCGGAATAGATATCAACAAGCTCTGAAGCTGTGTATGCCTTATAAGCAACACCTCCGGTAATATTAGCTATTTCCTCAAGGAATGCTTCGTCAGCTCCGTAACCAAGTGCGATCGTATAGATCTTAACACATTTACGTACATCCGACTTATTCTGATCGTATAAGTTTAAAAGGTATTTCTTTGTTTCGGTCGGATAGAAGTCAATACCATCTGAAAGAAGAATTATACGATTGTTAGCCTTTTTATCAGTTAACTGAGAGTCAGAAAACATACCCAGTGAAGACTGGATGGCAGGAAGAAATTCTGTACCTCCACGGTTGCAAACATTCTGAAGACCGAGTTTGAGCTGATGCTGATCATCGGTCATTGCCATCTTATTAAATGCGTAGTTATCAAAAAGAACAATACTTGTCAGATCATCGCCCATCATAAGTGAAATGAACTTTTCACTAGCTGAGATTCTTCCGCACGTTCTTGTGAACTGTGCATCATATGCAGAATTGATATTGCTCCTGATACTGATAGGATCGTTGCTTGACATAGAGCCTGAGCAGTCTATAGTCAGAACAGTATAATTCTTTTCATATCCTGCATAGTCTCCATCAACGTGCTCTCTGCCGGGATTATAATTAAACTGCATCGACCAAGCTTCAAACCACGTATACTTATCAACGACCATGTATTTGCTGAAGTGTGTGGTTTCAACGCTTACCATGCTGTTTGCTTCGTCATAGATAGTATCAAGTTCTTCAAACTTGTAATTACCTTCATCATACCACAGGAACAGCAGATCATCAAAATCTGTATCACCCAGCTTGCTCTGATCGATCTTAAAGCTCAGTGTAGCTTTATCAAACTTAGAGGTTGTTTCAATAGAGAAGGGCTCACCTACAAGGCCTACTACATCGGTGCAGATCATGTCTCTGTTCATTACACTCTCGACTTCTGTAGTCTTCTGCAGATTACCAGTGCCCTCCATAGATACGATTACTTCAGTAACAGCACAATCTTCGTTCTTAACTTTGTGTGTAAATGTCTGGAAACGCTTCTCATCGCCGTCAAGAATTCCGTTGTCATCTGTATCTGGATCATTAGGGTCTGTGCCAAAGTATATCTCATCATCATCGTTCAGACCGTCTTTATCGGTATCCACTTCAAGAGGATCAGTATTGTATGTATTTACTTCATCACCGTCTTTGAGGTTATCTCCATCGGTATCACTGCTATATGGTCTTGTACCGATCTCGTATTCCTGACCGTTTGAAAGGCCGTCTGTGTCAAAATCCTCATCGTAGTCTGATACGCCATTATCATTTGTATCAATTTTCAGAGGATCGGTACCGAGAGAAAGTACTTCATATCCGTCAGGCAGAAGATCACCGTCGGTATCCGCTTCATAAGGCTTTGTGCCTATTTCCTTTTCTATAATGTTAGGCAGACCGTCTTTGTCTGTATCTGCAAGATACTTCCAGTCATCTAAAGTCCAGCTGAGCTTCTCGGTCTCAGTACCTACGAATTCAGCCCATGTATTGCTGTAATTGATATTTGCGTTGCCGCTGTTAATAACAACATTCTGTGCTATAACAAGGCCGTTCAGATTGAAGTTGTCACAGTCAATGGTAACTGTACCAAAAGGAGCATAGATCAGGCCGTTCATGGAAGCCTGACTCTCAGTTATCTTGATATCACCGAACTTCGAGTAGATAACAGCGTTGTTGCCGTTGAGATTTCCGTCGCTGAGTGTGACATCTGATACTGCACCGATTGCAGTATTCAACGCCATATTACCCTTGTAAGCAAGCTTGCCGGTAACATACACAGGTGAATTAAGATTGATGTTCATCTCAGACAGCGTATAGTCGTTATCAAAATTACGGCTATTATTGAACCAGCTGGTCATCAGCTTATTGTGGATATAGATCATATCCCTGCTGACATCGAAAGAATTGCTGCTGTCCTGTGCATCGGTGGTACTCTCATCATCGGTGACTACCTCATCAACGACAAGAGCTTCATTCTCTGAGATAGTGCCGTTAATGTTGGCATATTTCGCAGTTGTCGAATACACACCGTTTGTACACGCATTTCCGTTTACTGTCAGGCCATCCACATTAAGTGTTATACCGCCCAGTTCATCGGCTGCAAACACCGCATACGGATATGCCTCGTGCTTACTTGCAGCGTCAGCATTTGCAGGTAAAACTGCTGACAAACTTGTTATCATGGTGAGTGATAACAATCCTGAAACTATTCGTTTCAGCTTTGGTGATTGTTTTTTCTTCATTTTAACCTCCTGAATTAAAATATTCATGCCATATGGCATAGCTAATTATACTTAACATATAATTAACAGCAAAGATTATATCATATTAAAATATTGAGTGTCAATAGGCTATCATTCGATTCAGAAAGAAGTACTTAAAAGTATTAATTATAGAACTATTTTCCCGATATTATATACAATTCGATATATGCACAACTAACAATTTCAACCGATTTTGTATGTACAAAACATATAAAGATTTTAAATTGTCTGCAAAGCACGGACATCAACACATTTTCGCTTGCGATTTTACAGATGATCTGTTTTGATGTGTCTTCATTGTGCGATTTCTGAAACAGCAATAATTTTACACAAATAGAAAGAGCGTATGCAATTGATTTTTGCATACGCTCGATTTTTTCTGTTAGCGGTGACTGCGTCGACCGCGTGCCGAACCTTTTGAGCCGGCTATTTTTCGAAATATGATATTATGCTCTGAAATCCTTTATTTTCAGTACAGCGTCATAGTCGCTATCGTTAGCAGTTTTTCTTCTGTTGGTGTTATAGTAGAGTACTCCGTTATAGATAGCGCAGCTCTCCATTTCATAAAGGTTGGGGAATTTAGAGCTGGTTATACGGAACTGATCTCTGGTGGAATCAGTAACATTTTTTTCAATAGCAGCGGAATCCAGCTTGCTGCTTATGTTGTCGTATGCCACGATAAAGCTCTGGTTTGGCTTCTTGTTTGAAGATACTACAGTGTACAGTCTGTTGTTGTAGTATGTAATACCCTGATTGGAATAACAAGCAGAGCCGTCTGCGAACTTCTCAGCGAAATTATATCCGGTACCCTTGATTATAACAACTGTGTCGAGAGTAAGGGTCTTTTTTGCCGCTACAGTTTCATTAACATTAGAGGTGCTTATATCAGCGGTATATACATTATTGCTGCCCTTGAGGATGACTCTGTACTTGCCGTTCACCCACTTGTAGCCTGATACAGCGGAAAAGTTCAGGCGCTTATTATTATAGGTAAAATAAATCGTCTTGACCTTGGTCAGAGTGTTGCCACTGATCCTTAACTTGACGAGATGGCAATCAGATCTGTTGCTGTTGAAGTCAGCATTGTTGACATAGAGATAGTTTACACCGTTCTCTTTGTTGAGGAACATATCGTTTGCGTGTTTGAGTTCGTTGGAAACAGCAGCACTCATAGAGAGCCTTGTCTGGGTCTTGCCGTCGAAGCTTACACGGTAGATCTGTGCACCGTAACCGTATTTTTCTACTCTGGTCTTTGCCACATATATACCTGTGCTGTCAGCTGCCATACCCTGCATGGAAACATATTGACCGTTGTCCTTTACCTGACGTACACCCTCACAGGAAGTATAGCACTGCGCATTTGCAGGGATTGCTGTTACCATACTGCAGCAAAGTGCTGCCGATACTACAGCTGAGATTAATTTCTTTGCATTGAACATAATAAATATCCTCCTAAAAACTAAAGTAATTTGTTCGAACGTTAGATATTATACCATTCCGGAATGTAGCTGTCAAGATTTAAATTGACTGTTATCAACAATTCAATGAATTTTTATGCCCTTTAAATAATATTTTATGCACAATTAACCCAAACGTTGTTGACATTTAGCCCTGAGATACACCTGCGTATGTACATAATAATATATTTGCATATTTTACCGATTTTCGCAGACGATGATCTGCCTAAAAATACAAAGTGTGTAAATTTCAGGACAATTCCATTCTGTTCTCCATTTTCTCTGTCACACACGTCACACGTTTTTGGTGAAACGTCGTATTTTCGGGCTTATAGCGATATGCTTTAGTCTTCAAATATCTCCGGCCAAACCCGTAAAAAAGCCCGAAAACTATATTATGCACCGAAGCGTTTTTTGGTGTACTGCGGGACTATTTTTCGTCTTAAATCAATCACGTGCAGTCGGTATAGTCGGATATTTGCTGTGTTCGGAAGTTTGCGAGCTTTCGCCCCTCGTTCCTCGGGTCGAGAAATCAGATAACAGCGACTGCGTCGGCTGTGGCTTCGCTGTTTGACAGCGGGCGCGGCAATGTATATACGGACATAGTTTGAGCGTATGCATTGGTTTTGCATACGCTCGATTTTTTTATTGCCGCGCCTTTTTGAAAGGGGCGGGTAGTTCGCTGTGCTCTTATTGCTTGCTATGCATTTTAGTTTTGCACCTTGGTGATTGAGGGCTCTGCCCTTAACAGTCAGCTTTGCTGACTGTGGCTCCTCGCAAGCTTTTCGCGAAAGGCTTGATCCAAAGCTCTTTTCCTTGACAGTTTTCCGCAAAACTTCACATCATACCATTCAGATTCGCCATCATCGCGGCGCGAACTTCTTCCCCGGGTGTCAGAGGAATAATTTTATCCTCAGTGATAAGTTCACACTCCGCCAGCGTATCAAGGATATCCGCCTTGATATCCGCTATGCAAGGAACATTCGTCAGCACAGCCCCGCATTCAAAATCGCAGTAAAAACTTCGGCTGTTGAGATTCACACTGCCTACCGTGGCAACGCAGTCATCGCTGACAAACAGCTTAGAATGTATAAACCCCGGTGTGAACCTGTAAAGTCTCACCCCAGACTCAACCAGACGCTCATAATGCGTTCTCGCGATAAGCTCCATATACAGCTTATCGGGCACTCCCGGGACTATCACTATCACATCTGCGCCACGCTCTGCCGCCGAGCATATAGCATTCTCCACTTCGTCATCTATGTTCAGATATGGTGCTGTGATATATAGATAATCCTCGGCCGAATCAATTATCTCCAGATAAATTTTCCGCGCCGCGTCTTCGCCGTCATAGGGGGATTCGCCGTAGGGCATCACAAAGCCCTCAGCCTCAACAGGTTCTGCCCTGCCGATATACACACCGCTTTTTTCAAGCTCTGCGCCCCTCTCCCACTGCTCAAAGAAAAGCTCGGTACAGCTTCGTACTGCATCGCCCCGCATAAGTATAGCCGCATCTTTCCACCTGCCGTAGGGGGAATCTACATTTATATATTCGTCTGCAAGATTAGCGCCGCCCATGAAAGCCGCTTTGCCGTCGATGACTGCCAGCTTGCGATGGTCGCGCTCGTTGATGCTCACATGGTCTGGCTCGCGGTAAAGCCGGCAGTCTATGCCGTAACCTTTCATCTCTTCGCAGAAAGCGTCGTTCTGCTGAAAGCCGTCGCATAACAGCCTGACATCTACATCATCGGCTATCTTCTCCGTAAGGATATCCAGTATGCCGTCAAGCATCTCGCCGTCCTTGACTATAAAATACTCCAAGAATATGGTTTCTTCCGCCTTAGCCAGTTCTTCAAGCAGAGCTTCGTAAAAGCGCTCTCCTGTGGGAAAATATCTGACATCAGTATTTGAGTAAACGGGATAACGGCAGTTGGTCAGCAGATAAAACCTGTCTCCTGCCCTGTCAAGGATATCCTGCTGCTGAAAAAGATTTACAGGCATTACGGGGCGAACATATACTTCCCGCGGCTGAGAACTTTCATCTGCTTTCACAGCAGAACTTACCTCCGCCGCGGAAGATATATCCTCTCCCGAAGACGAACTGCTTACCTTACTGCCTGTGTCCCTGACATGACCGCAGCCGCAAAGCATCAGCGCCGCGATAATGCCCGATGCAAGTCTCATTTTCATATATGTCCCCCCCTCACTTGTCGTTCTGCCGCTTGTTCTTCACCCTCGTCCGATATTCTGTCGGGCTCTCGCCCTTTACTTTCCTGAATTGCCTTACAAAATGTATATCCGATGAATACCCGCACATCTGTGCTATCCTGCTGACGCTGTGGCTGGTTGATGAAAGCAGGTACTCTGCCCTTTCGGTGCGCGCCGCGATAACATCGGTCATGGGTGTCACCCCGAAAAGCTTCTTGTAGCCGTGCTGAAACGAAGAACGGCTCATGGTCATCTCGTGGGCAAGCTCTTCAATGTTCCACTTGCGTGCAGGGTCGTTGTATATCTTCGCCCTCAGCACCGACATATCCTCGTAGCCGCTGCCCATGCCCCGCTCAACCGTTCTGTGTAACTTGTCGCTGAGTTTCAGGAAAAACAGCTTCACCAGCAGGTCGCAGGTATCGGTGGAGTATATCCCACCCGAATAATGCTCGTGACACATCATGCTGATAAATACCGTCAGCTCTGAAAGGCTGTCTATCCTCACAGGGGTATCAAAGGGTATATCCAGCTCTTTCAGAAACTGCTCGTCTTCGATACTCTCGGGCAGAAAATGGAACCAGTCGTTGCCGTATCGTCCGCCGTCAGCACGGTAGCACTGGGGAGTACCCAATTTGTACAGCATAAATGAGCCCGCTTCCGCAGTATGCTCTCCCTTTTCGGTAACAAATACCGCAGAGGTCTTCAACAACAGCAAAAGAAGATCCCCCGAACCCTCAGGACGGTCTATGAAAAAATCGGCATCATGCCAGTGATTGCAGCCTACATTTGTTATGCGCACAGGTATCCCCCCTTTTTTGTATATATTAACATATAATGCAGATTAATTCAAGACGTATTTTCTGTAAATTTTTTTGATTTGCATTATATGTTAACTTAATTGCATTATATGATATTGCGGCGATTAAACAAATCGGGTAAAATATCTATAACAGATAAATAACGACCTACTTGTTTACGGAGGTGACAGCTATGGACAAAATAAAACTCGTAACACTTATAACCGTGCTTGCTATGGCTTCTTCGGGGCTGGTTTCCTGCGGACCCGGTAACGGCAAAGGTTCCTCACAGGCTGAAAAAAAGGATAATGCCTCAGCCGCCGAAAGCACCGCTGACAGCGATGCTCAGCCCACAGCTGACGGAAATACGCCCTTAAACGAAGAACTTGCAAGAAGCGGCGAAGTCAGGGATATTTCTGCTATGGAGCTGGTAGCAGAAATGAAGACAGGCTGGAATCTGGGCAACTCCCTTGATGCCACAGGTGCGGCTGGCAATGCTTCGGAAGTCAACTGGGGCAACCCAAAGACCACCAAGGAAATGATAGACGCGGTCTATAACAAGGGCTTCGATGTTATCCGCATACCCGTTACCTGGGGCGGTCATGTGGGTGACGGTCCCGATTACAAGATAGACGAAGACTGGCTCGCCCGCGTGCAGGAGGTAGTAAACTATGCCTACGATGACGGCGCTTACGTTATCATAAACTCCCACCATGAGGAAGACTGGCGCATACCCGACAACGAGCATATCGACGCTGTTGATGAAAAGACAGCAGCTATCTGGAAACAGGTAGCCGAGCGCTTTAAGGATTACGGCGACCATCTGATATTCGAGGGTCTCAACGAACCCAGAGTAAAAGGCTCACCCCAGGAATGGAACGGCGGCACCGAAGAGGGCAGACGCTGCGTCGAAAGACTCAATCAGACTTTCTTGGATACCGTCCGCGCAACAGGCGGAAACAACGAAAAGCGACTTCTGCTGATGACTACCTATGCGTCTTCAAGCGGTCTGAATGTCATAAAGGATACAGCTATCCCCGAGGACGACCACATCGGTTTTTCGATACATGCCTATACCCCCTATGCATTCACCTATAATGCCAATGCCGACTGGGAGCTCTTTGACTGGGACGGCACACATGACGGCGATATAATCAGCCTTATGTCCAATCTGAAAGAGTATTACCTTGATAAGGATATCCCCGTGATAATCACCGAGTACGGCGCTGTCAATAAGGATGGCAACGATGAAGACCGTGCAAAATGGGTGACCTGCTATATCGAATATGCCGAAAAGTTAGGCGGCATACCCTGCGTATGGTGGGATAACGGATACTATTCATCTGGTAACGAACTTTTCGGTATCTTCGACAGAAATACCTGCACATGGTTCACCGATACCGTAACCGACGCGATAATCGCAAATGCCAAATAGGATCAGTATTATCCCATTTGATACACTGCTCAATACCATTAGATGAATACTTCCCCCGCCTGCTGCGGGGAAAGTATACCACCAATATCAGCGGGATAAATAATATGATAAGCAAAAGCAAAGACCGACAGTCGGGATATCCCGCTGTCGGTCCTGCTTTGTCCAACAAATATTAATTCAGTTGAGGTTAATCAATAAACTGCTTCTATGCTCCAGAGCTGGTTAGCACCGCCTGTGTATCTCCACTGGAGAACATTTGCATTGTCGTTCTTGGACTTGCCTTCAACGTCCAGAGCCTTGCCGCTTGCCTTGTTGATGAGCGCATAGTTGTTGCCGACTTTTCTCAGCTCCCACTTCTGTGCGTCACCGCCGTTTGAGCTGCACTGCTGAACGTTTGCACCGTCGTCCTTGCTGCCCCATGCCACATCAAGTACCTTGCCGCTGTTAGCGCACTTGATAACATAGTAGCCGTCCCACTGCTTCTCAAGATACCACTTCTGGTTCTCGTAGCCGCTGTATCTGTACTGAAGAACGTTAGCGCCGTCGTCCTTGCTGCCCCAGCTTACGTCCAGAGCCTTGCCGCTGTTAACAGACTTGATAGCGTACTTCTGCTTGCTGTTGAAATTGCCGCTGTTATTATTGTTATTATTGTTGTTATTGTTCTGCTGCTGATTGTTGTTATTATTGTTGTTCTGGTTATTATTGCTGCTCTGCTTCTGGGTATTGCCGTTGGGAGCAGTATAGGATATCCAGTCATACTGCGCAGTCAGGGGAGCTCTGCCGTTATAGTGGTTGAGCCACTCATCAACGCCCTTGCCGTTCCATACGTTCATCATTATCTTGCCGGGTGTCTGGGGTATATCCCTGTAAGCTGTGTATACAGGCTTCTTGTCAACATACCATGTAATGCTGGTGCTGTCCCAGTAGAAACCGTACTGGTGGAAGCTCTGAGAAGCGTCAAAGCCCAGATTGTAAAGATACTCGTGGTTGCCCTGACCTTTGGTGTAGTAGTTGAACTGTACCTGATTGGTATTCTTGCCCAGGAACTCGATATCGATCTCGTCCCAAACAGTGCCGTCGCTAGGACCTGTGTAGGTGAAGAATGAGCTTACAACGCCGTCATTCTTGATAGGCTTCATGCTTACATCATACATACCGAAACCGAAAGTCTGGGTAGTACGGTACTCAGCGCCCTGATAGCCCTGCCAGCTGTTGCCAGTGATGGAAAGATTCATCTTGCCGCCTGAGAACTGAACATTGTTCTTGCTCCAGGTGCAGTCGAACATTCCGCCGTTGGACCAGCCGTCGGAAGCCTCCATAGTGCCCCACTCGTAGCTGTCAAAACCTGTGCCGAAATAGCTGCCGCTGAAACGCTGTGCTGCATTTACATTCATCATCATGCCCGCAGACATAGCTGCTGCTGTCAGAAAACTAATAATCCTTTTTACTTTCATTTGAAATACCTCCACTTCTGAATTGTACATTCATCACATAAGTTTGTTGGTTTTTCCGATTAATATGTCCTTAATGGACAACTTCATTATAACATCGCACTTTTAGAATTTATATCAAAAACACATAACTTTATATCAAAAATCGAATCTGCTAAAAAATATCATCTTAGATTATTGATACTTTTTCGTGTATTTTTGATATTTTTTAACTATTTCAATAACCCCCGAAATATAAGGGTTTCACCGAAGTTCACCGTCAATATTGACATTATCGTAATCAAATGTTATAATATATCCTATAAAGTATATAGTTAATTATTCAATTAAAACAGAAAGGTCGTTAAGCGATGCGTCATCATCTGTATAACCCTGATTTCAAGTTCGTCCGCCCCCCGGAGGACTTCGATAAATATACCGACAGAGAGCTTTTGCAGTACTGTCTGGGCGCTACAATGTATATGCCCGGCACCAAGGATTTCACCCCGAAGATACTAAGCGGCGCTATGCCGGGTCTTACAACTGTAGTACTTTGCTTTGAGGACGCCTGCCCAGAGGAAAGCGTTGAAGCCGCCGAACAGAACGTCTACCGCCTGCTGGATACAGTGGCTTTCGCCGAAGAAGAGGGTACACTCTCCCCCGATAATATACCGCTGATATTCGTCCGAACAAGAAACCCCGAACAGTTCAGGCACTTCGCCGCAGGGCTGAACAAGCGCAGGTCAAGGGCGCTGTGCGGTATAAATTTCCCGAAATTCAATGCCGAAAACGGCGAGGAATATTTCGCCTACCTCAAAGAACTAAATGAAAAACTGGACGATGTCCTCTACGGTATGCCCATCATCGAAAGTCCCGAGGTAGCCTATAAAGAAAGCCGTATGACCGAACTTCTGGGCATAAAACAGATACTCGACAAATACCGCGACCTCGTGCTGCAGGTGCGCGTGGGCGGCACGGATTTTTCATCGGTATTCGGCGTAAGGCGCGGCGTTGACCATTCAATATATGATATCCTAACCGTCCGTGAATGCCTGTGCGATATAATCAACGTCTGTGGCAGAAATAATGACTACGTTATCTCGGGTCCTGTCTGGGAATACTTCCGCGCCCCGAAAGAGCTGATGTTCGGCGAACTGCCGACCCATAGTCTCGATGACTGCCTGCTGAAAAGACATACTATAGTAAATAACGAGGTGGACGGACTTCTGCGTGAAGTCATACTTGATAAAGCAAACGGATTCATCGGCAGAACCGTTATACACCCCTCCCACGTCAGATTCGTCAATGCCCTTATGGCTGTCACTAAAGAGGAGTACGACGATGCCTGCATGATACTTGGCAATAAAGCAGGCGGCGTGGTAAAAGGCTCGGGCAGCAATAAGATGAACGAGATACGCCCACATACCAACTGGGCAGTAAAGATATATATGAGAGCCCGTGCCTTCGGGGTCATCGAGAATCAGAGAGCATATGTGAAGCTGTTCTCGGAAGATGGGAAAGGGGATAAATAAAAAAAGCTAACTTCCGAAAAAGGCGCGGCAATAACTTACGGACGTAAAAAGAGCGTGGACTGTTATTTTGTCCACGCTCTTGATTTTGATATTGCCGCGCCATTAGGCGCTTACTTTTCCGTCTCCCATTCAAGACCCTTGGCGCGGGTAAATGCTCTCGTTTCTTTCATTGGCATGGGTTTGCCGAAGAAGAATCCCTGGGCACGTTCACAGCCTGCTTTTTTCAGGAATTCATAGTGATCGAGAGTCTCAACGCCCTCGCACAGGGGCTGCAGGGACATTCCCCTTGCGCCTTCCATTATATAGCTCATGAGAGTTCCCGTCTTGGGATTGCGGTCAAAGCTTCTCAGGAAGATGAGGTCGAGTTTGAGGACATCGAAATCGTACTCGGCTATGGTATTCAGCGAGGAATACCCGCTGCCGAAATCATCCAGCCATATCTGGTAGCCCATATTTCTCATTTTTTCGCACTCGCTCTTTATATAGCCCACATTATCGTTGAGTGCGCTCTCGGTTATCTCAATATCGAGCATATCCCTGGGGACACCGTACTCTGTCCTTGTATTTTCGATTATCCCAAAGATATCGCAGAGCTCAAAATCAAGACGCGAGATATTAAGTGATACGGGAACTACGGGCTCCCCTGCGTCCACAAGATCTTTGTAGTCCATGCACACTTTTTTAACCACGAACCTGTCAACTATATGTATAAGGTGGAACTGTTCCAGCGTTTCGACGAAATCACTGGGCAGAAGCAGACCTATCTTGGGGTCTTCCCAGCGAACGAGGGCTTCATATCCGCATATCTTTCCTGTCTTCACCCTGATGACGGGCTGATAGTACACTTTTATGTACTCTTTCTCGACTGCTTCTTCTATGTGATCTACAACGTACTGCTGTCTGCGCAGACGATCTCTGAGCATTTCATCGTATATGCAGTAGTTGACATCGTGCCTGTTTTTCACGCTGTTGCAGGCAAGTCTTGCGTGGTCGCAGGCAAGACCGACTTCGGGATAGCGGTCATCAAGGAAATATATTCCCGCCTTGACCCTGACCTTTTTATTAAGGTCTTCGGTCAGCAGCATACGCTTATATACTTCTTCCACGCGGGCGATGACTTCTTCCCTGCCAACGGTATCACATACGAAGAAATGGTCATCGGAGAACCTTGCGACAGTTGCGCCCTCAAAGGTATCGCTGATAGTTTTTGCCAGGTCGCACAGCAGTTCATCACCCAGCTTGAAGCCGTGGCGCTCGTTATACAGCTTGAAATTCGGGATATCAAACTGCACAAAGGAAAGAGCCTGCCGCCTGCCGTAGGGTGACTGGAGCATATTTTGTATCTTCTGGTAGAAGAATGACATATTGAACAGCCCTGTCAGCGGGTCGGTATTCTGGTCTGCGGAGAGTATCTCCGCTTCGGCAAAGGAATTTCTGCTGCGGTTGTAATACTCGTTTCTGTCCACATCGACTATGAAAACAAAGTAAAAGCTCCTGCCGTTCTTCCAGTGCAGGATATGCCCGAAATCTTCGATATAACGCACTTCGCCGTCACGGGTAAGTATTCGGTAGCGGACGTAGTCATGGCGTTTTTCGACGAATACGGTCTGCGCCTTGATCTGGTTCTCTATCTTTTGCAGATCATCTGGATGCACCATACCCTTGAATGATCCGCCCACATGGTCAATGAACTCCTCATAGTCATCACAGCCATACAGATGTACTATGTTCTTATCTGCAAATAGTATCTTCTCATCTCCGTCAGCTTCATATATAAAGAACCCGCCGGGCAGTCCCGTAGGTATCATGCCGCCTTCGATCTGATAATATTTCTCTTCCAAACTGATTACCCCTTTCTGCCATACTTTATAAAAAACACAACATCAGCACCAATGCTGATATACATAAATGACATAAGCTTATATGTCCCATACCATAAACATATAATAACAGAAAATTCAAATAAAATCAAGATATTATCAAAAGTTTGTATAATATTTCCACATAAGTTTGTGCAATTTTTTGGCAGCGGGTTCAGGAGATCATAAGGTTCAGTTCGTGATCGGGGTGAGTAGATCCTGTGTAAAAGCGCAGTTATTCAGCTGATACACTTTACAATCATTTAAAAATATGGTATTATTATTTATATCAGATATCCTGCCTCTTTGTTCTTTTTCGAGCTTTTTCATGAGTTAAAGATTATTTTAGAATTGATATGCTATCATATAGACACAGAAAAGGACAGTGCATTCGGTCAGCACTCACACCATACTGTGCAGACCAAGCACAAGACAATAGAAAAGGGGCAATGAATCATGTTTTTCAGAATTTTGAAAAAAGACCTGAAACGTAAAAAGACGATGAATATCATACTTCTGCTGTTCATCATACTCTGTTCGATGTTTGCGGCGGCGAGTGTCAACAACATCATCGCGGTAACAGGCGGTATCGACCATTATTTTGATATGGCAAACGTGCCTGATATCAGTGTTACGCTTAGCAAGAAAAACGATGAGTTTGAAAAGGAACTGAATGAGCTCCCCTCGATAAAGGAGATAAAGACCGAGAAATATTTTGAGATCACAAGCTCAAAGTCATTTATACACAACGGAGTAAGGCTCACAAATTTCATCAATCCAGCAAACCTGTTAGCCGATACCGATATGGCGCTGAACTATTTCGATAAAGACAACAACATCATCGAAAGTGTTGAAAAGGGCACATTCTATGCAACTATCCCCTTCACTGACGATACTGATATCAAGGGCGGCGATGATATTACCGTAAGGCTTGACGGTAAAGAGCTTACTCTAAAGTATATGGGCTATTTCAAGGGAGCATTATTCTCCACAGAACCCTCAGCAAGCCCGATGCTTCTTGTCAATCCTGCGGATTATTCCACACTGAAAGAGTACGGCGCTTCGCAAAGTATGCTCGGTGATGGAAAGAGGCTTTATATAAATACAAGCGACACAGATGCCATAGAGGAACTTGCAGAACAGTATGACAGCGTATATGCTTCAACAAGAGAGCAACACAGGAGCCTTTATCTTTATGATATGCTGACGGCTTATATCATGATGGCTATAAGCATAGTGCTGATGATAACCGCATTCGTTGTGCTGAGGTTTACAATAGGCTTCACCATAGCTGAGGAATTCCGCGAGATAGGTGTTATGAAAGCTGTGGGTATACAGAGCGGCAGCATACGCGGTATGTATATCATAAAATATCTTGCCATATCCGTTGCAGGTGCGCTGATAGGATTTATCTGTTCGATGCCACTGCAGGATATGATGATGAAGACAGTATCCAAAAACATGGTGCTTGGCAGTGAAAACGGCTCGGTAATGGGAGCTGTGAGCTGTGTGGGCGTTGTGACTGTGATACTTATATTCTGCTATATTTGTACACGCAGGGTTAAGAAGCTTTCACCCATCGATGCAGTGCGCAACGGTCAGACAGGTGAACGATTCGGCAGAAGAAGCATGATACATCTTGGCAGTTCAAAGCTGCCCTCAACAGGGTTTATGGCACTCAACGATGTTATGAGTGCGCCTAAGAGGTTCGGGCTGATAACACTGATATTTGCACTTTGTATGCTGATAGTTACGCTGATGTCAAACTTTGCGCTGACACTCAAAAGCGAAAAGATACTGTGGGCATTTACTATCCCCGAAAGTGAAGCGCACATAATGGACGCTGAGATGATCGGAAAACTGTTCGGCGATGATAAAGATGCCTGCAATAAACTGATATCAGATGTGAGCGATACCCTTGAAAAGGAGGGTATACAGGGACAGGTATCTGTATCCGTCGGAAAGAACTGCAAGTCATATTACAAGGACAAAACAGCCGATTTAACCTACTGGGTGAACAAGGGTGAAAATGTCAGCGAACCCCGCATAGATGAGGGCTGTGCGCCAGGCAAATCAGATGAGATAGTGCTGACGGGCTATGCCATGGATGATCTTGGTGCGGGTATCGGCGACCGCATAAAAGCCGATTTCGACGGCGAAGAAAAAGAATTTCTCGTAACGGGAAAGTTCTCCACATTTATGGGCAGCGGTCACACGGCT
Source organism: Hominimerdicola alba (assembly GCF_900109655.1). Taxonomy (GTDB): domain Bacteria; phylum Bacillota; class Clostridia; order Oscillospirales; family Ruminococcaceae; genus Hominimerdicola; species Hominimerdicola alba_B. Next base: position 107,614 of record NZ_FOAT01000007.1, read on the forward strand.
CTGTTATATAATGATGTAGAGTTTGCTTCTCCCAACAGTGCCAGCGGAATACAGATACATTTTGACGGTTCACCCGACAAGGAGACCATTAATAAAAATATCGACAAGCTGAGAGAGGTATTTGATACCGACAAGATATACAACACATCGGACATGATAAAACAAATGACAGGTATATCGGATACGCTAAACACCATCAAGAAAATGATGATGATACTTACTGCCATAGTTACAGCCATGATAGTTGTGCTTATGGAGAGAAGCTTTATCTCAAAGGAAAAGAGCGAGATAGCGCTGATGAAAGCGGTGGGCGTATCAAGCAGGAGCATAATCGCACAGCACACGCTGAGATTCGTTATGGTCTCGGTGATCGCCTGTATAGTATCTCTGGCGGCGCTTATGCCCATAAGCAATATCATAATGGATTTTGTATGCTCAATGATCGGTGATATCTCGGGTATGAAATGCGACATCGACCCCATAGAGATATTCGTCATCTGCCCCGTAATGCTTATACTTGTAACGACTATCGGCGCTATGCTGACTGCACTTTACACAAGAACTATCAGGGCGAGTGACACAGCTTCCATCGAATAAGGGAGGAAACATAAATGAAAACTGTTTTGCAGGCGAAAGGTCTTTGCAAGACTTACATAGTGAACAAGCGACAGAACAATGTACTGAAAAATATCGACCTCACCATTGAAGAGGGGGAGATGGTGGCAGTGATGGGTCCGTCGGGCTCGGGAAAAAGCACACTGCTCTACTGCCTTTCGGGCATGGACAGGGTAACTGCGGGCAAGGTGGATTTCTGCGGAAAAGAGATGACCGAGCTGAACGAAAAGGAACTGGCTTCCCTGAGACTTGACGAGATGGGATTCATATTCCAGCAGATGTACATGATGAAAAATCTTTCGGTGCTGGATAATATAATCCTGCCTGCGGTAAAATCCAAAAAGAACACCGAGAGCCGCAAACAGACCGAAGAACGCGGACGAGCACTTATGCGCAAGCTGGGCATCGACGATATCGGGAACAACGATATCAACGAAGTATCGGGCGGACAATTGCAGAGAGCCTGCATTTGCAGGAGCATGATAAATTCTCCGAAAATGATATTCGCCGACGAGCCCACAGGCGCTCTCAACCGCGCGACCTCGGATGAAGTTATGGACGAACTGACCAAGCTAAACAGCGAGGGCACCACAGTTATGTGCGTCACCCATGACCCGAAAGTCGCCGCAAAGTGCAGCAGAGTCCTCTACATAGTAGACGGCGGTATCGTAGGCGAAAAAATGCTCGGCAAGCTGGGCGACAGCAAGGAAACTCTGCGGGACAGAGAAAGAGACCTGAACAACTGGCTGATGGAACAAGGCTGGTAAAAAAATCCCCCGCCGCCTATTGCTGTTAATGGTATATTATCCTACGAACTGTGTGGTTTATTGAGGAAGACCCTTTTGAAAAAGGGTCCTCCTCAAACTCCTCCCCGAAAACTTTTAACTCTTTTGGGCAGGGGGCAGGCATCTTTATAAAGTGCACCTAGTACGGTCACTAACTGTACTTTATAGAAATAGCTGCCCCCTGCCAAAAAGAAATGAAAGTCTTTGGAAAGGGGTCTGGGGAATAACCTTTCTTCAGAAAGGTTTTCCCCAGTAAGTCGCGCAGTACGTAAGATGACCTGCCATTAACAGCAATGGGCGGGGGATATTATGCTTTAGGGGTGATATTATGACTGATATACTTATAGTTGAAGATGACAGGGAGTTAGCTTCGCTTTTGACAGATTTTCTGCGGGCTGAGGGATATACTGTATCGGCGGTGGACAGCGGTGACAGGGCAATACAGCTGTTTGAGAGGTATGGTGCGAAGCTCGTGGTGCTGGACATAAATCTGCCTGATGTGAACGGGTTTGCGGTGTGTTCAAAGCTTCGGGAGCAGGCGGACACGCCGATACTGATAGTCAGCTGCCGCACGGACAAAGATGACAAGCTTATCGGCTTTGACCTTGGGGCGGACGATTACATCGAGAAGCCCTACGATATAGATATACTGCTTGCAAAGATCAAAGGCATATTCAAGCGTAGATATCAGGTGGATATACTCTGCGCGGACGGAGTGACCCTGAACCTTGCTGACCGCACTGCGGAGATAGACGGCGAAAAGACCGAGCTCACGGTAAAAGAATTCGACCTGCTGACACTGCTGGTGCAGAACAAGGACAAGGTCATGAAAAAGGAGTATCTCTTCAACAGCGTGTGGGGCAGTGACAGCGATTCAGAGATGCAGACGCTCCATGTGCATATCAACCGCCTGCGGCAGAAACTTGGGGACGACCCGAAAAATGCAAAACGCCTGCTGACGGTGTGGGGCGTGGGGTATAAGTTCGTATGAGCACCTTCAAGAAACTCTTCATCGCTGTAACTGCGCTGTTCATATTACTCACGGTGATATTGAATATGGCGCTGATAAGGCAGGCTGATTCTCCCACAGGTATTTACCGCGTGGAAGCTAAGCGCCTGGCGGATGATATCGAGGAAAGGGGCAGTTATGACCTCGGCGATTACCCTCACCTTACGGGAGTTTTCACCGAAGATGACGGCGACCTTTATATTTCGGACGAGCAGTATGTCATCATCGAGGCGGCTGGCAAGCTTTACCGCGTGGAGTATAATACCTCAGATCACAGATCGTGGCTGCTGCTGATAAACGGCGCGCTGGCTGTGGTACTGTTGATGCTGTTCGTACTGTTTAGGTATATCCGCAGGAATATTATCCTGCCTTTCGGTAGGCTGAACGATGTTCCGCAGGAGTTGGCGAGGGGAAATCTCGCGGTGCCGATACCCGAGGAGAAAAGCAGATTTTTCGGAAAATTCACCTGGGGCGTGAATATGCTTAGGGAAAGCATCGAGGAGAACCGAACCAAGGAGATATCCATGCAGAGGGATAAAAAGCTTCTGCTGCTGTCACTTTCCCACGATATCAAAACTCCCCTTTCTGCCATAAAACTGAACGCCAAGGCACTGGCGAAAGGTCTTTACAAGGATGAACAGAAACAGCGTGAAGCGGCTGAAAGCATCAACGCCCGCGCCGATGAGATAGAGGGATTCGTCAGCAGGATAACCAAAGCTTCCAGCGAAGATTTCATGGATTTCGAGGTACATATGGGTGAGGAATTCCTCAGCGTGATACTTTCTCGTATAAACGAAAGGTATGCACCTCAGCTGAATATCAGCAGTACCGAATTCGTGATAGACGATTACGATGATTGTATCCTCAGCTGTGACGGCGACAGGCTGGCGGAATGTTTGCAGAACCTCATTGAGAACGCCATAAAATACGGTGACGGCAGGCTTATCGAGATATGCTTTGATACCATGGACGGCTGTAAACTCATCACGGTGAAGAACACAGGCTGTACCCTTGAAGCAAAGGAACTTCCCCAGATATTTGAAAGCTTCCACCGCGGCAGCAACGCCGAAAAAGCCAAGGGCAGCGGACTGGGACTTTTCATCTGCCGCAAGCTGATAACGCTTATGGGCGGCGAGGTATATGCGGATATCAAGGACGAATGCTTCCTTGTGACGCTGGTGGTCAGGCTTGCATAAAAATAATCGAGACAGGAGAAAATATCATGATTGAAGATTTTGTAAAAGTAAAAGACGTAGACAAAGAGACCATAGAGAAGTACCGCGGCAAACTGCCCGATGAATATCTGGAGATATGGCAGGAACATGGCTACTGCACATTCTATAACGGCTATCTGAAGATAATTGACCCCGAAGAATACCAGGCGCTGATTGAAAGATCCTATTTTATGGGGAACGTTTCGATACCTATAATGGCTACAGCTTTCGGTGATATTTTAACATGGGAGAAAGACAATTATGTAGGCATCGTCAAATACAGATACGGTGACAATGATATTATAGAATCGGGCTTCAAGTACTTTATGATGGATCTTGAGTTCGGTGAACTTGATGAAGAATTTTTCACTATCGAACAATACGATGAAGCAGTAGAAAAATACGGCGAACTTGAATATGACGAATGTTTCGGGTATGTTCCTCTGCTTGCACTGGGCGGAAATGAATCTGTAAACAACCTGAAAAAAGTGAAGATGAAAGAACATATAGCACTCATCTATAACATGGTCGGTGAGATATAAGATATCTGCCGATGTCAGCAAGAAAAAAATCTGAGGGAGATCCTTGTCAAAAGGGTCTCCCTCGATTTTACATATAGTTTGTATCAGTGGAAAGATAAAACTTTGTCGTAGTCGTAGCCGCGGTCTGGGGTGAAAGTGCGTGGGGTGATTTCAAAATATACCACGCCGTTTCTTTTGGCAGTCAGGGAGATATCTGCACTTCCCTGTTCTGCGCTTATCACATCACTGCCGAAAAGGGGCTTTGCGGAAGCGCGGAGAAGTTCGGTCTGGGCTTTGGTGAGATATGGGGGTTCGCCCATATCGTGCCAGAGTTTAAGGGGATTGCAGGTATCCTCGTCAACCGTCTTGGTGATGAGAGTATATTCGCCATCTGCGGAGAATGTGAATGTGCGGGTGAAGTCTTCGCTGTCGATATTCCACAAAATGCCTGCGAAACCTTTGTCGGACTTAACGATGACTGCGGTATCATCGCGGAATATGCATTCGGTGCCGAATTCTTTCAGCTTTTTGAAGAACGCAAAGGTGTAGAAAGTGGGCTTGGGGATACAGCCGTTTGCCACCAGACCAAATCCGCCGTGGAAAGGTGTGAAAGGCACGCCCTGCTCTTCAAAAACATCACCGAATGTCCAGTAGGAATAGGAAGTATTCATATCACCCAGATGGGAGAGCTGACCTGCGAGATACGCCGCATTCAGGTTGGTATCGTGGATAACGCCCTTGGGAGTGTATGAAGTACTGAACTCGGTTATGTGTATGGGCAGACCCTTGAACTCGTCAAAGCTTTCAACAATATCGCGGGTAGTCTGCAAGTTGGAAAGCCTTTCCTCGGGATCCTGAAGAGTTGAATAATCGTAGTGACCTATGCGCTCGGGGAATTCAACGGTGTAGTGGTGGCGGGTGACAGCATCGGGCTTGATGCCGTTATCGCGGCAGAATTCAAGAAATTTCCTTATCCATTCTTCGTCATTTACGCCGCATATTGCGGGTCCGCCCACCTGAAAACGCTCGTCGTAAGCCTTGATGGCGGTGAAAGTTTCCTTGAAGAGCCTGAAATACTCTTCCATGTCAGCCTTGTACCAGAATCCCGGAAGATTGGGCTCGTTCCAGACTTCGATATTCCAGCCCAGAACTTCCTCGCCATAGCGGGTGCGGAGATGTTTCAGCAGTGCGATGACCATATCTGTCCACTGCTTGTAATCCTTGGGCGGAGTGGTGTTGCCTTTCCAGTAAAAGACGGTCTGGGTGCCGCTCGCCATTTTATCGGGCATGAAGCCAAGCTCCAAAAACGGACGTATGCCCAGTTCGATATAGCTGTCAAAAATGCGGTCGATGTAGGTGTAGTTGTATTCTACCTTTGTAACGCCGTCTTCCTCGTACTCCTGATATATAGCCACATCATCACAGAACAGACCATGTCCGCGGATATTTTTGAAGCCTATCTCCTGCTGAACGAGTTTCAGCTGTTCAAGATATTCAGCAGTAAGCGCCAGACCAAGTCTGCCTGTTCCGACACAATAATCGACATTGTTGTTGAAAGGTACATTGTTATTTATATCAATAACTGTTTTTGCCATTGGGTATTCCTCCTAAAAAGACACCGCCTGCGCCCGCAGACGGTGTCTTTAAACATAATATTATTCCTTTACGCCGCCGATGGTAAGACCAGCAACGAAGTATCTCTGTAAGAAAGGATACAGGATAACGATAGGAAGTGCTGTGACAACAGTAGCAGCCGCTCTTACAGTGGTAGGTGTTATTGATGCGCTGGCGTTCTTCATGGTATCGGCATTTGTATGCTGGTTTGTAACAGAGCTCAGTGTCTTCATAAGCTCATACTGAAGAGTTGACAGATCACTATCCATTCTGTTATACAGCATAGCATCGAACCAGGAGTTCCACTGACCAACTGCGGTGAACAGTGCAACTGTTGCAACAACGGGCATACACAGGGGGAAGATTATCTTAATGAAGATAGTCATGTGACCTGCGCCGTCCATCATAGCAGACTCAGCAAGGCTGTCAGGCAGTCCGTTCATGTAAGTACGCAGTACCAGCATACTAAAAGCGGGAACCATGCCGGGCAGGATGTATACCATAAAGCTGTTGGTCATGCCCAGTGCCTTATAAACCAGGAATATGGGGATAAGACCGCCTGAAACGTACATTGTTACAACGTACAGCAGGGAGAGCTGCTTTTTGAACAGGAACTCCTTACGGCTGAGTACATAAGCCAGTAGTGCGGTCACAATTGTAGAGGTAACAGTACCGATAACAGTTCTGAGTACGCTTATCTTTGCTGCAGTGAGCATATTCTGCTGTGAAAGAACTGTATGATAGTTCTTAGTTGTGAACACTCTGGGGAACAGTGTGATGCCGCCCTTCAGTGCATCAAGACCATCATTGAAGGATACTGCTACCATATTCAGCAGAGGATACATGATAACTATTGTAAATATTATCATGAAAACCGTATTGAATGCATCGAATATATTATCGCCCTTTGTACGGCGGCTGACGATGCTGTGCTTGGTTTTTGAACCGACGTCCTTTGCATCGCGCTTGGGCTTTTCTGCCTGCGGGATAGGTGCGGGCGGAGTAGAAACGATCTTTTTAGTTAATTCTGCCATTTTGCGCCCTCCTTAATACAGACTTTCTTCGCCCATTGCCTTGGCTGATGTGTTAGCTATGAATACGAGTATGATACTTACAACGCTCTTGAATATACCTGCTGCGACACCGAGAGAGTAGTTACTCTTACTGATACCGTAGTTCAGTACATAGATATCGATAGTTTCAGCTACAGACTTTACAAGGTCGTTGCCCAGCAGATACTGGAGCTCGAAACCAACGTTCAGTACGTTGCCGACATTCATTATCAGAAGGATAAGGATAGTAGGCTTCAGACCCGGGAGTGTGATGTGCCAGATACGGCTCAGTCTGCCTGCGCCGTCTATGGAAGCCGCTTCGTAAAGATCAGGGTTGATGGATGTTATTGCCGCCAGATAGATGATGGAATCCCATCCTGTTTCTTTCCATCTGTTTGCAAAGCCGACTATCCACCAGAAGTATTTCGATTCAGCCAGCCACTGTATAGGTTTATCGATCACACCTATACCAATAAGAAAATTGTTCAGCATACCGTTCTCCATGGAGAGGACATCGAATACGATACCTGTCAGTATTATCATGGAGAGGAAGTGAGGCAGATAGGAAATCGTCTGGACAAATTTTTTGCCTATATTGAATCTGAACTCACTGAGCAGTATAGCGAACACTATCGGACATATAGTACCGAGTACCAGGTTTATGACACCCATTGCCAGGGTATTTCTTACGCAGTAAAGGAATTCATTGCCTCTGAACAGTAACTTGAAGTTTTCAATTCCTATAAACTGAGAATGGATGAAACCATCTCTTGGCTTATACTTCTGAAATGCCATTATCCAGCCGAAAAGCGGGGCATAGTTAAATACAAGTACATACAGTACAAAGGGTAAGGACAACAAAAGCAGAGATTTCTGATTTCTCAGCTTTTTAGCGAAGTCCGGGTCTTTAAACATTTTTTCGCACCTCCGAGATGTGGACATCCCCTGCGCCCCGCCCTCGGGCATCAGGCTGCAAGAGGTTAGAAAAAGCGTCCGAACTTCGAACCCCTTTTCTAACCTCTGACATCTTATACAGACATCAGGGGATAGAAATATAATTGCTTATCATTATTATTCAGAAGATATCCCGCACAAGTCCCCGACCAGCGGGGACTTGATGCAGCATATAAATTTCGTAAAAGGATCAGTCACCGACTGTCAGAAGATAATTACTTACCTGCTGCTACGTCGATTCTTCTCTGGATCTCCTTGTTGAATGCGGGCAGCAGAGTGCCGTCAACATCGCATCTCTTCTTGTATTCGCTCAGATACTTATCCCAAGCGGCATCGAAATCTTCAGCGATACAAACCTGAGGCAGATACTCATGCTTAACAGTTGACATTTCTGTCCAAACCATACCCTCATCGGTCTCGGTTGTCAGAGCGTTGGAGTAAGACCACATGGGGAACCATGCCTCGTTTTCGGGAGCCTCGTTCAGCATCTCAACGTAGGTCTTAACGCCGTAAGCGTCGAAGCACTCCTTGATCTCATCGTTCAGTGACTCATAGAACTCAGCAGCCTGGTGGTTAGCGTCACAGCCGTTGACACCGTCGTGATCCATACCGTTGGAGTAGTTGGGGAAGTAAGCGTAAGGACACAGGTTAGCATTGATGTAAGTCTGATCGTTAGCATTGTTTCTCATCTCATCGGTACGAGTGAATATGCCGTTCTCGTCCTTGTTGTAGTTAACGCCTTCGATACCCCAGTTTCTCAGAGTGAGGATCTCGGGTTTAAGAAGGTCGTTCATGAACTGCATAGCGCCCTCGATATCCTTACAGGATTTGGTGATACCGATACCATTGGAAACGTCCAGAGCAGGATTGGTGTGCCAGTGCTCCTCAACGCCCTTGTCAATAGTGATACCAACAGGTACATATGTGCAGTCATCAAGTTTGCCGTTAGCCTTTATAGCCAGCTCAGCATCGTTGAAATCCCAGTGCTGGTCAACCATACCGCAAACTCTGCCGGTGGAGAGCTTGGAGATGTAAGCGTCATACTTCATTGTGAAGGTCTCGGGGTCAACGATACCCTTCTTGTACTCTTCGTTCAGCTTTTTGAAGTATCTCTTAGCTGTATCAGTGGTGTTGTAGTCGATAGCCTGATGAGTTTCTCTGTCAACTATGCAGCAGCCGTCGTTCGGATAACCGTCAAGGAAGAAGGGAGCATTCTCAAGGCAGAAGTATCTCCAGTCATCGCAGAGTATCTCATAGCCGATATTGGGAGTACCGTCTTCCATGGTAGGATTAGCTTCAATGTATCTTTCGATAAGATCGAAGTACTCGTCGAGGGTCTCGATCTTAGGATAATTTGCCCACTTCAGAACTCTTGTCTGGATCCAGAAAGCTTCGTCATTGTGTACGCAGGTTGTATCGTGATCCCAGGTCTTGCCGAACTGAGGAATGATGTAAACGTGACCGTCTTCAGCTCTGATAGAGTTCCACTCAGCCTCGGTGTAGAAGTTCTTTATGTTGGGATAATCGTCCCAGTAGTCATCGATAGCGATGAATGCACCTGCATCGACCATGCTCTTCATACCGGAAGAAGCATCTACGAAGTCAGGATACTCGTCGCCTGCGATCATAACGCCGATAGCTTCTTCAGCGGTCTGACCGGTCAGCCATTCCATCTCGCACTTAGCGCCGATCTTTTCAGCGATCTTGTCCTGTACAACATTTCCGTCATCGACCTTGTTGCCGGGAACTGCGAAGAAAGCTGAGAATACCTTTACTTCAACTTCTTTACCGTCCTCAGTCTTGACTGTATCAGTCTTCTGCTTGCCCTTGTTGGTGTTGCCGCAGGCTGACATACCAAGTATCATTGCTATGGCCATCAGACCGGCAGCTGCTCTCTTGAGTCTTCTCATAATTAACAACCTCCAAAAAACGTTTATTTTAGCTTTGCACATAATAGCTAAATTTTGTTTTGTTTTCGCTAAGATTATTATAGCAAATAAATCTGCTTTTGTGAATAGTTATCAGGAAACTAAGCAATAATTGCAAATATATTTTAGCAAATCAGCAAAATATGTTTAATCCGACAACAAACTCATTTGTACATAGCAAAAATTGTATCGAAGAGCGCAATTTTTGAGTTGTAAATAATTGCGCAATATAGTAATATATAAAGATTTAAATTGACGCAGTCAAATTTCAATACAAATCCATGTCAAAACGCACAAATTTGTACGCATCTTTAAACATCGATTCAAGTCAAATTGTCTGTTTGATGACTTAATTTATTTGCGTCAGTTTAGATTGACAACAGAGCTTATATGTGGTATAATTTAAACAGGAAGTAAACTGCTCTTTAACAAATATATAAAACTGCGCAAACCTATTACTAAACTGTTTACGTTCCCGAATTTAAGGAGAAGCTATGGCTACATATGTAATGAGCGATCTGCACGGTGAATATGACAAATACTGTGAAATGCTTAAAAAGATAGATTTCAATCCCGAAGATACTCTGTTCATTCTCGGCGATGTAGTGGACAGGGGTCCGAAGCCTGTTGACATACTTCTTGATATGATGAAGCGTCCGAATGTCTACCCGTTGATGGGCAATCACGACCTGCTGGCGCTGGACGTTCTTAAAAAGCTGAATATCGAGATAAATGAGGACAACTTTACCCAGAATCTGGATGCAGGCACGATGAATGAGCTTATCGACTGGCTGAAGGACGGCGGACAGACCACGCTAATGCAGTTCCGCAGTCTCACCAACGAGGAAAAGGCTGATGTACTTGACTATATGGACGACTTCCGGCTGTGCGAATTCGCTGAAGCAGGGGGCAAGACATTTGTTATGGTACACGCTGGTCTGGGGAATTTCAAAAAAGGAAAAAAGCTTCGTGATTACACTCTCAAGGAGCTTCTGATGGACAGACACGACCCTGAGATAGACTGCTTCGGCGAGGACGATATCTACGTTGTGGCAGGACATACGCCAACCATGATATATACGGGAAAAGCGGAGATTTACCATAAAAATCACAACATCTTCATCGACTGCGGTGCCTGCATGGGCGGACGGCTTGCCTGCCTTTGTCTGGACACAATGGAAGAATTTTACGTCTGAATATTTTTACGCGGAGCGTGGCAGAGGAATCTGCCGTGCTCCTTTATTTTTTCCGCCGCGACCTCATCACAGCCATCCGGAATGTAGGCATATACACCGTTCAGGATGTAAAGTTCTCCGCCGTTATCGCCGTATTTCAGGCGATTATAAGCTTTTTGGGGGTCACCATAAAACTCAGCAGGCAGGCGCAGAGTCAGCTCGATACGCACCCCATCACCGCGGTTTATCACCCTTATATCACCGCTTATCTCAGCATCAAATCTGGTCATCAGCTGTGCCCTGAGCGCCGCTAGAAATATCTTTGCGGAAATGTCACGGGCTTTCAGGGAATCAAAGTCAAGACCAAGCTCGGAAAACTCGGCATTATCAACGCGAACTGTCACACGCGGACCACTGCGTTCTATCTCCATAAACTCACCCCTATGCATACTATGCCGCGGCTGAAAATTTTGCCACAGCGCGGAATTATTCAACATGACATCGGATTTGTCCACCCACAGGCAGTGTTTTGAGTGATATAATATATGCAGAAATATTTTATCTTACGGAGGTACACATCTATGCTGAAAGCACCGAATTTAGAGGATTGCAGGGTCACAAGCGGAGTTTTCCGCGAGCGTATGGAGCTCAACAAAAAGTATCTGAAAGAGCTTGACCCCATATGTTTATTGCAGAATTTTTATTTGGAGGCAGGAATAATCCTCCCCGATATGCAGGTGATATCCGAGCCCGAAAAGGCAAATCTGCACTGGGGCTGGGAATCTCCCGCCTGCCAGCTAAGAGGGCATTTTCTTGGACACTGGATGTCTGCCGCGGCTATGTTGTCGGTGAGCGATGATGACAGCGAACTCAAAGCAAAGCTGTCCAAAATTATAGACGAATTGGAGCGCTGCCAGATCCGCAACGGCGGGAAATGGGTTGGAAGCATACCCGAGAAGTACTTTAAATTTATGGAGAGCGACGACTACATCTGGTCTCCCCAGTACACCATGCACAAAACGCTGATGGGACTGGTGGATGCCTACCGCTATGCGGGCATCGAAAAGGCGCTGAAGATCGCCGATGCACTTGCTGACTGGTACATCGAGTGGGCGAAAAGCATTGAAAATACAGCTCCTTTCACGGTTTTCAAGGGCGAGCAGGGCGGTATGCTTGAGGAGTGGTGCATACTTTTTGAGCTGACCCGCGACCCGAAGTATCAGAAGCTGATGGATATTTACCGTGAAAACGCCCTGTACCACAAACTTGAACAGCACAGGGACGCCCTCACCGACGACCATGCCAACGCAAGCATACCGCTTTCTCACGGTGCTGCTGAATTATACGAATCAACAGGTGAAGAGCGCTGGAAGATCATCAGCGAAGAGTTCTGGGCGCAGGCTGTAACTCAGCGGGGTATGTTCGCCACATCAGGCGCAAATTCCGGGGAATTCTGGATTCCTGCTAACTCTCAGGGCAGCTATCTCGGGGATACAGATCAGGAGTTCTGCACGGTTTACAATATGGTTCGTCTGACTGATTTTTTGTACAGAAGAACAGGCAACACCGATTATGCCGACTACATCGAAAGAGCCCTCTATAACGGGTTCCTTGCACAGCAAAATATGCGCAGCGGAATGCCCGCATATTTTCTGCCTTTAGCAGCAGGAAGCCGCAAGAAATGGGGCAGCAAAAGGCACGATTTCTGGTGCTGTCACGGCACGATGGTACAGGCGCAGACCCTCTATCCGCGGCTGATATGGTACACCGAGGGCAACACCGTTACCGTTGCCCAGTATATCCCATCCGAAGCCAAACTGGATATCTGCGGCAGCAAGGTCAGGCTTTCCCAGTGTACAGAGCTTAAAAACCTGAATAATCAGGTGTTCTTCGATGAGGACGAGGGCGGTGAGAAGAGCAGATGGTCACTGAGGTTTGATATCGAATGTGATACCCCCACAGAATTCACGCTGAGATTCAGACTTCCATGGTGGCTGAAAACCACACCGCAGGTAATTCTTGACGGCGAACCCATACAGGCGGATATTGCGGACAATTACCTCATGATCTCAAAAGCATGGCAAAAAAGTACCATACAATTATTGCTCACTCCCAAGCTCACCGCCGAGCCCCTGCCCGATATGCCCGAGACTGCCGCACTCCTCGACGGTCCCATCGTGCTGGCGGGCATGACCGACAAAGACATTGGTTTGCAGGGCGATCTCTCCGCACCTGAGACCTTCCTGCACCGACGCACCACTCACGAGTACAAGACATACGTCTGGAAACAGAACACCTACGTCACACGCCACCAGCCTGTAAACATCGAATTCAAGCCGCTCTACGAAGTTACTGACGAGGTGTACACGGTGTATTTCAGCAAGAGATAACAATTAGCTTTGCAGACAAAAAAGCAGCAGCACAAATTTGTACTGCTGCTTTTTCATGTATAAAATTGTACGTACACCATTAGTTTTGTCCAAGAAGTGTCTGGTCAAACCTGAACAGCGCATCATTTATCTCGAAGATATCGTATATGCCGTGGACGATGTGATACCTTACTATCAGATCAAAGTCCAATGAATTGGACAGTGCATATCCCGCCTTGGAAAGCAGATCCTCAGTCTCGCGGATATCCAGTTTCAGCGCCACCGCGAAAGCCACCGCAGTCTGCTTTTTGGGCTTGTAATGGACATCACTGCGTATCTTTGAGAACAGCTTGCGGTCGATATTTGCCCGCTTGTAGGCTTCAACATCGGTCATCCCACGTTCATCGATGAGCCTAAGAAGCGCCTGTGAGAAAGATTCGTCCCGCATCGAGAAATAGTCCTCTGCCGCGCATTCTTCCGCGGCATCACAGGCATCATAATTCGGTACAGCTGATTCTGTCTTTTTCGCCCGACCGAACAAGCCTTTCTTTTTGGGCTTTGCTTCCTCGTCTTTCAGCACAGCGGCAGCCGCGGCGAGCGCATTGAAGCAAGCCGCATTTCCCATCATCTCACGTCGTCCCCGCTCCTTGTCCTCGCGGATCTTCGCGTAGGCATCGTCGATGAACTGCCTTATGCCCTCAAAACGCTCTGCGCTTATCTCAAAGCTGTCCTTGTCGAATATCACCAGCGTGATATCCATTTCGTGGTCTTCAAGGAATCTCCGCGCTTCGCTTTCGGCGACCTCTATCGCTTCACGTTTTGGATAGCCGTACACCCCCGCCGATATCAGCGGAAAAGCTATGCTTTTACAGCCCAGACTTTCAGCCAGCGCCAGAGAATTTCTGTAACAGCTTTGAAGAAGTTCCCTCTCGCCCTGTTCACCGTCCTCCCAGACAGGACCCACCGTGTGGATAATATGCTTACAGCCCAGACCGTAGCCCTTAGTCGCCTTTGCCTGACCTGTCTCACAGCCCCCGAGAAGCCTGCATTCCGCAAGAAGCTCGGGACCCGCCGCGCGGTGTATCGCGCCGTCAACTCCCCCGCCGCCCAACAGCGAGCTGTTTGCTGCATTCACTATCGCGTCCGCCGAAAACTTAGTAATATCGGCACGCACCAGACAAAATGGCATAACTATCCCTCCGTTTACTGATTTTCCGTTTCCCCGTTATCCTCTAACGAAAGCTGACCTAGGTCATCGCCGTAGGCGCTCTGCATAAGCATCGTCCTGAGTGCGGTGCATCTTCGGTTCTTGCCGTTATTCATTATCATGAAGCCTATCCTCTGGGCCGTGCCCAGTATCACCAGCAGTTTCTTCGCCCTTGTGACCGCGGTGTACAGCAGATTTCGGTAGTAGAGGCTGTCCATGCCGTCATAAAGTGTGAGTATCACCGCATCGTACTCAGAGCCCTGGCTTTTATGTACCGTGACAGCGTAGGCAAGTTCAAGGTCGTCAAGCATTTCGCCGCTGTAATCGGCTATCCTGCCGTCAAAATCTATGGTGACTATCTTCAGCAAAGGTCTGACACCTATCACAATGCCGATATCGCCGTTGTAGACACCCTTTCCGTTTTCCTCTTTTCCGCCGTCAGTTTTCGTCCAGCTTATCTCGTAGTTGTTCTTCGTCTGCATGACCTTGTCACCCACGCGGTAGATGGCGTAAGGCGTTTTCAGCTCGTCCTTTTTCTTGTCGGCAGGATTCAGCTCCTCCTGCAATATCTTGTTCAGCTCGGGAGTGCCGATGCGCCCCTGTCTTGTGGGGGAAAGCACCTGAATATCCCTTATGGGGGAAAAGCCGTACTTCTTCGGCAGCCTGTCACTGCAAAGCTCCACCAGAGTTGTGTAGATATCCTCAGCTTCGGGGCGGCGCAGGTAGACAAAATCCCTATCCCGCTTTTTGAGATCTATCATATTTCCCGAAACTATCCTGTGGGCGTTCATGACTATGTCTGATTCCTGTGCCTGCCTGAAAACTTCCGTCAGCCTGACCACCGACATAACTCCGCTGTCGATGATATCCTGCAATACATTTCCGGGACCCACAGGCGGAAGCTGGTCGCTGTCCCCCACGAGTATCAGTTTACAAGTAACACTCAGTGCCCGCAGAAGCGCTTCAAACAGCACGCTGTCCACCATGGACATCTCGTCCACCACCATGACCTCGCAATCCAGAAGGTCGTCCTCATCGTGTACGAACATCATTCTGTCGTCGTCCGACGGGATAACTTCCAGCATACGGTGGATAGTCTTGGCTTCAAATCCTGTCATATCGCTTATGCGCTTTGCCGCACGACCTGTGGGCGCGGCTATCATTACATCAAGCCCCTGCTGTTCAAACAGTGAGATTATGGCGTTCAGGGTAGTGGTCTTGCCTGTGCCGGGACCGCCCGTCAGCACAAGAAAGCCCTCGGATATGGCAAGATTTATCGCCTTTCTCTGCTTCTCCTCGTACTTGATGCCGCTCTCCTGCTCCTCCATGTCGATTATCTCGGAGTAGTCTATCTTGTTATCGTGGGTTATACTGCGCATAACTTCCAGTCGGCGGGAGATATACTCCTCAGCCTTGTAATAGCAGTGGAGCATGGCGTAATTCACGCCGCTGATATCCAGCTCGAATATATCCTGCTCCGATATAGCGACTTCTTTCACCTTGTCGAAAAGCTCTCCGCTGACATTCAGCAGGCGCACAGTTTCACGCTTCAATACTTCCATGGGGATACAGGTATGACCGCCCTCACGCGCCGCACTTCTCAGCACGAAAGCCATACCCGCCCTTATCCTCTGCTCGCTGTCGCGGGGTATAGCCTCGCTTTCGGCTATCTCGTCCGCCTTTGCAAAAGCGAGCTCGATACCATCGGTACAGAGTATGTATGGGTTTGACTTTATCAGACCTTCCGCCGCATTGCCCAGCTTTCTCCAGGCGCGCACCCCGAATTTCGTGGCAACTCCGTTCTTGCTCATGTAGACCAGCAGAGCACGCGCCGCAAAGGTCTTTTTGAAATCATCATGTATCGCATCGGCTTTTTTGGGGTCTATGCCCTTGACTTCCGTGAGCTTCTCGGGCTCGTTCTCGATAATCTCAAGTGTCTTGCCGCCAAATGCCGCCACCAGCCTTTTTGCCATAACAGGATTCACCGAATCCAGCGCACCGCTGACAAGATACCTGAGTATCGAAGCCTCCCCCGTGGGCAAACTTCTCTCGAACATCTGAACTTTGAACTGCCTACCGAAAGTGCGGTGCTTCACGTATTCACCTGTGAGTATTACGCTTTCGCCCTCTTCGATGTTGCCAAGCTCACCCACAGCCTTTATCAGGTCGTCCCCCGTGTTTACGTCGATCACACAGAAGCTTCCGTCATCGCTCTTGAACTGAACGCGGTCTACCTCGCCCTCTATCTTTTCCGCTTCACTCATTTTTGACCTCCCATGTGTCCGCCTTGACCTGCTTATCTTTCTGCCCGCAGATGATATCTGCAAGCTCATCTGCCGCCGCAAGGATAATTCCATACTCCGCGGCAAATTCCCGTATACGTCGGCTGAATCTGCCGTCAGTGCTGACAAGTATCACCTTTTTACCGTACTCCCCTGCCGCTTCCTCGTCCCTGATGATACCGAGGATATCCTCTTCGCAAGATATATCTTCACCATACCGCACAACTACCGCGGCGCGGCATTTTCTCTTTCTGCTTGATATCATCTGCACCGCCAGCGAAAACGCCGTCAGCAGAAATATCATCACCGCAACTACTGCCATAGGCTCACCCCCATATATCCTATGCCCGCGAGCCTAAAACGTTACGCCCCCAAGACCCGCAAACCGCGGTCTCGAGGGCATTAACAACATCACTTGTCGATTTTCAGAGATTTATATATATCGTCCATTTGATTTTTCATCTTGTCCTTGCGTTCGCTTGAACACAGCACGCTGAACTGATATACTTTCTCGTCAACTACCTCGATATGCATCTCAACGTAGTTGTTGGTCATGGCAGTATCATTATATGTGAATTTGAGCACGCCGTTCTTATTTTCGATAAGCTCGTAATCTTTAAGCTGTTCGGTGAATGTTTCATCCAGTCCATCGGCAAAATCCGTTTTCAGCGTTACCAGCTTATCCTTGCCGTCATAGTACTCCATCAGCGCATCAACGTCATTTGAAGCGGGAGTCATGCCAAGTTCGGGAATGAGTGTCGTCACATCATATATCACATAGGTGAATTCAATATCTGTATTTGCAAAGGATCTGCATTTTTCAGACCTCAGGACTTCAAAGGTAAAATCATCCACCTCCCTCATGGAGGCCGGGAGTGTTGCCTCGAAGCCGTCAACCTTTATCGTTGTACGTTTTCTGTCGTATATAAAGAACACCAGTGTGAATATCGCAAGTGCCAGTGCTATCAGGATACAACTGATCATTTTCGGATCAATACTCGCAAAGATAGTTCCGCGCCTCTCCTTTACGGTTATACCGCCGAACTGCTCTGCTTTCTGCCTGAATTGATCCTGTGGAGTTATTCCCTTGTTCAGGCTGACTTTATTATCAACGTCAACTCTTATGGTATCACCACAGTTATTGCATATCTTATCGCCGTCATTTATGACTGCTCCGCAGGTCTTGCAAACCATAACTCCGCCCCCTTAGTTTTTGTATTCTATGGAATCATACATCTTTTTGAATTTGCTTATATACTTATTTTCGTTTTCTGTACGGCAGTATGCAATGTACATATAACAATTATCATCCCTCAGATCGATCATCATGTCGCAGAAATGATTTTCGCCATCTACATCACAGTAGAACCTGAGGTGGTTATCAAGCTGATCCTTTCTCTTATAATTTTTCAGGCTTTTTTCAAAGCCACTGTCCATAAGAGTAAAAATCAAGTTGTATAAAGCCTCGTTGTTATCTTTTCCAAGGTTTAAAGCACTTGTATTTTTTTTAATATAAGCAAACCTCATTTTCCCGTTCGAGTACATATGTGAGTCATCCGCATCTATACTATCAAACACAGAGCTCGTTTCCACTTTCAGTTTCTGCGGAAAAGTAATGCTGATATCTCCGAAGCTTTCTTTATGCTCGGAATTCATGTTATACTGATAAACAAAAAATGTCAGCAGGAAGACCAGCACAGCCACAAGAGTCAATATAAGCTTGCGCACATCCGGCGAGCTTTTTTGGGTTCGGGTATAACTGTTGTTCCCGAAAGACGAGTTCATGCCGTAATTCCCATAACCCGAACCGCCGTTCATGGTATTTCCGCCATATCCGTTCATTCCGTTACCGCCGTAGCCGTAACCGTAGCTGTTCTGCTGGGAATAGCCTGCATTGTTGTTATATGCAGGTCCCATTTCCGATCTTCTGGTACCGCAGTTTTTGCACTCGTTGTCATAGTCGCCCAGGGGCGCACCGCAAATAGGACAATTCATATTCTGTTACTCCTTTACTTTTCATCTTTTTGTTACGCATTTATGTATATTCTGTTATGCGAATATCCCGTAACCCGACTCATTTTCATATAATTACAGCTATGCAGGGCGCACCCGTAGATACGTCCTGCATAAAGCCATTATTGATATAGTTACCGACATTGAAACTGCTGCTTTGCGAACTTCGCAAGGTGCAATATCTGATGTTTTTTACTATAAATATTATTCCTTGTTGGCAGCTCTCTTAGCAAGATCTGCAAGAGCGTCTTTTCTTGAAAGGTTGATCCTGCCCTGCTCGTCGATCTCCATTACCTTTACAACGATCTCGTCGCCGATGGATACAACGTCCTCTACCTTCTCAACTCTGGACTTGTCCAGCTTGGAGATATGTACAAGACCATCCTTGCCGGGAGCGATCTCAACAAATGCGCCGAAGTTCATGATACGAACGACCTTGCCCTTGTAGATAGCGCCGATCTCGGGATCATTTGCGATGGTGTTGATGATGTTGATAGCAGCCTGTGCCTTCTCCTTATCGAGACCGCTGACAAATACGCTGCCGTCCTCAGAGATATCGATCTTGACATCGCACTCAGCGGAGATCTTCTGGATGACCTTTCCGCCGGAGCCGATAACTTCTCTGATCTTATCAACAGGAACCTTGGTGGAGAGCATCTTGGGAGCCCACTTGCTTACCTCAGGTCTAACCTCGGGGATAGCCTTGAGCATGATCTCATCAAGGATATACATTCTTGCTTTTCTTGTCTTCTCGAATGCGCTTGCGATGATATCCATAGTCAGACCATCGACCTTGATATCTACCTGTATAGCAGTGATACCGTTCTTGGTACCGCCAACCTTGAAGTCCATATCGCCGTAGAAGTCCTCAAGACCCTGGATATCAACCATTGTCATCCAGCTGCCGTCTTCCTTGGTGATCAGACCGCAGGAAATACCTGCAACGGGTTCCTTGATGGGAACGCCTGCGTCCATCAGAGCCAGGGTAGAACCGCAGATAGAGCCCTGAGATGTGGAACCGTTGGAAGAAAGTACCTCGGATACGCATCTGATAGCGTAGGGGAATTCCTCAACGGAAGGCAGTACAGGAACAAGAGCTCTCTCAGCCAGTGCGCCGTGACCGATCTCACGTCTTCCGGGGCCTCTTGAAGGTCTTGTCTCACCTACAGAGTAGCTGGGGAAGTTGTACTGGTGCATATATCTCTTGCTGGTCTCTTCATCAAGACCGTCAAGCTTCTGTGCGTCGGAAACAGGGCCGAGAGTACAGATAGTCATTACCTGTGTCTGACCTCTGGTGAAGATACCTGAACCGTGAACTCTGGGCAGTACGCCAACTTCAGCAGCGAGCGGTCTGATCTCGTCGATGCCTCTGCCGTCAACACGCTTGCCCTCATAGAGCCAGTTTCTAACGATCTTCTTCTGCAGCTTGTAGAGTACTTCCTCGAGCATAGCGCCCTGATCGGGATACTGCTCGTCATACTTCTCGTGAACTGCATCATATATAGGCTGCATTCTTGCATCTCTTACGTTCTTGTCATCGGTATCGAGAGCCTTCTTAACGTCCTCGCCTACCATAGCCTCGATCTCGTCGAAGAGGTCGTGGTCAACTTCCATAGACTCGAACTCGAACTTAGGCTTGCCGATCTCCTTCTGGATGCCCTTGATGAACTCTACCATCTTCTTGATCTCAGTGTGACCTGTCTCGATAGCCTTCAGCATCAGATCATCGGGTATCTCCTCAGCGCCTGCCTCGATCATAACGATCTTCTCAGCAGAACCTGCAACTGTCAGATTCAGCTTGTTGTTAGCTCTCTGCTCAAGAGTGGGGTTCAGTACCAGTTCACCATCAACATAGCCTACGTTGATGGAAGCAACAGGTCCGTTCCATGGGATATCGGAGATAGATATAGCGATAGCAGCAGCAATCATACCTGTGATCTCGGGTGAGTTATCGGGATCAACTGCCAGTACTGTCATAACAACAGTTACATCGTTTCTCATATCCTTTGGGAACAGAGGTCTGATAGGTCTGTCAACACATCTTGAAGTCAGTATAGCCTTATCGCTTGCCTTGCCCTCTCTCTTGGTGAAGGAGCCGGGGATACGGCCTACTGCATACATCTTCTCCTCAAAATCAACGGAAAGAGGGAAGAAGTCAACGCCCTCTCTGGGCTTCTTGGAAGCTGTAACGTTAGCCATTACAACGGTCTCGCCGTATCTTACCCAGCAGGAGCCGTTGGCAAGTCCGCAGGTCTTGCCAGTCTCAACAACGACGGGTCTGCCTGCATAAGTAGTTTCAAAAGTCCTTGCGTTCTCAAACATATTAATTATCCTCCTTAACACTGTTCGGCAAAGGCTTTAGCATAAAGCGCAGAGTGCACATATTCCCGACTTTTACACTCTCCGATCAATGCTAAAAAACCATCACACGAACATAATTTTACTGTTTTTAAAAACACCAAAAGGCAGTGACGGATTACCGCCTCTGCCTTGATGATCTTAACTTGATTACTTACGGATACCCAGCTTGTCGATAACAGTTCTGTATCTCTCGATGTCGTTCTTCTTCAGGTAGTTGAGAAGGTTTCTTCTCTTACCGATCATCTTGTACATACCTCTTCTGGAGTGGTTATCCTTCTTGTGGACCTTCAGGTGTTCTGTCAGGTCGCTGATTCTCTTTGTCAGGATAGCGATCTGTACCTCGGGGGAACCTGTGTCGGTCTCATGAGTTCTGTTAGCCTCGATTACGGCTGTCTTTTCGTCTTTTCTCAGCATAATTTTGTACCTCTTTCTTAAAATATTTTCCTCTGCGTCGGCATACGGCAGGTACTTTCTTCTTACCGAAGCGTGACCCGTATTCTGATGCAGGGATACTTATGCCTGTGCGTTCTTGCCACGCACAATATGACTTATATATTATACAATATATCCCGCTGTTTGTAAAGAGAGTTCACAGAATTTTTACATATTACTCCGAATCTTTCTTTTATCAGAAACTTATACGCGCATCAATTTATTTTCCTTGAATTTCGCTTTTCCATTCTCCGCTTTGAACTTTTATGAAGCAGAAAGCCGAACGAAAGCACCAAAAACACAATCAACCCGATCAGGAGATACCAATTATATACCGTTACAAAATGTTTATCATCACTGCTTCGGTCAACAGTTAATTGGTCGTCAGATATATCATACTTTATCTCACCACTGATATATCCGCTCTTATCATTCAGCGCTTCAAAAGGCTCGGACACCTGAATGATATGACCCCTTTCATCAAGCACTGCAATTTTGAAAATTCTTTTCTTCTCATATATTTCATTCATCTCGGTAATATCAAGGCTAAGGTCTTTACCCATAGTGAAGCAGTTTACCGAGATCATAGTATCGCGCCATTTCATTTTATCTATAACAATATCTGTATAGACATCTTTATAATGGCACGAGAAACTTATATAGCCATCTTCGTCCGAATAATTTTTCAGTTCCTCAGCGTTAAGTTCAAACTGCTCCATATTGTTTTGGTTGAGATCCGTATAATAAGCATCGGAGCTGTCCATTTTCACAAGCAGGTCGATATAATATGCATCGTTAGTTAAATGGTGTAGCTCAACCGAAAGATTGTCTGCATTTTGGCGCGCAAATGCCGTAATTTCGGACATACACAATACTATTAAAGCCACCACAAATATTATCATTTTTTTCATAGGTTTTCCTCCGATATTCTTATCATCAAGTCTGCGTTGTACTACCGCTGACATTATATATACGTTTCAGAGAAAGGATTTTATGGTGTTATTTTTTACAAATATTGGCGCAGTGAGGTGTTAGATTTTCACAGAATTATGATCGGTGGACAAGGTCACTCCTCGTTTCTCGGGCAGAGACAGCGACTACGTCGGCTGTGACGCACCGCCGATTTCAGGCGCGGCAATAGTTTACGCAGATAGAAAGAGCGTGGACGTTTGATTGTCCACGCTCTGATCATCTTGATATTGCAACGCCTTTATATCGTCCCCTGTGAGTGTCTTGTTACATGACAGCCCACATTCACCGATACAGGAAGTCCTGCTATATGTGTGGGTGCTTCCTCGATATTTACAGCAAGGCAAGTCTGTGTGCCGCCGAAGCCCTGAGGACCTATGCCCAGCTTGTTGATCTTTTCCAGTATTTCCGCTTCGAGATCAGCATACAGCTTCTTGTGGTTTCTCTCGCTTACAGGTCTGCAAAGGGCTTTCTTTGCAAGGTAAGCGCACTTTTCAAAATCGCCGCCGATGCCTACACCTATCACTATGGGTGGACATGGATTAGAACCTGCTTTCGCACATACGCCCACTACCCAGTCAACTATCTCTTCTCTTGTAACAGAGGGTGTCATCATCTTCAGCTGAGACATATTCTCACTGCCGAATCCCTTAGGCGCTACCATGATGTTCACCTTGTCACCGTCAACTATTTTAAGGTGTACCACGGGAGGTGTGTTGTCACCTGTATTCACTCTCTCCAGCGGGTCGCTGACTATGGAACAGCGCAGTCTGCCGTCGATGTAGCCGCGGGATACGCCCTTGTTCACAGCCTCGTTCAGCGAACCGCCCACAAAGTGAACGTCCTGACCTACCTCCATGAATATTACCGCCATGCCTGTATCCTGGCATATCGGTATAGTCTCATCGCGGGCTACGTTTATATTGCTGATGATATCATCAAACACGTTTTTGCCCACAGGCGAGCTCTCCTTTGCAGCCCCCGCCTTTATGCACTGCTCCATATCCTCGGGCAGATAAAGGTTCGCCTTGATGCAAAGCTCTCTTATAAGCTCTTCTACTTCACTGACATTGATCTCTCGCATAATAGCTCCTCCTGTTTTCGCAGACGATATCAATCGTATTCTTCCGCGATGAATCTGTAATCTTCGGTCTTTTCCAGCGCAGGTTCTGCCATGCGCCTTATACCGTTTATGACTGTTTCTATTGCTGTATCCGTAAGCTCCTGACCCGTACCCGCAGGGGAACACATTATCATTATGCTGATAGTGTAGGTGTCCCAGGGTATGCGCTTGGCATTCGGATAATCGCCGCTGTTGTTTTTTACGTATTCTGCCAGACGTTCCGTCCGTTTTTCTTCGGGGATACTTTCCAACGCCGCCTGCATTTCTTCGGGTGTGCCTATTTTCACGGCTAAGTCTGTCCACATATCTCTGTGATATTCCACGAACAGCCTTGCAGCCTTTTCGTGACGTGAAACAAGCTCCGCCGAAAGTATCTCCACGGTCTGTTCGGCAAAATCCAGAACTTCTGCTTCTGCTGTTTTCTCATCAGGAAGATGGATATACAGCAGCCTGATTTCTTCGCCGTCATGAAGCTCAGCGAACCTGATATCGCCATTTTCGTCATAGGTGACTTTTAGCTGACGCTCAAATGTATCGCAGCTGAGTTCGTAAAGCTCCACCCGACAGCCACTTGCGGGAACATTGTACATCATCATATCGCAGGGACACACGGCGAATTCGATACATTCACCGCCGCTGTCTTTCAGCTCACCAAAGCTGTAACAGCCTGTCTTGAAATGCATTGGTATGCGGTAGTTTTCAGCCATAGGAAATATCCTCCGTTACTCTGCGGTCAGTCGTCACATACACTGTATGTGAACATCTGGGGTAACTTTTCTTTTCTCAGCAGATATATCGCAATTCCCACATATATAATAACGCCTAAGTACTTGGATGGATCTGACATTGTAGTGTTGATAGATTCAACTATATCCGCGTTGTTTTTCATGCTTGAGGGAAGCACAACGCATATATCCATGAATGCGTGCAGGAAAACTGTTATCCAGATATTTCCCCATCTTGCGTATACGGCGGCGAGGAAAACGCCCACGCCTGCGGTGGATATCACCTGAGGGATAACGGCATCAATGCTTACTCCCGCAAAAATGTTCAATAAATGATACAGTCCAAAAAGCACGCCCGATGTGAAAATAGCGGCTATGGTGCCTTTGGTGCTGTCTCTGCCGAAGAGGTCTCTCAGCACGTTGAAAATTATCCCTCTGAAAAGCAGTTCCTCGCATATGCCCGCCGCAAACAGCAGAGCCAGTATACACCAGACCTGTTCAGAACCGAAATTCAGCCCTGTTGGTGTGACGATTTTCACCTTATTGTCAGAAGTTTCCAGAAACAGCGCATTTAATATAGAAGTTACACTGCCGTAGATCATGAAAAAGCCTGTGATAAGTCCGCCGAAAAAGCCGTTGCCCTTTGTGTACAGGACTTTCTTTTTATGCAGAAGCGCAAGTATAGTGGAGTAAAACACCAGCGTTATCAGCGCGCATATGAACTGTGCTTTATAGCCTGAAATGTCAAGAAATTTGCATATCTTGCTGCCAATTATCGAGGAAAGCAGAAAACACCCTACTGAACCGAGGATTATTCCCGCCGATATCAGCACCCTTTTTGCAGTCAGCAAATTATCGCTTTCCTGAATATTATCCTGTAAAAATTCTTTTTCCATAATTATTGTCCCTTCTATTTAATTCTGTCATTCTTCAAAACTGAATATCTCTTCTACCGATACGCCGAATACTGCAGCTATGTCCATAGCAAGCTTCAAAGAGGGGTTGTACTGCCCTTTTTCAAGCCTGATGATAGTTTCTCTTCTCACGCCCACAAGTTCTGCAAGGTCGCCCTGCTTCATATCCCTTGAAGCCCTGAGTTCTTTTATTCTTGTTTTAAGTTCGGGCATATCATTCCTCCTCAGCTTCGGGAGTTCTGTCGAGCCAGAGATAGAAAGCATTCCTCAGCACATAATAAGCACCTATCATCAGGTAGCCGTACCACATGACCATTTCTCCTGTTATGCACACATTAGCTTTATGGGCGCGGTTGCACGCCATATGAACTATCATGCCAAAGACCATGGTGAAGATTATCAGACCCTCAGCCGAATATGCCGTAGCTTTCAGCATAAGCTCCTTGGCGAGTTCGTCCCCGGGCTCTTTTTTGTATCTGCACGAGATCATCATCAGCACGACATACACTGCTGCCGCCGCCAGAACAGTCGGGGTCTGCTGTTTTATGCTGCCTATCGATCTTGATATCATTGCCGATACAGCTATCACCGTCATGACCACACCCAGCAGCAGGTTTACAAGTGCCTGTCCCTTGACGCTTATGGGCTTTCTGGGGTCGGTCTTATAGCGCTCGCGGGCTATCTTTTCAAGCATTTCCCGTCTTTCGGCGCGTGTAATATCTCTGCGTTGATACTCCTTGTACAGTTGTCTGATCTTGTCATTGTCGCGCATAATAACGCCTCCGTATTTCTCCTTTGTTCTGCTGTCTTTTTGTTTTTTATCAAAGCTTTGATATTCCGCAAGAAGTGATATATTCATCACCTTATGTGACAATAATATCACACCGGATTGCATTTGTCAATCCTTGATGTGATAAATTTATCACTTTTGTAACATCTCACAGCAGAGGAACGGACAACGGACAGCCGATAGTGCATATCGCCTAACATTTCAGCCTGTTTATATACGCAAAAAAGCCCTCAAAAGAGAGCTTTCCGCGTTTAATGGGTATATATGAGAGAGAGTAATGCTGGTTTATGTGCGCCTCACTTGGTTATATCAACGCTTGCGCACTTGATGCCTGTCAGCTTTTCGCTGAGTTCATCGGGCTGAGATGTACCTGCAAACAGTCTGAACTTATTGCCGAACACCTTTCTCACGCCGTTATCGTCAACTGCAGTGAATGCCTTTTCGGGCACTTCTATCTCGAATACAGAGGTCTCGCCTTCATTCAGCTTAACGCGCTTGAATCCGCACAGGCTTACATTGGGTACTGCGTGCTCGCAGTAGTCCTTCATGTAAAGCTGGATAACGTCCTCGGTAGCCTTGCCGCTGTTTTCTGCGGTAACAACTGCCTTGCCGTCCTTGTATTCTACCTTTGTTACCTTTACGCCGCCGTAGGTAAGACCGTAGCCGAAAGGATACAGCACGTTATCGGTGGTATAGCGGTATGTTCTGCCCTTCATGGAATAATCAGTGAATTCGGGAAGCTTGTCGGTATCCTCGTAGAATGTTACAGGCAGCTTGCCCGAGGGTGAAACGTCACCGAAGAGAACTTCTGCCAGCGCCTTGCCGCCCATTTCACCGGGATAGAATGCGTGTATCAGTGCATCGGGCTTGCTTTCGGGATTTATAGCCGAACCTGCGCATACAACAGTTACAACAGGCTTGCCCAGTGCCATTATCTTCTTTACCAATTCTCTCTGGGGAGGAGGCAGTGTCAGACCGTTCTTGTCGCCGGAGGAGAACTCGTTGCCTGTATCGCCCTCTTCGCCCTCGATAGTAGCGTCAAGACCCAGACAAAGGATGGTCATATCAGCGAATTTAGCTGCTGCAACAGCCTCGGCATAGCGGTCGCCTGCCTGTGCCAGATTTGAAACTCTGTCCTTGTACAGGTGACAGCCCTCAGCAAAGATGACTCTTCCGCTGAATCTGTCCTGTATGCCGTTGAGGAATGTGATATATCTGTCGGAGAGACCGTTGTAGTTGCCCTCCAGCGCTGTTCTGCTGTCCGAATTGGGACCGATCACAGCGATAGTCTTGTACTTGTTTTCATCGATAGGCAGTATGCCGTTGTTCTCCAGCATAACAAGGGACTTCTCAGCACACTCCAGAGAGATAGCCTTGTGTTCCTTGCAGGCAACCTTATCATAGGGGATATCGTCGAACTCGGTCTTCTTATCGAACATACCAAGTCTCATTCTTGTGCGCATCAGATGTACGCAGGCAGTACGGATATCCTCTTTAGTCACAGCACCCTTTTCGAGTGCGACCAGAAGGTTCTGATAAGTACAGCCGCAGTTAACGTCGCAGCCTGCTTTCAGTGCCATAGCGGTTGATTCGATGGCATTTGCTGTTACCATGTGGTTCTCGTGGAAATCGCGGATAGCCCAGCAGTCAGAAACGAAATAGCCGTCAAAGCCCCATTCCTTCAGCTTTGCCATCAGGTAGTCACTTGCGCAGGCAGGCTCGCCGTTTACACGGTTGTACGCGCCCATAACGCTCTCTACCTTTGCTTCCTTTACCAGTGCCTCAAATGCGGGGAGATAGGTCTCCTCCATATCCTTAGCGTTTGCCTTTGCATCAAAGGAATGACGTATAGCCTCAGGACCGCTGTGTACTGCGAAATGCTTTGCGCAGGCAGCAGCCTTCATGACCTTGCCGTCACCCTGAAGACCTCTTACAACAGCCTTGCCGTTGCGTGCGGTGAGATAAGGATCCTCACCAAAGGTCTCGTGACCTCTGCCCCAGCGGGGATCACGGAATATATTTATATTAGGTGCCCACAGAGTAAGACCCTTATATATATCACGGTCTTCCTCCTTAGTGTAGACATTGTATTTTGCTCTCACTTCCTCAGAAGTTACCTCGGCGGTCTTCTTTGTCAGCTCGTCATCGAACATAGCTGCAAGACCTATTGCCTGTGGGAACATTGTAGCAACGCCCGAGCGTGCAAAACCATGTATGCCCTCGTTCCACCAGTTGTATGCGGGTATTCCCAGTCTCGGAACGGCAGGTGCATCATATCTCAGCTGAGATGCCTGCTCCTCCGTAGTCATCTCATCTGTGAGCGCTTCTGCTCTTTCCTCCGCAGAGAGGGTTTCATCAAGGTACTTTTTCATGACCTTCCTCCTAACCTTTCATTTCATATCATATCGGATCATCCGATCATTTGCCAACAGCCGCTCTTATCTTATCCAGCTGAGGCTCTATATCTCCCTTGTTATCCAGCAGATGCCATGTCTCTGTGACCTCGGCAGTCTCGCCGGGCTGATACTTTCTCTTTTCGCCAAGTATCTCACATTCAAGGAATTTGCTGTTTGTATACATTTCAAAATTACAGGAATAATCGGGGTATTCAACAAACTGATACTCACCGAAGCACTTAACGAATATCTGCTCGTTAACAGCGTAAGCCGCAAAGCCGTCCTCAACATTGAAACCTGCCTTGAAAGCGCCCTGTATGAACTTATCCTGTCTGATGCGGACATACTCGTTAGTCAGCTTGAAGCGTGGGTCGTTCACATCGGAATAATCCCAGAGGCTCATAACTCTGTTAGGCAGATATCCCGATTTTCTGGTACACATAGGTATAACAGCCGTACCGCCTGCGGTAAGACCTGTTATGGACCACAGTGCGAAATCAGCTTCCTTATCACCGATATTCTTAATGCGCTGTGTAACTGTAACTATCGGCTTGCTTGCATCGAGAGTAATAACAGTTTCAAGCTGCTTGCCGAATGGCGTAGCGGGGGGTGTGAATGTTACGGTATCGCCGTCTGCTTTGTATGCAACGGGGTCATTATCGGGATTATAGGTCTCGGGGATAAGCTCGGGAGCTACCCAAAGTCTGTGACCGCCTCTGTTGCGCCAAGTTCCGTACCCCTCAACATCAACAGTGAAGCTGCCCTCTTCGTCTTCCAGCATAACATTTTCTTTGCCGTTAAGCGCGAAGTAAATAACTCTCGGACCGAACTCAACAGTCACAGCGAGAGCACAGGACTCATTCTCTATAAACACGCATTTACCGTAGCTTTTATACTCTTTTTCAGATATCTTAACGCTCATAAAAAGCACCTCCGCTTGCATATTGTTCTTTGATTATACACTGTATGCCCGATTTTTGCAACTCAATTCTTGCGTTATCGGTTACAAATATTGCTTATTTATATAAAAAAATTGTGATAAATTACGGAATTCTCTGTTGAATATATTGAAAAATCAAAAGGTTTGTGTTATAATATGTAACAAGGTAGAGCAATTATTTGTCTGTCAGGTGTAATGCAGACAAGTCATTTTGGAATATCAGATAGTAATAAAGTGGAGTTATTTTTGCGCGGCATGGGTAGTAAGCCGCGACATCAGACGGGGGTAGAAACGATCATGATAGTACATCTGGACGGGGATTTTGAGACAGTCGATTATATCGAGAACCGAAGTGTGCTTATCTACGACAATGTAGATACCGAAGAATATCCTACGCACTGGCACAATGCGATAGAGATAGTGATGCCGCTGACAAACGGTTATACGATGATATGCGACGGTAAGACTTACGAACTGCACGAGCGGGATATAATGATAGTACCTGCGGGCACACTGCACGCAATGAAAGCGCAGTCGGGGCGCAGGCTCATCATGCTGTTCGATAACAGGAGCATAAGCTCGAATCCTGCGTTATACGACCTTTACTCGGTGCTGAAATCGCCTGTGATGATAGGCGAGGAATCCGACGAAGAGCTCAGGATATCTCTGGGCAACCTTATTAAAGAGGTATACACGCTGTACAGCAATTTTGATGTTCTTTCAGAAGTGTATATCTACATCAAGCTGCTGACACTGCTGGCGAGGATCAAAGAAAATCAGATAAGCGCTGTGAAGTATGACGATGAGAAATATCTGGAGAAATTCGGAAGCATCATCAAGTACATCGAGCAGAACTATATGTACAACATCACACTTGATGATCTGGCAAGAATGGCAGGTTACAGCAAGTATCATTTTTCGCGAATATTCAAGAAATACAGCCGAACTACATTCATCAGCTTTTTGAACCACAGAAGGATAAAGGCAGCGGAGATGCTGCTGCTTGACGAGAATATCTCGGTAACAGAAGCGGCTATGCAGGTAGGTTTTTCCAGCCTGACTACCTTTAACAGAGTATTCAGGGAGATAAAGGGCTGTACACCCACGGAATTCAGGAAGCTGTATAAGCTGACGAATGTTTCTGGGGATTGAGTAAAAACATGCAAATATACACAACGAGCGTGGACGTTTGATCGTCCACGCTCGTTTTTTCCTTATTTCTGCGAATCTATCCGCGTCATAGTTTCCTGCGCTTTCCGCCATGCTATCCCAAGCACAGCAAAGTCAGCGCCCCTGCCAACAATTATGAATTGTCATATTCTGCTGCTATGTTCTTGCCGTCGCATTTTGCGATAACGCTGTCCGTCCTCGTCAGAAAGACCTCAGCACCGCATTTTTTAAACAGGTCAACAGTATCCTTGTCCTCGGGTTCTTCATCGGAACTCGTTATCACAGCTATCTCCGCCTTGATGCTCTGGGCAAAGGGTTTCAGCTGTTTCTGCCAGTGACCGTGGTATGGCACTTTCACAAATCGGTAGGTTTTATTGTTGTTCTGCGTGAACTCTGCCAACCTGTCATTCTCGGCATCTCCCGCGAACAGCATATTCACATCGCCGAGAGTTACTTCCGTTATCAGCGAGGAATTGTTGCTGGGCTCTTTTTCATATGCTTCCTGCGCTGGCGGGTCAATGGTGAACACAGCTTCACCCAGGGTGAAAGTCATATCCTCACGGACGGTCTGCGCCGTTATTCCTTGGTTTTTCAGCTCTTCAAGATAATTATCGTACTCTTCGCTCTCCTTGGGAGAGTTGCTTTGCAGTACCGTTCCCACCTCGCAGGATCTCAGTATCTTAGCAGCACCGCCCACATGGTCTTTGTCAAAGTGGGTGATTATCAGGTAGTCCAGTTTTTTTATGCCCTGTTCTTCCATATATGCAGTTATGTGCTTGCCGAAGCCCTTTTCACCGCAGTCGATAAGCACTGCCCAGTCATCGCCGTAGATAAGTTCAGCATCAGCCTTGCCCGCCTTGAAGCTGTATATGGTCAGCCCTTTGCCGACTTCGTCTATGCTGACTTTGTTCGTCTTCGCGGTACAACCCGACATAAATGCCGTAAGCGCTGCAGCCGCGATGCAGAGAAATTTTTTAAGCATAAACATTTTCCTTTCCATTCCCTTGTATCTACAATTTTTTATCTGTTTTTGGGATATTATTCTTCACCGCTGTTATCTGTATTGTAGGGGCCATCATATCTGCTGTCAGCCGAAGGGTTCAGCTTTCGCAGATACTTCTTTTGGGCTATCAGGAAACACAGCACGCAGTACAAGCCTATGCATACAAGCACTATACTGCCTGTTATCCTGAAAAGCTTCGACTTGAAATACGCCTTAGTTATCCTCGCCCTTTCCTTTACGGGAGAGCGCTCGACTTTCGTGGTGGAGATAAGGTCTATCTCCGCAAGGGTCTCGCCCTTGTAGATAAGCTCCATCTTGCCCAGAACATCGCCCTCTTCAACGGGGGCAACGATGTTCTTCCGCACGGTTATCCTCTTTTCAACATCATCTATGGGGATATTCACAGGCCACATTCTGCTGTAGCCGCCGGCAGGTTTTAGGTTGGCGTAATCGCGCTTTTTACCGTAGCTCACCTTTACGTCCCTGACCTCGCTGAATTCGTTGATGAAATCCTTCTGCACAAGGGTATCAAAAGCCCATTCGTACAGATTTATATGGTCGATGAAATTGTAGTACACCACATCGTCCGCATACATTGATTCGGGGTCAGCTTCACCCTTTTTGATATCCTCGGGAAGCTTCTCCATGGGCGCACCCATTGTTACCGCCAGATAGGTTATGCCGTCCCTGGTGGCATAGCTGGCGAAACAGCGGCCTGCGGCTTCGGTAGTGCCTGTTTTTATGCCGCGGCAGTCTGTGTAGTAGTAGTCTGTAAACTCGTTTATCATGTAGTCTGTGCTGACTATGTATGTGCCCTCTGGGTGATAGTCAGTGGGCGCCATGGTAAATGATGGACTGCCCACAAGTTCCCTGAAAACAGGGTACTTGTCGAGAGCGTACCTGCATATGGTGGAGATATCCTTTGCAGTGGAGTAATTCTGCTGAGTGAACAGACCGTGTGCATTGGAGAAATGAGTGTGCTTCAGCCCTATCTCTGTACACTTTGCGTTCATCATATCCACGAATGCGGGGATATTGCCCCCAACGTTTATAGCAATTATATTCGCGGCTTCGCAGGCAGACGGTATCAGCAGTGCCGCCAGCAGGTCGTAAGCGCTGACAGCTTCATTTGGCTGGATATCAGCAGTAGCCGCACCTGTGTCGTAAAGCTCGTCAAAAGCTTCTGTACCCGCGGACATCATCTTGCTTTTCAGGGTGCTTTCATCGCCCCCGAGCGTGTCCAGAAGAACAACAGCCGTCATCAGCTTTGTAAGCGAAGCAGGCGGGACTTCCTTTTCACCGTTGATATCCACGATAACTTCGCCCGAATCCATATTCACCATATAAACGCATTCGGAATACAGCCTTATATCCCTTCGTTCACCGTCAGCATCCACAGCAGTTGGCACAAAGCTAAGCGCCGACGCGCGGAAACTGCCTATATCAGCAAATATCAGCACAGCGCACAGCAGTGCCGATATAACACGCAATTTATTTTTCATCTATATATGACCCTCTTTGTTCGGAAATTCAATATTATCAGTATAGCACAATCCCGTGTCATTTGCAAGCGGCTTTTGGCGAAAATGGGGTGAAAAATTTCATGACGAGGAAACTGCCAAAGAACCAAAGCGCGCGGTTTATGCGACTGCGTCGGCATATGCCTCGCGCTAGCAGGCTTGCGGGGAGCCACAGTCAGCAAAGCTGACTGTTAAGGGCAGAGCCCTCGCATCAAGGCACAAAAGCGACGTGGCAACAAAGCAATAAATAGAACAGGGTACTACCGACCAAATATGGCGCGGCAATAAAAGAGTTCAGAGCGTGGACAAATCAATCGTCCACGCTCTTTCTATCTGCGTAAATATATTGCCGCGCCCGAAATCAACGGCGGTAGCACAGCCGACGCAGTCACTGTTAGTTGATTTCTCGACCCGAGGAACGAGGGGCGACCTTGCCCTCCGCAGTACAATAAGCAAGTGAAAATGTTCCACGTGGAACATTTGTTCACAAACAATGAAATGATCATGCGACCGCAAACGACTGTATCCCACCGCATAGACCCGCACTATCAGCAGAACGTGGTCACACTTCCGAAAGGTCGGGGGCGAAAATAACAGGTGTGCCGTTTTTGATATCCAAACGCAGATTCTTCCCGCAGCCCGAAAGTATATTATCACAGAGGATATCCTCTGCTTCCTGCTCGGCGAAGCGGCGGATATCTCTTGCAGAGCCGCCAGATGAAAGACATTTTTCGGCGGCGTAGGCTTCACATTCGGGGGATATCTCAAGCTCATAGCCCAGATTAGCGGCGCGTGCTGATAGCTTTGCAAGTTCACGGCGGGCGATACCGCAAAGGGTCTCTCTGCCCAGAGGCTCAAAGACGATAATGCCGTCCATACGGTTTATAAGCTCGGGGGAAAGCACCTTTTTCACCGCCTGCTCGATATCCCGCCGGAAGCTTTCACCGCCGCGGCTGAAAAATCCCGCGTGCCTGCTTTCTGCCAGTTCTGCCGCGCCTGCGTTGGTGGTGAGTATCACCGTGAGTTCGGATAATTCGGCGGTTCTGCCTGCGCTGTCGGTGATGACACCCTCTTCAAGCATTTGCAGTAGCACCCCGAAAATATCCCTGTGGGCTTTCTCTATCTCGTCAAAAAGAAGTACACCGCATGGGTGTCGGCGGATAAGCTCAACCAGCCTGCCGCCGTCCTCGTAGCCCACATAGCCCGCAGGCGCACCTATCAGCTTGGCGACACTGTGGGGTTCCATATACTCGCTCATGTCAAGGCGGATAAGGCTTTCCCTGCCGCATATCAGATTTGAAAGTTCCCGCGCAAGAAGAGTTTTTCCCACGCCCGCCGCGCCTGCGAAAACAAAGCTGCCCACAGGTCTGCCGCCCCTGCCAAGACCAAGCCTGCGCCGCCTTATTGCCCGCGATACCGCCGCTACTGCCCGCTCCTGACCTATGACCGCTTCACCAAGCTGTTCTTCAAGGTGCCTGAGAGTTTCACGCTCGTCTGTATCGGCGGCGGTGCATTTCATCCCTGTGCATCGGCTGACGGTCTGCTCAACTATGCCGCGTGTGAGGACTGTCCGCCTGCGGGCATTGGAGATAGCATCAAGATATCCGCTCCTGTCAATCTCACCCGCCAGATACTTTTCAAAGGCGCGTTCGGGTATCTTCTTAGTCCCCGCTTCAAGCTTTGCCGCACTGCACGCTCCGTCAAGAAGCTCCACCGCCTTATCGGGGAAATGCTTATGCTTCATATACCGCCCGCTGAGTTCCACCGCACAGCGGCATATCTCGGGGGATATGGTCACATCGTGGAAGTCCTCCAGCCTGCCTTTCAGCCCCAGCAGCATGGTGTATGCCGAATCTTCATCGGGCTCGCAGATATCAACGCGGCAGAAACGCCTGTCCATAGCCCCGTCTTTTTCGATGGTGCGGCGGTATTCCTCGGAGGTGGTGGCACCTATCACCTGTATCCTGCCGCGTGCAAGGTCGGGTTTGAGGATATTCGCCGCGTCGATGGCGCCCTCAGCCGCACCCGCCCCCATGATGTTGTGAAGCTCATCTATAAAAAGTATGACGTTCCCCGCCTGTGCGGCTTCATCGATGCAGGCTTTAAGGCGTTCCTCAAAATCCCCGCGGTACTTCGCACCAGCCAGCAGAAGAGTTATATCCAGTGCGAATATCCGCTTATCCGCCAGCTGAGATGGCACGCTCCCCGACACTATCTTCACCGCAAGACCCTCGGCAAGGGCAGTCTTGCCAACGCCTGCTTCACCCACAAGACAGGGATCGTTCTTTCGGCGGCGGCAGAGTATCTCCATCATAAGGCGCATTTCTTCATCCCGCCCTATGATAGGGTCAAAACCCATACATACAGCAGGGTCGGTGAGTTCGGTGCCGTAGCGTGAAAGTGTTTTCAGCCGCGGATAGTTCCTGCGCAGGACATCACTGCGGGTGCTTGTGAAGCTTTCGGAAGCTATCCTGCGCTCATCAGCCCGAAGCCTGCGGAGTATCTGCACAGCACAGGAATTTCCGCAGCGCAGAAGCCCCGAAAGTATATGCTCGCTGCCCACGCTTTTTCCGCCGAAATTTTCGGCAGTTTCCAAAGCGGCACAGATGTTGGCTGTCTTGGCAGTTTCAGGGGTCATGCAGGGCGTGCCCCTGCCGATGAGTTCATCTATCTCGCCGCTGACACCCTCGTATGTCACACCATACCGCCTGAGTACAGCCTCAGCCGCACCACCGCAGCAGGTCAAAGCAAGCAGAAGATGTTCGCTCCCGAGGTAGGTATGTCCCCTCTCCCCTGCAAGCACCGCCGCCCTGCGCAGGACTTCTCTTGCTGTTTCCGTATAATTCTCATAGCTCATGCAAAACACCTCCGCTGAAAGTATAGGCTTATAAGATAAAAGTATTCGGGAGACGGGGAAATATGACTGGCGGAAACAAACTTGCGGGGAATGACAAGGAAGGGAGCTTTGGGTCAAGAGTTAAACAATAGCAAACAAGCGTAAAACTGCCAAAGAGACAAAGCTCTCCGCAAGCCTCGCGCTTTAATTCGCACACTACTTTGTTGTGCTTACCTCGCTTAGTCTGCGTCATAGCTTCCCACGCTTACCGCCTTGCTATCCCCAGCACAGCCAACCCGCGCCCCCTGCCATGAATTATGAATTGTGAATTATGAATTGAACAGCAGTAACCTTTTTTCATCCCCCGCATAATATGTACCATAAGGCTCACGGAGCCTTAAATAAATCACAAAGGAGAAATACTATGAATTTCGGAAATAACAACTGCTTCTGGATCATTATCCTTATCCTCATCATCTTTATGGCAGGCTGCGGCAATAACGACTGCGGATGTGGCTGCGGATGCGGTAACAACGGCGGCTGCGGCTGCTGATATCCCGGCATGAGAAATGGGGACAGCTGTACTGCTCGGCTGTCCCCGCTTTTTATTATAGGATAAGGCATATCAGCCCTGAACAGCCCTCGTTTATCATGCGCTCGACTGTTTCTTTAAGGCGCATACGTGCATCATCGGGAAGCTTTGAAAGCTTGGTGTGAAGCCCCTCGCTGACAAGTTCATGCAGTGATTTGCCGAAGATGTTGGAACTCCATATCTTGTCGGGGTCTTTCTCGAAATCGCTCATCATGTACATAACAAGCTCCTCGGACTGTTTTTCGGAGCCTACTATGGGGGCGACCTCGGTGTTTATCTCGGTGCGCAGCAGATGTATGGCGGGTGCCTTGGCTTTCAGGCGTATGCCGTATTTGCCGCCCTGACGGATTATCTCGGGCTCTTCCATGGTGAGTTCATCGGGTTCGGGCATAACTATGCCGTAGCCTGTGCGCTCCATTTGGGATATGGCGTCCTTGTATTTGGCGAAACGCTTGCGTATCTCCACAAGCTCCAGTATTCGTGGCAGAAGTTCGTTCTCGCCGTTGATCTCCAGACCTGTGGCTTCGCCTATAACGCGGTAGAAAAGGTCGCTGTAAAGCTGTGCCGAGATAACCGCCGAGCCGCTGCCCGCATCGATATTCTTCACCCCGCAGTTTTCGATGTACTCACATTCTCCGATGGTATCGGCGCACACAGCTATCTGCCTGAGAGTTTCCACACCCTCTGCGGCTTCACGGATATGGGCGAAAACTGCTTCTTTCAGCCAGTGACCTTTGCCAAGGGTGTTTATCCACTCAGGCATGGCTATGCCTATCTCGCGGACAGGGAAAGAGTACAGCACGTTTGCCATTATCCCGCGGATATCCTCTTCTTCAAGGTCGGTGCAGTTGACGGGCATAACGTCCGTTTCGTACTTCTTGCTAAGTTCTTCGCAAAGTCTGCGGGCTTCGGCACTGTGTGGGTCAGCGGTGTTCAGCAGTACCGCAAAAGGCTTGCCTGCGGCTTTCAGCTCGCTTATTACCCTTTCTTCCGCTTCCTCATACTCGTCGCGGGGGAGATCGGTGAAACTGCCGTCGGTAGTTATCACAAGACCTATGGTTGAATGTTCGGTGATGACCTTGCGCGTGCCAACCTCAGCCGCCATATTGAAAGGTATCTCGGTATCGAACCAGGGTGTCATGACCATCCGCGGGGCTTCTTCCTCGATATAGCCCTGTGCTGAGGGTATTATGTAGCCCACGCAGTCAATCAGCCGCACATTGAAGCTTGCGCCGCCCTCAAGGGAGATGTTCACCGCTTCCTCGGGTATGAATTTCGGCTCGGTGGTCATTATGGTGCGCCCCCCTGCGGACTGTGGAAGTTCGTCCTGCGCCCTTTCGCGGCGGTACTCACTGCCGATGTTGGGTATCACCAGCTTTTCCATGAACTGTTTTATGAATGTGGACTTGCCTGTTCTCACAGGTCCTGCCACCCCTATGTAGATATCCCCACCTGTTCTGCGGGCTATGTCCGTGTATATGTCCCTGCTCAATTCATTTGCCCCCTTATCCTCTTATGACTATCATTCTGCCGCCGTCAATGCTGTCAGCGCCCTCGGGAAGACTGTTGTCTTCCATGATGGCTTCAACAGTAGTACGACAGCGCTTGGCTATATCCCAGATATCCTCGTTTGTACCGCATCTGCAAAGCCTCAGCGCACAGCCGCTGTCACGCCGGGCAGGCTTTTCCTTATCAAGCGTAACACTGCCCACCAGCTTAGTGCCCGAGCCGCTGAAAAGCTTATATACTATGCGGATATCCGTCCTGACTTTGATACTGCCGCCATCTCCAAGATAGTAGGAACAGCCAGCTGTTTCGGCATAGGCTTCAAGAGTGCAGTCGGTACAGCCCTCGGGGAAAGCGACTTCGGCTTCGTAGGGGCTCTGACCCTCGATGCAGAAAAGTCCACCCTCGCTGCCTTCGCCCATGACAGAGCAGGTAACACTGCCCGATATACGGAAAGTGCCGTTTTCAGCCCTTACAGCTGGTCGGGTACAATAAGCATAGTGGTCGTATACCGCGCCCACAGTGCCATCGGGGGCGGTGAGGGTACATTCAGATGTGCAGGAGAGTTTCTGCTCGCCGCCGCTGTCAGCTGATATCTCAACCATGTCATCGGGCTGACAATCGTATTCGGTGGAATAAACATCCGTGACACCAACACCTGTGCCAAGCTTTTCGGCAGTGCAGAAAACATTCAGGTCGAGTTCCCACTCCACCGTCTTTTCTTCACCGCTGCCCGCCGCCAGACCACAGCCCGCAGGAGTTACTCTTACACTGACAGTGTAGCTATCGTCCAGCCCATCCATATCTATTATGCGGCTGAAAGGCAGGGTAAAGCGGAGATTCTGCACGCAGTCCGCACCGGTTTTATCTATGCAGGCACAGAGGGCTTCAAGCTCGGCTTCGCCCTTTACCGCCAGCTTTCCCGCAACAATGCGCTGTTCCGTCCTTGTGACCGTACAGCCTGTGCGCAGTACTGTTCCAATGGCGGGCTTGTCATCAGGCAGAGCGGTCTGCTGGATGACGGTTATGCGCTTGGATGCAGAAAGCCTTTTAACAGGGTAAGTGACGGTCTGCCTGCGCAGCTGTATGCCGCAGCCCGAACCACCTGTTATGACTGTCTTTTCGCGGCGGCAGCTGACTTTGACAGCGGCGCACACCGTCCCGCGGACATCTATCCGCCTGCTGCCCTTTGCCCTGCATGACAACCCTCGGCAGGCAAGGTCTATCATCACCTCGGGAGAACTGCAGTCCCCCTCGATATCTATGGTACGGCTGAGTTCCGCATTCTGCTCGATACAGTTTATGCGCCTGCTTCCCTCGGTAAGGTACAGCACTTTCACCGCCACCGTGATATCAAAGGTCAGCCGACCGCCGCTGATGCTCTGGGATGTCAGCTGAGGTTCAGCCGTACACCTTAGTATGCGGAAAACATCGGGGTAGTAGTCTGGCAGGACAATGTCCCGCTCCAGCGGAAGTTCCTCGGTGCAGTCCAGTGCTTTTTCCGTCACGCAGACAGTATCCGTGGTTAGTCTGAGTTCATCGTTCATGTATGTTTCCTCCTGTTTCTCGGATAGCCTTTTGCTATAAACATGATATGCCAGACTTTGCAGGTTTATTCCCCTTTGCAGATACAGCTTTACTTTCGGCTGAAAATGTGGTATGATACTAAAAAGTATTTTCGTCCCGCTGACGCATAATGATGTGTATATTAATTCAATGGAAGAAAACATCACCATAAAACATTTACGGAGGTGGCGCTATGCTGAAATTTCTTGGCAGAGGTTCGGCTTTTCATACAGATAACAACTGCGCGTTTTTTATGCACGAGGGCAGGCTTGTTATGCTGGACTGCCCCATGTCGGCTTTCCACAAAATGCGAAAGACAGGTGCTGAAACGCTGGCGGGGTGCAGACCCGAAAATATCACCGTGCTTATAACTCACACTCATTCCGACCATATAGGCGGGCTGGGTATGCTGGTGCATTTCAGCTATTTTGTGTGGCATATCCCAGTGGTGATAGTGGCGGCTAATGACGAGATAAGGCAGGATATCCGCTTTGTGCTTGAAAGGCTGGACGGCTGTGAAAGCTCTGCATATACTATCATCTCTCCCGACGGCACGGGCTTCACGCCAATAGCTGTGCATCACGCTATCCCTCTTGAAGGCAGGTGCTTCGGGTGGAGTTTTGATATAGACGGACAGCGTGTAGTCTTCACGGGTGATACCTGTTCCCTTGAACCTTTCATGCCATATCTCACCGATGGCGCGTACCTTTACACAGAGGTGTCGGCTTATAACTCGCCTGTGCATCTGCATATAGATAAGCTTCTAGCACTTATGCCCGAAATGAAAAGCAGGAACATCAAGGTGTTCATAATGCATCTTGACGATGAAAAAGCCCTATGTTCAGCCGCCGAGGAGATAGGCGCTGTGCCTGCGCCCCTTTATGTTCAGTTGTGACGTCGCAACCGAACATAAAACTGTTGCAATTCCGCTAAAAATATGTTATACTGAACATCAGAAAAGTTACGGCGGGACAGGCATAATATCTGCCCGCCATGAATAATATATACCGAACAGACGGCAGTACCGCGTGCACTGTGCAGTCGGGCTGACAGGCAGCAGATGATGCATCTGCGGGACAAGATCGTTCCGCGGGTGTATTTTTATAGGGAGATGATATAATGAGTGTTGAGATAATAAATACTGAAAACAAGCATGAAAAAGAGGCGATGAAAGTCTCGGTGGTGAGCATCATCGTGAATATAGCCCTTTCACTGCTGAAACTACTGGCAGGCATACTTGCAAAGTCGGGGGCGATGATATCCGATGCTGTTCATTCTGCTTCGGACGTTTTCAGCACATTTGTGGTGATAATCGGCGTTAAGCTGGCAGGCAAACAGCCCGACAAGGAACACCCCTACGGTCACGAGCGAATGGAGTGCGTAGCTTCGGTGATACTGGCGGTGGTACTGGCGGGAACGGGTATCGGCATTGGTTACAAGGGTATTCAGAAGATAGCTGGAAGTCAGACAGAAAAACTTGTCGTACCCGGTGCACTGGCACTGGGGGCGGCGGTGATATCTGTTATAGCCAAGGAGCTGATGTTCCATTACACTAAGCGCACGGCGGTGAAGATAAATTCGGGGGCGCTGATGGCTGATGCATGGCATCACCGTTCGGATGCGCTTTCGTCCATCGGTTCATTTGCGGGTATCCTTGGCGCGAGAATGGGTCTGCCTGTGCTTGACCCTCTGGCGAGCGTTATAATCTGCGTATTCATCGAAAAAGCGGCGCTTGAGATATTCATTGATGCTGTCAACAAGATGATAGACAAGTCATGCAGTGATGACACCCTCACCAAGATGCAGGAAGTTATCCTCGGCACTGAGGGCGTGCTGGGCATTGACGAGCTGAAAACAAGGCTTTTCGGTGCTAAGATATATGTTGAAGTCGAGATACGCATGGATCCCGCCAAGACCCTTGTGGAAGCCCATGACACAGCAGAAATGGTACACGATCAGATCGAAGAGACTTTCCCCGAAGTAAAGCATTGTATGGTACACGTTAACCCGGACATCTCGGAATAATTCATAATTCACAATTCATAATTGTTGGCAGGGGCTCGGGTTTTGCTGTGCTTAGGATAGCATAGCTGTAAACGATGGGAAACTATGATGTGAACTGTGCTTTAAAGTTCAACAAAGCCATTATCTGACAACGCTATAATTCAAAAACAACATAAGGACGATAACGAATATGTCAAAGAAGAACAAAACGAAGGATCAGAAAATATCACCAAAGGACAAGAAACCATCTGTCATTTGGCTATTTGTCGCACTGCTCCTGTTTGTGCTTATGTCACTGTTCGGTGTGGTTATGATAAAAGGGTCTGTTGATGAGATATCATACAAAAAAGCCTGCACAGTTGAAACAACCGGTACTGTGGGAGAGGTCTCCGTTAAAAGTAAGAAAACAAGGGACAGTAAAGGTCGTCAGCACACCAGCTATACCTACACCGCAACTTATACTTATGAAATAGACGGAGAATCCATAAATGATACTCTTGTGTCATCTAACAAGCTGAAAGATGGTCAGACTGTCAAGGTCAGATATGACCCTGACGATCCCGCACATAAATATGTGAAGGGGCATGAGCAAGCCGGAAGTGTGGGTATGTTTATCTTGGGTATTGTCTGGGTCGGCATATTTCTTGTGATAATCTATGCTATTATACGGGCGATCATACATAAGTTATTTAAAAAGAAAACTGATGTTACAGATAAGGATAATGTGTGATCTTTTTGATTTGATCGTATACTGCGAACTCGATGACAGTAACTGCAATAATATCCGCTGATAGTTTGAGCGTATGCATTAGTTTGCATACGCTCGAATTTTAGTTAGCGGTGACTGCATCGACCGCGTGCCTTTTGGCAGGGCGTATATTACCATGTTCTATTGACAGCACTATTAACGCATCGCTTTTGCGGCTTGAGCTGAGGGCTCTGCCAACAATTATGAATTGCCACAAGGTTTACAATATCAAAAAAGGATAAAAATATTACATAAACGGATATTTTTACAATAAGTATTAAAATGCTTTTATGTTTTTGGTGAGTATTTCTCAAAATCATCAAAATATACATAAAATATCAACAGAATAAATACAATAAAGGCTTGTAAATATTTAAGTGGTATGTTATTATAATTTACAAAAGATGTTGCTTTTGATCAATATTTTTTTCAGGAGGTTATAATATGAGAAACGCAATAAAACGAATCGCAGCGGCAGCAGCTTCTCTGTCTGTTGCGCTGAGCGGCTTTGCAGGCATCCCTCAGCTGACTGCAAGTGCTGCATACGGTCAGGGGGGCAACGGCACCGCCATTATGGAGTATCTCGACCGCGGCATTTACGCTATAAAGTCGGGCAACGGTATGTTCATCAGTTGGAGATATAATGCCAATGATGCTGACGAGAGCGAGTTCCGCCTTTACCGCGATAATCAGCTCATCTACACCAGCAAGGCGGGTCAGGCTACCAATTACTGGGATGCTTACGGCAGTTCAAACTCGGTATACCGCGTGGATACCTATGTTTACGGTGTCCTGAAGTCTTCCGAGACCAGCAATTTCACATCGGGCTCCAATTATTTCGATATCCCGCTGAACAATCCCGATTCAAGCAAATATTCACCCAACGACTGCTGTGTGGGCGACGTTGACGGCGACGGTCAGTACGAGATATTCCTGAAATGGGATCCCAACGATTCACAGGATAACTCAAAGACAGGCTATACCAGCAAGGTATACATCGACTGCTACACCCTTAAAGGCAAACAGCTGTGGCGAATCGATATGGGCAAGAATATCCGTGCGGGTCAGCACTATACACAGATGTGCGTAGCTGATTTTGACTGCGACGGCAAGGCTGAGCTCATCACCAAGACCTGCGACGGCACTATCGACGGCACAGGCAGTGCTATCGGAAATGCCTATGCCAACTATGTTGACAGTTCAGGAACTGTTCTGACAGGTCCCGAGTACCTGACACTTTTCGAGGGTGCAACAGGCAAGGCACTGGATACCATTGATTTCCCTGTACCCAGAGGTACTGCAACAGGCAATACCGCAAAGAGCACATGGGGCGATAACTACGGCAACCGCTGTGAGCGCTACAATGCGGCTATCGCTTATCTGGACGGCGTACACCCCTCTGCTGTATACGGCAGAGGCTATTATACAAGGCTTTCACTTTCCGCGGTTGATGTTCGTAACGGCAAGCTGGTTAAGCGTTGGGTATACGATTCGGGCTTCAACACCAGCGACCCCGCTTACGGTCAGGGCAACCACAACGTTATGGTAGCTGACTTCGATAACGACGGCAAGCAGGAAGTCTGCATGGGTGCATCATGCTTTGATGACAACGGTTCTCTGCTGTGGACAACAAGACAGGGGCACGGCGATGCTATGCACGTAGGCGACCTTGATCCCAACCACGAGGGTATCGAAGTATTCCTCTGCCACGAGAGCGGAAGCTATGGCATATCCCTTATCGACGGCAGAAACGGCAACAAGATCTGGCACTATGACGGCGACAAGGATACAGGCAGATGCTGTGCCGATAATATTCTGGCAGGCAACGGCTCCGCTGAATTCTGGGGTTCAAGACCCGCAGGCGCTGTTTACAACGCACATGGCCAGCAGATAGCAAACAAGCAGCCTTCCACCAACTTCCTTATCTACTGGGACGGCGACCTTGAGCGTGAACTGCTGGATAACATCTACATCACAAAGGCGACAGCAGCTAACAACTATCAGACCATATTCACAGCTGACGGCTGTGCTTCAAACAACGGCACAAAGGCTGTTCCCTGCCTTACTGCCGACCTCTTCGGTGACTGGCGTGAAGAGCTGGTACTGCGCACCGAGGATAACTCCAGACTGCGCATATTCTGCACCAATACCGAGACAAATGTCCGCATGACAACACTGATGCACGATATGCAGTACCGTATGCAGAACGGCTGTCAGCAGTCCTCTTACAACCAGCCCCCTCATACAAGCTACTATCTGGGCAGTGATGCGGCTGTTCCCGGCAGACCAAATATCAAGCTGAACAACACTCCTCCCGAGCCTGTTAACGGCAAGCTGATAAAGAACTTCCTCGTTAAGGACAGCGCTAATGCTGACGGCTGGAAGCTGATGTCTTCAAACACCACAGGCGGACTTATCTACGG
The DNA here is from genome assembly GCF_900109655.1 of Hominimerdicola alba. Taxonomy (GTDB): domain Bacteria; phylum Bacillota; class Clostridia; order Oscillospirales; family Ruminococcaceae; genus Hominimerdicola; species Hominimerdicola alba_B. The sequence goes on from NZ_FOAT01000007.1 coordinate 152,370, forward strand.
CGACAGAGATTTCACCTATACATCTCTGGCTTCTGATCTCCAGAACTGCGAATACATCATGACAGCCTGCAACTCCAAGAACACAGATGCTGATCTTGCAGAGTTCACAGCTGACAAGGATATGGAAGTTTATGTAATGGTAGATGACCGTGAAACATCAGCAAGCATGATACCCTACTGGCTCAGCGGCTACACCAAGACTTCCCTGACAGCAAGCTCAAGCAACGATGTAACATTCACCGCTTACAAAAAGGAGTTCAATGCAGGCGATAAGGTAGTACTCGGCACTAACGGTATGACAGGCTATGTTGTAAACTACACCGTATTCGTTAAAGAGAAGTCACAGCCCAACTGCCCTCCTCCTTCCATGAATATCAGAGTTAATTACAACACTCAGTACCACCAGATACAGTTCGTCTGGGACAAGGTCAGTGGCGCTGACAGATACGGTATCGCTGTATATCTGGCAGGCAAGTGGAGAGTCCAGACTTCCAGCATCACTACAAACAGCTATGTAACTCCCAAGAACCTGACACCCGGCATGACATACAAAGTAGCTATCGCAGCCAGGGTAAACGGCAAGTGGGATACAATGGATGCTATCAAGAATTATGTAACTGTTACTGTAAGGTAATATAGTTACCCCGATAAAATACATACTTCCCAAAACGAAGAGAGCTCACAGGCCGATGCCTGTGAGCTTTTCTTCTGCAAAAATAACAGCCCACGTCTTCACGAGGGCTGTTTATCTTATCCGTATAAACGGAATAATATTTTTCCGACGGGCTGCCAGGTCAAAAGGAGAAATGAGCAAGCTTCTTGATAACACAAAATTTAAAAGCAGCCCAATCGGCTTTGGAGAAAAGAGTTTAGGAAGGTTTTAAACATTTTTTGTAAATGACGCCGAAACTATCCACATACCGTTCGCATATACTGTGGTTCCTGCAAATGTGTACGCCATATGAATACAGACTTCATCATTTACTGTAATACGGCAGCCCTTTTCTTTTGGACTCATGGCAAAATTTCCAGAAGTTTCCACCGTGTTGCACATCGTTAAGGTTAACTTACGATATGATTTTGTCTAAAAATGCCAACCTTTCTACTGCCATCATTATAGCACATATAAATTTAAATGTCAATAGAATTTATAAATTTTTATTTTATAACAAATTAATAATATAAATTATCTCACCAGTACAACATTCTAAACATCTTTTTGAGGTACAATATCAATAGTTGACAGTATTCTTCCCCCCGCCGCAGGCGGAGGGAAGAATACATCTAAAATAAATATGTCGTTTACTATAACAATATCAATGCATTATCTGTAACTGCCGTACTTCTTCTTGAATTCTGTCTTGTTTTCGTACATGGCTTTGTCGGCACGCTTGAAAACGAAATCCAGTGTCATATCATCGGATGCTTTTTCTGCCATGCCCACAGCCGCCGAGAATCTGTCCCAGGGGTCGGCTTCGGTGTGGGAATAGCTTTCTTCAAAGTCATTTTTGATCTGGTCAAATATCGCCCAACGGTTCTGATAATCAGTGCCCTGCAGCAGTACCAGGAACTCGTCGCCGCCTATCCTGTACACGGGAGAGTGTTTGTAAGCCTCGCATATCATGCGGCAGCAGCCCCTTATATAATGGTCTCCCGATTTATGTCCGTGTTCGTCGTTTATCTGTTTGAGATTGTTCATATCCACCATTACTATGGCAAATTCCTTCGGGTAGCTAGGTGTGAAGTCCTCAGTCTTCTTGATGTATGCCGCCTTGTTGCCAACACCTGTGAGAGCGTCCTTGTAGGTCTCTATACTCAGCTGACCTATCTGCTGCTGTTTCGCCTTTATGTCCTCTTCGGCTTTCAGCTTGTCAGCCTGCAGATTGTAGAGTTCGTTCAGCTTGTCGATGGTATCTATCTCCATATGGCGTATACAGCGGTATATCTCGCCTATCTCATCATTGCGGTCGATATCTAGGTCGATGACACCCGCTTCTTCATAGCTTAGATGTTCCGAGGGCTTGAACTTTTTTATCTCCCTTGTCATAGCGTCGAGAGGACGTATCAGCAGTTTTTTGATGAAAAGCACCGCACCTGTCAGCACCACAGCCACAAATCCCAGTGAACCCAGCACAAGGTATACCAGCAGTCTCCTTCGTGCTTTCATAACATCGTCCATGCCGAAATCACAGCCAACTACACACACACATTCGCCCTTTGAATCGTAAACAGGCTCAAAATCCGAGCAGAGCCAGCCCCAGTCGCCGTTGGATATGGTAGGCTCGGGCAGGGCGGCAAGATCCATACCTTGAAGTTCTTTTTCGCGGTCTTCACAGTAGCCGATATCGTAGAGAGGCGATGTATCATCGTTAACAAGATACATATCCTGCACAGCATTCTTATCGCCGTAAGCAAGCACGTAGATATATTTCATATCCTTGATATTGCTCACATACTGCGATATATAATCACGGGTACGGCAGTACTGCTCAAACAGACCTTTCTCTTTCAGGTATTCCTCGATGGGAGCGTCGTTCTTGTCTTCAGCCGCTTTTGCCCTGATCTGCTGGTAGTTTTCATCTTCCGCCACGGCTTTCAGCTCTGCAAGATAATCGCCGTCCATGAAAGAAGCAACATTCTTTGCGTTGTCTGATGCACACTGCTTATAATATGAGTTTATTCGGCTGACGCTTGTCATGAAAGCTATCATGGCAGTACCCGCCGCCACCGCGAACACCGTCAGCGTCACGAAGATGTACATTTTGATTTTTATAGAAAAGCGTTTCTTATCATCGGTCATATATTTACTCACCTCTTTGGTTGTTTGATGTTCAAAGTAGTTCATCTATATTATACTATATTTTAATAATTTAGTCAATAATATTGTTGAATTTTTTCAATTAATTATATTCAGCCCTTGGTTTGTAAAAATGAAAAACTTATTGCTAAATGCTTGACTATCATTTATGAACGTGGTATAATATAACTAATAATCTTGGATAATTTTTTGTTTTTTGGTAATCAAGCACAAAAATTTCTATGTGTTTAAAATTTTTTGGTCGAAGAGTCGGTGGGACAGTAATTTAACGGCAATTTTATAAAGTGGTGATAATATGAACAGCAAAAGCAAAGGTATACTGCTGATGAAGGAATACCTTGAAAAAGCGTCAGGGGCGGGGAGCATGAACGAGCTTGCAGACCTTGACGAGAGATACAAAGCTATGCTTGCCGATGTGGGTGAAGACGGATTGATGGAGCTCCATCAAGCCTTTTCCGTTTACGCCCACAGCGTCATGCAGCAGCTTGAAGAGAAGAACAGCTCGGGCGGTGCTGCCGAGCTTTCGGGTGCTGCAAGGAACGAATATCTGAAAGTGCAGCAGTTGCTTGATGTCAATCAGCTGACCTACCATTTTCAGCCTATAGTACGTGCCGATAACGGACAGATATTCGCCTATGAAGCCCTTATGCGCGCTGACGGAGTCGAGGGTATAACCCCATTCCATATACTGAAATACGCAGAGCTTTCGGGCAGGCTCAGCGAAGTGGAAGAATACACTTTCCTGAATGTGCTGAATCTGCTGAAAGAGAACAGCGAAAGTCTCCACGGCAGACCTGTGTTCATCAACAGCATAGCCAATGTGCGCACTTCTCCCGAAAAGGAACAGGAGATAGAGCTTCTGCTTGAAGACCATGCTGATATCGTGGTGGTGGAGATAACGGAGATATCGGAATTCGATGACAGCAAACTGGAAAAGATAAAGGAAAAATACGATTCTCTCGGCATACCCATAGCCATAGACGATTTCGGCACGGGATATTCAAACATATCAAACCTGCTTAGATACACGCCGAATTTCGTCAAGATAGACAGAATGCTCATCACGGATATAGCAAACAATACCAATAAAAAGCACTTCGTCCGTGAGATAATAGATTTCTGCCACGAGAACGGTCTTAAAGCCCTTGCTGAGGGCGTTGAGAATGCAGAAGAGCTCCGCACGGTGATACTGCTGGGTGTTGACCTGATACAGGGATTCTACACTGCACGTCCCTCGGCGGAGATAATACCCGAGATACCCTACGAGCGCCGTCAGGAGATAACCGAATACCGTCAGGAGCTTGAAGAGGGCAGACGGCTGAAGATATATTCGGCTGAGAAGTACGAGAAAGTATCACTGGAAAGACTTGGCAAAGAGGGATACAGCTGTATACACATCGGATTCAGGTACCATGACGGCAATGTTACCATAGTCGGTTCGGAGAATTACGATTCGGGCATACATATACTCTGCTCGGACGGCTTCAACGGCATGGTGATATTGGAGAATGCCCATCTTTCAAACATCGTAGGCAGGCCCTGCATAGACATCGGCAACGAGAGCTGTATAACCCTGCGCCTTTTGGGCAGCAATAAGCTGACAGGGGGTGGCATAAGGGTGGATGAAAGCTCCACGTTCATCACCGAGGGTACGGGCGACCTTGATATACAGCTGGGTGATGCTGACTACTACGGCATCGGCAACGACCTTTCGTCTGCCCACGGCAGGCTTGAATTCGGGCATGACGGCACTATATCTGTAAACGCCAAAAGCCATACGGGTGTATGCATCGGCTCGGGCAGAGGCGGTGAGATATCCATCGGCAGGGGCAGATACACGTTAAAGACGGCAGGAGCTTCCAGCGTTGGCGTAGGAGCTTTTGACGGCAATTCAAAGATAGAGATACTGGGCTGTGACCTTTCAATGGCTCTCAACGGAGCTTTCAACGTGGGCATCGGTGCTGTGGGCGGCAGTGCGAAGATACATATGATATATTCCAGCGTGAATATCACCCTGAACAGCCAGATGGCCACAGGCGTAGGCACACTCACCTGCGGCAATGCAGATATCCATATCGAACAGCTCAACATACACGAGAATATCCATGGTTCCGAGGTTACAGCCCTCGGGGCACTCAGGGGCGATTCGGATATAAGAATAGAGAGCGCCAATGTAGATATCTCGGCTGACGGCGCAAGAGCGCTGGCTTTCGGTTCGGTAAACGGCAAGACCGATATTTCTACCGACGGCATCACACTTACTGTTGATATTGCGAACTCGCTTGGTTATATCACCACAGCCAAGAACATCAGTAATCTCGGCGGCAGAACTTCCATAACCCTCAACGGCAGCGAATGCAATACTATCCTGGTGAGCAGCAGTAAAAGAGAATAATACCACTGTCAGAAAGATCTCATCTTCGGGAGGAGGTATAGAACTTGAAGATATTCCGTACCAAAAGGCTGATAATATTTACCGCTTTGCTTCCTCTTGCAATACTGCTGTTCGTCATCGCGGGAGAGATCTTCATAGGAACTCCCGAGAGCGAAGCGTCGCCTGCCTGTGATCTTTCGGAAGGCTGGGTAACGGAAGACGGCGAAGAGATATCCGTAAAAGCGCCGCCGAAGGAAAAGGTGATCATAAAGCACAGCCTTGCCGATACAGAAGTTTCGGGAAGAGACCTTTGCCTGCAGACCCATGACGGTGATATAGCGGTATGGTTTGATGGCGAGCTCGCCTACGAATTCAGTTATTCCGCTTCTGCACCGCTGTACGGATTCTCCTACGGTATGCGCGTACATATGATAGCTATCCCCGATAATGCTTCATCGGTAACGCTGGAGATAACACCGCTGTATAAAAATTCTGCGCCAAAGATAAAAAATATCAAGATAGAAGAATCGGGCGTATTCCTCAATGACCTCTACCAGAAAGAGCTTCCCGGATTTGCAGTCTGCGTGCTGATACTGCTGTACGGTTGTCTGATGCTGATAGGCGGCTGTATACGGGGAAACTCTTCCGAAAGCAACAGCGTTGATTTCTTTTCACTGGGAACATTCGCGGTACTAGTGGGAGTGTATGCCGCCAACGAGACACTGGTGCTTCAGCTGATAACAGAAAGGTCGGCTTTTGTGCGATTTTGTGCGGCGCTGGCGCTGATGTTCATATCATACTTCCCTGTGTCATTCGTGGCAAGCGTTACGCATCAGCGGGATACGGTATTCCTGCCAATAATGTTCGTGTATAATACCCTAAACTTTATAGCGACCTCCGTGCTTTCGCTAATGGGTAAAAGTGATGTGGCACTTATGCTGACTTTCTCGCACATCGGCATAGCTGTGGCGCTGATAATGACCATAGTACTGATGGTGCGGGCATTCAAAAAGACAGATACAAACCGCAACCTGCTGTATATGGTAATAATCGGAATGGGTTCGGCACTGGCGGGTGCCGCTGCAGATATCCTGAGATTCCGCCTGGTAAATATAAGGATATTCGGCAACAGCTTTTTTACACGTATAGGCGTGCTGGTCTTCCTTATAATGATGGGCATATACCTTATGAGCGAGCGCACACGTCTTGCGGTAGAGAAAGAACGCTCGGCACTGATGGAAAAGCTGGCGTACACCGACAGCCTTACAGGTCTGAACAACCGCCTTGCTTTCCACCGCAAGGAGAACGAGATACGCACAGAGCATATCAGCTGTACCATTATACAGCTGGATATCAACGACCTTAAAAAGGTGAACGATGTGTACGGCCATGCCGAGGGCGACAAGCATATCATCAGTGCGGCTAACCTTATCACCAGCTGTTTTGATAATATAGGCACCTGTTTCCGCACCGGCGGCGACGAATTCATAGTTATCGCCCAGAAAGGCGGAGAATCAGAAGTATCCGCCGCGTTGACAAAGCTTGAAACAGCTTCATCAGAATACAACAAAGATTATGCTCCCCCCGTACCGATGCAGATAGCCTACGGCTACGCCCATTATACAGCCCAGGTAGATATGCTTGAAACAGCTGAACAGCTGGCGGACAAGCGAATGTATGAAAAGAAAAAGCAAATGAAGACTCAATTCACAATTCATAATTCATAATTGCCCTCGGCCGGGCACGTTCGACGCAGTCAACGTTGGCCATTTCCGCCTATTTTATGTTCGCAATGAACATGAGTTTCGTGTGACGGCGGGTCATAGTATCGTGATTAAGATGTAGAATATTGTTTACTGCCCTGACAATTTAGAACACAAAAAAGTGCGCTTACCGCTAAATCTGCGATAAGCGCATTATTATTTATCAGGACATCAAACTCATATATTCGCAATACAACCGACAGAACAAGAAACTCTCGTCCCTGCCAACAATTATGAATTATGAATTGTTTATATCATGTAGAACCACGCAGTGTCGTCTTCTTCGACCTCCATGCGCTCTACGGGGTGGGCGGCGTCGTAGTTGTATCTCAGTTCCTGATTCTTCACGCTGACCTTTGCGCCCTCGTTAACGGAACGTGTTATGAATGCGTTACCGCCGATGACAACGTCCCTGCCGATGACAGTATCTCCGCCGAGAATGGAAGCTCCCGAATAGATAGTAACATTGTCCTCGATGGTGGGGTGACGCTTCTTGCTTCTGAGCGACTGACCGCCCCTTGTGGACAGCGCACCCAGGGTCACACCCTGATATATCTTTACGTTATTGCCGATGACAGTGGTCTCGCCGATAACTATGCCCGTGCCGTGGTCGATGAAGAAGTACTTGCCTATGGTAGCACCGGGGTGGATATCTATACCCGTTACGCTGTGGGCGTACTCGGTCATCATTCGGGGGATTATGGGCACATTCAGCAGGAAAAGCTCATGGGCTATCCTGTTGACCAGTATAGCGAAAAGTCCCGGATAGGAGTAGATTATCTCGTCCTCGCTGTAAGCCGCAGGGTCGCCGTCGTAAGCCGCATGAACATCGGTAAGGATATACTCCCTTATAGTGCGCAGACGTTTCACAAATTCAAGGCAGATATTCCGCGACCTTTCGAGGATATCACTGCTGTCCTCCGTATCGTTATCCAGCACGATGGTTATCTGCTTTGTCAGCTTGAAGATAACGTCCTCCAGCAGCATGGAGAGGTTGCTTTTCATGGTGTATACCTTGATATCCCTGTTCCTGAAATAGCCGGGGAAGATTATCTTTCGCAGGCTGTAGATGATATCTATGATTATCTCTTTATCGGGGTGGTTGAATATTTTTATGTTCTCGCCGACCTTTTCGCTTTCATGATCTGCAAGCAGTTCATTAACTATACCGCCGACGGTTTCTTCAAATGTGTTCATCAGAATAACGCTCCTTGCATTGTTATTTTATATCAACTTTATATATTATATCATATTAGTAGGATAAAGTCAATAATCCAGCCATTGATCTATTATAAAATATCGAAATGATGCGATCATACAGAGTATCTGCCGAATTTATACCGCTGCTGACATCCTCACAACCGGCAGGCAGAGAAGGCATAATAAACGCAAAGAGCAGGCAACAGCTGACACAGCCGCTATTAAAGCCTGCTCTTTTATATTTATTTTTTATATCCCATAGTTTCTCAGTTTAGAAAAAGTCGTCTTCATCCCCGAAATATGATACTTCGGGGAGCACAGTGACAACTACATCCCTGTTTGACCATCCTTCCTCTGCATTATGGTCGATGAAAGAAAAACCAAAGCTCCGCCCGAATGGATAAGTAACTTGTTTAATTCAAATCTTTTGCACAAATCAAAGCTTTCATCAAGACCATATCCTTTTCTGAGTTCAGATATGATAAGTGCATCGAGTTCTTCCTTGCGTGAAAGATATTCACGGAAAGCTTCTTCCTGTTCGGTTTCCACAGGCTCATTATCTTCGGTATCGATAAGAACTTTTACTGTGTTTTTTTCCCGAACAGTCCGATCTCGATATGACCCTTCCAAAGGGAAGTGTATATAAGTTTGATATCCTTGAACAGCCTGACACTCCCGTGAAGTATCGTGCTTTCTTCCAGCTCGCATTGTTCGGCGGCTTCCGCAGGGGTGAGATACTCGGGCTTGAATGGTCTGACATAGACTTTGACACGGGTGTTATACACATTCGCAGAACGGTTCACTATGGCTCTCCCTCAAATATCCGTAAATCTCTTGATTATCCCCCTTAGATATGCTATAATAATATCAATATCATATCAAGGCGGTGATTCTACATGACATCTTTAGATATCAATAAGTTCTTTCCAGAGCAACTTAAAATACAAGAGATTTCTGAAACTAATGAAAAGATCAGCATAGAATTGGAATCTCAGACAAAGCAGGGAATCTGTCCATGCTGCGGCGTTGTCAGCCAAAGTTGTCATGGTACTTATGTAAGAAAAGTACAGGATCTTCCGATGATGGGAAAAGCCGTCATTTTGCAGATAAAGGCTTATGAATACAACTGTGAAGACCCTGATTGTGAAGTTGTTTCTTTTG